>NZ_JBKGFV010000005.1:0-502577 GCF_046559655.1 Fontibacillus forbon | reverse complement strand
TCAATCGTTTTTCGTCTAAATTCTTCAGTGTAATGTTTCCGTTTTTGTCCCATGTCACACCTCAACATTATTTCTTTTAGTTTAGCAGGTTCCATTAGAGGTGTGTCCACTTAATAGTCTAAGTCCAATTCGCCCCCTTTCATTGGATTTTATCCAATGAAGATCGAACGAAAAATCGGATTTACGTTCAAAGGAAAAAGGAGCACCCCCCTCGTAGTCAAAACTACTCGGGACTGCTCCTTTAACACATGATGCGGTCGAGAGGACTCGAACCTCCACGGGCGTACGCCCACTACCCCCTCAAGATAGCGTGTCTGCCATTCCACCACGACCGCATATTCAATAAACAAATGGTGACCCGTAGGGGATTCGAACCCCTGTTACCTCCGTGAAAGGGAGGTGTCTTAACCCCTTGACCAACGGGCCTTATTCAATACCGCCCAGAAGCGGCGACAAGAATTAGTATAACAAATCCAGATGTACCTTGCAACACTTTTTTGATCTCTTTTTTTCGATTTCATATAATCCCCCCATCCGATTCAATCGAACGGGGGGCCTGTCTGATCCAAATTCAAAATCATTTAAGCAAAGGGGCGATGAGGGCTGCTATTTCACCCCGGGTAATATTCGCTTTCGGCTTTATCGTTCCGTCTGGATAACCGGAAACAACGCCGGCAGAAACCCAGGCTTGAACCGCTTCATAAGCCCAGCTAGAAATCTTGTTCTCATCCTTAAAATCAAGAGCTTCCTTATCTGTTTGCGGCATATCCGCCTTCAACGCTCTGTAGAGAATAACCATCGCTTCTTCTCTCGTGATCTTTTGACCCGGTCTAAAAGTTCCGTCCGAGAAGCCGCCGATCAGTCCGGCCTGCTGAAGCCCGTTTACGTACTCGGCATACCAAGCGCCGGCTTCGATATCCTTATAGGCCGATGATGTACTTGACGTCCCGTCAAAATCGAGCATTCGGGAAACCACTGCCGCAAACTCGGCTCTACTCATCATAAGGTTCGGCTTAAACGTACCGTCACCATAACCGTTCATTATGCCTTGTTCAACCAGACGCCGTATCGAAGCCGCAGCCCAGTGATTAGCGACATCCGTCGGCAAAGGCCGTGCCGGAGTTGCACCGTTGCTGTTTCCGTTATTACCGTTATTGCCGTTATTGCCGTTATTGCCGTTATTGTCGGTGTTTCCGTTATTGCCGGTGTTGTTGCCCGGGTTACCGGGATCGGCGTTACCTCCACTGCCGTTTCCGTTATTTGCCGAACCATTACCGCTGTTATTATTTCCGTTGTTTCCGTTTCCGTTTCCGTTGCCATTTCCATCTCCGCCGTTATCTCCTCCGCCGTTCCCGTTTCCGGAAACCCGAATCAGCACCGGTTCCGTATAGATATCATAGGGCTTCTCCTCGTCCAGGGACGCGGTATAACGGAGCAAAACATAGGTACGGCCCGGTTTCAACGCCGTAATTCGGCCTTGTTCCGTCTCATCGAGCTTAATAACCCCGTTGTCATCCAAAAGCACAATATCCGGGCTGATCGCCTTCAAGTTATGGCTGTAGCTCTCCGCTGTGGCCGATAGCTTGATGCTCTCTCCCTGCTTAAGCGCTACTTCCTTTTGCCCGGCTTCCAGCGTAATGTCCCAATCTTTTGCCCAAAACGCATAGTCCGTCGTAATTCCGAAGACGCCCGTCATAAATATCGATTTAAAATCGGCATTGTTATTATAAGTCC
Organism: Fontibacillus forbon; assembly: GCF_046559655.1. NCBI lineage: Bacteria > Bacillati > Bacillota > Bacilli > Caryophanales > Paenibacillaceae > Fontibacillus > Fontibacillus forbon. Next base: position 500,843 of record NZ_JBKGFV010000005.1, on the reverse strand, counting down.
AAGGTGAAACGAGCAGGCCGCGATGATGGGCTGCTTCCATAAACTTCGGCCCCAGTCCGCCATAGCTGGTATTTAAAGTCGTGTTATACTGCTGCATCACTGTAAGCGTCTCGCGAAGCGCGCCGTTAACCCGGTTCTCGTTCGCGTATCCTCCGGTCAACAGCCCCAGCGGCATGTCGGGCATTTGCTCGGCAAGCCGGATCAGCTGATTCGTATCGAATGACATGACATTAATTAAATCCTCGGCATCCTTTTCTTTAACCAGCTTCACAAAGGCATCCACCGCCGCAGGAGTGCCTGTCTTTATTTCCGCGTAAATCATGGCGCCCCGTTCTCTGGCCAGGTCGATCTGCTCCTCCAGGGTTGCGATTCGCGCCTCGGGATAATCAGTTCCGGGTACCTGATTGACTTTTAGTTTCCGCAGTTCTTCCAAGGTCATGTTTTCTACCAGACCCGTGCCGTCGGTTGTCGAATCAACCACGCTGTCATGGATAATGACCAGGTGTCCGTCCTTGGACAAATAGATGTCATTCTCAATAAAGTCGGCACCCGCATCCAGAGAGAGCTTGTTGCTGATGATCGTATTTTCGGGAGCAACGGAAGGCATCCCTCTGTGACCGATAATATAAGGCTTTCGGATCAGCGTAGACTCATGCGAGTAAAGCTCAAGCGCGCTTCTCGCCATCTCCGGTGAATGAGTTACGATCCCGTTGACTCCTGCCGTAATCAGGCGGTGCAAGTTCACCACTTTCTCCTGATTGTCGGCTGTCACGCTTTCTTTGACCCAAACCACCATTGTCCGCTGCTGAAGGTAAGAAATATTCTCCTTTGTCGCCACGGCTTGAGGAAGAATCACGATTTTGGCTTTGCTAAGCGTTGCCTTTTTCCGTAATTCCATCAATTCCTTCTCGGTTGCGGTCTTAATCCCGCTGAAATCGATAATTCCGCGGATCATCCCAAAGGACTCCCTGCCCTTTTTCACAAGGTCGGGATCAGAGGATACGATAAAGACATCCTCCAAATTGATGCTTTTCAAATACTCCGTCAGGGCTTCGACCGTTTGTTCATCCTTGACGTAAAAAGCGGGAATCATCAACGCATCAATAGTCTCCAGCGCCTTATTTAAGCTCATGATGGCTTTGCCGCTGCCGGATGACATCACATTTAAATCCTTGTCCACATGAATAACGAGGGTAGCGGGTAGATTTCCGTCCTTAAACCCATTCAATTGCTGTACGCTTTCCAGTTCTGCAATTACGGATGGGGCAAGGGCAATCCGCGTATCCGTTTCCGCTACCGAAACGAAGCGTTCTTCAGGCAGCGGCGGCAGTTCCTCCAGTTGGAGCGTGATCCGCAGGTTATCCAGCTTCATGACGCTCCCGTTCGCCTGCAGCCCGATGCCGCCCTTCAAGTAGGAACCTCCGTTAGCCGTATTGATGATTACTTGATCATTGATCGACTCCATCACTCGATCACCGTAGGTAGTAACCGTATAATGGTACATTTTATCCGGACTGATGTTTTCGGTGAAGGAACCCTTATTCATGACATTCCAGGCATTCGAAGGCGTCCGTTCGGCGAACTCCACGCCGTTGACTGCCGTAGCATTTTGCCGGACAGCCATTTGATAATAAGGATATCCGCCGTTTTGCGGATTTTGGATCCGGTACATGATGGAATGCCATCTGGCCGGATCATTAGCTGCGAGATGACTTACGTCCGCTTCGATTTTGTAATCGCCGAACAGCTGCAGATATTCCGGCAGCAGCACCCTTGAGGGATTATCCGGCGCCGAACCCGCCTGAATCACGAAGGCTCCTGCAGTAACGGCCGCTTTATCCTTCGAAGAACCTTCGATTCTTGTCCAGCCGTCCGGCAGCTCGCCTTCCGTTTCCTGGTCAAAGTTATTTTCATAGAGGACATACTCGGCGTCCCCTATGTCCTTCGCCACGATCATCAACTTTACCGCAGCTTCATCCTTCTGACCGGCAACGGTGTATATCCCCTTTTGCTGCGCAATCAACTTTCCGTCAGTGATCAAAACGTTACTGTCACTCGAGGTCCACTCCAGTTCCGCTCCGGTTACAGGTCCTTCCGAAAAGTCATTAAACTTGGCCTGGAACTCAAGCCCATTCAGGTCAAGCTCTTGACTCGTATCGGCCAGCACGTAGCCGGTTTCATGAGCAAGAGAGGTCACGGCTAGTCCCGTGGAGCTTGGCGTGACCGTTACGTAACCGGACCATTCCGCATTGGCGTAAACCGCCGTAAGCGTCGCCGTTCCTTCTTTTACCGGATATACCTTGTCGCCATTCACTTTCAAGACGCTTTCGTCCGATGAATAAAACCGAAGCTGCCCTTCTTCCAGCGGTTCCGTCAATCCGTCCGAATAATACACGCTTCCCGTTACGGATAATGGGCCTGTCAAAGCTTCGACCGAATCGGGTGCTTGTAGACGCAGTTCGTCCGCCGTAATCCGGGTAACCTTCAGGTTGTCAAAAGAAACCGTGCTTTGATCTGCCTGAAATCCGACCTTTCCCCGAGCCAGCAGTTCCGTATCGAAACTTTTGTCCACAAGAAGCCTGTAGTCTGTTTCATCGTTCGCTTTAATGTACTCCTTAACGTTATTTTCGAAGACACGGACCTTGAACCGGTAGTCCTTATTCAATTCCAAAGCTTGCGAAGGCCCGCTGGCGATGACCGACCAGCTGTTATCGGGCTTCCGGTAAGCCACTTCATACGTACCGTTTTGCCGGACAGCCATTTGATTATAGGGAGCCTTGCCGTCCGACGCCCCCCGGAACATAAGGGAAGCCCAACGGGCGGAATTCAACACGCTGTCAAAACGAACGTCGGCCTCAACCGTGTAATTGTCCCACTGAACCGGAGCGCTGATGCGTCCCTGCTTGTTGGACGCTGTTCCGGCAAATGTCATTCTACCGTTGCCATAGGTATCTTGAACTACCGAAAACGGAGTGCTCCCTTCGTTCACGTCCGAGATCCATCCGTAAGGAATATCTCCGGTTCCATAGGCATCGAAATTCTCTTCAAGCAGTATCGGATTAACGATCCCCGAAACGGGATGATCATTGGTTAGCGTAAGGATGCCATACCCTTGCGTATCGTTCCAGAAGGAACTTGATTGATACGCGCTCCAGGCATTGACCCGCTGCGCAGCAGCATCGGCCCCATACCGGTCAGTAGCCGTGGCCTCAAAGCCCAACTGCTTCTGGAGGACCGGATTCATCTCCAGCATGCTCCAAGGCACTGCGGCCTCCAATGACCAGCCATGATCTGCCGTTTGAATAGCTCTCAATATGTTCTTCTCATCCTTATTCCCGTGATTGCCAAGCGCCGCACCAAAATGGAACTCCGGCGTTGTCGTATTCGGCTTGTACACAAAGCCCGCTTGCATATCGCTGTCCATATACGGAGCGGATTGATGAAGAGTGGGATCGAAGAACAAGCTGGCGCTGTCCTGTTCAAACCAAGAACCGGATGCATCCGTTACCAACTGCTCATCCTCCATCTCCATACCGATGTACAGATATTGATGATCCCAGAGTAACCCGAGTTTGGCCGGAGTGCCTAGTCCTTCACCTAAAGGCATCTCCAATGTTTCCGTCAGAGACCAGAATGATTCATCGAATTTGCCGTCAATCACCGGTGCCGTCAAAGTCCTGGCGACGTTCATCATCTTTCGGCCGGGTTCCGCGGCGGCCGCCGAAGATAGCGGCAAAGCCAGGGATAGGACGGTATTCCCGAGAAGTGCGACAAGCAGGCAAAGGCTTAAATACTTTATACAGGATCTCATGGTTTTCTTCCTCTCTTTTTCGCGGCGAAAACGATAAAAACCCTTTATCCAACAAGCAGGAACCCGCAAAAAAGCCAATAAGCGGTCCTATGTTGCATAAAGGGTTTTCTCCACGTCTCCTACCCCGTTTTATTCAGTTCGGTTTACTTGATGCCGGCGTGCATAAAGCTTTCGACAAACTGTTTCTGGAAAAAGAAGAACGCGACCAGCAAAGGAGCAATGACCATCAGGGTCGCAGCGGTAACCGTTCCCCACTGCGCACCGGTTTCGAACGATTGGGCAAAGATAGCGATCCCTACGGTCAGGGGCCGGTTATGCACGGAATCGGTCACGATGAGCGGCCACATGAAATTGCTCCAGTGGGTGCTGATCGATATCAGCGCAAACGCGACATAAGTCGGCCGCGCGGAAGGCAGATATACGTGCCGCAAACTTTGCCACCATCTGCAGCCGTCCACTCTTGACGCCTCATCCAGCTCAAAAGGGATTTGCTTAAAAGTCTGCCGAAGCAGAAAGATGCCGAAGGACGAAGCCCAAAACGGAATCATAACCGCCCATTTCGTATCGATAAGATGGAGTTCTTTCATAATCGTATAGTTAGGAAAAATCAGAATATCCGGGGGAATCATGATCTGAACAAGAAACAGAACGAATAACAATCCTTGACCGAAAAAACGTATTCTGGCAAATGCATATGCCGCCAACGTCAACGTCAGTAACTGTACGAACAGCACACCGGCTACGATCAGCAAGGTATTCCAAAAGTATACGGGGAAAGGAATACTTTGCCATGCATGGACATAATTTGCGAACGTAGCATGCGTTACGGCAAACGGATTGGCCCTTGTAAGCATTTCATCCGCCGGCGTTACGGAGGTTACAGCGGCCCAGATCAATGGAACGGCGAAAATGATCGCAAGTATGGATATGGCGATTTGGTTCATCAGGCGGTGCATCGCTTTTACTCCTCTCTAATAGTGAATCCGCTTGTCCAGATATCCGTAATAGAAGATCGAAATGACCAGCAGAATGACGAGCAGAATCACAGTTAATACGGACGCCTTTCCCATATCCCAAAAGCTGAATGCCGTTTCATAAATATGATAAAGCAGCAGGTTGCTCGCATTGTTTGGGCCGCCCTTGGTCATGATGTACAGATGATCGACCATCTTAAAGGAATTCGTTGTTGCAATAATCAGAACAAACAGCGTGGTCGGCATTACCAAAGGGAGCGTAATGGTTCGAAACTTCCGAATCGGTCCCGCTCCGTCCATCTCGGCGGCCTGGTAAACCTCCTTGGGCAAAGCCTGGAGACCGGCCAGAAAGAAAATCATAAAATATCCGGCCTCCTTCCAAATCAGCATGATCATCATGGATATAAGCACCCATGCGGGATCCCCAAGCCAGCTTGGACCTCCCACGCCGAACAAACCCAGGAATTTATCCAGGAGTCCGTAATCCGGCGTATAAATAAACAGCCAGATGTTTGCGATCGCAATCATCGGAATCAGCGTCGGGTAAAAGAGCGCTGCCCGGATCAGGCTCCTTCCCCGCAGTTTGCCGTTGACCCAAACCGCCATGTATAACGCAAGCAAGATGCTCACCGGCACGGTCACAAGCGCAAGCAGCATATTATTGCGGAGTACCTTTAAAAAGACTTCATCCTGAAAAACCTGCCCATAGAGCTCCAGACCGACAAACTGCTTTACGTTCATGGCGGACGTATAAAAGCTCCAATCCAACACTTTGATCATGGGGTAGAATGTAAATAGGACTAGAAAAACAAGCGAAGGAAGCAGCAGGGCATAAGCCAGAATGTTATCCTTCCAATTGTATCTGCGGAATACTTGCAGCAAGTGCCGTGTCACGAACGTCTCACTTCTTTCTTCACTATAATCGTTGTTTATTTGCGGTATTTCTTCAGAATTCCGTCCGCCTGCTGCTGCGACTTCTCAAGCGCCTCATCCGGAGTCATTTCCCCGAGCAGCGCGGATTGGATATTATCGTTAAACAGCTTGGTTATCTGACCATTTTGGTAGGTGGACAGTTCGCTTGAAGCATATTCCATCTGATCGCGCGCCACTGCGGCTTGAGGGAACCCGGCTACGTAGTTTTTCAAAAGTTCCGTATCATAGGCTGCTTTTGTTGTACCTACATACCCCGTATCGATGGACCATTGTGCGACACGCTCCGGCTCCGTAAGAAATTCGATGAATTTGATGGCAGCCGCTTTCCGCTCCTCCGGAATGTCTTTAAATACGTACAGATTGCCCCCGCCAGTTGGCGAGCCGTAATTTTTGTTGGCCGGGAGATAAGATACCCCGAAATCGAACTTCGCGTCGGACTTCACCTTGGACAAATTCCCCGTCGTATGGAACATCATCGCCGTTTTGCCGCTGATGAAATCGGAAGGAACCGTCGCCCACTCCAGCACCCCTTCCGGCATTACTTTGTCTTTACGCCCCAAATCGACGTAGAATTGCAAAGCTTCCTTAACTTCCGGTTTATTGAAATAAACCTCGGTTCCGTCGTTGGATACGATGTTGGTGCCGGTCTGAAGGGAAAGAGCTTGAAGCATCCAATACTGATAACCCGTGCTCGGAATTTCCAGGCCCCATTGGCTTACTGCACCCGAACCGTCCTTGACCGTCAATTTTTCGGCATAATCCCTCAGTTCGTTCCAGTTGGCCGGCGCCTTCTCCGGATCCAGATTCGCTGCTTTAAACAGGTCTTTGTTATAGTACATGACAATGGTGCTGCGTTGGAACGGCACGCTCCATACCTGGTCGCCGGATTTGGTATTGCTCATAAACGCTTCATAGAATCCGTTAAAATAGTCCTGCGAAAAACGCGGGGTCAGTTCTTCAAGCGCGTTCATTTCGAGCAGGCTGTACAACTCGGTGGAGAGCAACACGGCCAAATCAGGCGAATTGCCGCCCTGCACCGCCGTAACGACCTTGGTCATCGTATCCTGATAACTGCCTGCGTAAATCGGTTTCACCGTAATCGACGGATTCTCCTGGTGGAAATCCGCGGCCAGCTTATCGATAAAGCCGGTAATCGGTCCCCCTACCGCTACCGGAAAATAGAAGCTGAGTTCCACGGGCTTCTCTTCCCCGGACGTTTTTTGCTCTTTGTTTCCTTCCGTTCCTTGCTCTGCCGATGCGACGCTGTTACCGCTGTTTCCTTTGGTGCTGCCGGCGTTGCCGCATGCCGAAAGCAAGAGCATCACAGCAACGATGAGAAGACTGAACTTTTTCATGTTTCTCCCTCCTTAATTTAAGACAAGCTTATATTCCTTCCTTCATCGAAAGATGAAGGTTATTGCCAGGATAAAAATTTGCTTCAGGTTCAAACCGATGTTCTTCCAGAATGTCTTTGATGGAAGAGCAGACGTAATCGGGATGAATCCCCGTCCGCGCAATCGATTCCCGCGAATCCACGCCGGTAAGCACAAGCGCGGTATGCATCCCGATGCTTTTTCCCAAAGCGATGTCCGTATCCAGCCGGTCACCGACCATCAGGCATTTTTCCGGACCATTCCGGAGCTGTTTCAGGGCATAAGAAGCGTAATAATTTGTGGGCTTACCGAGTGTTACGCTAACCGGAATTCCACTCGCTGTTTCGATTGCCTTTATGAAAGCCCAGGTGTCCGGAATGACGCCTTCTTCTACCGGGCAAAAAGGATCGGGATTGGCGCCAACCAGCTGCGCACCGTTCCTTATGGCATTCACGACGGCGGTCATTTTATCGAAATCGAAGGTCCGATCCAACCCAACAAGCACATGAGTGGCCTGCATCACTTCCCCGGTAACCGCAATTCCGAAACGGCGCATCTCCTCCTCCATCGCATCGCATCCGAGAAGAAACACCTTGGATCCCGTCGCAAAATCTCGGAAATACATGCCTGCAACCGATAAGGCAGTGATAACCTCCTCCGTCTTGCAAGAAATGCCGAAGCCCGCTAGCTTGTCCCGCACTTCCTCCCTGGTGTACAACGTAGTATTCGTGGCGAACATCGTCTTTTTCGTTGATTCCTGCAAGGCTTGAATCGTTGCGGCTGCTCCGTCCAATACCTTATCGCCAACATAAATCGTGCCGTCAAGATCAAACAGATAACTGGAATAATCACGCAAGTGGGTCTGCTGCATTTGTTTACCAAGCTGCTCCTTTCAAACAAAATAACCCTTGCCCGAAGCAATGGGATGCGGAAGAAGACCCATTAAGGTCTTGCCGTATCCTCATTACCGAACAAGGGTTTTCTCCTGGTCTCAACCCGTAATTACAGTAAACGTTGGTTACAAGAAAAGTATAAGCCGGGTTTGTCATCGTATCATCAAGCCGATGTAATTTTTGTGTAAACACCCGGAATGCCGGTTACGCCTTGCATTAACCGATCAAACTTCCCGCTTCTGCCTTTGCCTTCATCTGCTTCCACATGAGCGGATCGCCGGAGGAAATATAGTCCGCGCCGCTTGCCAGAGCTTCAATGATTTCATGTTCATGACGAATCAGCCCGCCTACGATCAACGGCTGTTTTATCATGCTTTTCAATTCCCTTGTCACCCGCGGCATCAGGCCGGGCATCAGTTCCACTTCATCGGGATTCCCATTGTTAATCATCTTCACCGCCGTTGTCATTGCGGCGGTATCGATCGCGAAAATGCGCTGAATGCTTTTGATGCCTGCCTGCTTCGCTGCTGCTATGGCGCTGGATTTTGTCGTAACGATGCCGTCGGCTTTGAACTTGTCGCATAAATAAGCAATGGAATGAGCATCTCTTCCAAGTCCGGCAATCATCTCGATATGGGCATACACCTGCTTGCCCGCATCGTGAAGCCGGGAGATGAACTCCTCGATATTCCCGATATGTCCTATCATCAAATTTACCCTTGTAACCTCGCTCTGGAGAACTTGCTCAAACTGCTCCTCTTTCGTTACGGAAGCGATGATTGGGTAGTAGCCCATGTTTTCCACCTGCCTCATATAAGTCTTGTCTACCAGTTTAGCAGTCGACTATTTGAGCAGTATTAACTCCTATGCAAAAAAACGGCCCGCCGGGCAATCCGGCAGGCCGTTTCATCGATGTAATTCAGAACGGAGAGAGAGGGATTCGAACCCTCGCACCGCTTACGCAGTCTAACCCCTTAGCAGAGGGTCCCCTTATAGCCACTTGGGTATCTCTCCAAGAAAATGGCTCCCCGAACAGGACTCGAACCTGTGACAACTCGATTAACAGTCGAGTGCTCTACCAACTGAGCTATCAGGGAATAGCAGAAATATTACAATCAGAACATGTTTTAATTTATCACGTTTCCGTATCGAAGTCAATAATGAAAGCCGTTTCTCCCCCAGATAAAACAAACGAAAAGTTTTGGAAATTTACCAATTTCAGGTCTTGAAATAAATATTTTTATCGATAAAATAAATTTAACGTTAAAAATATTTTACAACACTTTTCACTAAAGGAGATTGCTGCTCATGACTGTAGAAGCATTACCAAAAACAAAAAGATTGGCAGGATTAACCGAACACAGACCGTTCATGTATTTGCTGGCCGCCAGGGTCATTTCCCGGTTTGGAGACTCCATCGATTCAATCGCGTACAGTTGGATGGTCTACATGCTAACCGGCTCGAAGTTAATGATGGGATCCTTGTTTGCCTTAAACTACGTACCGAGCATTTTGTTCAGCTTTTTTACTGGTGCGCTGGTAGACCGTTGGTCCAAACGGCATGTGGTGCTTTTGGCTTCCGTGGGCAGAGGGCTTTTAGTCGTCCTTACCGCCTTCTTGTACGCCTCGTCCTTGCTCAGGCCATGGCATCTTTACGTACTTACGTTCCTGATTTCCACATTGGAATGCTTCTCCTCTCCCGCCGAAATGGCGCTGGTTCCCCGTCTTCTCCCCAAGGAAAAACTCATGAGCGGAAACTCCATCAGTACTTCCATTTCCCGAATTTCCGAGCTCGCCGGTCTGGCGGTTGCCGGTGGCATTATCGCACTCGCCGGTATTTCCGGTGCAATATTGATCGACGGATTGACCTTTTTCGCAGCGGCGGCATTCATTGGGCTGATTCGTATCCCCCCCGAGCCTAAAGACACCGAAAGCACGGAAGAATCGACGCTCTTTCAGGAGATCAAAGAAGGGTTGAAATTCGTTTTTGCCAACAAACTGATCTTAACCATCGTACTTGCCGCCGCTTACGTAAATCTTTGTTTATCGGCCTACAACGTACTTAATCCGGTATACGTCGACGAAATCCTGAAATCCGGACCTGCCGGCCTCAGCCTGCTGGGAATAACGCTTCTCTGCGGCATGGTACTTAGCGGGTTCTGGCTTAGCAAGAAAGGAAGCTCCTACAAAAAGAGCCACCTGATCATTGCCGGGTTTATGCTTCTGGGCGGAAATTATGCGCTTTTGTACTTACCGGCCTATATTCCGATTCATCCCCTTTATCTCGCCGCGGTATTCAGTTTCGGAATGGGCGTTGCGGTTTCGCTGTCCAGCACGCCGGCAACCACCTATTTCATGGAAACCGTACCAAGAGAGCTACTTGGAAGAGTGGGTGCGCTTTTCAGCATGATATGCACCTGTGCCATACCGCTTGGCAGCATGCTTGCGGGAATGATGGGAGAATGGATGCAAATTCACTCTCTCTACCTGACATTCGGCGTTCTTTTGATCATACCGGGCATTTTGTTGCTCAAGCACCGCAGCTTCATGCAACTGTGACCCTCATAATCCTTTGTGTGCTCTCCCGATCATGCGTTATACTAATAACAAATAAGAATTTATTACAAATTCAGATAGCACTTCGGGGGAAAAAAATGTACAAGGAACTCAAAACACTGGAAGAAATCCGAATTTACTCGGACCCGTACCGCATTCAAATCATGAACGAATTCCAGAAAGCGGGCCGTCCGGCAACCGTTAAGGAAATTGCCGATTCGCTGCATGAGGTTCCGGCCAAGGTACATTATCATGTAAAGAAACTGGAGAGCATCGGCCTGGTTTCCTTGGTGGACACCAAGCTCGTAAACGGAATCACCGCCAAATATTACGAACCGTTCCAAGGGCAGATTACGATCAAAAAGAGCGAGTTTGACGAAACCGTGCAACAGGTGTTTTTATCCGAAACGCAAAACTTGCTGAGTAATCTGTTTGAGGAAAGCAAAAAACGCTTTTTGCTTGCGAACCAGGGGCCATCGCCTACGGGAACGCTAATGAATCACGATATTTTTTTAACGAAGGATGAAGCGAAGGAATTAACGGATTGGATCTATCAGTTTTGCATGAAGCATCAAAAAAACGAAACCTCCGAACCTCGGGAAAGTTATGAAGTGTTTTTTACGATGGCCAAAGGTCAAGATCCGGAGCATTCTCATAAAAATAAAAAAGAACCATCATCTCCATAATAGGAAATCCGGTTCTTATGCTTGCTCGTGTTCAGTTGCTCCTGCTTACTCTTCGTTTTTCTCGTTCTCATGTCGGTGAAGGCGAACGGGCTGCGGCTTAGCTCCGGATTCCGTTTTCCTTCCCGGACCTGTTTCTGTCGCAATTTCTGCGCTTGCGATTTGGCCACGGATATCACTCCTTGAATTTTGGTATTTTTATTATAGCATATTCCACTATCTTCTCCTTGGTTTAGGAAGACCCTCCTCACACATTGCCCAGTTTCAGAACTCCCTTGCATTTGCCGCATCGGTAGCGCTTCGGGTCTACCCGGCGTTTACGAAGATATTCCATCCCGCAGCTGGAGCAAACCAGCTTATACCGGTAAGGGAGCGGTTTACGCCGGGCTTGTCCCGGCAGTGACTGGCAGTAGCGGCTTCCGTCCACTTTTTGCAGCAGCGCCTTGAACTCCGGGTCACGATGTCTGTATCCACGCCCGGTCAAATGCAGATGGTAGTGGCACAGCTCATGTTTGATGATCTTCTCCACTTCGTCCATTCCGTAGGTTTCCAACTGGGCTGGATTAATTTCGATATCATGGCTCTTCATAAAATACCTTCCCCCGGTCGTTCTGAGCCGTCCGTTAAACCTGGCCCGATGACGGAACGGCACGCCGAAACTGCGGAGTGAAATCTCTTCCACCCAGATTTGAAGCTGCTTGTCGTTCAAGGTTTAAACTCCTCCCTGTTCTTAGGATGTACTTGAATTTTAACTTCTCCTTACGCTACACTGTCAAGTAGGAATGAACGAAAAGGAGATCAATGTGACATGGCCGTTATGAGATACGTTATTTTACAGCAGGACCGGAAACTATTGTTCGTGGAAATGCCCGGCGACTACGCCTATCAGTTAAGCGCACTGAACCTGCGGCTGAATAAAGAGATCGACAAATTGACGGCAGAGCAAATTCCATCCTTGCCGCAAGCCATCGCGGAATGCGACGGCCTGGATCTGCTGCAAGAATCGCTGCAAATTACCGGCGGCCTGGATTATATTAATGAACTGGAATCGGCGTTCTCCTCCATCCAGGAAGAAAATTATCCGCTGATCTCTCTCCTGACGGAAATTCGCGCCCTTCAAGCTCAATTGGAACAGTGGTACGAAGAAGAAGGCATCGCGTAACTTCATAAGCAGAGACTTGGACATGCACCGTTTCCGGCATTCACCCATATGCTACCTACAAATAGCGCCGGAGGAGGAGATCGTGTTGCCCAAATGGCTCAGCAACCAAATCATGCGCGCCTTCCATAAGCGTGACCGCCGCCAGATCCGTCTGCTCAATGATTGCTGGTTTTTCTATTATAATCGCCGCGACGGAAACAACGAATCCAGCAACTTGCAGTAAGTAAGCAGCCTATCTGTGTCAGGGAGCCTGCTGCCCATGACAAGGAGCCAAACCAAAATGAAAGCCCGCCGGAATCGGCGGGCTTTTTTTGCCTTGCGTCTCGCTAGTCCTGGCGGCCCTTCGGATTGCGCATGGTCAATCCGACCCGGCCTTTATTGATATCGATGTTGAGCACCCAGACGGTCACATTGTCGCCGACGGATACAACGTCCATCGGATGCTTCACGAAGCCTTCGCTCAATTGGGAAATGTGAACGAGTCCGTCGTTCTTGATCCCGATATCGACGAAGGCGCCGAAATCGATCACGTTGCGCACCGTGCCTTGAAGCTCCATGCCCGGTGCTAAATCTTCAATCTTCAGCACGTCGGTGCGGAAGATTGGAAGCGGCAGTTCCTCGCGAGGATCGCGGCCCGGACGCTGAAGGCTATCGAGAATGTCGCGCAAAGTCGGTACTCCGACTTCCAGCCGGTCCGCCAGCGTCTCGGGACTCAGCGAGGCCAGCTTCGCCGCCAGTTCCTTGGAGCCGAGCTGATCGAGACTCACGCCCAGCTCCGCGAACAACCGGTTCACCACCTCATACGATTCAGGGTGAATCGGCGTGCGGTCAAGCGGATGCTCGCCTTCGCTGATCCGCATGAACCCGATGCACTGCTCATAAGTTTTGGCGCCGAGCCGCGGCACCTTCTGCAGCTGTTTCCGGCTGCGGAACCGCCCGTTCTCTTCGCGGAATTTGACGATGTTCTTGGCCGTCGTCGCATTTACTCCCGAGACGTACGAGAGCAGTGACGGAGAAGCCGTATTCACGTCAACCCCGACATGGTTTACAGCCGACTCCACGACCGTGGTCAAACTTTCGTCCAGGTGCTTCTGGGATACGTCATGCTGATACTGCCCGACCCCGATCGCCTTCGGTTCGATCTTGACGAGCTCGGCTAGCGGATCCTGCAGCCGGCGGGCAATCGAAACGGCGCTCCGCTCGGCAACGTCGAGATCGGGGAATTCTTCCTGCGCCAATTTGGAGGCGGAATACACGCTCGCCCCGGCTTCATTGACGATCAAATAAGCGAGCTGCTTATCCTTCCGTTCCGCGATGATTTCCGCCACGAACTGTTCCGTCTCGCGCGAAGCGGTTCCGTTGCCGACAACGATCAGCGATACGTCGTACCGGTCGATCAGCTCATTAATCTTGGCGGCCGCTTCCCGCTTCTTGTTGTTCGGCGGTGTCGGATAGGTCACCGCAACCTCGAGCAATTTGCCTGTATCGTCTACGACCGCAAGCTTGCAGCCGGTCCGGTAGGCCGGATCGACGCCGAGCACGACTTTGCCGCGGACCGGAGGCTGCAGCAGCAGGCTGCGCAAATTGCCGGCAAAGATGGAAATCGCCTGTTGCTCGGCTCTTTCCGTCAGCTCGCCGCGCACTTCACGCTCGATGGAAGGGGCGATGAGGCGCTTATAAGCGTCTTCCACAACGGCGTGAAGCACGTCCCCCACCGCGGAGCCGCCCTTGATCCATCGTCCCGCGATATAGCGGTGTATCGGCTCATTTTCGACTTCGAGCGAGACCTTGAGCACCTCTTCCCGTTCTCCACGATTCATCGCAAGAATCCGGTGAGAAGGCATTCTTTTGGCCGCTTCCCGGTAGTTATAATACATCTCGTACACGGACTCGGCCTCCGGCGACTTCGCCTCGGATACCATCATGCCGTGATCCATCGTATACTTGCGGACCCAAGCCCGCGTCGCTGCTTCATCCGCCATATTTTCCGCCACGATATCCATAGCGCCTTGCAATGCTTCTTCCGCCGTTTCAACGCCTTTGTCAGGCTGGATATACTTAGCGGCTTCCGTCAAAGCATTGCCCTGTTTCGGCAGGGAAAGCAGCCATTCGGCAAGGGGGGCAAGTCCCTTTTCCTTGGCGACGCTGGCCCGTGTCTTCCGTTTCTGCCGGTAAGGACGGTACAAGTCTTCCACTTCCTGAAGCTTGACCGCTTTGCGTATGGCTGCCTCCAACTCTTCACTCAGCTTGTCCTGCTCCGCGATGATGCGGATAACCTCCGCTTTCCGTTCTTCCAGGTTCCGGAGATAGTTCGTACGTTCCTCGATATCGCGAAGCTGGTTCTCATCGAGCTCGCCCGTCATCTCTTTCCGGTACCGGGCAATAAACGGAATCGTGTTCCCTTCATCCAGCAACGAAATCGTAGTCCGTACCTGCTTCAGGGACAGAGTAAGCTCCTTTGCCACCTGCTGCACAATACGTTCACGGTCTCCCGACCCTTGCTTCTCCTGTGTTGCGTTCGTATCCGATTGCGATTGCGACAATGATATCCCTCTTTCATTCAAAAAATGCCTTATCTCTTTATTATCACAAACTTCCTTCGCCTTTTCCAGCGCCGGTGCGGTTTTGTGATTGCCATCCCCGCAAAAACAAGAAAAACACCGGACCTGATACCCAAGTACAGGCGGCGGTGTTCCTTCCTTCTTGCTTCATTAAAATGTGGAGTAGTTCTCCATCCCTGCGGATGCAAAAATAAATACGGCCAAAATCAGAAGCAACAAAATGATACCGTAAATCGCCGTACCGATAATTCCGCAAACCAGGCCGGCGATCGATAGACCGCGTCCCTGCTCCCCGGTTCTTTTCAGCTCTTTAAATGACAGGCTGGCGAACACGATAGCCACAATTCCCATAAGAAAACCTACGTAAGGGATTACGATGGACAAAATACCCAGAACGAGCGAAGCGATCGATTTTCCATTTGTTTTGGCTGGTCCTTGCGGCGCAGGCGTGTAGCCCTGCGGGTAATTATTAAACGTCGAATATTGATACTGATCTGACGGATTCTGATCCATTAAAAAAGTACCTCCTCCATAAACTATGATTATTGTACTTCATCTAACTGTTTGGCGCCAACCATTTTTAGGAGGTTATTCAAAAAGTCATCTTGGATCACGAAGCAATGAAAATCGTTAACTCGGAAACGCCGATTTTTTGAACACGCATTTTTATGCATTGAAGTCTGCTATAGAATGGCAAAATTTTCAGCTAACTTTAAGTTTGGATTCAGATAGCTTTAAGTTTCATTTCAGATTGCTTTAATCTTGGCCGCTTACGATGGTTCTTGATACATACGATCTTATGTCTCATAAACCCCTGGGAAGTTGGAGTGAGCCGATGAAAAAGAAAAAATGGATATGGATAGGCGGCGGCGCGGTTGGTATTATATTAATTTCCCTGGCAGTCCTGCTGCTGATTCTTCCGGACAAAAATACGGAAGCAAACACGCCCGTTCAACGGACGACCAAGGTAGCCAAAGGGAACATCCTTGTCAGTGTATCGGGCTCCGGGTCGGTAATATCGACGGACAGCCAGAACGTGCGCACCAAAGATGAAGGCAAAGTCAAAGAAGTACTGGTCAAAGCCGGCGATATCGTCAAAAAAGGCCAGACTTTGTTGACGTTTGAGGCCGAAGACCTATCGGATAGCCTTGAAACCAAAGAGAGCTCCTTAGAGTCGCAAAAAATGGATCTGCTGGATTTGCAAGCACAATACAAACGCCAGGTTTATGAGGGGGCCTCCGAGGAAGCGTTGAACGAGGTTCAGAAATCCATCAATAAACAGGAATTAAACATCAAGAGCACCGAGAAAGAAATAGCTTCAATCAAGGAAGATATGGTTCCTCCGGATCCTTTGGTTTCGCCTATGGACGGTACCGTTACTACGGTCAGCATAACAGCGGGCGAAAAGGCGAATAGCGGAAGTGAACTATTCGTAATTAACGATTATCAAAATTTGAGCGTTCAAATTCAAGTGGACGAGTTGGATATCCCGCAAGTAAAAATCGGGATGAAGGCGACCGTTCAACTCGATGCGCTTCCTGACCAGAGCATTGACGGCGTAGTGTCCGCCATTGCGAATGAAGGCTCCGCTTCCAATGGAGTGTCCCTGTTCGACGTGACGGTCAAATTGAATCAGTCTGACGGCGTGCGGGTCGGCATGTCGGCTGAAGCGTCGATTGTCCTTTCGGACAAAAGTGACATTCTGACCTTACCGGTGGAAGCCGTACAAAAAAGAGACGACACCTACTTCGTGATTCTGCCGTCGGCGGATACGGAGTCGGCCTCAGCGGGCGATCGTACCGGCGGAAGAAGCCCGGCGACCGGGGATGCGAATATGCCGTCCCAACCGACGGGCGACGGGGAAATGCAGACCCCAGCGACGAGTGAGCGGGAAATGCCGATTGGGCCGCCGGCCGACAGTTCGCAAGACGCCACTGCCGGCAAACCTAATGCCTCGTCCCAGCAAAGAACAAGAAACACCGGCAGAGCAAACATGCGGGAAGTCGAAATCGGCGTCCATAATGAAACCTCCATCGAAATCGTCAGCGGGTTGAATGAAGGAGACGAGGTCGTCATTCCGACGGTCATCAGTACATCCTCCTCAGCAAATCAGCAGCAGGAACAAATGATGCAAGGCAGCTTCGGTGGATTCGGAGGCGGCGCTGCCCCTGACGGCGGAGGATTTCCAGGCGGCGGTGGAGGTATGTCCGGCGGTGGCGGAGGGATGCCTGGCGGCGACATGTCCACCGGAGGATCCGGACGCGGCGGAGGTGGAAGATAGTGTCTGAATTGCAGCAGCCTATGATCAGCGTTTCCTCTCTCGGACACGGCTACCGCATGGCCGGAGAGCTTGTTCCCGTTCTCAGTGACATCAGTTTCCAGATTCATCGGGGAGAATTTGTGGCCATCATCGGTCCTTCCGGTTCCGGCAAATCTACCTTGATGAACATGCTCGGCTGCCTGGATATAGCTAATGAAGGAACTTATCTGCTCGATGGCCAAGATGTCAAAAAGCTATCGGACAATAAACTGGCCGTGATCCGAAATGAAAAGATCGGATTCATCTTCCAGCAGTTCAATCTTCTACCCAAGCTTACGGCATTCGAAAATGTAGAGCTCCCTCTTATTTACCGCAATGTACCGTCCAAAGAGCGAAAAAAAGCCATCGAGGAAGCGCTTGGCCTGGTTGGTTTGGCCGACCGGATGCATCATAAGCCCTCCGAGCTGTCCGGCGGACAGCAGCAGCGGGTAGCCATTGCGCGAGCAATCGCAGGAAATCCCCCCGTACTCTTGGCCGATGAGCCCACTGGAGCGCTGGATAGCAAAACCGGGATCGAAGTTATGGAAAAAATGAAAGAACTCAACCGGCTGGGACATACGATCATTATCATTACCCACGACCTCTCCATTGCGGAGCAGGCCAAGCGAATCATCAGCATTCAGGACGGGATGATCGTCGAGGATCGGGGGCTTGCGGTATGAATTTGCTGCAAAGCATCAAAATGGCCTGGAAAAGTATTATCGGTTCAAAGATACGGTCATTGCTGACCATGCTTGGCATCATTATCGGGGTTTCTTCCGTCATTACGCTTGTATCCGTGGGGCAAGGAACTACCTCACAAATCACGGAACAGCTCGAAGGTCTGGGTACGGATTTGTTGACCGTCAGCATTACCGGACGCGGGAATACGACTTCGCTGTCTTACGAGGAAGCGATGCAGCTTGCCGACATCGAGGGAGTAAAGGCGGTATCCCCCGTGGTGAGCGGGTCCGCCACAGCCAAAAAAGACACGGTCAACGATACCGTGTCCATCGAGGGCATTGCGCCGTCGTATGAAGAGGTGCAGGATTTCCACGTCCAGGCCGGGCGTTACATTCTGGATCTGGACAATGAATTCAGGATGAAGGTCGCTTTGATCGGGACTGAAACGGCCAGCACCTTTCTTGGAACGGCAGATCCCGTCGGCCAAAGTATCCAGTTAAACGGGACCAGCTTCAAAATCGTCGGCCTGCTGGAATCGAAGGGTTCCAGCCTGACCGGTTCCAACGATAATAAAATCCTGATTCCGATCAGCACGGCGGAACGCTTTCTGCGAAGCCGGGGCGTCCGTTCTATCACCGTTCAGATTGAAGATACGAAGCAAATCGATCAAGTAAAAACGGCGCTGGAGGCCGCGCTCGATAAAAAGTTCTTGAACGCGGATAATGCCTACACCGTATTTAATTCTCAGGAAATGCTCGACACTTTAAACTCCACGACGCAAATGCTCTCGCTTGCGCTAGGCGGAATAGCCGGCATTTCCCTGCTAGTAGGCGGGATCGGGATTATGAATATTATGCTCGTCTCCGTGAGCGAACGGACGCGTGAGATCGGAATACGCAAGGCTATCGGAGCAAAAAAGAGAAACATTCTGTTGCAGTTTATGGTCGAGTCCACGGCATTAAGCGGCCTTGGAGGTTTGATCGGGGTCGGGCTCGGCTATGGAGCAAGCTCATTGATCGGTCATTACTCTTCCCTTTCCACCTCGGTTTCCATGCCGATCGTGTTTATATCATTCGGGTTCTCCTTATTCATCGGTATCCTATTCGGCATGATCCCGGCCAACAAGGCCGCCAAGCTGAGGCCGATCTACGCATTGCGCACGGATTGATATCACTTCAAGCAATACGATACATCAACAGCGGTTTGCTTCTTTCATAGAGGCATGCCGCTGCTTTTTTCAAGCAGAAAAAAGCGCCCCGAACAAGCCGTTCGGAGCGCCCGGCCGGGCAAGGATCATCGACCCTGCCTGGCTGTATAGTTAAAAATCAATTAAACCGAGACTGATCAACAAAGCGTCATTCACCTTTTTCATCGTCTCTTCGTCTAAATGCGTAATTTTGTCGGTTAATCTCTGTTTGTCGATCGTGCGGATTTGTTCCAGCAAAATAACGGAATCCCGGTCAAATCCATGCGTCGCCGCATCGATCTCTACATGAGTCGGCAGCTTCGCTTTCTGAATTTGTGCCGTGATGGCGGCAACGATCGCCGTAGGGCTGAATCGGTTGCCGATATCATTCTGGATAATAAGCACCGGTCTTACCCCTCCCTGCTCGGAACCTACCACAGGGGAGAGGTCTGCAAAAAAAACGTCGCCGCGCTTTACGATCAATGGTTACACCCCGCTTACTAGGCGGTCCAGAGTGATGTCTGCATCTTCCTCCGCATGGAATGCTTCAGAGGCCATGGACAAATTGATTTTTGCCATCTCCATATAGCCGCGCTGCATCGATTCACGGATAAATCTTTTCTTCCGCTCATTCAAGTACAGTTTCATGGCCTGCCTGATCAACTCGCTGCGATTGGAATTCTCCATCGCCACGATTCCATCCACTTCTTGCAAAAGATGATCCGGTAAACTAATCATGATTCTTTTGGTGTTATGCATGTTGGCCATCCCTAACTTCCACCCCCAAAACCTTGTCGACCCTGATTCCTTGTCATTCAGTATAGCATTATTCAAGGAAATATATACAAAAGAAGTATATGCCGTCAGTATATCAAGTATGCTGCATCTCATTATAAACAAAAATGACATTGCCGTACATACCTGATCATTTCCATGTTTATTCATTCGCTAGTACTGGCATAAATTCCTTCATACAGGAAAAAAGTTTTGTTGGTTTTTGTCATACCCTCTGGTTTTATGGCAAAAGAGGGTTGACCACAATATCGGATTTCCCTGAGCTGACGTACACTCGGGGAACACGATGGGCCAGCATGCATACCAACTCATAGTGGATGGTTCCTAATGCGGAGGCCAGTTCGTCTGCGGTAATTTGCCCGCCGGACTGCTGGCCGATGAGCACAACCTCCTCGCCGGCTTGAATTTCTTCGGCCATATCGGCCAAAGGTTGTAGCGATACCATACATTGGTCCATACAGATTGTTCCGACCACAGGAACGCGGCGTCCGCGTATCAATACTTGCGCCTTGCCGCCAAGCATCCGGGAATAACCGTCGGCATAGCCGATCGGGAGCGTACCTATTCTTTCCTCCCGGTCGGTTACATATTTAGCCCCGTAACTAATGGCGGAATGGGGGGGCATCGTTTTGACCCTCACCAATTCCGTCTTCAACGTTAAAATGGGGCTTAGCTTAATACGGTCCCTCTCGACTTCGTCTGAAGGATAAAGACCGTATAAAGCGATGCCGATTCTCACCATTCGGCACGACAGTTCCGGCAAATCAATGGCAATGGCGCTGTTGCCCGTATGTATAATCGGGATGTGGAATCCATCCTCCCGCAGCGCATCGACCACGTCCTGAAAACGCCGGTATTGTTCCAATGTATAGCTCTTGTCTTCTTCATCCGCCGTGGCATAGTGAGTGAACAACCCCTCAACTTCCAGATGCGGAATCTGCTGTGCAGTGCGAACGAACGCAACCGCTTCTTCTCCGGGAAGCAAGCCAAGGCGTCCCATGCCGGAGTCGATTTTGATATGGACTTTTAGTCTGTGCGAAAATGCCGAAGGATCAAGGTCTCCGATATACTCCAGCACGTCCTGGCTGAACACATTCAACGTGATATCATGCTCCCATGCGGCTCTCACGCCATGAGGCGGCGTGTATCCCAGCACCAGGATCGGGAGTTTGATCCCGGCATGGCGAAGTTCCAGCGCTTCATCCAGAAAAGCGACGCTGAGATAATCCGCTCCATACCGTTCTAGTTCCTTCGCTACAGTCACTGCGCCATGTCCATAAGCATTAGCTTTTACACATGCGAGCAGTTTCATGTCTGCCGGCAATCCCTGCCGCAGTTCCGCATAATTGGAATACAATGCGTCCAAATCAATTAATGCCCGGGTCGGTCGATACATCACTTGCACTTCTAGGTCACCTTCTCTAATGATTGAAAGTCCATGCTCCAAAATAAATACTCAAACAATACACTAATGGTAATGTCCCGGGGAGCGGCTGTCAAATCCGAGAGAAGGCATCTAATGAAGAAAGAGGCGAATAGACGGGTTCCAGATGATGCATTTCACCTGAACGTCCGTAATCCGCCTACTATACTATATTATTTACCCGTTTGGTCCTGCATAGAAGCGGCGATCTTCACCATTTCGGTGACAGGAAGATTATCGCTCGTAATCCGGAACTCCAAGCCGTCCGTGGTCCACGTCAACGTTTGAAGTTCATCGCCGGTCAACAATCCGGCAGTAAAGCCAAGGTCAATCAATTCGCCGGGAACCAGCGAGGCCGTCCGGTCCGGAGACCTGGTTTCCGTGAGCGTGAATTGATATGTACCGTCATAGCGCAGAAGCACCAGACTCCGGTCACTGTCTTCGACGATTTTATCATCCTGATAAACAACACCGTCAGGCAAATAGGTCGGAATGATTACGCCAAAAGGATCGGATATTGCCGGAAGCGCAGCGTTTCCTGTTTCATCTTCCCCCCCAGTAGCGGTATCCTCCGATGCCTGTTCATTCTGGTCCGCCTCCGGTGCCTTTTCAACCAGCATACCGTTCTCATCGACTTCCAGCAGCGTTCCTTTGGCATCCTGGGCCGCCGTATCCAGATTATGCTGCATATCGAAAGATTTATTATCGAACTTGGTGTTAAAATCAAATTTGTCGAATTTGACCTCGACGACTACCTTAGCCTGAGAATCCGAAACCTGCACCTGTTTTGGCGCATAGTTATCTTTTGCCAGCCAGATTTTCTGACGCACGAGCGCATGCGTATTATAATTGGCCGCAACTTCAAATACATAGCTGTCCTTGTCGCTCACGAATTGACGGGAGCCGTCGCTCAAAATGCTTCGTACCAATGTTTGATAAAGGTATACCTGGCCCTGATTTTCCGGCCAATCGCTCTGGAAGCGGAAGCTTTTGTTCAGGCTTGGAGTCAGAACGTATACGCCCTGCTCATTGCGGAGAACGATCTGGGTCACGTCCTTCTCGGCATTGGTAAGCGCGATCCGGTAAAAGGACGGATTTTGATACCAGACCTCGACTTTGTACTCCTGGGGCTTCTCACCTGTATACAACGTCATGATGCCGGAGCCCTGATAGCTTTCCAATTTGGTAACCACTTTGTCCAAATCCTTGACGACGCCGGCGGCATCCTTTTTCCCGCATGCGGCCAGTACGATGCTTAACACGATCAAAATAGTCAGCATCTTTGCGATCCGACGCATGAGATCATCCCCTCTGCAGTTTGATTTCCTAAACTGATACATGTCTATGAGGGAACTTGGCCGATTATGCAGACGAGTTCCGGCTTGGCCGAAAGAGACTTCTCTTACGGTTTCATTTTACGTTGACCTTGCGCGGCTGTAGAAGTAATATAAATCTATATTTGTGAACAACTGTGATGAAGGGTAAGTAGACAGACATGCAGGGATTTCAGAGAGCCGGTGGCCGCTGTGAACCGGTATTCCGCGTTTGATCGAATGGCCTTCGGAGTTGCTTTGCCGAACTGTCCGCCCAGGACAAAGTAGGTATAGCCGGGATTCCCGCCGTTATCAAGGGACAGGTATCGAGAATATCGGGATTTCATAATAGTTCAGGTTCATTCTCCGTACCGGTCGAGACGGCCCTTCCCCCCATTACAGAGGCGGAACGGTCAATTAAGGTGGTACCACGATAACTTCGTCCTTATGCGGACGGAGTTTTTTTTATTTTTTCAAGGAGGTGATGGCCGTGGAAGATGGCTGGTGGTGGCGCAGCTCGATTCGCTGTTCAGTTCCCGTTTACAATGACCTGTTCTCTTCGGAGAATCGGGTTCTCAATTTAAGGAGGAAATCAAATGAACCAGAAACACAAAGAGCGGATGCTTACGGGCGACCGCGTGACCGGAAAACTTCATCTCGGCCATTACGTCGGCAGTTTGCAAAACCGCGTGATACTGCAAAACAAGTATGACTCTTATATTCTTCTCGCCGATGTTCAGGCGCTGACAACCCATTTTGACAGACCGGACTCTATCCGGGAGCATTTGCGCGAGGTGGCCCTCGACTATTTGGCGGTTGGGATCGATCCTAATCAGGCTACGATATTCGTCCAATCCATGGTTCCGGAAATCGCCGAACTGACCGTTTTCTTCTCTATGTTCGTCACGGTAAATGCACTGCGCCACAACCCTACGATCAAATCCGAGTCGAAAGGCAACAGCCTCGACGAACTGTATTACGGTTTTCTAGGCTATCCTGTAAGCCAGGCGGCCGACATTACTTTCTGCAAAGCCTCGATTGTCCCTGTAGGCGAAGATCAACTCCCTCATCTGGAGCTTGCCCGGAAAGTCGTGCGCCGGTTCAATGAGCTGTACCGGCCCGTATTTCCCGAACCGCAAGCGCTGATCAGCGAAACGCCGCGGCTGGTTGGCACCGACGGCAACGCGAAGATGAGCAAAAGCCTCGGCAACGCCATAGAACTGGACATTACGCCGGAACAATTGTCCCATAAAATCCGCCGGGCGGTCACAGACCCGGCCCGGGTCCGAAGACATGATCCCGGACATCCAGAGGTGTGTACGATTTTTGCATACCACAAAGTATTCGAGCCTTCGGAAGCCCCGGAAATCCAGGAAGCCTGCGAACGCGGATCGATCGGTTGCACCGAATGCAAACTTCGCCTCGCGGCCTCGCTCAACACGCTGCTTGAGCCGATGCGCGAACGGCGCTCCCGTTATGCGGGCAACCCTCGCGACCTCGACGAGATCCTCATGGAGGGGACGAGACGGGCCCGGGAGATTGCGCGGGAAACCTTGTCCGAGGTGCGCGAAGCGATGGGACTGGACTATTTCCGAAGCACCTGAAGAAGATTAACAGGATTTCATGCAGCTAATTTCCATACTAAATGGCTCATGATAGATAATAACTGTAAAACCTACAGTTATATCTTCCGTTTCAGGCCGATATCTGCAAAAATCTCGTATTTAGCTGGAGGTTTTCCAGTTAATTCACAAAAAGAGCTTCAACTCCCGAATTAACTGTAGGTAATACAGTTATTTGTAATCAAAAACGGTTGGGCAAATTGTTCATTGCGCCAACCGTTTTTTTGATTACCGCCGTCTTCTCCTCCGTCTCGGTCTTCTCTCCAGCAGCAGGATCGCCAGCAAATCGAACAGTACCAGAGGTAAAATAATCGGAGCAAAGGTCGCGTGGGCCTTGCTGCCTTTGCTATGAACCGCGTCGGTCTTGAGATACAGCCTGCCGTTTCCTACTTTCACGATCTTACCGTAGAAGACTGCTCCGGTTTTTGTCTTGATCCGAACCGGCTTACCCAGATACTTCCGGGCCAGATTTCCACGTGCCGTCGCCGTCAAAAATCCCTCACCTCCTCTAGGTCATGACACAGTATACGTGCCAAACTCCAAGAAAGATTGGGCAGGTGTCCCGGCTCATCGGGACGTCTCACTATTTTTCTGCCGGAAAATGGCTTATGGAATCCAGATAGCTTTCCAGCACCCGGGTGACCCGCTCTTTGTCCAGTCGCTGCGGATCGAGCAAAGCATGCATGGCCAGGCCGTCCACCAACGCGTACAGCATCTCCGCCTCCATGTCCATCCGAGCTCCCTGCTTTAATAGCCCAGCTTGGTCTAGATGAGCAAGAATAATCTTAACCATGCTAAATATCCCGTCATGTTGAGCATCGAAGCTATCCCGCTTATGGCTGTAATAGGCCGTGAATACAAACCATACCTCCATTTCCGCCCTTGTTTGGTCATCGGTCGGTACGATTTCCAACAGCATGCCAAGTACTTTGTCCTTGGCAGGAATATCCTGAGCCGCTATAGACGCGATACGTTGCCCTGCCCTCTCCTTCACCAGGTTCATAGCGTAAGCCAAGAGGCTCTCCTGGGAAGGAAAGTCATGCCTCAGCGCGCCTAGCGACAAGCCGGCTTCTTTGGCGATGTTCCGCACGGTGGCTCCTTCCATACCCTCGTTTACAATGACCCGCCATGTAGCTTCCGCGATATTTTGTTTTCTTTGTTCATGATCTACTTGTTTTGGCATATGTCCAGTGTATCAGAAAAAAAACGTGATGGACATTTTTTTAATACAAATGTATTATATAAAAACAAAACCATCAAATTTTATTTTTCAAAAAGGAGAGAATATGACTAACGTAGCCTGGATGATTGTTGCCTGCGAAATTGCCTTTTGGGTCGTCATCATTGCCGGTCTGACCGTACGATATTTTTTCAAATTGCCAAAGCTGGGGTTATTCCTGCTGGCGTTGACTCCAGTGATCGATCTGATCCTCCTGGTCATGACCGGCCTCGATTTGCATCGCGGAGCTGAAGCCACTACGGCCCATGCCATTGCCGCCGTCTATATCGGCGTATCGATCGCTTTCGGCAAAGTCATGATCGGCTGGGCCGATGAACGATTCCGGTACTATATCGCCAAAGAGGTCGCCGCAAAACCGGTCAAACGGTACGGAATGGACTACGCAAAGCATTATCTTAAAGGCTTCTTCCGCCATATCCTGTCGTTCCTGATCGGAGCCGGACTGCTCATCGGCCTCATTTATTGGATTGATGACCCTGCCAGAACCGAGGCGCTAAGCGGCGTACTTAAATTATGGTGCCTTGTGCTGGGCATCGATTTTATCATCACATGCAGCTACTTCATTTGGCCCAGACAGGCGAAAACCAAAGGCAACACCTCATCCGGTCTCTAACGGCATCTATCCCAACGGTGTAGTACTTAGCTCATAAATGAGGATCGAAGCGGCAATCCCGACATTCAAGGAATCGCATATCCCGTGCATCGGGATCGAAACTTTGCGGATCGCTTCCCCTCCACCGTGCCAAGCTTCGGAAAGGCCATAGCGTTCACTGCCCGCAACGAGGGCCGTATTGCCGCCGCGCCGCCGGGCTGCCTTATAACCTTCCTCCGCCGAGGAATCAGCCAGATAAATCTCGTACCCCCGGGAAACCAGCCAATCCACACAATGCTCCGCTGTCGCAAAACAAACCACGGGGACCACAAATGCCGCCCCCATACTGGCTTTGATTAGTTTGGGATGGGTCAGTTTTACTTTGGTGTTGCAGATCAATACAGCGTCCACTCCCGCTCCGTCGCAACTCCGCAGGATGGTGCCGATATTACCGGGCGACTCCAGGCCGTCCAGTACCATAACCAGAGCGTTATCCGGCAGGATAAGCTCCTGTGCCGTAATCATGGGCAATTCCCCAATCGACAGGAAGCCGTCGGGTTTATCCCGGTCGCCCAGCTTTTCAAGTACCTTTTGGGAAATCAAGTATACCTCGCCGGCCGCATGGATCATTTTCTCGGCCAATTGCACCGCTTCCTGGCTATATGCGCATTCCGGACAAAAAAAGAAGGCGCTAATCGGCAGCCCCGCCGTAAGCAGTTTTTGCTGCGACCACATCCCTTCGGCGGCAAATCGCAGCCGTGACTGTTCGGCAGTACCGTGACTCAGCATGCGCCTGAGTTCCACTATTTTTTCATGATGCATGCCGACCGCTTTGATCTTATGGCGATACTTATCGAGTATTAAAGCTATTTCCGCAGAAACCATAACCCATCGTTCCTTTATGCCTGGCTTATGCCTTTAACCTTAATGGATCAAACTTGCGATCGATACATCAAGTTCGGTTCCTACCTGTTCTTGACACATCGGTGCTGTAAAAACAAAAAAGCCCGCCGCTAGAGATCAGCGGTCGGGCTTTGATTTTATCGTTGTTTCGAATAGACGATGCGCTTAATGCTGTCGTAAGAGAGACAGAAGGACTCGGCGAGAAAATCAATGGAGTGTCCCTCTCGGAATTTATTGCGAATTTCCTGATTTCGATGACTCAGCAAATCCCGGCTTCCGGAGTTTTCGCCCCACTTTTTGCGTACCCCTTCACACATAGGAATGTACAGGGTAGTTCCTTGAACATATTTCTGGAGTTCTCTCAATAAATCTTCCGGTAAAACGACTTCCGCTTTGATATATTTCATCTTTGCTCCGCTCCTTAATTTCTTTTTGAATTTAAGGGAGCAAAGCCTGCGGTAATCAACTATGAATGGAAATAGCCATTCCGTTTAAATAGGCGATAATTCATTACCGCTCCATGCAAGTTATCGCCCCAGTCGATCCTGCAGACTTTGCATGGAGCCCAGCGAGTACGAAATCGATAACCCAAACCATTTTTCGGATCCTCCTTTCACGCTTAAGCAGCACTTTACATAAATATCTTCCATATTCCATAAAAAGGATATAACATCGTTCACATCATTTCCGGTCATTCCCTTCGAGCTTGTTCTTCAGGCAGATGCCGCTTGGCCAAAAGCAAGAACGGCAGTCCGAACGCCGCTGTAAGCGCGATGATCCCGAAGATCAGTAAGGGCTGACTTACGCCAATCGCATCCAGTAGAAACCCGCCCAGCAATGGGGCCATAACATTCCCAAGATTGTTAAATCCGAACATACCGAAATAGGTCCCCCGGAGTTCATGCGGAGCGATCCGATCCACCAGCACATCCGTCATGGTGAACATTAAAACTTCGCCGATCGTAAACAGGACAACCCCAAACATCATCGTCCAAATATTAGGAACAAGGCCGAATACGAGCAGGCTGCAGGATACGCAAAGATTCCCTGCAATCAGCGGCACGATAGGAGAAAAGCGGCTGGAGAACCGGACCAGCGGGAACTGAACCACCAATACCACGACCGCATTCAGCGACAGCATATAACCGAACCATTTGGCCCCGTCCGTGAAGCTTGGACTTAACTCCAAATACTGTGCCAGCGTCGAGCTGAAATGTCCGTAACCCAGCACGCAAAAGATCATCCCGATCAAGACATATACAAATGTACGATCCCTTCCGGTGATCCGCAGCGCCCCTTTTAGAGTCAGTCTGTCACTGCTTTGCTCCGACACCCCGCCAATCTCTTTATGCACCAGAAACTGGGCGACCAGAACCGCCCCATAGCAAAAGTAAACAAGGCCGGCTATGTAGAACGCGCTTCCCGAATTGGAATTGCCCATTTGCAATCCAAGAATCGGCCCGGCCACGACCCCCAGATTAATGGCGGCATAGCGGAGATTGAATACGAGCAGTTTACTCTCTTGCGGAGTGATGTCCGCCAGCAGGGCGCGGGACGTCGGCTCGAACATCGCGCGGCAAAGTCCGTTAAGCGCGTTAATGACGAAGAACATCCAGATTTGATTCGCCAGAGCGAAACCGACAAATACGACAGCCCAACCGAAAATTGAAATAAACAGCACCTTCTTGCGACCGATGACATCCGATATGTAGCCGCCATAAAAGCTTGCAAATACGCCAATCAGCGAACTTACCGCAACCACAATGCCTGCCTGCGAGGGCGAAGCGCCCAACCGGTTGATCAGGTAGATGGAGAGAAAGGGTATGCTCATCGAAGTTGCCATCCGGCCAAAAATCGTCCCAATGATGATGGTCCATGATAACGGATGAATTTGTCTCAAGTTTGCGTTCATAAGCTACGCCTTTCCTGATCGAATTTAAAAACTATTGGACTATTAAAACCGAGATGCCGTTATCTGTCAAGAAATTCGAAGGAAAAGAAAAAAAGTCCAAAAGCCGTCGCTGTTTCGCTAACAGACGATGACTTTGGACTAGGGGGAACTATTTTAATGAAGAGAAACTATTTAGCAAAGTAATGAATCATGCCTTTAGACTTGTCCAGACGCAGTAATCCTATTTGCTCCGGATGGCTGCCGCTCCCGGTTCGTTTTCATTTTCTCAAGTAAAATGTCATGGAAACTGAGAGAAGCACTATGATTATCATTTCTTTTTTCCCTATTAGCCGCTGATGACTTGGGGTATTGGGAATGATAAGGCACGGGGCTATGTACGCTGAGATTCATGTCATAACTCCTTTGCAAAAAAAGGTACTGGCCTTAGCTGCAAATCACAATGCGAAATTCAACATTCAGCATCCCGATTCGCCGCGGCGCCGCATTTCTCTTACTCTTACCCTCTTTGCACTTCCCGTAAACGCCTGTCAGCCAAATCAGGAATAAAGTACCCCTTATGCAATGACATTCAACGTTCGGCAGGTATTATGATCTGGACCGTTGTACCGATACCCGGCCTGCTTCCGATAGTAACTCCGTACTGGGCGCCGAAATGGAGTTGGATCCGGCTGTTGACGTTCCTGATGCCATACCCTGTGTTTAGACCTTCCACCGGATCAAAGATTTGCCGGATCAGCTCTTCGGACATCCCGATGCCGTCATCGATGATTTTGAATACGATGTTCGCTCCTTCCCGCTTCCCGGAAACGCGAATATGGATGCTGTTTCCGAACCAGGCATGCTCCAGCGCATTCTCGATAAAGGGCTGCAAGATTAACTTCACGGTAACAAAATTGATAATCTCGGGGTCAATATCGTAAAAAATGGATACCGAATCCCCGAATTTGGTCGTCTGGATATTCATATAGGCTTGAACCTGCTCCAATTCGCTGCGGATCGGGATTACGGTCCGTCCCTCATTCAGGGATAACCTGTAAAACTTCGCCAGATCCAGCACCATCCGCTGCAGCTTGTCGACTTCACCGAACTGGGCCAAGCGGCTGATCGAAGACAGCGTGTTATAGAGAAAATGCGGGTTGATCTGGGCTTGCAGCGATTCCAGTTCGGCTTCCTTTTTTTCGATTTGGGTTACGTACACCTGCTCGATCAGTTGGTCAATGTTGCGGCCCATTTCATTCAGCGCCGAAGCAATTTGCGAAAATTCATCTTTCCCCCGGTAGCCCATCCGTTTGCGCAAATCCCCTTCGCGGAATGCGTTCAGCACGAATACGATTTTGTTCATCCGAATCGAAAAATATCTTGAGATGAACATGCCCGCAAAGGTGAAAATAACCAGGCACAAAAAACAGATCAGGATAATGAACATACGCACCTTTTTCGAATCCTGCTCCATTACCGTCATGGGTACATAGGCCTTTAGCTGCCAGGACTGGTCTCCGACCGATTCCTGAATGGTCAAATATTCCGCATTCGGATGACTTTCATTGGACGTTTTCGGAACCGTCCCCGACTGGTAAAGAACTCTCCCGTATTCGTCCTTGATGACAAGTGCGCTGCCATTCCCGATTTTACTATAATCCACCGACTGAAACAGTTCCTCGGTACTGACGCTGATTCTCATAAACCCGATTTCCTTCAGCTCCAGCGGCTTTTCGAAATCGACCAATCTGCGCAGCAAAGAAATCCGTCCGAATTCCATATCCCGCTCTACCCGTTGCCACAGCTTGGTTTCCCCGAATTGTTCCGGCGGAAACTCTCTGTGCCAGGGCTTATCCTCAATCCGTTTCAAATGGTATATATTATAATTTCCTTCGAGTTCATCCGGCCGCTCGTTGTCGAGCGAACCGTAATAAACCTCCGGAAGCGTTTCGTTCGCCAAAAATAAATACATCGCGATATTCAATCCGGTAGATTTCACCGCGATCGAAAATTTGGGTTTGAGGATTTTGGTGGTCCGCTCGTAGCTCTCCCATCCTTTTTCATAATGCCTGAGTTGGGTAATCAGGGAATAGTCGCCATACAACATCGCCGATACCCGGTCCACGTCTTTTAATTTGTACTCGATGTTGTCCTTCATTTGAATCAAGGTTCCCTGAATATTGTTCCTTGTTTGCTGGCGGATCGAATCCTGATACATAGAATGCGAAAAATAGCCTATGGCAATCACAGGCAAAATAATGAACACCATGTAGGTAATCATCAGTTTATAACCGAACGGAATATATTTAAGCTGCTGCTTCTTCACTGAAGTGGGCATGATCATTTCCTCCGTCACTGCTCTCCTTTACGGAACTCCATCGGGGTAATCCCGTACGTCTCCTTGAACTGCCGACTAAAATAAGGAATATAGCGGTAGCCGACCTGATCGGCAACTTCATAAATTTTCGAAGTCGGGTTTTTGAGCAATTCCCGGGCCTGTTCCATGCGCATACTGATCAGCATTTCGCTGAAATTTTTGCCCGTTTCTTCTTTAAACAGATGTCCCAGATAGTTCGGAGAAAATGAAAATTGCTCCGCGATATCCTTCAGCGTGATATTCTCTTTGATTCGCTCCTTCATCGTCTTCAAGATTTCCCGGATCAGACGGCTGTTTTTGGTAGCTCGCTTTTTCCGGATCATTTCGGAGATTTCAAACACTTTACGGACGAGCCAGGAACGGATATCCCCCATCATTTCGAATTTAAGCACAACATCGAGGCTGTGCAGTTCCATCCCCAACATATCAAACAGGTCCTCATCCAATTCCTGCAAATAATGGTCGAGTTTGAACACGATATACATCGCCAGATTATACACCGTAAATTTGGAACGCAGCGTGGAAACCGACTTGAACAAATTGTCGATTTCGTCGTGGACGCGAACGAGATCATAATTCGCCATCGCCTTGAACAAGGCGTCCAGACGAATATCCAGTGTCTTGGCGTCGTTTAGCTCAGGCGCCCTTCTGACATCCTCGTAATTGATGACTTGACCGCGGCCAAAAAACATTTTGCCGTCCAACGCTTCCAACGCCTGTTTATAGGATATCGTCAGTTCGGAGATATGCTCTACTTCTTCGCCTAACCCCACCGTTACAGACATCGAGATCGTGGAATCGATCGAGCCGCGGATTTCTTCAAGACTTCGTCCCAGACCGGAGCCATGCAGAACGACGGCCATCCGGTTTCTCGTCAATTTGCAGCTGTGAAGCCCGTTACTGTAGATCACTTCGTAAAGCTGCTTGAGGCAGCTTTCAAGTTTTTTATGGGCATCGTTCTCCAGATCCTTCGATTTCAGCCAGTGCAAATCATCAATTTCAAGCACTGCGGCGCGAAGCGGTCCTTTCAAGTGGTCCAGATCATAGGAAGCCGCCAGTTTCATCAGACTGTCGGAATGATCCCAGACCAACTCCCCTTCCAGCAGCCGGACGAGGAGGTCGTTTTTGGCCATAGGCTTCATATGGCGGTAATTCTCCTCGGCTTCCCGCTGCTTCGCCTCCAGCTTCAATTCCTCGGTAATTCCGATCAGCGAGGCGATCAGTTCCTCATCATCCATCGGTTTCAGCACATAACTGCATGCCTTTAACGACAGGGCCTCTTTGACGTAATGGAAATCCTGATAACCGCTTACAAAAATAATCCTGACATTCGCCTTCTTTTCGATGGCGATTCGGGCCAGCTCAAGCCCGGACATATTCGGCATATTCACATCCGTAACCAGAATATCGATCGGCTGCCGGTCCATCACCTCGCAAGCCATAAAACCGTTGCTGACGGCATCAACGACTTCAAGTCCAAGCTCATTCCACGGTATAAACCGCTTCATCCCTTCCAAATCAAGCAATTCGTCATCGGCCAACAACACTTTATACATATCGAGAATCCTCCCAAGGATAGGATCTTGAATCCAGTATACCGTTCCGATATGTCCCTGAACAGACAAATAACCGTCCGGGAAAGATAGGGAAAAAGGGCCCGGATGAACCAGGCCCTTTCATTTTCTTGATAAAGATTAATTGCCGTTAATCATCGCCAAGTTCTCGCTCCACTTCTTGGCGAAGTGTTCCAGCGTCTTATCGAATCCGGCGGCCATCGTATCCGCATCCGCCTTATCCAGCAAGGCTAACGTTTCCTCGTCGGACTTGGTATACAGGGTTTGCGCTCTCACTTGATCCCAGATATCTTTGGCGCGCTGGAACGCAATGCCTGCTTCGCTGTCCGGGCTTGGCGGCATATTGACGAATTCCGTAGCGTCCCCTTGCGTTTTCCAGGTGATTTGATACTGCCAGTAAGTCGCCCAGTTCCGTTCATTCTCGGCCAAGGTCGTTTCGTACTTGCCTTTCGTGTCGTCCGCGAATACCGTGTTGCCGACCCACATTACCGGATCCATGAACTTCTGGTACTCGGCCAGCTTATCTTTTTGGGTAGCGTACTTCTCGGTAAACTTAGGCGTATATCCATCGGCTTCATAACCTTGCCAGTACTCGCCTTCTACGCCCCAGAATTGCAGCGTCGTTCCTTGCGGACCGGTCCACCAGTCGAGGAAGGCGAAGACCGCTTCAGGATCTTTGGCGCTCGTCGTGATGACGGCTGCGTTCCAGCCCAGTTTGTTGTAAGTCCCCGGATAAATTTTGTTCTTATCCAATCCTTCTTTGTGAATCGGCCAAACCATGAAGTATCCCAAATTCGGATCGTTCGGGTCTTTCTTTCTCAATTCGGTATCCGCCGCCATCGCATAGACCGTAGGGTTTGCCGTAGCGTATACCGCTACCCGGCCGTTCATCAGCTTCTCGTCGACCTGGTCGCGGGTTTGCGTAAACGCATCCTGCGTCATCAAGCCTTCGCGGAACAATTTTGCGGCAAATACCACGGACTCGCGGAAAGGCTCATCCTTATAGATCGATTTCATCTTGTCGCCATCCGGAACGGCAAAGAATCTGGTGAAGCCCAAGTTATTTTCCTTAAAGGCGGAATAAATTTGGTCCAGACCGTGTCCTTCCGCGGCGAGGTCGGTTTCAAACGGAATCACGTTCGGATATTTTTCTTTAACCTGTTTCAAATAGGCGTAAAGATCGTCCGTCGTTTCGAGCTTTGGCGAACCAAGCGACGTATAGATCTCCTTGTTTATGACCCAGCCGGCGTTCCCGTTCGGACGGTTGGTGTACCAGTTCGGGAATTGATACAGCTTGCCGTCCGGCGAACGGAGCATGTTCAACGCTTTCGGATCGAGCCATTTTTTCAAGTTCGGATATTTATCGATATAATCGTCCAGCGGCACGAGCAATCCCGCTTCGCGGAGCCGTTCGACATCGGTACCCCGTTCGCCCCAAACTATATCGGGCAATTCGCCCGAAGCGATCATCGTATTCAGCTTTTGCGCAGCATTGCCGCCGTTCGGCACTTCCGTTACCGTGATCTTCATGTTGTCCTGCACCCATTTCGTGGTGACGTCATCGCCCCACTTAGGCATCGTATACCAGTCGTAATTGCCGAACAGAGAAATGTTAAGCGGTTCTTTTCCAAGCTCGTAGAGCTTCGGTCCTTCGGAGGTAGCCTCTGTGTTTGTCGGCTCCGGACTGTTGCCGGTCTGGTCGGCCGGCTTGGCGTTGTTGCTGTTTTTACCGGAGCAACCTGCAATCAGCGCAATAATCGTCAGTACCGATAAAACAGTAACCAGCCATTTTCTCCTCTTCATCATATCGCTGCTTTCCCCTTTCAGAATACAAATGATTTGATCTATGGTTAAAGCTTGTGCTCTAAACCCGCTCGAAATGTCGGTTGTCCATTTAAGCCTACTCCTTCAGCGAACCGACCAGTACGCCCTTGACAAAGTATTTTTGCACAAAAGGATACACGCAGATAATCGGAAGCGTCGCAACGATCATCGTCGCCATCGAAAGCGATTTGCTGGTAATCGTTTTGGCCCGCTGCAAATGGGCCAGCGACGAAGCATCCAGGGAACCGGCCTGTTCGGAAACGATGTTCGATAACAGAATCTGCCGCAGTATGGTTTGAATCGGGTACTTATCCTGATCGGAGATGTAAATCCCGGCAAGGAACCATTCATTCCAGTGTCCCACGGCGGTAAACAGCGCCAAAGTTGCGATAACCGGCCCCGACAATGGGAGAACAATTCGGAACAAGGTGCCCCAGTTGCCGCATCCGTCGATTTTTGCCGATTCCTCCAGCCCGGACGGAAGCCCTTGGAAAAAAGTTCTGAAGATAATCATGTTCCATACGCCGATCAAAGAAGGAATAATGAAAACCCAAAACGAGTTCATCAAACCGATGTTCCGAATCAGCATGAAAGTAGGAATAAGACCGCCGCCGAAGTACATCGTGATGATACACATGACCATATAATATTTTCGGCCCATCAGTTCTTTTTTGGACATGCCGTAAGAGAAGATTGCCGTGCACAGAATGGCGGTTGCCGTACCTATAACGGTCCGGAGAACCGAGATCATAAATCCGCTCATCAAACGGTCGTCCTTAAATACGACTTTGTAGTTTTCCAAGGTGAATACTCTCGGCCAAAGCGTAACTCCGCCTTTGGAAGTATCGATCCCCTGGTTAAAAGATACCGCAACGGCGTTCAGGAAAGGATAAAGCGTCGAAACCGCCAGCAGAATAAGAAATGTATAGATAAAGATCATCATAATGCGATCACCCATGGTGTCCCTCATATCAAGCAACCTCCTCTGAATATATCCCGATTACCACAAACTGTTGCCCGACCGTCGTGCTATGAAATTCGCCATGGTCAGCAAACCGACGCTAACTACGGCTTTAAATACTCCGACGGCAGTTGCATACGAGTATCGGTAATTGTCGATCCCGACCCGCACCACGTACGTATCCAACACATCGGACACATCCCTGATCGCCGGATTGGCTGCGAGGATCAAAATATCTTCAAAGCCGGCGCTCAGCAGGTTCCCGATAGCGAGGATCATGAAAATGATGACCACGGGCATAATGGACGGAATGGTGATCAGGTAGGTTTGCTTAAAACGGCTCGCTCCGTCGATGGAAGCGGCTTCATATGTATTTGGATCAACGCCTGCAATCGCCGCAAGGTACACAATGGAGCCGAACCCGATTTCCTTCCACACATTCGTCGTTACGAGAATGCCCCAGAAATACTGCGGCAGCGACAAAAAATTTATCGGCTTGTCTATGAGATTAAGCTTCTCGAGCAACATGTTTATACTTCCGTTATCCACGGCCAGCATGGCGCTGACCAAGCCGCCCAGAATGACCCAGGACATAAAATGCGGCAGGTAAGTGATCGTTTGGACTACCCGTTTGAACGCCATTTTTCGGACTTCGTTCAGCATTAAGGCTAAAATGACCGGCGCCGGGAATCCTATGAAAAATTTCAGCAAGCTGATCACGATCGTGTTTCTCATGACCGGGCCGAACTCCGGAGAATTGAAAAAGTAAATAAAGTGTTTGAATCCCACCCAGGGACTGCTGGAAAAACTTCGCCCAATCTTGTAGTCCTGAAAAGCGATCAAAATGCCGTACATCGGAATGTAACTAAAAATGAAAATCAGAATTAAAGCGGGTATAACCATAAGCTGCAAATCAATTTGCTTAAAAAAACGGGCAAACCCTCCCGGTTTGCTGCGCGCCGAATCTATCGGCTTTTTTACGGATAGTTGCGCCATATCTGTTCCTCCTCCAACTGCTTTCTCCGTCTAACTTTATTTTAAAGAAATGAACGCAGGGTTACTATCTGCCCAATCAACGAAAAATGATAATAATCAACAGGGGTTATATATCATTACATGGAAGCTGTTTTTGTTGTAATATAGTTCAAGTGCAAATCTATTACGCAGCTATTCAGGAGGCCATACTATTGAAATCCAATCCTACTCCCTTGCAAAAAAAATTACTCCCGAGACACATCAGTTTTATGGCGATGGGCGGGGTTATCGGAACAGGCATCTTTAAAGGGAGCGCCGAAACGGTCAGCCTGGCCGGACCCGGCGTCATCTTCTCTTATGCCCTGGCCGGTTTATTGCTTCTGGTCGTCATGGGCGCCATCGCCGAAATGGCTACCGTGTACCCCGGACTAAATATGAAAGACTTTATTCGCAAAGCGTTCGGTGAACGCGTTTCGTTCATCATTGGCTGGCTGTATTGTTTCATGTGGCTCACCGTTTGCGTGATCGAAGTAATCGCGGCGGGCAGCTTTCTGCAATTTTGGCTACCCGACGTCCCGCTATGGGTGCTCAGCCTGGCAAGCGCCGGATTCATTCTGGCCGTCAATATGATGAGCGTCGGCGGTTACGGCGAATTCGAATTTTGGCTTGCGGGCATCAAAATCGCCATGATTATCGTGTTTATCGTTTTGGGCGCCTGTATGCTGTTCGGGATCATCCCGGGTGCGAGTGCGCCATGGCAACATAACTTCACCGCCTACGGCGGATTTTTCCCCAACGGCTGGACGGCGATCTTTTCCGCACTGCTTGTCGTCATGTTCTCTTATGGCGGCTCCGAGTTGATCGGACTAACGCTGTCGGAAGCGCAAGATGCGGAGAAAGTTCTTCCAAAAGTCGTAAAGAGCTTTATTCTCCGGGTCGTCTTGTTCTACACCCTGCCGATCCTGATCATTTGCGGGTTGATTCCATGGAATACGCTAAGCGAGCATACCAGCCCGTTTGTCCAGGTGCTTACTTCAGCGGGATTGCAAGGCTCGGCGCATCTGATGAACTTCATCCTGATCACGGCGGTATTGTCCGCGGCCAACTCCGGAATCTACGGAGCAACGCGCATGCTGCATTCGATGGCCGTCGATGGTGAAGCCCCGGCGGGGCTAGCCCGTCTGTCCGCCAAAGGCGTACCGATAAACAGCCTGAAACTGAGTGCGGTCGTGCTAATCTTGGGTTCCATGATCGCATACTTTGCGCAAGATAACCTATTTCGCCTGTTGATGGCCGTACCGGGATTTGTCGTTCTGCTCGTGTGGATCAGCATTCTGTTATCAGAGTGGAAACTGCGAAAAACTTATCCGGTCAAACCCGGATTTATTGTCTGGGGCTATCCCTATATCACGTTTACGTCCGTGATTTGTCTGTCCGTCATCGCCCTGCTCTTTTTGTTCGACGCGCAAAACCGGATCAGCATCGGCGTCTGTCTGGCCGTGATGTGCGTACTGACGGTCTGGTCCTTCTTCCGCTTCAAACGGGAGTCCGCCCGCCGCTGATCACCCGGTATTCTCCTGTTCCTCTCCCGCCTCTATGCGTGTTACAATGAAGGTTGTTAATGCGCGCGAATATAGACACTTTATATAGAGAAAAGCTGGGGGAGACTATGGAACTGGAATTCCAGACAGAATACGTTGTCGTCAAACAACCGAAAATACCGCTTCGCTCTAGATTGCGGGAACGCATCCGGCGAACGTATAAGTACGATACCGCCTTTTGGCGGATCAGCATGGCCGGCCCCTGGGGGGCCGGCATCTTCGCGTTTACCCTCGCCGCGCTGGGAATGCCGACGGGATTGGGCGCCGCTTTCGACATTATGACGTTCGCCTTCGCAGGTACCGCCGCGTTGTTTGTGGTTGCGCACCTGGTCGCACTGCTTCTGTCTTTGACCGGACTTCCCGCTCCCCGCCTTTTTCTCGGTGCCATCCTGTTCGATTTGGCCGCCATCTTTCTAATTTTCTTTCAGGAGGACGAAGCCTTCGCCATCTCGGCCATTGTTTCGGCTGTCGTGACCCTGGCCGGAATACTGTCCGGCCTTTTGCTTGGGATGTTAGCATCACGGAGAATCCCCTTACGGTTCAAAGCCTGTCTCGCCGGCGTGGTGGTTCTGATCTGTTTGTCCGCGGCGGTTTGGCCGGATAAAGCCGAGCCCGCCAGCTCCGCAGACCTGGCGGACTTCCCGGAAATCACGGCTACGGCTACCGATCCTGCCGAACCCGGGCCTTACGGAATAAAATCATTTTATTACGGCAGCGGCCGGGATTTCTGGCAGCCGGAATACGGGCAGGATACCGACCTGATCTCGAGTTCGGTGGACGCGTCCGCTTACATCAAGAAGTGGTCCCGCTTCAGAACCTTTTATTGGGGATTTAACGAGCACGCCCTGCCCTTGAACGGGCGGGTATGGATGCCGGAAGGGGAAGGGAAATTCCCGCTGGCGCTCATTGTTCACGGTAACCATCTCATGGAGGATTACTCGGATGACGGTTACGCTTACCTCGGCGAATTGCTTGCCAGCCGCGGCTTCATCGCGGTTTCGGTGGACGAGAATTTCCTCAATTACTCCGTGTGGACCGGCATCCCTGACAATGACATGAAGGTCCGGGCCTGGATGCTCCTCAAGCATTTGCAACAAATCGGCAGCTTTGCGGAGAATCCGGACACCCCGTTCTACGATGCGGTCGACTTTGGACAAATCGCCCTCATCGGCCATTCCCGGGGCGGTCAGGCCGTATCCATGGCTTACGACTATAAACGGTGGTTCGCATCCGACTCTACGCTCAAAGACATGAAGGAGTACCAAATCCGGGCGATCGCGGCTATAGCGCCGACCGACAAAAAAGTCGACGACAGCTACGCCAAGCTGCAAGACGTCAGTTATTTGACGCTGCAGGGCGCACGCGACGGCGATGTCAACGATTTTGACGGGGAGCGCCAATATGCCCGGACATCGTTTTCGGCCGGCAACTCCTCCTTCAAAGCTTCCCTGTACATCGCCGATGCCAATCACAGCCAGTTCAATACCGGCTGGGGCGGACGGGATGTCAGTTACCCGAAGGGAATTCTGCTGAGCAGAAAGGGAATGCTGCCGGCCGCCGAGCAGCGGAGTATCGCCAAGGTGTACATTTCCGCGTTTCTCGAGTCCACGCTCCATCAGCAGGAACAGTATCTTCCGCTATTCAGCGACTACCGGTCGGGCTTGTCCTGGTTGCCGGAGACGGTCTACTTTAACCGGTTTGAAAGCGGAAAGATGACTTCCTGGGCCAAATTTGACGAGGACATGAACCGGATGACCCTGCTTGGCGGAGGCGTCGCCGAGGGACAGGATCTCGTCTGGAAAGAAGAAGAAGCCAAGAATCGCCGCAAGTCCGGGAAAGGCACGCGCGGCGCCGTGCTTGAAAGAACCGGCGATGGCGATGACGTTTCCACTTACAGCTTAAGTTGGAAGAAAGCCGCGCCATCGCCGGAGCCGGGTTCGGCGCAGTTTCTATCCTTCTCTCTGTCGGATCGGAGTTACGAGATAGCGGCGGAGGGCAAAGATTCAGGGGGGACTAGGGAGACCTCAGCAGCGCGAGAGCTTGATATCGAAGTGGAACTGGAGAGCCTGGACGGCGTCGCCGTACGGCTTCCCCTGTCGGACTTTATGCCGATCTTGCCTTTGCCCGAAACCAGCTACACGCTACACCCCTGGTTGGATCTTCATTTGTCGGACGGCAAATACAAGAATCCTACGGAAGCGGTCTTTCAAACTTACCAGCTTCCGCTGTCGGCCTTTAGCGAAGTAAATGCCCGGTTTCATCCGGCTTCCGGTATCCGGAAGCTGACCTTCCGCCTCACCGGCGGACCCGGCCGCGTAATGCTGGACGATATCGGGGTTTATTAAAACGTACCATCGGACCGGACGGCAGACGGTATGCCGGCAATCTATGCGGATAGCCTAAGCGGGAGCTCGCTGACCCTAACGGACACAGGAGCCGTTACTGCCGATAACCTCGGTGTGCTCTTTTGCTATTCAGTAACTTCAAGCCACAAACTAACTGGAAAACCTACAGTTAATTTCGCGGAAATGGCCTCTTTGGGACAATTAACTGGAAAATGTACAGCTATTTCGGTGGGTTTGAGCCACTTTGGCGGAAAAGCGTAAAATTAGCTGGAGGTTTTCCATCTAATTCACTCTGACAACTCATCTGGACTTAATTAACTGTAGGAAATCCAGTTATTTAGATATTTGCATCGATTAACGCCCTCATGTCCGTTAAACATTTTAAGAGTAGAAAAAAAGCGAGGTTCCTTAGCGGAATCTCGCTTTTCTACTACTCTTTCGGCACCAGGTTGTATATTTCGCCGCTTTCCATTACATCGATCAGCCGGTCCAGCCATTCATAATACTTGACGGCTTCGCCCATCTTACGCCGATCTTCTTCAAGAATAGCCCGGAAAGGTTCCTCTGGGCCCTCCTCCCGCGATAGCGACTTGTTCAGTTCTTCCATGGCTCGGCGAAGAATCACAATGTTGGTTTCCACCGCTTTTCTCCATTTGATTGCGAAGAAGTCGGTAAACGTCTGATACCAGTCGTATTCCACCTCGTACAAATCTTTACGCGATCCTTTTTCCCATACTTTATTCACCATTTTCAAGTCAAGCAGTGTACGGACCCCCGTACTCATGCTCGTCTTGCTCATTTTCATTTCCAGTCCCATTTCATCCAAAGTCATCGGCTTATCTGCAAAAAAAAGCAGCCCGTACAAATGGCCCGTCGACAATGAGATTCCGTATAAGTCCATGTTTCTGCCAATCGCTTCTATAACACGCT
Organism: Fontibacillus forbon; assembly: GCF_046559655.1. Lineage (NCBI taxonomy): Bacteria > Bacillati > Bacillota > Bacilli > Caryophanales > Paenibacillaceae > Fontibacillus > Fontibacillus forbon. The sequence continues at coordinate 459,362 of NZ_JBKGFV010000005.1, read as the reverse complement.
TACGCACTTTTAATAACTCGGCATGTTGTTCGTCTGAAAGCTGGTCCAAACTCATGCATTTGTCCTCCTATCATTGCGCACTACGTTAAATCTGGACTGAATTCATTTATTTGCGCCGCATTTTTTTCGCAGGCGGAGAGATGCTTATTCTATATTAAGAAAAGGATGTCCAAAAGTAAAGAAGTGAACCGGGCAGCATTTTGGAGAATCCGGCAGTTATCAGGAGAATCTTTACGTACAGTTTTTTCTGTACGTTCTTTACGTACGGTTTTAACGTTTGATCAATCACTTGCTCTTTTGCTACACTTGGAGCATGGATTGGCGCGGACGGCACAGAATATACCGTGTCCATATAGAGAAATGAAAGTTACAGAATTCAAAAGGGGTGAATGTATGGGAAATGAAATCCTAAAAGTAAACCAACTAAGCAAACTGTTCGGACCCGGTACCGAGCAAGGCATCGAGCTGCTGAAGCAAGGCTATACGAAAGAGAGGCTCGCCAAGGAAAAGGGTATCATGGTCGGCGTAAATCGCGTAAGTCTCAGCATCAATGAAGGTGAAATCTTTGTCATCATGGGTTTGTCCGGCAGCGGAAAATCGACCCTGGTGCGGATGCTCAATCGCTTGATCGAGCCTACTTCGGGTGAAGTTCTGATCCATGGGCAGGATTTGCGGAAAATGAACAAGGCCCAACTGCGCGAGGTTCGCCGGAAAACGATCAGTATGGTCTTTCAAAAATTCGCTCTTTTTCCCCACCGCACTGTGCTCGAAAACGTTGAGTACGGCTTGGAAGTTCAAAAGGTAAGCAAATCGGAGCGCCGGGAAAAAGCACAAAAATCGCTGGAACTTGTCGGTTTGAAGAATTGGGAACATGTTCTGCCCGACCAGCTCAGCGGCGGAATGCAGCAACGCGTCGGTTTGGCACGCGCATTGGCTAACGATCCGGAAATTCTGCTGATGGACGAAGCGTTCAGTGCCCTCGATCCGCTTATTCGCCGCGATATGCAGGACGAATTGCTGGAGCTGCAGGAAAAGATGAAGAAAACAATCGTCTTCATTACTCACGATCTGGACGAGGCGCTGCGGATCGGCGACCGGATCGCGCTCATGAAAGATGGCGAAGTGGTTCAAATCGGCACGCCGGAGGAAATGCTGACGCAGCCGGCAGACCGGTACGTCGAACGTTTTATCGAAGATGTCGATTTGTCCAAAGTACTGACCGCTTCCCGCGTCATGCGCCGTCCGGAAACCGTAACGCTGGACCGCGGGCCGCGTGTCGCCCTGCAATTGATGCGAGAACGGGGCATCTCCAACTTGTTCGTCATCGACCGGGCCAAACGGCTGCTGGGGGTCATTACGGCGGAAGACGCCTCCCAGGCGTTAAAAACCGGAGGCACGCTACAGGATATCCTGATCGTGGACGGTCCTCGGGTGGCACCCGACACCTTGTTGAACGAATTGTTTGAAGTGACCAGTTCTGCCAGAGTGCCGCTTGCGGTTGTCGATGAACAAGACCGGCTGCTAGGAGTCATCGTGCGCGGAGCCGTGCTTGGCGCATTAGCCGGTGAAGTAGAAAACAAGGAGGTGAGCGGACATGAACTTCATTCCTAAGCTGCCGCTTGCGGACTGGATCGAAGCCATCGTCGACTGGATGGCGGAGAATCTGGGAGGCTTGTTTGACGGGATATCCAAAGGGATCGAAGCCATCGTCAACTTTTTCTCCGGCCTGTTTCTTCTTCCCCATCCGCTGCTCTTTATCGTGATTCTTGGCGCACTTGCCTATCTGGTCGGAAAATGGAGACTGACTCTGTTTACCGTGATCGGATTCCTGCTCATCGATAATCTCGGCTACTGGCAGGAGACGATGAACACGCTGGGACTGGTCATTACGTCAGGACTGATTTCGATTGTATTCGGGATCCCGATTGGCATCTGGAGCGCGTACAGCAAGACAGCACACCGTATTATTTCGCCTCTGCTTGATTTCATGCAGACCATGCCGGCGTTTGTTTACTTGCTGCCTGCCGTAACGTTCTTCAGCCTCGGCGTCGTCCCGGGCGTTATCGCCTCTGTCATTTTCGCGATCCCGCCGACAATCCGGCTGACCTATCTCGGGATCAAGCAGGTATCCGGCGAACTGGCCGAAGCGGCCGATGCATTTGGCTCCACGTCCTGGCAAAAACTGATCAAGGTCGAGCTGCCTCTCGCCATGCCAACGATGATGGCGGGGATCAACCAGACGATCATGCTGTCCTTGTCCATGGTCGTCATTGCCTCGATGATCGGCGCCCAAGGGATTGGCGCTACCGTATATCGTGCCGTTACCCAGCTCAAAATCGGACAAGGCTTTGAAGCCGGCCTCGCTGTCGTCGTGCTGGCGATCGTGCTGGACCGGTTTACCCAAAATCTTTTCAAATCGAATAAAGGGAGAGGATAAAATATGAAGATATCGAAGAAACTACTGATGCTTGCGGGTTTAGCAGGGGTTCTGGCGCTGTCGGCCTGCGGTTCGGGTTCCGGCGGCAATGCCGCTAACACGGGGAACAATGGTCAAGCAGGAACATCCGACTCTATCGGAAACCAGGTGAAACATGAGATTATCGGCATTGACCCGGGTGCGGGAATCATGAAAGCTGCCGCAGATGCATTGGACCAATATGATCTAGGCGACTGGAAGCTGATCGAAGGCTCCGGTGCAGCCATGACCGCCATGCTCGACAAAGCCGTGAAAGCGGAGAAGCCGATCATCATTACCGGCTGGACGCCGCATTGGATGTTTTCGAAATATGATCTGAAATATCTGGAGGATCCGAAAAAAGTATTCGGCGAAGCGGAAGAGATTCATACCCTCGTTCGCAAAGGCTTGAAAGAAGACCAACCCGTCGCTTACGAATTTCTCGACCGGTTTGAGTGGACTTCCGATGAAATGGGCGAAATCATGACTGCCATCCAGGAAGGCAAAGATCCGATGGAAGCCGCGAAGACCTGGGCCGACAGCCACAGTGACCGCGTGGACAGCTGGACAAAGGATTTGAAGCCGGTCAGCGGCGACAAATTCAAGCTTAGCTATGTAGCCTGGGATTCGGAAATTGCCAGCACCAATCTGCTGGAGTATATCCTTGAGAGCAAGCTTGGCTACGATGTCACAGCGCTTCAAGTCGAAGCCGGACCCATGTGGACGGGCGTTGCCAGCGGCGATGTCGATGCTACTCCAGCTGCATGGTTGCCGCTAACGCATGCCGATTATTGGACGGAATACGGCGACAAGCTTGAGGATCTCGGTCCGAACATGACCGGCGTTAAGACAGGTCTGGTCGTTCCATCCTATGTGGATCTGAAATCGATCGAAGATTTGAAATAATCTCTAGTGAATGATAAAAAGAAACCATCCCTCTGGCTGGGATGGTTTCTTTGCTACATCTATATTAAGAAGAGGGAGTATATTAAATCTACCATCACTTCCTTAATGCAACCTTACAGAAACCTGAAAATCAGATTAATTTAAGATTTATTTGATATAGACTCCCCCATCTCCCGGGCTGAAATAATATTTTCCAAGTCTTGGACCTGTTGATCCCCGCATTCCACGAATACTACGAATTTTTCCGCCAGCAGGCTCTCCTCTATTCTTCTGGCGTCTTCCTCAGGAATTCCCGCTCCAATCAGTCCGACGACGAAATCGTCGCTGCCTTTTCCGATCTCGGCTCCAGCCAGCGATTTTGCCGCTGGTCCGATCACCGCTACATTAGCCGGCTGCTCTTCCAAAATGGCGGCAACCTCGATTAACGGGTGAAACAGCGCATGATTTCCGTCCCCTCGCTCCGGTTTAGGAAGACCGGTATCCCGGCTGATGATCCCCAACGCTTCCTCGGTTTTAGATATGACGGAAATCTCTCCTTTTTTGACACCGGCCTCTTTCAAATCCTCAATGACCAAGGCGGCATCTTGTCTCGTATTCATGATGCCCGTCAATAATTTCGCCATGGTAATCCCCTCCATGAAAATGTGCAATTTGCCTTAGCTAAACTCCTTCAAATGTCTATAAACGGCTACCTTCTTCATGAAACAAATGAATATCCCGGCGTCCGCCGTGTCCCGGGTGGCCTGTTTCACATAGCTTATAAAAAAAGGAGGAGGAACGCCCAAGTGGAAGCTTATTATAATTGTTTGCGCTTGAAAAACAAGAAGGTCCGCATTATGACGATGGACAGAAAGCACTATTGCGGAACGATCGTAGACGTGGATCACCAGTACGTATATTTGCGCCCGGATCGGGGAGGAAATGTCTATACCTCGGCATTTTACCCCGGCGGACCGTACGGGGGACCTTATGGCGGAGCCGGTTTTTACGGAAACGATATTTTGACGTTAAGCCTGTTCACCCTGCTGGCCATTGCCCTGATTTAATAATATATCCAAATAGTAAAAGCAGCCCCCAAGCAACTTCGCTTGGGGGCTGCTTCTATTTTATTGAATATTATTGTTTGCTTCAGAATTGGGGTCTGCAAATTCCGCTTCATCTTTACAGTTTGCGATAAAGAAAAGGAGCCCACTTAGGGCTCCTTCAAATCAGTTATGTATTAGTTATGCTTGAAAAGGCGGTGCTTGAACGGCTTGAGCAGGTTTTTTGGCGGCCGTAACCATCAGCAAGATGCCAGTAATAATATGAAGAATCATGCCTACGATTGGGATCCAGGCAACCAGAGATGTTACGATACCGAGAATGGATCCATATTTTACTTCTTTATTGGAAGACGAAAGTACAAGCGTTACGATATGTAGGATAAGCATTAAGCCCAAAGGTATGTAGTATGTCCCCATGATAATTGCGCCGCCGATAATCGGAATTCCCAAGAAAATTTCCAGTGAACCTGTAACCCATTTTAAAATACGTGAACCTGTCATTTTATCCCTTCCAATCTTTAGGTTATTTTTACTAGGATCATAGTACCAGATTGAATAAATTTAGTCCATCAATATATTACCAAACTATTACTTTATTTCCCATGTAAACAGATTTGCACGAAATATTTTGGAATAAAAAAAGCTCCCCTGGAAAAAGCCGGTTAAACTTTAACCTGCCTACTTCCAGGGGAACATATCAGAATCATATTGGCTAATTAATCAAATTGGACTTTTGAAGCAAACGCTGTACGATCATCGATACCTCTGCACGGGTGATGAAGGATTTCGGTGCAAGTTCGTTAACGCTTCTTCCAGATACGATACCTGCTTGAACACTAACGGCCACGCCACTCTTGGCCCAATCAGATACCGCTTCTTTATCGGCAAAAGGACGTAGTGCCGAATCGGAATTCAGAGCCGAACCTGTTGACTGCATTCCCGTTATCCTCATTGCTTTAGAGATGATCTCCATCGCCTGTTCCCGTGTGATTTTGTCGTTCGGACGGAATGAACCGTCATTGAATCCATTGATTAACTGGTAGGCCGATGCCGTGTTGACTGCACCGCTGAACCAATCCGAGGCGAGAACATCAGAGAATGCCTTCGACTCAGAAACATTTTCTTGCTTGAGTCCCAAGCCACGAACTACGATTGACGCAAACTCGGCGCGGGTGATGTCACGATCCGGCTGGAACATCCCGTTTCCTGTACCGTTAATGACCATTCTTGATCCCATGTCGTTTACCGCATCTTTCGCCCAGTGATTCTCCACGTCCGCGAATTCCAAAGGATGCCACACAATGGAGTACGTACTGTTCGATAAACTGTTAATCTTCGCAAAATACGTACCCTCTTGGTTTACGACTTTTGTAGGCACATGACGTATTGCCCCATCCGGATCCACGACTACGCCCGTTGTGATCTTGTTCGGATCTACGTTATCCGGAATCGCAATAGAACGTTCTATGAAAGCATTGAACTTCGTCACTTCCAACGTGCGGCCACCGTAAACTGCCTTAACGCTAAAATTCCATGGATGAACTACCATCTGCAGCCCTTGGGCAGAAGCCGCTTTTTCTGCCGCTTGAATAGTTTCATTTGACGGAATTTCGATTTCTATGCGGAGAATAATGTCTTGAAGTTCCATATTTGTTCCAAACTGCTCAGATATGGACTCCATGTCTAGATGTTGCACAGGGAGCCTGTAAGCTGCCTGATTCGTACGAACTTCAACTATCGCCTGCTTGGCCTCCATGTTCTGCAATATACGACCGTTAAGTTCGGCAATCACCACTTCATTCTGCTCTGTAAACGGAACAGTAATAACAGCTTGATTGTCTGCTGTTTCAAGACGTTTTTGTAATTCCGCTTCATCTACTTTAATGGTGGTAACTTGTTGCCCATTCACTACGTCCATCGATTGCGTTCCGATATTCTCCACTTTGCCGTTTACGAGAATACTCACGTTCTTGTTCGCCGGGGTTGCTGCCGGATTTGAAGGTATTGATTGGGTCGGCGGACTGTAAGGACCATTAATATTATTATTATTGCTTGAAGACGCAAACGGCGTCACTGTGTTGGAAGCTGCTGATGACTCACTGCCGCCCTGTTCGTTTATGGCTTTAACCGTAAAGAAATAACTTGTTCCATTAGTTAAGCCGGTAATGACGATCGGTCCCCCAACTCCTGTCGCTACAATATTACCTGGTGATGATGTCACCTCATATCTAGTGATAGAACTGCCGCCGTTGTCGGCAGGAGGCGTAAAGGTGATTGTTGCCTGACCGTTTCCGGCTACAGCTGCAATATGCGTGGGAGCTGTCGGAACGGTTGCCGGTTTTGCGCTCATTTCATTGGATTCAGCGCTTAGACCGCCTTCATTAATTGCTTTAACCACAAAATAATAAACCGTCCCGTTGGCTAATCCCGTCATTTCATAACTGTACACCGACTCAGTGACGGTAGCCGTCTCGGAACCATAGATGCCAGGGGTAGTACTTTGATAAATCTGATATCCCTCAGAGCCGTTAACCGGGCTCCATGTCAGTTGTACTTTTGCGTTGCCCCCGATTGCTTGCTGCAATACGGGTGTGCCCGGTGCCGGAATCTGCGGAGTTGCGCTCGCTTCGTTGGATTCGGCACTTAAACCGCCGGCATTTCCCGCTTTCACTACAAAATAATAGGTTGTGCCGTTAGTCAGGTCGGATGCTTGATAGGTTGCCTCCGTTACGGTGGCGATAGACGTTTTGCCGGCCTGTCCCGGCGTCGTAGACATGTAAACGTCATAATAGGCCGCACCCGATGCGGAATCCCAGTTTAATGTGACTTGGCGATCCCCTGTTGTTACCCTGAGATTGGAGGGTACCGAAGGCAATTTAATACTCCACTTCGCGAACAAGGTAATTCCGTCCAGCGGAACGGTATCCGCGGCAAAGTTCCACGCCTGCCTCAATTCCGAGTCCTTGTACCAGCCGTCAAAGGTGAAGCCTTCTAACGTCGGCTCTGCGGGGGCGGCGATCTTCGAGCCGAAATCCGCGGATATCGGGGCTACCGGACTGCCTTCGCCGCTATTAAAGCTTACCGTATATTGGTTCGCTTCGTATTGCGCCTTCACCGTCAAGGCTCCGGTCACGTTCGTAAAATCCTTGTCCCAGCCCGTGAAGGTGTAGCCGATTCTCGAAGGTGCCGCAGGTGCGGTGGCACCTGATCCATGGTTCACCGGCTCCGTCTTCAATACGGTTCTGTCCCAGTCTTCGAATGTGACCTGGTAAACGTTGATTTTCCACTTCGCGTGCAAGGTAATTCCGTCCAACGGAACGGTATCCGCGGCAAAGTTCCACGCCTGCGTCAATTCCGAGTCCTTGTACCAACCGTCAAAAGTGGAGCCTTCCAGCGTCGGTTCACCAGGTGCGGCGATTTTCGAATCGAAATCCGCCGTATTCGGCGCTACCGGACTGCCTCCATTACTGTTAAAGCTCACCGTATATTGGTTCGCTTCATATTGAGCTGTCACCGTCAAAGCTCCGGTTACGTTCGTAAACTCTTTGTCCCAGCCCGTGAAGGTGTAGCCGGCTCTCGAAGGAGCGGCTGGCGCGGTGGCATCCGCTCCGTGGTTCACAGGATCCGTCTTCAGTACGGTTCCGTCCCAGTCCTCGAACATGACCTGGTAAACGTTAACCTTCCACTTCGCATACAAGGTAATCCCGTCCAACGGAACGGTATCCGCGGCAAAATTCCACGCCTGCGTTAATTCCAAGTCCTTGTACCAGCCGTCAAAAGTGGAGCCTTCCAGCGTCGGTTCACCAGGTGCGGCGATCTTCGAATCGAAATCCGCCGTATTCGGCGCTACCGGACTGCCTCCATTACTGTTAAAGCTCACCGTATATTGGTTCGCTTCATATTGAGCTGTCACCGTCAAAGCTCCGGTTACGTTCGTAAACTCTTTGTCCCAGCCCGTGAAGGTGTAGCCGGCTCTCGAAGGAGCGGCTGGCGCGGTGGCATCCGCTCCGTGGTTCACAGGATCCGTCTTCAGTACGGTCCCGTCCCAGTCCTCGAATGTGACCTGGTAAACGTTAACCTTCCACTTCGCATACAAGGTAATCCCGTCCAAAGGAACGGTATCCGCGGCAAAGTTCCACGCCTGCGTCCATTCCGGGTCCTTGTACCAACCGTCAAAAGTGGAGCCTTCCAGCGTCGGTTCACCAGGTGCGGCGATTTTCGAATCGAAATCCGCCGTAATCGGGGCTACCGGACTGCCTCCATTACTATTAAAGCTCACCGTATATTGGTTCGCTTCGTATTGCGCCTTCACCGTCAAGGCTCCGGTCACGTTCGTAAAATCCTTGTCCCAGCCCGTGAAGGTGTAGCCGATTCTCGAAGGCGCCGCAGGTGCGGTGGCACCTGATCCATGGTTCACCGGCTCTGTCTTCAATTCGGTCCCGTCCCAGTCCTGGAAGGTGACCTGGTAAGTCGCGGCAAGACTGTGCCTTAAAAGCCAGACGTCATAAGTACTGCGACCGGCTTCTTTATCGTTAATCAAGGCGGACAGCTTCCCGTCCACATCCAAAAAAGGAATACTTGTGCCATATTCATCATTCAACGTCGGCAAGCTGGACGATACATCGCCTTGATATGCCCCCGTATCGTCGAAAATTTCGAAATAGGAATGATAAGTATCAGGTTCGGTATTATAGTCCAAATAGGAAGTTCCGAGTAAAAATCCTCCTTCCGGAAGCAGGATCGGTTCGGATATGCCTCCCCATGAATTTAGATTCCGTATCACGGTCTCCTCTTTGTATGTAGTGCCGTCGGAATTGTAAATTTGGAGTGCCGCGCTCCTGGAGCTGGTATCGGCTCCCGTCTTCTTTTGATAGATAGCCAAGAACCTTCCGTCCGGCAGGGCTTTCAGCCATTGAACCTCATTTCCGTTCTCACCCCGGTTTGAAATGACGAAGGAGTTCTGTCCATTGACCTGGATTGGGGTCGATGAATCGTTATTAAAAATCATTCCGACGTAGTTGGGGTTATAATATGAAATCATAATCATATACTTGCCGTTCTCCTGGGCTGCAATATCATGGGTATACTGCGATCCCGAAATCCCCGCCAAAGAAGTGACGGAAAGCTGCGCGGCGTCCACGGGATTCCCGTCCGGCTGAAATTTTCTTAAAGCATAATTACTGCCGTTCGTCGCCCATACAAACGCCAAATTGCCGTTGGACAGCTCGGCAAACTTCGTAAAGCGATTCAATTCGCCTGGACTGGAGTTGATTTTGGTCGCCCCGACGACTTCCGTACCGCTTTGATTAATGATCTTAAAGTAAGTATCCGTAAATCCCTTACCTGAGCTGCCGCTATACCAATATACGAGGATATTGCCGTTCGAAAGCCCCTCGTAAACAATCGTATCGCTCTGGTCATTGGTTCTGGGTCCAATCGCCGGAGCGGGCAGCGATTCGAAAGAACCGTCAGGATTCATAAGAATCTGATGGTCCTCCGGAATGGAATAGTCCTGCCAATACACAAGGAGCTTGTCCCCCAACAGCACCGGTTTCAGAGGCGCATAACCATCTTGAACATCATTAGTCTCCACATCCACCCGGACGGATCCGAAATCGATATCGGCCGCTGCGGAGGCTTGCGGAGAAAGCCAAGAGAATAACACAAAAAATAATAGAGCGGAAATAAATAATTGTCTCCGTTGCAACACGCCTCACCTCCTTATTATTTAAATATAAAAATTTTAATATCTTCAAAAAAACTATAATATAACCTGTCCAATATGAATAGTATTAAATGTCGAAAATCACCTTTTTTTTGCAAGTTATCCGGCAGAGCAACAAAAATACGATTAAAAAATCCAAGAGAATACAAGAAAAGACTTCCCCAAGGCGAATCATCCTTGGGGAAGTCTTTTTCGAACTGGATTTTTTCTCAAGATCGCATAGGACTCTTCTTGTATCATTATGCCCGATTGCTAATGTTAAGGTTCGCTTCATGTTGTTTTCCTGTTATGCGTGCTCCGGTTCAACGTGGACATGTACGGCATAAACATCATGCTTGTTCAATAATGCATCTTCCACATTAGTCGAGATATCATGAGCCTGTTCAATACCCAAGTCCGATTTGACCGTTATAACGACATCGACAACTGCATTGTTGCCGTAGTTGCGAGCCTTTAAATCTTTAACATCATCCACGCCTTCAATATTCGCGACTTCATTTTTGTAAACTGTAATTAATTCTTCATCAAAACCATCCGTGAGATGGTGGGTAGCTTCACGAAAGATATCCCAAGCGGTCTTGCAAATCAACAACCCTACTGCCACTGCCGTCAATGGGTCCAGCCAGGGCAGGCCAAATTGAGAACCAATAATTCCGGCAACCGTACCGAGGCTTACCCAAGCATCCGAAATATTGTCTTTTGCGGCAGCCATAACAGCCTGACTCTTGATTTGGGTTGCAAGCTTTTTATTATATCGATAGACAAAATACATGACCGCGGCACAGAAAATGCCTGTCCATCCCGCTATAAGATCCGGGGATTCACTCTTTCCGCCAAACATGGATGGAACTGCTCCAAATAGTACCTGTAGGCCAACCGCCATCATAATAAATGAAGACACTAATGAAGCGACCGTCTCAGCTTTCCAATGACCGTACATATGATCATCATCGGCCGGTCGTTGCGCAAGCCTCAAACCGATTAAGACCGCCAGGGAAGCTACAATATCGGTAGCATTGTTAAACCCGTCAGCTTTTAATGCTTCAGAATTGGACATAAAACCGATTATCAATTTTATGGCCGATAGGCAAACATAAGCAACTATACTTATGATTGCTCCGTTTTCGCCCAATTTCAAATTACTATATTTAAGTTGATCCACCAGCCGAATCCTCCACCGTTCTCTATATTTCCTACCCTCGTTCAATGGTATCACCCGGATATAAAGTGGGTCTAGAGAAACGTTTTGACGCCAGCGAAACATAATCTGACGGCCGAAAGAGTTTAATAGAGAACAAAAAAAATTGACCGGGGCAAACTTAATTTGCCGAATGCATTTTGATACTGTGGAAAAAAGAGAGCCTGCTTCCTATGACACGCGTTAAAGTTATTTTTTATCTTTAGGCTTTTGCCGCGAGCGGAATGGGTTGAAGTCCATAGACTGTAGTCGAGTAATAATATTGAGGAGGTTATCCATGGATACCAATTATCAACAAATCGCACTGAGTTGCATGAATAAATATGTTGGTATAACCACTACTGACGGACAGTCTCATGACGGGTTTATTGCACATGTTGACCAGGATTACATTACTCTTGCAATTCCTTCGTCCGACATGCACGGAATGCCCGTCAATGCATCAACGTACAGACAATTCGGATTCCATCCGGGTTTTTTCCCGCGCCGTCGCTTTTTTTCGAGACGCATACCATTTCCTTTTATCATCAACTTGTTTTTGCTTCCGTTTTTCATATAGAGCACTTACTCAAAACAGAGTCGGTTTTGCAAGAAACGTGGTTTTGCTTGATTTTATGTAAAAAAGGCTCCCTCTCGGGAGCCTTTCGTATTGCGGTATTGTATTACAGGGTTTTCCAACCCTTTATTACATCATGCCGCCCATTCCGCCCATGTCAGGCATAGCCGGTTTTTCGGGTTCAGGTTTGTCGGCAATTACGGCTTCAGTGGTCAGGAACAAGCCTGCTACGGAAGCGGCATATTGCAATGCGGAGCGGGTCACTTTCGCCGGATCGACGATCCCTGCGTCAAACATGTTGACCCATTCGCCGGTAGCGGCGTTATAGCCGATGCCTACTTGTTCTTTCTTCAGACGGTCAACGATAACGGAGCCTTCTTCGCCAGCGTTGGCAGCGATAGTACGTACAGGCTCTTCCAGAGCGCGGAGTACGATTTCGGCACCGGTTTTCTCGTCGCCTTCCAAGTTCAAGGAAGCCACAGCGCTGTATACGTTCACGAGGGCTACGCCGCCGCCGGATACGATACCTTCTTCAACCGCTGCACGCGTAGCGTTCAGGGCGTCTTCGATGCGCAGTTTGCGCTCTTTCAGTTCGGTTTCCGTAGCTGCACCGACTTTGATTACCGCAACGCCGCCGGCCAGTTTAGCCAAACGTTCTTGCAGCTTCTCTTTGTCGAACTCGGAAGTCGTTTCTTCCAGTTGAGCGCGGATTTGGTTAACGCGGGCGTTGATGTCGTTCTTGTCGCCGCTGCCGTCAACGATCGTAGTGTTTTCTTTAGTAACAATAACTTGGCGAGCGTTACCCAGTTGTTCCACGGATGTGCTCTTCAGGTCGAGACCCAGTTTCTCGGTAATGACTTGGCCGCCGGTCAGAGCCGCGATATCTTGCAGCATCGCTTCGCGACGGTCGCCAAAACCAGGAGCTTTAACGGCTACCGCGCTGAACGTACCGCGCAGTTTATTCACGATCAGCATCGCTTGCGCTTCGCCTTCGAGGTCTTCGGCGATAATGAGCAGCGGTCTGGATTGTTGAACGATCTTCTCGAGGATCGGCAGAATTTCTTGCGTGCTGCTGATCTTCTTGTCAGTGATCAGGATGTAAGGATTGTCGAGAACGGCTTCCATTTTGTCCGTATCGGTAATCATATACGGGGAGACGTAACCGCGGTCGAATTGCATCCCTTCAACTACTTCCAGCTCGGTTGCGAAGCCGCGGGATTCTTCAACGGTAATAACGCCGTCTTTGCCCACTTTTTCCATCGCTTCGGCGATCAATTCGCCAACTTCTTCGTCGGCTGCGGAAATTGCGGCAACTTGTGCGATCGATTGTTTGCCTTCGATCGTTTTGGAGATCTTTTTCAATTCTTCTACAGCAGTGCGAACCGCTTTATCGATCCCTTTACGGAGTCCGATCGGGCTAGCGCCTGCAGTCACGTTCTTCAAACCTTCGCGGATCAAGGCTTGAGCCAGAACCGTTGCTGTAGTCGTACCGTCACCGGCAACATCGTTAGTTTTGGTAGCTACTTCTTTAACGAGTTGAGCGCCCATGTTTTCAAAAGCGTCTTCCAACTCGATTTCTTTAGCGATCGTCACGCCGTCATTCGTGATGAGCGGGCTGCCGAATTTTTTTTCCAATACCACATTGCGGCCTTTCGGACCGAGCGTTACTTTAACTGCGTTAGCCAAAGTGTCGACCCCACGAAGCATGGAGCGGCGTGCGTCTTCACTGAATTTGATTTCTTTTGCCATGGTTAAATTACCTCCCTGGTTAATATGAATGGTAAAGAATTAGTTGATGCCGTGCTTGCTGAACAACACGGTTGATATAATTGTTTTCGTCTTAGCCGACGATGGCGTGAATGTCGCTTTCTTTCATAATCAAATACTCTTTGCCTTCATATTTAACTTCCGTGCCGGCATATTTGGAGAACAGCACGCGGTCGCCTTCCTTCACTTCCAGAGGTACGCGGACTCCGTCCTTCAATGCGCCGCTGCCCACAGCGACTACTTTACCTTCCTGCGGCTTTTCTTTAGCCGTGTCCGGAAGCACGATACCAAAAGCGGTTGTCTCCTCTTGTTCGATCGGTTCTACCAATACGCGTTCACCTAAAGGTTTGATCATGAAAAAATAGCCTCCTTTAAATATGTTGTGTTAATGGATTGAAGTAATCTATGTATTAGCACTCGACATCCTCAAGTGCTAATAACCACTTTTATGATACTCAACTTAACCGCAGATTTCAAGTCCCTGATCCAATTTTTGTTTCCGATTGCGAAAAAAAATGGACGAACACACCCTCACCATTCTATCCTCCGGCAAGCAAAAATATTCCATCCTTTACCGGAAGCTGGCGAGCCGTCCTTTGACCTGCATTCGCCGTCAAAAAAGACACCCCCGCTAATGCAGACGTGTCTCAAACCATTCGCTATTTATATTTCAATTCCCGCTCCGCATCGGCGGCCAGCTGTTTTTTGTATACCCGTTTAGAAAGCATCACGCTCAGTTCATACAGAAGCACAAGGGGGATCAGCACAAGAAAAGCCGAAAAGAAATCTGCCGGCGTAATCATGACCGAGATGACTACCAGAATAAAATAGGCAACCCGCCGCATCTTCTTCAGTCGAATCGGGTTTAAAATCCGTAGTTGGGTCAGGAACAAAATCACAAGCGGCAATTCAAACAGCAGAGAAATCGGCAGAACGATGTTCATCAAAAATTTGAAGTAGTCCGCCATCCCATACGTTTCAATCAGCCCCAGTTGTTTATTAAGCGAACCGGTAAACGACATCGCTAGAGGGAATACGACAAAATAGCCAAAAGCGAGTCCCGCCAAAAAACAAATAAAGACGAACGGAATGTATCTGAGCGTGGCCTTTTGTTCCGCAGGCTTCAGTCCCGGACTCACAAATGCCCAAACCTGGTACAACGTGAACGGCAAAGTGATCCCCAAGGCAACAACCATAGCGATTTTCATGTAGACGCCAACCCCGTCCCAGAAGGAGAACGCGTTCAATTCAATCCGGACGCCTGAGAGAGCATTCACGGTCAGATAATGATAAATCGGATCCACGACAAAAAATGCGGCGACCAGAACAAGGACGAATACGGACAAGACATAAAACAGCCTGCGTCTCAGCTCCGACAAATGATCGAATACACTTTGATTATCTTTTTCCTCCGCCACAGGCCAGCCTCCCCGCCATCCAAGTGCAAACCTTACATACAAAATCCCTCCCGGACTAGGAAGGGATCGCAGCCATTTATATTCTTCACGGACTCAAAATATTATTCGGGTAAACGCCGATGATCGGTTTTCTCAGGCGATGGAGTCGAAACTGCTGGCGCCTCCGCCTTCTTCACCTCGGGTTGATCATCCACAATATCCCGGGTAGCTTCTTTAAATTCACGGAACGTACGGCCAACCGCCCGTCCCAGCTCCGGCAATTTATTCGGTCCGAACAGCAGCAATGCCGCGATAACGATTAACAGAAATCCGGCTGTCATGCTCGACTCTCCCTCCGCAAAAATAGGATCTCAAACCTCATTCAATATAGTAATACCATAACCTATATCACAAAATTAGTCCATCCATCCAATAATATTGCGTCAAATTAAATGAGCCGTTCTAAATTAAAGACGGAATTGGCCGGTTACCATCAATAAGGCCTCCGGAAGTTGATCCATAATGGCCGCCAGGTTTTCATGTACGCCTTTCGGCGTTCCCGGCAAATTCACGATCAGGGTGCGGCCACGGATACCGACAATGCCGCGAAACAGCATCGCTCCTCTGTTTTTTTGCATCGTCGTAGAACGCATCGCTTCCGCCATCCCCGGAACTTCCCGTTCAATGACTCTACGTGTCGCTTCCGGAGTTACGTCGCGGATCGCAAGCTCCGTACCGCCTGTCGTCAGCACCAAATCCGCTTGAAAATAATCGGTCATCTCGATCAACGCAGCAATAATTTCATCAGGTTCATCAGGAACAATCCGATATTCCACAATTTCGCCGCCGAGTTCTTCTTCCACCAGTTCCCGGATCACCTGGGCGCTCGTGTCTTCACGTTCGCCCCTAGCTCCTTTGTCGCTTGCCGTTAGGATCGCAGTTTTCCAAACCATGAGTCACCCTCCTTATCCAATTCTCAGTACGATTACTGATCGGCGTCTCTTTCTGCCTGTATCTAATTGCCCCGTACGTAATCGCCGCTCTTCCCGCCGCTCTTCGAACGAAGCTGTGTCGGTCCGATCACCATATCTTTTTGCAGTGCTTTGCACATATCATAAACGGTAAGCGCAGCGGACGATACCGCCGTGAGCGCCTCCATCTCTACCCCGGTCTTTCCTTCGGTCTTTACGGTAGCCTCGATATAAAGCTCGTCTGTCCCATTATCACTAAACACGAGATTTACGCCTGTCAGCGGCAAAGGATGGCACATCGGAATCCAGTCCGATGTCCGTTTGGCTCCCTGTATTCCGGCTATTTGGGCTACGGCAAGCACATCGCCTTTCCCGATTCTGCCTTCTTTGATCGCAAGCAACGTTGAAGGCAGCATAGTGATCACCGTTTCCGCGACAGCAATACGAACCGTTGATTCCTTACCCGATACGTCGACCATCCGTGCTCTTCCCTGTTCATTAAAATGAGTCATCTTGCCTTGAGCTTCTGCCGAATCCATTATAGTGTCTCACTACTTTCCTTCTATATATATGGTACCGGACGCCGTAAACAGCAAGTCCAGTTTAAAATCATGTTCTTCCATGGGGATCAAGCCGGACACCACTTGTTCCCTGAATGATAGTGCGGCTCTTAACACGGCTTTCTCATCCTTCGTCCGGGCTTCAAGCGCGTTCATTAATTCAGCCATAAAACGATCGTAATAACCTGCGCCGAATCCGATCCGGCCTCCCTGCAGGTCATAAGCCAAGCCCGGCACGAGGACGAGATCAATCTCTCCGTAGCGGCTAACCGGCCATTCGGGAATATGGCTGTCCGGTTCGGAAATTCCCCAGATTCCGGGTACGAGATCCTGCTCTCCGGGCAAAAGATGTAATGTCATTCTATCGTTTCCGGTCACTCTGGGCACAAGCACCACGTCGCCCTGTTCCAGGCAATTCCGCAGGAGCGGGCGCGTATCCGGCTCATCCCGAAACGACAAATAACTGAATACGGTCAGGTTGGAACCTTTACGGGCTCGTAGTGGCC
This sequence comes from Fontibacillus forbon, assembly GCF_046559655.1. Taxonomy (NCBI): domain Bacteria; kingdom Bacillati; phylum Bacillota; class Bacilli; order Caryophanales; family Paenibacillaceae; genus Fontibacillus; species Fontibacillus forbon. Next base: position 442,278 of record NZ_JBKGFV010000005.1, on the reverse strand, counting down.
GCAGTACCTCGCGATCGGCATGAATGCATGCCTCCAGCGATTGCCGGCTTCGGGACTCCGGGGATATCCTCGAACGAACCCCGGTCATCCGGGCTCTCAGCTCTCTTTTGCTATCCCTGATGTCCATCTCAAGAACTCCTTCCCCGTCAATGACGGGACTTGCTATATCTTTCCTTAGTGTATCATTGTTGACGCAAAATGAAAACTGAATCGGGATCCCTCAAAGCCCGGCCCTCCGGGAATGAGCGGTGCATTTATGCGTTATTTCATGTACACTATTTAAAGATAGGGAGTTATATAGGAGGATCGAATAAGATATGCTGCTTCAAGCTACTGACATTACCAAGCTATACGGTGTCACCACCATACTCGGAGGAATTAGCCTGCAGGTTCTTGAACGGGACCGGATCGGTCTCGTCGGCGTAAACGGTGCCGGCAAATCCACCTTCCTGCAAATTTTGGCGGGGGAATTGACACCGGACGGCGGTCAAATATTCAAAGCAAAGGAAACCACGGTCGGTTATCTTGCGCAAAATAGCGGTTTGCAATCCGATCGTACCATTTGGGAGGAAATGCTTGACGTATTCTCCGACCTGATCGAAGCGGAACAGGAACTCCGCCGGATGGAGCAGCAGATTGCCGACCCGTCTCTGCCTCATGAAGATAAGGCGTATCAGGAACTGCTGATCCGATACGCCACCAAATCGGACTGGTTCAAGGACAACGGCGGCTATGAGATAGAAACCCGAATCCGCAGCGTGCTGCACGGCATGGGCTTCGGCTCTTTTCCGCCGGATACGATCGTTTCGACCTTGAGCGGCGGCCAGAAGACCCGGCTTGCGTTAGCAAGGATTCTTCTACAGGCTCCGGACCTGCTCATGCTGGATGAGCCGACGAACCATTTGGACATTCAGACGCTGACCTGGCTGGAAGACTATTTGCGCAATTACTCCGGCGCCCTGCTCGTCGTTTCCCATGACCGCTACTTCCTGGATCGCCTCGTTACGGCTATCGTGGAAATCGAGCGGCATCAATCCCGCAGATACACCGGGAACTACAGCCGCTACATTGAATTAAAAGCAGCGGAATATGAGAGTCAGATGAAGTTGTACGAGAAACAGCAGGACGAAATTGCCCGGATGGAAGACTTCATCCAGCGTAATATCGTACGTGCTTCAACCACCAAACGGGCGCAAAGCCGCCGCAAAGCCTTGGAGAAAATGGACGTTATGGACCGGCCGCTCGGGGATTTGAAGAAAGCCCACTTCTCTTTTGAAGCCGAGGTCATGAGCGGTAAAGAAGTTCTTCATGTCGACGGGCTAAGCTATGCCTTTGAACCCGGCGCCTCTCCTTTGTTCCGGGGAGTATCTTTCTATCTGCGGCGCGGAGAGACGGTCGCGCTGATCGGGCCGAACGGCATCGGCAAATCGACGCTTCTGAAAATATTAACCGGAGATCTGCAGCCTTCTTCCGGCTCAATCACATGGGGAGCCAAAGTCAAGGTAGGTTATTATGACCAGGAGCAAAGCCATTTAAACCCGCAGAACACCGTGCTGGAGGAAGTCTGGAGTGCTTTTCCCCATATGGAGGAAGCGCGAATCCGTAGCGTGCTCGGCAATTTTCTGTTCAGCGGCGAGGATGTGCTCAAGAAAATCTCGGCGCTTAGCGGTGGTGAAAAAGCAAGAATCGCGCTCTCCAAGCTCATGCTTCAAAAAGCCAATGTGCTGATTCTTGATGAACCTACCAACCATCTGGATCTGTTCAGTAAGGAAGTGCTTGAATCGGCACTGCTGGATTATGACGGAACGCTGTTGTTCATATCCCATGACCGTTACTTCCTGAACAAAATGGCGGAGCGGATCGAAGAGCTTCATCCCGGCGGCGCAGAACATTTCCTGGGTAATTATGACGACTATTTGGAGAAAAAACAGGAATTGCAAGATTTGGCCGCCGAACAGGCAGGTTTAGAAGTTTCGAAGTCGAGTCTGCATGATCGAAGTGTCGATAATGAAAACTCTTCCGCAAAAGCCGGGGCGGCTACGTTTGAAGCCGATAAGCAAGCCAAACGCCAGGAAAGAGCCCGTCAACGCAGACTTGAGCAATTGGAAGAAATCATTTCCCGGTTGGAGAGCGAAATTTCAAGCCTTGAAGCGGAATTGATGCTTCCCGAGGTATATCAGGATTATACAGCGCTACAAGAGCGCCAATCCGTCATCGATAAAAACAAATCCGAACTTGCCTCCACCTATGAAGAATGGGAATCACTCGCCGAGGAATAATTTTAAAAAAATTCAAAAAGACAAATGATTCTTTATACACATCGATATCCACAACGATAATATGATATTCGCAAAAAAGACGACCTCCAGGGTCGTTTTTTTTGACGTTTTTCCGCACTTTTTTAGAAATTGTACAATTTATCCACCAGGTTATGCACACTATCCACAGTTTTCAGAAAAAAATGACTTATTTTTCGAGATGACGCTCAATTCATTGGCAGGCAAGCTTTCAAACTATTTTCAAGAAGCCGACTAGCAAGCTGTGGATAACCTTGTCCACAACTTGACAAAAGAAATAGATTCATAGTATGCAGCTCTGCAACCTATCATCCCATCCCGAGGTGATTGTTCTCTTCGCAGGAAATTTCCCAGGCCCTTAGTTCATAGTTCTCAGTTCCTGATTTTACGAACGGATCCCGCTCGGCCAAGGCCTTTGCTTCCTCCAGATTCTCGGCCTCAATAATGACCATTCCACCGGGAGCGTCGGCAAAAGGTCCGCACATGACCAGTTTCCCCATTGAATCCAACTCTCTTAAATAAGCGACATGGCTGCGGATTAACTCCTCATTGAAACTTTTTCCAGGATTCATCGAGAGCAAAATCACATACTTGATAAATGTCTTAGTTTCCGCTGAATTCGACATGAAATTTCACGACCTTTCCTTCTGATGCTATTCTCCCAAAAAAATCGCCTTTACTATCTACAGATTGCGCATGAACCGTAAACCATTCGAAATACCTATTGTCTTTTCCGCAAAAAAACACAATTATTTCAATAGGAATTCAATAAAATCTGTAAAAAAAGGAGAGTTATGAAATGAAGTTGGTAAAAATCGTCTCCCTTACCGCATTAGGGGCTAGTCTTGCTTTTGTCGGAGGGTGTCAATTGTTTGGCGTTGCTGAAAGCTCTTCATCTTCCGCACCCTCCTTCAAAGAATCCTCTTTGCCGGGCGGTGGGGTGGCATTCCCGCACAACGAGCGGATTCATCTGTCGACGGATCAAAAATGGGTAGCTTCGGAAGGTCATTTGTCCGACCTGATCCGGTTGCAATGGACCGCAGACCGGGCAAAACCCGCCATTTCATGGGCGGACGAAAAAGGGAATGACAAAACGGCCATCGTCTCCCACGACAAAGCAAATAATCCTGAGCAGCATGATCATAAGCATATTTCCATCGAAACCACGATGTCTCCTACCGGAGAGAACAAAGACCAATTATATACCCGGCTTGAAATTCCCTACGATACCGATGTGGCGGAAATTCGCACCCATTCGTCCAATTTTAATGTGATGGACGGCATTCTCAGAGTAGCCGCCGAAGGCAATCGGAACCTTGAATTTGCCAAAACCGGCAAAGATAATGCTACGACGCCTCTCTGGAGTCTCCGTGCAAACAGCGGGGAAAAAGGCGGAAATGCCGGAGCCGATTTCAATATCATTCGTTACGACGATAAAGGCGAAGCCATAGACAGTGCCGTGACCGTAAGCCGCAGCGAAGGCAATGTGGGCATCGGAACCACCACTCCCGAGAGCAAACTCGACGTCAATGGCGACAGCCTGCGCATCCGCGAATCCAAAACGCCGGCTTCCGCTAATTCTCCCGGCAATCAGGGAGATATCGCCTGGGACGAAAACTACATTTACATTTGCATTGCCAAAGATACGTGGAAACGGACCGAGCTTAAGTCATGGTAACGCCATTTCCGCTTTCCTCATCTCTGCCTTGCTGAAGTTCATAATAGTTTCTTGATGAGGGAAGAAGGGTCACAACCTGAATCACCAACCCGAGCGCCATATAGATGATATGGATGATGGATGTCTCTTTAATAATATAAAGTTGCACCATAATCCAAATGATCAGAGCAAACGCAGTATACAAGGAGAATGTCCAGGACCAATGCATCGGTCTGAACAGATTCAGCTTCTCTCCCAGTGCCCATTCCTTTCTCCGCAGCAGCGAAACCATAATGGCCAGCGGTCCGATTCCCAGAACGATCATGAGGATTACGCCCGGAATCAGGAAGTTGGGAAAGATCGGCACCTTCATCATGTCCGTAGGCATGCCGATCATATCCCCGCTGGGGTCTATCACCAGCACTCCCCCTCCAAAAACAGCCCCTGCCCCTAACACCCCGTGAAGCAGAATTAGCAGCTTTATCGCGAGCGGCATGTTTGCTTTTTTATTCATACGAATTCCCTCTTCTCTTTTGTGATTTATCTCACATATGTATATAAAAAGAGAGATGAAACCTTTGCGGTCTCATCTCGTTGTTATTCCTACTTTATCACAAGATCATCCGTTTGAACATCTTGGGTCGCTTGCTTGAAACCATAGCGGCAGCCTTGTTAGAATAAACACAAACGACCGGTGAGGATGTTAAACTATAGGCCGGTTCCTAAAGCGGAGGGCATCGTATGGCAAGTAAGGCTGTTAACAACATAACCGAACTCGTTGGGGATACACCCGTGGTAAAAATAGGGCGTCTGACCGGTGAAGAGGACGCCTACGTTTACGTCAAGCTGGAATACTTTAATCCCAGCGGCAGCGTGAAAGACCGTGCCGCATCCCATATGATTGCCGAGGCGGAAAAAGCGGGACTGCTCCGTCCGGGAGCCACCATTATCGAGCCGACCAGCGGCAATACCGGAATAGGTCTGGCTATGAACGCCGCCGCAAAAGGATATAAGGCGATACTGGTCATGCCGGACAATATGACCCGGGAGCGGATCAACCTGCTCAAAGCCTACGGCGCGGTAGTCGTGCTGACTCCTGCGGAAAAACGGATGCCCGGCGCGATCGAAAAGGCCCTGGAACTTCAAGCCGAAATTCCCGGCAGCTTCATTCCCCAGCAGTTCCAAAACTTCGCTAATCCCGCAATCCATAGGCTCACGACCGGACCGGAAATTGTCCGGCAAATGGAAGGCAAATTGGATGCCTTTGTTGCCACTTCGGGCACCGGAGGCACAATTACGGGCACCGGCGAATATTTGCGGGAGCATATCCCGCAGATCCAAATCATTGTCGTGGAACCTAAAGGCTCTCCCGTCCTGTCCGGAGGACAGCCCGGACCGCATAAGCTCGTCGGCACCAGCCCCGGTTTCATTCCCCAAATTCTGAACACGAACATCTACGATGAAATCGTTCAGGTAGAGGATGAAGATGCCCTCGATACGGTGCGCCGCCTTGCAGCCCAAGAAGGCATTCTCGTAGGCCCGTCATCCGGAGCGTCCGTCTGGACGGCTCTCCAGCTTGCGCGAAAGCTTGGAAAAGGAAAAACGGTTCTATGCATCGCCCCGGACAATGGGGAAAGATATTTAAGCATGGGGATTTTCGAATGAGCGATTAAGCTTCATCCATTCCGTGGCGTAATCCACCAATGCCTTTTGCGGCATCAGCATCGCAGCGGCTCCGGCAATGTTTCCGCGAATCACTTTACCCGTGGCTTGTTCAAAATCGGTCCCGATTCGCTCAAAGTCGCCGGAGTCGGTTTCAATATCGCGGAATTCGCCCCATTGTCTCCGGCCGTTCACGATCATGGGCGCCTTACTGACGGTTTCTTTTTTTCCCGGATAGTCAGCCCGGTATTCCGCCAGATGAATCGAAGTATTATTGGCATGGCCTACGCCAAGCAGCAAAACCCACCCCTCCGCATCATAAATCCGGGCCAGCGGTGATCGTTCCCCCAGGCCGTAATCCAGGCCGTGGTCCCCGGTGATCAGATCGGCGTCTACTCCTCTGGCGGCAAAAGAAACATGCGGATGTCCGCTGCGCTTTACTCCGCCTTGCTTGCGGAACAGCTCAGGGATAACCCCCATATGCCAAAGGGGAGTCAGGTCAGGATCGTAAGCCGGCATCTGTTCGCGGATCCTCTCCCACCACTCGGCGGGAACGGGAGGATTCTCCCATCCCGAAGGATCGCTAAGATCATTGGAGTGGGTAGGCACCACCAGGGTTCCCCTTTCTCCAAGGACTTCTTCCAGCGCCAAAATCACGGCCACCGGTCCGCCGGCAACCCATTTACCGAGCGCATTAAACGAGGAATGAACTAACAGCGTCATCCCTTCCTCCACTCCTAAAGCCGCAAGATCATCACGCAATGTGGCTACAGTTATAAGTGTTCCTTGAATCTCTTCCATTCGGGTAAATCCCCCTCTTCTTACTCTCATGATGTCTTGAATCTTAGCCTTGTTCACCCTGCGGGGCCGGCAAGCCATCCAGGCTTACCGCATTTTTTTGTCTCCGGTATTCATGCAGCCCAGCTTCTCCTTTGTTCTCCGCCCATTGGATCAATGTGTCCCTTTCTCCTTCATATTGAAACAGCGGAACGCCGTACCCGCAGGAAGTTTGGACCTCATTCACGGTAACGTAAATCATTTGGCGCGCTCCCTGCAGCCGGGGGAAACGCCCTTCCAGACTCTCATATTCTTCCGTACCCGGAAGGACTACACGGCCTTTACCGTACAATCGCAAAATGAGGGGCTGACCCTCAAACGCGGCAAACATAAGCGTAATCCGCCCGTTCTCGTTCAAATGCGCGGCGGTTTCATTGCCGCTCCCGGTTAAATCAAGATAAACCGCCTCATTCTCCGAAAGAATGCGCAGCGAATCATACCCTTTCGGCGACAAATTAACATGTCCTTCTCCGCTGAGAGGAGCGGAGCCTACGAAAAATATCTGCTGCCGGGAAATAAAGTCCATATGCTGAGGCAGCATGGCTTTAAATCTTTTTCCCATCAAATCTCCTCCTGTCTTAGTCAGGCTTTCCGGCTGCGCATGCCCAACAATAATTGGATGCCGGTATCGGCAGAATCCGCAAAGCTTTTATATTCCGGGGAATCCATGCCGTAAATGGCAATTCTCCCGTCATCGTCATAATGGACGCCCCAGCCGAATTTCTTCGGAAGCGCGGAGGCGCGAAGACAAGCATGTTTTTTCGCAAACAGTTCATCCCGGATTTCCTGTCCGCGCCGGTTCATCTCTTCGGAAGAAATCTGCTTATGCCGGATATGCGTCTCAAGCAGCAATTCCGGATAATCATAACGGTAAGGATGTTCGGTCAACAGTTCGTACTGGATCAAATGAACAGGCTTGTTCTCTTTTGCCGAAACCGGCACAATCCCTTTAACGGCCGGACAATCCGGCGATACCAGGATGAACGTATTTTTATAACTCACTCATTCACAGCCCCTTCCGACATCCTTTGGCTGACGGAGCAGAATACTTCGATGAGCCGTTACCTGATGGGAAAGGAGTTCTCTTTTCACTCCGGCAGCAATTTTTTCACCGCCAAACCACCAGGTACAGTAAGGCCTCAACCGATAGTACCTCGTTCCGAGCCATACCCTTGCTTTGGATCTGTGCACCGGTTTCAGCGAATGGAACAGATTCAAATCAATCCCCCCAGTAGGCACTACAACATCATCAATGAATATCAAAGTTGCGGTGTGGTTTCCAACATTATACACAGTTTCTCTGCCAAAAAAGAAGCGCTAAATAAAGACTTTTCTGCAGCTTGAATCATTTTATTTTAATGAATTACCTGGAAAACCTCCAGTTAATTGAGTTGAAAATGACTCAATTTGAAAGATAACTGGAAAACCTCCATTTATTATTTGGCATTTATGAGCAATTAGGCGCGGTCCGCAAAATTAGCTGTAGGTTTTCCATTTAATCTAGTAAATGTCTTGTTTTCGGTTCAATTAACTACATGTTTTCCAGCTAATTCGAAACATAGATTGGACAGCCGCATCCCCGCATCCCCGCATCCCCGCATCCCACACACTCCTAATAAAACAAAAACGGATGGACAAGGAATTCAAACTCACTCCCCCGCCCAACCGTTTTTAGTTCAATATCAAATCAGGATTGCACCGGAGCTTGTCCGGTCTTGCTCTTCGCTAATTTCAAATAACCGTGCACGTTAAGCATTTCGCTGTCATCCTCAAACCGAAGCCGCATGCCTCCGGAGGCCTCCAGCATATAGGAACGAAGCGCCGAAGCGCCGCCGCCCAGTACATAGAAGCACTCGATATCCGGGTACTTTTTCCACCGTTTGCGGATGAGATCGACCAGTTTTTGCGCGGCACGGCTGAAGTACATGTCCACGATCGGACGAATGTCAGCCTTGCCTTCGCCGACCCGCTGCACCGTAAATTCCCGGTTTCGGATCCGTCCGATCAGCTTGGCGCGGCTTGGAAAATGATACCCGAACTGGTCTTCGACATCCCTGATGATGGAGTCGAGATATCCCGCCAGCCCGAATTGCTCTCCGGTACTGAATTGGTTATCGATATTCATCCGTTTAACAACCGGGAAGTCGGTCGTTAACGCCCCAATCTCGCAGATGCCAATACAACCGTTATGTATCTCATCATTTTTTACCTGCAGTTGTTCATTGGTAGCAAGATGGTACAAAGCGGCAGCTCCCTCCACGGAAACTACGGCCCGGCGAATGATTACGCGAACCGTTCGGCCCCGCAGTTCGGGAGTTGAAAGAAACGCAACCTCATGTTCTCCGACCAAACGCTCTTCAAAGACATGCTGGAAAGCAACGAACGTCCGAACGGGAAGACCCGTTCCGATAATATACTCCGCTTCCTCCAGCCCGCTTGCGGCGGGATAAGCTTGTCCGGCAATTGCGGCATAGGCAAGTGCCGTTAAAGCTACGACCAGCGATTGGTCGCTCGTAGCCTTGTTATCCGTTTCTTCCAGTTCGGAATTATCCTGATCTTCCATGGCCAGCAATCCTACGAAATAGCGCTGATTGTTTCTTTTCAGCTTAGGGCTGCGGATTTGCACATCGAGCGCTTTGAGGGGAGAATCCTCCTCCTGCAGCACGTGTCTGTCGTAGCCCGGGGACACGATACTCGGAATAAGAATGGGACGCGGAGAGCCGTCAACAACAACTTTAACGCTGTCATTTCCGACATCGATACCGGCAACTTTAATCATAATTACCTCCTCAACTTTTTGGGTATTCTCGCATTTTGTGCTTGTGAATGGTGTATTGGCGGGCTCACGCGCTTGGGACGCATTGCCATACCTAGTACACTTGACTCATCTTGCGCATTTAACAATCTTAGCGACTTAGCACGCATAGTACTCTTAGCCCACTTCATGTATTTGCACATTCGCGTTTTGCGTATTTACCAATCTTTTACTGAGTTCGCGTTTTTCCGACAAAATCCTTCTTGTTCTAGGAATGTTCGAACATTTTTTTTACAGGGGAGGGATTTGGAATGTTTTGCCGAATTAGTACATTTGGAATAAAGACTTTCGCCCCTATACAAAAATTGCGAATTACTTATTAGATTCGGGAGGAACACATGAAATTCAGATTCAAACCTGCAAACAAGCGCTATACCATACTCATCGTGCCGGAAGGGACCACTCCCGTTTTCCGGTTTAAAATGCGTTTCACCCTCATGTTGACCATGCTCGTTACAACGGCGGCGGTCATTCTACTGCTACTGATTCTTGCCATGGTGAACCGGAGCCACTCCAACCGAATAGTTTCCCTGGAAGCTGAGCTTACGTCGTCAACCGACCGTCTCCAAAGTACGGTCGACGACAAAGAACAGGCCATCGATAAACTGCTTACGGAACTGTTGGAGCTGTCCGAAAAATCCAAAACCATCGAGTCGAAAATGTTGGAACTTGAAACGCTGGAAGCCGAATTGAAGTCGATTACCAGCGGAAACAGACAAGCGAACGCTTTAAATACGGCTGTTGCGAATCCCCCCGCGCAAGCCCTTGATCAAGATGGCGGAGTAGGCGGCGAATCCAACCCTTTATCGGATGACGATGTCCGTGCGTTGATCTCCGAAACGAAGGAGAGCATCACCGTTTCCCTGAACGAAATGCCCGATTTGCAGAAACGGCTTGAACAAACGAAAGTTAACGTGGAGAAATACAAGGAAATGATGGAGATCCTACCGACCTATTGGCCTACGGACTCCACGCGGATCACTTCCCATTTCGGAAAGCGGAGCGATCCTTTTAGCGGCCGGCTCACCTCACACAATGGCCTGGATATCGGCGGGAATAACGGGGACCCGGTTTACGCAGCGGCCAACGGTAAAGTCACGGACACGGGATACAGTTCCGCACGGGGCAACTTTGTCACGGTCTCCCATCCGTCGGGACTTCAAACCATCTACATGCATTTGAAAGAAAATATCGCCTCCAAGGGAGACGCCGTTAATCAGGGGGATACCATCGGACTTCTGGGTTCCACCGGAAGAAGCACCGGACCCCATCTTCATATTGAAGTTATCAAAGGCGGCGTAGCCGTCGACCCTTTAAATTATTTAACTATTCCTGGAGAGGATGACAAACTGTAATGTTCAAGAACAACAAAACCGCCAAACTGGATCCCAATACGACTGATACCCTGATCGGGGAAGGCAGTACTTTTGAAGGCAAAATCACTTCTGGCGCCGGTGTCCGCATCGAGGGACAGATTATCGGGGATATCGAATGCGAAGGGGATGTCACCGTCGGCGAAAAAGGGATCGTTAAATCCAACAACATCATTGCCAGAAACGTCATTATCGCCGGTGTCGTAAACGGCAACGTCCAGGCAAGACAGAAGCTTTCCATCACCTCCAAAGGCAAGCTGTACGGTAACATCTCGGCCGTCTCTCTCTCCATCGAGGAAGGAAGTACTTTTGAAGGAACTAGCCGGATGGAGGGCGGCTCCGAGTCTATCGCTCCAATCGCGGCAAAGGAATCCGCCGCTGCTGCCGAACCGTCTTCCGCTCCCGACAACCGTCAGAAACAGGAAGATGGCACCGCACCTTATAAAGCGTGGTAAGCTCGTAAAACTTGGTGGCTATTGAAGAAATGTAAATATGAAAAGAGCCGCAATCCGAGTGTAGATGTGTACACGGATTACGACTCTTTTTTAGTTATAACACATACTTCTCAGTTCTGTCTCACCGACCAGGAAGATAGCGAGAGGGACGGCTCGGCTTTAAGCTCCATCCCGGAAAACTCGCCATGTTTCCATTTCAGGTAGGCGGCAGCGCCGATCATGGCGGCATTGTCGGTACAGTAAGCCAGCGGCGGAATACTCAACGGGATGTCTTCCTTTTCGCAGCGCTCGCTCAAGGCTGCTCGCAGCCCGCGGTTGGCGGCGACCCCGCCACAGAGCAATAGCTGGACCGCTCCGGTTGATTTGACCGCCCGGATGGCCTTCTCCACCACCACATCGATCACCGATTCCTGAAACCCGCGGGCAATCGCGGCCTGATATCCGTTTTCTCCCCGCATCTTGTGCTGGTTCACCGCGTTCAGCACGGCGGACTTGAGCCCGCTAAAGCTGAAGTCGTAAGAGTCCGGTTCAAGCCAGGCGCGCGGAAGTTCTTCCGCTACTTCTGACGAAAGCGCCAGTTTGTCGACATGCGGCCCGCCCGGATACGGAAAGCCGAGAGCGCGCGCTACTTTGTCGTAAGCCTCGCCCACCGCATCGTCTCTGGTACGCCCGATCAGTTCAAAACTTCCTTCACTCTGCATTAGCACCAGCTCCGTATGCCCGCCGGAAACGACCAGTGCCAGACAAGGATACTGAATCTCCCCTACCAGCCGGTTCGCATAAATATGCCCGGCGATATGATGCGTGCCGATCAGCGGCTTGTCCAGCGCGAAGGCAAGGCTTTTAGCCGCCATAATACCGACCAGCAGCGCGCCTACCAAGCCAGGCCCTTCGGTCACGGCCACCGCGGACAATTGCTCAAGTGAGATGCCCGCCTGGTTCACGGCTTCCTCCAGCATCACCGTAATGCTTTCGACATGTTTGCGGGAAGCGACCTCCGGCACGACGCCCCCAAAAGCCTTATGCGTCTCGATCTGGCTGGCGATCAGATTGGAAAGCACTTCGGTCCCGTTTTTGATCACCGCGGCCGATGTCTCGTCACAACTGGTCTCCACCGCAAGTATATAGCAATCCTGATTCAGCAATTTCAGTTCCTTCCTTCCTCTACTCCGCTTCCGTTGTCCTGCTCCGGCAGCTCGCACCACATAATAATGGCATCCTCATGATTGTCCGAATAATAACCTTTACGTACACCCGCAGGCACGAACCCCAGCTTGGCGTAAAGTGATTTCGCCACCTGGTTCGAAGCCCGCACTTCCAGCGTCATGCGCTCCAGCCCCAACTCGCCGGCCCAATCCATCATTTGACGCAGCAGCCGTTCTCCCAAATGCTGTCCGCGATAAGCGGTTCTGACGGCGATATTGGTAATGTGCGCTTCATCCACGATCGTCCACATTCCGGCATAACCGGCCGGTTTTCCGTCCACATCCATAATGATGTACCGGGCGAAATGGTTCAACGTCAATTCGTTACGAAAGGCCTCTTCGCTCCAAGGCAGCGTAAAGGACTCATGTTCAATCACCATGACATCCGGGATATCTTCAAGTTTCATCGGACGAAATTGCACTCGTTCCGATTCCGCATTGTTCAAACTGTTCATCGCCGGCCCTCCTATCGCTCACGGAGCCGCTTGGCCTCGGCTTCGGCCAACTGAGTATAGTTCGGCTCCAACGCATGCACATCATCGCCGCCACGCAGCAGTGCTCGGCGGGTGCCTGTCAAGCCGACCCAGATCCCCTCAAGTTCATAGGGGATCAGATGCAGCGCTTCGCCCAAAATCGGCCGAAGCGCCTCGACCGCCGGCTCGTGCAACGCCGTTTCGCCAACGAACCAAACGCCGGACGGACGATCCTCCGGCGCGAGCGAATTCAGCAGGCCGGCCAACTGCTCCGTCCAGCTCGCCATCAGCCGGATTCCATCCGGCTCCAGGCGCTCCGGCATCCTGCCGGCCTCTGCGGCAAACAGCGCGGTATACGCCTGTCCGCGCCGCGCATCAACCAGCGGGATGATCCAATCCCCGGCTGGCCGGTTTTGTTCGGCGGCGGCGGGTCCATCAGTCCCGCCGCCGTTCCCGGAGGCCGCGTCAGACTTGGCGGCCTCCGCTAATTCACTCAGCGCGCCGCCAAGCTCAGCCGCGTCCTGGCCCGCGCTGCGCGCCCAACCTCCAAGCGCGATCGCCTCCAGGCTAGATACGCCGAATAACGGAAGGCGCAGCGACCAGGCCAGCGTCTTCGCCGTCGTAACGGCAATCCGGGCCCCGGTGTAAGAACCGGGGCCCACTCCGACGGCGATGCCGTCCAGCTCCGCCTTCGCTATGCCCGCGGCGGCAAGGACATCGCCGATGGCGCTGACCAGGTACGCCGAATGATTACGTTCGGCGTGAATGTTCGCCTCGGCCAGCAGCTTGCCGTTCTCCATGACGGCAACCGCCAGGGAAGAGGTCGATGTATCAAACGCCAATAACCGCTGCAGCGGCCGTTTTCCATGCTCTAAATGATTCATTATGTCAGGCTCCATTCTCTCTCAAGGTGTTGATCCAGGCTTCGTAAGGCTGACCGGAGCCTTTTAGGTAAAAAGTGCGTTCCGTTCCGGCCGAAGATTCTATGTAAATATAAAGTACTTCCGGCGGTAAAATTTCCTCAATCAGACTTCCCCATTCCACCAAAGTAACGCCGGAACCGAAAAAGTACTCATCCAGCCCGAGTTCTTCGGCCTCTTCCAGCGACAGCCTGTAAACATCCATATGATAGAATGGCAGCCTGCCCTCATATTCCTTAATTAACGTAAATGTCGGACTGTTAACGGTATCGAGCACATTCAAATGCTTGGCAAACCGCTGGGAAAAAGCCGTCTTTCCTGCCCCCAAATCGCCATCCAGCGCAATTACCGTTCCCGGCACCGATTGACGCGCCAAATAAGCGGCGAGCTTGTCCGTCCCGTTCAAATCCGCCACCCTACATACATACCCCGCAGTTGCCTTATCAAATATCCATTCCATCGGTTACCCTTCCTTTACGTGAGCCTGCAAGACAACTTGATCTCATCGACCGGCCTCAGCCAACAATCCGCAACGCACCCGGCTTGCTCAGCTGGCATTCTCAACTGGCATTCTCAACTGGCATGCGACATCGCACCCGACATTATCGGCTTGTAACTATTCCCTGAACCATCCCCAGCCACCTGCAAGCTCTCAAACACGTGCGCTAGCAGTCGTAATTAACTGGATTTTCTCCAGTTAATTTTTCATTTACCACGCCCAAACTCAAAATAACTGGATAATCTACATCTAAATTCGGGATTTTCCCACTGGTAAGGTGATATCGGCTCAATTAGCAGCATGTTTTACAGTTAATATAAAGATTTCAGTGCTTGGCATAAATATAACTGTATATTTTCCAGTTAATCGATATCTTGTCGAGGTTTCGCGTTATGCTTTCAAGTCCGGTGCAAAAATCCGGAAGATCGGCCGTCAGTTCCAAACTTCGCTACATTCAAAAATCGTATGTCCCCATTATATCGGTCCGCCCCGGCACCCGCAACACGCAACCTTTCAGGGATCCTATTCCGAACTCTTGAACACGGCCCTTATACCAGGGTTCATAGAATTTATTTTTATATCCATACTAAGGGAAAAACTGCAAGGCGTATCCGCCGCTGCAGCGATGAAAGGAGTTAACCTTCAGGTGCATACGGTTTGGAAAGGAGCCATCAGCTTCGGGTTGGTCCACGTGCCGGTTAAAATGTTCTCCGCTACGGAGGACAAAGATATTTCCATGAAATACATTCATAAGGAATGCGGCAGCCCGATTTCTTACGTCAGACGCTGTCCGGCCTGCGACGTTGATGTGAATTGGGAGGATATTTCCCGCGGATATGAGTACGAAAAGGGGAAATACGTGCTGTTTGAAAAAGAGGAGCTCGAACAGCTGTCGGCAAGTACCGAGAAAACGATCACTATTCTGGATTTTGTTGATTTGCACGATATCGATCCGATCTATTTTCAAAAGACGTATTATTTGTCTCCCGACCAGGCCGGGTCGAACGCCTATCAGCTTCTCCTGGAAGCGATGCGGCAATCGGGAAAGATCGGAATCGCCAAAATCGCCATCCGCTCCAAGAGCAGCCTGGCGGCCATCCGGGTGATGGAGGGATGTCTCGCGGTGGAAACGATCTTTTATCCGGATGAAATCCGGCCGATCAGTCAGGTGCCGAATCTGCCGGAGAACGTCAACATCAATGATAAAGAATTGACCATGGCGAAGCTGTTGATCGAGCAGTTATCGACCCCGTTTGAACCGGAAAAGTACAATGACGATTATCGCGACAATCTGCTGCAGTTGATCGGGCAAAAAGTAGCCGGTGAGGAAATCAGCCTGGCTCCGGCCAAGCCGGAGAGCAACGTGATCGATCTGATGGCCGCGCTCCAGGCCAGCATCGAAGCGGTAAAACCGATCGCTACCGATCCCGGCCCGGGCAAAGCCAAGCGGACCCGGGGGGCGTCGGCCACCGCTGCCGGTACCCGCGGCAAAAAGGGAACCGCCGTCGAGGATACGGCAGCATCAGGAGCCACCGACAGTACGGGAGCGGCTGGTACAGGAACAGCTGCTCCCCGTAAGAAGAAGACTGCCGCTACCCCGGCTGCAGCCAGTTCCGGAGGCGGTCCGGCAGAAACCGTCGTCGTTCCGAAGCCGAAGCGGAAAAGTACCAAAACCGCCAATAAGACCATCTCCTAACAGACAGTCTATGCCCGCTAAGCTAAATGCTCTGCGATAGGATACAAGCCTCCGGCGGCACATTCGCCCATCCCTGTATGACGGGATGACGCATCGTTCCCCCGGGGGTCCATTCCAAAAATTGCACCTTCACCGTAAGCTGCGGCTTGATCCACTCCGCCCCCTTAATCCGTTCCGGGGTGTTGGCGAACGGACGGGTGCCGGTTCTCAGTGCCGACGCCGCCTCGGTCATACGGATCCATTCTCCGGCTTTCCATTTTCCCGTTCCCGCATGTCCAATATAAATGAATCTGCCTTCCTCATCGTATAGACCCAGCAACAGCGCATTTACTCTTCCGTCACGATAAGTCACTCCGCCTATTGCGGCATAGAGATCATGGGCCAGCTTCAGTTTGCACCAGCGCGAATCTTTGCCGCCAATGGCGTAGGTGCTGTCTAGCCGTTTGCATACAATGCCTTCCCAGCCCTGTTGTTTCATAACGGTGAACAGGCTCTCCGCGTCCGCCACATTGGGAACGAGCTGCAGTCGTTCGTGCGGCGTTATGATATCTTGCAGCAGTTGCTGTCTACGGCTTAAAGGAAAACCGTTAACCCATTCCCCGTCGCAATACAGAACATCAAATATCATATAAATCGCCGGAATGCGCGATGCCGCAAAAGTGATCTCCCGCTCCCGCCGCAGGCTGTCGCGCCGCATTACTTCGTGAAACGAAGGCTTCCCTCCGGCCAGCGCGATCATTTCCCCGTCCAGGATTACGGATTTTGCATTACAATAAGCCGGAACATCGGTAAATTCCGGGTATTGCAGCGTACGGTCATTTCCTTTTCGGTTAATGAGCCGTACTTCATGACCATCGTAATAAGTAAGCATCCGTACTCCGTCCCACTTCACCTGAGCGATCCAATCGTCGCCACGGGGAATATCATGGGCCCGGACCGGCTCAAAGGGAATTACCGGCTGCAGTTTCATTTCACTCACAATGCCTCCTCCTGATGCTCATCACAGAAACTCTAATCCCGGTTCTTAATTAATCCCGGATATTATTGTCCCAAAGTGTTCCCTCTGCTTGCGGTAACCATTCCCTGAGCGGGCTCATCAGTTTCGGACAATCGGGCAAAGATAACAGGGAAAGGAGGGATCACTTCAAGATGGCACGCAATATCAAAGGGACCATTATCATCGACGGGGAGGAAGTCCCCGTAAGCAATCCCGACAAGCTGCTGTGGCCGGAAGCCGGAATTACAAAGCTGATGTATTTGCAGAAACTCGCAGAACTGTCCCCATACCTGCTGCGGTACTGCCGGAACCGGCTGCTTACGACGATCCGTTATCCGGGAGGAATTCACAGCAAGTTTTTCTATCAGAAAAACGCCCCGGAGCCACGGCCGCCATTCGTTCAAACCGCGGTTCACGAGGGCATTAACTATGTCATGCTGGATAGTCTTCCGGCGCTCCTGTGGCTAGGCAATTTGGCAGCCATCGAATTCCATCCTTCCCTCCACTACGTCGGAGAGCAGCTCCCCTGCGAGTGGATGATCGATCTCGATCCGTCGATGGACGAAGAGCCGCGCATCATGGAGGCCGCTTCGTATGTCGGCGATATTTTGACCTCATTAGGCCTGTCTTCCGTACCGAAAACATCCGGGGCTACCGGCGTGCAAATAATCGTCCCGATCCAGTATGGCGTATCTTTCGACGACCTCCGCCTGATCGGTCATTTCGTCGCCCGTTATGTAACGGAAAAATACCCCCGGTTATTTACGATTGAACGGCTGAAAAAAGACCGCGGCGACAAAATTTATTTCGACTACCTTCAGCACTATGGCGGAAAAACGCTTGCCGCCCCGTATACCCCGAGAGCCAGGCAGGCCGCCAGCGTGTCGACTCCCCTGACCTGGGAAGAAGTCCGGCGCAACCCGTCCCCGTCGGATTTTCATCTTTTGAACATCGGCAGTCGGCTTTATGAAAAGGGTGATTTGCTTGAAGCCGTTCCTCCCCAGTCCGTGGAAATGATCCTTCAGCATTTGCGGCAGCCTGCCGGAAAAAAGTGACCCGGGCGGCGCGAATCCGGCACGCAATGTCTCACAAAAGCGGGGACAACAGCCTGGCCACCAGCTCGGCGCCCTTTTGCAGACGGGACCGGCGGGCAAACTCCCGCAGTACAATCATGCGGCTATCGCTTAAATCCTGCTCGAAATCCTTCGAAAGCCGGGAAATCGGCTCCTGATCAAATAGCAGCGCCGTCATCTCAAAATTGTAAAAGAAGCTGCGCATGTCCATATTGGCCGTGCCGACCGAGGCCAGCAAATCGTCCACGATCAATACTTTGGCATGAACAAAGCCTTTCGTATATTCATAAAATTCCACACCCGCCTGCATCAGATCCTCCACATATGAAAGGGAAGCAAGCTTTACAAGACGGCTATCGGAATGATACGGGATGATGATCTTTACCTCAACGCCGCTGACTGCAGCCGTCTTAAGCCCCGCATAAATGCTGGGATCGGGAATGAAATACGGCGACGCAATCCAAATCCGCCGTTTGGCTACCGAAATCGCGCCAAAGCACATTTCCTGCAGCGCGTTCCAATGCTGGTCGGGTCCGCTGGTCAAAATTTGGACCTGCTCCGCCCCTTGGCAATCGTGCTCCGGAAACAAAGCGGGATCATTGATGCGCTGCCCGGAAGCGAGCCGCCAATCTCCGAGAAACGTATTTTGCAAAAAGTACACCGCATCACCTTTAATTTGCAAGTGCGTATCCCGCCAATATCCCATTTTTTCATACAGGCCGAGATAATCATCGCCTACATTCAATCCGCCGACAAACCCGACCGTTCCGTCGATCACGATGATTTTCCGGTGATTCCTGTAATTTACACGGCGGTCCAGTGTGGCAATCAGCGGCGGCAAAAAGAAGAAGAACTCGACGCCCGCTTCCTCCAGCTTCCTTATAAAGGAGCGTGGCAATTTATAGCTGCCCAGCCCGTCGCAAATCAGTCGGACCTTTACCCCTTCCCTCGCCTTGCGCATCATCACTTCTTGAAATTGAGTCCCAATCCCGTCATTCCGGAAAATATAAAACTCGATATGTATATGGTCCTTGGCCTTATCCATTTCCGCCAGCATGGCATGAAACGCCGCACCCCCATTGTTGAACACCTGCGTCTCGTTGCATCCCGTTATCGGACTTTCGGACAGGTGCGTCAACAAGCTGAATAACCGTTCATGGCCGGCAAATTCCCCGTTATGCATGCTCCCGATCGAATCCACGATTTCCGATTGCTGCCACAAGCGGGCTTTCATTTCCTGAAACAAACGGCTTCCCCGTCTCCGGAGTTTTCTTCGCTTCTTGTAGTCCTGGGCCACGAAATAATAGAGAATAAAGCCGATTAGCGGAACTACGAACAGAATGAACATCCAGGCTACCGCCTTGCTGGGGCTGCGGAATTCCAATACAAGAATCGTTGCGATCTGAAAAATAAAAGCGAGTAATATCAGCACCAGCCAAACCATATCTTTCACCCTTCCCTTCAATCAGCATTAACCATCCTGCAACTAATTTATTCATAATTCCTAGAGGTGATATATCAGACAAGGCGCTTTTTTTGACATGATTTAAGAGTCATAGGAATAGATAAGTTATAGAAGGCTTTCATTTGCAATCTCATATTGAGAGGAAAGGAGACGCCATGAAAACCGCCAGCATCGGCTTATCGAACCCTCAGCGGATGACTCTGCTCGTCCTTAGGGATGCGAATCAGCCAGTCAAGCAGTTGCATGTGTCCAAGCCGCTTGTTGTCGCCGTCCCGCTGATCGCCCTGCTTTCCATATCCGGCCTGATCATTAGCCTGCAAATTCAATCCAGCCAAACGATCGGCAAGCTCGAACGGCAAATCCAAGGCCAGGATCTCCGGTTTGAAGCGGTCGTAACCGACAAGGACGCGGCTATAGAGCGGCTGCAGAATGAGGTCATCGCTTTGTCCGGGCAGTCCAAGGAGATGATGGAACGGATGGAGCGGGTAACCGAGCTTGAAGCTGAACTGCAGAGGTTTATTGACAAATACGGTCCCGGAGATGAGCTTGGGGAGCTGTCCTCCCTGACTTGGGACGCGGATGAACCGCTTGGAGTGGGCGGTGAATTTATCGCGGTCCATGAGAACGAAATCGAACAATTGGCCACGGATACGCGGGATCAATTTTCCCAAATGAGCACCATGCTTGATGAAATGGAGAAAAACGTCCCCGTCACTCTGAAAAAAGCCCGGCAAACCCAATATACGCTCTCGGGAACGCCAACGGAATGGCCCACTCTTTCCAAACGGCTGACTTCCAACTTTGGTTACCGAACCGACCCATTCACAGGACGGGCCTCTTTTCATGCCGGTATCGACATTGCCGGTAAAACCGGTGATCCCGTCTATGCTGCCGGAGCCGGTAAAGTGATTACTACGGCAAAAGACGGCTCTCATGGCAAGTACATCGTCGTTGAGCATCCCGGCGGCTTGGAGAGCTGGTACCTCCATCTTAGCAAAATCAGTGTTTCCGAAGGCGATACCGTGACCAAAGGACAAAGAATCGGCAGCTTGGGCAGCACCGGCCGCAGCACCGGGCCGCATCTGCATTTTGAAATCGTGAAGCAGGATAAGCCCGTCGATCCGCTCCCTTATTTGAAATAATTCATTTTGCGACTGATGGAGGTTGAAAAAAGATGTTCAAAGAAAGCAAAGTTTCAGCAGGCACTACGGATACGCTCATCGGCCAAGGCAGTTCCGCCGAAGGCAAACTCGAATGCGAGGCCAATCTTCGGATTGAAGGAAAATTCCAGGGGGAAATACACTGCGTAGGACAGGTCGTTGTCGGTGAAACCGGTGAAGCAAGGTCTAATATTATGGGTGCCGACATCGTCGTAGCAGGAAAAGTCATCGGAGACATTATGAGCCACGGGCGTCTGACGATCACCGGCAGCGGTCAAGTTGACGGGAATGTCAACGTTGCCAAGCTGATCATTGTGGAAGGCGGCCTGTTGAACGGCTCCAGTCAGATGGAGAAGATTACTCCCGCCGTGCTTCCGGTTAAGGAAAAGGCACCCAAAAAGTCGGCACGGCCTGAAGCGGGGTAATCCAAGTGAAGCTTATAAAATAAGTTCCCGATTGCTCTTTGGAGCAACGGGAACTTTTTGTTCTTTTTGCGTGAAGCATGATAGAGATACTCGATACTTAATGATACTTACTATGCAGCAACATCTCTTTTTTTGAAAACGAACCAGGAAATGAGCAGAAACGCCAGTACGTACCCGCCTAGAACGGCAACCGAGAACCCCAGCGTCATCCCCGCAGGACCGATCTGCCCTCCCCGGTATTGACCGAGGTCCATGTTGACGAACAACATATATTTCGCCCAGGCATAGCGTGACGGGTGAAACAGCATCGTAAAAATATTGCCGGCAAACAAGATGAACATCGATAACCCGATCGCAAGGCCGCTCGTACGAAATACCGTGGAAACCATAAAGGAAAAGATAACGATCACCAGCAGATCGATATAATTATAAAGCAAATCCTCCATGATATATCCAAACGGCCCTGAACCTTGCGGAAAGACGCCTGATACAGTATTCGGGAAAAGCAAAAACGAAACCGCCAGGGTGGCAAGAAGATAAACCGCCGTCATGGCCAACGTAAACAACAGCAGCGTCAGAAATTTGGATAGCAGAATCTTGGACCGCGTCCAGGGACGGACAAGCAGCAGCTTGATCGTTCCCCACGTAAACTCCCCCGCGACGATATCGGCAGCTACGATCACTGAAAAAATCGACACCAGGAAATAAAGAAACGACAATTGATCCACCGCATCCCAGGCGGCCATTGGAAGAGAAGCGCTGCCCAGGTAAAATAACACGCCAAACAGCATCGTCAACAGCACCAATATGGCAAACATGATCCACGTGCGCAGCCGTCGGTATATTTTCATATTTTCATTTTGAATCAGCTGCAAAAAATTACCCAATATGCCCGCCTCCCGTCATTTCCAAAAATTGATCTTCCAGCGAGCGGGTAACCACGCGGATAGCGTATACAGACATGCCGGCCATAACCAGCTTCGCATTGATTCCGGCAGCGGCGTTCCGGTCTACAGCAACGATCAGGCTTCCGCCTTCGATCCGACCATGTCCCACCAGTTCCAGCGCTTTTGCCGGATCATCCACTTCGAATGCCGTTTCACGCTGACCGTCTGCCGGTGTTTCTCCATGGTTTAACTGCTTCACGTCGATCAGCCGTCCTTGCTGAATCACGGCCACCGTATCGCACATCAGCTCCATTTCGGATAACAGGTGGCTGGAAACGAACACCGTCGTCCCTTCCTCCCTTGCCAGGATCCGTAAATAATCCCGCAGCTCGCGGATCCCTTGGGGATCCAGACCGTTCGTCGGCTCGTCCAACACGAGCAGCTTCGGCCGGTGCAAAATCGCCTGGGCCACGCCCAGACGCTGCCGCATCCCGAGGGAATACGTCTTCACTTTGTCGTGAATGCGATGCTGCATCCCTACGCGTTCCACCGCTTCCATCATTCTTTGCCGGCTAATCCCCGGCGACATCCGGGCATAGTGCAGCATATTTTGATAGCCCGTAAGAAACTTGTACATTTCCGGGTTCTCGACGATCGCGCCCACATGGGAAATCGCCTGCTCGAAATCCGTTTTCACGCTCGCTCCCTGAATCAGGATATCCCCTTTCGAAATCGACATCAACCCGACCATCATCCGGATCGTCGTCGTCTTCCCGGCCCCGTTCGGCCCCAAAAAACCGTACACCTGGCCCGGCGGAATATCCAGCGTCAAATCATCAATCAGCGTCTTGCCGCCGATCACCTTGCTGACGCCCTGTATCCGCACAACAGGTTCCTGTGTCATATCATTCACTCCCTTAATTGCCCTTTTGGCTGGCAGTTGCTGGAACCTTTCGGGTTTCAACAATCTTTAAATGGCAGAGTTTTCCCTATTTTAACATAGGTGGGGATGGGGAGCGAAAAAACCTGGAAGACGAGTACTTTTAGTGGTGTAATTTCACAGACGAAGAACGTCCTTTTTCCTGTACGGAAAAGGACGTTCTTTATTTTTAAGGAGGTGCAGAAAATGAATTTCGAGGAAGCTCACCTGGCATTAATCAAGAACCACATGGCCCGCCGAACCGGTGAAAGAAAAGGAAGGTTACTCCGGGGACATAATTATGCAGAAAAACTCTTACTGCAAAATGTATGGTGGCCATTATTCGGCACGCTAGAAAACTTACATCCGGAATATGAGGTATACGACAGGAACCGTAAATCGCAATTTCTGGATTTTGCCTTTCTTCCGCCGTTCGGGAAATTCGGCTTGGAATGCGACGGGTTTCAAAGCCATATCAAAGATATGGATCGAGAGAAGCATTGTTATGCACTCAATCGAGACACCTTCCTCACTGGCATGGGGTGGAAGATGATCCATTTTTCTTTTGATGATGTACAATATCGTCCCGAGATATGCAGGATGCTGCTCCAATTGGTTATAAGTCCCCACTTAATTCGGGCCGAGTTCCCCCAATCTCTCCATCCGATAGAGAAAGAAATTCTACGGCTGGCCTGGAGTTTAGGCAGAAAAATACGTCCTAAAGATGTGGCCGATTTTATGCACATGGACTTTAGAACAGCACGCAGATGGTTAAGATCGTTAGCCGATAAAGACTTACTAAACCCCGTACAAATTGGAGCCCTATACGATATTACGAACTTGAGAGAAGTTCCTTTTCCCATATAAATTAACTGTCCACAACCTGGTCTGATCGTTACATATTGCAAGAATTTTGAATATTTTAGCGTTTTTCAAAAACACCATTTCAAGTGGCACCCCGGAGATATTCAACAAGTTGAAGATCGAATGTGCGATGTGTGCGATGTGTGCGATGTGTGCGATGTGTGCGATATGAAACTTGGGCCGATAATCACACCTCCAACTATCAATAATATGCTGCGTCTAAGATTCGTTGGATTTTATCCAACGAACTAGGGCTAACATTTCTCCGTAAGTAGCTTGATTGGAAGATTTCCAGCAAAATGTGAGTTTTATGCCACGACATTGGTTACTTAGGGATTTTCACTGGATTTTATCCAACGAAAGTACAAATGTGACGCCAGAGCAGTCATCCGCTTGGAATTTATCCAATCAGCAAACGCCCATGTCGAAACAAAAAACCGGGTGCCACGGAAAACCGTGACACCTGGCGGTTGGCCTGCGAAGAGCAGGAGTAGGAGCAAGTGCAGCAGTAGGAGTAGACATTAATGAAACAGGGCAACCATTCAATTCATTAGTTACCGGAGCGGGCCAGCTCCCGCGTGTTGGCTTCGAATGCGGCTAGAAGGGCGTCTTCGCCTTTCAAGCCTTCGTTCTCCACCTTGCGGATTTGCTCCAGCATCCGTTTGTAATCCTTTGGAATGACGCGGACGAATTTCGGCAGCAGCTCGTTCCAGTTGTCCAGCACGCGGCGGCCGACGACGCTCTCCGTGTACAGGACATGGCGGCTGATCAGCGTGCGGAGCTGATCGACTTCCGACAGGTCTGCCACGGGCTCCAGCAGCACCATTTCCAGGTTGCAGCGGTTGATGAAGTCGCCCTGCAAATCGAGCGCATAAGCGATGCCTCCGGACATCCCGGCCGCGAAGTTACGGCCCGTACCGCCGAGAACGACGACGCGTCCACCGGTCATGTACTCGCAGCCGTGGTCGCCCACGCCTTCAACGACGATGTTCGCGCCGGAGTTCCGAACCGCGAACCGTTCGCCGGCGATGCCGCGGATGTAGGCTTCCCCGCCGGTCGCCCCGTAAAACGAGGTGTTCCCGACGATGATATTCTCCTCGGCCGCGAACGTCGCCCGCGGCGACGGCTTCACGATCACCTTGCCGCCCGACAAGCCTTTGCCGGTGTAGTCGTTGGCGTCGCCTTCCACCGTCAACGTCATGCCCTTCGGCACGAAGGCGCCGAAGCTTTGTCCCGCCGATCCCTCGAACCGGAACGTGATCGTATCCTCCGGCAAGCCGGCCGCGCCATAAATGCGCGTCACTTCGCTGCCGAGGATCGTGCCCGTAGCCCGGTTCACGTTGCAGATCGGCAACGCCGCGCTGACGGCTTCGCCGCGTTCCAGCGCCGGTGCCGCCAGGCCCAGGAGATGCGTGAGATCCAGCGTCTCTTCCAGACCATGGTTCTGCCGGCGTGTGCAGAACCGGCTGCTGCCTTCAGGCACCTTCGGCATATGCAGCAAGGAGGACAGATCGACCCCCTTCTTCTTCCAATGGTCGATCGCCTTGAAGGTATCCAGGCAATCCGTGCGTCCGATCATTTCCTCCAAACTGCGGAAGCCGAGCTCGGACATCCATTCACGAAGATTTTCCGCTACGAACGTCATGAAATTGACGACATGCTGCGGATCGCCGGTGAAGTTTTTGCGCAGTTCCGGATTTTGCGTCGCCACGCCGACCGGACAAGTATCCAGTTGGCAGACACGCATCATGATGCAGCCGACCGCAACGAGCGGTGCCGTAGAGAAGCCGTATTCTTCGGCGCCGAGCAATGCCGCTACGGCCAGATCGCGTCCGGTCAGCATCTTTCCGTCCGTCTCAAGGACGACGCGGTCGCGAAGATTGTTCAGCATCAGGGTCTGATGCGTCTCGGCCAAACCAAGCTCCCAAGGAAGCCCTGCATGGCGGATCGAGCTCTGTGGCGACGCCCCGGTTCCCCCGTCATAACCGCTTACGAGGATCACGTCCGCACGCCCTTTGGCCACGCCGGCTGCGATCGTGCCCACACCCGCTTCGGACACCAGCTTCACGTTGATGCGAGCCCGAGGATTCGCATTCTTGAGATCGAATATAAGTTCAGCCAAATCTTCGATCGAATAAATGTCATGATGCGGCGGCGGCGAAATGAGGCCGACGCCAGGCGTCGATCCGCGGACTTCCGCTACCCAAGGGTATACCTTTTTGCCCGGAAGCTGGCCGCCTTCGCCCGGTTTTGCCCCCTGCGCCATCTTGATCTGAATTTCATCGGCATTGACCAGATAGTGCGATGTTACGCCGAACCGTCCCGAGGCGACCTGTTTGATCGCGCTGCGCCGTAAATCGCCGTTTGCATCCCGAACGAAGCGTGAAGGATCTTCTCCGCCTTCACCGGTATTGCTCTTGCCGCCGATGCGGTTCATCGCAATCGCTATCGTCTCATGCGCTTCTTTACTGATCGAACCGAAAGACATGGCCCCCGTCTTGAAGCGGCACATAATCGATGCTGCCGATTCTACTTCCTCCAGCGGTACTTTCGGCCCGGCAGGTTTCAAATCGAGCAGCGAACGAAGCGTCAAATATTTCTCGTTCTCCCCTTGAACGATGGAGGAGAATTTTTTGTAAATGCCATAATCCCCGGTACGTACCGACTGCTGGAGCAAATGAACCGTTTGCGGGTTAAACAAATGCTCTTCGCCGTCGCTCCGCCATTGATATTCCCCGATGGAGTCGAGCACCCGGTCATTGCCGTCCAGATTGGAGAAAGCGCGGAAATGATGACTTAGCGTCTCTTTGGCAACCTCTTCGAGGCCGATCCCGCCGATTCGCGAAGGTGTCCAGGTAAAGTACCGGTTCACGAAATCCTCCTTGAGTCCGACCGCTTCAAAAATTTGCGCGCCCCGATAGGATTGGATCGTGGAGATACCCATTTTGGACAAAGTTTTGATGACGCCCTTTGTAGCTGCTTTGATGAAATTGTACACGGCTTTTTGATGGGAGATGCCTTGCAGCATTCCCTGGCTGATCATGTCATCCAGCGTCTCGAATGCCAGATACGGATTCACCGCGCTCACGCCGTATCCAAGCAGCAAGGCGAAGTGATGCACTTCCCGCGGCTCTCCGGATTCCAGCAAAATGCTGACCTTGGTGCGCGTTTCTTTCCGGATCAGGTGGTGATGCAGCGACGACACGGCGAGCAAGGCCGGAATGGCGGCATTCTCGGCATCTACGCCACGGTCGGACAAAATCAGAATGTTATGGCCCTTGGCAATAACGCGGTCCGCCGCTTCGCAAAGCGTTTCGACCGCCTTACGCAGTCCTTCCGCACCTTGATCCGCAGGGAACAAAATCGGAATGGTCATCGCTTTGAATCCCGGACGGCGAATATGGCGCAGCTTCGCGAAGTCCTCATTCGACAGAATCGGGGATTCCAGCCGGATTTGACGGCAGCTCTCCGGTTCCGGGTTCAGCAGGTTCCGTTCAGGACCGATCATCGTAGCCGTAGATGTTACGAGTTCTTCCCGGATCGCATCGATCGGCGGATTCGTCACTTGGGCGAACATTTGCTTGAAATAGTTGTATAGCCGTTGCGGCCGGTCCGACAGTACGGCCAGCGGTGCGTCGTATCCCATGGAGGCGATGCCTTCCGCGCCCGTCAGCGCCATCGGTTCAAACACTTTGCGCAAATCCTCGAAACTGTATCCGAACGCCATTTGGCGGAGTGAAATATTCTCATGGCGTTCCGAAGGCAGCTCCGGCGCTTCCGGAAGATCCTCGAGAACTACCATATGCTCATCCAACCACTCGCGGTAAGGATTCTCCTTCGCGATCGACGCTTTGACTTCCTCGTCCGAAATAATCCGTCCTTCTTTCGTATCTACGAGAAGCATGCGTCCAGGCCGCAACCGGTCTTTGTACAGTACATCTTCCGCAGGAATATCCAATACGCCTACCTCGGAGGAGAGTACAATCAGATCGTCCTTGGTTACGTAATAACGGGAAGGGCGGAGTCCGTTCCGGTCAAGAATCGCCCCGATCTGGATTCCATCGGTAAAGCCCATGGCTGCAGGCCCGTCCCATGGCTCCATCAGAGCGCTATGGTATTCATAGAATGCCTTTTTGTCCTCATCCATTTCGGCATGGTTGCTCCATGGCTCCGGCACCATCATCATGGCGACATGCGGGAGCGAACGGCCGCTCAAATACAGAAATTCGAAGGTATTATCGAACATCGCCGTATCCGAACCATCCGGATTAATCACCGGCTTCACCTTTTCAAGATCGCTGCCGAAGGCTTCCGTTTCGAACATCGACTGCCGGGCATGCATCCAGTTCACATTGCCGCGCAGCGTGTTGATCTCGCCGTTATGAATCATGAACCGGTAAGGATGCGCGCGTTCCCAGCTTGGGAACGTATTCGTACTGAAACGGGAGTGAACGAGCGCGATGGCTGATTCCAGGGTTTCATCCTTCAGGTCCAGATAGAATTGTCCGACCTGCTCCGTCGTAAGCATTCCTTTATATACAACTTTACGGCAGGACATGCTGGAAACGTAAAAAGCATCGCCCTCTTCCGCACCGCCGTAACGGATAGCCAGCTCCGCCCGGCGCCGGATTACATACAACTTGCGCTCAAAGTCCAAATCGGTCTGAAGATTTCCGCTGCGGGCGATGAAAATTTGCCGGACGAACGGTTTGGCTTCTCTGGCCGATTTACCGAGCATATCGTCCCGGGTCGGGACGGTACGGAAACCGATCACTTTTTGCCCCTCTTCTTCCACGATCCGGGTCAATTCGGCTTCTTGCCGGCTGCGGACTGCCGCATCATGCGGCAAAAACAGCATTCCGACCCCGTATTGTCCCGCTTCCGGAAGTCGGTATCCCAGCTTCTTCGCTTCCGAGGTAAAAAACCGGTGCGGGATTTGCAGTAAAATACCTGCGCCGTCTCCGGAATTCGGTTCGCTTCCCTGGCCCCCGCGGTGCTCCATATTGCTCAGCATCGTGAGTGCCTGACTGACGATGGCGTGCGAAGCCTTGCCTTTGATATGGGCAACAAAACCCATTCCGCAGGCGTCTTTTTCGAAGGCGGGATCGTAGAGTCCCTGCTTTGGTGGTATAACTGTGTGTTTCATGTTCAGCGCAACCTTTCTATAAATAAAGTAAGTCACCTTGTAAACGACGGGTTTCATTTAGTATTTTTATTCTAACGGAAAACGCTTCGACTGTTTTTGCACTATCTTCTCTTTCTTTTGCACTAATGCTAATAAATTTTAGAAGGAATCAAGTACATTACCTTTGAAAGCGGTCTCCCTATAGCCGAACATATCAGATTAGACCTATTTGCTAAGAAATTTGCAGGGTGAGGGAACCTATCTCCGTCTCCATCCATCTAATAGACGAGTTAATGGAAAGGAGTTCCTCCATGGACATTAGTGAAATCGTAAAACGGGCTATCGACGGATCCAAGGATGATTTTGTGTCGCTGATCCGGCACAGTGAGGGGATCATGTACGGTGTGGCGCGGGGAATTGTGAACACGGATAACGATGCTTCCGACGCCATCCAGGAAACTATACTGAAAGCCTACCGGAACTTGAACCAACTGCGGGAGCCGGCCCATTTCCGCACCTGGCTGATTCGTATTCTGATCAATGAATGCCGGACCATTCTTCGGCAGAATCGGCGTTTTGCCTCAACGGTCAATCATTTGGCCTATCATGCCGAACAAGACATCGCCGGCTTTGAAGACCGATTGGTATTGGACGAACTACTGAGAAATCTTGACCTGGACCACAAAGAAATCATCGCCCTTTATTATATTCAGGACATCCCGGTAAAAGAGATCGCGCAGATTCTGGATATTTCCGAGGGCACGGTGAAATCGCGATTGCACAGAGCCCGGGCCAAGCTTTCGGCGATAATGGGCGCAGATCGGATGAACTCGGCCGAACCCGATTCTTTGTCAAAGGAGGCTCTCCAATGAACCCAAAAGAGGATGAATGGATGAAAAAATCTTTTGAACGGCTGCGCGGTTCCGTTCCCGACCCGGTTCGCGATACTATCGAAAGAACCTTGAATGAGCTGGATTTTCAGCCGCCCCGGAGGGTGCGTCGACCGACAAAAATACGGGCCGCCAAGGCCATTGTCCTGGCGACCGGGACCTTTCTTATTCTGGCGTGCCTGCTGTTCGCCGAAAGTAACACTTTCGCCGATACTTTGAAGCCTTGGCTCCGCTCCATTTTCATGAATATGGGCGACCGGGGGCTGTCGGTTACCGAGACCAAAGGCGACCTCCCAATCTTGGCCGAAGCAACGGATCAAGGGTATACCCTCCGAATCCATGAAGTCGTCTTTGACGGCTTAAGGTTAACTTTCAGCTACTCTTTAAATGCCGTAGCCGGGTTTCAGAAGTCCCAAACCGTCTCCCCTTCCTTTCAATTGGACCCCGAATTTAAGGCCTCTTTGCCGCCCGTACTCATGTCCGACTCCGGGGGATCCTGGGAAGACGGGAAAGTCGGGATCGTCAACTATTATTTCAACGGTAATATACCGGATCGATTCATGCTCAAAATGAGGGTTCCCCAGCTCGCCATTACCGATACGGGCGCTGTTTCCTCCGATCTGCCGGGCCAGGTTCTGTCCGGAAACTGGAATTTCGCACTTCAGGTTGAAAAAAAGGGCTCTGTCAAGGCCAGCGATTACGGCGACGATTATTTAAAAACTTCCGAGGGCGTTACATTCCAGGCGATTAACGCACGGTCAGCCCCCCGCTCTTCGGAATGGAACCTCCGCCTGGAGTACCCGGCAAAATGGGATGAAGCGAATGTTTATAATGAAAAATATCGCTACGGCTTGAAATTCAAAATACTGGCAGGTCCAGAACAAGAGGAATTAATAATCGTTACCCAATCGTCCAAGGGCGGGATTATGGACCGTACTCTTCCCAGGGAACAGTGGGTTCGGCGTAGTGATTATGTTTTGTTTACCGAGCCTGTGCCCGAGCAGTCGACTTCAGTGACCATTATTCCCGTTTTAATGAAGTTTCCGCTGGACGAGAATCAATCCTATACGGAACAACAGATCGACAGCCTGACGATAGAGCTCCCGCTGCCGGATGAAATGCCGGACTCTACATCCTAGAAAAAAAGAACCTGCAAGGCCGCCTTAGAGGTGGTCTTGCAGGTTCTCCAATTTTACGAAAAGCAATTATACTAAATTTAAGCGTTCATGCTCGCTTCTGCACTTATATCATCGCTGTGCTTATGAGTGATGAAGTAGAGGAGCGTAATCGCCAGGAAGACGACGCCGAAGCCGGCCAGTACGCCAAGCTGCTGCCAAGCATGGCCCAAATCGCCCGTCGATACGACCGCTTTGTAGCCGCTGACGCTGTAGGTCATCGGGAGAATCGGATTGAATGCTTTCATCCAATTCGGAATCAGTTCCAGCGGGAACGTGCCTGCGCTGGTGGTCAATTGGAAGATCAGAATCAGAATCGCCAGGAAGCGGCCCGGATTTTCCAACCAGGTGACCAGAGCCTGAATGATAAACATATAACACAGACTCGTAATGAAACTAAACAGATAGAACATTGGGACGCTCTGCACTTCGAGTCCCAAGCCGTATAAAGTCAGCATCGTTGCAAGCAGGGACTGCACCAGGCTCATGCCCCCGAACGAAAGGGCGCGGCTGACGAACCGGTTCCAACCGGTTGCCCCCTCCACCGATGTTCCGCGAAGCGGTACGACCAGCGTCGAGATCAATGCGCCGACGAACAAGCCGAGGGACAGGAAGTAAGGAGCAAAGCCCGTACCGTAGTTCGGTACTTCACTCATCTTTTGCTCGCTGATTTCGATAGGTTCCGCATACATATTTACCAGCTTGTCGGTTTTCTTGACCCCGGATGTTTGCTCTGCGGCATCGTTCAGCTTGCTTGCCAGTTCTCCCGAACCTTCAGCCAGCTTATCCATACCGGTTTTAAGCTCTCCTGCACCTTCATCCAACTGCTTGGAGCCGTTCGCCAGCGTTTTGACTCCGCCGGACAATTGGCCCATGCCGCCTTCGATCTGTTTAGCACCGGCGCTGAGCTTGCTTGCGCCTTGGGCCAGCTGTTTGCCGCCTGCAGCTGCTTCGGACAATTTGCCGCCGAACAGTTTCAGACCGCCGCTCAATTCTTCTTGCCCTGCCGTCAGCTGGGATGCACCTTGGGCCAGTTGCTGCTGGCCTTGAGCCAACTGCTGACTGCCTTGGAGCAATTGCTGTTGTGCACCGTGCAAATCTTTGCTGCCTTGCAGAAGTTGTTCCTGTCCTTGCTGTACTTGTTCGCTGCCTTGAGCTACCGCTTTGCTGGCTGCGATCAACTGCTGAACAGCCGGATTTTGCGCAAGTTCGGGACTTGCTTTAGCAAGCTGTTCCAGCCCTTGAGCTACGCCCTTGGCTCCTTCAGTCACTTTGGTGCTGCCTTGGAGCGAAGATTCCAGGCCGGCTACCAGCTTGGAGCTGCCTTGTTCCGAAGCCGTCAGTCCGTCTTTAAGCTTGTTGGCTCCTTCCAGCGAAGCGTCAAGTCCGTTTTTCAACTGTACGCCGCCTTCGTGAGCTTTCACAGCTCCGCTCTCCAATTGTTTTTCCGCAGCGGCCAATTGATTCAAACCGCCTGCCAGCGTATCGGCCCCGGTTTTCAAATCCGCGGCGCCTTGGCTAAGAGAGTTTGCGCCCTGTTGAAGCGGGCTTATTCCGTTTTCAAGTTTGTTTGTTCCGTCAACCAGCTTGGCAAGGTTCTCTTTCAGCTTCTGGGCGCCTTCATCCAATTGAACAGCCCCGTCGTTAATCGTCGTGGCGCCTGTACCCGCATCGCCCAAGCCTCCGGATATTTTTTCCACCTGATCAAACAACGTCTCCGTATAGGCTTCCGTTACTTTGGCGGATACCTTCGACTTGATTTCCTTTACCGCCGTGCCGCCGATTTGGGCAGCCAGGAAGTTGTAGCCTTCATTCGGTTCATAAACCAGCTGCGCCGGCTGCGGATTTTCATCCATCAGCGTCGTAGCCTGGGAAGAGAAATTGTCGGGAATGACGATCGTCATGTAATACTTGTTCGATTTCATCCCTTCTTCGGCTACGTCACGGGAGACGAACTCCCATGAGAAGTCATTCCCCTTCTTAAGCTCTTCCACCAGGTCTTTACCGACCTGAAGGGACTTTCCTTCATATTCCGCCCCTGTGTCCTGGTTGACTACAGCCACCGGGATTTCATTCATTTTACCGTATGGATCCCAAAACGCCGCCAGAAACATTCCGCTATACAAAACCGGAATGAACAGCACGACGATGATCGGGATGATTACTTTTGGTTTTTTGAAGGATGCAACCATGTCCTTAAAAAACACCGACATTGATTTCATGTTGATTCTCTCCTCGTATCCATATGTCTAATTATCTTGTTCTACCGTCCAGGCTCCTTCAAGGCCCGAGTCATTATGCCGGTGAAAGTCCGCCCGATAAGAAGCGGCGGATGAATTCCTTGATTTGGTCTTTGCTCAAAGGATCGTGAATCTTGTTCCAGTCCGAAGTCAGCGCAATGTAGAGCTTTAAAAGGACGAAAGACAACACCTTTGGATCGAGGCCTTGGATCTCTCCCCGCTGCGCGGCACGCTCCACCTGTTTTTCCAGATAGTTCAGAATCGCGCTTTCGATCTTCTCAAGCCCTTCCCGGGCCTGGGGAGTTCCAAAATCACGGACTTCCTGAAACAGCTTGATCAACAGCTCGTGCTCACCCCGGTATTCCAGGAGTGAATCCATGCTGTGATACAAATTTTCGAAGAACGGCCTGTCGTCCCGGACTTCCAGTTCCGAAATCCGTTTCATCTCCAGGATGACCGAACGGAGAATCTCGTCAAAAAGCTCCTCCTTGTTTGTAAAAAACGTATAGATCGTCCCTTTGGCAACATTAGCGATCTTCGCCACGTGGTCCATCGTCGTCGCCTTGTATCCGAACAGCGCGAAAGATTTCTCCGCAGCCTCGATGACTTGTTTGCGGCGATCCACCACAGCCATTTCGAACACCTCCTTCACCGTATAATATGTGCCTTCTCAACAAAAATGACTAAAAATCAATTTCGGTCATTCGGTCAATCAACACTTTACCACTTCCCTTATCACAATGCAAGCTCTTTTTTTCAGTAATTTTCATAGCGACTTACATCACACTTTTCCATATACAGGCCCGACTTAAGTCCAGCCTCAGACCAGTCCCGGGCCTCTTTTTTCCAGCAGCAAAAAAAAATAAACTGAAATTACGAGAAATGCATCGTTCCCGCAAATTCAGATTATGAAAAGGGTGATCTCATGCCGTTCAAAAGAGTGCTGATCTTATCGGAGGGGTTTGGCAGCGGCCATACCCAAGCCGCCCATGCGCTGGCAGCCGGATTAAAAAAAGTGGACCCGCAAATCCGTACGCAAGTGTTGGAACTTGGTTCCGTGCTTAACCCGACGCTAGCCCCGTGGATCTTATCCGCTTACCGGATCACTGTAAACACGAGCCCTGCGCTCGTAGGCATGTTTTATCGCAAAAAATACGAAAAGCCGGTCGGACGCCTCGCGCGGCTTGCACTTCATAAATTGTTTTACAATCACGCTGCCCGGATGATCGAGCAAATGGAGCCTGATCTAATCATTTGTACGCACCCCATTCCGGGAGCCGTCATTTCAAGGCTGAAAGCTTCGGGACTCGACGTTCCGCTTTACACGCTGATTACGGATTATGATGCTCACGGTTCATGGATCAGTCCGGAGGTCGACCGTTATTTCGTATCCACTCCCGAAGTCCGGAGCTTGCTGATCCAGCGCGGGGTAAAGCCCGGGGCTATTCAAGTATCCGGCATTCCCGTTCATCCCGAATTCTGGAGTCGTCAGGACAAAGCTTCCGTCAGACGCGAGCTCGGGCTCACAAACATTCCCACCGTCCTTGTTATGGGCGGAGGATGGGGCTTGCTTTTTAAAGACGAGCTTATGGCTAGATTATCCGAATGGAAAGAAAAAATTCAGATTGTTTACTGCTTGGGCAGCAATGAAAAGCTCGCCGCCAAACTGCGGAGCCATCCCGAACTACAGCATCACAATATCACGGTGCTCGGCTACACCCGGGAAATCAGCAAATGGATGGATGCTTCCGACTTGCTCATTACGAAGCCGGGCGGAATGACCTGTACCGAAGGGTTGGCCAAGGGCGTTCCTATGCTGTTTTACGAATCCATTCCCGGACAGGAAGATAAGAACCGCGAGTATTTCATCAAAATCGGCTGCGGTGATGAATTGTCCTCTGCAGAAATTCTGGATCTGTGGTTTGGCAAAATAAGCACGGCCCGTAAAATCGGCGGAGGAGGATTTTCCGAAACCAGGAACTATCCTGACACTTCCTTCTATCGGCCTGACCGTTGCGCCAGAAAAATCGCCGATCTCCTGCGTTCTCCCTTGGATCAAACGTATGTCCATGGGCAAAGCAGACAGACGGCGAACTAGCGTTTTATTTATAGAAGGTATGATTGCCGATAACATGCGCTTTGTCTTTGGTCCGGGCAATCGTAAGATCCTTTGCGAGTTTCAGGGACAGGAAATAGTAAGTATCATCCGATACTTCTTTTCTCCCGTTCAGCGCTTCATTCACCGCATGAATCGTATCCTTGCTCGGTTTAACCTTCTTTAACCGGCCGTTGCGGACCGGACTGAACTGGGATTTCTGATAAATGACATCCTTAATGGTATCGGGATAATTGGCGGACCGCAGCCGGTTTAAGACAACGTTGGCAACTGCCACTTTGCCTTCGTACGGTTCGCCTTCTGCTTCTGCCATGACGATTTTTTGCAGGAGAAGCAGCTCTTCTTCGTTCAAAGCGTACGTCCATGTGGCCTCTTCCTTGTCCTCATGGCTTAGCAGCTCTGTACGCGTGAAGAATAATTGGGTGGGGGGATTGAATTTATCCGGAGCAGGCTCCGTTATTGTTTGCGCTGCCTGATTACGGAGCCAAATTACCTCAGCGGCAAGTTCATGAAGCTGTTCCGAGCTGCTGATGCCGGTATCAAGGCTCTGTTTTTTTAACTCCAACGTGTTTAAAAAAGGCAGAAACTGCTTGCCAAGCCTCTCATTCTGCGTCGCTGCTCCGCTCTGCGCAAATGAAACGGTCTTCGCCGCAAGGTCCGCTTTCAGAAGATTCTGCCGACTTTGGGAAAATTGCCGATTTCCCTTGCTCTCCGGTTCGGAATTTTGCCCAAGCAAGCAAATCGCACCAAGACAAACTAGAATGGCTCCTACAAGGAGCGCGACGTAACGGTTTTGCCGAAAAATATACATAACTGACCTCCTACCCGACAATTCTCTCTATTAATGTGCATTTTCTTGGTACTTCACGCGAGATGACATATTCTTTCATCTATGTAACCGAAATAATGACGTTTGAATAACTTAAAGTTATTTTTTCAGCAAAATAAGCCTTCCGAAGGACGGAAGGCTTGGAGAGGCCGGGGTTGAAAATACCCGGTATACAGGCTAGCGGGAAGTTAATGGAGTTCTGAATACTTCTTCGTACATAGGCGTTTTGCCCATTCGCGTACGATAAATGACGATGGCGTCTACGGACCACTCACCAAAGTCCGGAGAACTTAGGTTCAAGGGTTCCGGATCGAGCTTGGCATCCTCCCGATATTTGCGCGCCAGGGTGATGTGCGGATGATACGGACGTTCCTCGGGAATGAAACCCAATCCCCGGTTCCCCTCCGTCACGCTCCGGTACAGCGATTTAAGCTTGTCTTGGTCTCCATCTATGCCGGCCCAAAGAACGCGCGGGTTGGAAGGACGTCCAAACATGCCGATTTCTTTGGCTTGAAGGCTAAAACCGTTCACCCTTTTGGCCGTCTCCGTCAATTGCTGCTTCAAGTCATCGAACTTGTTCGGCGTAACATCGCCAAGGAATTGGACCGTAATATGGTAATCTGCGGGATTTACCCATTTGGTGAATTTCAAAGCGACTTTTTGTTTTTCTACCCAGTCCGATAGTGCTTGTTTAACAGCCCCAGGGAGTGGGACGGCTATAAAAATACGCCAAGTTTCGATAATATTTTCCACAAAACATCACCTCTTATGTAGTAATTGATAGAATAATTCATCCTTTTGTCACATTTTGAATGATTAAGGTAATAAAGTCCCAAAACACTCGTAAGCTATAATGTGATTTAGACCTTACAGCAGGTAACGGCAACAAACCTAATATGATTGGGGAATGACTATGGGATTCGCTAGAAAAATAACCGCCGGCATTATAGGGGTACTCCTACTTGTCAGTGCGATCATTGGTGTATTCAGCTACCAAACAGCCTACCGTCAAGTGGAAGAGGCCGTCGGCGTCGAAACGGTAGGATGCGCCAACATCACGACAGGTCTTGTGGATCCGGAAGCCATCGAACGTTTGGCTCAAGGCGATGCCTCCGATCTGGGAGCGCTTGAGGAACGCCTCAATTGGACAGTGAATCACAAATCGCTGTTCAAGGAAGTATTTATTCTTTCATTAGACGGCAAAATCCTCGCAGCAGACCAAAATATAAAGAAACGCGGCTACAAAGCCGGCGATGAATTCTATTTTGCCGAAAAAGATCGCGATATGATTATGCACATGAAGCATTCCGTTTATACAAAAGTATACACCTATGATGGAGTCGGCCTCCTGACAGGCTATGGCCCTATTTATAAAGACCATGATCCGACCAAGGAAATCGTAGCGCTGATGGCAATCAACTTCGATGCCTCCATCATCCAGGAACGAGTCTGGGATATTATCGCACTGCCGTTCATCATTGGCGGGATTGTTTTCCTGCTGGCAATTGTTGCCGTCTATCTGTTTATTCACCGGATGGTCGGCCCAATCGAGCGATTGTCCCGCCAAGTTAATCTGGTCGCCCAAGGGGATTTGACCGTACAGCCTTTGACCATCTCCAGTAAAGATGAAGTGGGCACCTTGGCGCGGGACTTCGGCAATATGACCATAAGCTTGCGCCAACTGATTACCGAGGTCAACGAAACGTCCATGCAGGTGGCATCTTCTTCCCAAGAACTGTCCGCTAGTGCCGAACAAACGGGAAAAGCCAGCGAGCAAACCGTTTACATTACCCAGGAACTTGCGGGAGGTGCCGAGAAACAGCTGCAAAGTCTGGAAGAAAGCTCCGCCGCACTGCAGGAGATGTCCTCTTTTATCGGCCGGATCGTAGCCACTACCGACAACGTGTCGGAAGAAGCGCAAATTTCCGCATCCGCCGCAAAAGAAGGGGTAACATCGATTCATCTCGGCGTAAAACAAATGAATACCATCGAGGATAAAATCGTGACGCTCTCCTCGGGCATACAGCAACTAAGCAGCCACTCCAAGGAAATCCAGAGTATTGTCGATATCATCACCGAGATCGCCGCAGAAACGAATTTGCTTGCGATCAATGCCGCCATCGAAGCCGCCCGGGCCGGGGAACAAGGCAGCGGCTTTGCAGTCGTCGCTTCCTCCGTCCGGAAGCTCGCGGAGCGGTCCGCGGAATCGGCCAAGCAGATCGCCGCACTTATCACCTTCATCATTAATCAGATGGAATTGACCGCAGATACGATGGAATCGGCTACCCATGAAGTGAAGCTGGGAGCCGAGCTTGTCGGCAATGCCGGAAAATCGTTCGAGGAGATTCAAAAGTCCACCAAAAACTCCGCCGAAGCTGTTGAAAACGTCGGGGACACCGTACGTCAGTTGTCGGCGAACTCCAAGTTGATTGTTGAAGCTATGGAAAAACTCGTGCATGTAGCCAATACAACGGTGGATGGCACCCAAACGATGTCCGCAGCTTCCCAGGAGCAGCTTGCCGCCATGCAGGAAGTCGATGCTTCCGCCACACTCCTCTCCGATCTGGCGGACAAGCTCCATCAGTTGATCGAACGTTTCAAAGTATAGAGTTTACTGCTCGCAAACAAAACGCCCCTCATCCTTCGAAGGATGAGGGGCGTTTTTTTATAGTTTGCAGCTTCCGCATCTCACTGCATATAAACTATATTATTTCCGTTGACGCGCCCGTGCTTCGCCGCCCTTGCGACCAGCTTCTTCCCGGCTCATTTTGCCATCGCCGCCATCCGAATTTCCGCGCGCTTCGCCGCCTTTTTGGCCGATCTCCTGATAAAAATCCTTATCATGGTTACGGGATGTTGCTTCTCCGCCCTTTTTCCCGATCTCCTGATAAAAATCTTTGTCATGATTTTTCGCCGTTGCCTCTCCACCCATACGACCGGCTTCCTCACGGCTCATTCTGTCATTTCGATTGTTGTTTGCCATTTGAAATCACTCCTTATCGTTGTTTGGAAGGTACCGTTCTCTCCGGTACGCTATTGTATTACCCCCTCTCTAGGAAACAAAACAACTTTTTCTTTACGAAAAAACCAGGATAGAAAGCAGTGAACCGGCCTAGCCAGCTTCCTGATTTCAATATAAAACTATGGCCAGAACCGGCTTTGATCACGGCGGCAACGCACGGGCCACGGGCAATCACCCGGTAAAGCGCCCTTTTTTTGCACTTATCATACATGGCTGCTCAATCGCTTCTCACCTTGCCGAAAATAAACTCGAAAGAATAGTTGGTTACTGGAAAAAATTCCGTTTTGTTCTGACTATATGGGTACGGAGTAACTTGTAGATTTGTGCTCGGTGTGTGGGTTGGTAGGCTACTGGCAACTTTCGTGCTCGGTGTGTGGGCGGTTGGATACTGGTGACTTCGTGCTCGGAGTGTGGGCGGTTGGGTACTGGTAACTTCGTGCTCGGTGTACAAGTGATTAGCTACTGGTAACTTTCGTGCTCGGTGTGTGGGCGGTTGTTGGCAGAGGTTCCAGGGGCCAATTTTGCGGTTCAGAAGCCAGTTGAAAATTCTAACGGACACCCGGGACCTTATTTCCTCTTATTTTGCCACTTTTAAAATCTAACGGACACCAGAGCCCTTAATCGGGCTTGTCCATTAGATTTTGTGCCAATTTCAAGAGATTAACGTCTCCTGTGTCCGTTAGAATTTCAAACTCACCATTTTACACCTTTTAAGGGCTGTGGTGTCCGTTAGAAATCAGACGAGATGGTCTTCCCAGCCTCCATCGGTAATTCACAGCCGCAATTGGTATCTGCGATAGCGCTGGCTGCCTTCTCCAGCAACGCGCAAGACTCGCAGCTCCACCAAACGGTGCAAAATGCGGCGGGTATGGCGATCTGAAAGGCGGAGGTGAGCTGCGAGTTCAGGAGGGCTAAAGGGGCGCAGCAAACGACGGGCAAAGCGCAGCGTTTCCGCTTCTGCCCAATCCAGTTCGCCGGACACATCCGTCGAAAGAAATTTGCCGACGAAGGAAAGGATGAGCTGCTGGCATTGCTTCGGTTCGTCTTTGATGGAAAGATAAGCGACAGGCAAGAATACCCAGCCATCAAGTGCCAGCATGCTATGTCTCATGCACAGATCCTTAAAGCGCCTGACGTCCAGATCCCTCGCATGGGGTCCGTAACCTTGGATCTCAATTCCGCCTTTTGCGCCCCCCGGCTTATAAGCCAGGTCCAAATACCGGTACCCGTTATTGAAGTCGCGTACTTCCCATTCCGGATGCAAGTAATTAAAGTTGCCTACCGCAGGATACCAAGCCGAACGAAGAAATTCGATCGTCCCGTGACCCAGGCCTTTTTCAAGAAGTTCGCGCCGTCTGGGGTTCTCCTCCTTTTGAAGATTCGAATTCATCCATTCTGCATATTTTTGCTCAAACATGACTACCGCCTCCCCGACTCAAATAATAAAAAAGCCGTTCCATCGCATCATCCGCAAGGGCTTAATGCAATGAAACGGCGTGTGCTTCACTCCGTCAAATCTCTAACACTTCACAAATAGTGTAAATATGATTGTTATTTGCCCAAATAGGCGTTCAGCATCCAGTTGTGTTTCTCAAGCGCGGACAGGATACCCAGCAGCAGGTCGCCTGTTGCTTCGTCCTGGGATTGTTCCGCAGCTTCCATGCCTTGCTTCAATTCGTCTTGCAGCGCCGAAAAATCCGACACGATCGCGGAAACCATAGCTTCCGGCGTTTCTCCGCCGGTTGCTTCGGACACGGTGGCGATGGCCAAAGAATCGCGCAGGGTAGCAACCGGTTTCCCGCCGATAGCGAGCAGGCGTTCAGCAAGCTCATCGATATTCGTTGCCGCTTCATCATAAAGCTCTTCGAATTTCTCATGCAGTGTAAAGAAGTTAGCTCCTTTTACATACCAGTGGAAATTGTGCAGCTTGGTGTACAGTACGGTCCAGTTCGCGATTTGCAAATTCAATTGCTTTTCGAGGGCCAGTTCATTTTGCGTCAGGTTTTGATTACTCATTTCAATTTCCTCCATTCAAATATAATGATAAAGTAGGGTTAGCTAATGCGAGTAAAATTTCTTTAAATTTAGACTAAATCTAAATCCTGTTCTTATATTACCACCATCCAGGTTTTTCTGCAACCTTTTAAACATGAACATCCCGTGAATATCTCGCAACCGGTCAATAGTTAGTGGAACTTCTAGTAAGACCAAATAGGTTGTCCGGTTCTGGGTCCGGTTCAATTTCGTTTCCTGGCTTCGGTTTCCCGTTCCTGCCTTGAAGTTTGCGTCGTTGGGCTGCCGATTATTCACATGCCAAAACATAAAAAAGGAACCTGGCAAGCGCTCTGCCGGCTCCTCGTTGAATTTACTCTCGAATCTGCAGCTTGAGTTGCTCCAGATTACGCTCCAATTGGCGAATTCCATCCTCGACCAAGCGGCGGTCCACCGCATTCGCCGTATCGATTTGCGGCTTGCGCATGGCAAACGTTTTTTTCTCTTCTTCCCAGTACGCCTGACGCCGCTGAATTTCTTTGTATTTGTCCAGCAAGTCCGTAATAATATCATAAAAACGCTCATAATCCACGATGACATCATCCAGGAAGCGGTCGACTTCTTCTTTCTCGTATCCCCGCATCTTCACGTCAAAATCCTTCTCATGAATAGCGAGCGCATCCAGTTTAATGCCCAGCTGTCTAAATAATCCCTTTTGGTCCTCCAGCTTGCGCGAATAATCGTCCTGCATTCAGTATCCCTCCGTACCTAAGGCTTGCATTTTCTCTTATGATATCCTTATTTCTTAAGATAACCATATATAATGTACCATAATTATTTCAGATTATCGACGCCATGGGCGGGAGACTAATCCTCCACATCTCATGATATAATACAAAAAGTGAAATTATACCACCATGCAATAGTCGAAAAGAGGTTGTCAACTTGTCTCAAGAACACAGTAATCCGGCCCGATCTCCCTTGGCCGCCAACCCTTGGGTGATTCTTGCTAACGTTTCCCTCGGCACTTTTATGTCTACTCTGGACGGAAGTATCGCCAACGTGGCGCTGCCGACGATCGCCGGGGAACTCAGCGCCCCCATCCACATCGTCCAGTGGGTGCTTACCGCCTATTTACTGACCATCTGCGCAACATTGCCGATCATGGGGAAAATTTCGGACATGTTCGGACGCAGCAAAATTTACAATTACGGCTTTTTGATCTTCGCCGCCGGTTCGGCCCTTTGCGGCCTTTCCAATACGCTTACTCTGCTCATTGTCTCGCGCATTCTTCAGGCGCTTGGTGCAGCTTGCCTGATGTCCAACAGCCAGGCGATTATCGCCGAGGTATTTTCCAGTAAAGGGCGCGGCAGAGCGATGGGAATCACCGGCACCATGGTGTCGCTCGGCTCGCTGACCGGCCCCGGCATCGGCGGTATTCTCGTCGAGCACTGGGGTTGGACATCTATATTCTGGATCAACGTCCCTATCGGAATCATCGGCTTCATCGCAGGCTGGTTCTTTCTTCCCAAAGACAAAAACCTCAAGAAAAACCAGCCGTTTGATTACACCGGTTCCCTGCTCTTTATGGCCGGTATGATCGCCTTTCTTTACGTCATTTCCGGCGGCCAGGATTGGGGTTGGCTCTCTCCTGCCGTCTGGATCGGCGGCGGACTTTCCTTGCTCGTCCTGATCGGCTTCTATTATTGGGAAAAACGCACCCGCCACCCGATGCTCGACTTCAGCCTGTACCGGATTCCGGCCTTCGCGATAGGGAACTTAACGGCGCTGCTGTCCTTCGTGGCCCTTTTTTTCACCAATGTGCTGATGCCCTTCTATATGCATGACGTACTTGGCTTCTCACCGGCAAAAACAGGATATACTATGATGGTGTACCCGCTTGTCATGGCCGTCGTCGCGCCTCTCTCCGGCTGGCTGTCCGACCGGATCGGTTCCTATTCGCTGACCACGGCAGGGCTGCTGGTTAATGCCCTCGCCTTCGGTCTGCTGAATACACTGTCGACGCAAGAAAGCGCTTGGATGGTCGGACTTCATCTGGGCCTGTTCGGCCTCGGCGGCGGTCTGTTCCAGTCGCCGAACAACTCCAGCATTATGGGATCGGTGCCGCGGGACAAGCTGGGAACCGCCGGCGGCTTGAATGCGCTGGTACGAAATATTGGGATGGTGCTCGGCACCTCCTTATCGATTTCGCTGTATTCTTCCCGGCTCAGCTATCTGCGCCCGATCTCCCCAGGAGAGCCGGAAGCCGCGCTGAGCGCGCTCCATACCGTATTTTGGACGGCGATGGGCATTTGTCTGCTGGCCCTGCTCGTCTCGGTTCAGCGTTTGCGCACAAAGTCACGCGATGTCCGAAGCGGATAAATGTAATTTAAAGGTTCGACAGAATTCACGTTTCTTTTTATAATAAGACTTAGTTAGTAAAGTAAAATAGCCTTGGTGGTGAATACAATCTTATATATCTATTCTTTCTTGCTATCGTTTCTAATTGTGTATTTTCTGATCCCTCCGCTTGGGAGACTGGCATTCAAGCTCGATTTCGTGGACAAGCCCCGGGAGGACGTTGAACGAAAAATCCATCGCAATCCGATCCCGCTGACGGCCAGCTACGCGATCTTTGTCGGATTCTTCGTGTCTTATCTCCTGTTTACAAGAGATTTCTCCATGCAGACCGGAGCAATCTTTCTTGGCGGAATTCTGCTTTTGGTGATCGGTACCGTCGATGACTGGTTCAAAACGAAAGGCAAAGATTTTCCGGCGCTGCCGAAGCTGATCGTTCAAGTATCCGCGGCCGTGCTTGTGTTTCTCTCGGGAATTACGTTCAGCGGCTTCGTGAATCCGTTTAGCGGTGATTATGTGCTATTGCCGATGTGGCTGCAATTTATATTGACCATCCTCTGGATTTTCGGCGTAACGACCGTCATCAATTTTTCGGACGGGCTGGACGGGTTAGCGGGCGGTTTGTCCGCGATTTCCGCGGTAACCCTGTTCGTTGTCGCTTTAACTAAAGGACAAACCACGTCGGCGATGCTGTCGATTACCCTGATCGGCGTGACGCTGGCTTATCTTAGGTACAATAAGCCGCCGGCCAAAGTATTTATGGGCGATGCGGGAGCGACCTTCCTCGGATTCATGCTGGCCGTGATCGCACTGGACGGAGCTTTCAAACAAGCTACCGTGCTGTCGTTGTTTATTCCTGTGCTTGCGCTCGGCGTTCCGATTTTTGACAACCTGTTCGTTGTCATCAAGCGCTTCCTGCAGGGCAAGGCCATTTATCAGGCTGACG
Source organism: Fontibacillus forbon (assembly GCF_046559655.1). Classification (NCBI taxonomy): domain Bacteria; kingdom Bacillati; phylum Bacillota; class Bacilli; order Caryophanales; family Paenibacillaceae; genus Fontibacillus; species Fontibacillus forbon. The sequence goes on along the minus strand of NZ_JBKGFV010000005.1, from coordinate 397,906 downwards.
CCAGCCAGGTCCACTACCGTTTGCTTCGTGCCGGTTTAAACCATAAACAGACGGTCATGTTCCTGTACCTGATCAGCACCTGCCTGGGGTTGTCCTCGATCATTTTGCTGCTTTTGCAGGGATAATCTAAATGAACTTCTAACCCCTACGTCCAATGAGCTAAAAAGATCATAATACAACACCAAATAAAGAGGGCGCCCTAACGGGCGCCCTTAGCTTTTGTTATCCATTTATAGTTTACACGATTCGCAATCCCCGGAAGACATTGCAATAAGGGGTGGATTCATTGTCATTATTTATTGTTGTCTTGCACGGCAGCCTGGACTTCCTTCGGTTTCTCTTCTTCATAGTCCCCGCGAGCGCCCTTTTTGAATTCCTTCAACATCGTTCCGAAGCTGCGACCCAGTTCAGGCAGTTTGCTTGGACCGAACAATATCAATGCAGCGATAACCAGTAACAGCAAATGAGTCGGCCGCAACAAATTTTCAAGCACTTTTATCACCTCTTTAGGCTATCTTTTTTAAAATTATACTACTTTATTCGAAATAAAGGAAAACTATTTATCAGAAAAATCGATAAAAACGTCCAAATCCATGAATTGTCGGCCTGTAAGAAACCAAAACCGTCTCCTAGGCATATGCTGTCTCATCAATGTATGCAAAGGAGCGAGCACCATGAACACGTTCAGTCTGTGGGCTGTCATTGCCATCGGGTTGGCTTCCAACCTGGACAACGCAGGGGTCGGCATCGCATACGGAGCCCGGAAAATACATATTCCGTGGTATTCCAATCTGGCGATCGCGCTCATATCATTTTTGGCTACGCTTTTGTCGGGATTGTTCGGAAACTGGATCGCCATATGGATTCATCCCTGGATCGGACAATGGATCGGCACGATCGTGATCGTCGCCGTCGGAGTATGGGTACTGCTTCAGCCTTTTGTGGAAAAGAAAACATCCATCCCGCCGGAAAGCGATCCACCGATCCTGACGCGCCTGCTCCGCAATCCGGAGGAAGCCGACCGTGACAGTTCCAAAAGCCTGAGCCTGGGAGAATCCTTGCTGCTCGGCATCGCGCTGGCCATGAATGCGCTGGCTGGCGGATTTAACGCGGGCATTACGCATTTAAATGTATTTTATACCTCGCTGTCGGTTGGGGTGTTCAGCTATTTGCTCCTGGCCCTTTGCGCCGGTTTTGGCGAAAAATACGCTGCCGAAAAACTCGGCAACCGGGCCACCGTAATTTCCGGCCTTCTGCTCATCCTTATCGGATTGCACCAAATTTTATAACTCGACAGCCCAAGGTGCCCCTTCCTTTACGAAAGGGGCTGTTTCGGTTTGCCCGGATACCTGCCTGCATTTTTCAATAAAGAAATTTAAAATTACAATTGACAAACATAATGCAAATTAATACTATTAGATTTATCGGAATTAACTGACTGACGAGTCAATCAAGAAAGAAGGTGCCTGTTCGTTGAAATCGACTAAAACTCCTGATCCGCAAAGAAGGCAACAGCTTAAAGACACGGCTTTGGAATGGTTTGCCCGCAAAGGTTACCACAACACCAAAATTTCCGATATCGTTAAATCGGCCGGAGTCTCCCAGGGGACATTCTACTGGTATTTCGAAAGCAAAGAAACCATGACGCTTGAATTGATCTCCAGCGGCAGGGACAAATTAGTCGAAACGATTGCAACAGGCTACCGAAAAGAACCCGGTTCCGTGGAAGACATGGAGATCTCTACGCGGGGGCTGCTTACCGAATTGTTCCGGTTTGCGGAAAGTGAGCGGCATTTGATGGTACTGCTGCTCATCAAGGGCCAAGGTGCCGATCCGGCTGTCCAGGAAGCGGTCTCGCAAACGTGGCAGGCTTTTGGACAAGCCTTTCGAGCCAACATTGAACGAGCTTCCGAGCTAGGCATGCTGCCTGAGTCGCCAGGGGTAGAGCTGCGTACCCTGCTGCTCTCCTCCCTGATTGAAGGCACGATTTCAAAATGGCTGTTCGGACCTGAGCATGATGTTGATTACGTTCCCGTATTCACCGCGGAGCAAATGGCCCATGCGGCGGCAAGGTTTGAATTTTACGGACTCATCGGCGAACCGGGCTAAAGACCAACTATTTTAGATATAAGGAGAGAACGCATCATGAAACTAAAAAAGAGAAAATCCCTAATCATTTTGACCCTAATCGCAGCCTTTACACTCGTATTGTCCGCTTGCGGGGCCAACAACGGCGGCAATGCCACCGGCAATGGCAACGCAGCAGGAACGGCGGATAACGATCAAGCGCAAAACCAGGCCGGCAGCAACCTGCTGGAACAAATTAAGGGCAAAGGCAAAATTACGATCGGCTTGATGGGGACTTACGCCCCTTACAACTTCGTTAACGAAAACAACGAGGTCGACGGATATGACGCGGACTTGTCCAAAGAAATTGCCAAGCGGATCGGCGTGGAAGCCAATTTCGTGACCGGGGAGTTTTCCGGATTGATCGAGGGTTTGCAAAAAGGCAAGTACGATGCCCTGGTCAGCCAGGTCACGATCACCGATGACCGCAAGAAATCGATCGATTTCTCCGATCCTTACGTGAAGAATGACGTGAGCATTATCGTAAAAGATAATAACGACAGCATTCAATCGGTCGATGATTTCAAGGGTAAAAAAGTCGGCGTCGCGCTCGGAACGAATGATGAAGCTTATCTTCGCGATGAAGTGCTGCCAAAGGTCGGCGATTTTGAAATCGTCACTTATAATGACAACCTGAATGCGCTGATGGATCTTAACAATGGCCGGATCGACGCGACGATCAACAATGTGTTCGCGCTTAAACCGCTCATCGAGAAAAATAACCTGAAATTGAAAACCGTCGGCGAGCCTTTGAAATCGGACTTTGCTGGCGTAGCCATGCCGAAGAACAGCCCGGAACTGCAGGAAGCCGTTAATAAGGCCCTTCAGGAAATCAAAGACGACGGTACTTTAAAAACGTTGTACAACAAATGGTTCGACGTAGATCCTAATTTTTAAGCCGGAATCAGAACCGGAATAGAGCAAACACCAGGGGGAGAGAAACCGATGAAGTTAGTGCTAGACAATCTTGAATATTTGCTGACCGGCGCCTACTATACGCTGCAGATTACCCTGGTGTCCATGTTCTTCGGCCTGATCATCGGGTTGGTGGTAGCCATCGCCCGGCTGAAGGGAAATATCCTCTTCCGGAATATCGCCCGGGTTTACGTCTCCATTATCCGGGGTACGCCGCTGATGGTGCAAATTTTCATCGTGTATTACGGATTACCGGACTGGGGTATCAAGCTTAGCCCTATGATGTCAGCCTACATCTCGATGAGCCTCAATATCGGGGCCTATCTGTCGGAGACGTTCCGGGCCACGATTCTGTCCGTCGATCATGGACAAACCGAAGCAGCCCAATCGCTGGGGATGACTCCCTGGCAGACGATGCGATTCGTTGTACTGCCGCAGGCGGCCCGGATCGCGATTCCGCCGCTCGGGAACTCTTTTATCGGGATGTTGAAGGAAACGTCTCTCGTGTCCGTGGTCACCGTCGTGGAACTGTTCCGCGCGGCTCAATTACTCGTATCCCGGTATTATGTGGCCATGCCGTTTTTTCTGGCGATCGGCTTAATGTACTGGATCATGAGCACGGGCCTTTCGTTCATCCTGAACCGGATCGAAAAACGCTTGTCCAAAGCGTATTAAGTAAACATTGGCGACCCTACCAAGGAGCTGAATCCATTGAATCTCAAAGAAAATCATCTGCTGAACGTGGCCGGCCGGGCAAAAGACCTGTTGGAACGCGAAGGGCTGGACGCCATGATCGCCTCCAGCGCGGAAAATGTCTATTATCTGTCCGGACAACCCAGCATGTTTATGTATACTTTCCGGATGAGCGAAGCGGCGTTCGCCGTCGTCTTTCGGGACCCGGGAAGAAACTCCATATTGCTTATGAGCGAATTCGAAGCCTCGGGATTGCCGGAAGTCATCCCGGGCTTTGACATTGTCACGTATCCGCAATGGATCGATCTGGACGATCCTTTCGGTATGAGAAAGGATCTGTTTACGGGCGAGCGTCCGGATGCCCCCCGCCCGGACGCTGCGCTGTCGGCGCTGGCCGAGACGCTTCTGGCCAGTGGCCTGACGGCCGGCGCGGTCGTCGCCGCCGAACTGGGCGGCATGCGCGGCGGAACGCGCGCGCTGCTGGCGGAACGGCTGCCGCTGCTGCGCTGGGCGGAGGCCGCTCCGCTATTTACGGCCCTGCGGGCGCGTAAAACCGGCTTCGAAATCGCGCAGCTGCGGGAAAGCTGCGCGATTTCGGAAGAAGCCGTCAGCGCGGCGATCCAAGGCATCGCCGCCGGCGTCACCGCGGCCGAGCTCGCGGCCGCGTTCCGGATCGCGGCGACGCGCCGCCGCTTCGGCTTCAGCGAGCGCTTCGCCACGATCTCCGTCGGCCCGCAATTCGCGCCGGCGTCGGTCTACTCGCCGCACCGTGCGGCTCCCGGCGACATCATCAAATTTGATGTCGGCGCCGACGTGCAAGGCTATGGCGCGGACATCGCCCGCACGTTCTCGCTCGGCGAGCCGGGCGACACCGCGAAGCGCGCCTATGCGGCGCTGCGGCCGGGACACGACCGCATGCTCGAGCTGGCCGCCCCCGGTGTGCCGATGGCCGCGCTGTTCGCCGAAGGCATGCAGGTCATCCGGCGCTCCGGGCTGCCGGATTACAACCGCGGCCACCTCGGCCACAGCATCGGCCTGGCTCTCGCCACGGAAGAGGCGCCGTTCTTCAGCGCCGCCGACACCACCGTGCTCGAGCCGGACATGGTCGTCTGTATCGAAACGCCTTACTACGGCTATGGCGTCGGATCTGTCATGATCGAAGATATGCTGCTCATCACCGAAAACGGCAATGAACGGCTGAATAAACTGACCAGGGATCTAGTCGTCCTGTAAAACGACGCCTGTGTGCGTAACCTTCCTGACAAATCGCTGCAATTAGCGAAGAACCCCCGTCTTCTAAAGACGGGGGTTCTTTTTTGCAATTCATATATTCCTCTTCATTGACAGGTACTCACACCGGGGATACAATCACTAGCAAAACATAACACAACACCAAACAACATGAAGCCAATTCAGGCCATGGCAAGGAGGAGACGGTTATGAGCCGGCAATTAGTTTTCCGGGAAGACGGCACTTTTACCATCGTACAATTTACGGACCTTCACTGGAAGGATGGGCAAGAAAAAGATCAGCGCACCCGAAAGCTGATGGAACTTACTCTGGATATCGAGCATCCCGATCTCGTGGTCTTTACTGGCGATGTTATATATACCGGCGAGGTTCCACCCGGAGACCCCGAATGCGAGAACCCGGAGCAAGCCTTCCGCGAGGCCGTAGCCGCTGTCGAAGAACGCGGCATCCCTTGGGCCGTCGTCTTCGGCAATCACGATACGGAACGGCGGATTAACCGCCAAGAGCTGATGCAGATCGTTCTGGAACACCGGCAAACGGTCGCAAAGGCCGGGCCGGAGCATCTTCCCGGCGCCGGGAATTACTCCCTTCAACTATGGGACCTTCAGGGGAACCCCGCCGCGAATCTTTATTTTCTCGATTCGGGCAGTTATTCCCTGCATCCGCAAGTTCAAGGCTATGACTGGATAAGCCGGGAACAAATCAACTGGCTCATCTCCGAGTCTTCGCGCCTCAACCCGCGGCAAGACGAAGGCAAACTGCCCGCACTGGCTTTTTTCCATATTCCGCTTCCGGAGTATAAAGAGGTTTGGGAAACCCGGACCTGTTATGGGCATAAACACGAGCAAGTTTGCAGTCCGGCCGTTAACTCCGGTATGTTTTCCGCCCTGCTGGAGACGGGGGACGTGGTAGGGACGTTTTGCGGGCATGATCATATCAACGACTATATGGGAGAATTGCATGGCATTTATCTCTGCTACGGACGGGCCAGCGGATACAACACCTACGGCAAGGAAGGGTTTCCCCGCGGCGCCCGCCTCATTCGGCTAAATCTAGGCCGGCGCAATTTCGAAACCTGGCTCCGTTTGGACGACGGTTCGACCGTCAGACAACAGCCGGTTCATTCTCCTGAAGATGCTGCAAAGCCCTAACTTTGGATTGGCCTGAGAAATTAAGAGCTAATCTCAAGTCAGTCGCTTAAGCCCACCTGTTGTTCGCTCCATTCCCAAAGCCTGCGGGCCGACTCCGGGTCCTCCGCTTTTGCGACGACTGGTCGGGCCTTTTTCTTATAAAAATATTGTCCGGTAATCCCCTTTACTTCAGGCGACGAAGCCAGGTATATTGCGGTTTCCGCCCCCTCCTCCGCCGTCAGGAAAAACGGGCGCAATAGCCCCACCAGTGACTTGCCGAATCCGGTATTCCGGTCAACCCCGATATTCGTAGCTACCGCCCCGGGATGAAGACAGTTGGCAGTAACCCCTGTTCCCTCCAACCTGCGGGCCAACTGCTGCGTAAACAAAACATTCGCCAGTTTCGATTGCGCATACCCTTTGGCGACGTTGTAACCCCGAGTCAGCGTTGGATCCTCCCAATGGATTTTACCTATTTTGTATATGCCCGAGGATACGTTGACGATCCGCCCTTCCTCGGCACGAGTCAATGGATCAAGCAGCAAATTCGTGAGCAGAAAATGCCCCAGATGATTAATTCCGAGATGGGACTCGAAGCCATGGGCCGTCAGCTCCCGCTTCAACGATACGACACCCGCATTATTCACGAGGACATCGATGACGCTATGCCGATCTTTCACTTGGGCGGCCAATCGCCGGATGCTCTCCATGGAGCCCAAATCGCACAGCATCATTTCCAGCCGATCCGACCCGCTTTGCTGAACGGCCTTCTCCCACGCCGTCCTTCCCCGTTCCTCATTTCGGCACAACATCACGACGTGCGCTCCTCGCCGGGCCAATTCCACGGTGGTGGCAAGCCCCATCCCCGAATTGGCCCCCGTGACGATTACCGTTTTTCCTCGCATGCTCGGTCCCTCCAATGCTATCGTTATTTGCTTATAAAATTGCATTAGTTCCTTACTATATAATTCTATATACCGTATTCAATCCCTCCGAAGACCCGTCTTTCGGGTTTCTTCTTATCCAAACTTATCCTATAATTAGATTGATAAATTCAATTTATCGTCTTAAAAGCAGTATGAAAGGAGGCATACATTTGAAGTGGCTGTCCCCCTATGAACATGAACTTCAGCTTGCTTTTACGGAAGCGGAGGCCATCCTGGCAACTCTTCCGGACTCATTCCGGAAGCCGGCACTGGATTATCTCGACAAGTTTCATGTCCTGAAAGAGAACCGATCCAAAAATTACATATGTTATCTTCTGCCGTTCTGGCTGCAGGAACACGCCGGCCTCTCCTCCAGAGACGTCCGCCGCTTTGCGGTCGCCAACATCTTCGGAATGATGTACTATCATCTAATTGATGCTTGCATGGACGAACCGGAAAGTAAAATGTCCCGTCAACTTCCGCTAGCCGAATTCATTCATTTGGAATTCGTCCGGATTTACAGCAGTTATTTTACGGGAGAGTCCCGTTTTTGGACCTATTTTAAAAAATACGTTTCACAGTGGGCCGAAGCGGTATCCGGGGAGAAGACTTCGGACTTTTACTACGAAGATCCCGTACGAATGGGCCATAAAGCTGCTCCGGTAAAACTGACCATAGCCGGTTCTATGCTCCTTGTAAACAGGGAAGCGGAAATCCTTCGTCTGGAACAGGCAGTTGATAACGTTCTGGTTACCCTGCAATTGCTAGATGACTGGCAGGATTGGGAGAAGGATCTCAACGAGGGAAGCTACAATTCCCTGGTTTCGATCGTTCAAACCGAATTGAAAATTCCGCGTGAACGCCGGCCTGTTTCGGAAGAAATCAGGCAAGCGATTACCGTTCAAAACGTGCTCGATATCCTGGCGGAACATGCGGAACGGAACCATGAATCACTTCAGGATTACAAAACTTCGCTACCCGGCTTATATCAATTTCATGAGAGTTTGCGGGACAATTTAAAAGAAGGCGCCAGCGAAATCGAAAAGGAAAGAATTTTGCTGCAAAGTGGCGGTTTAGGGTATTGGCTCTCCAAGAATATGTAACTTTCCTGGATTTTCAACAAGATTCATGGTATACTAGAAAGGAAAATATAACCATTTTATTCAGAAAGGGTGATTCTATGACATCAGGAGCTCTCCTTCAAACACGTGTGATTGAAAAAGCATGGCAAGATCCAAGTTTCAAGGCAAAATTACTCGCTGATCCTAAGGCAGCAATCCAGGAGGCACTCGGTGTAATTCTCCCGGATCACATTAAAGTAAAGACAGTAGAAGAGAATTCCGACGAATTCTACCTCGTACTGCCTCCAAGTCCAGCCAATGTTATTAAGTCCGAAGTTAAACCAAACGCGGTTTGGGGAGATTAAACTTCCAGTTATTCATAATCAGGGGTAGCGGCGAGAAGCTAAGCTCCGGTTTCTTACGCGTTTTTCACTGCGGGAAACCGGACTACGGCCTCCGTCCCTACTCCTTTTTCACTTTTAAATTCAATTCTGCCGTTCATGACTTCGATAATCCGGAACGTCACCATAAGCCCTAGTCCCGTCCCCTTGGTCTTGTTGGAGAAGTAAGGCTCTCCCAGACGAGCCAGCACCTCCTCGTCCATTCCTTCGCCGGTATCCTTGATATGAATGCAAACGTCCCCGTTCTCTTCATACGACCACACATGAATCTCCCCTTCTCCGTGCAGGGATTCGATGCTGTTTTTAATGATATTAATAAAAGCCTGTTTGAATTTTGAAGAATTCCCTTTGATATGCAGATCCTGAGGGATGTGCACGGAAATTTTGCCGCCTTGAAGATTGGCCATAGGAATCAGGATGCCTTCGATATGAATGAACTCGTTCAGTACGTTCAGCGTGGTTACTTTACCGACTTCCGGCTTGGCGAATGTGAGGAAATCCGTAATAATCGCGGATGCCCGATCCAGCTCCTCCAGCGCCATGCTGAGATACACTTTATCCGCGGAATTTTGCTTCGCCACAAGCAACTGCAAGAATCCCCGGGTCACCTGAAGCGGATTGCGTACTTCGTGAGCTACGGAAGCCGCCAGTTCGCTGATGATCTCCATTTTCTCGGAACGCTGGAGCTCATTGTTAAACATCTCCAATTGCTTGGAGTACTCCACCACCTGTTCATGATTACGGGCAAATCTTTTGCCGAGAATAATAATTAGTGCAATCAGGAAACAAACTACGCCCCATTTCCACAGAAAGAGATCATAGTATGCCGACTTAAAATAAAACCACAACAATTCTCCCGATCCTAGAATCGCAAAAATAGCAAATCCGATCGTAAATATGATCGCCTCTTGATTCCCCCGGATCGTATAAATCGTCGCAATCGAAACCAATAAGATAAATTGAATGATCATAAACAATCCGATCAATGTGCCGGAGGCCAATCGGTATTGATCATAAAATTGATTGTTGCTCAACAAGTTGATCGCCATAAAAAGGATGCAGAACAGGGAATATCCGACCTGAAACTTCCGAAATTTGGTGATGATTGATTTGTAGCCCCTGCCGAATATGCTTTCAAAAAAGCTTGTAAAAGAAGGAAGCAGCATAAAAAGTGACAAGTCGAACAAAAGAACATACAGGTTTCCGTATTTGCCAAAGAGCGAATATAGGAACGAAGAGTATGTAATAACTATAGTTCCGCTGAATAATATGACCAAACACAAAGAAAACCAGCTGTACATATTTTCATTTTTAAGGAACAAGGAACAGATCAGCATAACGACAGCGATGAAAATCAAGGCGCTGCCGATAATAAAATCGGTCATATTGTTCTTGATGAAAGTATTTTGTAATTCCTTGTAATCTCCTACCAGTACTTTGCTCTGCAATCCAATGCGTGTTCCCGACTTGATTCCGATATAAATGGACTCTCCTTCATAAGAGTGGTCCATCGGCAGCAAAATGGTATTTATAGAATAATTATAAGATCGGTTGGATTCGTAAATGGTCTCGTCGTGAGACCGGATTACTACATGACGTCCGTAAATCTTCTCAAACAAAAGCGCCGGGGATCCTGCTTGGAAAGTTGGGATATCGATCTTTACCCATTGTCCCTCTGCTCCTGCCGGACGTTCCGGGTCTAAGCCTACCGCTTTAACATTCTCCCAGTTTTGCATAGCTTCCAACTGATTTATATCTATTTCAGGATCAAATTCTTCGGTCCATACAACTTGCCATTCGGTAATTGATTGCTCGTCCGCGCTTTTCCGCTCCGGACTTTCCATTAAAAATGCACAAGTCGCTACAACACTAAGTACAATCAAGATGGCAAACGCTTTAAAAAAAGCCTTCATTCCAGCACCCCTGCCAATAAATTAAGAGCTACTCTAATTAATTCGATACAATTAAACGATAAACCTTCAATATTATGGAAATTAATATGAATTTCAAATAGGACACGCAACAGAATTATTTTACCGTTATTAACCATTTTAATCTATGAATAGTTTTTCCACCTTTGAAAATAGTTTCAAATCGATTAAAGATAGCGGCAAAAAAAAGAAGGGACCCTCCCGGTGCAGTATAAAACTACAACCCGGGACAGCCCCTATCTTATCACTAATGTGCTCTATAACCTATGTTATATTACGCCAATTCCATATCGATTTTTGCGACGAGTCCGCTGCGTACTTCCTCCGCAAGAACGCCGCCGATCACGGCACCTTCTATGTCTATTTTAGTTCCGTCGATTTTTTGCAAAGTAATTTTGCGGATCGATACAGCCTGTTCGCCGTAAGTGTCCCCTTTGCCCGGGTTATGATAAGTAACCTCTGCCGCGCCGAGGAACTTGAACGAGACGTCGCCTTGCTCGTCAAACAACCAGCCTGGCAGAGACGGATTGAAATGGAGCTGCAGCTCGTTATCCTGAACCCGGAATACGTGCTTGCCGGCCATCATCGCAATCCACATGCTGATAAATTCGGCGGTCGATCCGCTGAGCCTTGCCACAAAACCTCTGCCGTGTACCTGCGGGTCCGGATTCACGCTGGAGGCGATAAACGATGAATTTTCCAGCGTACTGCGGCCGTAAACTTCCGGATCGAGGAACGGAATCAGCGAGGTTTTGATTTCCGCGAAAAACTGCTCCGTTAATCCGTTCTTAAGCAACGCGAGCAAATATTTGTAGCTCATGTGCAGGAAGATCGATTCCCGTTCCAGCCAGCCCGGCGTAAACGCGCGGATCCGGCCGATTTCATGGCTTTCGTCATTCAAACTGACCGATGTTTTGTACATTTGCAGTTTAGCGTCGAACAGGTCGCTGCGGCGGATGTTTTCGTAGGCTTCTCTGGCGATCTCCGGATCATCCAGCGTCTTCATCCAGCGTGCCGGTCCTTCCAGAAAATGAGGTAGCGGCTTGACGGCGAATTTCTTCACTTTCGCACTCGGCAAGCCATAGCCGCTGATGACGGCTTTGCCTTGTTCGTCCAGAACAGGTTCATACTCCAGCGCTTCAAAAGCAAAATACGTCGGCGTCAATCCCCCGCCAAGCGAGATCGCTTCGGCGATTCCGGAATCCACTTTGCGGAGCATGGCACCGTAAACCGGAAGAAGTCCGGAAAGCCGAACTTTCTGCTCCGTTCCGCTAATGCCAAAGCGAATGTTGTCCCGGTATTGTTCGCGGGCCGAAGCCGTTTTGTCCCAATAGGCGAAGTTATCGAGCCCACCCTCAAGGTGCTTGTTCAGTAATGCCGTTACTTCTTGAAGCAGGCCCGCAATCTCCTCGGGAACGGCAACTTCCCTGTCTTCGGATTCCTTCGCGGCTTCCAGCACAAACTGCAGCATCCGCTTCAATTCAAACGTCTCGCTCATCCCGGAACCGAACAGGCCCGGCAAACCGTTCATGGCATCGTTCCAGCCCGGTTTGTTTCCTTCCATCTCCACGCCCATGCCGTACGGGTCTAGCGTCGAGAATTTGACCAGAGACAGGGAAAGCAGCTTCACGAACAGATTGGTACGGTACACCTCGCCGGTGCCGTGTCCGGTTTTCAGCCAATTCGTGTCTTTTGGCGTCAAGCCGAACCGTTGCATCTTCTCTTCGTCATGTACAAGCGAACCGTATTGGCGGACATGCTCTCCATTCAGCACATATTTCTGACTTCTTGGCAGCACTCTTGCCGGACTGTCGAAGTAGGCATAATCGTTTTCTTCAAACAGCAACCGGGCTTTACGGTCCGGGAAAATATCAAGATAGCTGTCGATCAGGTCCATGTTGTAGGTCCAGTGATCCGACCAGTAACCTTCCCCGAAGGTCGCTTCGATTTCTTGCTCGGCCAGCGAGAATATGCCGGTTAGGAACTCTTCCTCGCCAAGATTTAACGATACGTTATGCGCCGCAATAAACGAGATCAGCTTGCCCGGCGTAAACTTGCCCCGGCAAAGGCGCTGCAGTTCCTCCCGATGATCGGCCGCCGCGCTTTCCAGCCACGTTTTCAACTGAGCTGCCCGGCTCTCGGGCACATGGAAACTGGTGCCTTCCACTCCCAGCGGATTATATCCGTCGGCTTGCATCAGACTGAAGAAGGTTTTGATGTTGAACGTGCCGACGCGCGGATTGAAATAGATGTCGCTGCGGCGATTCTGGTTCGCATCGCGGAAATTTCCGTTTCCTTGCGAATAATATTCCGGAGCAAGCGAGAAGAAATTATAATCCCGTTCCAAGTCGCCGTGTTTGCGGGAATACAGGTGGATGACAAAGCCCTCTCTGCCGTTTTCGAATATAAACGGATAACCGCCGCGCAAGAAATTGTCCAGATAACTTTGTCTGGCATAGGCGTCAAACAATGGCATCGAGGTTTTGGTGGCCACATCGGCCGTCAAGGATTCGGTTAACTCCCGGGCTTCTTGCTGCTTCCGCTCAATATAAGCCGGCGAAGATATCGAAGCCGCTTTTTCATTCAAACGCTCCACGGTGTCGAAATGACCGACTAGGGTGTAAATCTGCTTGGTATCCCCAGGCGCGAGCTCGGCGGAAAGCCCCGAGAACCCGCAAGGAACCTTGTTGGTGCAGTACTGGGTCTTGCTTGCCAATTCGCTGATTTCCGTTTCAGCGAAACAGTTCGGATAGCCGAGCGATGTATTGCTGCCAAAAATCAGTTCAAAGTCGGCAATGGGCTTGATCAAATCACCCTTTTCATCAAATGAGAGATAAAAATGACCACTGCGGATCTCGCTGACTTCCGCCTCGTCATGCGTGCTGGAACGATTGCGGTAATAGGGAATGCCGTTCTCCAGGTTATCCACTTCCATCCAGCTGCGGAGCAGGTTTCCGATCTCCTTATATCCGGCGTTCTCTACCCCGTACGGCAAGATTTCCGGGAGTCCGTCCAACACTTCCATGGTGATCGTTTCTCCGGAAAGGTTGGTGATTTCCACCTTGCGCACCAAGGCTGCGTAGTCGTCGTTAGGAATATGAAAATAGGTGACTTTCGTGCGAAGACCTTTGGCTTCATGAATTTCTTCGATTCCGATCTCGTTAGCCAGAATCCGCATGCTGCGCTTGGCTGATGCATCCGGATATGCGCTTTGGAACGGCTCGTAAATCGTTTCCGCACCGTCCAGTTTGATAAACGTTCTGAAGCCCTGCATCGATACGGATTGGTAGGTGATGTTCGCCGGGGAGAATTCCATGATCGGACTGTTCTTGTCGCGAATACCGAAGCTGCAAACCGCCTGCCCCCGGTTTACGTAAAATGTCCACATCGGAATTCCCTTCAGACCGGCCAGACCGGGAAGAAAACTGGAAAACGGCTTGGCTTGATCAAATTGATCGATCACGAACGCGCCTTGCTTAAAACTATAATTTGACATCTGTTTTTACCTCCACAAGCGGTGTCTATTAGTCTTAGTATCTTAATCAATGATGTAAGTTGCGATCGAGTGGGCCGCAAGCGTATCGCAAACGGCTTCTCCGTCCAGTTCTAACGCAAACTCCCGGCTTTCCCCGGTTTCATTCTGAATGACTACGGCTATGCTGCCGTCGGTATTCCGGAACGCCGTCATTTGAAGTCCGGAAGGTTCCGAAGCCAGGCCGATGCGGACCGCACCCGGTTTGATAAACTTGCTGAAATGCCCGATATAATAGAACGAACTGTTATAAATAACGGTGTCATTCACCGTGTCGGCAATAATCGGCGCATCGCACAAATTGTTGACATGGTTCGGTCCGCCGGTCTCGTCAAGAACGAGGTTCCAGTCGAGGTAGCCTTCCGTCCAGTTGTTCAAGTCTCCGATGATGTTGCGGCCGTACCGCTCGCCGGTAAACCATTCACCCAATTTGACGCCGCCCTCCTGGCAGCCTTCCGTAAAGAGCAGATGCTTGTCGGGGAACAGGTCGTGAACTTTGCCGACTTCCTCAAACGCCTCGCTGACATACCAGTGGAATCCGGTGCCCCAGACGTATTTTGCCGCTTCCGGATCGGAAAGCACCGCCGATGCCCGTTCTACGATTAAATCACGGTTATGGTCCCAGATCAGGATATTTACGTCTTCCAGACCTTCGCGGTGCATCGTCGGACCGAGGTGATCGCGGACAAAGTCCCGTTCCTCTTCACCGCTGTAAATGCAGGAATCCCAGGTTTGTACGGCAGCCGGTTCATTTTGTACGGTAATGCCCCAGATCGGTACCCCTTCTGCGCGGAATGCCTTGATGAATTTACTGTAGTAGAGCGCCCAAGCTTCGCGGAATTCCGGCTTCAACTGGCCGCCGTGATTCATTTCCCCGTTTGTTTTCATCCATGCCGGCGGGCTCCAGGGGGAGGCAAGCATTGTAATGTCTTTACCGGCCACCTTAACCGCGTCATGAATCAGCGGCAGCACCCATTTCCGCTCATGCGAGATGTTGAAAGTTTTTAACTCCACATCATTCTCTTCCACGTAAGTATAATTGCCGAGGGCAAAGTCGCAGCTGTGAATATGAACCCTGCCGATCGTATACCCCAGTCCTTCTTCCGGATCAAAATAACTGCGGATCACTTCCGCTCTATGTTCGGGACTGATACGCGACAAAGTGTAGGCCGCCGCTTCCGTAAAAGCGCCTCCAAAACCGAGGATGCTTTGAAAGGTTTGTTCGGGTTTTACCGTCACTTTGTCCTTCCCTTCCGCCGCACCGGCCTGAACCGTCAATTCCCCTACAGAATGCAAGCGTTCTCCGGAATCACGTGATGTAAGGACTTTGGACCATTTTGCCATTTCGAAATCCTCTCCTTAGAACCTGAATTGTTCGACAATGAAACCTTTCGAAACCGGTTTCGATTTGTCTTAAAAAAAACAGGGACTCTCTAGAGCGAGCGACAAGACTCCCTGATTATTAATTGCACCGGAATCATATCACCTTGAACTTCATCCCCGCCTTCTATCGTATAGATTAACATGTCGGCAGCCTTATTGCCAAGTGCGTATGTATCCTGGCGGATCGTAGTTAATGAAGGCGTCAAGAATTTAACCATTTCGATGTCGTCAAAACCGATGATCGAAACGTCATCCGGAACGCTAAGCCCATGGCTTTTTACCGCCATCATTGCTCCGACCGCCAAATTGTCACCGGCAGCAAACACAGCGGTAGGCCGCTCGCCCGCCTGCAACAACTCTTCCATTGCCAAACGTCCGCTTTCAATCGTATAGTCGTAACTTCCCTGGACGATATGCTCGGGATTTACTCTCAACCCGAACTTTTCCATGGCATGCAAATACCCTTGCATCCGTTTCTTTCCCGCAAAAGTATTCCCGCCGCCGATGTGGGCGATTGACCGGTGCCCTAGGCTGTGCAAATGCTCGACCGCCATAATGCTTCCGGCCATATTGTCGGAATAAACCGTACTCTTGGTATCGGATTCCTGATCCAGCAAGACGCATGGGATGCTTGATTCCAGCAGTTCCAGGAAATATGGATCCGTAAAATCCGGCAAGATGACGACAACACCGTCCACACCGCGGATTTTGCAATGTTCCAGATAGCTGCTTTTTTTGCCGCCGATATCTTTGGAAATGAACATCAGATCGTACCCTCTGGAGGTCGATACCTTCTTGAATCCTTCAATGACACCGGCAAAATAAGGATGCAAAATCCCCGCGCCCGAAGGTTCGTTAAACAGTATACCAATGGTCCAAGAGCGCTTGGTGGTCAGCGAACGGGCATGCGCATTCGGCAAGTATCCTAATTGTTCTGCCGCTTCCAAAATTTTGCGGCGGGTTTTCGGACTGACGTCAGCATAATCATTAAACACCTTGGAAACGGTGGTCGGCGAAAATCCGGTTAATTTGGCTATGTCATAAATCGTTATCACTTACTAGTTCATCTCCTGCTATCATTCAGGCCATCCCCTTAGGGTTCATGTGAAATTTTATCCGTCCCCTGCGGTGAAGTCAACCATAATCCAAAAACGTTGCAAACATTACCCTGGTGCCGGATTGTTTCATTGAGGCGCAAGCCGTTTAAGAATTAGTCAAACGGAGCCCGCCTGTCAAGTCGGCAACATCGGCCGGGACAAACCGCAAAGCATGATAAAGGAGGGAATTACCATGTACGAACCACGCGACCGGAACGAAGTAAGCAATGTGGACGTGGAACGCAGAGATGTCCAGCATAAATCCGAACCCAGCATGGTTGCGGCAACCTTCATTAAATATGCAGCCTATATTATCCTTTTCTTCGGCTTCCTATACTTCCTTGTTAAATATGTATTTCCTAAATTCTGATCCGGTAACTTATCGCAGAGAACCGCCTTTTTCGAGGCGGTTCTTTATTTGTTTCGTCAATTACACTATTGGAGTTGACTAAGATAGAAGTCCGGTTGAAATGTTTGAAATCGGGTAAACTCCTTATAGTACTAACTACAACTGGCTTCTTGTCCTGCATTCGGACACAAACAAACCGAGGAGGCGATACTCCATGCCGGATTACCCGAAAACCGAAGGAGACCAAGCTTACGAACGATATACCATACAAAGAGAATACCGGGCCGAAAACGATATTCCGGACGCCGATTTGCTGCCGCACGATACGGTGATCACGCAGGGCTTGAGCGAGCCTGCCGGAAAACATGGCGATGATGCGGAAGTTTTAGCAGAAAATCCGGAACTTCGCGCAGAGGATGCCCTGCCGGACGTACCCGATGCCGACGAGATCCAGCCGGGCAGTCCGGTGGATCAGGCAGCTCCCGATCCGGATGCCATGCACGGCACGGATTTGCTGAACGGCTTTGATGGCGATGAATCACAATAATGAAAAATTCAAAGCGGGCGGCTTATGAGCAAATCATTGCTCAGGAGCCGCCCGCTACTTTATATTTGAATGATCAGATTTTAAATTGTCCGACCAGTTGCTGCAGCTGTTCAGCCATGCTGCTGAGATCGGTTGATGAGGAAGCCATCTCCTCAAGCGATGCCAACTGCTCCTCGGCAGCCGCCGATATCGTTTCGGTATTTCCGGCCGTTTCCTCGGAAAGAATGCGGATATGTCCGATGACCTGTTCCACCTCCGAAGCTTCCGCTACTACCGCGCCCATCGTGGCCGAGGCCGTAGCTATCGTCTCCGCCGCGCCTACGACGGATTCACGGATTTGACCAAAGGAGCGGCCCGATTTCTCCACCGCTTCCATTCCCTTGGTAACCCGCTCCTTGACCTCTTCCATGGTGCTCGTAGCTTGCGTCATTTCTTCCTGAATTTGTCCGATCAACTCCCTGATCTGATCGGACGATTGCTGCGAACCCTCGGCAAGCTTCCGGACTTCCGAAGCAACTACAGCAAATCCGCGTCCCTGTTCTCCCGCTCTTGCCGCCTCAATGGACGCATTTAGCGCAAGCAGATTGGTTTGCTGCGAGATTCCGGCGATCACCTTGATAATATCTCCGATATGTTCGGCACGCTCGCTCAGAGATAATACCACTTGTGCCAGTTCTTCAACCGAATGATGGATTCCCCACATTTTTTCCTCCGTGCTCGCAACAGCCAACGCTCCGAGATTAGCGGAATCCCTGGTCTCGGACATCGTTCTTGTGACCTCTTGCATTTGTTCGGAAACATCCTCCGCTTTGCGTGTCATCTGAACCACGCTGCCGGCTCCGTTTTCAACACCGCGAAGCTGTTGTTCGCTTCCTTCAGCCACATCCTGAATCGCCACCGTTACATGCTCGATCGCCTTCGTCGTTTGTTCGGCACCGGCGGACAGTTCCTCCGCCGAAGCGGACACGCTATTCGTCATGTCCCTTACGCCTTCCACCATTCCCCTCAAATTATCCACCATGCGCTGGAAGTTATCCGCCAGTTCGCCAATTTCATCCCCCCGGAAATTCCCCAGCTTCTTCGTCAAATCGCCTTTGCCCAAAACGCCGGTCGCTTCTTTTAATTTTCCCAGCGGCAATACAATCGAGCGAACATTCATGAAGATGAGGACCGACGCGCCTAATACGGACAAGATGACGACGAGGAACGCGGTATTGCGGATATCTTGGGTACTTTCCGTGACTTCGTCTTTGCTAATGACTCCTCCGATTCTCCAACCGGTAGCTTCATTCTTATGATATGCCATCTTGTATTGCTTGTTTTGCAACGTATAATCGAGTTTTCCGCTATCGTTCTGGAACATCTTGTTTATGTATTCATCTTTAGATTCTGAACCGATTTCCGCAGTCGGATGAACGAGCAGCTTCTTGCTGTTGTCAACGATAAAGATATAGCCTTCTTTGCCTACGTTCATATCCGTCATCGAAGCGACCGCGCTTAAATCCAGATCCATGGAGATAACCCCGCTTCCATCCGCCAGTACTTGGGAAACGGAAACTACAGGATTGCCGTCAACGGACAAATAGGATGGCGAGATCACAGCCTTTTGGGATTTCAGCGCCAGCACATACCAGTCTCTTTTCCGCGGATCAAAGTCATCGGGAAGCTCCTCGTCGGACGACATCAGGGTATTCCCCTTATTGGTTCCCACATACAAGTTCAAGACATCTTTATTCAAAGCTTGATATTCTTGAAACTTACTCTTGATCAAGTCTCCCCCGTCCGCGAGCTCCCGGTTTACCTCGTTACCGGTCACCAACTTGCCGTAATAGTCCAGGTCGACCAGCTTTCCGTCCAAAGTATTACTTACGATCGCATCCGCTGAAATCACGCTTTCCTGAGCGCTGGTCATCAGCTCCTGTTCGACCCTCTGGCTGGCGGCCGAATAGGTGATCGCAGCGATAATTATACTCGGGACCAACAGCACAATCATATAAGAGATGATCATGCGCAACCGGATCGATATTGATTTTTTTCTCATGACGCCCCTTCTCTCTGCTGAAAATAGATATAGGTTTAAACAATACCTTATTATCGGCAGTCGAACAATGACAATTTATTAGGAATTTATGGGTTTTCTATTAAAATTCTAATGTCTTATCGAATCATTCCCGTATATTTAATTTTCACGTCGGCGTTCACCTGGAATTCCAGATTAGGATATAACCGTTCCCATTTCTCCTGCTCGGTTGCATTGTCCCAGTTTCTTGAATAATAGCGCAGTCCCCAGCCGATGGGATCCAGCCCGGTAGCCTGAATTTTCTTTAGCAATTGCTCCCCCTCCTTTTTCCACTTTTCTCCGGCCGCTTTTGAATACCCCCTCATTACGGGCCCGGTAACCGATTTGCCTGCCGTATTTTCTTCCAATAACGCTCTCCCGGAAAGTCGGTATTGAATCACCGCTTTTCCGTCATTCCCCCCTTGAATCCGGTATCTCGATTTCGAAGCTTCCAGATTATAATCGAAGGAAGAGCCTTCTGCGTTTACCCTGAAGCTGGAACGTAAATTGCGTGACGTCAACAGATTATAAATCCGGGTCTCTTCCGGGGACAGCACGGTGACCATCTTTTCTTTATTGAAGAGCGCAAGCTTGTCAACAACGAGCATATCCGGATGCTGCACTTCAACAATCGGCATTAAGGGGTCGAGCCCGCGTTCGGTAACCCTCCGTTTTAAATCGTATGAATAGACTGTTTTAATGTAAGGTGACTCCGTTCCTTCTTTACTTAGCCCAAGAATCAAGCCATTGCCCGGCAGCCTCTCGCTTTTGGTCTGCATTTTCACTACTTCCTTGGCGTTTGGCACTCCGACCGCGCAAAGCATGATCAACTGGATATCCCGGCGGCGGCTGGACCAGTCGACAATGGAAGTGATGTTATTTCTCGCAAAGGACTCCCCGTAAATCATGACCTTGCAATGGCTGAAGTCGATTTCCTTATCCACTTTTGATTTGGCCAAACGGATCGCTTCAGGCACGCTTTCGGCGATCTCCGTTATAACGACCGATTCCTGGGATCGCTTGGTCGGGTCCCCTTCGGGAATGCCCATTTTAAGCGTCACTTCGAACTGATCTTTCTTCTTAGGGTCGTCAGGACGGTCAATCCCGATCGCAAGCACGAAGGATCGCTTGTCGATGTCCTTAAACTGACAGCCTGTTAAGGTGCCCGACAAAAGAATAACCAGCAGACAGCAGATTCCTTTTTTCATGTTCTTTTTGCGCTCCTTCCTTTTACATAAAACATCACGGCCAGCAGCAAAAGTTCGTTAAAAAAGCGGATATTCAAAAACCACTGTCCAAACTGGCCCAGTCTGACCTGGTCCAAGGAATTCATAATTATAATCGTAGCTGCCGAGAAGGGGATAAGAACCCACCAGTCCATTTTTTTGCCCGGCATTTTCCCCTCCTTCGACTTAAAAGCGCCTTTGAACAATTCCAAGCCTACATGCCAATGAACCACTGTGCTAACAAGGGCTAGGGTCAGGTAAGTCGTATAAAACAAAAAGAGAACCCGCTCGATAATAAACAATTCCATCCGGATGGAGTCCGCTGTAGAAAACCAGCTATACACATGTTCTTCCACGCCGATCGTCCCGTGATAACCGATGGGAACCAGAAAGGTAACGAGCAGAATCAGCAATCCAAACACCGGAATCATCCAAAAGTGCCGGATTTTAATTTGTTTGAAATTCCGGTTAAAGATGGCGAGATTGAAGTAGCCCGAAAAGATAAAAGTGGCACCGGCCAGGGATACGTACTTCGGTCTGGTCCACGTAAACGTTACGATCTGCATAATCGCGTCCCAATTGAAGGCCGGATTTATAAATACTTTTACAAGCATATATACGATGATAGGAGTAAGGAGAAACAACAAGGTTTCAAGAGCGTACAGAAGCGATTCGGAGGACAGTCGGCAGCAAACGGAGGTAAGGAGCAAAAATCCGAGAATGACGGCATACGCGGAGATGTCGGGACTAATAAAGCGGAGTGTAATATCCACAAACGATATCATCGTTATAATCCCTGCCGTAAACCAGAAGCAGGCATAAAAAATCAACAAAAAAAAGGAAAGAAACCTTGGCAGGGTAGCATTGAAAATTTCCGGGAGCCCTAGTCCTTTAAAGCCTTTAATCGTATAAGTAAACCCGAGGAGCAGCAAAGTCCCGATGACCGTTGATATAAAAATCGAAGGCAATGCCCCGTGAAATCTCGTAAAAACAAGCACCCGGGGAACAAAATTGATGATATTGATCAGCGCGTTCATCAGGAACAAATAGTAGACATATTTACTGCTTACCATTTCATCGCTTCCCCCTTGCTTTGGATTCCAATGCAAACATTTTCATATAGGGTCGCCCAAAGCTGCGGAGTCCCGATAAGTACATGATCAACCCGACGATCGATACGACGATGCCTACCAGCCCGAAAGTAATTGCAAACAGTACGATGCCGTACTTAATTACCCGAATGGTATAGCCCATCATACTTAATGGGATAATGAAATTGGAAATCGCAACGGCCGATACCAGAATAATCATGATATTGCTGACCAGCCCGGCCTGGGTGGCCGCTTGCCCCAAAATCAAACCGCCGACCGTCGTAGCCGTAGGACCGATCGCCTTTGGAAGCCGTAAGCTCGCCTCCGTCAAAAATTCCATCATCAACAGCATTAGAAAGACTTCCATAAAGGAGGGATAAGGAACGGCCGCACGGCTGCCGGCAATCAGCAAAGAAATCTGCACTTTCAGAATTTCCGGGTTGTAAGAGGCAAAAGTGACATAGAAGGCCGGGAGCGTCAGCGTCAGAAATAAGCCGATATATCGGATGATTTTCAGAAACCATCCGACCAGCGGAACCTGTATTTTATCATCCATAGCCGTGAAAAAATCGTTGAACACGACCGGCGCAAGGATAGCGAATCCGTTGGAATCGATCAAGACTGCGACCTTCCCCTCCGCGATATTAAAAACTACCCGGTCGGGTCTTTCGGTCACGACCATAGTTGGAAAGACACGAAATCTTTCCGGCGTGATATACTTCTCAAGCTCCCCGGCGGACTGCAAAATATCGATATCGACATTGGCGATCCGCTTCTTCATTTCCTTAAGAACTTGTTGATCCACCCGATCGGTATCGTACAGAATAGCCACTGAAGTATGGGACATTTTCCCCAGCGTGAGCATGTCCACTTTCAGTGCCGCAGATTGGTATCTCCGCCGGATGAGATTCAAATTCATCTCAATGCTTTCGCTTAGGGCGTCCCGGGGGCCTTGAACGATCGATTCGTTGACCGCCTCGCCTATCCCGCTGGACTCCACCTTGACGGCATCGAACAAATAGCCGCGGGAAGCAATTTGTATGTACGCAAATCCTTTCAGCACATACTCAAGAATCTGCTGTCGTTCGCCGGGCCGGATCGTACCCGGAAAAGAAGAGATGTAGCTCTCAAAAGCCTGTACATCGTCCATCTCATAACCGGGGACGATAACATAACGGTTTATCGTATCGGAATTGGTCAAGCTTCTCAAATATTGCAGCCCGATATCACCGGAAGAACCGAGCATCCGCTGCTCATAATCTACCTGTCCCGACATCATCTCGGATAACCATGAGGCTTCCCGCGCTTTCGTCTTCGAACTCAATTCCAATCCCTCCTTACATACGGGGTAATCCCGTCAACTTCCCTACAGGTGAATCTATTTTACCAACAAATCCCGCTTCTCATTCATGACGGAATGCCATAACCGGAAAGACATGTCAAATAAAAAAAGACTCCGCCGCGGCGAAGTCCCCTTCTACATTTTTTCCATGAATCACTTATTAACTTGGCAACAACGGACTTATAAGGATGCCCGGCAAACCCGGTTCCTGCCCGATGATTTCGCTTCATACAAGGCTTGATCCGCTCGCTCAAACAGCAGTGATTCATCGATATTTGGATAAGTGGCGCTGCCGGCTGAGATGGTAAGCTTAATCTCGGTTCCGTCCGGCAGATGAAACACATTATTCTCCACATTACGTCTCAGCCGCTCGGCGACAGCCTCGATCTGCTCGGCATCGCAATCGTCGACAATGACGGCAAATTCTTCTCCCCCTTTGCGGGCGATGTGGTCGCCGGGCCGGAACGTATCCCGCAGCACGGTTGCCACCTGGGACAACACCGCATCCCCGGCCGAATGGCCGAAGGTATCGTTCACCTGCTTGAAATGATCGATATCCAGCAACAATAAGGTAAAAGGTACGCGATACCGGTTCGAAGCGGCCATTTGCTGCTTCATGATGATTTCGAACGCCCTGACATTAAACAGGCCAGTAAGAAAATCCCGGTTCGCCGCCTCTTTCATGATTTGCATGGAATCGTCAGATCGTTTCAAATGCAGCATCATCATGAACGTGAACAAGCCGCCGACGAAAAAAACAATACCGTAGGTGACAATCGGAACCCATTTATCATCTTTTAGCAATATCGTAAAGGTCAGCATCGAAAATATCGCGGACAAGGACAGCGAAGGAACCCATTTTTGCAGCGACAGCATGTGACCTCTCAGGAATATGCCGGCTATGAACAACGTGCCCAACGCATTGATCGCCCCCATAATCGCGGCGGCATTCAACCCGCTAAGAAAATATAAACGATAGATGGATATGATTAGTGTCGTGATCGAACCGGCAATCCAGCCTCCCATGGAAACGGAAACCAAGATGGGCAATTGGCGAAAATCGCTATAGACGGTCGGGGTTATCGGGAAAGAATAATACATTAACGAGATACCGAACAGCCCCAAAGCAACGCCCAGCAAGATCCGGGTTTTCATCGTTTTCCGGCTGACATGATCATGCCAACTTCCCCATAGAATATTTCCAAAAAACAAAAAGGTCGTCAAAACAGTAAAATTGTTGATTAGACTTTGAAGCATGTCGTATTTACCTCTCAACAGTAATCAGTCCGACAAGCCAAATAATTTAGTACGGACAAGTTAAGCATATCACAAAAATAAGGAAAGGACTCGCTATATTGTATTAAATATGGTTATTTTTCGATATACTTCGACAAAATTCAACATTTATTCTAACGTCCGTCTCGGATGATTCCGCTTTCGAATCCGCTCATGCTATAATGTGCTTAAGTTGTTGGAAGGGAGATCATGATGATGAACGACACGGCGGCTGTCGATGAACAGGAGCCTATTGAAGTATGCCTTTTAGCCGGGAAAATCATGCTTCAAAGCGGGGCGGAAACTTACCGGGTGGAGGACACGATGACCCGGATCGCCAATGCCTTGGGCCTAACCGGATCCCACAGTTACGTCACGCCCACCGGCATCATGTTTCAATCCGATGACATGAGATGGGCCAAGCTGATCCGGATCGTGGAACGGACCACCGATTTGCAGAAGGTCGCTGCCGTGAATGACGTTTCCCGCAAGCTGACCAGCCGGGATGTCACGGCTACGGAGGCCCGTACCCTGTTGATGGACATCGAGACATCGCGACATGCCTACCCGGTGGGTCTTCAAATCGCTGCAGCCGCGATATCAAGCGGGTGCTTCACCTTAATGTTCCAGGGCAGCCTGTCTGATTTCCTTCCCGGCGTAGTGTGCGGAGGACTCGGCTTTCTTGCATTCATTCTGCTTCATCGACTGATCAAAGTGAAATTTTTTGCGGAATTCACCGCTTCCTTTCTGATCGGCATCGTTGCTTCGCTTTTAGTGATGGCCGGAATCGGCAAAGAGCTCGATAAAATCATTATCGGATCCGTCATGCCGCTCGTTCCCGGACTCTTGATTACCAATGCGGTCCGTGATTTGATGGCCGGACATTTGGTCTCCGGGTTGTCCAGGGGGGCCGAAGCGTTTCTGACTGCGTTTGCCATAGGTGCCGGTATCGCGTTCGTGTTTACCATTTTATAACCTTGAAAAGAGGACTTGACCTGTTATGAATCTGGTTCTGCATTTCATTACCAGCTTTATTGCCTCCGCGGCCTTCGGCATCCTATTCAATGCCCCCAAGCGGACCTTGCTGCAATGCGGATTTTCCGGCATGCTGGGCTGGGCGGCCTATATTTTGCTGGGTTACCGGCTCGATACCATATACGCTACCGTGGCGGCGACGATCATCGTCGGCGTGGTCAGCCAGATATTTGCCCGCACGTGCAAAAAACCTGTCATCATTTTCAGCGTATCGGGAATCATTCCGCTGGTCCCCGGAGGCATGGCCTATGACGCCATGCGGAATTTCGTGGAGAAAGAATATAACACGGCGATTCAGCTTGCCGCGCAGGCGTTTCTGATCTCCGGTTCCATCGCTATCGGACTGGTACTATCCGAAGTACTCAATCAAATCATCACCAAAATCATGATTTCCCGGCTTAGAAAAGTCCGCGCCAAATAAGCCGGCAACCTGCCGGCTTGAGATATTTCGATGAGGTTGGAGTTAGTTAAGGCTGCTATGCTTCGTTTTTCTTCATCCAAAACGAGTTGACAAACACGGTAGAGAACCCGGTTTTCAGCATATTGTTGTGGCTGATACTTCCGAATTCGACGTCGGCATACATTTTTTTGATCCCCATTGCTTGAGCCGTCCTGATTCGCTCCCGGATCAGTGCCGATTGGCACCCATGCCCCCTTAACCCGGGAAACGTAAAGTCATTGGCCCTATAACTTTCCTCGCCGCGGATAAACAAGGAGCACATGCCTGCCGGTTCCTCTCCGACCCATGCGGTCCAGTTCAAGAAATCTGGCCTGCAAAAAAAGCCCTTCTTCCGATCCAACAAATCACGGTCAAACGCTGCTCCGCCAATCGAGCGGGCGATCATACCAAGATAGTCCTCCACATTCACTTCGGTTACCGGAACGCCGGATCTCCGACTCTTCCTTCACTTCCGGTGCATGTTCGATCTCCAAAGTCACAAAGGCGAGCTGCAGCCGAGGTACATATCCGCGTTCGGACAAAGCTTCCGCCACTTCTCCGCTCTGTTTGTCCGGAGTCAAATCGAAACAAGGGGATATTTGAAATTATCCACTCCTTACTCCTTCCCCTTCTTCTCCTGTCACGAGATCGTGATATAATAACCTTCGTGCTGTTTCCTTTATGCAGATGAACATTCCTCCCTAAAGAAAGAAGATGAACATCAAAGATGATTGCTCAAATTTTGCTGGACGTCGTTTTGCCCATTTTCGTGCTGATCGGGCTCGGAGCCTTGATGCAGCGGGCTTTTCGGCTGGATCTGTATACCCTTGCCAAAATCAATTTTTATTATATCACGCCCGCCGTCGTTTTCCTCAGCATGTACCATTCCGAAATGTCGCCGGCGCTGCTGGGTAATGTTACGTTGTTTTATGCTTTATACGTATTGCTGCTTTACGTTGTAAGCATGATCGTCAGCCGCCGCATGAAATTCAGCCGCGGGATGAGAGCCGCCTTTACGAACAGCCTGATTCTCGACAATTCGGGGAATTATGGCTTGCCGATCAACCAGTTGGCTTTCAAAGGCGATCCGCTGGCGTCATCCCTTCAGGCGCTCATTATGACGTTTCAGAGCCTCGTTACCTTTACTTACGGCGTAATGTCGGTACAAAGGGCCAAAACCGGCGGGACCTTGAAAGCTGCCCTGATCGGCTTTCTTAAAATGCCGGTTCCCTACGCGCTCGTACTCGGCCTTATTTTTCATGTCCTCCGGCTGCCTCTGCCGGAATTCGCATCCAAGCCGCTGGGTTACATTTCCGATTCCATGGTCAGCGTCGCTTTGCTTACGTTAGGAGCGCAAATCGTGAAATACCCGCTGCGGCTGGATCGGCTTGACGTGTACGTCAGCGTAGTTTTGCGTTTGCTGATCGGTCCCGCCATCGGATTACTGCTCATTTTGCTGCTAGGACTCAAGGGGGTACCCGCCCAGGCGCTGCTGATCGCCTCAGGAATGCCAACCGGCGTGAATAGTACCATACTGGCGGAAGAATACGATAATGAACCGGATTTTGCTTCACAGACCGTGCTCATTTCCACACTGCTCAATATCATAACTATTACCGCCTTAATCTCTCTTGCAAAATATGTAGGATAAGCGTGTAAAAGGTCAAGAGGCCAGCGCCGGGGTTCCCCCGTCACTGGCCTCTTCTTTCGTTCCATTCTGAATTCCACGAACACCGGCTTTTAGATCAAGCCGCCTTTTAAATTTCAGGCTTTTGCGTTCATCTCATGAGCGGTTTGATGCCATTCTTTAATCATTCGCCGCAGAAATAGACCCTCTTGTTTTCCTAATCCATATTGGTTCTCCTTGGCGATCATTTCGCCAATCCGTCGTTTCAGCATCTCACTCCGGCGTTCCAACACTTCATCATAAGCCAAGCAAAGTCATCTCCCAAATCCGTTGTAATAACGTTATTTTCACACATCTACAAGTATAGACGTTATGGTTTGAGAGGGAAAACCGGCTGTCTTCTCCTAAGCCATGATGAGAAATGCTGCACTATCTCTACCCTGCCGTAAGGGTATCCAGCCTCAAACTTCCTCCCGGATCCTCCCGGATGGTCCGGTTTCCTCCGGATGGTCTCTAGAAGAAATATGCGCTGTATTCGGAGCTTACCCGATATCAGCCCTTCACGGCGCCTGCGGTAAGTCCGCTGACAATGTACTTTTGCCCGAACAAATACAAGATGAATACCGGTAAAGAAGTCAGTACAAGATTGGCAAAAATCAGGTTCCAGTCCCGGCTGTATTTTCCGTAAAAATTATAAATGGAGAGCGGCATCGTCCAGGTCGAGCTGTCGGTCAGGAAATAAAGCGGGATTGTGATGTCGTTCCATACCGACATAAAGACCATGATGGCTACCGTAGCATTTACGGGCAAAATCAGCGGCGTTACGATCCGGAAGAACACGCCGAACACGCTGGCGCCTTCCAGAAAAGCCACCTCGTCCAGCGCTTTCGGAATCGTTTTAATGAATCCGCTGTACAAAAACACGCTGAAAGCCGTGTTCAAAGAGGCGTAGATCAGAATAACGCTCGAAATGCTCCCGTAGAATCCCAACCATTGAACGACGCGAATCGTCGTAATGGTCGACATCGGGGCGATCAGCCCCATGAAGAAAAACATGTAAAGCGTATTTGCCAACTTCGTTTCCCGGCGAACCAGAATAAAGGAAGCGGCCGAAGACGCGACGATATTGATGACCGACGAAATTCCCGTGATCCATAAACTGTTCATGAAAGCCCTGGCAATTCCGCCTTCCTCAAACACCTTGGCGTAGTTGGAGAACATCCACTTCTCGGGAAGCTTCAAAGAGAAGCTGAGCACCTCGGCGCTCGTCTTGAACGAACCGAATATCATGATCAGGACCGGTATAATGATCAGCAGCGAGGACAAAATCAGGATCGCTTCGACGATATAGTTACGTATAGCCAACTTTCGGGTATATCCCATTATTCCGTGACCTCCTTACGCCGCATGAATATCAGAAGCGGTATGGCGATGATCGTCACGGCGACGAACAGCAGCGTATTGATCGCGGTGCCCAGCCCCCAGCTTCCTTCGCCGAAGGACCGAAGAATGATCGTCCCTACCACCTGGGAAGCGTTGCCCGGTCCGCCGCCCGTCAGAACGAATACTTCCGAGAATACTTTGAGTCCGCCTATAAGCGTCAGCATCAGGTTAATATTAATCGCCGGCAGCAGTAGCGGCAGCGTGATTTTCGTGAATTTTTTCCAGGAGCCCGCCCCGTCGATGGTGGCGGCTTCATAATATTCCTGGGAGATCGATTGGAGGCCGGCCAGATAAATGGCCATCTGAAATCCCGCATGCTGCCAGATCGATATCACGGCGATGGTCCATATTACGATGGATGGATCAGTCAGCCATGCCTGGCTCAACGAATGGAGGCCCACCGCATCAAACAACCGGTTGACCGTCCCTTCGGTACGCAGCATCGGCGTGAACACGATCCCGATTACCAAAATGCTCAAAATCGAAGGAGAATAAAAAATGGCGCGCAGCAAGTTTCGCGTTTTTAACCTCATGTTCAGCGCGACGGCCAGCACAATCCCGATCAGGTTTTTACCGATCACGGTTGCAACGGCGAAGATCAACGTGTTCTTCAACGCTAAAGTTAGCGTTTTGTCATGAAAGATTTTGGTGAAGTTTTCCCATCCGATGAAATCTATGGTGAGCCGGTCCAGGCGCCAATCCGTGAATGAATAGTAAAAGCCCGCGAACGCAGGGATTACGAAAAAGATGCAGTAGATCAGCAAAGCCGGCAAAACCAGATAATACGAGTACAGGTTTTTTAATGTTTTCATTTCCTCACACCCCACTATAGCCTGGGACAGCATAAAGCCGCGCGGGCTTTATGCTGCCTGTGATTCTATTGTTTAGAAACCGGCGATTTCTTTATCTTTCATCAGTTGACTGAACTTCTCGTCCCAGGCCTTCAATACTTCCTCCGGAGTCAAGCCGCCCGCGAATTGATCCTGCAACAGTCTGTAAAGCTCGCTGCGGTCCACCAGCATATAGGCATCGCTTGTCAGCACGGTTTTCTTCGGCGTAATGTAATTGTCCACGATTTCCTGCTTGTATTCCGGCAATGCAGGGGTTGTCACGTCGTTCAGGTTGGACACATAGCCCTTGGAGTCCACGATTTTTTGCGCGATTTCCTTCGAAGCCATAAAGTTTAGGAACTCTTTGGCTTCGTTCAAATGTTTGGCCTTCTTCGGAACAAACAGTTGACCGCCGAGCGGGCTTGCTCCAAGGCTGGCTCCCTCCGAAGACGGAATCGGGAATACCCCAAGCTTCATGTTCGGATCCTGCTGGGCCACCC
The DNA here is from genome assembly GCF_046559655.1 of Fontibacillus forbon. NCBI lineage: Bacteria > Bacillati > Bacillota > Bacilli > Caryophanales > Paenibacillaceae > Fontibacillus > Fontibacillus forbon. The sequence goes on along the minus strand of NZ_JBKGFV010000005.1, from coordinate 367,696 downwards.
CTTCGATCAGCCAATCACCCATAAACATCATGGCGACTTCTTTGTTCAGGAACTTTCCGACCGCCATATCATAGCTGTCGCTGAGGACGTCGGCGTTGGTATAACCTTTCTTGTAAACCTCGTATTGCTGCTGCAAGAACGTCTTGAATTCCGGAATATCGGACCATTTTCTCTTATTGCTGTTCAGGTCGTCAAAGAATGCAGGATCGTTCTTGGCTGCAAAATCGGCAAAAGCGGCGGCCGGCCAAATGTTTGCGGCCCAGGCATCTTTATATGGCATGAATACCGGGGTAATGCCTGCGGCTTTGATCTTCTCGCAAACCTGCAGAAATTCTTCGAAGTTTTGCGGAATCGACAGGCCGAGGTCTTCAAAGATTTGCTTGTTGTAAACGACCCCTTGCATGCCTGTATCCTGGCTGACATGGAAGCTATAGACATGTCCGTAAGCCGACAAAACATCTTTATTCTGAATCCGGCTAACCCAAGCCTCGTTATCAAGAATTTCAAAGTTACGTTCCAGGTTGAGATCCGTAGTCGCGCTTGCCAGATTATACTGAATAATATCCGGCGTTTCTTCCACGGCCAGCTTCGTTTGCAGCACGGTCGTCGTTTGCTCCGCAGGAATTAATTGAAGATTGACGTGAATATTCGTCTTCTTTTCAAATTCGTCGAGCAGGTCCTGTTGGATGAAGGCCGAATCTTGCGAGCTTTTGGAAATAGCCAATTCAATGGTTACTTTTTTACCGCTGGCGCCGCCGCTTCCTCCGTTTCCGCCTTCCGCGGAATTGCCTGAATCGGAACTTCCGGATCCGCACGCGGCGAGTGAAACCGACAGTAAACCCGCAATAATCATCGATGCCATTCTTTTCTTTTTGATGTTCAAGGCTAATCCCCCCGTTTGGTTGAATGCGTTTACAATTCGATTATAAAATTCCACGAATCCAAGGTACATGTCTGTAGATGACTCTTGATGTGTAAAATTCTGAACTTGAAACCGTTGTCATAAGTTGAATTGAAATGATACATTTAGTTCATTAAAAAAGGGATGGTTCCTTGCCGTAAGGAGGAAAGTTTCAGCAATGATAAGAAAACCAGGTAGTGGAAAGGTACAATTCAGCCTTCAAACGAAAGTATTTTCCACCTTTGTTATCCTGCTTCTCTTTGTTCTTGGTTGCTTTATTGTTTACGTTAATCTGATCGTGGTCAAGCCTCTGAAAGATACAACGGTCCGTGAAAAGCTGGAGACAGCGGTTAAAATGAGCGATCAAGTTGACTTCTATATCGATAGCCAAAATCAGTTATCCCAGCGTATCTTGTCCAGTAAAGACCTCTTTGCCATTCTGGAAGAGGGAGAGTCCGCCGTTAATTACGAAAGATTCCAGCAGCACCGGAAACTGAAGGACATCATGTTTCAGGCCGTCGGACCCAGCATGAACATCAAGGATATGGTCATTTACGACAAGCAGGGATCGCTGTTCGTATCTTATCTCGGTGCCGCAAGCAACTTCCCTTCCCTGCAATCCTTTATGGATGGTACGAGCAATGGAGGGCAATGGAACGGTAGCGGTTTTCTTTTAATCCGGGAGGGCGATACTCTCTCCTTTATCCGCGCCATCAATAACCAGAACGGCAAAGTATTCGGCTATTTGTGCATCCAGTCGGATACGGCTTATTTGCAAAGGCTTACGGAAGGAGTCGCGCAGGGTGAGGTTTATATCCTTGACCGGGAGAGCGGCCTGATTTCGGGTCCCGATCCCTCCCCGGATCATGCCGATTTAAAAAAGCAGCTTACCGGTGAAGGCGTGTATGTCGATAAATTTCAAAACTACGTAGCTTACTCCGGCTCGGAAAGTACCGGATGGACCACCTATCTGGTTACCCCGAAGAAGGCCGTGCTCGGCTCCGTCAATTCGGTGAAGTATATTTCCGTTTTGCTCATTTCGTCCTTAATGGTACTATCCTTCGTTTATATTTATTTTTCAACGCGCAATTTGCTGCTGCCGATCCGCAAGCTCCGCAGCCAAATATGGCGGACCAATTACAGCAACCTGAACGTTAAGGTAGACAATAAGCCGCAAAACAACGAGTTAGTCTTGCTGAATGAAGCGTTCCAGGATTTGATGGAACGGCTCCAACAGTCCATAGACAGGGAGAAAGTCGCATTGCACGAAGAGGTTAAAGCACGCAACTCGGCGCTTCAGGCGCAAATTGCTCCGCACTTTATCCATAATGTGCTCTATCTAATTAGCATTGCGGCCCAAGAAGGAAAGAATGCGGTCGTGTCCGACATGTGCAAACACCTTTCGGACAGCTTGCGTTACATCGTTTCATCCCCCTATGCGCATGTCACTTTGGCCGACGAGCTGGAGCATACGCGGCATTATTTGTCGCTGGTTCAGCAAAATTACGAGGAGGATCTGGAATGGGAAATCGAAGCGGACGAATTGTCCCGGCAAGTCCAGTTGCCGCGGCTGGTCATCCAGCCGTTCGTGGAGAACTGCATTGAACATGCATTTACCAATAGTGATCCCCCTTGGCGCATCAAGATCACGGTCAAGCAATTCAATGGTTTGTGGGCCGTCGAAATCAAAGATAACGGAGACGGATTTCCGCCGGACAAGATCAGCGAAATTCTGGATAAACTGCGCCAGTGCGATTCGGATGATGCCGAAAACCAGAACCTGTACTCCTCCATTGGCAACATGGGAATCGTGAACAGCGTAAACCGCCTTAAATTGATGTACAAGAACCGCCTGTTTTTTAACCTGTTTAATCATTCCGGAGAGGAAAAGGGCGCCACGGTCCAAATTATCGGTTCGCTCGCCAAAGATTTCTACTGAGCGAAGGAGGAAATTCATGTATAACGTGTTGATCGTCGAAGACAGCAAGCCGATTTTACGGAATATCCAAACCCTGCTCTGTTCCCTGGATTTGCCGGTCACCGTGGTCGCCACGGCCACGAACGGCGAAGATGCGCTCGAGATCATCAGGCGACAACCGGTTCACCTGTTATTAACCGATATCCGGATGCCGAAAATGGATGGTTTGGCCTTAATCGAGCAAGCCAAGCTTATCCACCCGCAGCTAAGCGTGGTACTGATCAGCGGCTACAGCGATTTCGAATATACGCGCAAAGCTTTGAATTTGCAGGTGTTTGATTATTTGCTCAAACCGGTGGAACGCCAACAGCTTTCGGAAGTGATGAACCGGGCCATCGAGCATATAAGCCGTCAAGCCTTGAATGAGTCAGAAGTACTCAAGGAAATCGTAGATCCTTCCTTCTATGGAGAATTGATGCTGAACGAGCAGTTTCAATCTTATGCCAAATTAATGTTCATTGTTCGAAAGCAACCGTTCACTGCCGGCCATGCCGAATGGAAACGAGAAGCGCTGCAAGAGCGGTTATCGGAGCTGTTTGCACATCATGCCTGCCGGGTTTTCCCGACTTATATCCCCAAACAATTTCTGGTTTTCGTTAACGGTACGGTAGTTACCGGGACGTATTCCACGGTGTATGAGTGCCTGGAATCGGCCCGGCGCCATCTGTACAATCAGGGGGTTGATGTTACGATCGGGGGACAGCTTCAGCCTGCGGAGCCCGGTAAACTTCCCGAACTGTATTACAGGATGACGGAGATGTTAAACGAACACCAGCGGATAAATCAAGGAACGGTTCTGGATTCAGGGGTACCCATTTCCCAGGTAAGGTCGGAGAGCGATAGCGGAGATCCCTTCCTTGCGACAAGCTTCGTAGAGATGATCCGCAGCCGCAGGAAAGATCAATTCATGCTCAAGTTGACGGAACAGCTTGCCAAATGGTCCGGCGAAAATATCCGGCTGGCGGAACTGGAACGATTTATCGGTCTTCTGATCGATACATTTGCCCATTTCACAGCGGAGCGGGATAGTGACATCCGGTTAAATCTGGAAGAGTCCTCGGCACGTTTGTTTAACTGCGAGAGCTACGCGGGCTTCGGCAGTGAACTGCTGGACTGGAGCGGACAATGCTTTGAAGTGCTTCAGGCCCACCACCGAAAAAACGGCCAGGAATGGTTTCAACAGGTGGATGAATACGTGAAAATGAATATGTACTCCCCCCTGTCCATTACCGATGTAGCGCGCAAATTTCACATCAGTCCCTCGTACATCAGCCGGATTATCAAAAAATGCACGCAGAGCACCTTCGTTCAGTATTATACGAAGCTGAAGATCAACGAGGCCTGCAAACTCATGGAGGATAAGCCGGACATGAAATTCAAGGAAATCTCGGACGCGTTGTCGTTCAGTGATCAGCACTATTTCTCCAAAGTGTTCAAGGAATACACGGGCTACAGCCCAACGGAATATAAAGAGCAAGTCCTTGCCGGGCGGGCCGACGGGGAGAAAGGGATTCGCGGATAGCGGGTCCCTTTCACTTTGCCCTTTCCCCTCGATTGCCCTGTAGTTTGACAAGATGGTTGGAGTTTCCTTGTATAGGCCTAAGGGTAAAGAGATAAGTAATAACATCAGATAACAATCCAGATGCAGCATTTACAAGGAGGTACATAACTTATGAAATTTAAAGGAAAAGGCTGTCTGATCCCGCTGATCATCGTCATCGCGGTGGTCGTTATACTCATCGCCCTGTTCGCCGGTAATTACAACAAATTCGTCGCGGCGGACGAAAACGCAAACCAGGAATGGAGTAAAATCGACGTTCAACTGCAGCGGAGATATGATCTGATTCCAAATCTGGTCAATACGGTGAAGGGATACGCCTCCCATGAAAAAGAAGTGATCAAAGCGGTTTCCGACGCCCGGGCGGCGCTCGGCGGAGCGCGGACGCCGGATGAACTGGCTCAGGCCGACCAGCAATTGTCCGGCGCGCTGAGCCGTCTTCTGGTCGTCGTGGAAAATTACCCGACGCTTAAGGCGGACGTCCAGTTTACGCAACTGATGGACGAGCTGGCCGGCACGGAGAATCGGATCGCCGTGGCCAGAAACGATTACAACGCGGCCGTTGCGACTTACAACAATATGCGGAGACGCTTCCCCGGCAATCTGCTCGCCGGCGTGATGGGATTCGACAAACGGGAGTATTTTGAAACCACGCCGGAATCCCGGACCAATCCAGAGGTGGACTTCGGCACGGACCAGGATTCAGGGATGAACCAAGGCAATACATCGCTTCGTTTCGGAAATAAAGAACTCTTGCCTGGAGCCAAGTCATGAAACCCGCCTCCGGCAGCCCTTCTTCCCGTGGCTTGAGGTCATCACTCCCTTTCAGGCTTGCGGCCGTCGGCATGCTCATTCTTGCGCTGCTCTGGAGCCCGGAAGCCGTCTTTGCTGAAACGGCTATTCCGGATCCGCAGGGCGACATTTATGTACAGGATTTTGAGGGCCTGTTGACGGCCGAACAGACCCGGGAGCTGAATGGCTTAGGCCGGGCGCTGGAGGATCGGACCAAGGCTCAAATCGCCGTGCTTACCGTCCCTAGCCTGGGTGGGTATTCCGTGGAGGAGTATGCCTTACAGGCTCTCCGCAAATACGGCCTTGGCGACAAGAAACTGAATAACGGCGTGCTGCTCCTGCTGTCGATGGAGGGCGGCGAGCCGGGCAACCGCCCCTTACGGATCGAAGTCGGCTACGGACTCGAAGGGGCTCTGCCGGACGGCAAGGTCGGCAGGATCCTCGATCAGGTCACCATCCCCTATCTGGTGAATAACCAGCCGGGTGAAGCGATCGTGGAGACCTACAAGACGCTATACAATGAAGTCGCACGAGAGTATGGCGTGGAAGATCAATTATCTCCGCAGGAAATAGTCGTTCCGGAAGCGCCGCCGGGGAATGCCGGAGACGGAAACCTCTCGTCAGGCTGGATCATTCTCATCGTTGCCTTTCTGGCTGTGGATTTTATTTTCTTCCGCGGAACGATGACGCTGTTCCTGATCTCGATGCTCGGCAGAGGGGGCGGCCGCGGCGGTGGCGGCGGTTTTGGCGGTGGTGGTGGAGGTTTTCGGGGCGGAGGCGGAGGCTCCTCGGGGGGCGGCGGTGCAAGCCGGAGATTTTGACAAGCTGGTGAGAATCCTCGTCAGCCGCTCCGGTCTATCCCGATCCGGCCGCTATCGGTATAATAATATCCATAAGGATATTAACACCAAAGAGACACGGAGGAGCGCCATGTAGCGGCTTCTTCCGCGAAGGGGAGAAACTTGCCGACTATGAATTCCGCTAATTCACTTCCGCAGAAAGCCGTATTTTTCGATGTGGACGATACGCTTTACGATCACTTGATTCCGTTTCGTCAGGCCCTTGAGCAAGTACTCGGAACCGGCGAAGATTTTCCTTACGCTGCCGCCTATCACCGCATGCGTTATTACAGCGACAAGCTATCCGCCGATGTCGGAGGAACTCCCACGCACGGCTCCGAGCTCCACGAGATGAGGACACGACGATTCATCCTTTCGCTGGCCGAGTTTGATATTACGCTTACGGAGTCCAAAGCGGCGGAAATTCAATCACAGTACCTGCGCCGCCAGTTTGAGATTCAGTTGTTCGACGGAGTCCGTTCCTTGTTGACCTGTTTGATGGACCGGGGAGTCATCGTCGGATTGATCACGAACGGCCCCCCGGAGCACCAGATGAAAAAAATCCGCGCCCTTGGACTGAACGGCCTCATCCCACCGGAGCGGATTTTTGTTTCCGGGGCCGTCGGATGGACCAAGCCGGACCGCCAATTGTTTCTTCACGTGACGGACAAGCTGCATCTGACCCCTGCCGCCTGTTATTATATAGGCGATTCCTGGCGGAACGACGTTGTCGGAGCCGTGGACGCCGGATGGAATGTCTTGTGGTTCAATCATCGCGGAGCGGGACCCGAATCTCATCATCAGCCCCATTATACGACGACGAGTTATGCCGAAATCGCGGAGATTCTGCTGGCCGCTACGGCGAATTAATAAAACAGGGACATTCCTTCGCCGAGCAGCCGGCCAATCGGGCCGAATAAGATTTTCCCCAACAAACCGACGGTGATGAAGGCTGCGATATAAACCAGTATAGTGCTTTGCAGTTGATCCAGTGCGGCGCCCTTTTCCGGAATATAGCTGATAATGACAAAAGCCGGAACACTGAATATCGACCCAAAGAGACCGACCATAAGCAGCAAAGACTGAAACAGGTTAATTTGTAACACGGCCATCAACAATGCCAGTATCAGGAGCGCCGTGAACGGGACTAGATGAACCCCAAAGCGGGCCACGACATCCTGAAAACCGGCCTTGCCTTTTCCGTACCATACGGCCAGGTAACAGTAAGCTGCCGTTAGTACGGCCAGAACGGCAAAAGCCACGGTCGGTCTAACGACCAAATTCAGGAACGGATGATCCATAAATCCCGCCAGACGATGAAATCCGGAATAAACGATGAGAGGAATAACCAGGGAGTAGAGAATCATCGTAATGATTCCGTTCACGAACTGCTCTTTGCCTACGCTCTTGGCATAGGTTACAGGGCTTCTCAAAGCGGAGGCAAAAAACTTGAAATACAGTTTCGACGCCTTTTTCGCGCTCTCCAGATATTCACTCGCCTGCTGCCGATCACTCCTGTGTTCCTCTTTTTTGGGAATAGGTCCGGGTCCCTCCGACTTATTCAATGGCGTTCCGCAGTTTTCACAAAATTTTGCGTTTTCGTTATTTTGTTGATGATGGCAATTACGACAAATCATGGGACACCCTCCTCTCTTCATCCAATTATGTTGGATATCCGGGGTCTTTTTCAACCCCCATTGCAGTTTTCGCACTGATTCACCGTGCAAGGTAAGGGTATTTAACTACTGATATCCTAATACAAACTGCAGTGTTAGAGAGGAGCTTCGCCATGAACGAACTCAGATTGAAGGACCAAGTAGCTGTCGTAACCGGAGGCGGTTCCGGCATCGGCAGAGCCGCCGCGATCCGTTTTGCGCAGCATGGCGCCAAAGTATTCATGCTGGACCGGACGCCGGAGGAAGCCGAAGAAACCAAACGGACCATTGAATCCGCCGGCGGGCAGGCCACCGTAATCCAATGCGATATTTCCAAACCGGAAATGATTGAACAAGGATTTCGCCGCATAGCGGAAGAAGCCGGAAACGTCCAGGTCGTCTTCGCGAACGCCGGAATCAACGGGACCATGGCCCCGATCGAAACCATGGAGATCAGCGACTGGGATCAGACCCTGGACATCAATCTTCGCGGTACGTTTGCGACGGTCAAATACGCTATACCTCACATGAAGGATAACGGTGGCAGCATTGTCATCACCAGCTCGATCAACGGGAACCGGGTTTTTTCCAACATCGGATTCTCGGCCTACGCTTCCTCCAAGGCGGCCCAGGTTGCCTTTATGAAAATGGCCGCTTTGGAATTGGCCCAGTACGGTATCCGGGTGAATGCAATCTGCCCCGGCGCGATCGAAACGAAGATCAGCGACAACACCTATCCTACCGACGATATCGAAGAAGTGAAAATTCCGGTCGAGTTTCCGGAAGGAAACCAGCCGCTCGAGAAGGGGCCGGGAAAACCGGAACAGGTAGCAAACCTCGTCCTGTTCCTGGCCTCGGATGAATCGTTCCATATCACAGGCACCGAAGTTTATATCGACGGAGCCGAATCTTTGTTGCGCGGATAAATGAAATCCGAACATCAACGGCCTGTCCTTCTTGCTAACGCTAGCGGGAGGACAGGCCTTTTCATTTCCCCCGTCCGGTGCATATTTTTCCATCCCGGTCACATAATACATAAAAATCCACGTTCGGGAGGAAGGCGGCTTTGTCAATATTCAGCAAGATCACGCAAATGTTTAGTTCGACAAAAAAACAGCAAGAGCGTAATCCTCAAGGAAAGCCGCAGGTTTCCGGCCCGCTGACGCTGGACACCGTTCTACGGGAATTCCGGGAATGCGGTGATCTGACCAAATACAGCATCCCGGTGCTGCGGGCCGAACTTCTTTTTTTCGAGCATCAGATCGACATGCAAACTTATGAGCGCGTTGTCCTGCGCCCGCTGCAAAATATCCGAAGCGAAGAACTGGATGACTTGCTGCGCCAATCCCAATTCGAACCAGCCGTTGACGCAGCCGGTACCGTTCAGGGGATTTTAAACGGAGAGGTCGCCCTCTTCGTTCCTCAAGGCGTTTACCTCATTGATGCCTACGGCCCCGAAAAACGGAGCATCGAGCAGTCCCAAACCGAAAGCGCCATTACGGGGCCCCATGACGCCTTTAACGAAACGCTGGAAACAAACCTTTCGCTGATTCGTCAAAAATTCAAAAGCAATCGATTAAAAGTTTCTCAGTTTCGGGTCGGAGAATTGACCAAAACGAAAGTCTGCTTACTTTACATCGATGGCTTGGCCTCCATGGATTATGTGGAAGAGATGGCAAGCCGGATTCAAGCGATCGAGTTCAGCAGTCTATATGACGGGACGATGCTAACCCAGTTGATCGATGATTTTCCCAATTCCCTGTTCCCTTTGTTTCAAACCTCGGAGCGGCCCGATATTGCGGTATCCAAGCTGAATGAAGGAAAGATCATCGTGATTGCCGATCAGAGTCCCTCGGCGATCATCGCGCCTTCTTCCTTCTTTGAGTTTTTCACCACCCCTGACGATTATTACAATCGTTGGGCTGTCGGCAGTGCGCTAAGGCTGCTGCGTTACTTGGCGTTTATCATTACTATCTCTTTAACTTCCCTATATGTTGCCATTACTACGTATCATTACGAAATGATTCCCGAGAATTTACTCGTCTCTCTAACCGAATCGCGAAGCCGGGTTCCCTTTCCGCCCATCATAGAGGCTCTGCTTATGGAAACTACCATAGAAATGCTGCGGGAAGCGGGGGCCAGACTGCCGACGAAAATCGGCCAGACGATCGGCATCGTCGGCGGTATCGTCATCGGGACCGCGGCGGTGGAAGCCGGCTTTACCAGCAACATCCTGATCATATCCGTAGCGATGTCCGCGATCGCTTCCTTCGTGGTTCCCAGCTACATCATGAGCGGATCGATCCGGTTAATCCGGTTCGGACTGATCATTTTGTCCGGAATGCTAGGTAATTTCGGCTTCGTAGCAGGCGTCGCTCTTATGATCATTCACCTGTCCAAGCTAACCAGTCTCGGAACCCCCTATACGATTCCGGCCGCCCCGATCAAACCGGTGGACTGGAAAGATATTTTCATTCGGGGGCCGTTTTGGTCATTTCACCAGCGGCCTACCCAATCCGCCTCCCCAAACAAGAATCCAAACAAGATGAAGAAATAGGTGATTTCCTTGGCACAAGAAAAACTTCACCGGTTTCAAACCGCCTTATTGATTTTTAACACGCAAGTCGGTGTCGTACTGTTTATTCTTCCGCGTACAATAGCCACCTATTTCGGCACAAACGGATGGATTGCTATAATCCTTATGTTTCTCGCAGTCGGTTTGAATATTTTGCTGATCACGTCGGTTTATCGGCTTGGCCGCGGAGCTTCCATATTCGCCATCCTTAAATCGGGATTGCCCCGCCTTTTGCTGTTCCCGATTTATCTGATCACGGGCAGCAGCCTGGCTATGGTGGGTTGTCTTGTAATCAAGCAATATGCCTTGATCTATCAATTGCTGATCTTCCCGCAAACCTCGGATATTGTATTGAAGCTGGTCATTGATGTCCTTGTTTTTTTACTGGTAACCAAAGGGATTTACAATATGTCCAAAGCCAATGTTTTTTTTGTTTTCTTGCTTATGACCATGGTTCCGCTAAGCTTCGTCTTCATGAAAGATTTTGATATGACCCGGATGTCGCCGTTCTTTCTCAAGGAAGGGAAAGATTTCGGCCAGGGATTTATCAAGGTTTTCGGATCCTTCATGGGCTACGAGTTATCCATCTTTTTGTTTCCGTATGCGGAAAAGGGGAAAAAATGGCTGAAATACATTCATCTCGGCAATAGTATGACCGCCTTCGTTTATTTGCTCGTAACGGTGATATGCTACGGTTTCTTCAACTTCAAAGAACTGACCCGTCTCTCTTTTCCATTGCTGGACATGTTCGGTTATTTGCATTTTCCTTTTGTCGAACGAATTCAAAATTTTCTCTACAGCCTTTTTCTGCTGTCCATCATTATTACCGGCGGAATGTATTATTGGTCCAGCCAAGCCGTATTCAAGGAAATGATTCCCCGCCTTCCGTGGAAGTGGATTCTGTTTTTATTGATGGTATCCACCTTCATCGTTTCTTATATCCCCAAATCGCTGATCGCCGTGGAAGATTGGTTCCAGGTCTTGATCTATTGCCAGCTTGGAGTCGCCCTAGGGCTTCCGCTACTGGCCTTAGTGGCATTGTTAGTGCAGAAAGGCAGGAAAAGCCATGCTTAAAAGGGTCTATTTTCTGACGGGTATCTTGAGTCTAATTCTGTTCACTACGGCATGCAGTCAGGATCAGCACATCCTTGAACGGATCGGCTATGTCCGTACCGTAGGCTTTGACCGGGAAGGAGAAGATCAGGTCAGAGTTACGGTGAGTGTCCCGCTGATCGTTACGGAGGCCAATCAAACGCAGTTTACGGACGAAGTTTTGACCGCAGCCGCCAATAGCGGGAAAGAGGCAAGGATTACCTTGTCGCGAAAAACGAGCAGGAAGCTGCTAAGCGGACAAATCCGGACAATCATGTATAACGCGGATATAGCCCGACAAGGACTGAGGGATTTTATGGATACTTTGCAACGGGACCCCACGATTTCCAAACGGACGGAAATTGTGATCGTCGATGGATCCACCCGTGATATTCTGGAACGTTCCTATAAGGGGCATCCCCGGACCGGCCAATATATCGATCGGCTTCTCAAGAAAGAATTCGAGATGCAGACCATTCCCCGCGTGTTGGTGCATGAATTTTTCCGTGATTACTATGAAGATGGCAAGGATCCGATAGCGAACATGATCCGACAAAGCGGGGACGACCTCGAATTCGACGGCATCGCGCTTTTTCGCAAGGACAAATATATCAACAAACTGATGCCGGAAGAGGTCTTCTATTTTTCAATCATGTACCATGACCATGGAAGAGGCGAAATTACGATTACTACGGACAAGCCTGAATTGAGGTCCATTACCTTCGACGGGATCAATAGCCGGAAGAAAATTAAAATCAAAAAAAATGAGGAGGGTAAGTACGTTGCCGATATAAAAATCAACATAAATGGAGGAGCACTGGAGTATATAGGAAATTTGGATTTGACCAATGCTTCGGACAGAACCAAACTGGAAGGCATTTTAAACGAATATCTGGCAAAAGAATGCGGGAAAGTGGCGAAAAAATTGCAGAAGTACCGTACGGATAGCCTTGGGATCGGAATGCATGTACGGAACAAAATGAATTATAAAGAGTGGAAGGATACCCAGTGGGACGATATGTACGCCAATATGGATATCCATGTCCACGCCAAGTTCATGATTAAAAATTTCGGTAACTTTTATGACTGACCCTCATCGGAAGTTGATTTAACCTTGCATTGCTTTACGCACGCTGAGTATATACTTGGCCTGATCCAGCGGACTCACGCCGCGGCGCTGGCGTTCCGCCGTAACCTCGGGCGGGCAAAGTTCATACCCGGCAAAATAAGAAGAAAACGTGCTGCGTCCCTTCGTATAAGAGCTTAGCTCGACCGGATAATTCATCGAGGTGGCTACCGGCAGCCGGCCTTCGATCAGCATCCGGTCGCCCTGCAGCACCGGCGGCTCCATCGTGCCGCGCATGAGCGCGAAATCGTGGATGACCCGCCCCGCGTTCTCTTCCGGAACGACGACCCGGACCTGAAGCATCGGCTCAAGCAGGGCCGTACCCGTATTGGCCAGACCGTCCATAATGCCCATCGGCGTAGCCACGGCGAAATCCAGCGGATGGGTATGCCACACGTGATGCTGTCCATAGGTCAAGGTGACTTTCAAATCCGTAACCTCCCAACCGTTAAGGCCTTGCTGCAAAGCTTCCGGAACGCGCCGCTCGACTTCATTCTGATATTGGAGAAGCAGATCCTCGGTTCTGACGTTCGCGTCATAAACAAGCCCGCTCCCCCGGGGTCCGGGCTCAATCCGAAAGCGAAGCACGGCCCAGCACGGTTTCGGCATCGTATAAGCGATGAAGCCTTCCCCGGCTTGCATCGGGGTCTCTTTGTAAATGACGGACGGCTGACCGAAAGTCACCTGCAATCCGTACCGGTTCTCCAGAATGCTGCTTAATATCTCCAGTTGAATCGGTCCCATCACCTTGACATGCAATTCCCGTTCATCCTGCAACCACTGTACATCAAGCAACGGATCTTCATCGGATAGCTCCTGAAGAGCCTGGACGACATGAGGATATTCCGCATCGGTATTCCAGTATGCCCGAACCGTCAGAAGCGGAACGGCGAGCCGGGCCTCCGGAGGAATCGCATCGGGCGCTCCGAGGATGTCTCCGATCCTCACCTGCGAGAGCCCGCAGACCGCCGCGATGTCGCCTGCCTCCAGCACCCCCAGATCTTCAAAGCGCGGGCCTTCCACCTTTCGTATTTGCGTCACTTTCTCCTGCAAGTCCCGCGTATGGTTATATACGGCATCCCGGTTGCGCAAACTCCCCTGGTATAAACGGACATAAGCCATCCGGCCCATCGTTTTGTCGCGTTCGATTTTGAACACAATACCCGATAACGGGGCTTCCGGGTTGCCTCCTGCCAAAGGCAGATAGTGAACCATGGCATCCAGCAGCCCTTCGATTCCTATACCTTTCGCCGCTGCCCCATAAACCAGTGGGAAAAGCTTTCCGGATCTCGACAACTCTGCTGCGCAATTCCGCCACTGCTCCCCTGGGATGGTTTCTTCGTTCAAATACCGCTCCAGCAGCGCTTCATCGCGTTCGGCCAACTCTTCAAACAGCAAACCCGAAGCTTCTTCCGCGACTTTATTCCCGAGACTGTCCGTCATCAGGTCAGCCGTCCCCCTAAACTCCTGCTCCTTGCCGAGGGGAAGCTGGAAAGGGACGATATCGCGAGACAAAAACTCTCGGGCTTGCGCCAGCACGACATCATGATCGGCACCGATCCGGTCCATTTTATTAACAAAAACCAAAGTAGGAATATTCAGCTTGCGAAGAGCGTTCCAGATCATTTCGCTTTGAGCCTGTACCCCCTCCACCGCTGAGAGAATCAGAACCGCGCAGTCCATGACGCGGAGCGAGCGCTCCACCTCCGAAAGAAAATCGACGTGTCCCGGCGTGTCGACCAGGTTTACCTGGACATCCTTCCAGATCAACGAGGTCATCGCAGCCCGGACGGAGATACCCCGTTGGCGCTCGATATCCATGGAATCGGTCAGCGCCGTGCCTTCATCCACGCTTCCCAGCGTCCGCGTACGTCCGCTCTTAAACAAAATATGCTCCGTTGTCGTTGTCTTCCCGGCATCCACATGGGCAAAAATACCGACATTCAGTACCTTGGTTTGATTAGAAGTCATTGGTGTATTCTCCTGATTACCAGCGCTCAGCCTTATATTCACAAGTTCATGTTCCATCTTACATCATCGCACGGTAACCGAGAAGTCCGGCGCTCAATGTATTTCCAAGATATCTACCCCATAAGGTTCCAGCTCGAGTTCAACGTCTCGGGGCTCACCGTACAGGACGCTTGAATAAGCTTCCGGAAGAGAAACCTTGACGGTCTCCCGACTTAAATTCAGGGCGAACAGATACGACTTGTCTTTCCCGGAACGAACCGTAAGCTGAACTCCCTCCGGCAAATCGGGGAATGTCTTCATGTCCTGCTCGGCCGCCATCCGGCTGAACAGCTCCTTCAAGCAGGACTCATCGACATGAGTTCCCAGGTAATAAACCCGTCCGTTGCCGAAGGAATTGACGGTGACCGCAGGAGTGCCCGCATAAAAATCCCCGCCGTATCGCATGACGGTTTCGGCACCCCGCAAAGAGAGGATGTCGCACCATTGTCGGCACTTATAAGAACGCCCTTCCAGATCCACGATCTCATGGACATCGTCCCCGATCGGGTCATATTCCGCAACCGTAACTCCCGCGCATTGGGCCAAGAGGCCGGGAAGCGGCAACATAACGCACTGGTTGTCCATATTCTTCACTCCGGAACGGCTGGTGAGCACTACGGTCCCGCCTTCGGCGGCAAACCGCTCCAGCCGATCCGCCGTTTCTTCGTCCATCAGATATAAACTGGGGGCAACAATCAACTTATATCCGTCGAGCGGCTCCTTCCAATCGATGACATCGCATCCGATTCCCAGCTTGGTCAAAGACCGATGATAATCCTTGAGGTTTTCGTAATAATTCATGCCTTCTACCTGCGGCTGGATGTCCAATGCCGCCAACTGTTCATGGGATTGAAGAATCGCGGCTTCGTGATGCAAAACTGTGCCGCTTAATCTTTTTGACAGCGCATTCACTTCCGCGCACAAGGCGGCGAATTCCTCGAACTTACGCCCCGGAACATTGCTGTGATCGATCAATCCATGCCAAAATTGCTCGGCTCCGGCCACTGCGCTCCGCCAGCGGAAATGAACTACGGTGTCCGCCCCTCTTGCGATAGCTTGCCAGGCAAATGCGCGAATAAACCCCGGATACGGCGTTCTCCACATCGGAAACCAGCAGCCCGGCGGCCCGCTTAGTTGCTCCATAATCCAGAAATTCCTGCGCTTGATTCCACGCGTAGCGTCCAGTGATAAAGCACCGCTATATGGTCCGGTCGACTGTTTGGCTGGCGAGGTGTTCGGATAATAGTCGAACGATGCAAAATCGAGTTCTTTGCCCACGAGGTACAGATCCAGCCGCTGCGGATAACTATGAAAGTTGTGGGTAATAAAATGTCCAGGGCAATGCTTGCGGATCATCTCAATCTGGCTATGTTGAAATTCCTCTACCGAATCCCATTGGAACCGGGTATAATCCAGCAAATAAGAAGGGTTTTGATGCGGAGATCGGCCCATAGGTGCGTCAAGCTGACACCAGTCGTTATACTCTCCGCTCCAGACAACCGTTCCCCATGCCCGGTTGACCTCTTCCAGAGAACCGTATTTTTGTTTCACCCATTCCCGGAACTTGACACGACACCGCGGACAGTGGCAATCGATCATGCCGAATTCATTATCTGTTTGCCATCCGATGACTGCAGGGTGCTTTCCGAAATGCTCCGCCATCTTTTCGATGATTCTCATCCCGTATATGTACATTGATTCGCTGTTATAGCACCGGTGTCCTCTAACACCCGGGTAATAAACGCTTCCGTCCGCAAACAAAGGCAAAATGTCCGGTCTTAAATCGGTCAACCAGCGTGGGGGCGTATTCGTCGGTGTTCCAATGACGACAGAGATATCGTATTTGTAAAACAAATCAAGTACAGAATCCAGCCAATCAAAATCATAAATACCGGATGAAGGCTCCAGCCTGCTCCATGCAAACTCTGCTACACGGACAACCCGTATCCCCGTTACCTTCATCAATTGAATATCCTGTTCCCAGAGCGAAGGATCCCATTGCTCGGGATAGTAATCAACGCCCATCTGCACAGCACTACTCCGCTTCCGTTTCCGTACCAATCCATCTCCTCCGTTTCATTATCTTGGTAGACAAAATGGCAAAACTGCTCCCGCCTGCCCGGTACAATACGAGCGGGTGCGGAAGCAGTCAGCCGAATACGATCTCTGGATGCATTATCTAAGTTGTCGTTAAGATCGCATCGCAAAACGCGTTACTTTTCAATTATTTTTTAAGCTTGTCCCAAGCCGCTTGCATGTTCTTCATCCAGCCGTTCACGTCGGTTTTATCGGCGATGAGTTCTTGAATCGAGCTGGCGAATTCTTGAGTTACACCGTCAGGGAATTTGGAAGATTGCAGACCGTAAACTTTGTTTTCGTCTACATATTTCTTCACGTCGGCTCCCAACATACCGATATCTTCAGCAGATGCAGGAATCGTAGTCAGGGCAGGAATGAACTTCCATTTCTTAACGATATACTCTTTACCCATGTCCGAAGTTACAAGCCAGTTCAAGAAAATTTTAGCTTCTTCTTTAGAAGCGGAGTCTTTGTTCACGACCAGGTTGGCAGGGATACCGACGGTAAGCTTGTCGTTCTTCTCGGCGTCATCGTCGATCGGCATCGGGAACATCCCGATATTCATGCCCGGCGTAATGTTGTCGATCAGCGTTTGAGCCCAGTTGCCTTCTTGCATCATAGCTGTCTCGCCGTTAGCGAACAAAGCCAGATGGGTATTGGCGTCCGTGGTGAGCGGATTCTTTTGACCGTATTGGACCGTAAGTTTAAGCAAGTTGCTCCAGTCTTTGAAGTGCTGGTTGTCTACAATCGTTGCAGTTCCTTCATTTAAGCCTTTGATAAATTCGTCCACATTGTCTTGTCTGGAGAATGCTGTGCTGATCCCTTGGTTACCCAACAGCCACCATTCTTGGTAAGCGTTGCCGAAAGGAGTAACGCCGGCAGCCTGAAGCTTCTTGGCTGCGTCTTCCAGTTCGGTAATCGTTTTTGGAGTTTCGGTAATGCCCGCTTTGGCAAACAGATCTTTGTTATATACGTAACCGATACCTTCAAGGTTCATCGCCATACCGTATACTTTGCCGTCTTTCGTCATCGGTTCAGCCGCGAGAGGCACAAGGTCCTTAACCCAAGGTTGATCGGACAAATCTTCGATCTTATCTTGCCACATATCCAGTTCGGCAAAACCGCCGTTCGAGAAAATGTCCGGCGCATCGCCGGATGCGAATTTCGTTTTCAGCGCTGCCGCATAGTCTGCGCCGCCGCCGACGGTTTGTATATCGAGCTTGATGTTCGGGTATTCTTTTTCAAATTCGACTTTCAATTCGTTCAGACCTTCAACGATTTCGGTTTTGAATTGAAAAATCTTAACGGTTTTCACTTCTCCGCCTTTGCCTGCATTCCCGCCTTCGGCAGTGCCCGTATTTGTCTTGTTGTTGCCGCCGCAAGCCGCAAGCAGCATACTCATGACGAGCAGCACGGACAGGATGACCATAGAACGCTTTTTGTTCATGACTTCATTTTCCCCCTAATTTTTTTTAAAGTATTTGTTTCTGGTTTTTTTATATTTGGAACGCCAGGCCCGATATTAACCTTTCACCGAGCCTGCCGCAATTCCCTCAACAATGTAACGCTGGAGCAACAGATAGAAGGCGACGATCGGAAGAATCCCGATAGCCAGCGCCGGAAGCGCCAAATCCCATTGCTTCGTGTACTGCCCGAAGAACGAATAGGTCGCCAGCGGAATGGTCCGCATCGATGGATTTTGCAAAATCAACGACGGGAGCAAATAGTCATTCCAGATGGCCAGCGCGTTAAGCACGATGATTGTCATCATCATCGGTTTCAACAGCGGCAGTACGATCCGGAAGAAGACCGTGATCGGATTACAACCGTCAACGGTTGCCGCTTCTTCGATTTCGAGCGGAACGGATTTGACGAAACCGTGGAACAGGAACACCGCGAGCGGCAAGCTGAGCCCGAGGTTCGTCAGGAGCAAGCCCCAGATGCTGTTATTGATTCCGAGCCCGCTTACGACTTTCAATACCGGAATCATGATCGTCTGAAACGGCACGACCATCGCCATGACGAACAGCATCAACAGGACGCGGTTGAATCTGGTGTTCGAGCGGACCATGCGGTAAGCGGCCATCGCACTGAATAACGTAATGAGAATGACGCTGATTACGGTAATCAGCAGCGAGTTGCGGAAAGCTTCGGAAAACCGGGCCAATTCCCAGGCTTTCGAATAGTTTTCCCAATTGAATTTGGTCGGCCAAGAAGCCGCGTTGGACAAAATTTCACCAAACGATTTAACCGAGTTAACAAACAGAAAATAGAATGGGGCGAGAAACACGAGCGCCACCAAAGCCATAATGATTTCGATTACTGTATTTCTGCCGCGCGATTTGGTCTCCATTAAGCTTCAACCTCCTTGCTCTTCGTGATTCGAACTTGAATCAGGGAGATGATGGCTACGATAACGAAGAACAGCAAGGCTTTAGCCGTACCGAGTCCATAACGGTTGTTCAGGAACGCTTCATTATAGATGTTCAAAGCAACCGATTCCGTGGATTTAAACGGCCCGCCCTTGGTGAGGGACAAGTTCAGATCGAACATCTTGAAGGACCAGGAAATCGCGAGGAACAAGCTGACGGTCACCGCAGGCATGATCAGCGGAGCGATTATACTGCGCAGCACCTGGAAGTGGTTGGCTCCGTCGATTTCGGCAGCTTCCAGAACTTCTTTGGATACGTTGCTCAAAGAAGCGATATAAATGACCATCAAATAACCGGAATATTGCCAAACAAATACCATAACGATAGCCCAGAAACCGGTTGTGGCGTCGCCAAGCCACGGCAGTTCGAAGAACGACCACCCTGTCATATCGCCGAGCGTCGAGAAACCTTTAACGAAAATGAACTGCCAGATAAATCCAAGCAGCAGGCCTCCGATTACGTTCGGCATGAAAAACACGGTACGCAGCACGGTGCGCGATTTTAACGGCTTGGTGAGGAAATAAGCCAGGAAAAAACCGACCACGTTCGTTAGGATCACGCCCAAAAGGGTGAACCGTACCGTAAACCAGAACGACTTCCAGAAATCCGGATCCCCGGTAAATATTTTTGCGAAATTATCGAAGCCGACCCATGCAACTTCCCCCGAAACTCCATTCCAGTCGGTGAAGGAATAATACATTCCCATCAAAAACGGAATAATCATCACTAGGGTAAAGAAGATCAAGGCCGGGCCCACGAAAAAGAACTGTTGTCCAAATTGCGATAACTTTCTGCTACGCATGATTGGCCCCCCCCTTTAATGTCTCTCTTTGTCGAAGATACTCTTATAATGTTATTATGTTATTATTTTGATTCCCCTTACACCGACTGAGGTGATCACTAAGGTGTAAAATATTGATCGGATGTGGCTTTGATGAAATGGAATGCATGGAACAACCTTCGTACCAAAATGATCGTGTTTATGCTGTTGCCGATTGTCGTTTGTACCGTCGCTGCGATAACCGTCAGCTATTCTCATACAACGACGTCTCTTAGAACGCGTGCAATTGAAGATAGCCATAATTTGCTTTATCAAGGCTCACGCAATATCGACAGCCTGCTGCAGGAAGTTAACCGCGTCTCTCTTAGTGTGTACTCGGATTCAGAATTTTACAGATTGCTTGACGCCGGATATGACGACATTTCCGCCAATATCGCGATTTATTCTTCCCTAAACTACATTTACACGGCGATACCGGACATTTACCAGGTCTACCTGTACGGCGTTAAAGACAATAAGTCCACACTTATCACTCAGGATACCCCCAAACGTTGGCAGGATCCGGCTCCCTACCCGATTTCAGCGGTGCCCGAGAACAATCCGCTGCAGATCCAGACCACTCATGAAAGCCATCATTACGGGCTTACAGCACCAATCCAGCAAGCGACCACCGAGCAGGTGATCACGCTGCATCGCCGGATTGAGAAAATCCCGACCAGCCGCGTGCTGGGGTATTTATCGATCGACGTCAAACTGTCTGCTCTCTTCGGGATCGTTGACCAGCTTTACGACCGGGACCAAGAGAATTTGTACATCATCGATTCGTCGGGCAACGCCGTGTATGCGGAAAATGAGCAGCTTATCGGAAAACCGCTGAAAGCGGACTGGTTCGCCAAGCAAACCGCGGGATCAGATCATGATCAGGGGGCCTTTGAACAGGATGGCTCGGTCTTTATTTATCAGCGGATTCAAAGCTCCGGAGCGGATTGGATGCTGGTGAAGCAGATTCCTGTTTCCTACCTCCATAGCGAAGCCAATCAGGCCGCAGGAATCAATGCCGCTTTGTTTGGCCTAGCCCTGCTTATCATCATCGCCGCAATCGTGCTGATCTCGATCCGGATTACATCTCCGATCAAGCGGCTTTCGTTATATATGAATCAGGTGCAAACCGGTAACCTCCAAGTCGATATCGCTCCCGCAGGGAACGACGAGATCGGCGTATTGACGGAACGGTTCCGGGATATGATGGACACCATCAACAACCTGATCCTAAGGGAATACAAGCTGGAATTATCGAGCAAAAACAATCAGCTCCGGGCATTGCAGGCACAGATCAACCCTCATTTTCTGAACAACACCCTGCAGATTATCGGCACGCTCGCGTTGGAACTGAAAGTTCCGCAAATTTATACCTTGATCTCTTCCCTGGCGAAAATGATGCGCTATAGCATGAATAACGACGACGGGAACGTTACACTAAAAGACGAGCTTGAGCACGTCAAAGCCTATATCGAGTTGCAAAAAGAACGCTTCGAAAACCGGTTTTCGTTCCACTATGACATTGATGACTCACTTCTTCAGGTTCATATGCCGAAAATGATTTTACAGCCTATTATGGAAAATTTCTTTAAACACGGGATAAGCCTCTCCAGATCGGACGGATGGATTTCCCTTACCGCCACGAGGGACGATGAGAATAACATGTCGATTATCGTGCAGAACAACGGAGCGCATATCCCGGATGACAAATTGAAACGCCTGCATAACAGCTTGAGCCTGTCGGGCGCGGAACAAGTGAGGCCCGGGGAAGATGCACATACCGGCGAGCGCCATTCGATCGGACTGGGCAATGTTCTGACCCGTCTTCGCCTGGTGTACGGCGAAGAGGCTGAAATGATCGTAGCTAATTTGAA
Organism: Fontibacillus forbon; assembly: GCF_046559655.1. NCBI lineage: Bacteria > Bacillati > Bacillota > Bacilli > Caryophanales > Paenibacillaceae > Fontibacillus > Fontibacillus forbon. The sequence goes on along the minus strand of NZ_JBKGFV010000005.1, from coordinate 345,965 downwards.
ACCGGCCGGAGTCCGGATCACATTGAAATTCAAGGTTCAAGACGAGAGCGGAATGGAGGAAACATGAGAGCATTAATCGTTGACGATGAGGCCAGAGTCAGGAAGGCGGTACGGTTACTGGTCGACTGGCAGGGACATGGCATTGAGGAAATTGAAGAAGCCGGAAGCGGCAAAGAGGCGATCGAGGTTATCAAAAATTTCAAGCCCGCTATAGTCATCATGGATATGATGATGTCGTCCGGCCATGGAATGGAACTTATGGCCTGGGTAAGCGAACATGCTCCAAGCTTGAAATTTATCGTGATCAGCGGACACAATGATTTTGAATTCGTACGCAGCGCGGTGCGCCATGGAGGCATTGACTATATCCTGAAACCGATTGAGCCCGAAGCCATCAATGCGGCCGTAGCCAAGGCCGTTGGCCAGTGGCAGAGCGAGGAACGGGAACGGAGGGAACAGCAGCAAAAAAGCATCCGGTTGAATGAAATCAGACCCGTATACGGAGAAAAACTGCTCTCCTCGCTGATAGACGATCCCGGCTCGGCCGAATCGGCCATGAGACGGCTGCATGCGGAAGGCGTCATTCCCGATACGGCGGACCAGGGCCGCCTTCTGCTCGTCCAGATTGACTCCGGAGACGCCGCATTATTGCGAAGGTTCGGCAATGACAGCGAATTACTGCATTTCTCGCTCATCAATATATGCAATGAATTTCTCCTCCCTGAAGGAATGGGGGTTGCCTTCAAATACTGGGGAGCTCCGATGGAAATCGTGATCCTCATGTGGAAACAGTTTGATCGTGCGCCGGAATTAATCGCACGGATTAACGAAGGACTGTTTCATACCCTGCAGCGCCGGGTACATGCCGGATTCGGGTCTGCCGGTCCACTTCCACAGAGCCTGCCTGCGCAATATGCCGAGGCGGATCATGCCATCCGCCGGCGGAATTTGCTGCAGCCCGACCTATATGTCCATAGTGCCAAATCCGGCCCGCAAGATGCGGGAGAAGGTCCGGTGCTTTCTTTCTCTAATGTCCAGGAGGAATGGAAAACAGCGATTCTGAGCGGAGATTCGGGACAGATCGCCTCGGCAGCCCGGCATTGGATCGATGCGTTGTGCCGCTCCGGGTACGTGTCTTCCGAAATGCTTCAGTCCTGGAAGAACGACATTCTGTCTTTCCGTCTAGCCTTGCTGCGCGAAGCGCTGGGGCAGGATGCCGGCAGCCCCGTCACGGATTCGGAGCTGGATGACTCCGGCCAAGCATTGCCACGGACCAACAGCTACGCCTTCTCCCCTTCCGCCTGGCGCGAATGGGCTGAGCGTTTAATGACCCGCCTTGCCGGAGATATTTCGGGGCGACGTTCCCGGGAAAACCGGCTGATCGGGGAGATTATTACTTATATCGAACATCATTACCGGTCCGAATTATCCTTGCAGGATATCGCCAGCCATTTCTATGTTAGTCGCGAGTATGTCTCCCGTAAGTTCAAACAAGAATTCGGCATCAATTTCTCGGATTATCTGACGAACTACCGGATCGACAAATCCAAAGTGCTGATGTTGAATCCCGACCTCAAAGTGCAGCAGATAGCCGAGATGGTCGGATTCAACGATGTTAAGTATTTCAGCAAAGTGTTCAAGAAACAGGAAGGGATGTCCCCTCGGGAATACCGGAACAAGTAAACGGATATGCGAAGAGACCGGAGGCTCCGCCTCCGGTCTCTTCGTCTTTCCAAGCCGCTACTTGCGATAGCGGCGATAACCTATTCCAAATACCACTTCAAAAAAGCTTCCGACACGGCTGCTCCCGCCAGGCCGTTCGGATGGGGATCGAACTCCGAACTCATGTATTCCGGCCGGAGCCGGTGTTCTTCCGGTGCCGGCTGCGACAACACGGCAGCGATATCGAAAACCCGGCTCACTCCGGCGGGCGGAGATGTCCGCAGCGTTTCATTGACCAAGCGCCATGTAGATTCCCGATCTCCGGTAAAGTTAAACGGAGGAACCGTGAACAAGATAATGTCGACCGCACTATTGTTCTCTTTGAGTAGCGATACGATCGTCGACAGGTCCCCCAACAGCTCCTCCGCACTCCGTTCGCCGATGTCGATATCATTAACGCCGAGTGCGATCAGAACCTGGTCCCCCTGCTTGGCCTTATTCAACCATGCGCCGTTACCCGAGGCGTCGTAGGCTCTCGCCCATCCGGATCCGATATTCCATATGTCATAATCGGCGCCGAGCCCGTCGGCAATTCTTGCGACCCAATATTGATAGCCGTCCTTTGCGGTTCTTACCCCTTGAGTGATCGAATCGCCAAAAAACACCATGCGTTGCCGGGTTCCTTGTTTCTTATAGCCGATCCAGGCAGGCATGACCAGCAAGTTCTCCGAAGGGACGAAGGAATCCCCTTCCGCCTCGTCCGCATGCTTGCCTTGGGCATCATAAGCGGTCACCAGCATCTGCTCCGTGTTGTAAGGAACCGATCTGCCCGAGCCCGACGCAATCGTCCAGGTAAAGGCGAGATCATGATTCTGCGGCAAATCGATCTCCACGGGATCGCTCCAGAACGTCTCCCCCGGACGTACCAGCCGGGTCAGACTACCTCCGAAAGTAACGGAAACCCGGGATGGAGCGGACACGCTGCCGTCCCGTCCGGTTCCTCCGTCGGCCGCAAAGGCGGCCTCAATCAGCCAGTTCCCGCCAAACTGACCGCCCTTGGCGACTGCACCTTTGTCCCATGTCGAGTCAACGGCATTGCTGAACCAGAAACGAAGTTGAATCTTCCCTTGTTCCCGAAGCCGGACATAGGTCCTGTATGTATGGGTGAACGCCTCGTCACGTTCCATAATAAAGTTGGCCGCGGTGGACACCACGGTAGCGGTGGCATACTCCTTCTTCGCGTCCATTCCGTTCATTTGTTTGTCATGCGGTCTTTGCTGTTCCATATTGACTCTCCTCATCCTGTTTGATTCTCCTCGAACCATTGTACAAAAAAACCGGGGCTGCGGCTACAGCACCCGGTTCAAAAATAATTTGGTCCGCTCATGCTGCGGACTGCCGAACAGTTGCTCCGGAGTTCCCGATTCGATGAACTCGCCGTCCGCCATGAACATGACCCGATCGGCCACCTCCCGGGCAAAGCCCATTTCATGGGTTACGACGACCATCGTCATCCGCTCCTCGGCAAGCTGCCGCATCACCTGCAGGACCTCGCCGGTCAGTTCCGGATCGAGCGCCGACGTCGGCTCGTCAAAGAGCAGGATTTCCGGGCTCATCATCAGCGCCCGGGCGATGGCTACCCGTTGCTTCTGCCCGCCGGACAAATTGGAAGGATACGCCTCTCCCTTATCCTGAAGTCCTACCTTCTCAAGCAGCCCGGAAGCCTTGCGGGCGATCTCCGCGGCAGGAAGCTGCTTAACCAGCTTCGGAGCGAGCTCCAGATTGGCTCTTACCGTCAAATGCGGGAACAGGTTAAAATGCTGGAACACCATGCCCATCCGGGATGTGATCTCCCTGATTTTCGCCCCGGACGGATAAACGCCGTCACGGACCAGATCCTTGTCCCCGATCACGATGCTGCCCCCGTTCACCTCTTCGAGATGAGCCAGACTGCGCAGCATCGTGCTTTTTCCGGAACCGGAGGGACCGATTACCGCGACAACCTCGCTTGGAGCAACGCGTAAGGACACATTCTTCAACACCTCGAGCGTTCCAAACGATTTCCGCAAATTCGTAACTTCAATAATGGTTTTATCCATAACTCATCCTTATTCCTTTAGTCAAATTTGAATTTCCGCTCCAACAGTTTAAAAAACAAAGTCAACACTAACGTCATCAACAAGTAAATAACGCCGGCTACAACAAAAGGCATAATCGTGAAATCCCGGTTGACGGCGGTTTGGGCGAAATGCAGCAGTTCGGGAACCGCGACCGCGTACAACAATGCCGTATCCTTCACCAGAGTAATCGCCTCGTTAGAGACCGCCGGAAGCGCGATGCGGAACATCTGCGGCAAAATAATCCGGGTCATCGTATGCCAGCGCCCGAGTCCAAGCACCTGCGCCGCTTCATACTGACCTTTGTCGATGGCCAACAGCCCGCCGCGGAAAATTTCGGCGAAGTAGGCGGCGTAATTCAAAGTGAACGCAAGGCACGCCGCCGCAAACCGATCCATCACGAGATACTCTCCGATGACGGGAATGACCGGCAGACCGAAGCAAAAGAACAGCATTTGCAGCAACAGCGGCGTTCCGCGCATGACATAAATATAGGCGTTTGCAATCCAGGCCAGCGGCTTTACCGCGCTCTTGACCATTAAAGTGAACACAAAACCGAGAGGAATGGAGGTCACGATCGCCAGAAAAAACAGCACGACCGTCGTTCTTGCTCCTTCCAGCATCGGCCCCGTAATATTCAGGAAATATTCCAGACTCATAAATTACGCTCCTTCTATGAAAATTAAAAACCGGATTAGATAGCAATCCGGTTTTTAAAGCATCCGTCCCGTTACTGTTCTTTGAATCCGCAAATGTAACGTAAACTACTTCAGCACCTTATCTTCGCCAAACCATTTTTCCGAAATTTGTGCCGCCGTTCCATCCTGCCCCAGTTCGTCCAAAGCTTTCTGCAGTTTGTTCAGCAACTCTTCCTTGCCCTTCTTGACGCCGATTCCATATTCCTCAGGGGCAAGCGACTCATCAAGCAATTTGAAGGTTCCGGCCTCTTTGGACATATAGTAGCGGGCCACGACTTCATCGATCACGACCGCATCGAGCCTCTTGGTCTTCAAATCGCTTAAAGCCAGAACATTATCCGGGAATTCCGAGACTTCCTTAATCTCGCCTTTAATCGGGTTGCCATTCAATGCATCCGCCGCTGAGGAAAGCGATTGGAGGCCAACGACTTTACCGGCAAGTTCACTGATCTCGGAAATTGGCGAATCGGCCAAAGTAACGATGACTTGGCTGTTTTTCAAATAGGGTTTCGTAAACAACACTTTTCCCTTACGTTCATCGGTAATCGTGTATCCGTTCCAGATCAGGTCAATCCGCCCGCTGTTCAGCTCGGACTCCTTTGCGGACCAGTCGATCGGCTGGAAAGTAACCTCCATGCCCATCTTCTCGGCCGCTGCCTTCGCGTAGTCAATGTCAAACCCTACGATCTCATTGTTCTCATCGCGGAAACCCATAGGAGCGAATTTGTCGTCAATGCCAATCACCAGTTTATTATCGTCCTTGCCGGAGCTAGAACATCCTGCCAAGGCTATTAGCATCATACCCAATACCAAAATTAAAATTGCACTCTTTCTCTTCATCTGATATTCTCCCCCATCCATTTGACAAAAGCTCCAAACGCTTTAGTTCGTTAATACGTTATCAGACTCTCATGATAACATACTACCAGAATAGAGTCGAGAGAAATGAAAGGTTTCCAGAAAGTGAGCTTAAATAGCCACAATTCGATTCGAATTAATTGCCGGTACCCGTGAAAGAGCGGAGCCCTCTTTTCCAGAACAAATAGGCGATAGCCACGCTGAGGATGGCGACAACCGGAGTCCAGACCGCGGTATGACGGTAACCCGAATCTTCAAGGAACCAGGCTGCCGGGTAAAAGGCCGTAAATCCGTACGGAATAATAAATGTGAGTACAAAGCGAATCCCCTTGCCAAAAATATTCATAGGATAGCGGGCGAAATCGCTAGTTTGCTGCACCGCATACATGACAGGCAAACTATCAACCATCCAGAACGATAACGTGGCAAAAAACAAATTGACCGCCATATAGATTGCCCCGCTAGAGATAATCATCACGATCAGCATAATGATTTCTGCCGCACCCCATTCCAGACCAAGAGAAGGCGCCGAAGTGAACAGGACGATCAATCCGATGATAAAGCTGCCGATTCCATCCTGCTGAACCCGCTCCGCGACAACCTGGAACAACGGATTTACAGGACGGATCAATACCCGGTCAAAATTCCCCGGCCGGATGTATTGCCAGCCCAGCGTCCAGAGATTGTCGAAGAACGTATGCTCCAGAGATCTTCCGAGCATCGCAATCGCATAAATAAACAACATCTGCTGAAACGTCCAGCCGTGGATCGTATCAATGTGCCGAAACACAATCGCGATGAATAGAATCGATGTGCCTTGCGTAAAAAAAACGGAAGCGACGCCGATCAAAAAGTCAATGCGGTACTCCATCATCACTTTAATCCTTGTCTTAAAATACTGCCAATATAAACGGACGTATCGCCGCATGTCGTATTCTCCTCTCCCCTATTGCCGTACTACCCGCCAAAGATCGTAACCTTGCGGATCGCGAACGACCAGACGGTTCGCATGACCGCAATGATGCCGACGAGCCAGGCCAATTGCACGCCCAAAGCCTGAAGCGCTGCCAGCCCGGAAAGCTGTCCCGTATAGATCGACACCGGTACGAACACCATAGATTGAAACGGCATAAATCCGCTTAACACGCGCAGCCACTCCGGAAACATGGAGATCGGAACCAGAGCGCCGGTAAAGAACAGCGTAATCGCACCGCTCAGCACACGCAGCCCCCAGACATAATCCAGCCAAAACGCCATAATCCCGATAATCAGATCAAGCTGGGTCCCGATCAGGATCCCCAGCAGCGCGCTAAGGAGAAACATAGGAACGGCCTCCCACGAAGCGGGCGCGCTTACCCCGAGAAACAGATAGGCGATCAGCAGCATCGGCAGCGTCTCGCGGATCGTTCCGGATATTTTGGAACCCAAATCCAGAGCAACCAGCTTATCAAGCAAATTATAGGGACGCATCAACTCAATGGCTACGCTGCCGTCCCTCACCTGATTCGCCAGCTGAGAGCCCACTCCAGACATATAATTGTTCAGCAGCGTCGCGAGCATGGTATATGTAATCATGGCTTGCAGAGACATATCTCCGACAGTAGTTCGATTCTCAAAGACAGCATGCCAGAAGGCATAAATGATCAGCATCCGGAAGATGACCGATGCGCTGCCGGCCCAGTACCAGGCTGTGTATGCCGTATCCAGCTTGATTTGCGACTTCATCATTTCCCAATATTTGCGCATTCTTATATCCCCCGGCTATAAATATCCTGCACGATCGTCTCGATTTTGGAATCGGCGATCGTCAGATCCCGGATGCGGTACACGCGGAGCATTTCCGAGATAACATCCGCGGCCGTGATGACATGATTGCTAAACGCGACACTGACGGTTCCCGTTTCTCCCGGCGTCCATTCGGCCTTACCCTCCAGATCAGGAGGCAGTTTAAATTCTTCTTCGAGTTCCAGCTCGAAATGAATGACCCGCTTATCGCCGTAACGGTCTTTGATCGATTGAAGACTTCCGTCATACAGCACTTTACCAGCATCGATAATGATAATACGGGAGCAAATTTCCTCAATATCCTGCATGTCATGAGTAGTCAGAATGACGGTGGTTCCACGCATCCGGTTCATCTCTTTGATGAACTGACGGATTTTGGACTTGACGGCCACGTCCAAGCCGATGGTCGGTTCGTCGAGGTAAACGATGCCCGGATTATGCAGAAAGGCCGCCGCCAGTTCGCAGCGCATTTTTTGCCCCAGAGACAGTTGTCTTACCGGCGTTCCCAGAAGCGGCTCCAGTTCCAGTACTTCCGTAAACATCCGCAGGGTTTTCCGGTATTCGTCTTCCGGAATATCGTAGATGTGCCTCAGAAGATCATAAGATTCACGGACCGCGATATCCCAGAACAGCTGCGAGCGCTGACCGAAGACCGCCCCGATGTTCTTGGCGTTCCGGTTTCTATCCTTATACGGAACGATTCCGTCTACCAGGATTTCGCCTTCGGTTGGGGTCAAGATACCGCAAAGCATTTTGATCGTCGTTGATTTTCCGGCTCCGTTCGCGCCGATATAACCCACCATTTCACCGGACTCGATTTGAAAGCCGATGCCGTCCACCGCCTTTTTGGTTACGCGTTTTGGCGCGATCAAGCTCTTGAACGCTCCGGACAGCCCGGGACTCTTTTCCGTTAAGGTGTAATGCTTCGACAAACTTTTCACTTCGATCATAGATTTTCTCCTCTCCACGCCTTCGAGCAAACGTTTGCATTAAAGCAAAAAAAGCGGCTCCATTTCATTCGCTATTGAATGATGAAGCCGTGCTCTTGTTGTGTATCCGCTCATCCGAATCAGCATTCTGAGACAGATTATTGCAGAATTTTTGAATAAACGCAATGATTTTTTACGATCACACGTTCTTATTTTTAAGACGATTCTTCTGAAATGAAATTTCCGAGCTGCCGGTAGATTCCGACGATCTCCTCCATCCTCATCCGCACAAGCCCGCTGGAAGAAGGCGCCACAAAATCAAACACCCCGTCGACGACGGATTCGTTCTGAAATCCCCAATCCGCCTTGGAGTTCCCACTGTATTCCGTGTACACGCCCTTGCCGACAAAGCAAGCGACCTTGGGCCGATATTGACTGAGCTTGTTACGTAATAGTTGACGTCCTCGTTTATACTCTTCGCGGGTGATATCTTCAGCTCCACGGGTAGGGCGGGCCACGATATTCGTAAAACCGTAACCCAGCCGCAAGAGATCTCCGTCTTCCGAGGCCTCATACAGACGCGGGGTAAGTCCGGATTGGTAAAGGATCCTCCAGAAATTATTGCGGGGATTGGCGTAATGGTGTCCCGTCTCCCCCGAGCGAATGCTCGGATTGAATCCGATAAATACGATAGATAAGCCGTAATCGAGATGATCCTGTACTCCGTTCATACGCTGCGGCCTCCTGCTGTTATCAAGAAATATAGTCGCCCGGTTTCCGGGATCTTTCGTTCCTCCGGGTCTTCCGGCTTTTTACTTTATCCGTAAAGACGAAAAAAACGACATACATCATTATAAACAAAAGCAGGGCGATTCCTTCCTCGGCCAGCAAATAATAGGGATACGGCCCCAGCATATCCAGAATGGAAGGGGTATCCGGTTTATGCAGCAGAAACATATAATTCGCCCCGATGGCGTAATTCAAAAGTCCGATAGCCAGCGCCAGGCCGTTCAGAAACAGCATCGTTTTTCCGATGGATTTCCAGGTTGGCCTGTATCGTTCAATCCAGGTCATATATAAAGAAGCCAATATGATGGCTAAATGAGCAATGAAAAACTGGAAGAAACGGAAATGCGGGAAGCCGTACGCCAGATTCGGCGTAAGAATAGCTTGCAATGCCCCACCGATCCCAGCAAAAAATAGTACTTCATAGAGGCCCCGACTCCGGTTCCAGAGCATAATGATCGATAGCAGCAGCGTTATGGAGCACAGCTCAAAAGGCAGGGTATGACGGACATTCCACACCCCTTGCGCCCAATACCACGCATTGAGGCCGACTTCCGATACCAGAAGAATGCCCAGCAATCCGTATCTTACCGCCAAACGCAACCCTTTTCGTTCCCGAATCATGTTTCGTGCCCAGTATAGCCCCAGAATTATAGCGGTCAACAGCCCGATCCAGACAAGATGAGCCAGGGAAAATAACAAAAAATCCGGTGCCTGCCCGGAGGAAAAAAAAGATTCCGATTCCATTGGGGACTCCCTTCTATCGCAGAAACGACATATCCGATGCCGTACTTACCCGGTTTCTTCCGCTCTCTTTGGAACGGTAAAGCGCCCTGTCGGCTTCCATAAAGAGATCTTCCAGCGGCTGTCCCGGTGAACCGGATTCCGCAGCGCCGAAACTGGCCGTAATCCCGATCGGACCATCTTCCAACTCCAGGGAGCTGGATGAAATGTCCCGGCGGACGGTTTCAGCCAGTACAGCTGCTTCACGCAGCCCTTTTCCCGGGAGTCCAATAACGAACTCTTCGCCGCCGTATCTGCCAAACAGGCTGCCGGGGGGAAGATGCCGCTGTCCGATCGCGGTGATATGGCGGATGGCCCGGTCTCCTACGCTATGTCCGAAACGGTCGTTAATCTTTTTGAAATGGTCGATATCGAAAACGATCAACGAATACGGCTGACCGGATAGATCGGCCTCTTCAAGCTGAAGTCTGGCCGTTTCCATAAAAAAGGTCCGGTTATATATTTGAGTCAGTCCGTCGTGCGTAGCGAGAATCTGCAATTTTTCCTGCATGCGCGCTCTTTCAGTCACATCTATAACGGTGATGGTTCGCCCGACGAACCGGCCCCTGCGGTTGATCACCGGAGAAGAATGGATATGGTAGTAGCAGGGCTCCCCGCCGATATCCCAGCCGATCTCTTTTTCATCGGTCACATTGGGGTCGGGATGAAATTCGAATACAGGTTCCTCGAAATCTTCCGACAGGGTAATATCGCTCACCGGCTTGCCGATATTCGCCGTGCCCAGCCCCGGAATCATCATTGCCGCAGCCGGATTAAAATCCGCCAGCAGACCGGCCGGGTCCGCAACCAGCACGCCGTCACGCATGCTGTCGAAAATATATTCCCTTGCTACCGGGGCGACGATCATCAATCCGGAAGTCCGGATCGCCCAAATATAAAAGAAAGAGGTCACGCACATCACGATCGGCACAGGGTCCATGCCGTATGGAGTCAATTTCATCAAGTATAAAAAAGATGCGACTCCCGGGAGGACAAAGCCGATCAGAAATGCCGACATTTGGCGCCGGAGCACTCTTTTTCTCCGGTTCCAGTAACGGATCAGAAGGAAAGTGCCGACAATCAGGCAGGACACGGTATAGCTTCCGTGCACGACATACCACTCGCCCATCACGATATCCATCATGGGTCTTGGGGCATCCTGATTCAAATAAACGGCACGGTAAAACAGATGGTGCCAATCGTTCGTAGTGATCATAAACAGCGTGATGGCCGGAATGATCTGCATGAGTGCGATCTTGCCGGGCGTCACGAACTTCTCCAGCCCCACATAGTACATGACGAGAGCCAGACTGAGCGGAGCGATGAAAGGCATGCCCGCATATTCCACGTTGGCCCAGAACATGATTTCTGTCAGGTTATTGCCGGTCAACTCAAAAGCAAAGCCGAAAGCATACACCGCCGACAGTAAGGTGATCCAGAAAAACAGATTGATTCCGGAGTATTTATTCCGGTTAACAAACGCATAGATGGCCAGGAGGATGCTCAACACGCCGGACAAAGCCGCCAAAACGATAAAAATGCTAATGGTTGAATTCATCTTATGACTCCATTACCTAAAATATTAATTATATCGTAGCATAAGTGCGAACCTCAGCGGTAGAAATCATTTCTCGCCCATTCTCCCGATTGTTGATATAATAGATACAATTTCGGAAAACGTTTTCTTTACTTTCTGTAAGCAACTATCGCTATGCGGGATTATATTGCACTTTTTGCAATAGATTAAGAGAGTTTTCAATCTTCTTTTACCCATTTAGGAAAACGTTTTCCGTAAAGAAGGAACGGATTGCATGTTCCCGCCGCAATAACTTTAATTTTGGAAATGAGGGATTGTCAGTGAGCGATACAAAGCAACGAAGTTTATCCGTCAATCAAGTCGGTTACCCGCTGCATGGCGAAAAGTGCGTCATTAGCGCCGGTAAAGAGGGTACATTCGAAGTTATCAATTCCGATACCGGAGAAGTAGCTTATCGGGGCGAAACCGGGCATTCACAATTTGACGAGTCCGCAGGAACGGAACTGTGCGCCGGTGACTTCTCCGCCCTTACTGCGCCTGGCAGCTATTATGTCCGGCTCGGGGACGCGGTTTCCGCTCCGTTTCAACTTTCGGATAACCCGTACGCGGAGCTGCATCGCGGTCTTTTAAAAGCTTTTTACCTTTTCCGCTGCGGCTGCGACCTCGATGAAACTTATGCCGGGCCTTGGAAGCACAAAGCCTGTCATCTGGCGGACGGAACCGTATATGACGATCCCGGACAGAAGCTGGATAGCACGGGCGGCTGGCACGATGCCGGAGATTACGGACAATACACCGTGCCTGGCGCCAAAGCCGTCGCCGACCTGCTGCTCGCTTATGAGTTCTATCCTCGGACTTTCGCATCCCAACTTCCCATTCCCGAGAGTGACGGCGTTATGCCGGACGTGCTGCATGAATGCCGTTATGAGCTGGAATGGCTGTTCAAAATGCAGGATGACAAGACAGGCGGCGCATTTCACAAATTGACGACCAAGCAATTCCCCGACTTGAACGTGATGCCTGAAGACGACTTGGCGGATTTATATTTCCTTCCGGTCTCGGCCACGGCCACAGGCTGTTTTGCCGGAGTCATGGCCATGGCGTCCCGGGTCTACCGCCAATTTGACGGCAGCTTTGCCGACCGTTGCCTGAAAGCGGCAAAAGCAGCTTGGCAGTGGCTACTGGATCATCCGGAAACGCCGGGCTTTAAAAACCCGCAAGATGTGTCCACCGGAGAGTACGGCGATGGGCAGGATCTCGACGAGCGTTACTGGGCGGCGGCCGAATTGTTCCGGACAACCGGAGACGAGTCTTATCATTTGCAGTTCAAGGCTTTGGCCGCGCAGCAGTTCCCGAAATACGAGCTGGGCTGGGCCGATATGGGGGCTTACGGAAGCATTGCCTATCTGATTGGAGATTCCGCAATGTCCGACCAGACCCTGTACTCACAGCTCAAGGAGGGGCTGCTTGCCGAAGCCTACAAGCTAGTTGCGATCAGCAGTGCCGATGGGTACGGCATTTCGCTGACTCCGGCAGATTATATTTGGGGCAGCAACATGGTCGTGATGAACCGGGCGATGCTTCTGCTCATCGCCTTCCGATTGACTGGAAATACCCAATTTGAAGACATCGCCATTCATCACGTTCATTACCTGATGGGCCGCAATCCGCTGGATCTCAGCTATGTAACCGGGTTCGGCGACCGCCCGGTGATGCATCCGCACCACCGTCCGTCCGTCGGCGATAACGTAGCCGCTCCCGTCCCCGGCCTTGTGGCGGGCGGCCCGAACCGCGGCCTGAACGACGATTGCATGATGGAACACCTGCAAGGCAAAGCGCCCGCACAATGTTTCATCGACGATGAGCTCAGCTATGCGGGCAATGAGGTGACGATTTACTGGAACTCTCCCGCCGTTTTCGTAGTCTCGCATTTCGTGAAATAGTCGTGCCAATGCACAGGAAGTAAGCTGGGACATATGTTATAATCTTTTAACATAAGGACAGTTACTCGAGTCGAGACTAATATATAGAGGTATTTGTTCCATGATATTTATTAATAAAAAACTTATTGATAGGCTGACTGAATCTCACAGAGAACCTGACATGCTTGTTTGTTACGCCACTCTTCAAGGCTTTTCAGCTATTACAAGCCGTGCTATATTGCTCATAAACGACAGTAGAATTATTGTTCTTTTCCTCAATCTATTTTCCTCCAAAGTAGTACATAAGGTGGAAATTGAAGTAGCTGACATCCAAAATCAAAAATATCACTCCAGAACTCCACTTACTGCATTATGGTCACTTAACATTAAGGGTCAGCATTGGAAGTTCAGGATAACCAAAAAAATTGTTACTCTTGGTTCTATGCAAAGTGAATTTCTAAATTTCTTGCAACAAAAAATCTTATAATTTTGTTACTTGAAAAAAAATCAAAACCGGTGAATTTTTACTCTTCGTAAAAATCACCGGTTTTTTAGTTTATAAAGAGAGGTTTTGTTCAGCCTCTTCTTTTTTAGATATGGAAGCCCGGTTTCAATCCGCCAGCCCCACTTCCGTCATCATCCTTAACAAGACTACCGCGGCCTCGGCGCGTGTCGTGAATCCCGCGGGCGAGAATTTGCCGGCGCCATCTCCTTGAAGGATGCTTCGCTGCGCCAGTAACGCGGCACTTGAAGCAGCCCAGCTCGGGATAGTTTCGCTGTCGGAATAACGGGACAAAGCGCTTGCCGCATCAATAGTGTTTGCGTCTCCTGCGGTGCCCGTCTCAAGGAGCATAATCGCCCTGGCTATCATGACGGCCATTTCGGCCCGGCTGATAGACTCATCCGGCATGAAGCCGTCCGCTCCCTTACCTCCCGCCAAGCCGGATTTCACCGCGGCGCCAATCTCATCGGCCAGCGCGCTGCCTGTTGGAACATCGCGGAATCCGCTTCCGGAGGCCGCGGGCGTCAGGCCCAGGCTTCTTACGAGCAGAGCCGTGAACTCGGCTCTCGTAATATTCTCTCCAGGTGCGTAATTACTATCATTTGTCCCTTGGACAATGAGCTTGGAAGCCATGGCTTCAATTTCGGCCTCAGCCCAGTGCCCCTGGACATCGCTAAACTGCTTTTGAAGACCGATGATCATAAAGACACCGTTTTGCGGAGACTTCAACTCCAATGCGGGCTTCCCGTTCCAGCTTGTACTCAGGGCCGGGACGGGGTATAACTTCCCGTCGCTGTGGTCATATCTTACCGCGACCGCATTTCCTGTCCCCAATGAGCCGGTTGCCGGAAGAGGTACGATGCGGCTGATATAGTTACCTCCGAAATCAATAACCTGCTCCCTCCCGCCCGAAACGACGGCTGCACGGAATTCCAAGCCCGGATCACCTCCGGTTATTCCTCCTAATGCTGCTATCTTCAGATTAAGGTCTCTCTGCAAAGAAGATGTAATCGGCATAATCGAAATGGTCAGATCCGGTTTTGCCGTATCTCCGGCACCGCTGCCACCATCCGCAATACTCTGGCGCAAGCGTTGTTCAATCGTCTGCAGTGGCAAACGATAATTTGCCAGCGGCGACTCGATCACGAGTGTGACCGGTTTGCCCTTTTCAAATCCCGCTGTCAAAGTTTGGGCCGGAAGCTGTACTTCCACTCCGCCTTCCGCCTTTGGAATGGAAATCGTCAACTCTCCCCGGGGATGAGATGTTGCGGCCTCAAGCGCGGATTTCAAAACCTCCTCCGAGTTGACGCTTACCCGTGTAACCGATTGTCCGGCCGCATTTATGGATGTAGCTAATTGCAGTTGCTCTCCGGAGAGCCTGGCTGGAGTAACTGATCCAGGCTTCTCTTCCCCATCGCTTTCGGACGGTGCAGCAGTTCCTGGAGCTGTCACATTTCCAGAGCCGGTGCCGGGCGATGAGCCGCCGTCCTCTCCGCCGCCATCCGCGGGTTTAGCCTGCTCGATAATTCGCCCTTCGACTTTGGGTTCCACCGTGCCGCCCAGCGTTTTTACGTGCTCCATGAAAATTTCGTAATCCGGATACCCCAGATCCTCATGGTAAGCTCCTTGCTCAATCGCCTGGGCAAAGGAGAAATATCCGTCCCCGCCGTTGGCAACAAAACTGTTTGTGGCTAAGCGGTAAGTCGCGTTCAAATCAAGCTGCACATAGCTTTGTCCCCGTTTGATTTGAACATCGAACACCTTGTTCCCGGCAGCCTGAGCCGGATCCCATTTAAATTTCATCCCGGCAATCTGTGGGAATTTGCCCGGAAGATCGCTAAGTTTGGCTCCGCTGATCCCGTTTTCCAATCCGTCTTTGAGCTGCTTGCCGGTAACATCAAGCACATATAGCGTGTTACCGAAAGGCATCACCGTGCGCAGCTCGCCCATCGTGATGTCCCCCTGATCAATCGAAACTCGGATGCCCCCGCCATTCATGAGGGCGATATCGGCGTTTTTCAGTTGTTTCGCCTTGGCCAGCATCCCATCGGCAATCAGATTTCCGAGATTGGTTTCCTTCGCACGCACATTTTTGCGTTCCCCGTCCAGAACAACCGCTGCAATGCCGACTACTTGTTTCTTCAGTTCCTCCAGTTCCTCGTTATAAGGAGCAAGCTTCTCCTTAGCGACAGCATCTTCTTCCACCTTGCCATCAACCGTAATCAACCCGCCACCCGTTTGCCCGGGGCCGGTCAATACATTGCCCTGGCCGTCAAATACGAGATCGACGCGGCCGAGAAATTTGCCCCATTCGTTGGCTTGAACAATTACCGTAGGCGTATGATGAATCTCATCGGTTACAATTTCCGGCACTTCCAGTTTGGTGTGCGTGTGGCCCCCGACGATCAAATCGATGCCTTCTACGGTATCGGCAAGTTTCTTGTCTCTCGCATACCCCAAATGGGACAATCCGATGATGATGTCGATACCCTCTTTTTGCATCGCATGAACCGTTTCTTCCGCCGCGGCATCGGCATTACGAAAGTTGACGTCTTTTCCGGGACTGGAAGTTTCCTTCGTGTCCTCGGTCGTCATGCCGAAGACGCCGACCCGATGACCGTCAACCTCTAAAACGACATACGGATAAACCCCTGCGTTCGCGTTCGAACCATCCAGGCCGGAATCGATCGAAATCGGCTGTTTGGACAGCGGCGCCATATGCGCATCCTTGCTGAAATCGATATTGGAGCTGACTAGCGGGAATTGGGCTTTTCTCACAAAGTCGGCCAACACCGCGGTCCCTTTGTCAAACTCGTGATTTCCGAACGTCATCGCGTCATAGCCTAAATAGTTCATGAAAACCAGATCGGCCATACCCTGCCATTTCGTAAAATACAGGTCTCCGGAGAATACATCTCCCGCATCCAAAAGCAGGCTGTTCCCGCCCTCGCCGCGAATCTGCTTCACCAACGTCGACCGTCTCGCTACCTCAGCCAAATGAGCATGGGTATCATTGGTATGCATCACGGTCAGCTTCCACGTCTCCTGTCCGGGATCACTCACCGTCACTGTCGATTCCGCCAAACCGTAGCCGTCCTCGCTCAGCGCGGTGATCACCGATTGCCCCGCCGATACCGGCGTGACATTTCCCTCTTGATCCACTGCCGCCACGGCCGGATTGGACGAATTCCACTGCACTCCCGTAGCGCCTTCCGGCGATTCCACCGTCGCTACGAGCTTTTCGGCAGCACCGCCTGCCACCAGGGACAGCGAAATTTTGTCGAGCGTTACCTTCGCTACGTTCAACTCCAGGACGGCAACGCTTCCGCCGACCTCGTTGGCTACGAGCAATAGCGGACGTCCCGTCGGGCTATCGCCGGCCGGAATGAATTCCATACCTTCCGGTCCGGTATCCGTCATTAACCCGGCCGCGAAATCGCGCGAGTTGAAATAGTTTACGAACACCGGGTTCCCGGGATCCGTAATATCATAGGTCATCACCCCGCCGATCCGTTCCAGTCCGATAAACGCAAGCGACTTGCTACCGACTTTTCCATACGCGACGTATTCCGGTTCAGGCCCCTTTTTAGGACTACGGTCGTCTTTGTCCGTCTTGCTGTTGCTGGCGTTAAAATAATCCGGCAGCCGCTCCGCCGTGATCACTTCAAAATCGCTGCCGCTGTCATAAACCTGGCTCATGTCTGCGGCATTCCAGAGAGAAAACGAACGTCCGCCATAGAGATAGGCGCCTTCATTCCCCATATCCCCGGCAACCTCCACCTTATCGTAGGTTGTCCCGCTCCCCTGTAAAAAGAGGCCTGCAGCAGAATCCGGATTTAATCCGCTCAGTTTGGAGATTTTGCTGCCGTTCTCTCGGCCGGGCCACTCCGTGGCGTCCCCTTCGTTTGCGGTAAGCAAATAAGTCTGCCCGTTCACCGTGTACGAAGCGATCCCGTCAGGCATATACATCCCGTAGAAGGGGACGTTTTCCAGCTTCGCCGCCCCGTCATTCACCAGATCCAACGCATTGCGGGGATTGCTGAAATCCTTGGTTCCCAATCCGCGAACCGCCGTCACCCGGGCGGAAGGTATATCCACGACCGCGATCGCGTTGTTCTCCTGCAAGGAGACGTAAGCGGTCCGCTCATCCCCGGAAAGGGCGATATATTCCGGCTCAAGATCATGCAAGGCTTCGGCCTTGGTTCCCTTGCCCGTCACCTTTCCGTCTGCATCCGCTGCGCCGCGAATATGCACAAAGTCATCGATCACGGAGGGATCGTTGAATTTTACGTGCGTAACCGTCTCCGCCTGCGTATCGACGATGCTCACGCTTCCCTCGGGATCGTCCCCCGCGACGCGGGGTTCTCCTTCATCGGCCGTCAAAATATAGCGCCCGTCCGCGGTATACTTCACCATGTCCGGCTGGACTCCGGCTTCATAAACCTGCAACAGGTTTCCGTCGTAGTCCATCACCAGTATTTTTCCGTTCTTGTTATGAGCAGCTTCCTGTACCGCTGCGGCAATACTTCCGGTTGCCGTATTGATATCCAGGCTGGTCAGATCCCCGAACCGGAAGTCTCCGGTTTCCGCCAACGCCTTAACGTCGATGCTTTTCTCCTTCATCAGAGAACCGCCCGTGCCAAGCGGAACGATGTCGATGGACGGCGGGTTCGTCGAACCGTTGACCAGATAAAATTTTCCGTTGTCCTTGTTAAATCGGACGATTTCGGCAACCCCGCCGTCTTTGTTCGTCGTCCCTACCGAATATCCGGCAATCTTGTGGATGCGGATGCTATCGATTGCTGGCGCAACCGCCTCCGCCTCTCCCGGCTTTACTTGAAGCTCCAGCTCGGCGTTGAAGCTGCGGCCGGCAGCAGAATTCTCCGTTACCGTGACCGTTACGTGATAATTTCCTGCCGTACCGGCTTCCGGTATGCCCGACAGCTGTCCGGTCGTTTCATCCAGCAGCAACCCTGCCGGAACGCCTTGCGCCTCAAACCGGTAAGGAGCCTCTCCTCCGTAAACGTCCAGCGTCACGGAATAAGGCTTGCCCGCCTCCGCTGCAGGCAAATCCAAATTGAACAAACCGAAGTCAAGATCCGCTAAAGGTTCAGACACCGGCTCTCCGGCTTGTGTTATATCAGGATCAGGGGCCTCAGCCAAATTCGATGCTCCGTCGACTTCCGCTTCCGAAGCGGGTACTAACGTTTCCGCCAGTATCGGCCCCGCCGCAAAAAGCGAACTTATTAAAATTTCCGCCGCCAGCAGCAGCGAAATCATGCGTATTGCCTTTGATTTCAAAACTATCCCTCCCAAAATAGGTTGAATTCAACCCTGAGTGTAACGGGAGAATGTTATCGCCGCGTCTATTCCGGTGCGGATTTATGTAAAAGACCTCATTCGAGACTTAATATCTATAGCAAACAGAAAAAGAGGATGGCTTGAAATAATCAAGTCCATCCTCTTGTATTGGTTACAGTTTACTCCTTAACTACGACCTCTCCGCCTTGATCGCCAATGTTGTATTTATGATCCCTGGCTGCTTCTTCAATCTCTTGATAAGCCCAGTAGGTAGTAGGTACGTCAGTAAAAGTCGTGGTATTCGTACCGGAGAGCGGACCGCGTTTGAACAAACGGTTAAGCACCTTCACGGCTTCAGCTCGAGTCAGCTTTCCATCCGGTCTGAACGTATTGTCCTCATAACCGACCATGAAGCCGGTGGAGTTCATAAAGGAAATCGCTGCAGCCGCCCAATGCGCCGAGGATACATCCTTATAACCTGCACTGCTTTGGCCGGACAAGGAGGAACAGCCTTCAAATGCCGAGGCATCCTTTGCGCATTCCTGCTGGATCCAACGGTAAGCGATCATGGCCATTTGCGCCCGAGTCACCGAACCATCGGGATCGAAGCTGTCTTCCTTAGTTCCCGTCATCATGCCCAGCGCTTTGGTTTTCAGGATCTCATTGTAGGCCCAATGCGCTGCGCCGACATCGCCGTAAGGACTTTGATTTGCCGTTGCTTCTTGATCGGCTGCATTGCGCGCCAGCATGGCGGCCATTTGTGCGCGGGTAACGAATGCGCCAGGACGGAATTCAGTTCCGAATCCTTTAATGTATGCAGTATGCTGGTTTACTTGCGCAGCCTTCCACCCGTCCATGTACACAAGGGTAAAGGTACTGAACTTCGTAATCGTAAATTCAATGCCTTCGGAACCGTCTTTCAAAGTCACAAGCTTACCTTGAATCAATTCCTTGGTTCCGTCGCTATGCTCGATAAAGACGCCGAGGTTGTCGAGGACCTTCTGCCGTTCGGTTGAATCGGCCGGCAAGCTGTCTTTAAGCGGCAATACAATGGATACTTCTCGGCTTTGCATATTCGTTTCGATTTCCATAGGACGGCCCAAAACCCGGACTTCCCCGTTATCTACGATTTTTTGAATCGACTCTTCTTGCTTCGCTCTTTCTTCAACTTGTTTGCGCCCGGTCTCCGATTTTATCGGGATGATCCGGAAATATAAATCATCGTTGAAATCGGCGATGGATTTTGCCGGAATGGAGATTACCCCATTGTCCGTTGCAATTTCCAAATTCAGATTGCCTTCGTTTAATTGTTTTAACGCCGATTTCGGTACTTCTACCACCACTTCCGAAACCTTATCCCCGGTATCCGGAATCACAATTCTTGCCGTGTCGATCCCGAGTTGCTTCGCCTTTTGGGCGGTCTCTTTGGCAATGTTCTCCGACATCGACACATGATCTTTCACGGTACCGTTTGCTTCCGTTGTGCGCGTTATCGGCGTTTTGGCCAAATTTGTACCGTTGGCTCCATCGACATCAACGACAATTTCTTCTTTATTGGATGCAGGTGCCGTTGGCGATACTCCGCTGCTTCCGCTACCGCTGCTGCTGCCTGAATCGGACCCGCCGCTTGGCGGATTAGTGGCCGCGTTCCGTGTAAATGTTACGGTGGTCACTTCGCCCGCAGGGTTGTCGCCTTCCGCTTTCACCCGGATTTGTACCGTTACGTTCCCTGCGAAAATCGGAGGATTTCCCGGATCATAGCCGCTCCAGAGATTTCCGTTATCCGTGGAGTATTCCATGGTGCCGTCGGCACCGGCAAGCAAGTTCGCCTCGTCATCCGCCGTTACGCTTGGAGCTCCCGGAATCGGCTCAACTTGTGTTTCTCTGAAGTAAAGCACGGTCACCAGTCCGGCAGGAATGTCCCCGGACGCTTTAACTCGAATCTGTACCGTATAGTTGCCGCGGAATACCGGCGGTTCCTCCGGATTATAACCGATCCATAATATCCCGCCGTCGAGCGAATATTCCATGGTGCCGTCTGCACCGTTGATCATGTAAGTTGCTTCATTCACCGATACGCTTGGTGCAGGCGGAGCCGGTTGAACCGGATTAGCAGTGAATGTCACTGTCGTTACGGCGCCAGCCTGCATGTTGCCTGTCGCTTTCACGCGAATTTGCACGGTCACATCACCGGCAAATATTGGTGCGATGATTGAATCATAGTCCAGCCACTGGATTCCGCCATCTCTCGAATACTCCATTGTGGCGTCCGCGCCCACCAACCGATTGTTATCATCGTCCGCAGTTACGCTTGGGGCACGCGGGGCAAAGAACAGATCGAACGTTTCCTGGATAGCCGCATAATCGGCGTATCCGCCGACCGGCCGTTTGTCCAGCATCCATTGGGCCAGTTCCTGGTATCTCTGAAAACTAAAACCCGGTCCGTCGACTTTATCCAAGTTCAATTTAAAGATGTCCATCATTTCTTCCGGATCAACCGAGCCGATTTGTTCGGCGTTATAAGCTTCGGATTCCGTCTGCAGCAAACGCAGTCTCACCAATGCGTTGTACATGTCGGTTTTCTTCGTGACCTTGTTGATGGGCCTGTACTGCGAAAAGGTTGCCGTCAATGACTCACGGAATTGAGAAACCGGCGTTTCATCCCTTGTAAAATAGAATTTCGTTCTGTATGCGAAAATCTCTTTATCCACTTCAGACATGGTAAGGTAAGCTTCCCCGATCGGAGACAACTCGGTCATTCCTTCATAGCCTGCAAAAACATTTTTAAACTCCAAGAATTTCGCGAAAAACGATGTCAGGTTGTTGTTAATGACATGAAGTTCCCGGTCATTCAAAGCAAAGAACGGCTGAACCGCAAAATCCAGTAAAAACTGAAGCTGACCCACATTATCATACTTCTCGTTTTCGCTCACCATGTAAATGAACGTTTCGGCCACGGATTCTTTGAGATCGTCTCTCCAAGCCCCGAAATCGGGCGGAAGCGACAATCCAAGTTCCGGATTACTAAGCGCGGCGATCATTTCCTCCACGCTTTCTGCTGCCTTTGCGTCATTCACTTTTTCAAGAGGATCGGCAACCACAGGGGGATCCAGCGCAAAGTCCAGCTTCTCCAATTTTGCGTTAGCCCAAAATCCATGCGAGACATAGGCTTTATCCCCCTCCCGCAGGAAAGCAATGCCTGCGACCTGAAGGTTGTTGAACTTGCTGAATTGCTCTATGTTACTTGTCAAAACAGGAAGGTTCGACAATTGGGCATGATCCAATTTGTGGACCCTTCTGACTCCGTCGACAAAATATAAATCCCCGTTCGGATGAAAAGCCAGGCTGCTGATCACCGACGAGAAATTGGTCAACACTTCCGTTGCCGTATTTTCGCCTTTGGCTATTTTATAAATTCCTTTGGTAGTGTATGTCGAAAAATACAAATTATCTTCGCTATCGAAGGCCAGCCCCATCACCCAGGAAGGTTCGTTGGTTGGCGTGAAGAACACTTCTGCTTTTACCGCCACTTGGCCGGATCCGATCGGGTCGCTGAGCGGCAGGCGGTCAGCAGGAATTTTATAAATATTATTATCCTTGGCGTTGGCTTCCAATGTAAAATACAGGTCCCCGCTGCTGTTCAACGCTACGGATTTGACATTGGCGCTGTAATTGAAAACTACCAAAGGCGTCACTGCGCCCGATTTCGAAATTTTTGAAATTCTCGCCTTCGTACCGCCGTCCGTCAGGAATTGCGCCACATACACCTCATTGTTGTAGTAGGACAGGCCTCTCGGATTTTCAAGCTGCACGGTGTCCTGAAATTCGGCTGGTTCTTGAGGCGCGGGCGGCGCCGCTTCGCCGGCAAACGTGAATTTTTTGAGGTAAAATTCGGTTTCCGAGGAGGACGGGAACCCCGGCATTAACGGGTCCATGGTGTATCTGTAGATATCAAAGGACAGATAAGCCTCCCCGCTGTCAGGTAAAAACTGAATCCCGGACAAATCGATCAGCGTTTCGCTGCCGCTGTTCGGAATGGATTCCGCATTCAGATAACTGTTGAACTCGGTGCCGCTCACTTCCGTAACCCCCGGCATGTCCGCTTTCAAATCCATTCTGTACAGCTTGTTGTTTGCCCCAACCATATACAAATTGCCCTGAGGACTCACGGAGAGGTCTTCGAAATACGTCGTAAAATTGGATACCAGCGGTGTCGCTTGCCAGCTTCCGGCCGCAATCTTGAACAATCCGTTAGGATTGTTGCTTGGACGATTCGAGTTCGAATAATAAAAATTATCGTTTTCGTCGATCGTCATACCGGTCATGTACATCTGATCGCCTGTAAATACAATTTCCGCTTTGCTCGGAATATCGTTATAACCACTGATGCTAATTGGCCCCGCTTCTAAAGACGGTTTAGAAATTTTATAAATATAGGGCGATTCATTCACGATAAAATACAAATTTCCTTGACTGTCAAAATCGATGGACAACGGCTTTACATTGTTATTGAACGTAACTATATCGCTGCGATCATCCGAATCGCTTACCTGCTGCTTGGTAATCGTGCTTGTCTGATTGTTATATATGGATGTATAGATATTACCATCATGGTACGCTACCCCGCTTACGGTTGAGGGGTAATTAATCTTGTCCGGGTATAACATACCTCCGGCGCTGACTTGCTCAATGGCTCCAATGCTTGCAAGGAACGGCTGAATCACGAGGATCAGAACCATTAGCTTTTTCAAAAAATGACTTTTCATTCTTGGCATCCTTCTTTTCCTTCCTATGACTTTTTTCATCATCCTACCATCATCCTCTGAACGGATTCTGAACATCTTCGACATAACCAAACAAAATATGACAAAAAATCCACCTTCAAAATAACTTTTCAGGTGGATTTCATCCTATTTTATAAATCTTAACGGTTATACTTCAGCACAAATTCCAGGATAGGCGTCACATCGGAAAGGCCGTGAGGGTGATGGTCCCCACCCGGTTTCAGGATCGTTGTTACATGACCGCCGTAAGAACGGTAACGTTTCTCCAGTATGGCGCCGTTCTCCTCAAACGGCACCGACCGGTCCGCGTCTCCGGAGACCAGAAGCATCTCCACTCCGGCTTCCGCCGCCACGGCAAGGCGCTCCAGCAATTCCTCGGTGACACAACTCGCGCAATGTTCCACGGTGCCGTCCGCGGCTATTTTCACGCTTTGTTCCGTGCCTGTTCCAGCGAAGGCTTCCGAACTGTCTAAGCCGTATATCTCCAAGCAGTCCCGCCATTCTTCCGGCGAACCGCTCCCTTGGCCGCGACCGCCCGGCCAGCTCCGAATATCATCGTCAAATATGAAACCTTGCCCGGAATTTACCCGGCGGCTCCCCGGTCCACCGTTTGAACTGGCGGCTAAAATGCGCGATATCTTTATATCCAAGCCGTATGGACACTTCTTCCACCGAGAGCGTTGGCTCCATGAGCAGGAGCTTGGCCTTCTTCAGCTTCAGTGCCGACAAGTACTGTCGCGGGGACATACCGTAAACGCGGTGAAACATCCGGTTGCAGGAAGAAGCGCTATACCCCAAGCCCTGAGTCACGGCAGCCACGGTTTCCCGTGAGTTATCCCGATAGTCTTCCCCTTCGGCCAGGCCCTCTGCTACCGGCGCTTCTACGCACTTCTCCAGCCCGGCTGCAATCTCGGCGGCGATCCGCGTCATCCGGCTTCCGGAATTCTCGGCCCGGCCTTGTTCGGCAAGCTTTTCGCCCAGCCCAGCAAACAATTCGAACACGGCCGACAACGCCATCATTTTACTCGCCAGCTTCTCCGCGCCTTTTCCGGAAGTAATTGCAATCAATCTATCCAGGCTAGGCCGGATGGCTTGGGCAAGTGGACTATTTTCCTTATAATGAAACGCGCTTCCGCGGCATAGCATCTCTCTCATCACCCGGTCATCCACATTGAAATGCAAGCAATAATAGGTCATCCGCCCGGTACCCTCCGCGCGGCTTTCGTGCACATCTTCCGGTCGTAAAAGCATAAGATCGCCAGGCTCCTGCACGAACTGCTGACCGTTGACGAACATTTCCTGTCTGCCCGCCAGCACCAGATTCACTTCAAATAGCGGATGGGTGTGCCGCGGATAGGACCAATCCTGGGTCACGGTCCGTAAATGGGCCGCAAAGACCTTGAACGTGGAGTCCATATCCGGCAGCACAAATTCGGCTATATGATGCTCTTCGGAAATATTCACGCACCATTCCTCCTTTATACGTCGATTGCAACGAACTGAACGATTTGGATAAATTGATAATCGCTTTGGACATAGGATGAAACCAATTCCGTTGATATAATCAAATTATCATAACGCTTACATAAAGAACAGGAGGCACTCAAGATGGGTAAAAATATATTTTTCAACGCACATCACTCGCCTATGGGGGCTTTCGCCAGCTTTACGCTAGGTTATCCGGGCAAGAGCGGCGGATTCGACCTGGAGCTCGGTAGCCCTCCAAACCAGAATATATATATCGGCCTTCAGGAAGATGGGGAGCAGCGGTACAAAGCCCTGCCCTTTTTCGGCGATGGGCAGGATGAACGGGACCGCTACACCAGCGAACAGGATGAATCCGGGGAGGCCAAGAAGGACGCGCTGATTGTTCCTTTTCCCCGGGAAGGCATTACACGCCGCTTTGGCGCGGCTACCGACGAATGGCAAGCCGGGGATTTGACCTTCCGGTTGTATTCTCCGTTCAGCAGCGTTCCCGACCCGGCTTCCGCTTCCGCGGGCAGCGACGAGCTTCGCTCCGCGCTGATGCCGGCGGTACTGGCGGAGATTACCGTCGACAATACCCGGGGCACATCTGCCCGGAAGGCCTTCTTCGGCTTCCAAGGCAGCGATCCTTATTCCGCCGTCCGGCGGCTGGAGGATAACACGGACGGCGTCATCACCGGCGTCGGCCAAGGCCGCCATACCGCGATCGCAACCAACGACAAGCGAGTTAAAAGCGCCGGTTTCTTTACGATGGAAGGCATCCTGGAACCGAAGGTCGAAGAAAACTTACGGTTCGGACTAGGTCCGGTAGGCGCCTTGCTGATGGATACGCCGGCAGGCGAAAAAGCGACGTACCGTTTTGCCCTATGTTTCTACAAAGCCGGATATGTGACGACGGGAATGGATGCTTCCTACTACTACACCCGCTATTTTTCCAATATTGAAGAAGTGGCTGCCTATGCCCTGGAGCATTTTGAGGAGAAAGCGGAGGCGGCGCGCCACAGCGATGAACTGGTTGCGGGAGCTTCGCATCTGAACGATGACCAACGTTTCATGTTGGCGCATGCCATCCGCAGCTACTACGGCTCCACAGAGCTGCTCGACCATCAGGGGGAACCGCTGTGGATCGTGAATGAAGGCGAATACCGCATGATCAATACGTTCGATCTGACGGTAGACCAACTGTTCTATGAACTGAAGATGAATCCGTGGACCGTCAAAAACGAGCTGGACCTGTTCGTCAAACGCTACAGCTATGAAGACACGGTGCGCCTTCCGGGCGATGATACGGTCTATCCCGGAGGCATCAGTTTTACGCACGATATGGGCGTGGCCAATTCTTTTTCGCGTCCCGGTTACTCGTCCTATGAATTGCATGCCATCGAAGATTGCTTCTCCCACATGACCCATGAGCAGCTTGTCAACTGGGTATTATGCGCTTCGGTCTACGTTGAACAAACCGGGGACAAAACCTGGCTGGAGAGCAATCTCGCCATCTTCGAACAATGCCTGGAAAGCATGGTCAACCGGGATCATCCGGACCCGGCGCAGCGGACGGGAATCATGGGGCTCGACAGTTCAAGAACGATGGGCGGCGCGGAGATTACCACGTATGACAGTCTGGACGTCTCGCTCGGCCAGGCGCGTAACAATATTTATCTGGCGGGGAAAAGCTGGGCGGCTTACATCGCCATGGAGAAATTGTTCCTGGCGAGCGGCCGTCCGGAGTACGGTGCCTTGGCCGGAGAACAAGCGGAACGCTGCGCCCGTACGATAACCGGGCATCTGCTACCGGGCGGGTACATCCCTGCCGTCATCCAGGAGAATAATGACTCCAAAATCATTCCCGCGATTGAGGGCCTCGTCTTCCCGCTGTATACGGGATGCCGGGAAGCACTCGACGAGAACGGACGGTTCGGGGATTATATCTCGGCGCTGAAAACTCATTTGCGCACCATACTCGTCCCGGGCATCTGCCTGTTTGAAGACGGCGGCTGGAAGCTGTCCTCGACCAGCAACAACTCCTGGCTCAGCAAAATTTATCTGTGCCAGTTCATCGCGCGCCATATCCTCGGCCTCCCTTGGGAGAAACAGGGACTGGCCGCCGATGCGGCCCATGTTGCCTGGCTGACCTCCAGCCAAAATGCATACTGGAGCTGGAGCGATCAGATCCTGGCGGGCACCGTTTGCGGCAGCAGGTACTACCCGCGCGGGGTCACCTCCATTCTGTGGTTGGAAGAAAACGGAACCGAGCTTTCCAAAGCTTAAAACTTCAATCAAAAAGGCTGGCAGGTCGTCCTATTTCCGACGATCTTGCCAGCCTCTTTTTACGGAAGGAACTACACTCCCTGTATACCTTCGACACGGTTTCGGGCGACCCGGTTTCTGCCTTCCTCTTTAGCCAGATAAAGAGCCTGATCCGCTAATTTATAGAGATGCTCCAGTAGTATGCCGGAGCCGGGAATTACCGTAATGACCCCCATACTGATCGTATATTCGACACCCTGGCCTCCCCGTTCATTCTGCTCCACGGCAAGCTTCAGCGCCTGAGCCATCTCGTCGGACATCACTTCATCCGCTCCCGGAAGCAAAATGGCGAACTCATCGCCTCCGTATCGCCCGAGCAGCCCTCCCTCGCCTAATTTCCCCCGCACTTTGGCGGTGAAATTCCGCAGCACCTCATCTCCGACATCATGCCCGTAAGTATCGTTAATCAATTTAAAATCATCGAGATCCAACAGGATGAAGGATACCGGCCTTTGTTTTTTTTCATTGGCGTCGAGATGACGTTTCGCTTCCAGAATGAACGTTCTGCGGTTCAGTGCTCCCGTCAAATCATCGTAGCTTGCCAACTTAAGCAGTTCCATATCGGCCTTCTCTTTGGAAAGCAGCACGAATCCCGTGTTTCCCAAGGTCATGATGAGGTACAGGCACAGGAAAGATAAATTCCGGTACAAATTCGGTTCGAACATCGTTACTTCCCCGGTGGAAAACCAGGACATCACCGTGCGGACCAGCAAGCCCGCAGCCACTATGAAATACATATAGCCGACCAGAACGCTGAGCGTCGACCTTTCCTTCGAACCGATCATCCGAAAAACAGGCGGAAAAAGGAAGGCGGCAATCGATAAAGAAACGATGGAAATGCGAAGAACCTCCGCATTATGGAACAGAACAACCAGATTATAGGCACCGACCGATATAAGCATGAGTAAGTAATAATATCGTCTGGATCGCCCGCCGTATCCTCCCGTAACTTTCAGCAATGCCATGGTTTCCAACGCAACTCCGCACAAAAATATACTATTCGCTAGCGAAAGAAAAGCCATTTGGAAGGCAAGTCCCGGGATGGCCAATATTCCCCAGGTGGCCGATTGAAACCATTTCGCTACGTAGAACGTATTCACTGCCGTATCCTTGGCCTGCCTGTGCCTGTATGCCGTTATAAGCAGAACGGTAAACAAATGACCGAGGGCAAGCAGGACGAAGACGGTTTTCATATCCAAAATGAAAGGCATAATTTTGAGATCATCCATTTCTTATCCGAGTCGGAAGTTTATTACAGCAAAAATTAAAAATATACCCCCAGACCTTTCGCTAAAGTTATGGAAAAATCCTTCTTTTCCATAACCGGTATAAACAAAAAAAGAAGGTCCCCGACAATTTTCTTGTCGGAAACCTTACTAAAAAAGTCTTATTATGGCTGGTTATGAAGCCGCCGGATTTGAATTGCTCTGTCTGGAAATAGCGAACAGCGCCGCCCAAATCAGAACGAATCCTACAATCTGAGCCGGTGTAACCAATTGTTGAAAAGCGATCCAGTTCAGCAGCACGCCTACCATCGGGAAGCTGAGCTCGGCAAGCGTGGCTACGGACGCTTTCGTTGTAGTCAATCCTTTATAGTAAACCAGAAGGCTGAGCAATCCCGGCAAAAGCGCTTGCCCAAGCATATTCAGGGAAAAGGCGGTCAGTCCGGATGCGCTGGAAGGCAGATGCCAGGCGGCTCCTTCATTCCAGGTTACTGCGAGCAACAGCGGCAAAGCCAAAATAAAGCGCAGCGAGGTCACCGTTTCGTACTTCATCTGTCCCACCATCAAACGGCCCATAACTGTGGAACCGCCCCATAACGCAGCGGCGCCGAGTGATAACAAGCTGCCCACTTGAACGAAATCGTTCCAATGACCGATCGGAATCTCAAAGCCGAAGGTCAACAAATAAGTACCGACAAGCGCCAAAATGAACAACATTGAGAAGTGGCGCGGCAAGGACTCTTTCAACAAAAATCTCGCCAAAATAATGGCGAACAACGGCTGCAGTTTTTGCAGCAGCAATACCGCGTTGGCGTTCCCGTTCGCCAGCCCCATCGTAAACAAAATGGTGGCGATCGCCGAACCTCCCCAGGAAATAAAGAGCAGCGCCCCTGCCTGCTTCCAGCCTATACCCATAAGCTCGCGGCGGTTTTTCCACAAAATCGGCGCCACGCAGAGCGCGATGATAATATGCTCCACCAAAACGATTTGCGCCGAAGTGATCGACTTCAGCAAGATCAGACGAAACAGCGGATCAACGCCCCATAAAGCGGCCCCGAGAACGACCAGCCAGAAACCGCTCTTTGAACGGGTGCCCGGTACCGACAACGGCGGACTAACTTGAACTCTTACACTTGATGCATTTTCCATATTCCTGACTCCTTCTTGAATATGGGGTCTACGCAGAAAGCCCCCGTCATTGACGAACGTCAACATACACGGGGGCTGATCAAATAAGCTTGCGGGGCGCAAAAATGGTTTGCCGCATGCCTATCATTGATCTTCTCCCATCCGGACTTTACCGTCGGCCTTGGAATTTCACCAAATCAGTCGTTATTCTTACAGAATAACGAGTCGCGGGCTAAAGCCATCTGAAGGATGACTATCACCGCCGGTCAGGAATTTCACCTTACCCCGAAGATCCATATTCATTTTAATTTTTAATGTTTTATGGGTTGCTTTCATAGTACTTCGCCTTGGCGCTAATTCTCTGTAACAATCATCACATGAAAACAACCTATGACTTATTTTATGAAAGTAAACCTCATTTGCAACAATTATACATTATAATATTCTTTTTGTAACCTGCTAATTTTTTGATAGTGAGCTTGACCTGTGATCCAGTAACGAATTTATTCGAATGCCGGAATGGCAATTTCGCTGTACTCCGTCTCCAAAAACTGCTTCACTTCAGGACCGGACAAACGTTCCGCCAATTTCTTGACCGGCTCGGAATCCTGGTTATCCGCACGGGCCACCATCGTAATCGCAAAGGCCGAATCCGTCGTTTCCGTCAGGAGTGCATCTTTCTTCGGCGTCAAGCCCAGCGGGCTGGCATAGGCCGGTGTCATCAACACCAGATCAGCGTCATCCAGCATCCGGGCCAACATCAGCAGATCGACTTCTTCGAATTTGAATTTTTTCGTATTCTCCGTAATATCCGCCACCGTAGCGTTAATCCCGACTCCTTCCTTCAACTTGATAAATCCGGCCTTCTCCAGCATGACAAGCGAACGCCCTGTATTCGACGGGTCATTGGCGATGGCAATCGTAGCTCCTTCGGGCAACTCTTCCATGCTCTTATAACGTTTGGAATACGCACCATAAACCGCATGATAAACAGGCTGCACGGCCACTAGCTCGCTATTCGTGCTCTCGTTGTATTGGTTCATATAAGGCACATGTTGAAAAAAGTTGGCGTCAACTTCCTTGTTGGCCAACGCATCATTCGGCTGAATATTGTCGGAAAGCACGACCAATTCCAGGTTAATGCCGTCTTCTTTAAGCAGCGGCTTAACCAATTCCAAAATTTCCGTCATCGGCGGAATCAGGGTAGCTACTTTCAAAGTTACTTCCTTGGTTTCAGCTTCTTGGGCAGCGGGAGCATCCCCTTGTCGTTCCTGCGCATCGTTATTTTTGGTGTTCCCGTTCCCGCAACCGGCGACAACCACCATAAGCAAGACTAACAACCCTAACATCCATTTTTTGTTCTTGTTCATCTCCAACATCCTTCCAAAGTGAATTTCGTTCTCTTTTTCTAATTGATTATCTTTTATCCAGCCATCTTGAGATCATACTCCCTGCAAATTGAACCAATTGCACCAGAACAATCATCAATATAATGACCGCCGCCATCAACTCGGTCTCAAACCGCTGGTAACCATACCGGATGGCAAAATCGCCGACCCCGCCGCCCCCAACGACGCCCATCACCGTAGAATAAGAGATAAAGCTGATGGTCGACGTCGTTAGTCCAAGCACCAGACCGGACCGCGCTTCCACAAACAGAAACTTGCAGACGATGTCCAGCTTGGAGGAGCCCATCGATTGGGCGGCTTCCACCACGCCGCGCGGCACCTCCAGCAACGACTGCTCCACTTGCCTAGCATAAATCGCGATCGATACGATCCCGAGGGGCACAGAGGCTGCCACGGTGCCGATTGCCGTACCCACCAGAAAACGGGTGACGGGAATCATAAATACGACGAGCAGCAGAAACGGAAACGACCGGACCACGTTCACGAAACCGTTAAGGATGACGGACCAGGTCTTATTCTCGCGAAGCTGCCCTTTAGCGGTGAGAAAGAGCATCGTGCCTAGCGGAAGGCCGAGCAAAATCGCAGCCAAAACCGAGATACCCACCATTAAAAAGGTTTCTCCGACCGCTTCGGCGATTTGGGTGCGATACTCCATGAACTTCTCCAGCATCAGTGAAAAATCAAACACCTTGCACCCCCGCATCCCCGAGCAATTGCTCCCGGTAAGACGGTCTCTGGATTATATCGCTCTTTCCGGGCCGCGCTTCCAGCTCGAAACCGTCCGTCAACCGCCCTTGTTCCACCACGGATACGGCGTGACAGACCTCCTTTACGACATCCATTTCATGGGTGACGATCACGATGGTAACACCCAGCGTCTCATTGATATGCCTCAAGACATCCAAAATTTCCGCCGTCGTGCCGGGATCCAGCGAGGAGGTCGGTTCATCGCAGAGCAGCACGGAAGGCCGGTGAGCAAGCGCACGGGCGATCGCCACCCGCTGTTTCTGTCCGCCGCTCAGCATCGCCGGATATTGACGCGCCTTATCCAGCAGCCCGACAAACTTCAAACATTCCTGTACCCGTTCTTTCCGCTGCTTTTTCCCGATCCCGGAAAGTTCCAGAGGAACCGATACATTTCCGCTCACCGTCCGGTTATTCAGCAAATGAAATTGCTGAAAAATCATCCCGATCGATCTTCGGGCCAATCGCAGCTCCTTCTCGGGCAAAGTGGTCAAATCCTTCCCGCCGACCATGACTTTTCCCCGATCGGGAAGCTCCAGCACATTCATCATGCGCAGCAATGTTGACTTTCCCGCTCCGCTAGGACCGATAATCCCGTGAATCGTCCCTTCGCGAACCGTGAGTGAAACCGATTGAACCGCTTCAAATATCCCTTCTCCGGATTTATAACTTTTGCTGACCTCTTGAAGGGAAATCATGATCCTCACCCCGCTCCGACGCCCGAAATGGTTGTATTATTAATTTTCAAACACTGTTATATCATTCAATTCCTTTTGATTATAGTTCATTATAGTTTCTGTGTCACTAATAATGATTTATTATTTCATGAATAGAATAAATTTTGAAACATTTATTATCCGTAAAGCGTTTAAAGAATACTAAAGATATCAACATCCCGAGAGGAGAATCACAACATGACCCAGATGAAAAAAAGCAAGCTCATTGCAGCTTTGATCGTCTCCACGGCGCTGGTCCTCAGTGCGTGCGGGGATAAATCGGACACGGCAAACAACACTTCGAATGCCGTTCAGGACAGCAACCCTCCCGCCCAAAACGATCATCCCGGCAAGACGCCGGATAACGGTTCCGCCGGAGAGGTAACGGAATCGGAGCAGGATCAGTTGGTCGCCGAATTCGACGCCTTGCTTCAACAAGAAGGCAACAAACTTCCGGAAGCTTTCGATTTTATCGAAAAGCATGCGGATAGTTTGACGCCTGAACGGGTTTCCCATTTGCTGTTGTCGGTGGAAGATGCCCAGATTGCAGCTTTGGGAAGCCTTGCGGACCGTTTTTACGAAGCGAATACCCAGGAGCAGATTGCCAAGTTATTCGAGGTCGGCGATTCTTTGGATGAATTGATCGGCAAGGCGACCGACGAAAAACTTAAAGCTTTGCTTACGGAAACCAAGAACAGCGGCTACCAGCTCGATCCGACCGAAGGCATGTTCAATCCGGACCCCGATTATAGCGTAACTGCGGCGTATGCCGGCAAAGCCACTGTGGACGTAACGGATTATATGCAGTTGAAGGCTAAGGAATCCGCAGAACGCTCGCTTCGCGACGCCGCCCTTGTCATCGGTTGGGATGAGCTTCTGACCCGGGCGCTCTCCGCCGAAAGCTTCACCAAGCAATATCCGGACTCCAAGCGAATCAAAGAGGTCGAATCCATGCTTACCAATTACACGACGACGGTATTTTACGGAGCGAATAATACCCCGTTATTTGGTTACGACAGCAAGCAAATGGATCCGGAGGCCCAAAAAGCCTATGAATCGGCGCTTAAAGGAGCTGATTCCGAAGCCAGCCCCCTGCTGGACGATCTGAAGGTATTTATGGACGCAGCCGCAAAGAACAAATACAAACTCACGGAATCGCTGGAGCAATTGCGCGGCGAACTGGCGCCGATGAATTACGAGTAAACCAGACCAAATGACCGGATGAGAGCTTGAAAAGATTCTTTGAAGGTAATGGAAGTAAAGGTCGATCCCTAATGAAGGTTGGTCACGGTCGGAGGTTGGTCACGGTCAGCGGTTGGTCTCAGCGGGGACGATCTCGACCGACGGTTGATCTTGGCTGATGTTTGGTCTCGGTCGCGAGCGTCTCATCCGGCGGTCGGTCTCGTCTGCGGTTGATCTCGGCGGGTGGATTCCGGTCGGCGGTTCGTCACAGCTGATTCAATCTCAGCCACATTGGACCTTCCGCGATTGGTCTCGGCTAACGGACACCACGGCCCTTAAAGCGCCGAAATCACGGCATTTCAAATTCTAACGGACATGATAGCCCTTAAATGCTTGTTGAACGCCTATTTTCGGGGTAATGGAGTGAGTTAAGGGCCTCTGTGTCCGTTAGATTTGCAAAGCAGCCATTTTCGATCCAATAGCGGCCCTGGTGTCCGTTAGTTTGAGATTGGCTCCGCAAACTTAGCAGATACTTAACAAAAAGACCGCCGGAGCAACTTGCTCCGGCGGTCTTTCTTCATTTTTGGCGACGGCGGATGGATTTTCCGCCTTGTCACGGATTCATAAACTGTCCCCGCACCAACAGGCGCGACAGTACGACTGCCGCTTCCGCACGGCTTGTGATGCTTTGCGGTGCGAACCGTTCCTCCGATTGTCCCTGCATAATTCCTGCATCAAGCAGGGTTTGCACGTCTTCGCGCGCCCAATCGTGAATTCGATCAACGTCCTGGAAGCTGCCAGGACGAGCGGCTGATGGCAAATCGCCATCCGCATCAAGCAGCTTCAAGGCCCGAGCCGCCATGACAGCCATCTCTTCGCGGCTGATTGCGGCGTTCGGACGGAAGGTTCCGTCGGCATATCCCTGAATCAGGCCGGCTTCGGCGGCCGCGGAAGCCGCCTCATGGAACCAGTCGCCCGGCTTCACATCCCCAAAGCGACCGCTGTCAGGACCTCTGCGCAGATCCATCGCCCGTACCAGCATCGCCACAAACTCGGCTCGCGTCACGGATTGCCCTGGCCCAAAGCGGCCGTCCGGGAAGCCGTTTACGATCATCCGGGAAGCAAGCTTCCCGATGTCACTGTTTGCCCAGTGACCGGCGAGGTCGGAGAATGTTTTTTCGTTCAACGCCACGGTAAATAATCCGTTTGCGTCGGTCTTGAACGTAACCGTAGTCGATCCGTCCGAGTTAGCCTGGAACAAGGCCGGCACATAACGGAGCGTACCGGTGGAAGGATCGTAGTGAAGTCCGACCGCAGTTTGCGGATTCCAGGTTCCTTCCAGCGTAAGCAGACGTTCCACAGTTCCCGGACCATACCGGGAGATCGGCGTTTCTTTTACGCCCTCTGTTACAGAAACCTTAAATTCAGCGGCATTTCCCTGCAGCTTAAAGCCTTGTTTGTCTGCTGCTTGAGCAATGCCGGATTGCGCTTGCTCGGTATCCGTAAGCTTCGTCAAGCTGAACTTCACGACCGCTTGATCGGCATCGCCAACCCCAGCCTGGTTCAAGGTGCCTTCCACATAACTTAACGGGAAGCGAACCTCCGCCTTCGCTGTGGTATCGACCACCGACAGAATAGCGTCAGAATGGGACGAAGCTGCCGCAAGAAGAGCCCCCGCATTGAAGCTTGCGTTTCCTTGATCGTCCGTTTTAATTTCGATCCGGCTTTGGCCGGATGCAAGAGCCGCTTTCAATTGGTCGTCGAAGGAAGTGGTCCCGGTTGTTGAAGGTATCGTAACGGAACCCCCGCCCCCACTACCGTTGCCACTGCCATTGCCTCCGCCGTTGTTCTCCGGGTTTCCTGGTTGCTCGGGAACGCCCGGATCAACGACCGGCCGCTTGGCGGAAGCGAAGCCCTGGTTAATTTCCTTGAAGATGAATCCCCCCGCCGGATTGGACACCATCTTCATCCGGTCGCCGCGCACGATGACATTGTCTACCGTCGCGGAGCCTTTCAGGTTCGGCGTTACGTCAACGCCATGGGTGCCTGCACCGTCGATAACCAGATTTTGCAGCAACACATCGTTCACCGTAAAATCCCCATGCATGATCAGACCGGAATACGTGCTGTCCTTCGCCACATTGTCGCGAACGACGATCTTTCCGTTCATATTGCTTTCCCCGGCAAATAACCACAGCGCCCCCAGGCTGACGCCATAGCCGGTATCGTAGCTGCCGGTGCGGATCAGCGTATTGCGTTCCACTACCGTGGTTCCTTCGAACGGTTCCGCATTAAACCGGGTTGAAACCGCGATGCCCGCCCCGTTCGTTACCGTATCTTTTACTAGATTATCTTGTATTTTGTTGTCCTTACCGCCGAATACGACGATATTGTCGGCAAGCCACGGCAAGGCAACCGTATTAAAGCGCGCCGTATTGTTTACGCTAGGCGTCCGTTCCGCTCCGTTCACTTCGCCCAGCTTCGGATCGGTGAACGACCACATGGCAATGCCGTCGTCCCCCGGGTAACGGATGTCGCTCTGCTCCATCATGCTGTTTCCGGTGCCTACCGCAAAATTGATGCCATCCGCCATCAGATTGCGGATACGAAGTCCCATCATGTACAATCCGTTCGTGCGTGCGGTCTCTCCGATCGGCTGGGTCAGCCAGAGACCGGCCTTCGTATGCTCGATCCATACATGCTGGATGACCGAACCCGGACCGAACGCTCCATGGAATGCATTCGTAATGGCTTCGTCATCGCGGACGTTAATACCGCCGTCGATCAGCAAATCGTAGACCTCAACCTTGCCTCCATGCCCCAAAAATTTGGCCCCGTTCAAAGTCGTATGCCACATTCCCGCGCCACGGATCACCGCCGATTCCAGATCCAGCAGTTCATCGCCGAAATCAAACGTGCCTTCCGGGAACCAGACGCCTTTCCCCTGGTTCGCCGCAGCCGTCAGGGCGTCTTTAAATGCCGCAGTATCGTCCATGCCGTCATTCGGAACCGCCCCAAAATCGGTTACGGACAAAAATCCTTCCGCAGGCATTCCATACGCATCCTCCACCTGTTCCATTTCCACCAGGTCGATGACATAGGATTCTGCCAGGTCGCCGGCATTTTTTTGCAGCTTGATGACCGCGCCAGCCGGAACGTCGCCGATCAGCGCATGAATTTCATCAAAGAAGCGGTGTCCGCTGCCTTGACGCGGATCGTTCGACCAAGGATAGCTGCCGTATTCCCAGGCATACTTGGAAGTCAGGCGCAAAGTTTGTTTGAATACGCCGTCCACGTATAAGGACAAGGTTTCGTCCGCGCCTTGCCCGTCGGCGCTGTCCGGAATCGAATAACGGAGTACCAGGGAATTGGCCGGTTCGGCGAGCGAAAACTCGACGAAATCACCGCTCCGGTTCAGGCTCACCGCCTGACGCCCGGAAGCCTCGGAAGCGATGCTGCGGAATTTGCGCGAAGGCCCGATGATCGTGCCGTTAATCTCGCCATCCTCCGCTTCATAACTGGTGTATGACACAGTAGCTCCGCGGTAGTTTTTGTTTATGCTATTTTTCACCGTCAAGGAGTCGATGGCCCTAATGTCTTGGCCTCCCTGGGTACCTTCCAGCGAAACCGAGTTCATGCCGCTGCGCAAATTCAGCTTCACCTCAGCCGTTCTCCAGCCGCCTTCCTGCGAGAGAGACAACTCTTGCTGCAGATAGCCGTTGACGACAAGTTGAAGCCGCCCCTCTGCACCAGAGACATTTCGGTAGCGGATAATGCCGTCGTATTCCCCGGCTTGATCACTATGGGCGGCAAAGCGAAGAACATTGTCGCCGCTAAATGCATCCGAGGCAAGATACTTCACGTCCGAAGCCACGGCTTCAACCCGCCATAATTCTTCCGCTTGGGATGCGCCTTCTCCATAACCCGCTCCTTGCGCGGTGTCCAGCAATTTCCCCGAGGCTTTTGCATTCGATAATGTGAAGTAACCTAATTTCTCCTCGACAATCCATTGCGAATCCAAGGATTTGCCGGACGCGGCAATTGCTGGCGCGTTCTTATCATTCAGCGCCAGATAATGCCCCGTGACGATGTTCTTGATCAAATGGCGGCCATTGAAATCCTGCATCAGCCATTCGCCGGACGTCGTTGCGCTTGCCGCGTCGGCGTAGACCAGTTTACCGCCTGATTCGGCCAGGACTTTACCGCTTTGATCCTTGGGCGAAATCGTGATTTTGTTTGTATCGTCCTGTGTTGGAGTAGCCGTATTCAGATTACGCGGCTCCGCCATCTCGGGCGTCTTGAATTCTTCCGGCGCCGGGACGAGACTCCATTGCACCGAGCCCCAGGAGGACGGGAGAAGCCCGCGCTCCGCATATCCGGTATTATTTTGCACATGGATATATTCGTCGTCGTAATTGCCATACTGGCTGAGGATCGTCACATTAACTCCGTCTTCCGCCCGCGTCACCGACCAGGACGACGCGCCGTCAACTGCTGGAGAATCGGAGCTGCTCTCCAAAAACGTATAGTCTTCGGTCAAGGTCAGATAATGACCGGTCGCCCGGTTCTTAATCAGCATTGTACCGTTATCCTGTGCGAGAATCGTCCAATGGGAATACCCGTTGTCCGCCTCCAAATTCCCGTACAGCACCACGCCTCCCGGGTTTTCATACAAATAGGAGTCGCCCGTTACGCTCTTGATCCTTACCGGCGTATCCGGGATAGGCTGCTCCGGAATCGTCACGGGTTCGGCGATAAAAGCAGCTTCAGCCCGTTCACCCGCTCCGGATGCCCTGCTCACTTTGAAAACCGGACTTCCTTCTTCATTTTCGGCTGCATACAGGTAATGTCCGGTCCAGCCGCTTTTGATGGTCACTTCATCCGTTCCCGGCTTAGGTTCGACCAGCCATTTAATGCTTCCCCAGACCTCGTATACCTCGGTTCGGGTTTCTACCGGAAGCGCCGGCTCGTCCTCGGCTTCCACCTGGGCATCGGCCAGATTTTGTATGGACAGGGATCGCCCGCTGCCTTTATTTTTCATAATGACCGCACCGCTGCCCCCTGACTGCTGCAAGAACCAGACCGAATAGTCGTCCGGCGCCCCATATGTCGCATCGGCAACGGACTGGGCACTTTCCGAATCTTTTAAGTAGAGCCCACCGCTATTCTTCAATTGGAAACGGAAATAAGGGTTGGTCTGCTCCGTTACGGGGATAAATCTCCACTGCGGACTGCCCCAATTCGGATTAATGACGCTGTACTCCGCATACTTGGTCAGATTTTGCAGCGAAATGAATTTGCTGAAAGGTTCTCCAGGCACTTTATCGATCACGCTGCTGATCACATAAGTACCGCCGCCGAGGTTTTTGGCGCTCCAAATATAGGATTCAGGTACGTTTCCGGGATCTGCGAGCGCAGTTACCTGGATATGACCGTCAGGCATATCGGCAATATTCATGTAATGCCCGGTCTCCCGGTTCTGGAACAACTTGCGTCCCTGATGCTTGACTACAAGCCACTGGTCACGCTGGTCGTCCTCCCGGGGATTTCCGTATTTCAGCGTTCCGTCCTGGTTTTCATAGAGATAAAAAGGCTGCCAGGAATTTTGAATGCGAATGTAAGCGTCTGACCCATCCACCGGCAGGGACGGATCGATCATTTCCCATTGCGCTCCAAGGCTTCCGGCATCTCCGCTGACAATCACGCTATCGCCAGCTCCGAGTGAAATATACTGTCCGGGCAGTCCTTTGTTTTCGATCGTTCGATAATCATCGTAATCTTCCGATGCCGTAAGCGACCATGTATATGTCGCATCCGTCACGCTGACGGGACCGGTCAGCAGGTGATTACCGTCGGTGTTCAAATAATGATTACTGGCGACATTCCGGATTCGCTTACTCGTATCATAATCCTCCACGATCCACAGATACCGGTCGTCGGAAGACCCGCTTCCGCCGCTAATGGCGCCATGTTTCACCGTTCCATTATCCTCATAAAGAAAATCGGTGGCCGCTTTGGCATCACTATAAGCCCCGATCCGGACCGTCGGCAATTCCGACACCGGTTTGACCTTCCATAAGGCGTTTACGCCGTCGGCTCCGCCCGCCCAATCGTTGGAGCGGACGTCATCATCGTCCGGGAATTGAGGATTCATATAGTTTCCGGGCATTTCTGCGTTCTCGAACACGACGAACCCCGGCTGGCCGGTCGCAT
Source organism: Fontibacillus forbon (assembly GCF_046559655.1). Taxonomy (NCBI): domain Bacteria; kingdom Bacillati; phylum Bacillota; class Bacilli; order Caryophanales; family Paenibacillaceae; genus Fontibacillus; species Fontibacillus forbon. The sequence goes on along the minus strand of NZ_JBKGFV010000005.1, from coordinate 305,894 downwards.
CCTTCATATTCCACATACTTAAGCCCGGTTTATCCGGTAAGGGATCACCGGTTAAGATCCCCGCCCAGGTCGTTTCGTTCTGCAAAATTACATGTCCGGTCGCCTTGTTACGAATGGTGATCTTCCCGCTTCCGTCCTGTTCAAGCAACCACTGGGCGGATAGATCGTCAGCCGCCTTGACTCCGTGTTTGACTTGTCCGTCCTGCTCAAAAATGACACTCCCGGGGCGCATCAAGCTTTCGATGCGGACCGCTGCATCATCGACGGAGATAAAAGCCCACTGCGGGCTTTCAAACGTAATGTTAATGTCCGAACTGGCTTCGGCAAAGCCAAGCTGGTCTTCTTCGTGAATGACCAGATTCCCTTCCGGCACGCTTGCGCTACGGACAACCATGAACCCGTCCCGGTTGGACTTGTCTATGATCCATTGTTCCGCAGCGGTATCCGACGATTCAGTTGTTGTTAGCGGCTGATTGCGCTGCGTCGTGCGAGCCAGAGATATGTAGTTGCCAGTCTTGCTGTTCCGGATTCGCGAAATGCCGCCTTCCGTCACCACGATCCAGTGAGCCGACTCGTCGCTGGGATTGGTGAGCCCATACCGCACGATACCGTTCGAATCCTCGTACAAATAATTGCTTTTCCATTTGTTCTTGATCATCACTTTTCCTGCGGGAATGTCCCCGGCTCCGGTTCCACCGGCAGCCGCTTGTGCCGGATATGCGGGGAATGCAGACAATATCAACAATACGGCAAGCAATCCCGCAATCATCGGCCTGATTTTTTTCATTTGCTTTGACCTCCTTTATCTTATAGTTTTTTTTCTTCTCCATCTTAAATTAAAAGCGCTTTCAATCCGGTGTGCGTTTGTATGGAAAAAAGGTGCATTATTATGGATTCCGCATCGTTACACATAAAAAGGGCTGCCCCGCGGAACATCATTTCCGTAAGAGCAACCCTTTTAATATTCAAATCAAACCATGGTCATATCACGCCTCTTCAGCCGCCGATCCATCTCCGCTCGGTATCGTTGTCGATCCCTCTCTGCCGTTCTTCCAGCGTGATTCTGCAGCTTGCCGACAATGCCTCCACCGCCAAAATAGCAGAGATCAGCTCCATATTCATCCGGTCATGATAGAGAACGCGGTTCACCGTTTCCAGCGTGATTCCCGCCGGATCCCTCTCTATTAGAGCCAGCGGTTGTCCGATACTCACCCTGCCTTCCCGGAGCACCCTCAGGTAAAAACCGGTAAATCCGGTTTCCTGAAACCACAGAGGCAGCTGCGGAGACGCAAATCGTTTGGCCAGTTTATGGCACGGCGGGCGCGGCTGCGAAACCTGTATCACGGCCTCGCCCCAGGTCAGGATATCGCCGACGCATACATCGTGCTCGGTTATTCCTTCGACCGTCATATTTTCGCCGAAGTCCCCGTAATTCAGATCCTGATTCAGCACCTTGGAAAAATAGCGGTAATGCTCCGCCGAGTGCATGCTGAGCACTTTATTCGGACCACCGTGACGAAGACGGTTAGCCTGGGCGTCTCCCTCCAGAATAAGTTTGGTCAGTTGGAGATCGTGCTGCACGGGATATTTCTGAATCGCCGTAATGACCTCTTTGCCTTCATACACCAGCCTAGCCGGCTGTCCGATATTGACCGACAATAATGTCAGCACCATCCATCTCCTCCGTTCCTACGGTCTTATGACTCGCGTTGCGTTTACCCTTGAGAAGCTTCCGCCAGTACGGGTCTATTGTCCGCAGGAAGCGGCACTGCGTCTTCCCTCTTCCGCTGATTCTGAATCAGCCGGAACTGCGCCGGACCGGCCAATAGCAGCAGCAAGGCAACAGCCGAGAACATCACGCCGCCTCCGTAATATTCAAACAACAGACCGAATAACAGCGGGCTTAGCAGTTTGGGAATCGACATATACATCCCGAAGATTGCGTTATATTTTCCGCGCATGTTGGCCGGTGCGATCACTGAGACATATTTTTGCAGATGGGTCATACCGATGATTTCCGCTACCGTAAATATAAGTTCAATCAATATCAGAATATAAAAATGACGGGCAAAACCATAACCGACGCCAACGACGGCAAACAGGACATAGCTCAGCAATATCATCATTTGCGGAGTACGCCGCTCCGTTTTTTTGGCAACCCACACCATCGCCGCCACGACGACTACCGAATTGATCGTCATCAAAATGGCGAACAGGGACGATGCATTGGCGAAATGCTCTTTCAAATGTAGCGGAAATGTAGTCTCCACTTGGGAATACAGCACGCCCACCGGCAGCGTGAACAAGGTAAACCAGTACAGCAAGCGGTGGTCGCGGAATGTAACTCTGGGCGAATCCGCTCTCTGCGGCAGACTATCCTCAACTGAACGGGCAGGCACCGTCTCGGGTACCTTCCACCACACCAGCATGGCAAACAACAGGAATGAAGCCGCTGAAACCGAAAACACGGTGCTTTGATTCCAGGAGTAAATAAGCAACCCCAGCAATGGACCGACCGCTCCCCCCACATTTATCGCGGTATGTATGAGGGCGAACACTTCCCCCCGTTTCTCGGGAGGGACCACGTCAGCGACCTGTGCATTGGCGGCCGGCAGGAACATTGGCATGCCCATTCCGTTAATCACGGACAACACGGCAAACTCCCAAACCTGGTCGGTAAAAACGAAGCCGAGCATGCAGGCCCCCTGAATCAGCAGGGCAAACAACATCACCGGCTTGCGCCCGTATCGATCGGCGATTCCCCCGCCCCAAAAGCTCAACAGGATGCCGGCAAGAGGCTGCAAACCCACGATCAGCAGCGGGAGCAGGATCGATCCGTTCAGCTTATCCGATAAATAAAAAACGAAAAACGGTCTTAGCATAAAGGTAGTCGTGGCGCATAAAGCGGTTCCGAACACCCGAATCCAGATCACGGCATTGTATTGGGATAGAGAAGCGAAGAATCGTTTCATCTTAACCCATACCCATATGATTGTTGCCTTCGCAGGATAATTCCCACGTTCTCAGCTCGTAGGATTCCACCCCGGCCTGCACGTAAGGGTCTTTTTCGGCAACCGCCTTCGCTTCTTCGTAACTGGCCGCCTTAATGATGACCATCCCGCCGCGGTAATCAGTAAACGGGCCGCACAGCACGAGCCTGCCTTGACGGTCCAGTTCCTTCAAATGCCCGACATGAGCCCGGATCAAATCTTCCGACATTTCCTTGCCGGGAATCACGGACAACAAAATGACGTAACGAATATCCTCTTCTCTGGTTAAATACATGAAGATCGCTTCCTTTTTTTTATTTTCTGGAGCTTGGGTATCGATCGGTATTTCTTCATTCAAGATCACGTGGCCAAAAGACCGCTGTCGATCCGCTCCTTTGCCTGGGCCGCCTCCGGAGGAAGCCAGCAATGCGGATCCTCCCCCATATGCGTCTGATAATAACCGTAAGCCACGCCCCGGCAGCCGCCGCAGCGCTCGCGGATCACGCAAGTTCCGCATTTGCCCCCCAGGTTGCTGCGGTCGCGCAAATCCGAGATGACGGAGGACTCATCCCATATTTCACGGAAAGGCTTATCCTTCACGTTCCCGATGCCTACCGGCAGCATCACGCAAGGCGTAACCGTGCCGTCCGGGGCAATATACCCCTGGCCCGTCCCCGCCTGGCACCCGCGGAATGCTTCCTGGCGCGCCAACGACGAATCGACCAGAGCCATCTGCGCCAAATGACTGGTGAACTTCATTCTGCCGGCATACTCCCGGCGTTTGTTCGCCCAAAGGCGGGCAATCTCCTTCCATTTCTCGGCCGAGAGGTCCATGGCCTGGCTGCCCCGGCCGACCGGGACGAATTGGGACAGATTGAACAAATGAATGCCCTGCTCGTAGGCGAATTGAATAACATGCTCCAAATCCTGCACATTGTCCCGGTGCGGCGTAAAACAGACATGCGTCTGCAGCCCCGCCTCCCGGCAGGCATGCATTGCTGCGGTTGCCCTTTCGAACAATCCCGGCAAACCGCGCACTTGATCATGGACCGGTCCCAGTCCGTCAAGACTGATCTGGACGCGGTGCAAACCGAGCCGCTTCAGCTCATGCGCCCGTTCCTTTTGAATCCACCAGCCGTTGGTACCGAGTCCGACCTGCATGTTTCTTTTCACCGCATGTGAAATCAATTCGTCAATGTCAGGCCTCAGCAGAGCCTCGCCACCCGATAGAGCCAGATCCACGACGCCCAATTCGGACAGTTGATCAATCAGGCCGAGAGCCTCTTTCGTGTCCAACTCCCCGGGCAAGCGGCAGCCCGCGCTGGAGGAACAATGAACGCAGTGGGCATTGCAGAGATTCGTGACTGCCCAAACCATATGCAGCGGATAGCGGAGTATGAGACTCATGAAAACCCTCCTCTTCTTTATGAAAGTTTCGCGTGTTCCGGCGGTCCGGCAATCACCCGGAATGGCGGTTCTTCCAGCAGGCGGCCGGCCAGATTTGCGAGTTGCCTCTCCGTTAAGGCTTCGATCCTGTCCAGCACTTCCTGCAGGGGAACCATCTCGCGCCCAGGAAGCCAGGCTTGCGCCATCGAAATCATTCTGCTATCCGTAGTGGAAGCATCTATCGCCAGTTGGGTCTTGATTTTATTTTTAGCCCTCCGGAGTTCGCCAGGATCCCCTTTTCCTTCATGCAAGCGCCTCAGTTCATCCATCACGATGTCCTGTACCTTCTCTTCTTGTCCCGGCGGAAAAGCACTGTAAATTTTAAGCATGCCTCCCCCGGTAAAAGAGGTATATACCGCATTGGCCTGCTCCGCAATTCTCGCCCGAATCAGCACCGTTTCAAATCTTGAACCCAGCGTATTGTCGTCGCCAAGCAGCGTGCACAAAAGATGGGCGGCATAATGCTCCGCACCCTGGAGCGGCGGGAGTCGCCATCCCCAAATTCCCGCGCCCTTGCGGAAAAGAGGGGCCTGTAGCGATGAGATTCGACTATCCGCTCCGGATAACGGGCTCATGCTTCGCCTTTGCGGGGCCTCTTCGGATCGAAGGCCGTCTAGACCGCCTGTGCCGGGCAGCCAATCTTCCAGCGAAGCCAGCGCCTCATCGATCTGCTTCTCTTCGTAGGCGCCCGTAATGATGACGAGCGTATTGTCCGGGGCGTAATGACTCCGATGGAAAGCGCGTAACTCTTGAAGCTCCAGAGCTCCAATTTGTTCCTTCGAGCCGATCAGAATGCCGCCCATCCTGTCGTCGAAGCTTATCCGGTGAAGCTCATGGAGCATTACGCTGCGCGGCTCATCCAGTTGCCTCGCCAATTCCTCCTGGACCACGCTTTGCTCCACTTCATAGTCAGCAGCATTCAGCTTGGGATGACGCACCATATCCGCCAGCACCGGAAACAGGCTGCCGAAATACTCGGGCAGCATCCGGGCGTATATGCACGTCCCTTCCCAAGCCGTAAAAGCGTTCATGTCCGAGCCGGTTTCCCGCATCGCCCGCCGGATGTCTTCCTCCGAAAATGCTTCGGAGCCCCGGAACAGCATATGCTCCAGCATATGGGCGGCCCCCGCTTGAATTGGCGTCTCGTCGCGGGCCCCGCTCAACACGTAAAAACAGACCGACACCGTTGCCATGGACGGCATCCGGTGCAGCAGTACCCGAAGTTTATTCGGCAGCGTAACCGAACGTTGCTCCATGATGGAATCTCCTCCTCAATGAATCGCTCCCGCCTTAAGATCGCTTGCCGCCAACGGGCCGATGCTGGCAATGCCAAGGGAATTCGTCAATGCATGCCGGGAGATCGCCTCCGAGATCGCCGCTGGCGTCACCTCTTCGATCGAACGGCGCATGGCATCCAGCGTACGCGGGTATTTGGGATACCAGCCCGAGGTCAGCAAGGTATTCATCCTGGCAACCGTACTTTCGGAACGCATCACCATCTGCTTAATCAATTGGTTTTTGGCGGATTGCACTTCCGGTTCCGTCACGCCATCCCGTTCAAGACGCCACAATTCCAGGATGATTTGTTCCAGCGCCTCCAGCACCGCCTCCTTCCGGGAACCCAGTTGAATGGTCATTAATCCGGCATCGCGGAAAGAAGTAAGGCTGCTGCGAATCTGATAAACGAGCCCCCGGCGCTGCCGGATCTCTTCATACAGCCGTGACCCATCCCCGCCGCCGATAATCTGAACCAAAACGGCGAGCGGAAAAAAATCGGCATCGTCATACGGAACACCGGGAATCCCCAGCGTCAGATACGCTTGATTTGCTTCGCGTTCCTTGGCGATGATTCCCAGCGTCCATAAGGGAGCTTGCTCGGACGGGAAGCAGGCCGAAGACGTATTACCTTTCCAATTATCTTGGCAATCATCCAGCAGTTTTTCTAAATGATCTTCTGAGTAGTTCCCGACAATAGCGAGTACGCAATTAGCCGGTTGATACAACCGCTCGTAAACGTTTCGGACAGTCCCGGGGTCCAAAATGCCGTAACCGTCGCTTCGGCCATAAGCCGACCTGGCAATCGGTTGCGTACCGCCCATGGCTTGTCTGAGCAGATCGGCCGTACACGCCTGAGGCTCATTTTCACGAGCTGCCGCCTGATTAGCCGCCAGGGATCGAAACGCGGCAAAGGAACGCTCCTGCAAGCCCGGTGCTGATACCGCTTGAAGCAACGTCCGCAGCGTCTGCGCAAAAAAGGGAGCGAGAGCAGTAGCCCAATATCGGGTCCACTCGATGTTCGGAGCGGATTTTTTATGGATCCCCAGATCGGCCAGTTCGGCGGACAAACCGTCCCAAATCCAATATTCAAGAATCCTCGAACTGCCCAGTTCTTCCGGTTCTTCCAACCTCGCACCGGCCCCTGTCAGCAAACCGACCGAAACGGTTTCTACATCTGTCTGCGGCATGGCGATTACGGATAATCCGTTAGTCAACCGCCGCAAAAATAAGCCGCTATTTTTCATGGCCATCGCTCCTTAGAATAAATGGAGAAAAAGGACCCCCCAGTGAAGAAAGGTCCCTTCCGCCGGTCAGATTACCCGCCAGGCAATCAGCGACAGCTCGCCCAAATCCACAATATCCATGTAGTCCACAGCCGAAAGCAGGTCGCACTCTTTCATTTCGGATAATGAAGCCCTAGCCGTTTCCAACAGCAATTCTTTGGTTTGTTCCATGATCTCACCTCCTTTCCCAACCGAGAGGGTTAGTTAGAAATCGAAACCAGTTTCCGCTGTTCCAGTCGCTCAAGAAGCTTCCAAACAGCCATTTTCCCTTCTTCGCAGCGCAAGGCGGGTATTTCTTCAGAAGCGATCGACGCCAGCTTATCAACCTCGCACGAATATTCGCATAATTTCAAAATGGCATGGGCAACGGGCTGCAGCAGATGAATCTCATCCGTCGCAGGATTGTATACGATGAATTTCCGGTTTTCCTCTTTCCGGGTAACAACTCCCGGAGTGCGGCTGACTACACTGTTCGAATTGATATTGCTCATCACGGTTTCCTCCTATAATGCCGCGGCGATTTCCGGTACGATCCAGCAATACGGATCGCCGAGCGCCGGGTCTCCATAATAGGCCAGCGAGGCCGAGCGGCAGCCGCCGCAAACAAATTTGTGCTCGCAAGTTCCGCAATTCCCTTCGGTTTTGGACTTGCGGTCGCGAATGCCGGCAAGCAGCGGGGAATGATTCCAAATCTCGTCAAACGTAGATTCCCTCAAGTTTCCTGCCGCCATGGGCAGTGTTACGCAAGGGGTCACATTGCCTTCCACCGTAATTCTTGCCGTTACCCGCCCGGCTCCGCAGCCGATGTAAAAAGCGCCTTCTTTCGGCGGCAGCATCAAAGCGACCCGGCAATCATGCCAGTAGATTTTCATTCTGCCGGCGTACTCCTCCTGCATCTCGATCCATTCCTCGATCACGCCTTTTAATTCCTCCGGCGACAGAGCCAAATCACGGTCTCCCCGGCCGGTCGGTATAAACTCCGACAGATTCGCTCCGTTGGCCCCGAGCTCCGCCGCCAGCTTCACTACGTTTCTGCCGTCCCGGAAATTCAGCTTCGTCGGCGTATAGCCTACGGTCACGCTGATTCCATTGCGCACAAGACATGCCACGGCTTCTACCGCTTTGTTGAACAATCCCGGCACGCCGCGGACCTGTTCATGCACCTCCGCCGTCGCTCCGTCGATGCTGACGCAAACGCTCTGGATTCCCGCTTGCTTCAGTTTCCCGCACATCGCGTCGTTAATGACCGCTCCGTTCGTACCCACTGACACCATCATCCCCCGCCCGCTCGCACGGGAAGCAATCTCCATCCAGTCGGGGCGCAGCAGCGCCTCCCCTCCGGACAATCCCAAAATCAAAACGCCGGCATCCGCAAGCTGATCGACTACGGACAACGCCTCCTCCGTCGAAAACTCCATCGGATGAGCCAATCCGGCTCCGGAATAGCAATGCACGCACTTGGCATTGCACCGCAGCGTAATTTCCCATACCAGATAGAAAGGGGCTTTAAATTCGTCTTGAATCGTTGCAAGCACACTCACAAGCTTATCCTCCTTCCGTCAGTTGACTGCCATATTTCTCCAACCTTGCTCCAGCTGATTTCAAAGTAACACACCTTCTTTTTCCGCTCATCGTCCATTTGAAGTAGATGGGGATGAAAATATCGGAAATGAAAAAGTGCTGGGGAGAACGAAAGAATATGCGAAAGTGAAATGGCGGGTGGATAACGTGAAATTATACTGGACGAAGATGTGTTGGGGCGAAGCGGTAATAGTGCAGAGCGAAGTTTGCGGGGGTGAACGTGGTAATTTATAGTAGCAAATCTGCTGTGGCGTACGTGGTAATTTGCAGTAGCAAATCTGCTGTGGCGTACGTGAAAACACAGGAACGAAGTTTGCAGAGGTGTAAATGACAGTAAGCTGCAGGGACTAAAATTAGCGGACACCAAATAGCCCCTCAAGGAGGGGCCCGGGCTTCTTCATTACTCTTCGGGTTCGGTTACTTCACTTGTATCGGCGGACAATCGCAAAATTCTAACGGACACCAGGGACGTTAATCCGCCCAAAATGCCTCACAATAAATTCTAACGGACAACAGAGACCTTAAATCTACTCAATCGGCAATTTTTCAGCCCAATGTGTGCGAATAAGGTCTCCTGTGTCCGTTAGAGTTTCAAAAGGCCAAATTTGCCTCGTTTAACGGCTCCTGTGTCCGTTAGAATTCGGGCTGCGCCATAAGGTCGTTCGAACGCAACACACCGACAGTTAAAATGCATCGAGATTAAAACCTCAAAGCACCGCGACAGCAGAACACAGAGACCACTGCAATAACGCAACACATAGCACCCCAACAACGCAGCGTAACGCAAAACACCACACATCGCAGCGCAACACAAAGCACCCAACAATGCAAAGCACCGCGACAGCGCAATAAAGTCATAACCAGCCTAAGGCCTAATCCAGTAACTTTAATCCAGTAACTTTAATCCAGCAACTTTATTCCAGCAACCTTAACCCCAGCCTTCGCTTTCCAAGAGCGGTTTGGCATATTCCCCCATGGCCAGGGAAACGGCCTCCGTCCTTTTGTGGACGCCCAGCTTGCTTAGTACATTGCGGATATGGGTGCGTACCGTGTTGTAGGTGATGCTCATCCCGGATGCAATTTCTTCCGTCGAGTACCCTTGGCACATATACTTTAGAACCCGCATCTCACTGGGAGTCAGGCCAAAAGATGGCCTTCCCCCTTGCACTCGCTCCAGCACCACATGAACCACCCGGTCCGTCGACTCCGATCCTCGGCTGATAAAAACCGTCTTTGATACGGGAATGGCCCGGTTGCGGGCATTCAAATAGACATGGCGCTTTCCCAGATAACTTCCCATCGTTTTGGCCGCCTGATGGATCGGACAATCCTGATCGCAAACGCAGCGGCCCCGGGCATCGCAAAACAAGGAAAGTTCCCTGCAAGGCATACCGAGGGTTTTGGCGGCTCCGATCCCGGTCAACTGCTCCATCCCCCCGTTCCAAGCAAGGATGGTTCCCTTCGAATCGATCTCAAAAGCGGAATTCGACAATTTCTTGATCCAGACAACTGAGTCCCTGAGTTGTTCCTCTTGGCCGGCAGAGTTTATCATATTCTCACTCCTCACGTTGATCCCGCTCTTTAACTATTTCAGACAGACCTGGCTTGGCCAAACCCTTTATTTGTTTCATGATAACAATTTTTTACTATATAAGGAAGAGGTGGAAAAAGGGGAATCATGTCGAAAAATGGCATATGCAAAATTCACAATAAAAAAGAACCTTCAACTCCCGCCCAATAAGGGAGCCAAGGTTCTTTACGATTTTATGTCATTTGGATGAATCAGATCGCCGGCATCACATTCCCGCCATTGACAGGAATATAGGCCCCGGTAATAAAGCCGGCCAAATCCGAGGCAAGAAAAGCAACCGCATTCGCGATATCCTGATCCTCGCCCCTGCGCTTCAGAGGTACCTGGTCTACGTAAGCGGCATCATGCAGATCGTCCGCGCCGCGATCTTTTTCGCTGATTGTCCATCCCGGTGCAACCTGATTTACGGTAATCTGATGCGCACCAACCTCTTTGGCTAGCACGCGGTACACGCCGTCCATTCCGCGTTTTCCTGCCGTATAGGCGGATTGGTTAGGAAAGTTTTGCATCGCACACTCGGTATTGATGCCGATCATCCGGCCTCTGCCCTTTTCGATCATAGCCGGAATAAATGCTTTGGCCAACAAGACATTCTGCATGACGCAGGATTCAAACTGGCTGACGTAATCTTCCGGTGCCTGTTCCAGGACTGAAGTCCAGCCGTATTGTACGACGGCATTCGCGACTACGATATCGGGATTACCAAGCTGCTCCTGAATCTGTACCTTCATGCTCTCGATCTGCTCTTTTTTCGTAATGTCGCCTTGAACGATCATGGCTTGTCCCCCGGCTTCTTCAATCTCCTGGAGCAGTTCATGTGCTTTGCCTGCATTATTCATATAATGGATGGCTACTTTCGCTCCGCACTGAGCCAATGTCCGGGCCATGACTCTGCCCAACTGCCCTGTGGCTCCGGTAACCAGCGCGATTTTTCCCGTTAAATCGATATTCAACATGATGAACTCCTCTCAACCCTGTGATGATACAGGTTTATAGATGCTGCGTTATTTACATTCTGCAAAAGACCGCAAATTCCTGCACCAAAGGTTGTCCGACATCATTTGATTCAGTCCCATTTTTGTAATTTATATTAACTAATTTGCAATATATATATTGCATTTTGGTGGTTATATATATTATAATCCAACCATAACCTTCCCATAAAAAGAATATTATTCACTTGAAAGGGGTTTTAAGCATGATGAAGTGGTTTGGCAAAAAAAGAGTCGATGATGAGCGCATTCTCCATCTTAAGAACAAAATATTCAGAGAGGCCTTCATTCTGATCATGGTTATATGTAATCTTTCCTTACTGTTGAAATGGCTCGTGTTCCGGAGTGATCTGGAGTCCGTTATAACCGAGCTTGTGATCGTGACGGCGGGCAGTCTGTATTACACTATCAGGACCGTAACACTCGGGATCTATTACGAAGAGGTCGAAGCGCATGACAACCGGAGCAAAATGACGTACAGCCGCAAAAACATGTTGTCCGGCCTCGCCACCGGCCTGGCGATCTCCTTGTTCTTTGGCATCCGCAGTGCAATTCTTTACGGAGACGGCCTATTTTCAACGCAGGTCTGGTATTTCTTTATTGTCTTTATGGTTTCGCTCATGATTTACTTACCGTTCTTTATCGGGATTCTTGCAGCTTCCCATTCATTGGCCAACAAGGCAAGCAAAAAAGCTTCCGATAATGATCTTCTGGATTCTTGAAGAAAGGGGCCATACACATGAAAAATCTCAAATTGAAAATGGCCCGGGTAGAAAAGGATCTGTCCCAGGATGAATTGGCCCAGCTTGTGGGCGTGTCCCGACAAACGATCGGACTCATCGAACTCGGCAAGTACAATCCGTCGCTCAGTTTATGCCTCGCTATTTGCAAGGCGTTGTCCAGAACGCTTAATGATCTGTTTTGGGAAGAATGAAATCTCATCCTCCCTCACTAACAAGGCCGGATTCATTCGAATAATAGCTCCAATACAAAGATTTGTTTTCAATCAACTCCGCATGCTTGCCGGACTCCACGATTTTCCCGTCTTTCAGGACATAAATTTTGTCGCACTGCGAAACCGCCGAAAGCCTGTGCGCAATGACTATGCATGTACGATTTACAATAAATTCGTTCAGTGCACACTGTACCGTAAGCTGGGATTCGGAATCGAGGGATGAAGTGGCCTCGTCGAGAATCAGGATTTGCGGATTTTTCAGAATCGCTCTCGCGATGGATATTCTTTGCCTTTGCCCTGCGGACATTTTGATTCCCCGGTCGCCGACGATCGTATCATAACCTTCAGAGAAAGATTGGATAAATTCATGAGCATACGCCGCAGCGGCGGCGGTTTTGGCCTGTTCCTCCGTCGCTTCGGGAAAACCGTATCTAATATTGTCCATCACGGACGCATTAAACAAAAAAACTTCCTGATTCACAACGCCGACTCCGGCTCTTAATTCTCTCGGGCTAAAGGTTTTGATATCTTCGCCATCCAATAAAATTCTGCCTTCCTGCGGATCGTAAAAACGCAATAATAGCTGAACCAAAGTGCTTTTGCCTACGCCGCTTGCCCCTACGAGCCCTATGCTTTGCCCCGCTTCAATCGTGAAAGAAACCCGATCCAATACGGGCTGATTAGGATCATAAGCAAATGTAACATTTTCAAACTCAATTTTCCCTCGGTGGTTGCTGGACTTCCCGAGCGAATGGGTAACGTCTTGTTCTTCCTCCTCATCCAGGAAATCAAAAACGCGTTTCATCGCGACCAATCCGGTTTGCATGCTCAAATTGATTTGGGCCAATCTTCGGCATGGAGCATATAGCTGGGATAATAACGTGTAAAACGTAACGAGTTCCCCTAAAGAGAACATTCCTCGGTTAACGAGAATCGCGCCATAACCCAGGACAAGAATAGGCCCTATGCTTGTAATAAACCCCGCTACCTCTCTGGATATAGACATCGTCATAAGCAAGCGAATACTATTCGCAAACCATTCCTGTAACCCTTGTTTATATAAAGCCATCTGTCGCCGCTCGGCACCGAAAATTTTAATCGTTCTGATGCCGGCTAACGATTCCGAGAGCGTAGATGTAACCTCCGCCATCTTCTCCTGGTTGAGCAGACTGATCTGCTTGATCTTCTTATTATTTTTCAAAGCAATAATATAACCTCCGAGCAACAAGCAAGAAACCAAAGCTAAACCCGCATTATGAATAAAAAGGGTGGATACGATCGTGATAAAAAGCAGAGTATCGGTAACGATCGTAAGGATCGCTCCCGTGCTTACCGTCTGAAGAGCGTTTACGTCATTTAGAAAGCGCGACATAATCGTTCCTTCCTTTGTTGCGGAAAAATATCGAACCGGAAGTCTCTGCATATGTTCAAACATAGCGCAACGAATATTCATCAGCACCGTATTGTTTACTTTTCCATACGCCAGGCTTCCGGCAAAGGACAAAAGTGCCCGCATCAGCAATAGACCGCACATCATCGAAATTAGAATAACGAGGTTTCGAAACTCCTTGTTTTCCGAAACGGAATCTATGATCTTTCCGAATCCGACCGGCAAAGTTAATGATAATACCGCGCTAAGAATAGAACAGATCAAAGTAAGTAATATCAAAGGCCATTGCGGCCTTAAATAAACAAGTAGCCGCTTATAGTGACTAATGCCCTGCTTTTTCACGGGAGATCATCCTTTGGGTCGTGACCTGTGGTTTTTGGGCTTCCCGCATAAGTTCTTGATGACAAATCACGCCAATATTTCTGCTGCAATGAACAACGGCAACAAACCAAATATCCTGATAAACGGCAAAGATGCCGCCAAGGAGTAGGGAAAAACAGAAAATATCCAGCATCTGGACATATTTAAATCGCCTTCGGATATGACTTATCGTAAATAAGACGGAAGTAAGCAGTACGGCAATCCACGTATTTCCCAGAAACGACTGAATCGTCCCTCTCCACAAAAATTCTTCCAAAAGACAGGAAAGAACGGTCATAAAAAAATAAGAGCCTGTCTTCCAGCCGCCCTTCATTTTTGCGAGTTGAAAAATGGAGAGAACTTCGTCTTTGGAGACCCTTCGATTGATAAGCATCAGCGATCCCATAAAGGCGAAGTAACCTGACAATATGGCGATAAGAATCATAAGCAAGCTGCTTCCTCTGGCGATATGCTTCCATAACGACGGAATCAGAAGCATTACGAGGATGGCAGCCGGTCCCGCCCATTTTTTAAGCCGTTTATATTTTAAGCACAACAGATTGAACCCTATAAAAACCACGAATGCAACCGCGCCAACCGTGCTCATTTCAGCACTCTCTCTCTTTTGGCCGTATAAACGGCTATCAAGACCCAGATCAGGATCGTACCGAAGATTAAGAAGGCCCGATTCCAGATCCATAAGGGAGAGTCCAATAGATAATAAGTTTCAAAAAGGAACATATATTCAAACCATTCATAACGTTTAAGCGATACGGCAATTAATTGAATCCCCCAAACCAGTGCAGCCGACATACTTCCCAAGCTATTGCTTTTAAACAAAATGGAAAACAACAACGATAAAGAAGAAAGAAGCAGTAGCGGTGGGATTATGGCCCCCAGATAAATAGGGATGGGATATGCATTATAGGTGACTCTTATAAAGAAAATATATAAAAGAGAGATCAGGACAAAGGTCATGACAATGATCAAATACCGGATCAGCAAGATCACAAGGATCGGTTTGCGGAGAGTCAGCAGCAGTTCGATTAAGCGATCGCCTTCCATCTGAATCAGATACCCCGTAAAAACGGCGCCTATGATCGGCATGACGAATTCGGCATAAATCGTAATCAGAAACGGCGGATGATCCGGGACCGTAAAGATCATGACCGAGTAAATCAAGGTAACCAAAACGGGGATCCAGATCATGTTCAAGCCGATAATTCTGTACTCCCGGAGAAGCAAACTCACACGGCTCTCCCCTTCCTGTACTTAATCAGAATAAGAAGAGCTACCGCTATCGGTCCCGCCAGGAACAGAAACATCAAGTTCATATACGCGCTTTGGTAAGGCAGGTTTTCCGGTCTGCCGGAGTAGAAAATGAGTTTTGGCGCATCAGCAACCAGTTGGTAAAAAGGAGTCTCATAGCTATTGTAAAATTTGGTCAAACAAAATACGGCATACACCAAAAATAGAGCACTAAACCCCTTGGCGCTCCCAAGTATTGTGGAGCCGGCCATGGACAGCCCTACCGCGAATAAGACGGACGGCAGAAAAATAAGCAAAAACGCCTCAGCGTAAGGCGTAACTATAAACGGCTCAGGATTAAAAAATGCTTGAGTCAGTGCTACACAAGTATTAAAAACAAAACAAACAAGCAGTAATGCCAATACATTGCCTGCATATTTTCCAGTAATGTAAGAAAAACGCGATAAAGGGGATGACATAATGATCTCTGCTACCCTTAAGTTCCTGTCCCGAAGAATTCGATCCGAAGTAAGCACCGCGGCAATGATAACGAAGAACTCTCCGAACAATTCGGAAGTTCTTTGAGCCACATAGTAATGATTGTTCAATTCACTTAACCGGGCCAGATTCGAGGTACCGGGATAAGAATCCCATAGGTAAAGCCCGAACAGAATCAGCATGGATAGCCAAGGCGCTATCCTTCTTAACTGCATATGAAACTCGCTCATGGTTACCGCATGCCATTTACTCATCTGCCCACCCCTCATTTATCATAAATAAATAAGCATCCTCCAACGTAGCATGAACGCTCTCGCCTACGACCGGACTTTGTCTATTCGTTATAAACCGGATTTCAACTCCCTTCTCCGTATAAGCCGTGGAAATTGTATAATATTGATTCCTATAATGGTCGGCCTCACTTTCCGGGACCGTAACTGTTCTTACTCTTCCCTGAACATGCCCGATCAGGTCGGAAATTCCGCCTTGATAAACCAGCTTTCCTTCATGAAGGATGGCCAGCTTGCGGCAAATTTGTTCAATATCGCCAACGATATGCGTGGATAAGATGACGGTTCTCTCATTGCCGATTTGCGAAAGGACGCTTTTAAACCTCACCCTTTCCTCGGGATCCAATCCGGCGGTCGGTTCATCCACGATGAGAAGTCCCGGATTACCGAGCAGGGCTTGTGCGATTCCGACTCGGCGCTTCATCCCTCCGGAATAACCGCTCATTTTACGCTTGCTTACAGCTTGAAGACCAACTTGTTCCACGACCCGGTTAACTTGCAGGGTTCTCTCCTTAGCCACCTTAATCCCCTTCAGTTGAGCCATGTAATCCAAAAATTCCTCGGCAGTCAAGTTAGGATAAATCCCCGAGTCCTGGGGAAGATATCCTAACTCCTTGCGAATTTGCTTTCCATCCTTAGTGACCGACCAGTCTCCGATTCTGATGTTACCGGTCGTAGGCTCCAGCAAGGTTGCCAGCATGCGCATTAAGGTAGTTTTTCCCGCTCCGTTGCGGCCGACCAGCCCAAAAACGCCAGATCCTATACCGAGGGACAACTTGTCGATCCCCGTGATTCCTCCCTTGTAAACTTTGGTCACATTATCGATCGCAATGTTCATACCAATTCGCCTCTCCGCTCCATTTCATCGATCTCATCGAAATAATTGCTTCCCCTTGGTGCAAGCAGCCGGTCGATGATGGTGTCGTCATAACTTTGAAGCTGATGATACAAATACATGGTTGTTTCGAACAAGCTTTTGTAGGAATCGCAAAAATCACCCGGTGAACTGCGCAAGGTGCCGCCTTTTTCAACCGAGTTATAGAAGCATCCCCCGCCGCACATATATCGCGCCCAACAATCGCCGCAGCCTTCCTTTTGCTCTACATGGGAATTAACGACATCCCGCAGCATGTCCTCTGAAAACCCGTGATCCAGATCTCCCATGCGCTGCTCTTCCATGCCGACAAAACGATGGCACATATAAATTCCTCCTTCCGGAGAAACCGCCATGTATCTTCTGCCCGCCCCGCAATCATAGAACATGAATTTCCGGTTATGCAGAAGCTCAAGCCGGGACGTAAAAACATTTATGAAATAGCGTTTTTTCTCTTTGATGGACGCGATAAATTCTTCGGCAAGCTGCTGGTATTGTTCGGCAATATAATGCAGATCCTCCTTACGAATCGACAGTGGAGAGCCATCGCTTGTAGATACAAGGGCAAGATTAACTTTCCGGAATCCCAGTTCGGAAATAAACTTAGTAATATCGACAATATTAAGATTGTCGCGCGTAACGGTAATTCTGGCCGTAACTCTTCCGTCTCTGCTGTCCAAAAGTTTACGCGTGCCCTCCATAAGCCTGTCGAAACTCCCGGACTGGTCCTCATATCGACGGTATTTATCATGGGTCTCCTTCGGGCCGTCAATGCTGATTCCTACGGATATCCGGTTTTCGTTCAAATATTTCAGTGTTTTGTCGGTCAGCAGCGTTCCATTCGTGGTCATGCCCAAATTGAAGGTTTTACCGGTCTCCCGTTCTTTCTGACGGCAATATTCCGTAACCTTCTTGATTAACGGCAAGTTCATCAACGGTTCGCCGCCAAAGAAAGTAATGTTTAAACTTTGCTGGTCCCCGCTCTCCCGAATCAGAAAATCAACGGCCTTTAACGCCACTTCTTCGGACATGGCTACGCGCTCGCCGCCAAAATCCCCTCCTCCACCATAACAATAGGCACACCGCAGGTTACAGTCATGAATAACATGCAGAGCCAAGGCGGAAACCGAGTAATTTGTGGGAACTCCCAACTCTTCAAATTTACTGCCGATGACCGAAGGAGCCTCGCTAAGCAGGCCGGCCTCATCGAGCTCGCTTAATAATTGGTCTATCTCTTCCTTACGGAGACTCAAAATATCTGCTGCCGTCTCTCTTAATGCCTGAACATGTCTCCCGTCGCACAATTCGGCCACAACGGACGTCGGGTCATCAATGCTAAACAGTTTGCAGCGGTTCACATCAAACAAAAGAGATTGATCGTTCATTTTGAATACATGATTCTCAACAATTCGCGGGTACTCTATCATTGAAATCACTTCCTATTTAGAAGATATTTTTTATATAAAAAAGAGCCTGGCAGAGAATATTGCATCACATTAGAATGGAACGATTAAGCCGCCACCTTAGCCGTTGGCGTCGGTGCAATCATAAGCTCCAAGTCCGCATGCGCCGCCGTCGGATACGGAACAACAGTCATTTGACCAAGCTCCGCAGCCATCAGGGTCCGTACCGCAAATATCGCTTGCCCACCAGCCGCAGGCCTTAAGAGGACTATCCAGAAATTGATTCGGTTTACGATTCAAAAGATTAATATGACTTGCCATAGTTAAACACTCCTTTTTTTAGGTGGACAATCTCTCTTTTCCAACCAAGGCGTATTTACAGCATTTTATTTTTATGTTTATATTTGGAATCAAAAAGATAAAAAGTCCCCTTAGTAATTTTTATAAGTTGCTATGTCTCTGCCAGACACAAAAAACAATGGGATAAATCGTCACTCAATCCTCAAGTGATTGAACTTATTTGACTCTTTCCGAAGTAGAAGCGTAGCCGTTGCTCCCAAAAAAATCATGTTGAAACAGATCCGAGGCAAAAGCGACTACCAGGATCAACAAAACCGATAACATTAAACCATAAACCCGTGGGACACCTTTGGGAGATCCTTGAACAATCTGCCGGATTCTACGGGTCAGAATCTTCTTGCTATGCATGCCGAGCGTTCCGACCGATGATGAAGATTTCGGAAATAACCTGAGCAAGTCGATCAAGGTTTGCCCGTACTCCGATCTCGCTTCGTTTCCCAGACATTTAAGAACCGCTGCGTCGCAAGCTACTTCTCCGCTATTTTTCATATCGCGCATGGCGAACCAAATCAGGGGGTTGAACCAATGAGTACACCTTAGAATGACAAAAGTGACTTGAAGCCATAAATCTCTTCGTTTGATATGTACAAGCTCATGCATCAGGACATGCTGAAGTTGACCGGGTGATAAGGAGTTTAGTAAAGAGCTGGATAAGAGGATTTTGGGTTTCCACAATCCGATATGGACAGGCGGAATATTGGAGGATACGCACAGAATCTGCACCCGGCGTTTCATCCGGAGCATAAGCCGGCATCGATTAGCCAGCTCCATCACCGCGGGATCCGTACAACGGGAAGCATGACGAAACTTTATATGAAGGACGATCAGTGCGATTCCCGCGTACAGGAACATTAGCAGGAAACCGAAGCACCATATGACCGAAGCTATTTTAAATCCCGGAAGAAACGACTCGTACTGGCTTGCATCTCCGGTTTGTCCAAAAACACCTTGAACCCTGCCAAACTGATTGATAATTGCGGACGGGTTGATAAAAAACAGAAGCTGGAGCATCAGAATCAACCAAACATAATAGTTCCACTCCGCTGACATGCGTATGCCGAACAGCCGCTTCGTTCCGGTGATCAATCCAATCACCAAAACGCTCACCAGGGAAAAGAAAACGATCACATAAAAAAGATGTGCTACCATAAGCCATCACCCCTTTTTGTTTTTATCTTTATACTGATCAAGCAGGCTCTGCAGTTCTTCGATTTCCTTCCGGGATAGGTCCGCTTCTTCTATAAAATTCGCCATGAACATCTTGTACGAGTTCTTGTACATTTTTTTCAGGAAAGAATCCGTCTCCTGCTTTCTGTATTCCGTGAAACTGATCAGAGGGGCGTATAAAAATTTGGATGTCGTTTTATCGACGCTGATTGCGCCTTTTTTCACTAGCCTGGATAAAAGAGTATGCACGGTGGTGCTGCTCCATGACTCGGTCTCTTTCACTGCTTCCAAGATATCAGGAAACGAGATTGGGTTCTTCCCCCAGATGACTTCCATTACGATATGTTCCGCTTCCGTAATGTTCACTTCATGCTTGATAACAACCACCGCCTTTCGTTCTACAGTTGTAGTTCGTAATTTCATTCTACAGTTGTAGTTGGGAAAATGCAACAATAATTTATCTCTTTAGGAAAATTTTATCAATATTTACAGTTGGATCAGTTTCAAAAGTGCCTCAGGTCGCGCCAATTTGTACCTGGCCGGAATGGTTTCGTGATTTTTGCAGCCCCACTGGGCCAGGGCAAAATCGACTCCCGCCTCTCTTGCGCATTCAAAATCATATATCGTGTCGCCGATATAAATGGAGTTTTTGGGATCCGAGCCGGAAATCTCCAGGTATTTTAACAGGGGATCAGGATGAGGTTTATGTTTTGCGGTATCTTCCGCAATGACCTTATAGGTTAAATACTCCATAAGCCCGAACGGTATAAAGTCATCCTTCAGTTCCTCGCCCGTTTTGGAGGTGACTATTCCCTGCTTGAGATTCCTTTGTTTCAGCGTTTGTAGAACTTGAGTAATCCCGTCAAATACGCTCACGGTGGAATAAAAATCCTTCATGTATTCATTCCACCGGTCATTGGCTTCTTCAACATTTTGAATGCCCAGCTGAGGTAGCGCCACAGCCCCGGGGATACCAAGCACAAAAGTTAAATCCCGCTTTTCCATCGCCATCCCGTAATCGATGTTCAGCATTTTTTGCAGCGATCCCAGAACGGCACGCTCCGTATCGATCAATGTGCCGTCTACATCATAAATAATGGATGTGTACATTTCTTTTAACCTCCCGTTATTGGCATGCCTTCGAACCGATTCCAGCATAAAAGATGAAATGGATTTCAGGTCAACCCCTAAATCGAGGAGCGAAGGATCAATTTATAAGGCGTTTCCACCTTTTCTTTGGATTTGGCCGTGGCGAGGTCAAAAGCTTGTTCCCCTACTTTCACCAGTTGATGGTCCATCGTGGACAGATCGAGCCCGGTGCCGACCGGCTGATTTTCTTGCCCGATAATGGCCAGGTCTGCAGGGATAGTCAGTCCCAGCGATTTGGCATACTTGAAAATCCCTCCGGCAACCTCGTCCCCGTTCGCGTATACCGCCGTCGGTCTTGGATCTAAGCTCAACAGCTGCCGCCCCGCCGAACATCCGTCTTCAAAACTGAAGCAATCGGAATGATGGTAAGCCGGATTCAACTTGCCGAACACGTTCTCGTAAGCTGCAATCGTTTGGAGAGTGCTGACGCTTTCGGTTCCCCGGGCCGTAGTAAAGGCGACTTTACGATGCCCCTTCTTTTTAAGCAATTGAAAAACTTCAAGGTAAGAGGCATACCGGTCCAGATAAGAGCAGCCGATTTCGGGACATTCCGTATACTCGCAAGAAATCACCGAACCGTACTCGGTAAAAGGTATAATATCTTCCCAAGGATTGGCCCGCGACGTGATAATGATCGCGTCCAGCAATTTGTTTTTCAGCATGGAGAGGTGTTCGATTTCCTTATCGCGATCGTATTTGGTTGGCAGTACCATGATCGCATAGTCTTTCTCCACAGACCGGTTGAGCACCCCATGCAAAAGCTGATCGAAGGCCTGATTATTCGTATACGGGATAATGACCCCGATCTTCTTCGTCTCTCCACGGATTAAATCGACGGCGTTCCGGTTGGGCGTGTAATTCATCTCATCGATGACTTTCTGAACCGCGGCCCGTTTATCTTCGGACACATATTTATGATGATTCAGCACACGGGATACGGTCGATACCGACACGCCGGCCAGCCTGGCGATTTCGTTGATATTTGCCATACGGTTGTTCTCCCCACTCGCATATTTGTACTTCCATCGCTAAACCTAGTATACCTTAACCTGACGCTCCGCTTTAGTATGCCGCCGGTTTACTTTCTGCGATAGTCACTTCCGCGTAGATACTTCGGGAATAACCTGTTCGCAATTAACTCGTCTTATTAACTCGCCACGAACCTTGCGGGAATTCCAGAAAGATGACACCCCCTAAGACATTCATATTACCAGAGAACTTACTTTCCATCTTATTTCGTACACCAGTCTCCATTTCGCTGCTGGCCGCAATGAACGGACCGGACGCATCAAGATTGCTGGTAAATGAGGTGGATATAATTGGTGCGAGTGGGCTACCGGTTGCTGAGGTGAGTGGATATGGCTGGAATAAGGAGGATTGTGAGTAACTGGGAGCGGGAGGAAGTTGATGCAAGGTGCTGTTTGGTAAGTGCGAGAGATGGATGAATATGCAGGGTTTGTGAGTAACTTGGGGTGTGGAGGAAGCTGGTGCGTGGTACTGCTGGTTGCTGAGTGTGTGAGATGGATGGATTAAGGAGGGTTGTCAGTAACCGGGTATGTTGGAGGAATCTATAAGTATTGTTACGGAGTAAAGCTTCCTCCCTCCTACTGACGATACTTGGCGCGAATGGCCTCCTTAGCCTCATAAACAGGGATGCGGAAAATTAGCTGGAAAACCTACAGCTAATTTTGACTTTAGAGTGTTGCTCGAGCATTTAACTGGAAATAGTACAGTTAATTACCGCGATTTTCTCCTGTCGTGCCCAAATCGGCTCAATTAGCTGGAGGTTTTCCAGTTAATTCTTTCAAAATGTATGTTTAGGGCAAATTAGCTGGAGGTTTTACAGTTATATTCTTTCGATATCCAACAATCTCGCGAAAAAAGGTCAAAGGCCGCTTCGTCCGACATGTGGTCGGCGGACGAAGCGGCCTTTGGTAATGCGGTTTGCACATAGCTATCCGTGCACGGAGGTATACCGGGCATGCGTGGCTAGTGCCGAGCTGCAAGCTGCTGAGCTGGTCTGGGCTCAGCGTTGGGCTGCAGCTCGCGCGCCGCACAGGCAGCGCGACCCGGGCACCGCCCGTGAGGCCGCTAGCGGAACAGCGCAAGCAGCCGTTCCGCGCTCAGCTCGGCGGTCGACGCGAGGAGCAAGTCGGCCCCGCCGAGCCGGTCGGCGCTGCCGATGCCGACCGCCTTCATCCCGGCGGCGTGGATCGCCGCGATGCCTGCGGCCGCGTCTTCGACGCCGACGCAGTTCTCAGGCGGCACGCCGAGCAGCTCCGCCGCCCGGAGAAATATCTCCGGGTCCGGCTTGCCCTTGGCGACGCCGACGGGGTCCGCCACCGCCTGGAACCAGGAGCCGGCGTCCAGCCGCTCCAGGATCAGCGGGGCGTTGTGGCTGGCCGATGCCAGCCCGGCGGCGATCCCCCGCTCGCGCAGCGTGGCCAGCAGCTCGCGGATGCCCGGCAGCACATCGCCCGGCGTCAACTGGCCGATCAACCGGCGGTAGCGGTCATTCTTCCGCGCAGCGAGGTCTTCCTTCTCCGCGGCGGTCCAGGAACGGCGACTCTTCTCCAGCAGAATTTCCAGCGACTCGCTCCGGCTAACGCCCTTAAGCCGCTCATTGACGTTCCGGTCAAAAGGAATGCCAAGTTCGTCCGCAAGCTCCTTCCAGGCAAAGTAATGATACTCCGCCGTGTCCGTAATCACGCCGTCCAAATCGAAGATTACAGCCTCCAGCCGCAAAGCCAGGGACATTGCAATTTTCTTCCCGGGCGCCAAATGGACCAGCTCTCCCTTGTGCCGTATCGTAAATGCATCGCCTTCAAGCAGCGTGTACGCCACCTCATCGCGCCCGATGCAAACCTCCAGCAATCTGCCGCGGTTCGCCACTTTGAACCGGCAGCTCTCCCACTGCGGCGGCAGGGCGGGGGAGAATGAAAGTATGCCGTCCCCATACAGCCGCAGACCGCCAAAACCGTTTACGACCGACATCCAAGAACCCGCCATCGCGGCGGTATGGAGGCCGTCTTTTACATTCCGGTTGACGTCGTCCAGATCCATCCGTACCGTACGGTTGAAATACTTGTACGCCCCCTCCAGATCGCCGATCTCCGCAGACATAATGCTGTGAATGCAGGGCGATAAGGAGGAATCGTGCGTGGTCAACGGCTCGTAATACCGGTAATTCCGAATTTTTTCGGCCAGGGAGAACCGGTCCCCGAGCAAAAACGTCGCCATTACAAGATCGGCTTGCTTCAATACCTGATGGCGGTAAATAACGAGCGGATGGTAATGCAACAGCAGCGGGTATTTATCTCCCGGCGTGCCCGCAAAATCCCATTTTTTCTTCGACAAAAACGTATCGTCCTGCGCGTAAATCCCGAGCTCTTCATCAAATGGAACAAACATAAGGTCCGCCGCTCTTTTCCATTCCGTCACCTCGTTCTCCGTAAGCCCGATTTCCCGCTCCAGACGAGCGTATTGCTCCGGATAGGTCCTCTGCAGCAGGGCTACCGTTTCGCAGGCATAATTCAGCTGTTCCCGAACCATCAGATTCGTGTAGGCGTTGTTATTGACGATGGCCGTGTACTCGTCGGGTCCGGTTACGGCATCGATGCAAAACGCCCCGCCCCGTGCCGGGTTAAAGTGGCCGAGATCAACCCAGAACCGGGATGTCTCGAACAGAATCTCCGCGCCTTTTTCGGCGAGGAAATCCGAATCCCCTGTCGCCAACACATACTGCCGGATTCCGTATGCGATATCCGCATTGATGTGCGCCTGCGCCGTTCCCGCCGGAAAAAAGGCCGAATTCTCCTCACCGGCGATCGTCCGCCAAGGATATAGCGCCCCTTTCTGCGACATCTCCGCCGCGCGTTCCCGCGCTTTGTCCAGCGTCGCATAGCGGAACTCCAGTAATGCCCGGGCAATCTCCGGCTGGGTGAACGTAAAGAAAGGCAGCATGTACATTTCCGTATCCCAAAAATAATGCCCCTCGTACCCTTCGCCGGTCAGCCCTTTGGCCCCGATATTGGTGACCCCGTCCCGCCCCACCGATTGCAGCAAGCCGAAAGCATTGAACCGCATTCCCTGCTGAAGCGCGGGGTCGCCTTCAATCTCCACATCTCCCCGGCCCCAGAACCGGTCCAAAAAGACACGCTGCTCAGCAGCTAGCGCCTCAAAACCCGCTTGCTCGGCGTCCGTCAGCACCTTGACGTTACGAGGGACGAGTTCCTCCTCCGGGTAGTCCTTGGAGGTGTGGTAAGCAATATACTTGGTGAGCCGCGCCGTCTCCCCGGTTTCGAGCGGAAACACATACTGTATTCCTTTGCGGGGACCATCGGCGACCACTCTATTTTCCACCTCTCCCGGGACATCCATGGAGTGTCTAATTCCCGTCACCAGCGAAAATCCGGTGTTCCTCGTCCGGTGCTTCATCCAGCATCCGGCCGCCTCCCTGCCGCTCTGTTCCAGCAGCAGGCTCGGCTCCAGACGCCGCGCCCCTACCCTCGGATCGCCCGGAGAACCTCCTTCCGCTCCCGCGACCTCTCCGTTAATCAGCGAGATCAATCTCAGCTCTCCATCAAAATTGAGGGCCGTAACCTCATAAGAGATCGCAGCAAGATGCTTGCGTTCCAAGGCGACGAGACGCCGGATCTTGATCATGACCCGGTGACCGGCCGGCGATTCCCATTCCACCTGCCGATGCAGCAGTCCCCCCTTCATATCCAGCTCCCTGCTGTGCATGTGGACGGTTCCGCTCTGTAAGCTGAAGGGATAGCCTTCGATCTCAAGCCGGATGATTTTGGCGTCCGGCACATTCAGCATCGCATGGTTGCGTGCCGGATATCCGTAAGCTCCTTCCGGATAATGGATCGGCTCCGAATCGTAAAATCCGTTCAAATAGTTGCCGGTAACCGACGATCCTTCCGTTCCATGGTACCCTTCTTCAAAGTTGCCGCGCAGCCCGATATAGCCGTTCCCGAGCGCAAAAACGCTCTCGTTTCTCTGATGATTTATTTCCGAATACTCCTCTTCCCGGATACGCCACGCTTCGTAAGGATACAAAGCTTCCGGATGCGTGCCCTGCTCCATCTTGATCTGTGTTTTCATAGACATGAGGCTCCTCCCGAAACGAAACTGGTCTCCCAAAGACAGCGAACTCAGCCTTTCACCGATCCGCCCATCAACCCTCTGACAAAGTATTTTTGCAGCAGGAAAAAGATGGCGAGCGGCATCAGCATTGAAATGAAAGCGGCCGAGGTCAGCAAGTGCCAGTCATTGCCGCGCGAGCCGACGAGATCGGCGATTTTCATCGACATGACCTGCACGTCCGGCTGGTTCCCGATAAAGATGAGCGAGACGAGATAATCGTTCCATACCCAAAGGAATTGAAAAATGCCGATGGAAGCCAGCGCCGGTACGGACAACGGTAGAATCAGCCGCGAGAAGATCGTAAAATGGCTTGCCCCGTCGATAAAAGCCGATTCGAACAAATCCTTGGGCAACTGGCTGATGAAGTTATACATAAAATAGATGACGAGCGGTAAGCCGAAGGCCGTGTGCGCCAGCCAGATTCCGAGGTAACTTCCGTTGAGCCCCAGCGCCGTATAATCTTTGAGGACCGGGATCAACGCCACCTGAAGCGGAATGACGAGCATGGCTATAATGACGACGAACAGCGTCTTGCGGCCCGGGAAACGCAGCCATGCAAACGCGTAAGCGGCAAAAGAAGCGATCAGCACCGGAATCACCGTGGCCGGAACCGCGATCGTCAGCGTGTTCCAGAACGCCTGGGACAAGCCGCTGCCTTTTTGCACCGTTTCGCTGCCGTCGGCATTTTTCAGTTTATACTCCTTGCCGGACAGCACGTTTTTGTAATTGTCCAGCGTCAGCGCCGGCTTAAACTCCCAACCCTGCTCCATCACGCTTAACGTGCGGGCTCTGCGGTTCTCCCACATCAGGCGGTCGCCGTCCACGGTCACCCCCGATTTCAGTTGGTCATCGGTAAACGTTTTGCCGCCCACTTCGATCGGCTGCCGCAAATCCGTCTCTTTGGACAACTGGATGGTCTCGCCGGATTTTTTCCAATCCTGATGGGGAAACACGTTCCACCAGCCGGTTTGCAGAATGTCCGCCGCAGGCCGGAAGGAAGAAATGAACAAGCCGAGCGTAGGAATCAGCCAAATCAGGCAAATGAAACCAAGGACGAGATTGACGACGGTTTTGCTGCCTTTTCGCTTTTTTCTGCCGACCATTAAAATCCCCCCTGTTTGCGGAACTGACGCAGATTAATGAGGATCACCGGCAAGACGGCAATGAGCAGCACGATCGCCAGAGTCGAACCGTACCCGAAATTGCGGTACATGAAAAACTGCCGGTAAAACTGCGTGGCAACAACCTCCGTATCGTATTGACCGCCTGTCATAACCATGACGACGTCAAATATTTTCAGCGTAAAGACGATAATCGTAGTGGTTACCGTAAGAATCGTCGCGGAGATGTAAGGAATCATGATGCCGAAAAAGATTTTGACTTCCCCCGCCCCGTCCACGCGCGCCGCCTCCAAAATATCCTCGGGAACCCCTTTAATCGCTGCGGAGAAGATCACCATGGCAAAGCCCGTTTGCATCCAAATCAAAATGAGTATGAGGAAAAAATTGTTCCATGGCTGGAGCATACTCGTCCAGGCCTGAGGCTCGCCCCCGAAAAAAGTAACGATCGCATTGAGCAAACCGATTTGCTCATCGCCGGGCTGGTAGTAGTAAACAAATTTCCAGATTACCCCGGCGGCCACGAAGGAAATAGCCATCGGCATGAAAATGATCGACTTGGCCAGTTTCTCGAAGCTGCTGCGGTCCGCCAATATCGCGATCAGCAAACCGAGGCCTACGCAAGCCAGGGTACCGACAAACACCCACAGCAGATTGTTGCGAAGCGCGATGCCCATCAATCGGTCGCTGAAGATGGCGGCGTAATTCGCCAAGCCGACGAATTTTTCCGAGGATGCATTGAAAAAACTCAGGTAAAGCGTCCGTAGCGCGGGTAATACCAGCAGCCAACCCAGCAAGATCGCCCCCGGCCCGATGAAAATGTACGGCAGAATTCTCCTGCGGACCCGTTCGGGATATTGTTCGGCCGCGAGATTCAGCGTAAAGTACAGCAGATAGACGCCCACCACGCCCCAAATGACCGCCAGCACGGCAGTCACCAGCGGATTCAACGTCGAATCGCGGAAAAACATAAAGATCGCGCCATGAACCACGAGATTGCCCAAAAGGATAACAACCGACAATAACACGGCTTTTAGGCTAACTCCCTGCTTCGCTTGTGCACTCATAATGGCTCCTCCTCAAAGTTTTGCGGAGCAAAACTAACATCGTAAGCATGTGCTAAGTTTGCGGAGCAAACTACTTCGTAAGCGTTCACTTAGTTTTGCGGAGCAAAACCGACTTCTGACTTCGTAAGCGTTCGCCAAGTTTGTTGGCTCCGATGAAAAAAGAGGGGCCAGTTCGCGTTTAACTCAGCCCCTCTCCTGTTCCGGTGCATTACAGCACTTTCGGTGCCTTTCGGCAGTTCCATTCCCCTATGACCCATCTAACGGACACCAGAGCCGTTATTAGATCTAAAAAGGCTGCTTTGCAAACCTAACGGACACACAGGCCCTTAACTCACTCCATTGCCCCGAAAATAGGCGTTCAACAAGCATTTAAGGGCTGTCATGGCCGTTAGAAATTGAAATGCCGTGATTTCGGCGTTTTAAGGTCCGTGGTGTCCGTTAGCCGAGACCAACCACCAGATCAGAACGATCGCCGGCCGAGAACAACCGCCGAACGAAACCATTCAACGAACCCTAGCGCGCAAAAATCAGTTCTTCCAGCCCGCCTGGATCTGTTCCAGCGCCTTATCCAAAGTCGCTGTTCCGCTCACATAGTCCGTCATGCCTTTCCAGAACGTCCCTGCGCCTACTTGGCCCGGCATGAGGTCCGAACCGTCGAAGCGCAACGTGGAAGCTTCCTGTACGAGCTTAGCCATGCGGCGGTCGGATTCCGAGCTGTACCAGTCCAGCGATGCGTCGTTCATCGGCGCGATCACGCCGCCGGATTGCACCCAGGTCTTGATCGATTCGCCGGTCGTAAAGAATTCCATTACCGCGCGAACTTCAGGGCGGTCATTGAACATCGCGTAAATATCGCCCGCTACGAGCACCGGTTTGCCGTACTGCTCATCGATCGGCGGCAGGTAGAACCAGTCATAGTCCACGTCAACTTTAGCCGTTTCCGGGAAGAAGCTGGTGATAAAGTTACCTTGACGGTGGAACCAGGATTTCGGCGGATTGTCGAACATCGGAGCCGGAGCGTCGCCGAAAGCGGTCGTTACGATCGATTTGGTGCCGCCGTATACATAGTCCTTGTTCATCCAGATCTCGGACATCACTTCTACGGCATGCTTCACTTCAGGAGAAGTAAAAGGAAGTTCCCCTTTCACCCATTTGTCGTAGTTTTCGGGCGACGTGGTGCGGAGCATGATGTCTTCCACCCAGTCGGTAGCAGGCCAGCCCGTGGCCGCGCCGCTTTCGATGCCGATATTCCAGGCCGCGTCCCCGTCCTTGGCGATTTGCTCGGTCAGAGCCATCAGTTCGTCCCAAGTTTCGGGAACCTCGTAACCGGCTTCCTCAAATTGCTTTTTCGGATACCATACCAAGCTCTTCACGTTGCTGCGGTTCCAAATGCCGGCCATGATTTTGCCGTCTTTGCCGTCCATCGTCCCCATGTCCAGCCAGCTTTGATTGTAGTTGGCTTTCAATTTCTCCTGATCCAGAATTGTGGTCAGATCGATGACTTTGCCGGTCTTGGCAATCGAAGCGAGCAACCCCGGCTGCGGGAAGTCCGCAATATCGGGAGCATTGCCGCCGTCAACCCGGATGTTGATCGTAGCTTCAAACTCCTTGGAGCCTTCATATTGAATATCGATGCCTGTTTTCTCTTCAAATTCTTTAATGCTACTTTCGAACTTCACCTGGTCGGCATCCACAAACGGACCGAACATCGTGACCTTGGTGCCTTTATATTCGCCCTTCATTGCCAAATCCAGCGGGGAACCGCCGCCGTCGCCGCCGTTATTCGCTCCGCCCTGATTGTTGCCCGAGGCTTCGTTGTTGCTCGGAGCCGGAGCAGGCGGCTCGCTTTTCGAGGCATTGTTTCCGCCCCCGCAGGCGCTGAGCACCATCGTGAATGAAAGACAAAGTACGAGCAGCAGTGACCATTTGCGTCCAGAAGTCTTTTTCATCTTTTCAACATCCCCTTTGATTTTTTAGAAGCAGTTCCTTCTTTCCAGTCTTCCTCCTCTGAGGGTCTTGTTGTCCCGGCAATGCTAGGGCGAATCACCTCCTTAACAAGTTTGCAAAGCTTTTCAAAATTCCAAAACGGGCTATATTCTTCATGAAGAATGGCGAATTTCTACTCCTTCATCTTCTTTTCGTCTTGCTGCCACATACTATGTATGCGTTTGCAAAACGGTCTATTCCTAAAAGCTTCTCCGCTCTTCCTCCGGCCTATGACATATATCCGGCACCTTTGTGAAAAGCTTTTCAAACTCTTCGGAAAAGAGAGGAGCGCCGCTCATCTTTCCCTGGTGGATTCTCTTACGATCAGTTTATGCTTCATCTTTTCCCGGGTGACCTTCACGCTTTCCGTCGTAACCAGTTCATGCAGCTGTTCCGCGGAACGGTAGCCCAATTCGTAAATGGGCTGGGCGATCGTCGTGAGCTTTGGAATGAACATGCCGGCCATGCGGACATTATCGAATCCGACGACGGATACTTGACCGGGTACAAGCACATTACGATCCTTCAAGTACGAAATCGCACCCATAGCAAATTCGTCGGCGACGCAGAATACGGCGGTGGTATCGGGATACTCTGAAAAAAGTTCGTGGGACGCTTCATAAGCATGTTCAAACCGGTGACTCGCATATTTGACCTTCTCAAGGTTGTGCTCCAAACCGAATTCCTTAAGCGCTCTGGCAAACCCTTCAATACGGGGCGGTCCCGCAATTGAATTCACATCGTTGAAGCCGATCATTCCAATTTGCTTGTGACCCAGCTCGATCAAAAACTTGACCGCATCGTAGGCGGCGGCTTCGTCGTCCACTTCGACGCTGGGAATGTCGTACTCGTCGGAGTGCGACGAGACCATCACGAACGGAATCCGGCATCCCACCAGCTTGTCGTAGTATTCGGGAAACAGCATATCGCTGGCGAACACGATGCCGTCGACCTGCTTTTCATGAAAAGCATCGATGTACGACAACAGGCGCTCCGGGTCCCGATCCGTATTACAGATCATGAGGCTGTACCCGAGCTTGATACAGGCATCCTGCATCCCCCGGATCATGCCGGCGTAATACATGTTTTCAATATCCGGAATAAGCAAGCCGAGCGTAAAAGACTTTCGATAAATAAGACCTCGTGCAAAAGAGTTCGGCTGATACTTCAGCTCCTCGATCGCATCGAGTACTTTCAGACGCTTGCTCTCCACTACGGTTTCCGGTGCGTTCATAACGCGGGATACCGTACTGATGGAGACTCCCGCCATCTTGGCAACATCCCGAATGGTTGGTTTCATTCTGTCTACTTCCTTCTTTGAAAAGCTTTTCAAGTGCAGTATAACAAACCTGTTTTTATATCACAAGCATTTTTTTGAAGCGCTTACACAAAAGTAGAAATCTAAAACTTTCTCCGAAATTTATAGTGCAAAAAAAGCCCCATCGCCATTACCTGAGGTTCACCAATTACGGATAACCGCCGGTACGGCGATGCGGGCTCATGCATTTATTTCAAGCTTCAGATCTTTTTATTCGGCCGCCAAATCCCTAGCTGAAGTAGTGACTACAATTCTTGATGACAACCAAGATCCCAGGAGGGCTACTATTACGCTCACGAGAGCAACAACGGCAATTCCTCCACCATTCAACAGAAGCGGGAGGCGGACAAGGCCGTAGGAGACCAGAATTTGCTCAAGCAGCCGAGGAAGCAGATATACGCCGCATACTGAGCCGATAAATGCTCCGATCAGTGAAAGGACCCCAATCCCCAGACTGACGGCGGCTCTGATTTTACGGGAAGTCATGCCGAGCGATTTGTAAATTCCGTACGTTTTGCTCTCTTTTCTGATTTGAATCCGGCAGAAACTATAAATGATCAGAAAGGTGACCAGACAAAACAGCAGTCCCATAAAGCCCATTGGAGCGATCAAAACAACCTCCGCCTCTTTGTAAACCGAATCCAGCAGCGTCTGTTGGGTCACGGCCGACAACGAGTCGCCATACTTCCGGTTCAGGTCCTGCACGATTTCGTCGGCTTGCGACTTGTCGTACAGATTTAGATAACCCATCTCCATTTCACGGTAATCCGGCCGGTAACTTCTCACCGTATCCGCGGTTACTCTGGCGGAAAACGACATATTGGAAATCGCTTGGTATATCCCGCTCACCGTAAGCGTGAGCTTGTGTCCTTCGAGGTAAATCTCGACCATGTCTCCCGGCACTTTCCCCAGAGTTCTCGCCAAGTTGAAACCTAGGGCGATTTCATTCCCGTTGCGCGGGTTATCTCCCTGAATCGAGGCGAAGCCGAACTCCTCATACCCGCCTTCAAGTACGCCGACATAAACGTTCAGCGACCGGGAAGGGTCATCCTTCACCCCCGAGTCCTCCAGCGGAAATACCCCGGTCATATCGTCGTTCCAGCCGATCGATTTCACTCTGGAGTCCAACTTCATATCCGCTTCGAAACGCTCCCCGGAGAATGCGGCTTGATTAAACACCGTAACAACGGCAGGCGCATCGTCATATCCCCACAAAGCTGAGGTCCGTGCGATGTTAATAATGCTATACAGAAGGACAAACCCTAATACAAGCACGGCTGAACTAACGGTCGTCAGCAGCAGCATCACCGCAGCTGCCTTTCGGTTGCCGCTTAAATTCCGCAGCGCAATTACGCCGGTCACCGGTATTCTTCCGAAACTGAGCCGGGAGTTCTTGTTCCGGGGATTCAGGCGTCTTGCCATCCGGCTGTATTCTGCTTCGGACATCCCGTACCGGATTGCCTGGACCGGTTGTACCTTACGGGCCTTCCCGGCGTATAACCATACGCTGATCAAGACAAGCAGGAAAATAAAGCAACCGACAGCCCATCCCAAGGACAATCCTTGTATTTGTAATAAGTCATCCCCCGTTTTCAAATACTGCAGCGATCTACTCACAATGCCGACTGCCAGCAGCCTGCTGATCAAAACTCCGGGTATAACGGCCGCCAAAGCAACCAGGCCATATTGCAGCACGTAAGCCCCTACGGTTTGTTTCGAAGTCAGACCCAGTGAACGAACAATGCCGATCGTCCGATAATGGGTCATAATCGCCTCCGAAACGGTAAATGCGACCGTAAACAAGGCTACGAGCATCATAACCGATCCGAGAAATATCATGATAAATCCGATGACCTTATTAATAATCAGGTAAAATGAGGATAGTTCCTCGAATTCGCTTTTGGTCTCCAGATAGGGCGTGCCGAGGTAGGTTTCGAACCGTTCCCAGATCACCGAACTTTGACTGTAATCCTCATATCTCAGCCCCATCATATATTGGTCGCTCCCGGGCAGAGAAGCCAGTTCCCGGTCGTAATCCTCGCTGTTCATCCAAATTCGGGCATTTATCGTGAACGGCGAACCATATGCCAGGTCAACCACGATACCCGACACCGACAATTCGAAGTTGCGGCTGCCTGACTGAAAGGTCAAGGTATCTCCCTGTGTAATGCCGTGAGTGTAGGCCAAGGAGGTAGGTATCCATATCGTTCCTTGGGCGGGAGTCATTGTTTCGGTACCTTGGGCAAAAATCAATTTATCCACATTAGCGGGTTGCTCCGGCGTATTCATCATAAACATATAGATATTGGAAATCTCTTGTCCGTTATAGGTTAATCCGTCAAGATTTCGAAACGGTATCAGTGCGGTCGCCTGAACATCGGACTGCTCATCCCACCACTTCTGAATCAGCCGGGGATCGTGAAGCTCATCTCCCATCGTTAGTATTTGATGGGCGCCGGCTGTCTTTTGATGCATATCCGTATATAGGTTCCCCGTGTTGGCAAAAACAAGGGCCGCCGTCGTCAATAGCAACGTGGACAGCATAATGAGCAGGGCGATCAGTAAGTTTTGAATTTTCCTCTTGCGCAAATAGGAGCGGCAAAGGATCCAGACAGGCCTCATTTGCTCACCCCTTTCCCGAAACAAGGGAAAAGATGACCGACTCTCTGGTTTCCATGTCCCGTTCATCGAATTTACCGAATTCCAGCAATCCTCCGACTTGTCCGTCCCGGATGAATATAAGCCGGTCGGCGCGGCAAGCCGCTTGAATATCATGAGTTACCATGACTACCGATTGTCCCTTTCGGTTCAATTCCGTCAAGATGTTCAGCACAGCGACGCCATGCTCATAATTCAGACTCCCTGTCGGTTCGTCCGCAAAAACCACTTCCGGAGCATTGATCAACGCCCTTGCAATCGCCGCGCGCTGCTGCTGTCCCCCCGAGGTCTGGAAAGGCAGGCGGCCCCGCAAATCTCCGATGCCCATCGCGTCCATGAGAGTCTCTGCCTTGCCATTTACTTCTTTTGGGGGATTTCCCGAGATATGTCCCGGCAGAGTGATGTTCTCGAACAAGGTTAAATCCGGGACCAAATTGATGCTTTGATAAATATAACCGATCCTTTTGGCGCGAAAATCCGCCATTTTCTTCTCGTTAAATGTATCGATCCGCTCTCCGCGGAAATGAACCTCACCGGCGGTCACGGTGTCAAGTCCGCTGAGCATGTACAACAGCGTGGATTTCCCCGATCCGGAATTGCCCATGATCACCGTAAAGTCGCCTTCGTAAATCTCCAGGCTTAAATTGCGGATAGCATGGTATTGTTCGCTTCCGGTGGAATAGGTTTTGCATAAATTCACCGCTTCAATAATCGCTTGCTTCTTCAATAGACACCCTCCCAATCTTGCTACGAACAACTGCTATTTCGTGGTTATACAACCATTGTAGAGGGCATTTCTTACCATCCTCTTATCGATTTATGAATAAAGTATTACTGCCTCTTCCTAATCCACCGGGAGGGTAAAATGAAACTCCGTCCCCTGTCCTTTGTTGCTGCGAAAAGAAAGGATCCCCCCATGCGCTTCCACAATCGTTTTGCAGATTGACAAACCTAGCCCTGCGCCTTCCGTACGGCTATATTGGCCTCCCTCTTGCCCGCTCTTGCCTTGATAATAACGTTCGAATATAAACGGCATATCCTGCGGCCGAATACCATCTCCCGTGTCCGTTACGGAAACTCGCAGCTGTCCGGGCTCGTGCTCGATACTTATGCTTATCCGGCCGCCTGCGGGGGTAGCTTTTAGCGCATTGACCATGAGATTGGAGATTACCTGCTCCATCCGGCGGGCGTCCGCCGAAATCAGAACGTCGGGAATCGTTGCAGGACCAACGTACGTGATACCACGCGTTTCAACAAGGTGCCGGGCGGGCTGCAAAATCTCTTCAAACATTCGCCTGCTGTATTGCTCTGTCAGTTGGATCGAGATCTGACCCAGCTCCCTTAAGGCATGGAGGAGCAGATCGTCAATCAATTTGGCCATTTTATCGCTCTGGGTATGCATGACATCAGCATATTCGCGTACGGTTTCCATATCCGGACTGACCCCGTCCCTGATGGCCTCGATATAGGCTTTCACGGTAGCCAGCGGTGTTTTCAGATCATGCGAGATATTGGATATCAATTCTTTTCTGGACTGTTCCCCCTCGTCCCTTCGGCGGTGCAGGTCCATAATCTCCAGGCGCATTTGATCAAATACCGCATACATTTTGCCGACTTCATCAGCCTGGTTATACTCCACCTTTTGGCTATAGTCCCCTCTGAGAATAGCTTCGCTGTAATCCTTCAGCCTGGTCACGGGTGATATCATTCCGCGATTTATTTTTCTATGTAATACAAACAGCAGGCTTGACAGTACGATAAAAGCCAGCAGCATTATTACGCCGGGCAGTATCGCGTGCGAGACCTTTTTCGTAAGTAAGGCTTCATGCGCTTGCAACTCAAATATGGCATTGCCGACTTGAGTTTGTCTGTCGGGGTCCACGACCGGGAAAGCGATCTTGTAGGTGCCATGCCCACTCCGGGCAGCGGATAAATCAAAATGAACCGAAGTTTTCGGATTAATGCGGGTAGGAGATCCGCTCTGAGAGGAGTTAAAAATCACGCTGCCGTCCAGCCCGACAAACAGAAGGCTCACTCCGCGCTGGGTCGATAAGTCGCGCAAAGATTTCCAAACCGACTCGTCCTCGGACAGCTGT
The DNA here is from genome assembly GCF_046559655.1 of Fontibacillus forbon. Taxonomy (NCBI): domain Bacteria; kingdom Bacillati; phylum Bacillota; class Bacilli; order Caryophanales; family Paenibacillaceae; genus Fontibacillus; species Fontibacillus forbon. The sequence goes on along the minus strand of NZ_JBKGFV010000005.1, from coordinate 269,642 downwards.
TCATGATTCTTTTCCAGATAAACCATCAAATCGCTGACGGTCAATCGGGCTTGATTAATGGCCGAGGTCGCGCCGGGATTGCCCGAACGCAGCAGCTCCATAAGAAAATAACCGCCGCATGCGGTAATGATCACAATACATACCACCGCGGCGGTGATCCATCGTTTTGTCCAACTCTTCAAATCCATAATTATGTTTCACTCGCTCCCGCAACCTGATCGTCGCTAAACTTGTAGCCCACGCCCCAAACGGTCTTGATATAGACAGGACTAGCCGGGTCGGCCTCGATTTTTTCGCGGATTCTGCGGACGTATACAGTGATCGTATTTTCATCGCCGTATGCCCCATATCCCCACAGCTCATCCAATAATCTGCTTTTGGAAAACACCTGATTTTTATGGCTGGAAAGAAAGAACAACAGCTCGAACTCTTTGGCCGAAAGCGAGATTTCCCGATCCGCAATGGCGACCCGGTACCCTTTCTTGTCGATCACGAGGTCTCCAAAGGTCAATAATTCTTCTTGCCGGGCCGCGGCAAGGACCAAGCGCTCGTTTCTCCGCAAATGCGCGCTGATTCTGGCTACCAGCTCACTGAGGGAAAAGGGCTTGGTCATGTAATCGTCGGCACCGAACCCGAGCCCCAGCACCTTGTCCGTATCGCTGCCTCTGGCACTGAGGATGAGAATCGGCGTGTCCAGCTTTTCCCGGATTTGCCGGCACAACTCGATGCCGTCCGCATCGGGAAGCATAATGTCCAAAATGATAAAATCCGGCTGCACCGCCTCGATCAAATGTATCGCTGTTTTGCCCTCACCAGCTACATGAACTTCGTATCCATGAACTTGAATATAATCTTGCATGATCCTGGCCATATCGGCTTCATCTTCGACCACCAGTACTTTTCGTTTAGCTTCCATAACTACTTCCTCCACCGCTTGCCGTCAAAATATAAAATTATTGTACCACAGCGGTAAATACGCCAACATCGTACTTGAAAAAGCCACCGTTTGCCGTACCGACATACAGCTCGTCGCCGTGCCGGTTCAAGGTCCCGTTCCTGTGGTCCAGTTCACGCAGTTCGGCATATCCCGTTCTTACGTCCCGGAGTCGCCCGAGTACGGAACCGTCATGCTTGCCCAGAATCAGCAAGTCCGAACCGTAAGGAAATAGCACTGCATGATCCAACACAGCAAAGCTCCCGGCCGTATAACGCGACAAATCCACGTATTCCGCTGCGGTATTGAGCATGCGCCATAGGTAAATTCCCGTTTTCATATCGATGGCAGCCGGTATTCCGTCTACGACTAGATAAAGCGTCTCGTCTTTGATCGCACCCTTGGAGCCTTTTCCCGGAATCGTAAGCTTCGTCTTCTCAGCCGCCACGTCGTACAGCCTTGTCTCGAATTGCGTCGCACTCCAATAATCGCTGTTGTCCAAAGGATGCTGAACAAGCAAATACCGCTCATTCAGCACTTCGAACCGCTCACCGGGGGATGCCTTGTATTCGCCGGTTGAAGTGCCCGTTTTCAACTCCAGCAACTGCCACGCATCACCGGCTAGAATCCAACGCTTATCGGAATCGGGACCCGTGAACGGATCGATCTGAGGCCCGCCCGCAAAATAAGGCTCGAAGCCGGGATCTTCCAATAGGCCACCGTCAGCCTTGACCTTGATCTGCCATGCCGGTTCACCCGTCATGAGATCAAGCGCTTCAAGCTTGTTATTGTCGCGAATCAACACATACGGGTCCTCGGCACCTTGGTTCAGAATCTGAGTCTCCCCGGCCACGTTCCTCTGCCATCGCTCCTTGCCTGTTTCACTGTCGAGCACGCTTAATACCGATGGAACGGAGGCGTCTTCCTGCCCCGTATCCTTCCAGGTCACCAAAATGACCGATTTCTTTGCCGCCCACATCCCCATTTGGTTCTCGTCACCGGAATTCCGTTCCCACATCGTTTTGCCGTCGGACATCCGGATGCGCCGGACCTGGTTCACATACTTCTGTTCGGCGGGATTATAAGAAGTATAGACGAATGCATAATCGCCGGAGGATTCCATCGCTGCGCTCAGGACGCCGAATCCCGCATCCACTTGCCAACGCGTCTCTCCGTCCGAACGGCCGACGGCATACAAGGAGGAAGCATAGTGCATGCCGCTGAAGCCCCCGTCATCCCCTTTGATGAGCAGCGTATCTTTTCCCGCGCCTAGCAAATAGGTAAAACCAAGGGTTCCCTGGTTTCTCCACTTGGGCTTAATATCCAGAGTCTGCGGAAGCGGCGTTACGTAATAATCCTGAGAGAACAAATAATCGTCTCCGGAATATAGTCGGTTCCATGGCGGCTCTCCTTCAGCGGGAATAATCCAATGCGTACGGACCAGCTTTCCCGAAGGAGAAAATGTCACCGTAAAATGGGCATCTTTACGCTCGTATCTCCAGGCCTCGCCCAGGATCATCGGGTCTCCGACCACCGTCTGCAAATCGTCGGAAGTTTCCGTGAACATTGGTGCGCCAAGCAGCTTCTCTACCGTTTTCTTGTCATCGCCAAGCTTTAGGGACAGCTCGGTAATGCCGCGAATCGTATCCAGGGAAGCTAGGGAATCGGGTCCCAATAAGGGGGTCGGAACCGGCGTCACACCGGTTACATCTTTGTCCCGGACCCATAACAGTGTCGGACGGTACACTTCATAGCCCTCATGCCAAACCGGAGGGGTCACGATGACCCCGTACCAGTCGTTCCATTTGGCCATCGCCACCATTTGGCTTGCTTCCACAACCTTATCCTGAGCCCACTTCACCGAACTGGACGGTGCAAGCGACAGCTTGGCTTCAGGACTGAGTGTTACGTATTGCGGTGCTAGGCTCACGGTATTTGCGGAAGCTTCAGAAACATACCAGAGCGGAATCCAGAGTGTCCCCTTATCGTAAGTATGAAAGGATAGCATTTCACCGGATAAGGTTTTGACCGTCATTTTTTCCCCGGGCTGCCCGAAATACGTGACATGCAAGGCTCGCGGGTCGCTTGTAGCCCTTACGGGTTCCGAAAATAAGGGCGCCGCGTACCGGATCGCGATGGAGTCACCCTGCTTGGGCAACGTGCGATAGAGTCCGGATTGTGTCGCGGCACTTCCGGCAGCTTCAGATGAAGCGGGGATTAGCAACATGTCCTTCATGGTGCGTTCTGGTGCCGCGGAAAATTCCGCATTAGCCTCAGCGGTAGTCGCTGAAGTCAACAGAAGAATAGCCCCGGCTGCAGCGAAACCGCCCAAACTAAAACGGTGGATCCATCCGTACCGTTTAGCTCTATTTCTTAACTTTATGGTCTCGGACACCTTCTGTATCCGTTCACTTGCTCTCATCACTGCAATCCTCCTCTTTTTTCCATAAACGCTTAATTTAATAGACGTTTAAATTTGCAGAAAGTTTTTAAAATAGCCTCGGCTCTTCATCCAAGTGAAGGGGGTGTGGGTCAGTCACACTTGGAGTCGTTTGATCGTCGACATTCTAAGGGACACCAGAGACGCTAAACTGCGTTAAGTTTTGTTTTCTCACTGCTAACGGACACAGGAGACGTTATTCTCAGAGTTTTGGCTTTATTTTGACTCCCCATGCCCGAATAACGGCCGTGGTGTCCGTTAGAATTTGAAAAGGGCGTTTTTTCGAAGATTAAGGTCTCTCATGTCCGTTAGAGGATGGAGAGGACCGAAAATCAATAAAAAATAACCGCCAAGGCGATAAATATCTGCCCTAACGGTTATTACTGATGCATCATGCTTTGAAATTAGCGTTTCGTACTGCGTTATCCGAGAGTCCCCTTCTATTTGGTTGCCGCTACGGAGAATACGATGGTTTTGGCCGCGTTGTCCACGAGGACGTTCACCGTGTAGTCGCCTAAGGCAGCCTGTTTGGAAGCCAGCGGCCTGCCCGCCTCCACTTCCGTACAGATGGCGTCGAACCAGCGGTTGAAGGCGATGGCATCGTAAGTAAACAGCTGATTCGCAAACAGCTCGATCGGCTCTTTGTTGCGGGCCAGCGTTCCTTCCCGCAGCCGGACCGTGATGCCGTAAGTGTTGTAAGTCGGATCCAGCCAGATTGCGACTTCCTCCGTTGCCGCGTTCGCGCTTGCACCGGCTCCTAGCGCCCCTGCGCTGGCTGCCTGCTGAACGGCCTTCTTCTCCTTCTCGTCCTTAAACAGGCGTAGCGTCGTATCGAGCAAGTCGTAGTTGGTGCCGCGAAGCTGTCCGGCCTGCTTCAACGTATCGTAGGCATCCCACATTTTCTGATCCGGAAATGCGACGATTTTTTGACCGCCGCCAACGGTCGGCACGAGACGTTGCAGCTTTTCTTTCTCCGGCTGAACCGGAAGCCGCTTCTCCTTGTCCGTCAGCCGGTTCAGGATGACAAGCGCTTCAGCCCGCGTAACGTACCGGCCCACGCCGAAGTTACCATCCGGGTAGCCCTCCATGATGCCTTTGATGAGCGACTCCGCGATGAATTTCTGTTCGCGCTCATTGGCGCTGGTCAGATCTCCATACGCCTGCGCCACGGAGCGGCTAAAATCCGCGTCCTCCAAATATTCCGTCTCCTGCAGCGTGTAAAACAGAATTTCTGCCACATTTTCACGGGTCATGTCCGACTGGAAATCGCTGTAGCGGCTTTTGTTGAGGAAGTTTAGGTCGCTAGCGACGTCTATGTATGGCTTGGCCCAATATCCGGTCAATGAAGGCTTGAAATCAAAGTAGCGGTAATCCTGCTTCAAAATCGTCCGGTTTTCCTCCGTCAGCGAATCCAGGAAGCTGCTCCGCCAGCTTCTTTCCTGGTTGGGATGCTGCTCGCTGTAGGACAGGATCAGCATTTTAACGAATTGATCCACTTTGACCGGTTCACCCGGCCGGAAACTGCCGTCGGGATATCCGTCCAGAATCCCTTGGCGTACCATTTCCTCGATCGCCGGCCTAGCCCAATGCCCTCCAATGTCTGTAAATGCGGGCTTGGATTGTGATTGAGCCGTTTCCGCATACGTCACGGTTCCGCCGGTCAGTCCGGTTAAGCCGCCAAGCAAGCAAATCGCTAGAAAAATCCGGAACGCAACGCGAACCAGACCCTGATGATTTTCATGTTTTCCTTTCATTTGTTAGCCTCCTGCATTATATAATGGCAAGCTGCAAGCGCAGCAATATAGTTACCATTATCCAGAAAACCACAATTTGCGAAGGTTGTGAATAGGCCGGGCGGCGGCCGCATTTCGCCCCAGGAAATCCCGCTAAATTGCCCTCCCCCCTGTCCGAACGCCTTGTTTTTCTGGATCGGATTCCCAGTATCGGGCAGGAGGAAGCATAACTTATTACCTAAACCGTTGTCTCCATCCATTTCAGTTCATTGTTTGTCCATATTCCTTACGTTTTTGTCCCATTCTCACCGCTTGGCCAAGGACTCAATTTCACACAGCTTCGCGTAATTTGTCATCTGCCTCAAGACCTCGAGAAACGTCTTTCCGGGGATTGCGCCCGATAAACCACATGCCAAGAATCACGGCTAAACCACCGCCCGCTTGAGCATAGCCCACGCTCTCATTCAGCAAACAAAGCGACAATAACATCGATGTTAAAGGCATCATCCCGGAATAAGCGGCCGCCGTATAGGTCGAGGTGCGCTTAATTCCCGCATACCAGCAAATGAAAGCCAAAGCGGTCACGATCCACCCGTACCACAATAATGCCACCCACCCTGTCGGCCCGAGAGCGGATAAGCCGGAAAACGGTTGTTCCGTCAGTGCGGGAATCACGGCGAATATAAAGGCGGAGATCGTGACCAGCGTCGTTTGTACGATAGGGTCAACCGAAGTATTCCGGCGCGTTTGGTCTCGGCTCCCCGCACGCGATAAAGTATTGAACAGCGATTCGCTGGCCGCAGCCCCGAGTACCAGCAAATTGCCTCCAAAGTGTTCGGTCACAAAGAGATGCCCGGAAGATGGCGACCATTGAATCAGCAGGATGCCGGTTACGGTAAACAGCATGCCCGCCAGGATTCCGGCAGTTAACCGCTCCCTAAGGAATAACCAGGCCATTAAGGCCGTAATCGCCGGAGCCGCTCCGGTTAACAAGCCGGCCTCCCCTGCGCTGGTTCCATGAAGGCCTGCTAAAAGCAAAGCCCGGAACAAAAAAATCCCGAAAAAAGCTTGCAAAACAACCATTTTCCAATCGGTGAACGTCATTCTTTTGATTGTTGCAATCAGCCGAACACGGTAAAGCGAAACGAGGAGCAGCATACCGAGCAACAAGCTGAGCGCGGTAATCGTAAAAGGACCTATATGATCCGATACGAGTCGAGCGGCAATGACGGAAGTGCCCGCCAACGAAAAAGCCAGGAATAAATAGACTTTCCCCTGATTTAGATTCATGATTTCCTCTCCTTTCCAGACTGGGGGAATGGATCATGGTATAATGATATCCGATAACTGGATCTATCCAAGTGCCGCTTTAACCCTATTAATACCAGTCCAGTTCGGAGGAGAAACTAAACGATGTGGGGAATTGTTTTGCAGCGTGGCGGGGGGAGTCCCTCCTTGGCCCGCCAAATTTTTCAGCAGATCAGCGGCTCCATCCTGGACGGAACTCTTCTGCCGGATGAGGCTTTACCATCGACTCGCGAGCTTGCCAAAGCGCTTGCCGTGTCCCGCCATACGGTCAGCGAAGCCTACGACATGCTCATTACGGAAGGCTATGTCAATAGCCGTCAGGGGGCACCGACCCGAGTGACGGGGAATCTCTGTCTGGACCGTCCCGGCTCCTCTCAGCCGGAGCCGGTTGTCCAACCGGGAATATTCCACCCTCCCGCTTCTGGGTATGCTGCCGATTTCAAAACCGGACAGCCGGACCTGCGGCCGTTTCCCAAATATGTTTGGGGCCGGCTCCATTCGGATGCGTTTAGCCAATTGCCTCCGGATCTGCTCGGTTACAGCGGGCCGGACGGATTCCCGCCGCTGCGGAAGGAAATCGCGGATTGGCTTTTTCGGAGCCGGGGGCTCCGGGTGGATCCGGCAAACATCTTTATTACCGCCGGGGCTACCCAGTCGTTAAGCTTGCTAGCGGATTTGCTGCACCGGGATGACCGGGAATTTGTCCTGGAGGACCCGTGTCACACGGCGGTACCTACCTTGCTTCGCAATCGGGGGTATGCTTATCGGCCTGCTCCCGTAGATGAGCACGGCCTGATGGTGGAAGAGACCTGCTTCGACTGGGACACCGGGGATATATCCGCCGTGTACGTGACTCCCTCCCATCAGTTTCCGCTCGGCGGCATCCTCCCGGCGAACCGCCGGACCGCGCTGATCCGGCATGCACGGAGGGATTCTTTTTACATCATCGAAGACGACTACGACAGCGAATTCCGCTATCAAGGGGCACCCGTAACTCCGCTGTTTGCGCTGGATCCGGAGCGGGTGATCTATGTGGGAACGTTCAGCAAAACCGTATTCCCCGCGCTGCGTCTCGGTTTCTCCATTTTGCCGGAAGCGTTGCATGCCGGGTGGAAGCATTTGCGTCTATATGCCGATGTGCAATGCCCCGTCGCGGAACAGGCTGCTTTGGCGGAGTTTTTGCGAACCCGAAAAATGGATCGTCATATTAGCCGCATGCGCAAATTGTACGGGCAACGGCGTCAGGTTTTGCTGGAAGAGGTGGATAAGGTATTCGGACAGGCCGTGGTACAAACTTGGGGGGACACCTCCGGACTGCATCTGGCTTTGCAGTTTGCGAAAGGGCATTTTGACAGGAATTTTATTCGTGAAGCGAGTGATCGCGGAATCCGTATTTCGACCATCGAAAAATATTCCCTTACCGCAGGAAAGCATGCAGATAAACTGCTCCTGGGTTACGGTCATCTCGAACCCGATGAAATCCGGGTGGGCATCTCCCTGCTGCACGATTACTGGCGGCAAAGCATCATATAGTGATGACTATATCCAAGCACATAAAAAACAGCCTTCCCTAATTAACGAAATTAGGTTAGGCTGTTCATCTTTTTTCCGCACACACACGCGATTCTACCACCCAAAGGCATAAACCCGGCTTCCGATCCTCGCAATCACCGTTTTCAATCTTTGAATGTAGGCAAAGTCCAGCGTCTCTATATCGTCCGTCTGATACGCCGATGTCATGCTTCCCGGTCTTCGTCTGGTATTGAGCAATGCAATGATCTCTTCCGGCGTGCGGATTCCCATGCCATGGGCAAAAATGGTTCCGCCCGGAAGCAGAATTCCGTTCTCCCCGCGCCATTCCGGCGTCATAGGGTTGAAATCGGGGTTTTTAAAATAAAGGACATCGCCCGGATAAGCTTCCATCGCCGAAATAATCCGAAGATCGCTGTCATATTTCCAATCGTATAGAAAAAGACCGGCAAAATAAGCATTGAACGCAGGCTCGCCGATCGAATCCAGAACGCCTTTGTACAGCACGATCACCATGGCCGTTGCGCATTCGAAGGCATATGCCCTGCCGTTCCGGAAAATATCGCGGATTCCTTCGGCCGGCGTTACCCCGTTCCGCAGCCTGAAACCCCCGTTTTGTTCCCGGATCCAAAGCGCCTCATTACACCGCGAATTTTTGAACGTCGCGAATTTAGCGCCGCTGGCATGCAGTGCCCTGGCCGCCTCCACGATCGCGCTCCTCGTTTTTAATTCAAACTCCAGTTCGCCTATGGAACCGTAGCGGTAAGTTACCGGGCTTTGCTGTTTGTAGCGCAGAATTTCCTGCTCCACCCCGGTCAGCCTCAGCCGCCCCATTTGTTCAGCCTCACCCGGCGGTAGGATAATCATGTGGTCCACCTCGCAGATTGCCGGAAGCACCTGACTTCGAGCATCATTCTATTTGGGTTATTGTACGCGGGGAGGAGCCGGGGCGTGCCTATTTTATTTCATTAAAGAAAATTGCCTTACAAATCGGGAACCTGAAACTATTGATTTTTCTCCCAAACAGCCCTGTTACTAATACCTTCTACATGATTTTCGTTTGAAATTATCGTATAAATCCAGTAATCTGTTTTCTCTATACCTTCGCTTTGTTTTTCATCATAAAGTGCAATCGTTTCTTTAACATATAGATCATACTCTTCACTACTGTTATCATGCTGCACCATATCTTCTATGTCATATGATATAAGAGTATAAATTACCTCCTCGGAACTTTGTTCTGAAATAAAAGATTTCATTTCACGAAAAAACTCGCTATCCTTAATCAAATATTTTTCAACCATACTGAAATCTTTATTATTTTTTGCATCATACACAGACTCTTCATAAGCTCTCAGGATCATCTCCGAGAAATAGCTATCGGCAGGTGCAGCTCCTAGGGAAATATTGTTGTCGTTTTCCGCTTCACTCAGATCCAAGCTCCCATCATCAAAATCCTGCTCAATAATTGGCTGAGTAGTTGGTTCAAGAGTTAGTGTTCTCTCTGCTGACTCCGACTCACATGAAGACAAGGTAATAGTAAGAATTAATAATAAACATACTAATAACAGCTTTTTTACTCTCACTTTATGATTCCCGCCCTTTTTAATTGCAGAAATTCTCCCTGAAAAAATCAAAACAATTTTATATTAGGTAGTGATTTACACTGGCAACTCACCTTCGCGGTCTTTTTTTTTCTTACATATTTCATGATAGAATCTACAGTAGCTTCATTTACTCTCTAACGCAAAATCTCTTCAACATCGTTGTACTATTGCTCAATGTGATCCCCTTCAAGGTTACCAAATGTAACTATCAAATTAATTATTGTGTTTTATGTATCGCTAACATACTGAATAGTCTTTCAATCTCAAAACTATTCAAGGATTTGTGTTACTGGAATTCCATAACTGCCCTAATCTTGAACTTATCATGTTGCTTCTCAAAAACTAACCACTCTCCAGTTATTTCAGTAACAGTTTCTAAATTAACAGAACTAATAGCAAAAGCGTACATATTGTCTTTGAGTACAAATACTTGTGGAATATATTCATTATCTACAAGATTCATCGCCTCACATGCTTTCAGTATATCTTCTAGACCCATCTCTATAGCGGGTTCATCATTGATACGCCAATCGACATTAAAAGATATTTTCTTCAACTCTTCTGAAACATGTATAGGCATATCCTGAATTTCTTCATGCGAAACACTAAACATACTAGACAACGTTAGTCCCATTTTTTCTTCATTTGCTAAAACCAGATCCCCTCTGACCTCGTTGGCATATAAATGTACTACTGTATTAATGTCCCTCTTATCTACGAAATATGTTATTGAATAGAATCCATCTTGATCAATCCATTCCTTAAAAGCATCCATATTTCTGTTGTCTCTATTGTCTATATTATCTATGAAGGAAGTCAGAAACTCCCTGATTCCTGTATAATCAATGCTACTTCTATTTTGTTCTAAATTAGAGCCCGATTGTTCTAATGATTTAAAGCTTTCAGCGATATCATGGGTATCTGCCATCATTTTGATGTATTCTTGTGATTCGTTTACGGCCTCTTCTTGTCCTTTGTAAATATTTTCGGTAGGCCCATCTATAACAATAACCTGTCCCCTACTCACTCCAATTTTTCTAAATGGCACACCAGCAGTTTTTCCGCCTCCCTCCCACCATTCATCCCATGTTGCCTCAGTTCCATATTTGTATAGTTCAAATAAAATAGCCTTCTCGATTTTCTTGTTCTGAGGGACATAAAACACTTTAATTCCATCTTCAACTTCTACAATTTCATACTTAGTTACATTCCATGATTCGGGTAACGTTATTTCGAATCCAATCAGACTGTTCTTGTATATGGTATCTACTTTTTCCTCGATATTATTCTGAACAGAATCGGGGTTTAATAATTTCGAATTATTCCCAATAGATGTACAAGCGCATACTATAATGAACAAGGTAAGTATGATAGCGATCTTGGTAGATTGAACATATATAATTTCGTTATTCCGCTTCTTTTGTCTTTTCATTTTTATCTACTTCCTTACCTTTGAATTAATAGTAAACTCCCCATTTGGTCTTCCTCGGTCATCTTGTGCATCCTTATCCGCGTAAAAATTGAAGGATGGTAATTTTATCCCCTTGGAAATATTAGCAACAGTTTGTTTATTAATCCCCGATATATATTGATCATAATCCTTTGAAGCTCCTTCATAGGCTAAGTCATCATAAATTATGCTCACACTTTTATACCAATTTCCATTTCCGGCATACACACCTTCTCTAACTTTATTTTGTTTTAAATCTATAATAGGGGTATTCCAATTCATGTACTCTAAAATGCCACCACTTGTTCCAGATATACCTGGAAGCTTATTATTATTTTCAGCTGCTGACTTAAAGTCATCTCCATAATATACATATCCTAAAATTTTACCAAATAATAAATTATTTGCTTTTAATAAATCCTTTGCATAATCTACCTCTACTCCATTTTGTCCATCTGCAGCTTTATTTGTACTACTTGTATTAAAACTTCCTGTCCCTTCTTGTATAATTATTGCCAGTAATAAACGAGGATCTATTTGGATACCATATTCATTATTAATTTGTTCCGTCGCTACCCATAACTCATGCACTTTTTTTTGATCCCATTTTAGTTTTGTAAATTTCTTCAGACTTTTCGCTAGATATTTTTCCTGTTTTGATGTACCACTTAAACTCATTTCTTTTGGAATCCAATTTAGATTGCTTTGACGAGGCACATTATCAGGTGGAAAAATAGTAGGTAATGGTTTTACACCATCCTTTACGATATTCAAATAGGTATTATCATTATTAATAATCCTTCTTATAGTGTATATATTTGAACTAATAACACCATATCTGCCGCCCCAGTTTTTATCTAGACTCTCAACTTTTACATTTTGATTTTTATCAAGTTTTTTAGGATTATCGTTACTACCTGTCTCATGAATGAACTTCCCATCACCAATGTAAATGCCCACATGATCTACACTTCCATTCTTTCCCCAATCAAAAAAAATCAAATCTCCAGGTTTCATATCATTGTATTTCACCTCTACTCCCCGGTTGATTTGTTGTTTAGTATTGATACCAATATCAATCCCAAGGATTGTTTTATAGACTGAAGAAGTAAAATCAGAGCAATCCATATATTTAGGTGGATTTTTACGATCTAATATTTGAGTAGTTATAACACCATCAATACAATAAGGAATTTTACCAACCCAATATTTAGCTTCATCAATTAACGCTTGCCTATATTCATCTGCTGAACTCAAATTGCTTACAGGATTGATCTCTGCTTCTTCCACATCCAAATGCTTCCCAGCAGCCCCAGTCCCCGTCCATAAGTACTTAAAATCCACATCGTCAACCATTTCAGAGGATATGGAATACTTTTTCTTCAATAGGGTCCGAAGCTTCTCCGCGTAAGCGTGGGCTCCATCCATTTCGTCCTTCATATTTTTGGCTTTATATTCACCCCAGGCTACCTGAGCACGGCCGATTTCCTTCATTTGATCGTGAATTTCGTCAAGCTGCTTTTGCGCCCAGGCTCCCTTAGGTCCGCCTTCCAGGATTAATCCGAGCAGATAAAGATATTGATTATCCTGCGGCATGAGTATTGATATTTGCTTCCCGTCTTTGGTGATCTGAAAAGAAGGATCATAGGAGCAGGCCTGAAGCCGGTTCCCCTTATAAAGATGGCTTAAGTTGACTCCTTCTTTATATAAGTCGTCACTGATGCCATGTTGTTTCAAAACTTCGCGCTGTTTCATTGCTTCTTTATGTGCGTTGTCCATTAAGTATGTATTTCCAAAAGTTTTATACACGGCATGGGCCACTTGGGCGCGAGCTATCGAATTTCTTGCCTTGAATATCTCGTCGAGTTGTTCCTTAGCTCTGGCTTGTTCCTCTTCCGTGCCGTGAAGAGCTTGTTCATGCAGCTTTTGGATCACCGGATCATCGAATAACGGGTCCGCCAAATAATCCGAAAGGCCTTCTCCCGAAAGTTCACCGCCTTTGGCATAAAAAGACGAAGGCGTCGGCGGCTCGTACTTTTGTTGCGTCATCTTCTTGGTTTTTTCTTCGTCCTGCCGGTAGATCGCCGATGCTTCGGACAGCGCTCCCGCTTTTTTTTCGAGTTCTACGGTAACGGACTCGGCCAGTCTTCTCAGTTGTCTAAGTTGGTCTTCCACTTCATTCAGAACGCTTTGTACTTCCCACTCGGAATATTGACTTCGTATATCGCGGACAAGTTGGGATACGAGTTCATTGACGGATTTTTCCCCGCCTTCGATAGAGCCACTGAATCTCTTAATCACAGCTGACAGTTCTTCCAACTTTGCCGGATCTACTTTAATGCTGCTCATCAAACCGACCCTTTCCAATTGTCTTTCTTAATAAAAAAGACGCGGCAACAAACTTATTCTGTCGCCACGTCCGAAGGTTAGTTATTCAAATCATCAAACATCGAGCCGATCACGGTGATTTGCATGGAATCCAGTTCTTCGACTCCTTTTAAGGTATTCAGAATTTTATAAGTATGATTCCCTTTCGTCAGGTCGGTATCATCGAACCATACCTTAATATTGTAGTCTCCGTCAGGCATGTTTGCATGAGTGTAAAGCATCTTATTATCGGGATTGACTACGATAGTGATTGTTGACGTTTCCGTAATCTTGTAAATATGCTGACCGGATTTCACGTATTCGCGGTAATTGTAATACGAATTACTGGTCTCGGTATACGACTCGCCGTAGCCTTCCAGAATCATCTTCCAGAACTTATGGGAGTCACCTCCGCGTGTATTCTTGTAAGGTATCTCATCAATTTCCTGGTTGAATCTGGACGGTTCCTTGCTTCCATCCAATACGTTAACAAGTACTTCTCCGTTAACCCCTTTGTTGTTTTCGACGGACAAGACGCCTGTCTTCCGTTCAAATCCCCCGCCTCTCTTGGCAAGCTCTTCGTTTCGGACATTGACGGCTTCTTTGTTATTGTTGATATACATGAGATCGGACTCATACCGGAAAGAATGAATCAGACCTTCCACTAAATCCTTATGATCTTTCGTCATATCCACAGGTTTTTGATCCCGAAACAGTACGGTTTTGACCGTAAATGTGTAGCTACCCGCCGGGTTGAAATAGTATCCTGATTTGATCGGGTAATCATATTTTTGCAATTCCCGGTCTGTTGGAAAAACCGCTTTGTCATAAAGGGATTTCTTATTGCTTTTATCGGAGGCCGCTTTTCTCGACTGGCTGTATTCAGTACTCAAGGAGCTTTCAATATCCCAGTCCACGACTCCGCTTGCCTGCTGGATAAATTCTCTTGGGTACTGGCCGGGAACTTGTCTCCAGTTCTTCTTCCCGTTTAATTCCTGGTCATACATCCATCGGATCACGTCAAACATATACGGCTCATTGGTCCAGAACAAGTTCTTCTTCAGAGAGTCATTTTGGTTCTCCTCAATTTCGTCTCTATAGGTCAGTCTGGGAACTTCTTTTCGACCATTGTAAACATACATTTCATAGGGCTCCTTGACCGAATTGCTTTCGAAATTCGCGGTTTCGACCCCGGATTCGGTCCTTGACTTGGTCGTACAGACCTTATCCTCTCCTTCACCGGTACATTCAGACCAAGAATAAGTATATTCATAATCTCTGCTTACCGAGCCTTCATAGTGTACTTCACCTGTTTTAGTTAAAGGTGTTCCAGGGTTATCCAAATTAAGCCACTTCTTATTTACTGGATCGTCCCCAAAGTCCTCTCTCTTAATCGTAAAAAGCGTTATTGGGGAACGCGTGATGCTTTCACTAGGTTCATTAACATCTGGATTATTAGAAACATCAAATAATCTAAGCAAGTCGGGAGTGCGGTTAGTAACTTCTAGTTTCCCAGTAGCGTATCCAACCCATCTCGCATCCTGCAAAGCGGGTAGCGTTAAAGTTGCCGTATTACTCGGCAAATCAAGCTGGACCCTTTTGGAAAGCAGATCATAAGGCAAAGGCTGTGGCGTAAGCAATTTAACGGCATTCGGATCAGAATCAAGAACATTGTTTGTCAGTATTGACTCTTTCGGAGACTCTCCGTCCTCATTAATCTTAAACTGAATTCGCACATCGCTTTCCGGCATCGTAAAAGAAACGTTCAAGCGCCTTTTGCCATTGGTCGCAATACTTAATGATCCCGAAGCAGTTGTGGCAGCCCCGCTGAACATTAATTGGTTTTCTGCATGGTTCAGGGGCATCCCGTCACTTTTTCGAGTAATTGTCCATGAAAACGTTGAAGTTTCTGACTTAGGAAAACTTGACCTTACAAATACCGAAACCGTAACATCCTCCCCGACCAAAGCACCCGTCGGCAGGTCTGCAAATTCCGCCGAGATGTCGCTAGCTTCGGTTTGGATAAATGGAGCTAATGGAATATCCTTATAGGTAGATGTCATATATATCCTTCCCATCCCCTGTGATAGATACGTGGGGGGTTGTATAATATGAACATATTTAACCCATCCTCCTTTTGGTGCTCCATCCTTAGAATAAACACTTTTTGTTGCTAGAGTGGAATTTTGATTATTATACATATACTTCGAGTAAGGCTGTCCCGCATATTCCTTGTTTAATGCTTTGATTATTTGTTGTTCAAAATTACCTTTCGGCAAATATTCTTTTAGTTTTTCTGGGATTGGTTTCTTAAAGTTATTTGGAAAATCATCAAACTCACTTGGACTTACTTTTCCGATTTTCCATGGGTTCTCCTTCATTCTAAAATTGTGAATTTGCGTTCCGCTCCAACCCGCATCCCAAGGAAATTCTCTAGTTGAAACGTGATCCCCTTCAATGTTATATCCAGAATACCGGAACATCTCTTTTCCTTTATGAATAATCTTTGTTCCATGACTTCCTCCATAAACGATGTCAAAACCCTTAAATTCATCAGGATTTCTTATTCCTTCTTCAATTTGTTGTTGTATAAGTCCAGAATTAAACGCCCCATTTTCTGATTTTGCCGGAAAATAATTATCTTTTCCGTATATTTCTTTCATATCTTCATTAGCCATCTTTCGAACAATTTCTGGGGTAAGAGTTTTCAAATATTCTCTCAGTTCATTTTCAACTTGAGAATGCACTTTGTACTGAGGTAATAGATTAAAAATAACTACGACAACGAAAAGTATTGCTATCCCCTTTTTCATACTCACACCTATTTATACCAAATATCAACGTTGATATTTCCCCAATACTTTGATTGAACAACTACCTTAAAGGTATTGTCTTCAAAGGATTTCTCTTGCAATTTATCTTCCCGATCATCTTTTTGTTTTATATACTCAATAATTGAATTAACAGTAGCTTCATCTATTCTCTGTCGTAAAATCTCTTCGACATCCTTTACTTGTTGATCAATATTGTCTCCTCCAACATTTCCAACTGTGATTATAAAATTGAATATTACAGCTTTATTTCCATCTTCTTTACGATACCCGTCACTTACAACTAATCCGGAATTATAAAGATTATTATATTTAAATCCTTCACTTGTCTTTTGGACGCTTTCTCCTTCTACGTTTCTAGAAGCTTCCCAAGCATCCCAATCAAACGTCCCATCAGGCTTGGTATAATCGTTCAACTCGTTTGTGTCATCCGCCGCAAGCCCAGTCGTAATTTCTACGGTGTAGAGCTCGGAATCCCATTTAACTTTAGCCCCGAGTGCTTCACTAACAAAACGCAAAGGTACGAACGTTCTGCTTTCTTTCCGTTGCGCTACGGTATCCATTTGCTTCGTCTGGCCGTTTACGGTAAAAGCTTTTTTCCCTAATGTAAGAACGATGACATCTTCTCCTAATTCTACGGTTACTTTCTGGGTTTGGCCGTTCCATCCCACTTCTGCCCCTAATGCCTCACTTACAAATCTTACTGGAACCTGGACTCGATTGCTTTTATCCACAAAAGGCTGCGCATCTGGAAAAGAGATCTTATTTCCGTTTACTTCGACTCTTAGAGAAAGCTTAGCGGCTGAAGATAGAGCGGGTATCATGGTAAGCATGAGGATAAAAGACATAAATATAATTCCTGTTTTCTTTAGTTTCATGGGTATACATCTCCTTTGTTTTAGTATAAATAATCATTTTTACATGTTATTGGGGTATCGTAAGAACACACCTACTTGTACCAAACCGCTACAAGAATGTCATCCCAATATCTAGATCCGACTTCAATTCTAAATGTATCATCCTGAAACTCCTTATCTTCCAGCACTTCATCCCGTTCATCCTTTTGTTTTACATATTTCATGATGGAATCTACAACGTCACTATCGATTCTTTGACGCAATACTTCCTCCAAGTCCTTGACTTGCTGATTGTAATCTACGCCTTCGCGTCCAAAATCGATATTTAGTTGAATGATAATTGCTTTTTTCTTTACCTCACCTTCATAATCATCATAAAATGCATTTGCCGTTAATCCTGATTTATAAGCACCATAATAGCTAAATCCCTGTGTTTTTAGCTTTTCACTCTTACCTTCCTCGTTCCGAGAAGCTTCCCAAGCATCCCAATCAAACGTCCCATCGGACTTTGTTAAATCTGCCAACTTATCTGTCCCATCCGCGCCTGTTCCAGTCGTAATTCCCACGGTGTATAGCTCAGAATCCCACTTCACTTTAGCTCCAAGCGCTTCACTAACAAAACGCAAAGGTACGAACGTTCTGCTTTGTTTCCGTTGCGCCACCGTGTCCATTTGCTTCGTCTGGCCGTTTACCGTGAAGAACTTCTTCCCTAATGTAAGAACGATGACATCTTCTCCTAACTCTACGGTTACTTTCTGGGTTTGGCCGTTCCATCCTACTTTGGCCTCTAGCGCTTCGCTTACAAATCTAACGGGAACCTGGACCCGGTTGCTCATATCCACAAAAGGCTGCGTATCCGGAAAAGATATCTTTTGCTCGTTTACTTCGACTTTTAGATTTGCTGCTGACGTTAAGGCGGGCATCATGGGTATCATGGTCAGCATTAGGATGAAGGATATGAAGGACATTCCTGCATTCCTTATTTTCACTTCCACCGCTCCTTCATTTTCTTGAATAGATAATATGTATAGTTAATAGCTCCGCTGCGGATTCTCATTATTTTCATCTTAAAAATGTAGACGTGGCGACTCATCAACTGCCACCACGTCTACGTTTGGAATTAAAGTCTCAGCTTGCTAGCCAGGTCGGCATCGCTTTGACGTTTAACGTCAGCGATTTGGCCGATGAGCGTTTTATAGTCTTCGATCCATTTGTTCAAACTTGTAACTACTTGAGCCTTGGTCGTTTGGAAGTTAGAGATGAATGCTTCTTCGGAACCGCCGGACCACCAGGATTTACAGCCTTCAACCATGGTTGTCATCCGTTTGAGGTCGGCTTCGATTTTGCCGATTTCGGATTGCAGTTTTGTTTTCAGCCCTTCCGCTTGGTCAAAATCAAACTTTTGTTGGTTTGCCATATTTAGTTTCACCTCCTTTCATAGAATCTCCTAATAACGAATCGGCTTCGCCGGTTTCTTCATAGCTTCCGCCGCCGCCCTTGCCGCAGCCTCGGCTTCTGCTTTCCGTTTGTCGTCGGCTTGTTGGACTTTGCCGGCCAGCTTGTTCAGCAAGGAAGAAAGGGTGTCCATTTTTTTGAGCAATGCATTGATCTCAGGCCGAAATTCTTTATAACCGGTACGAAAGCTCTTTCCGGCCTCGCCTTGCCACCATGTACTTGAATTTTCAACCTGGCCTTGGCACTGTGTTTGTTCTCTGCTGAGATCGCTTTTCACTTCGTAAACCCGGCTTGCCTTGTATTTAATTTCTGAAGGTACTGACATATTCATTTCTCCCCCGGAAAATTAGGATCTTAGCCGACGGTTGCCAAAGCACCCTTGGTGACCAGAGCAGCACACCTTAAGCCCGTGAACTTGTTTTTAACAATGAAATAGCCGTCCATAGCTTCCAATTCCTTCTCTGCTGAACCATAAGGCAGCCGTGCCGTAAATAGTCCCTGCTCCTTGATGCTTCCTATCAATAATCCCGTCTGCTCTTCCTTGATCGCTTTGCCGAGACTGTCCCAATTGCCGGAAAAATCCGAAATATTATCGGCTGCAATGACCGCCACTTTCATGCCGCGTTCTTGTTTAACGATGCGTTCGAGCAACTCTTTTAACGCATATTTATCCCCGTCCGTAAATTCGCTAAGCTTATCGATGGCAAAAACAACTTGCTTCCAGGAAGCAATGAGACCGTTCATATCCCCATTTGCCCGTCTGCATTCCGCCATCTGTTTCCGGCGATCTTCCAAGAGCGCCTTCATTTCATCGATAAATTCGTCTTCGGCTTCCGCCAAATCGGTAACGTGGGATTTGTTCATGATTTCGAACAACCCCATGCCATGGGAATCGAGAGCGTATACTTCCGCATCCTCAAGCAGATGAATCCAGGAGCGAAGAATCGTGCTTTTTCCGGACATCGCTTCGCCTGCGATCATAAGAACCGGCGTGGCATAAAGATCGATAACCACAGGCTGGAGATCATTATTGCCGAGGCCGATGGCAAGCCGGCCAGGTTTAGCCGCTTGATTGAGGCTTTGGATATCGATGGTCGACGGCATCACCGGAATCGGTCTGGCTTTCGGCGACTCGATTCCCGCGAACATCTCCAGAAGTTGCTCTTGTCCGGCTTGTTCGAACTCCGGCAACGAAGCTTGAAACTCCAAAGGCGGCTTGCCGCGAACTAGTCCCCTGCCGGCTACCTTCATCGGTTCCAGCCCTTCCGTTCTGCCTACCACCCCGTCGTAGTCTCCCTTTTCCGTCATCTGAAAAGCTATGGCGAGCTTGAAATTAACGGATAGTTTATATCTGACAAAGGTGGCGTTGGTTGCGGTGGCCACAAGATAAATCCCATACTTCGTTCCTTCTCTCGCCAGCAGCATCATCTGGGAATCGAGATCCTCGTAGGACTCCGATAAAGCAAAGTAGTTATCGATCAGCAAAACAATGGCCGGGAGTGTTCTACCTGCACTTCTGTAGGAGTTAAAGCCGTCGCTTCCGCTCTCCTCAAACAAACCTTTTCTAAGATCGATTTCCCTGAACAGGAACAGAACGAACTGGTCGATCTTGCTCTTTTCCTCCAAAGTCATAACTCCGCCAACATGAGGAAGCTTCTCGAACGCCCGCAGCGAATTGCCGCCGAAATCGATAATATAGACATTCACTTCCTCCGGGGAGTAGGTTTGAGCCATCGACATGCAGAGCGTTTTCAGGAATACCGTTTTCCCCGTACCCGGCGCGCCATAAACAAACAAATTACCTTCATTGGCAAAATCGATTTCCAGAACTTCCTGGCTTTGATTTCTGGGATCATCCATTCTTCCTACAGGCACTTTTAACAAATGCTCCCGCTTCGGCCAACGTCCGTCATAAAAATTATTTTCTAGAATACTATCAAAATTTACGATTTCAGGAAGTGGAGGCAGCCAAGGGCCCTTTAACGGTGCGATTCCGGACCGGTTCGCCGTATTAGTGATATGCTGAACCATCGCTCCCAGCTGGGAAGGCAGTTCATGCTTCACGATTTTCTCTTCCGATAGTGGATAAATTTGCTCCATTCGGCCATTCAAGGAGACTTCGTAAATACGTTTAACCTTGTTCTCGCTCTTTTGCATTTCGCCTTCGGGATCATAATCCGCTCCGGAATAAGTAGACTGAAACAATTCGAAGATTTCGTCATTGCCTACCTGGATAAAGGCACGCCCCGGCTCTTTAATCATCGCCGCATCCGGGCGCTTGATCACGTCCTTGCTGTCCCTTTCGTCCTGAACCTTGAGACAAATCTTGAATTTGGAGTTACTCCAAATTTGATCATCCACCACGCCTGCAGGCTTCTGCGTCGCCAAAATAAGATGAACCCCAAGGCTTCGCCCTACCCGCGCAGCACTGACGAGTTCCTTCATGAACTCCGGCTGATCCTGCTTCAATTCCGCAAATTCATCCGCAATCATGATCAAATGCGGAATTGCCGGCATTTTCCGGTCTCTATTGCCGCTATAGTAAAGCTTCTGGTATTTATCGATGTTATTGACTCCGAATTCCGAGAAAATCCGTTGTCTGCTCATTAGCTCGCTTTTGATGGATAACAAGGCCCTTGTCGTCTGATTTCCGCCCAGGTTCGTAATCGTCCCCACAAGATGAGGCATGCCCTGAAAAATATCCGCCATCCCTCCGCCCTTATAATCGATCAGGACGAAAACTACGTCTTGCGGATGGTAATTGATCGCCAGAGAAATGATGATGCTCTGGAGCAATTCGCTTTTTCCCGAGCCCGTCGTCCCGGCGACCAATCCGTGCGGACCATGCCCGGTCTCATGCATGTCGAGATGGAAAAGCGTGCCGCCCGCTTTTGCCCCAATGGGAACGCTCATCCCCATGAAAGGCTTATTCCGGGTCCAGCGGGAGAGCAAATCCACTTCCCCCGTCGTTTTGGCCTGCAACATATCCAGCAGCGATAATGAGGACGGCAGCGAGAAATTTCCGCCGGAATTTTTGATGCGAAGCGGAGCCATTTTCCTGGCCGCCAGTTCAAGCTGCTGAACATTTACGCTGTCCGGGTTAAACGCCGACTTTTCGCCCGTTTCGCGGTCGGCCAATTCCCCGGTTTTCCCCTGCACCAGAATAACCTGTTTGCAGTTCATCGGAAGATAGGCCTGATTTTTGGCCAAGTAGACGGACGATAGTCCAAGCGAAGCGCATTTGTTGTACAAATACTTGTTGATCGGTTCCTCCTCAAGCAGCGTAGGATCTTCCACAATAAATACATAATGCGGAAGCAGGAGCCCGCCGATCTTTTTCTTCTCGCGTTCTTTGAAAACCGTGTTCAATTCCCCAAGCACCGCATGGGCCATCGCCCTTCCGCAAAGCAGGAACCTGAAGTCGAAGCCGTCGGTCCACAGATGCGGCAGTTGACGCAGCCAATTCCACTTCTCTAGTCCTTCCTCGGAGGCAAGTACGACAATGCGAACGTCGTCGTACCCATGATGGGTTACGAGTTGCAGCAGCATTTGCGTCACTACGGCAAACGTTCTTTCTTCATCTCCGGCAATGCCGCAGATCTCCGATTCGATCAGATTAAGCGATACCGGAACACCCTGCACCCGTTGAAATTCCAAGGCCAGTCTTTGCGGCTCCATCATTAGCGGATCGCTCTCCATAATGATCGCCTGCTTGGTGTAATTAATCTTGAGCGCAGCCGGAACGCTGCCCACGCCCAGTCGAAGCGACAGGAAGTCAGGGGACGAAGGCGTTCTTTCCCAAAGCCGGTTATCGATCTCCTGGATTCGCTGCAAACAGGCCGCCGGATCCGGGCTCATCTCGTTCATCGCCTTGATTTGCTGCTCCCTTGCCAATTGAAGCTCGCTACGGCTATCCGCGATAAATTGCAGATATTTCTTCTCGCGTTCCTTTTTCTTCTTCTTGTACTTTCTGATCTGCGATGCGGCGCTCGTCAAAGAGACGATTAAGGTCATGACCGTCATAGCGATGGAGAGCATCATGTACTTCGACTGCGAGGTCAGGGCAATCAGCATCGTAATGACGAGCATGACCGCCGGTGGAGCCAGCAAAGCGAACCAGGATATCTCCGGTTTTTCGTACGCGTGCGGCGGATTCGGAATTTCGATCTCACCGCCCGGCATTTCCGGCAGAAATCGGGGCTGACGGCTGAATTCATTATTTTCGTTGATCATAAATACCTCACGACATCGTTAGGACTTTGGCAGCCTGGCCACCGGACAGCGACATCCTGTACCATTCCAGCCGGCTGCAAAAATAAATCGAGTCATCCAAAATATGCAGGTAATCGGCACTCTCTCCGCAAATACGGATTTTGCTTCCCGTTTCGGGATCGATGCGGTAGATCGAATTTTCATTGCTACGGTTAGCGCAGTACAGATAACGCCCGTCGGTGTTCAGGCTGCTTGGCGAAATATCCTCATACACCTGCGTTTCCCCGGTATGCAGGTCAAATACGGACAGTAGATACCGGTTTTTTTTATCCGCGAAAGCCAATCGGTGTCCCATCTTGATCAAATGAACGGCTGCCGATTCCGATACCAATTCCCGGTTACTTCCCGTCGGACTACAACTTCGGATCCCCTGCTGCGTGGCATAGTAGACCAGATTCCCTTCCACGACGAAAGCTTCCACCGGCTCATCCGTAATCCGGGATTCGTTCTTGCCGTTCAACAGGCAGCGATAGATTTTCTGATCTGTCTCGCTGACGTAATAAAGCCAATCCTCGCTGCGAATCAGCCCATACACCGGACGATCCAGCAGCATTTCGGAGGTTTGCGAAGCCATGTTCCATCTGCAGAGGCGATTCCCCTGCGCCTGATCGCTGTAGTAAACCGCATCGTAGGACGGGTTCATAAACCAGAACACGCCGTCAACCAGCGTCATATCTCCGGTTTCTTCCTTTTGCAAAAAAGTACCGGAATAATTCCGCAGATCGGTGAGGAACAGGTTACCTTCCTTCTTTAAAGCCAATCCGCCACTATGAATGTTGCCGTTCACGGTATCCATCCCTTCTAAACGAGAGTTAACAGCGCTCCATCCACCACGCCCTCTTCCTCCAGACTCCGGGAGTGATCCAGAATCCGGCCCAAAGGCTCGGCCTGCAGCCGATTCTCAGGTCCTATGGACAAGCCGAGCGCTTCGGACAGCATGGACAGCAGCTCTTCCGGGGTGACGAACACCGGAATCTTCAGCTCTTTTCTCATTTGCGGACCGGCCTGGAAAGTCACCAAAATATAGTCCATGCCGTCACATCCTTTTGGTTAGTTTTTGATGGTGAGGATGAGGGTACGTTCCGAAGTGAGCTTCGTTGCCACATCCTCGCCCGCATCCTCGGCCAGTTTCAAATACTTGGTTTTGAACTTGTATTCGGTTTCGGCTTTCATATCTACGATTGTTTTTACTAGGTGTGGAGAATCATAATTTTCGTAATCCGTTTTCTCTTCGAATTCCAACTCCACGGTAAAGTCATTGTACCTTCCGTCATTCGACTTGAATTTAAGATAACGAGGATTGTTGTCCGCTTTGTTGGTCCAAGTGAGATCCATGGCATCCGAAAAAGCTCTGGCAAAATACTTGGCGAATCTCTCTTCGTTGATCTTTGCATCCAATTTTCTTTGGGACTCGTATTCGAGCCCGCCATCCTTGGCGATGCGCGCCGCGTTCGATAACGCAGTTCCCACCGCAATTTGCTCTCTCATCAGATTGACCAATTCCCTCATTGGCTCCAGAAGAATGGACAACAAGATAATCATTAAAATGCCAATCGCAATATTTCTCATAGATCATCAAACCAGTCGTCGTGGTCTACATAATACTCCAAATCTTTATAATGCTTAAGCCCGGTCGTCGTCAGGGAAAAGGAAAGATCGATGTCTTTCTCATATTTCTCCCCCCACAGGGTGACGCTTAGTGGATAAGTTGCTTTGATCGTCACTGTTACCGGTTTTCCCCGCTGTCGGTATGGCTTCTCGTCTTCTCTTTCCGGAGGTAAATTTTCGTAAAGAGAAGCATCGCCGCCCTCAGCGGAATGTTCGTTTAAATCGTCCTTTTTCTTCTTTGCAAAAATTTCGATTTCATCGGCTTTATCCCGATAAATAGGACGATCTTTTAATTTTTTCAGTACCCTATCCTTATAATCTTTTTGAAGGTAGTTATCGCTCGCCACTTGCTGAGTGACATTGAACGTTTCTACGATTAAGGTTGTATACCATGGAAAGAAGTAAATGAAGTTCGTAAAGATCATGAATGAGATGGTGACGATGATAGAAATCAGGACCGCCTTTGCTATACCGCGCATTTAATCACCTGTAGGATAAGTTGAATGAACCAAAATCACTTCACCATTTTTTTAAGAATATCTTCAAATAACCAGTTCCATACGCTCGAAATCCAACCAGATATCGTAGAGCCATCTTTCATAAAACTAATTACACCCCCTACAAGTACAATAACTGCCACAGTAATAGCAATCTGCTTGATCCCGATATCCCCGGTTTCATCCTTCCAAAACGAACGCTTCTTTACTTTTTCAAGCTTCTTGTTTTCCATATTTCTTATCCTCCTTATAATTTCTGATTGCTATTGAAACATTTTGATAGAATCCAAAATGGTGAACAAATAGTAAATCACAATATAAATCCCCAACACCCCGATCAACACCAGCTGGATCTGCGAATTCGTCCGCTGCCTTCGCACCAAATCCTCCTCCAGCGCGAGAATCCGGTAGCTGTCCACCTCGTTTTTGAGATAGACCATTTGCGAGATGTTGTCGTAGCCTTTCAAGCGAGTTTCCATCAGGTCGCAGAACTTGATGATGTAATGAATCGGCACCCGCTTTTTGAGCTGCTTCAAGGCATACTCCTCGCCGTACTCGATATTGTCGAGCATGACGCCGAGTTCTTCCTGCATATCCTTGTTCGCGTTGGGCAAATAGTCGCGGATCACGTCAGCCAGATAGATGTTGACCGACTTCGAATACTGGTAATACACCATACTGTAGAACGCCGGAAAGTCGAACGCGATGTTCTTGTTTTTTTTCT
The DNA here is from genome assembly GCF_046559655.1 of Fontibacillus forbon. NCBI lineage: Bacteria > Bacillati > Bacillota > Bacilli > Caryophanales > Paenibacillaceae > Fontibacillus > Fontibacillus forbon. The sequence continues at coordinate 244,029 of NZ_JBKGFV010000005.1, read as the reverse complement.
CGATCTTTTTCTCCATCTCGTTGACCGGATACATCCAGCCCAGAATGATAAAGATTGCGGTGACAAAGCCGAGCAGTTGATTCGCGGTCATCAGCACCATTGTGGCGATCAGCCCGGCTACGGCATAAAATATCTGCTCCGCCCGAAGTTCCTCCGGCTTCATCGTCAGATCCAGCCGGTCGATCATTTTCTGGAACCGTATCCGCTCCGCATTGCCGAGCAGTTTGCTGACATATTTGGCCGAGAAGTTTCGCTTAAATTTTTTAAACTTCTCATCGAACTGCGCATTCTTCCGTTCCTTCATATACTTTCGGTTGCGCTTCTTCTGCTTCCCGTGCACGGGCCGGAAATAAGGATAAATAAACACTTTCACCAGATAAATTATCGCTATGAAGGCGGCCAGCTTGGCAAGAAAACTCATTTGGCATCACTTCCCGGGCCCAGGTTGCCTTGAAGCGCCTGCGTGCGGGCGAAACTCAGGCAAATAATACTGATCATCAGGGTGTTAATAAGCTTGCCGAAAGTGCTATGCAGCATGAAATCGCGAAAATCCCCAACCGATAAAGCATATAAAAAGAACAGCACGATAATGACCGTTTTCAGCAGAAAATCCCGGTTCATTTTGCGGAAAATCCGGTCCTTCCGCGCGTTGATTTCCCTGAGCACCGCGTTCTCGTCCACGATATCGAGGAAAATGTCCGCCATCCCCTTACGCTCGTTGTATTCAAACACGATCGCCTTCTTGGTGAAGTTATCGAATTTCGGACCGAGCTGGCGATTGAGCAGGGTGATCGCTTGTTTGAAGGAATATCCGTTGTTCTCGCAGTTATCGATAAACTGCTGGAAATAGGGCCGGATGCCGGGTTTTATGTATTCGTCGCTCTCCATGACTTTCTTGATCGCGACCAGCACCCCTTCCCTCGCCAAAGGGCAGATGATGTCTTCGGCATCCATAATGCTTTCCAGCTTCTCGGCCTTGATCGCCTTGGACTGCATCACGAAATAAGTAAGCAGCCCGATAAAGATCGCCACCGTAACGACTACGGCCAGGGTTACGTTTTGCATAAAAATCACGACGACCAGCACCACGATCGCAAAACAGATACAAAGCAAGGAAGTGAAGCTTTCCAGGGTCAGCGGCAGATTAAAGTCCAAAATCAAGCCTTCGACGAGCCGGTTGTACTTGGCATACACGTTTTCCTTCCGCTTCACGATCCGTTCTTTCTTGATCCGCTCCACGTAACGCTTCGTATTGTACCTGCCCAGATGCTCGGCCAGCGTGTCGAGCAGACCCAGGAAAAAGCGCCCCGTCCCCTCGAAAAATTTGACTTCGAACACGGCGTTGAACACGATAAAAGCGGTGATGCCGAAGAACAGACTAATGATTGAAGTTGTATCCATGGAATCCGTACTCCTCTACGTCATCGTCCCCGGGCGGCGTCGTCAGGAATTCGAACCGGCTGCGCTTGATCCCCGCCTTGATCATCGTCTGCTGTACCTTCTCGGACAGCACTCCGACGCGCTTGTGCTTCCCGACGATTTTAACGACCCGGTGCGTCCCTTCTTCCTCCAGAACATCCTCCGAAATGAACTTGTAAATCGGGTTGACGATCGGCTCAAGCCCTTCGGAGCCCAGCACTTCCGAAATCGAGGTCACCTTCCGGGTGCCGTCCGCCAGTTTTTCCTGGAACACGACGAACTTGACGGCGCTGCAGATATTGCGCAAAGCCAGTTCGGCCGGTTCGTTCGAGGCCATCAGGTAAGCGGTCAGGAACCGGTAGATCGCTTCCCGGTCTCCCTCGGCGTGCAGCGTCGTGAAGAAAAAGTGACCCGTCTGCGCCGCCCGAAGCGCGGTGGCGAATTCCCCCGGCGTTCGGAGCTCCCCCGGACCGATCCAGTGCGGCGACTGCCGCATCGCATTGATCAGCAGGTTCTCCATCGTGGCCGGGCTGGCGTCATCGTCATCCGGAACGGATTCGTACTGCAGCACATCATTAATGATTCTTCCATGCTCGCTGTTCCCTTCCCGCCGCAGCAGCCGCATTTCCGACGGATTCTCGATCGTGATGATCCGGGACAACGGATTGATCTCCTTTACCATCATTTCGTTCAGCGTCGTCTTTCCGCTCCCGGTCGGGCCGACCGTAATCCAGGACAAGTCCGCCTTCGGTAACAGCGATAGCAGCTTGAACATATTCACCGAAAATGATTCGTTCTTGATCATCATTTCCGGGGTAATACTCTTCTTGCTGAACTTCCGGATCACCACCGCCGGCATGTCGTAAGGCGATATGTCCGCATGCGTGGCGTTGACCCGGTACCCCTCGATCGTTCTGGCGTTAACCATCGGGATTTTCGGGGTCAGCCGTACTTTGGAAACCCCCAGCAGCTTGGAAATGATCCGTTCCAGGTGCTCACGGTCAATGAAATGCTGATCCCACGGCAGCGTCTTCCCGCTTGTCTCGACAAAGATCTGCTCCGTTCCGTTGATCCGGATTTCATCGATCGCCGGGTCTTCCATCGCTTTCGTGATCGGTCCGTAGTGGGTAATCTCGTCGATCAGAGCCCGTTTTAAATCGACAAGCTCGTAATAACCTTCGACGACCGGGCGCTGCGAATCTACGAATTCATAGATATACGACTTCGTCATTTCCCGTTTTCTCCCGGGGTCATGTTCCCGTCGGAAAGCGTGCGTGGCTACTTTCGTAATGTATTTCTGGCAAAGCTCCAATGCTTCTTCGAATTGAATCGTCGTATACTTGTTCTTCAGATCTTCCATATCTTCTTTTTTGGTGATCTGATGGCTTACTTTTTGCTGCATATCGCTGATTTTCGCACGAGTGAGCATGTCCTTGTCCTCCCCCCTTACTGGTTGCCGAGAATATCCGCAAGACGCCGCATTCCCTTAAGAAAATGCCGGTTGACCAGCGGGTTATCCCTGACGTACAGCTTGCCTTCGAGAGAATAAGCGTAAGCCGCCTTGACGAGCGGCAGAGCCGCAACGATATTGAAGCCGAACTCTTTGAGCCCCTTGTAGTCATAGTTGATATCCTGCATGTTCATCAGGATGACGCTGGTGAACTTCGCCGTACTGATTCCGACCGATGACGCAAAATCCAGCATCCGGACCATATTACTGGAAGCTTCGATCCGTTCCGTCGCCGTAAAAAAGCCGATATGCGAAAATTTCATCGCCCCCAGGCAAAACTCCAATGGCGGATTGTTGGGGATGTCCAGCAGGATAATGTCGAACATCCCTTTTAACGTGTCGATGACCCGTTCCAAGTGATCGAACTCGAAGTCCAGATACTCTTCGATCAGATCGTGAGGACTCGGAGACAACAGATACAACCGTTCATATTTCGTCGCCTGAATTTCTTCACGAAAATCGACCTTGTCGCTCTTTAACACCCGGATCAGACCGCTGGACCGCTTGCTTGGTTTGGCATCCAGGTAATTGTGCAGGTTAGGATTGAATACCTTCAGATCGACGATGCAAGTATTTAAGCCCTTCTGTGCCAGCAAATATCCGAGATTGCTGATGATCAACGCATTGTCGACCATGTCGCAGGCCGGGATAAAACCGACCACGCTGTAAATCAGCTTGCTTTCCTGCATCTCGGTCCCGACCAGGTCTTTGGCCGAAATCTTGTTTAAAACATCATCGAGCTTCAGTCCTTGGTTTCGATCCATGACTCCACCTCTCTCTGCAAGGTAGGCAGCTCATCCAATATCACCTGGCTGGTTTTGCGGCTCAGAATCGTGATCAGATACTTTTTCCCGTCATACCCGTTGTATTTGGCAAAATTATTGATCTGCTCCCGACTCCCCTCCAGCAGGAGCGAACGGGGCTGAATGCTCTTGAGGAATTCTTCGCTCTTCATGACTTCCTGCCGTTTGTCCTCGCTTAGTTTGAGTACTTCTTTATATACTTCATAGATCGAGTGGCTGCTGGAATTGAGCATGTCCCGGATTTCGATGCTCTCGAACAGAATTTCCGTGCGCATTTTGGTTCCGGGAGACGTAAAACCGCCATTCGGGTTTCCTGCGGCTCCGCTGCCGGTTTCGTCTTCATAGGAAACGCGGATCCGCACATTATCCCCAGGCATCAGGATATCGCCGCCGGCTTCCAGGAAGTTATACGGCAACGTGAGGACCTCGTGATCCTCTCCGAGCTCGTACAACCATTCGTTTTGCTTCGGTTTTTCCTCCATCAGCTGGTCCTTGTACAAAAAGCTCTTGTCGCGCAAATAATATTTGGTGAATTTATCGGTTACGGAATCCATGTCCTCCGCCAGGATCATATCGTCGGTATATTCCTTCCGGATGATGGAGTATTTCTCTATCTCTTTGTCACTTAAAGCGACGTAGGCCGGAATTCCTCCGTCCTTGTCGATCCGGAGCACTTCCACCGTGTCCTTGGCGGCCTCGTTGGCGTTATTCAAAACGATGAGCGAAATAATAATGACGGCGATGCTGAACAGCAAAGCCAGTATCTTTTTGAAAAGTTTTTTGTTCGGGGAGACACTTTTTACAGTACTTAGGTCCATGCGTTACGCACCCTCCATTAATCGTAGAAGCAATTGTCCGAAAGCTTTTTCGTATTCCGCTCCCGCATTCGTTAAGGCGATATCACTCTCGATTTGGGAATCGAAACCGGGGCTGTAAGGGACGGCACCCGCGGTCTTCATTTCATACCGGAAATAATCGCTTAAGCCCGACGTCAGCAGTTCGCTTACTTTATCCGGCTCGAACAGGCTATCCTGGAAACGGGAACGGTCGTTGTACTTGGTGACGATCACTTTCGATTTGGCGTTGAGGTAAGAGGCCTTGTCCGGATCCAGAACGACCTCCACGTTCCGAATCGTGCTGAGCACCGCATACAAATTATTCGGCACGCATAAACCGAACAGATCGATATGGATCATGACTTCCTTGAAGTTCCTGAACAAATCAAGCGGCATATCCAGCAGAACGAGATTAAACTTGCTTCTCAGCACGGAAATCAGGCCGATCAATTTCTCCGTCGTATAGAATTGCTCCATCAGTTTGCGGTCATGAAACGAATAACCTAATCCGGTTAGCCAAAAGTTGTCCTTAATATTAAATGCAGTGGTCATATACTCCTGGGGCCTGGCAAGGGTCCGAATCAGCGAAGCACTCATTTGCTCATCCTTGTTCGTGCGCTCGTGGAACCGGTCGAAATACATATTCGTACTGCGGTATTCCGTATCCATATCGATGATGATCGTGCTGAGTCCCCGCTTGCTGGCTTCATGCGCCAAATTGACGACCGTCGTGGTCAGGCCGCTGCCCCGGTGTCCCGTGACGGCAACCACCCGGCTGATTCCCCGGCTGACATTCAGCAGGTCTCTCGTCAAGCGGTCTGTCGCTTCCGGCTCCCCTCCGGTTTCCGGTTTGGCGCGAAATCGGTCAAAAAAAGATCTCTTTTTCTCCGGTTGTCCGGCATCCGGTTGCTCCAACGTTTCAGTGTATCGCTTATGTTCTGTCTTTGAAGAAGTATGTATATCGTCATTGCCTTTTTTGCCTAACTGCACGAGAGCATCCTGAAAAATTTCAGGCGGAATCCGTAACTTGGGATAAATTACCAGCTTCAAATTTCCGAATTTTTGCATTAACGGTGCCAACTCTTGCGGTTTTAAATGGTCCCTCGTCACAATCAGGACGGGTAGCCCCGGCTTCCTCCCGGCTTCAATCCATTCCAGCAGTAAAGTCAGATGATCCCGATCCTGCCCTGGCCGTTGGGCAAACGCCTCATCCGTGATGAGTACGCCATCCATTACCGGGTTTTCGTGCTGCAGGTAGTCCGCCAGATCCCGCAGTTCTAGTCCGTTGGAATTAATGGGTTCCATTTTTCGAGTGAAATAGCCCCGAACCATGCCATGAAATCCTCCGGACACTACTAGCAATTCCATAAGTTCACCTGCTAAAGAAATAGTTTCCATTAAATTAGTAATATTTACCTCTCTATTCGCTAGATATTATACTAGTAACCTACTACATCACACAATACCTTATATGGATAATTAACCCTAAAGATAGACTTTATCCCTAATAAGGGAGGTCCTCCGGATCATTTTTTTTGAAACTGAGGAAAAAGTAGGATTTTATCGAATCGCGTCTTTAGTAGGAATTAAAAAGGATCGAATTCTCCCGGTTAAGGGGAGAACCCGATCCTATTGAGCCGTTACCTGTCGGCTTATTCCGCCGGCATTCCGTTTTCGGCTGCAGGTTGCTTGGCTTTCATTTTTGCGGGCAGCTGCCATGCCGTAGCTACGGCCAACACCACGAAAACGATATCCATTCCGCTGAACATATCGATGAAATTGTCCTTAAAGACCGTAAAAATGGCACTGTTAAAAATTCCGTCTATCCCGTTCGTCAAAAAATAGGCGAAGGCGAAATACTTGCCCAGCAAGATGCCTAACAGGCTGGCGATGACAGCTACAAGCTGGTGTACGGCCGTGACTTTTCGGGAGAACTTGCTTACCGCAAATGCGGCTAGTCCTCCTATCGCCCAAGCGACGATGCCCACTTCATATTCCGTCAATACTACGATCAGCGCCCAAATGGCTCCTCCAATGATCGCCGCGGCCAAGGCCGCCAAGACGGGTACAACTACTGAACTTTTTTCCGAATGCATTTGATTTGAATCCTCCTTGCAGCTCTAACTGCTCTTCCAAAATTTACATAAAACTATGTATGAATACACTTATTCTGCAATCTATCACTATATTCCTTTAATAGGGTAATTATTACTTATTTTCAAATAAAAAAAATCTGCAGCTAAAAATTCGCAGAACTTCTAGCTGCAGATCATATTCAAAACAAGTCACCCGTTCGCCGCAGCAAACTGGCTATTATAAAGTCCCGCATAATGCCCTCCGCGGCCAAGCAATTCGTCATGACTTCCGCTTTCCACGACATCGCCGTCTTTCATGAAGAGAATCAAGTCGGCTTCGCGAATGGTCGACAACCGGTGGGCGATGACGAAGCTCGTTCTTCCCTCCATCATGTTCAGAAAAGCCTTTTGGATACGGATCTCGGTCAAGGTGTCGATACTGCTGGTAGCCTCATCCAAAATCAGCATCGGCGGATCAACCAGCATGACGCGCGCAATCGTAAGCAGCTGCTTCTGTCCTTGGGACAAGCTGTCCCCGGACCCGCTGATCACCGTGTCATAACCGTAAGGCAGCCGTTTGATGAAGCCGTGCGCATTCGCCGACTTGGCGGCCGCAATGACTTCCTCTTCGCTGGCATCCGGCTTGCCGTAGGATATATTTTCACGGATCGTCCCTCCGAACAGCCAGGTATCCTGGAGCACCATGCCAAAGTTACGGCGAAGGCTATCACGAGTCATACGGTTAATATTCATACCGTCGATAGCAATTTCCCCGGCGTCTACTTCATAGAAACGCATCAGCAGGTTAACCAGCGTTGTTTTGCCGGCCCCGGTTTGCCCGACGATGGCAATCCTTGTCCCCGGGGTTACCGTCAAGTTCAGATCATGAATTAGTGGTCGCTCCTGCTGGTAGGCGAATTTGACATGACGGAAAGTGATTGTTCCCTGTTCCGGCTTCAAATTGAGCGCATCCTCCCGATCCGTAGACTCCGTCGGTTCGTCCAGCACCTGAAAAATCCGTTGCGCCGAAGCGGTCGCCGACTGCAATTGCGTTATTACCCCTGTGATTTCATTGAACGGCTTCGCGAACAAATTCGCGTAAAGCAGAAAACTGGATAAGTCCCCTACCGTTATTCTGGACAGAATGACGGTCACGCTTCCGATCATCGCTATGATCGAAAAAGTCACATTATTGACCAGTCGGGTCGCCGGATTGGATAGCGAACTGATAAATTGCGATTTTACGCCAGCCTGGTACAACTCTTCGTTTCTGGCCGAAAATCCGGCAAAGGAACGGTCTTCGTAGTGAAATGCTTGGACTACTTTTTGCCCGCCGACCATTTCCTCTACATACCCGTTGAGCGAACCCAGGATCCGGGCCTGATCGCGGAATAACTGCTGGGAACGCTTCGTAATGAACCTCGCCACATAATAAGCCGCCGGTGCTGACAACAGCACCACCAAGGTCATTAACGGGCTGGTATACAGCATGAGGGCGATCGCTCCGACAATGGTGATCACGCCGGTAAGCAGCGTGGAGAATCCCTGCAACAGTCCGTCCGACACCGCATCCATGTCGTTGACGAAGCGGCTGATGCTGTCCCCTTGCGGGTGATTATCGTGATATTTTAACGGCAGCACGTTCATGCGATCAAACATCTCGCCGCGCAGATCGTTTACGGTTTGATAGGCCAAGCGATTGGTCAAATAAGTGAGGAACCATCCGAACAGACTTCCGACAGCGTATATGAGCCCCAGAAGAGTAAGCAGTCTGAATACTTCCTCAAACCGGACGGCCCCTTTCCCGATCATCTGATCGATCGTCCGACCGATCATGTACGGACCGATTAGACTAGAGGTAACGCTAATCATCGCGCTTACGACAGCCCATACCGCATACTTTTTATATTTCCCTGCGTACTTCAGCAGTCTTTGCCAGGTTTGTTTCGTACTCATTTTATCTAGCGTATGGATTGCTCTCATCATTATCCCGCCTCCTCCTCTGAGAGTTGGGAATCGCAAATCTCCCGATAGGCCCCGCACTCTCGAAGGAGCTGGTCATGCGTTCCGCTTCCGGCGATTCGGCCGTCTTCGAACACGATGATTTTATCGGCTTGTTGAATCGTGCTGACCCGTTGCGAAACGAGCAGGACGGTCATTTCCCCGCTATTCTCTCTAATCGATTTTCTCAACGCCGCATCGGTTGCGAAATCAAGTGCGCTGGAGGAGTCATCGAGAATCAGAATTTCCGGTCTTGAGACAAGAGCCCGAGCAATGGTCAACCGCTGCTTCTGTCCCCCCGACAAATTAAGCCCGCCTCTGGCCACGGGCGTTTCGTAGCCTTCCGGAAGCTTCGAGATGAATTCGTCCGCTTGGGCGATGATCGCAGCCTGCTTTACTTGCTCCTCCGAGGCCTGTTCGTTCCCCCAACGGATGTTTTGGGCGATGGTCCCGGTAAAAAGCAGCGCTTTTTGCGGCACGATCCCGATCTTGCTTCTCAGCTCACGCAAGCCGTATGTTTTCACATCAAGCCCGTCGATCACAACTTCCCCGGAAAGCGCATCATAAAATCTTGGAATCAGGTTGACGAACGTCGATTTCCCCGAACCCGTACCCCCGATGATTCCTACTGTCTCGCCGCGTCGGATTTCCACGGAAATGTCCCTCAAGGCGGGATCGCCCGTTGCGCTATAGCCGAAGGTCACATGGTCAAAAACGATGGACGGTGCATCCGGCATTGAATTGTCCCGGTAAAGTTCCGGCTCGTTCGCTGCCGATCCTGTCTCGCCCGGGTCCGCTATGGATGAAGTCGCATCCAATACTTCATTAATGCGTGCCGCCGAAGACGCCGCTTTGGTAAAAAGAATGATCAAATTGGATACGACGATCAGGGCCAGCAAAATTTGCGTGACATAGTTGATAAACGCAATAATTTCTCCTGACGACAGCGTACCCGCATTGATATGAATTCCGCCAGCCCATAAGACCGCAATAATCGCGGCATTGACCACGAGCGTGGTAACCGGGCTGAGCAAAGCGGATACCCTGCCTACTTTAATTGCGGTAGCGGTAATATCATCCGACGCTTCACGAAACCGCTCCTTTTCCGCCCGCCGTTTGGCAAACGCGCGAACGACCCGGACTCCGGTCAAATTTTCGCTAAGCACAACCGCAATTCGGTCCAGCTTCTTCTGATATAGCCGATATAACGGAGCTGATTTCGTGATGATAAAATACAAAATAACGGCGAACACGGGCGTGGCCGCTATCAATACAAGCGAAAGCCTGAAGTCGAGCAGCATCGCCATAATGATGGCCCCGATGCAAATAAACGGCGCACGAATGACGAGCCGGATCAGCATCGCTACGGCAACCTGCATCTGGTTCACATCGTTCGTGATCCGGTTGATCAGGGACGGCGTCCCGAACCGGTCGAGCTCCGCATAGGACAAACTGGATACGTGTTTAAACATTACATTGCGCAGCGTTGTTCCGAATCCTTGCGAAGCACGGGCGGCGTAATGCTGACAGATTAGCGAGCTCCCGAAGCCGAGCAGGGACATGACCACCATGAGTCCGCCCATCTTCATAACATAGGATATATCACCGTTGCCGATTCCATGATTGACGATCAGGGCCACGAGGGTCGGCAAGAGCAGTTCGAGGATCGCTTCCAGCAACTTGAACAGAGGGCCGAGGATACTCTCTTTCTTATAAGCTTTTAAATAAATAGCGAGTCTAAACAAAGCTCGATCACCCATTACTTGAAGTATTTATGTACAATTGACTTTCAAAGACTAACGTATATGATTATGGCATACCCATTCCCATATTAATAATATTGCTTTCATATCCCTTCCATATCGAGAAGATATACCAAAGAATTGAGGTCGTTGGCTTCTATGGATATTAGACAATTAAGATATTTCCTGGCCATTGCGGAAGAAGGACAGATCACTTCGGCAGCCAAAAAATTGCAAATGGCCCAGCCCCCGCTAAGCCAGCAATTGAAGCAGCTTGAAGAAGAGCTTGGCGTCAAATTGGTGGAACGCGGTCCCCGAAGCATTCATCTTACCGACGCGGGCGAAATGCTGCGGCGAAGAGCTCAGCAAATTATCGAACTTGCCGATTCCACCTCCAGGGAAATCAGCGATTTTGGCAAAGGATTAAACGGGACGCTCCCGATTGGCACCGTCTCTTCCTCGGGGGCGACTTTACTAACGGATAGATTATCCGAATTCCATAAAACTTACACCGGGGTCAAATTCGAAATTCACGAAGGCAACACCTTTCGGATCATTGAACTCCTTATGAGCGGAATCATTGAGGTGGGCATCGTCAGAACGCCTTTCCATACGACCGATTTGGAGATCAAATATGCCGAATCCGAGCCGATGATTGCCGTCATGCATCCCGATTATGACTTGAACCCGCACCAGGAGAGCATAAAAATTCATGAACTGCGTGACCGTCCGCTCATTATATACCGCAGGTTCGAACAACTGATCCGGGATACGTGCCGGAAATCGGATTTTGAACCGGACGTGTTTTGCAAAAACGACGATGCGCGGACAACCCTGCTATGGGCTAATGCCGGCATGGGAATCGGAATCATCCCCAAATCGGCGTTGAAATTGGCCAGCCACAATCAACTGATCTACAAGGAAATTAAGAGCGAGGCGCTGCGTACCCGAATCGCGGCAGTTTGGGCTAAGGACCGGTATCTCTCAACTCTTGCGAAAAAGTTTATTGAGAGTTTCGGGGAGGGGTGAGGACTGAAGCCGTTCCCTTCGATCAACGACCGCTAATAGAGCGGTCAGCTTCGGAACGATTCTTTTGCTATACTATTTACCATCAACCAAAAAGGAGTGGAACACATGGCCACAAAAAACAGACTGGGCAAAACCGATTTATACGTCAATCCGATCGGATTGGGAGCGAACGCGGTAGGCGGGCATAACATTTATCCGAACCTGAGCGAAGAAGTCGGAAGGCAAGTGGTCCGCACCGCTTTGGAGAACGGCATCAACTTTCTGGATACGGCGTTTATCTACGGGCCGGAACGATCCGAGGAACTGATCGGCGAGGTATTGAAGGAATACGGCCGGCGGGACGAGGTAGTCGTAGCCACGAAAGGCGCCCATAAATTCGTGGACGGCAAGGTAGTCATGGACAACTCCCCCGCGTTTTTGCGGGCATCGGTAGAAAGCAGTCTGCGCAGACTGCAAACCGACTATATCGACCTGTTCTACATTCATTTTCCCGATGAATCGACGCCCAAGGACGAAGCGGTCGGCGAGCTTAAAAGATTGAAAGACGAAGGCAAAATCCGCGCGATCGGCGTCTCCAATTTCAGCATCGAGCAAATACGGGAAGGCAACAAGGACGGTCATATCGACGTGCTTCAGGCGGAATACAATCTGTTCAAACGCGATGCGGAAAAAGAACTTCTCCCTTACACGAAAGAGCACGGCATCTCCTTCGTTCCATATTTTCCGCTGGCCGCAGGCCTGCTCGGCGGCAAATACAACGAGGACACGACCTTTGCGGACGGCCGGGCCCGGAATCCCCTGTTCCAAGGGGAAGCCTTTATCCGGAACCTGCAAAAAGTCGAGCAAGTTCGCCGCATTGCCGAAGCCAAAAACGCCGAGGTGGCGCATGTGGTACTGGCTTGGTATTTGACCCGTGATTCGATCGATGCCCTGATCCCCGGAGCCAAGAAACCGGAGCAGGTACTGAACAACCTGAACACGCTCGACGTCGTTTTAACGGCCGAAGAAATTACGAGCATAGACCGAATCTTCCGTCAGGATTAAATAAGGTTGAAGCAATAAAAACGAGCAAGCTCTTGTTCCCCTCCCCAGAGATTGTCTATAATAGACAACATTTTGGAGAGGGGCTTTTTATTCGATCCCCCGCGACAACCCAACTCATTTGAAGTAGATTTTTTATCCGTTCCCGGACATTTAGACCTGGGCACACCGCCCTAGCAGCCTCAGCTAATTAAGGATAAAGCTGGATTTTCCGCCCTTTCCTCTTCCGCAATAATAAAATGGGGTAATGTTTCCTGAAGAAAACATTTTTGGAAGGGGAGCTGCTGGTGTTAAAGCAATTGTCCAAGCTGGTTGTACTATGTCTGACAAGCATTCTAATTTGGTCCGGGGGAACCGGACAAGGTGCGGCCGCTACCGCTTCGGAAGCCGCAGGGACAGTACCGGAGTGGAGCGCTCTGTACGGAACGGACGCCGCTTCTTCGAATGGACGCTCCGTAATCTCCACGAACGATGGCGGTTATATCGCCGTAGGAGAGGTTGTGGAGTCGGATCCCTCCGGCTATGCCGCCGAACAGAAGATCTACGTCGTTAAGGTAAACGAAAGCGGAGGCACAACCTGGGAGAAAAAGCTGCTTATCGGTGCGGACTCGGGCAAAGCAAACGGTTCCGCGTACAACGCGTTCCAGACTCGGGATGGAGGATATTTGGTCAGCGGGGCGGTTACCGATTACTCCGGCAAGCCGCTAAGAGTACCGTTTCTGGCCAAGCTGGACAGCCAAGGCATGCTCGAATGGGAGAAAAACTATGACACTTTGTCTCCTTCTACGGATCTTTACGGAGAATCCATCGCCGAATCTACGGACGGCGGATTTGTCATTACCGGCTTCAGTGCCAACTCGTATGCCATGGCTTCTGCCTATGTACTGAAGGTGGACGGGACGGGAAATGAAGTCTGGTTTAAGACGTTTCGCTTCGGCGACGACAACCAATATTTTAATGCACTCATCGCGTCGCCGGATGGAGGGTATGTAGCTGTCGGCACCATCGAGAGCATGCTGAGTCCCGAACAGGACGCCTCCGTAATCGTTAAGCTGAATGACCTCGGTGAAGTGGAATGGGAGAAACGGGAACCTTTGCCCGGCTCCAACCGTTCCGCGCATTCCGTCCAACTGTCCCCGGACGGCGGTTACCTGGTCAATGGTATGCAGCAGCAAGGGAATGAACAGCAGGCTTATGTTGCGAAAATAGATAGCGAAGGGGAGACACATTGGGAAAAGACATACAACCTCGGCTCCGACAATAATGATTATATGACCCAACTTCTCCCTACGGAGGATGGATATGCGTTGTTGGGACGTCATGCTTACGGCAGCTATCCCGATCATAGGATGGAATATCAGATCATCACGCTTAATTCGGACTGGGAAATGATCACTAAGCGTCAGTTTAAAGATTACAACCTGGCCGTAACAGGCAAAGGATCGGTTGCATCGGATGGCGGCTTTGTACTGACCGGGCAAATCAAGGAGAACGATAGTTACCGGATGCAGGTCATCAAAGTCTCAGGTAATGACCCGGGATCGCCAACAGATCCCGAAATCACGGAACTCCGCTTCGGCGCTGCGGAAGGAACCGAGTTAAGCATTGGGGAACTCAGGCCGAGTGTAATTACCGCCGTCTATTCTGACGGCACCTTTGCCGATGTGACGGCAGCCGCTTCCTTCACCTCGCTGGATCCCGAAATAGCCGGCGTGGACGCTTCGGGTGTGATCACCGGCCTGTCCGAGGGAACTACGGTAATTACCGCGGGATATGGCGGGTTTGAGGCACAACTCCATGTACGCGTAACGGACGGGCCCAGCGGACCTATTCCGATTACCGAAAAATTCTATCTTGATTCCGAAGATTACTCGCTTTCCATAGGCAGTGAACTCGATATCCAAGCCTGGTTTGCGGATGTACACGGGAATTCTCGCCTCGTAAACGAGGAAACGGAATTTGCGATCTCCAACCCCGATGTCGCCTCCATCAATCAACAAGGCGTAATTACGGGCATCGCCCCCGGGCTGACTTCCGTGACCGCCGTATATCAGGGCAGAACTTATACCGCAAGCGTATGGGTGGTACGGCCTTATGTACCGGCTGGAATAGACGAGTAAAATACAATTTGAAATCAAAAAGCACAAAAAAACTGCCGGGAACTATCCCGGCAGCCTTAATCCCCTGGTCTCGATTCAGGGGATATTGGTATGTCCTCCCTTCACTCCTCCTCCTTTTCCTTGATCAGTTCCAGAAACTCCAGAATGATATCGGAAACGGCATCCTCGGTTGGCGAGTGGATGTATTTGCTGACCCGCATAATATCTCCTTTATACAGCTCAATCAGTTTTAAAACGGCATCGGGATCGTTTTGTTTCGCTTTTTGCAGCAAGTTCAGGAACTCATCATCCGGGACAACTCTTGGATCATTTTGCGTTTCCATTTGTTCACCCCTTGCTGAGTCATATTCAATTCCAGGGCAACTTCTCGCTCGGTCTTGTCTTGCAGATAAATCTCATAAATGATCGTTCGCCCCGTACTGGACGGCAGGGCGTTGATCAACTGGCGGATCAACATTTTGTTATCAGAAGATGAGGCAAAGCTGGATATGGCCGGTTCGAATCCGTTGAATGAACATTCCCGTTTTTTCACGACTTTGGCTTTGTACTGTACCCTCCAGGCGATCCGGTAAACTTCCCTCCGATACTGCTCGTACGCGGTTGTTTGTTCCTTCAAAATTACCTCCCCCTTCCATATTTCATCTTCTATGTATAGGGAAATGTGAAGGTTCGTCTTACAACCATTAATATGTGAGTTGATTTTAATTATAACATTTTTTCTAATTATTGGTTGTTATTTTCACTCCTTTTTTCTCTATATAAGTGAAAGGGAATTTTCAGAGAAAGGAGGTCCTTGAACATGCAGGTCACGGATATCGTATCGATGGTCGCGAATGTCGGTTTTCCCGTTACGCTTTGTTTTATCCTGATCAAATATGTGCTGCAAACGGTCGGAGAGAAACTCGATCATATGAATTCTACTATAAGCGAGTTGACCCGGGAGATTAAAAGCCTGGAAGACAACAATGACGGACCCGGCTCGGCAGATCAGGCCGGTGTTAACAAAAGATGAGCATAAGTCATCCCAGAGTCCACACCGATAATGTTACAGGAAACGCGGAGGCAGCCCGGCCCCGTTCCATACATGTTCCTGGCCTTTCCGGCTGCTTCCGGTTTTTCACGACCCGCTTAAACAGGTTCCCCTATTATCCTATTCCGTTTCGCCCTTGTCCTATAACCAAATCTTATTAAAATTGCATGAAAAGTTCGGTCGAATTTTGCTATATATTGTTATATCCTGTCACACGCTATATAATTTATTTAAAATTTGATATAGGCGGTTGATCACAGATGAGTATTTTGGATAGCCTTATTGCTTCCGTACCCTACATGCAAAAAATGATCAAGGGAGATATCATGATCGGAATCACCGATCTGGATAAATTCCTGCTCTATGAACCTTCCCGAACTATCGATTTTCAAATCCGGCCCGGGGACCCCATCCCGGAGGACGACCGCAATCTTCGCACCGCTCTTGCCGGACAGATCTCATCCACCCAACTGCCTGCCGATATTTACGGCATATCTATTCTGGCCTCCGCGATTCCGGTCCGGGATGAGCAAGGAAAGATCGTGGGAGCTCTCGCTACAGCCCAATCCCTGGAAAGCCAACTGAAGCTGGAAGAAAACATGATGATTATGGACCAAATCACCGGGAAGCTCGTTGACATGGTGCAGACGGTCGCCGCTCATTCGGAGGAACTCACGGCGACCAGTGAAAATATGCTGGCCAACACCAAGCAAACCGTTGAGAACTCATCGGAGATCAACCAAACGATCGAATTCATTAAGCAAATCTCCGAACAGACCAACCTGCTTGGCCTGAATGCCGCAATTGAGGCGGCCCGAGTCGGCGATCTTGGGGCCGGTTTCGGGGTCGTAGCCAAGGAAGTTCGCAAGTTGTCGGTCAGTACGCGGGAAGCGACAACGGATATTTCCTCAACTTTGACGAATATCCAAAATTCGATCCGCCAATTGGAGACGGATTTCTCGCAAATCGTTCATTCTTCTCAACAGCAAGCTGAACTGGTAACGGATTTTATGACCGTCATCGATCAGTTGAACACGTCCACCCAACAGATGAAAGCCTTTGTGGAGGCGTTCATGCATCAATCCGAATAGTAACGACAGAAGAAACGGCAGCCGTCCTCATCCCGAACAGGGACAGAACAGGCTGCCGTTGCCGCTTTCACTGATATGATGCCACTTCTTACTCAAACGGATATTTTAGTCCCCATTGCGCCCGGATCCCATCGAGCAGCTTCATGATACCCAGGGACTCTTCCAGCGGGATGGCCGGGCTTTCCTTCAGCCCTTCAAGCAGGCAACGGCCCACTTCCTCGGCTTCAAAGGCATACCCTGTGGATGATCTTCCGTCGCTGTACTTCTCTTCTTCTTTCCCCTTCACCCGGAGGACGGCTTCCTTGGCATTGAGGAAGGAAGGAATATGAATCATTCCTTCCGTGCCGTGAATATAAGCATCATTATTCAAATCCAGCCGAACGGCCCCATTCAGCATAGCTACTTTGCCCTGGCCGTAGTCCATCATGATGGAGAATTGCTCGTCCACTCCGGTTTCTCCGATTTCAGCGGTGCTCCAAATTTTGTCCGGCTTACTGCCGAATAGCATGGAGGCAAAAGAAACCGGATAAATTCCTGCATCCAGCAGGGCCCCGCCGCCAAGCTCAGGGTTCAGCAGCCGTCCCTGCGGGTTCCAGTCGCTGCGAAACCCGAATTCGGCTTTAAGCAGTTTAACTTCACCGATTCGACCCTCTTCCAGCCATTTTCTCACCTGCACGATCGGCGGCAGGAAACGGGTCCACATGGCCTCCATCAAAAACAGATTTTTGTGCTTGGCCGAAGAAATCAGTTGCTCCAGTTCCAGGCTGTTTACGGTAAAAGGTTTCTCGCACAGCACGGCTTTACCGGCGTTCAGAGCCGTCAGAACGTTCTCCTTGTGATAGGGATGCGGAGTCGCCACATAAATCGCGTCGATGTCCGGATCGTTCACCAGTTCCTCATAACTGCCGTAAGCACGCTCCAAACCGAACTTCCCGGCAAACTTTGCCGCGCTTTCCAGCGTTCGCGATCCCGCAGCCAAACCTTCGCCATTACCTACATGGACTAAATCCTTGGCAAATTGCTCGGCAATCCAGCCAGTCCCCATAATTCCCCATTTGATTTTCTTACCCGTGAACTCTCCCATTGTTGGCATTGCCTCCTGAGTATATATATTCTCACCTGTTTTGATTTTACCAAATGAAGCAGGTCAAAAACCAATGTCTTCGCCGCCGTTACTCAAAAGGGTACCTAAGCCCCCACTGCGCGCGCATCGTATCCAGTTGTTCCATCACCCGCAACGATTCATCCAGCGGCATAATCCCGCTTTCCGTTTGCCCGGCGAGAAGGCATCTTCCGACTTCCTCCGCCTCGTACTCGTATCCTTTTCCCAGACGATCATCAGCGTAGGTCTCCACGAGCTCCCCGCCCTCGTAAAGCGATACCGAGGGAGCCTTATTCATCGAAGGTATCGTGATGCAGCCTTTGGTTCCATGGATGACGGCCTCATTGCGCATTCCCAGCCTTATTGCTCCGTGCAGGGACGCCACTTGCCCCGATTCATAGGTCAAGAGGGCCGAAAACTGTTCATCGACCTCGGTCCTGCCTATTCGTGCATGGCTATAAATCTCCCGCGGTTGGGTGCCGAAAACCATCGAGGCAAAGGATAACGGATAAATGCCCACATCGAGCAGCGCCCCGCCGGCCAGATCCGGACTAAGCAGCCTTCCTTCCGGATCCCAGTCCGTCATGATCCCGAACTCCGCCTGGACGAGACGGACCTCTCCGATCCTTCCGGCCCGTATCCATTCCTTGGCTTTAAGCATCGGCGGCAAAAAGCGCATCCACATCGCTTCCATCACGAATAACCCCCGTTCCCGGGCGGTGGAGATCAACAATTCCAGTTCCCGGCTGTTTACGGTAACCGGCTTTTCGCACAACACCGCCTTTCCGGCCCGCAGGCTGTTCAGCGCGTTCTCCAAATGATAGCGATGCGGCGTTGCGACATAAATAACATCGACCTCCGGGTCGTTCACCAATTCCATGTAACTGCCGTAAGCGCGAGGAATTCCAAATTGAGCGGCAAACAACGCCGCATTTCCGGGTTTGCGGGAACCTACCGCATAGGCCAACCCGTTGCTGGTATGGGACAAATCGGATACAAATTGTTCCGCGATCGTTCCCGTCCCCATAATCCCCCACTTTATCGGTCTGTGTCCTGCCTCTTTCATAAGCCCTCCCCCTTAGATTGCGTTCTTAAAACTTGTACCCTTTATCGGCAAGTGTGAAATAGCTCCGCCGCTCTGCGTTCTCACTTTTACTTTCTTTGATTCACCAAGGTAAAATCCTTTATACTGAAGATACTGAACATTGCTTCGATAATATGTGCCGGAGGCGGATCATGCTTACCTTTGAACAAAAATTAAACCTATTGGATTCTTATCCCGAACTGGAGCGGAAAAATGTATCGCTCGGCCGGGTGAACTATCAGTATGATAAAAGCGTGCACGACAAGAAAACGGTGGCTTATCATCTCCACCCTAACGGCAACGGCTTCATTTATGCCGGCTTGCTTCAGGACTATAACTGTGATGATAAAGGCTATGTAAATATTCGGGATTATTCCGAAGAAGAATTGCGCAGCCTGCTCGACAAGAGTATTCGCTCGCTATCTGAGGGCGGAGAAGTTCCCGAAACGGCGGCCGCCAAGCCGGACATCCCGCGCAGTGATTCTCCGGGCGGGATCTGGACCGATTCTAGCGGCGGAGTGCTGACCCTGAAATATGAAGATGATCTATGGTATATTTACTCCGGCATCAATCTTGAGATGGTATTCGAAACGCGTGAGGAAGCAGGAGAATACTTAGCGGAAGAAGGATTCACGCCTCTAAAAAAATAACGACGAAACGCAGCCCGGCAAGCCGGTGCTGCGTTTTCTTTTATTTAAAAATTAAATTTCTTTAAATTGTTCAAAAAAATGTTTGATTTTCGTCACAAAATGTTCAATAATTAAGTAAGACACAAATTGTTCACAATTAACCACTGCGAATTAAAGGAGCTGACTACACATGTGGGAACCAGGAAGCAGCAAGTTCAAGAGCGGCGCATTTGGCTGGATTATCGCACTGGGTATCTTCTATGCGGTCTTCTATACGGTGTTCACCCTATACTCGATTCACGGGCAATAAACCCGGTTTCTTGTAACCGTTGTCACAAGATTGAATTTGATAAGCCTGCGGCCTTTGCCGCAGGCTTTTTTGCATGCTCCTTTAAAGACGGCGGTTCGGAACAAAAACGGCTGAACCCGGTACATTCCGGGTCCAGCCGCTGTTCGAACTCGTTTATTGCGCGCTATCCAGCGCTTCTTGAGGAATTTCGATTTTGTCAATTTCGTCGTATTTCGAAATCGTGCTGTCCATGGTCATATCCAGGGAAACGCTCTGCCCTTCGACATCCATGTTCATCACCATGGCCACGGTGGATTTACTCGGCAAGAACGTCTCTTTATTTACCGCATACGAAATTTTAATGTTTTTAATATCCATTTGCTCAAGCATAGCTGCCGTTTGTTCGTTTTCCCCGCCGGACTGGCTCATCAGGGATTTCGCAAGCTCCTTCAGACCATCGCCGGAAAGGTCTGCCGAAAGGACGAATTCGTCTCCTTCTTCAACTACCTTGGCTTCATTGGCAATGGATTTGAATTGCTCGAGCTGCGCTTCGGGACTGGCCGATTGCTCCATGCTTGCCAACATTTCGTCACGCGTTTCGTCCGGGAGCTTGACCCAAGTACCATCTACCTTGGAGTAGATACCCTCCTGGGTAATATATTGCTCCACGTTCTGGCTTCCTTGTTCTCCCATATTCATATCCATCACTTGATACATGGCGAGAGGATCCTTTACCATGTCAACTTTCATCGTCATGTCGACCTTTTGTTCCTGCTTCTGATCGCCTTGCGCAATTACGATATTTTGATTGACTTTGGCATCCATGGAAAAGCTCTTCAACTTTTCGCTTGCTTCGGTCGCCTTTTGAATCATCTCATCAACTGTAGGCACGGCTACTTCCGACGGCGCTTTTGCCCCGGTTTCCGCTACTGCCTGATTCGCCGATCCGTTAGCCGCCGCGTTCGCTTCTCCGCCATCGGCTGCCTTCTCCTTGCCACATGCTGTAATACCTAGTACCAGAATTGCTCCCAATAATGCTGCTGTCATTTTCTTCAACTGATTGTTCCTCCTAATATTATGTAGTCCCATTGATATTACCCAAAACATACCAATCAGCAACAGGGAAAAAAGCCTCAATTCCACAAATTTTAATGATATTACAATTGGTAAAATCGACCTATTGATTCCGAAAATATCGTAGTCCCCCGAAGACTGCGCTATAATGAAAAAAACGCTGCTTACCCCGGCTTTCCCGGGATCGGTTACGAAAGGAAGAGCTTTGCTTTGAAAAATTTACTGGTCACCGGTTACCGTGCGCACGAACTCGGCATATACAACAATAAGCACCAGGGAATTCCATATATTCGGCAAGCCATCGCCGCACGCCTGATCCCCTTGATCGAAGAAGGACTGGAATGGGTTATTACTCCCGGCCAATACGGCGTGGATTTGTGGGCCTGCGAAGCCGTTCTTGAACTGAAAGAAACTTATCCTCAGCTGAAATGTTCCATCATCACCGCCTTCAGCAATCCGGAAGAACAATGGAATGAAGAGAAGCAATCGTATTTTCGCGAACTGATCCGCAGTGTCGATTATTTTGGTTCCATTAGTAAAGAATGCTACCAAGGCGTTTGGCAATTCCACGCCCGTGATGAGCTGTTGTTCCGCAAAACGGACGGCATTCTGCTCGTTTATGATGAAGAAGCCGGCGAAGCCAGCCCGAAATACGTCAAGGAGCGCGCCCTGAAAAAACAGATGGAGGAAGGGTATGTTTACATTCAGATCGGTCCCGAAGAAATTCAGGCGGTAGCAGACGAGGAACGGCTTTTGGATGATTTTCCACTGGAATAGTCCTATGAAATGCAAACGTTTGATCACTTTTGAGAGGTCTGATTTGCGAATTATCGATAATTACCCATTAATTTTTCGATTTCGTCAATTTTTTTGTCAATTATAGCTTCTTTTTTGAATAACATATGGTAAAATATTTCTCGAAATCGCTTTCACATCGGGACTCTCTTTTCCAAAAGACAAACGTTTGCACTAATGCATTCTACTTCATTTGAAAAGAAACTGCCGATGTATCCATGAATAATCCGAGGAGGCTTACCGAATGAACGAGAAGAAATTGCCTACTGTAGCTTATTTCAGCATGGAGTACGGACTTCATTCCGATTTTAAAATGTACGCGGGCGGTCTGGGAATACTGGCCGGCGATTACATCAAGGGCGCAAAAGATATAGACGCGCCGATTGTAGCAATCGGAATCAAATGGAAACAGGGTTACACGGATCAAAGAATTGATGAAAACGGAAAACCTTATGACACGTACCACAACTATGTTTACGATTTTCTTGAGGATACCGGCGTAAAAGTTACCGTCAAAGTCCGCAACACGGATGTTGTCTGCAAAGTATGGAAAACCGAACAATTCGGCAACAACCCGCTCTATCTGCTTGATACGGACATTCCGGAGAATGGCGACGCCTGGATTACCGGCCAACTTTACGGCTGGTTCGGCGAAGAACGGATTGCTCAGGAAATCGTGCTCGGCATCGGTGGCGTGAAAGCCATGCGTGCGCTGCAGATCCCGATCGACGTGTACCACTTCAATGAAGGCCATGCCGCATTGGCCGCTACGGAATTGATCCGCGAAAAAATGTGCGCCGGCAAAACGTTTGAGGAAGCGTGGATGGCTACGCGCGAAGAAGTCGTCTTCACGACCCATACGCCGATTAAGGAAGGCAATGAAACCCACCCGCTCGACCGGCTTGAGTATATGACCGCTTACAATGGATTGACGCGCGATCAAATGGAACGCATTGGCGGCAATCCGTTCAACATGACGGTAGCCGGCTTACGTCTTTCCCGCATCTCCAACGGGGTAGCTGAACTTCACGCCGACACTTCCAACAAAATGTGGAAAGAAGTTTCCGGCCGTTCCGAGATCATCGGAATTACGAATGCCATTCACACGCCGACCTGGGTAGATGAGCGAATGACCGCCGCCTACGAGAAAGGCGGAGATTTATGGGCTACACACATGGAGATCAAGCGGGAACTGATTCAGTTTATTAAGGAACGCTCCGGCATTTCCCTGAACGAGGACAACCTGCTGATCGGCTTCTCCCGCAGAGCGGCCCCTTACAAACGCAGCGACTTGATTTTCTCGCAACCGGAAATCATCGAACCTTACCTGGAGTCCGGCAAAATCCAGATCGTTTTCTCCGGCAAAGCGCATCCATTGGACGACACGGGTAAGAAAATCGTCAGCAACCTCGTGTCGATGATGAAAAAATATCCGAAGAGCGTCGTCTTCCTGGAAAACTACGATATGACGATCGGTGCCCAGTTGACCCGCGGCTCGGACATCTGGCTTAACAATCCGCGCAGACCGCTGGAAGCAAGCGGCACATCCGGCATGAAAGCCGCGATGAACGGAGTGCTCAACTGCTCGATCCTGGACGGCTGGTGGCCGGAAGCCTGCATAGACGGAGAAAACGGCTGGCAAATCGGCGACGGCTTCGAGACGACCGACTTCGAAGTCCTCGACCGCCACGACAGCGATGCCTTGTACGACACGCTGCTGAACCGCGTTCTGCCTACTTATTACGAAAACCGCAGCAAATGGGTGCAAATGATGAGCAAGAGCATCGAGACTACCCGGGAAGCTTTCGCTACCAAACGGATGCTGGAAGAATACTTCAATAAAATGTATATCAAGGCCTAATCCATTTATTCAAAATCATATGCCTATAACGATAGCCAGGCCGCGGCTCCTTATGGAATCCGCGGCCTGGCTTTACGATTTAACGAAACCGGCGCTTGTTCCGATATTACACTAGAAAACTACAACAAAGAAAAAGGAGAACTTTACCAGCATGAAAAGAACAGTCATCCCGGGATTGTTGGCGCTACTCGCTTTTGTTTGCCTCATCCCATCCAGTCTTGCAGCAGCACCCTCAGCAGCGCCAAAGAGCGTAGTGCTGATTGATGCCAAGAACGGCAGAGCCTTTGCGCCGATCTCATTTTTGAAAGGATTTGCCGGTGCCGAGGTTCAGTGGACCGATGCGGAGAAACGCATCGATATCGCTGATGGAGAAAACCGCCTTACTCTCTTCACCGGAAAAACGACGGCGCAAGTAAATGAGGCGCCAGTCAGTTTAACCGACGCGCCGTTCAGCGAGAACGGAACGACCTACGTCCCCCTGCAGTTTGTAAGCCAAACGCTGGGATATTCGCTGGAATGGGGCAAGAACCCCTCCGTGGTCAGTATCAGCCGCGACGGCAATACGGCCGTTCTGCCGGCCGTGACGCGTGGAACGTTTTCGAACGGCACCAAACCAATCGTTAGTACCAGCAAAACCTTCAAAGTCGGCAGCAAGTCATTCTCAGTCCAAATGATCACAGTATCGCTTTTGCATCCGAAGATCGGACTCGATGTCGTACTAGCGGGAAACAAAGCAGGTAACGTGGAGGATTTGAGCAGCATCGCCAAGCGCAGCAAGGCAACCGTTGCCATTAACGGCACTTTTTTTGACGCATATACCAAAGATACCTATAAAGCACCTTACGGATACATAGTGAGCGGCGGGGAAATCAAAATGAAAGCCTCCGGCGACCAGCGCACGATTTTTACTTATGATAAAAACCTGCTGGCCGATCTGATCCCGGGCGGAGATTTCAATGAGCGTTTTGCTCAAGGTACCGTCCAAGGCGCGTTGCAGGCCGGACCCCGTCTGCTGGTCAACGGCAAGGTGTCCCTCAACGTCAAGGCGGAAGGGTTCAAGGATCCGAAAATTCTGACCGGGGGCGGCGCCAGAAGCGCTCTGGGTATTACACGCGATCATAAGCTGATCTTGCTGACGACCGGCGGAGCCACCATCCCGCAGCTCGCCGAAATCATGAAGCAAGCCGGAGCTTATCAGGCCATGAACCTGGACGGCGGCGCTTCCAGCGGTCTTTATTACAATGGGAAGTATTTGACGACGCCCGGAAGGAAGATCAGCAACGCGCTTGTAATTACGTACCAATAGCGTAATAATAGCCAAAAAGTCGATCCCTGCTCTAAAGGGATCGACTTTTTGGGGTCCACATTCATTTTTTTAGAATTCATCCGCCGGAAATTTGAGTCCGATCTGACGCCGGGCGTTTTCCATAATTTCCGCAACGATTAATGAATTTTCCAGCGAGTTAACGCTGCTGTCCCGCTTGCCGGATTGCACGAGCTCAATAAACTCCCGCGCTTCGTAAAACATCGACTCCTGCATCTGCGGTTGCCGGAGATCTTCCACGGTACCGTCCCGATACAGAATTTTTACGTCATACGGCTGATTTACCTTATCGATCACGAGTGTGCCGTTCTCGCCTTGTATTTCGGCAGGGGCATACGAATCGGCGATCTTGGAATACATGACAACGGCATCCATATCGCTATACCGCATTATAATGCTCCCCTCTCCGTCTACGCCCGAAGACAGCATAATGCCGGTCGCCTGGATCGCTTCCGGCTTTCCGAACAAGGTTACCATTGGATAAATGCAATAGGTTCCCAGATCCATCAATGCGCCGTTCGAATAGGCCGGATTGAACGCATTAAGCACATTCCCCTGCTTGAACGCATCAAAACGCGAAGAGTATTGGCAGTAGCTCGCAAAATAACGGCGTACCCGCCCGATTTTGTACAAATTATTCGTGATGACCCGGAAGTTGGGCATCAACGTGGATTTCATCGCTTCCATCAACAGCACGTCATTGTCACGCGCTGCCTGAATCATGCGCCGGGTTTCCGCTACGTTGGAAGCGAGCGGCTTCTCGCATAGCACATGCTTGCCATGATTCATGCAAAGGATCGCTTGCTCCGCATGAAAAGAATTCGGACTGGCGATATACACGGCATCGATCTTATCGCCGGACACCATATTTTCCAGATCGGTATACACTTCAGGACTGTTACTATATTTAGCGGCAAATGCCTTGCCCTTCTCTTCCGTGCGTGAATATACGGCAGCCAGGATAAAATGTTCCGTCTCCTCCGCCGCTTGAATAAAGCGTTCCGTGATCCAGTTCGTTCCGATAACTCCAAATCGAAGCACTGAATTCATCCCCCTTTTTCTAAATATTCTCTAATGTATTCTCTCATTAGGTGACACTCCATGTCCACATGCTATCTTAAAATGCGTCAAACTTCTCAATTTTTGAAGCGGGATAACCTCAGAAACGCGATTTCCTCCCAATACTATGAACTAATTATTATTTCCATATTTATGGAGGCCATGCAACCGTCCGAAAGCTCCCGGCTCAGTATTACGCTTGCGTTTCGGCCATCAACTAAACTAAAATAAAAGCATGCGATAGCTGAATGGAATGAGGTGATCCAAGTGAACTGGGAAAACCAGGAGTTAAGTAATGCGTCAGCAAAATACATGATCACGGGAGACTCGATTTCCAAGGGGGTCATTCTTGACGAAGTAAGGAATAAATACGTGCTTCTAGAGGACAATTACGTTTCCCTTCTACAGAATAAACTTAAGGGAGCGGTTCGAAATACAGCCAGATTCGGCAATACCTTGATCAAAGGGATGTCCAACCTGAAAAAAGACGTCCTCAAAGATAAACCGAACATCGTGTTGATCGAATATGGCGGCAATGACTGCGATTTCAACTGGAATGAAATTGCCGATAATCCCGATGGGGAACACAACCCCAAGACGGATTTCAATATGTTTGAAAAGATGCTTACCGAAGCGATTCACTTTCTGAAAAGCCAACAGATCACTCCGGTCTTGATGAGTCTGCCGCCTTTGAATGCGGATAACTATTTCAAATGGGTCAGCAAAAACAATCCGGAGGCGGAAAAGAACATCCTGAAATGGCTCGGCAGCGTTACGAAAATTTACTGGTGGCAGGAGCGTTACAACTCCACCATCCTGAAAGTATCGGAAATGACGAAGACGAAGTATATCGATGTACGGGGAGCCTTTCTGGAGCATCCCGACTATACAAAATTCCTTTGCTCCGACGGTATTCATCCGAACCAGGCCGGCCATAAGATTATTTGCGACAAGGTACTGGAGTTTGTGAAAAACAACTATCAGCATTTACTGCTCGATCATCAAGGCGGACTTGCGCTGGACTAATCCAGTTGCGGAACTATCCATAATTGAAAAACCCGGCCGGTTCGAATACGAACTTCGCCGGGTTTTATTTTGAAAGCTAGCCCCTCTCATGCCATGGCATAAGACCTACATTTCCAGCAAATCATCGATAATCGCTTCGCGGCCAACCGGGGACCAGCTCATACCGATCCAGTTGGGGATTACCCGGGTGCGGTTATTCCGGACAGCCTGGCTGTTTTGCCAAGCGCTGCTTTCCAGCACACGGTCAAACACCTGATCTTCCTCCATCATCACTTTATGTTTATAAATGAACAAGTAATCGCTCTCCAGTAATGGCAGATTGTGAAGCGGGTACTCGAAGTTCCGCTCGTCCAGAGGCACGCAGCTACCGGGCTTCAGTCCCAGTTCGGTGTACAGCAGGTCGTTCAGCGGGTGATTGACGCAGCCTTGGATTCGGATTTTCCGGTTATAGAGTCTCAGCAGTGATACGGAGTCATTGCCGATTAGGTCCGTCAGCTCTTGGCGGGCATAAGCCGACTTGCGTTCCAACCTGCGACAGTTCTGCTCCGCTTCGTTTTCGCGTCCCACCAGTTCGGCAATGATTCGATGGTTTCTCCTCCAATCCAAGGAGAATTCCAGGAACACGACGGGCGCGATCTCTTTCAGGCTGGCCTGAAGATGGCGGTGCCTGTGATCTCCGATAATCAAATCCGGAGTCTCGCTCCGAAGCTCGCTTAACTGCTGCGCAATCCAATTGCGGCTGAACTCCTCGCTCTGATCCGGATACTTGGCCCCGTTCATGACATATACCGCTCCGGTTCCCAAGGAACGCAGGTTTTCCTGGTAGTGGTAACAAGAAGCTACGGCGACGCGCAATTCCTTGCGCTTCATGTAAATCGTCGGGGATACCCCCACCTCCCGCTTAAACAGGCGGCTGAAATAGAACTCGTTCCCGAAGCCGGACTCCCCCGCCGCTTCCTTCACGGAAATATTCGGGCGGGACAGCAGCCTTTTCGCGTGGGTGATACGGATCTGACTCAAATACTCCACAGGGGTGAGGCCTTTCTCACGCTTGAAGCGTCTGGAATAAGAGCTGGGCGTAAGCCCGGCGATATTCGCCAAAGTATCCAGACCGACCTTCGACCGAAAATGGCGGAGCATATAGCCGATGCTTTCTTCCAACCCGCTGTCGGCAGGGGCATCTTGGTTCAGCTGCGGCGAATTCAGCGCATCGTAAATCAGGCTTTGGCCCCGCAATTGAAGTTCTTCCCGTACGGCTCCGGGTGACCGGCTATCCTCATATAATTGGCATATCCTCTCGAAAAACGGCCGTTCCGGATCAAGATCCAGCATGCCGGGCACAACCCGGAGACCGTCTGAATTTCCCGAATCCGCCACCCAGCGCTTTCCGTATCTTTGAAGCTGCAAGGGCCGGATCAGCATCAACTGATATTGCAAAACCTCCGAATTCAGGTTCAACTCCAGAGGCAAGCCCGGCGTAAGGAAATAACAAGCCCCCCGGCAGATTTTCTGAATCTTTCCCTCGATATTTACCCATCCGCTGCCCTCCGTGACCAGACAAAGCATGTAAGCCGGAATAATGATGTTTTGGCCGGAGAACGGGACATGCTTCGGGCAGGTTCTTTTATGGATCGAGGAAAACAACAACATAGGCCATCCGGGCGATCCCGGCTGTCTATTCCTGAGTTTCGATGTCGATGACATATCCAAAGCCCTCCAGAATAAAAAAATCATTGATAATGATTATCAATGATTTTAAAGGATTTCACATCATTTGGAAAGTGGAAAACGGTCCAGGACCGTTAGTCTGGTTTCCGCCGCCTCCCGGGGTCTTGCCGGGGGAACGGCATCCGCATAGCCCACCAGCAGGACGCCTATCACTTTTTCTCCGGGCGTGATCCCAAATGCCGAGCGGAAACGCGGATCATGAATGTAAGGATTGGTTTTCCACACAACGCCGATCCCTTGCTCCCAGGCAGCCAGCTGAAAATTCTGGATCAGGCAGCACACGGCGCCAAAGTCCTCTTCCCTTTGCTTCGGCCGGGGATCCTCCTCCTGCAGAACGATAAGCTGTGCTGGAACACCGGACAAATAGGCGTGCCTCTGGGCACCGACCTTTTCCCGTTCCTCGGCGGTGTAGGTTTGAAGGACGGCATCCGCAAATGCTGTCCGTGCCTCATCCATGACCAGTATGAATCGCCAAGGTTGCCGGTTCCCGTGATTGGGCGCCCAGACGGCCACGTTCAACAGGTCGATAATGTCCTCACGCATCACCGGGTCCGGCTTAAATATCCGGACCGACCGGCGAGCCATAATCAATTCCGTCATAGGCCGCGTCACAGGCCCCGATCCCGGTCTTTCTTCCCGCATTTGAATGTCTTTTGCTTGGGCCATGCCATCCCCTCCTATTGATTTCTGCCCTTATAAAGCAAATAAATGAAGAACGGAGCTCCGATAGCTGCCGTAAATACCCCAGCCGGCACGTCCAGCGGGAGAAACAGCGTCCTGCCCGCCAAATCGGCCAGCATGACGATCAGGGCGCCCAGCAGCGCGGAAACCGGCAGTACCGCTCCGAAATCGGCGCCGACGATTTTGCGGGCCATGTGCGGCGCAAGCAAGCCGACGAAGCCGATCGCCCCGGCGACCGATACAGCCGAACCGGCCAAAGCGACGCTGAGCAGAATCTGAAGGAAGCGGGTCAGTTGTACCCGGCTCCCGCTGCTGGTTGCGATCTCATCGCCCAATTGCGAAATATTGACATGGCGCCTAAGGAGCATGGACAGCGGCAGCAAAAGGACGGTCCACGGTAACAGCAGCAAAACATGCTGCCAGTTCGCCCCGTAGACGGATCCCGTAAGCCAGGTATACGCCTGACCTGCATCATTGCGCGGATTAAAGACGATCATCATCGTCGTGGCCGCAGACATCAGAGACGACATCCCTACGCCGATAAGGATAAGGCGGAAAGGGGTCACTCCCTTTTTCCAGGCGAATACATAGAGGATGAACGCGGCGGCCGCGGCTCCGGCCAGTGCGGATACCGGCAGCCAGCGGATGCCGATCACGCCGACTCCATAGGTCAGGAACGCGACCGCCGCCGCCGAGGCTCCGCCCGTGATCCCCAATATTTCCGGCGAGGCCATCGGATTGCGGGCCACCGCTTGCAACAAGGTCCCGGCAGCCGCCAGGGAAGCTCCGGCCAGCATGGCAATCAGCATCCGGGGCAGCCGTAATTTCTGCACAATCATCGCATCCGCTTCCGGGCCGGCCCCGGTCAGACTGCGCAGCACGCTTCCGGGCGAGATGAATGTATCCCCCAGGCAAGCGCTGGCCAGCGCAGCTATAACTAGACAGGCAAACAGGATGCCGCCCGGAATCCATCTTCTCTTGTTCATGATTTGCCAATTCCTCTCCGGGCAAGGTACATAAAGAACGGAGCGCCGATGACCGCGGTCATGACGCCGACCGGCATTTCCTCGGGTATCATGATGAAACGAGCCCCGATATCGGCAAGCAATAGCAGTATCGCTCCCAGCACGCCGCAATAAGGAATCAGCCAGCGATGATCGATACCGGCGATGTGCCGGGCAACATGCGGCACGACGATGCCGATAAAACCGATCGGGCCGGCAATGGAGACCGAGCCGCCGGCCAGAACGACCACGATCGCTCCCATCCCGATTTTCAAGGCGGCGGTCCGCTGCCCTAATCCTTTGGCGGTGTCCTCGCCCATAAGCAGCACGTTCATGCTTTTGCCAAGCATCCAGGCCACCGTCCAACAGAGCATCATATACGGCGCCACGGTGGCGAGCATCTCGGGAGAGCGGCCCGCGATCGTACCGGTAAGCCAGAACAGCACGGTGCTCAGCCCCTGCTTATCCAGTGCCAAAATCCCCTGCGTGAACGAAGAGAACAGCGCGGTCAACGCCGCACCGGCCAGTACGATCTTGAGCGGGGTCAATCCTTCCCGGCCGGCGGAACCGAGAATATAAACGGTAACCGTCGCCGCCGCCGCACCCAAGAAAGACGCCCACATCAAAACGGGAAGGCTGGACACGGAGAACAAGACCGCCGTACCGACGACAAAGAATCCGGCTCCGGCATTTACGCCCAACACGCTTGGCGAAGCAAGCGGATTGCGGGTTAGCGTCTGCATCAGTGCGCCGGCTATCGCCAGGCTGGCGCCTATGACCGCAGCGATCAGGGCTCTTGGAACCCGGGTCGTGCGGACAATGATCTGCTCCGTGATGCCGGCATCATAATGGAACAGAGAATTCCATGCGGTGCCGAAGCTGTAGTTCGTAGCCCCCAGCATGATGCTAGCCATCATGGCCGAGAGCAGCACAGCAACCCCCAATCCCAAGCCCGCTGCCCTCCATCCTCGCAGAGCCTCCGGCTTCATGATTGTACTCTCTCCGATCATCATTTATTTGATATCGAAATAGGCGTATACATCATCGAGCATGGAATTGGCCGCCAGCACTCCGCCGCTCAAGTTCCAGGTAATGACATCGACCTCGATATGCTTCCCGTTTTTCACGCCGTTCAGGGTACTCCACAATGGATGGGACGTCCAGTCGTTTCTTGTATTTTCCGTGCTGGGATCGTCCGGACTGACTCGGGTAATGTCAAAAATATAATCCCCGTCCAACTGAGCCATCTGCTCCTTGGTCGTCAGATTGACCACCGCCTTGCCCTCTACCCGCTGGGCTTCAGGCCGCCCGATGCCCAACTCCTCGAAGATGGTTCCGGCAAACCCAGTTACATAGAAACGCGCGCTTCCGTCCTTCTCGAACCGGACGATCGATACCTCCGTATCCTTCAGGCGATCGCCGGCTTTCTCCTTGAAGTCGGCTACGCGGGCGTCCCAGTCGCCGATCAGCTTCGCCGCCTCCTCGTCCATATACAGCGCTTTGGCGCCGATCTGCAGATTGTCTTTCCAGTCGAAAATCTCTTCCGTAATCAGCGTTGGCGCAATATCTTTCAACTGCGGATAAATTTTCTCATGGCGCGTTTTGGTGCCGATGATCAAATCCGGCTTCAATGCCACGATCGCTTCCAGGTTCGGTTGGTTTTCCTCGCCCAGATCCTTCACACCCTCCATTTTATCCCGTAAAAACTCGTACCAAGGCTTTTGCTCCCATGATTCTACCGCGCCTACCGGTTTGACGCCGAGAGCGGCCGTGATATCCACCATCCCGTTAAACAGAACTACGATCCGCTCCGGCTTCTTCTCCAGCGTCACCGTTCCCAGGGCATGCTCAATCGTTCTCGGGCCTTGACCGCTATCACCCCCGGTTGTGTCCTCCGCAGCCTGAACGGACTTTGCGGTATTGCCTCCCGTTCCCTGGTTTTCCGTTCCCGCGCTATTTGAATTGGCGCCGCAGCCCGCTACGGCCAACGCCAAAATCAACGCAAAGATCATTTTGAAGCTTTTCATTTCTTGACCTCCCGCTAATGAGAATTTATTGATAATGATTATCGATATCAATATATACTCCAGGAATAAGATTGTACATGACCGATTTTGTCCCATTCCATTACCAATTTTGCCTCTGCTCCGTAAAAAAAGCCCGTCCCCGGCCGGGAACGGACTTTCTTGCTTCTGATTCTGATTCTGATTCTATTAACCATAGGCTTGATCAGCTTGGCCCTGCATCTTCACCACTTGCTTTGAAGGTCCCGCCAAACTTTCTTGTTACTGTATTGTTTATCCGTGCTGATATCCGGACCAAACCATCCCGGCGGGTCAAAATTCAGGGCTTCTTCTTCCGAATCGAACTCCACTTCCAGCACCAGCATGTTGATTTGGCGGTAATCGTCGATCTCAATCGAGACATCATTCCAGTTTGCCGTGATCCGTTTTTTGACCAGCGGCACCGCGCGGCGGATATGGATCATTTGCTCGTACAGTCCAGCCGAAATGTCGTACTCCACTTCCTCGCGGGCCAAACCGAATCCGCGCTTGAAGGTATGAGTATACTTGATGTCGCCAGTGGCAAGATCCTTGATTTTGCGGACCCTCAATTCCTGATCGCCGTCCAGCGCCAAATAGGTCTGGTCAATAACCTGTTCCCTGGTAATGAGAATGGCGCCTTCTTCAATCAGCGCTTTCGGATATTCCGGAAGCAAAAATTTCCGTTCAATTTCAAGCGGCATGCTATTCATTCTCCTTGCTGATGGTTTCTTATCCCAGTGTACCATAGGCGGGCATGGGCAGGCGAACGGTTAGACTTGCTCTTTCCACAGATTGCTTTGCTAATAAGCCATCAAATTCTTGTAAAGTTGCATAGTGCGCTCTTCCGGATATGCATCCAATTCTTCCCTGAGAAACAACACAAAGGCCTCGTAATAACGGACAAGGGAGACGTAATCACCCAATTTTGCATATAACGAGATAAGCATCCGGCATAATTCTTCCGAAAATGGGTCAATGGCGGTCAGAGCCTCAAGACGCTGTACTGCCCGCAACTCTCTTCCGGTTCTTTGCTCATACTCCACGGCCAGTAGACTGGTCTTGATGTACATCAGACGCAGTTCCTCCGCAAGCGGTTTGGCCCAAAAATAATCATGTTCCTCCAAATAATCTCCGCGGTAC
Organism: Fontibacillus forbon; assembly: GCF_046559655.1. Lineage (NCBI taxonomy): Bacteria > Bacillati > Bacillota > Bacilli > Caryophanales > Paenibacillaceae > Fontibacillus > Fontibacillus forbon. The sequence goes on along the minus strand of NZ_JBKGFV010000005.1, from coordinate 210,491 downwards.
AAAGACAGTCCCCGGTCCAGGCTTTCCCATTCCCGAAGGGTGGCAACTTCTTGCCTTCCTGCAACCTGCCGGAACATGTCTACGTCTGTCTTCACGCTACCCATGACAAGCTGGTAACTGTCGTAGGCATAGTCCACCCTTATCCCGCCGCCTTTGGATTTTAATATTTTCCTAACCTGATAGACCGAAGTATGAAGCTGGGTCACGGCCTTGTCGACCGGAAGTTCGGGCCACAGCGTTTGCAGAATGACCTCCTTAGTTACTCGCTTGTTCCGATGGTGCACCAGAAAGGCGAACAATTCCTGGGCCTTCTGGGTCCTCCATTTGATCTGGCCGCCCGCCCCATCCTCCTCGTTCCAGGACAATTGCTTAAAACAAAGAACCATTAATTCGTTGGAATAATTCTCCCGAACAGCGTTCGTTTGAAGCAGAAGCTGCACTTCCAGCCGGCTGACCGTTTTGGTCAATCGTTCCGGCTCCACCGGTTTTAACAAATAATCCAGCGCGTTTCGTTCAAATGCCTCTACCGCGTAATGGTTATATGCCGTTACATACACGATCAGCACATCGGGATCGATCATTTTCAGCACTTCCGCCGCTTCCAGGCCATTCATTTCGGGCATGTCGATATCCAAAAAGATCACTTCGGCTTTCTCGGTCTCCAAATGATCCAAAGCCGATTGAGCCCGCGTGTACTTGCCTGCAACCCGGACACGCCCGTCGGCCATGAGCAATCGCTCCAACTGCATCAACGCCGGATTTTCGTCATCGATCAATATCGCCTTCAATTCCGCCACTCCCCCTCTCCTGACTGGTTACCTGAAGCTTTCCTTCAATTTTTTCACCTCGAAACGGACCTGGGTTCCTACCCCTTCGCGGCTTTCAAGCGTCAGCCCTTCTCCGTACAACGTGAGCAGCCGGGTGTGGATATTCCGCAGTCCCACGCCTCCCCGACCGCTTGTCCCTGATAACAGGAAGTCGATCACGTCAGGCGGGATTCCCACTCCGTTATCCCGTACACTGACGCAAATAAGATCTCCCTGCTCCCGGATCGAGAGATGAATCAGGCCACCGCCCGGTTTTTGCATGATGCCGTGTCTCACCGCATTTTCCACGATGGGCTGGATGCTGAGCGGGGGAATCAGCGATGTCATGTCGGCTGCAAGCTCCAGTCTTAATTCCAGTCGCTCCTGAAACCGAGCTTGCTCCAACCGTAAATAGGATTGAACTAAAGTCATCTCTTTCTCCAGCGTGACCAATTGATCCCTGTTCTGAAAATCGAAGCTGCCGCGCAAATACCGGCTTAACTCGAACAAAAGCCGTGAAGCGGCATCCGGTTCGGAAGGAAGAAAGGATAAGACCGTATTTAGAGCATTGAACAAAAAATGCGGCTTGATCTGTGCCTGCAAAAAGGCCATTTCCGAAGATATCGCCGTCTGAACCGATTTGCGTAATTCCAGCAAAGTACGGACCCTTGCCCTTAATTCGTTGGCATCGACCGGTTTCCGCAAAAAATCGTTCACCCCGGCTTGAAAGCCGATTTGAACATCCTCCGGCAAACTTCTTGAGGTCAGCAGGAGCACGGGCATTTCAAACAGCGAATACCTGTTGCGAATTTCCCTGCACAATTCAACCCCCGTCATACCGGGCATCATCCAGTCCGCGATGACCAGATCAACCCGCCTTCCGTTGCGCAGCTGTTCCAAGGCTTCGGTGCCGTTGTAGGCCTCGATTAGGGAATAGTTGTCCATGGACAATAAATGGTGAAGCACTTTCTGGTTCATCGGATCATCATCGACCGTCAGAATGACGAACTGTTCCGCCTTAACTTCTTCATGAAATTCATTCTGTTCCGCTATTACAACTTCGCTGGTCCGATCCGGTCCGCCTTGTTGAACCGGGGGCCGGGTAGCCGGAATCGAAGGGAGGGTAAAATAAAACACCGAGCCCTTGCCAAGCTCCGATTCGGCCCAAATCACGCCACCAGCTAGTTCCACAAGCTTCTTGGAAATGCCGAGTCCCAATCCTCTTTCTTCTTGGCCTGCGGCCGTCTCATCGAACGACCTGAAAATATCGTCAAGCCGCTCTTTGGCAATGCCGATTCCCGTATCCTCCACAGAGACGGTGACTTGGCCGTTTGCGGCTGAAGCGCTGACCCGTACAATGCCCTGGTCGGTAAATTTGAAGGCATTCCCGAGCAAGTTGTACAAAATTTGATGGAGCCTGTCCTCGTCCGTATCCAGCCAAGGCAAATTGTCCGGCCAATTCTGCTCAAACACGATATTTTTGGATCCCGAAATATGATAAATAACTTCCATGACCGAGCGGGTCACGGCCTTCAGATCGACGGGCTCCCGCCTGAGCGCAATGTCCTCGTGCTTGAGCTTCACAAAATCGAGAATATCGTTGATCTGCACCGACAGACGTTTCCCGGCCGTAACGATCATCGACAGATCGTTGGCTTGCTCCGGATTTACTTTGCCCGACGTTCCTTCAAGCAGGGACTGCGCTATATTGATCATTCCTTGCAATGGTGTCCGGAGCTCGAGCGAGGTATTCGCCATAAATTCATCTTTAAGCCCGTCCACAATCAGCAATTTTCGGGATAAGCTTTCCACTTCGGTAAAAGATCTGTCAAACCTCCTGGCAATCAGCAACGCTTGCGTAATCACGAACAGCAGCATCAGGCTAGGAACAAAGACCAGGCTCTCGTAACCGAACACGCTAAATAAATAAACCGCGATCGTCAGAAGCAGGCTCATCACGCCGACCAGGAAAAACGCCTTGTCCTCGTGCCGCTCCATAATGCTACGGAACAGTACGTAAGAGGTGTAGACGATACCGATTATGGAAAACAAAAGTATGACCGGCTCCAGCCGCGAAAACAGGATCGGCGGAACAGTCAGCGCAGTGACTACGGTCAAAACGGTAATCACATTGCATAACCGGAGGGCTATTTTATGTACCGCATTCGGAATGACGGCAGCTACATAGTGCAGCAGAAAAAAATAGATAAAGGCCGAGATAAACATTTGCATTTTCAAAAACCACGCATAAGGCAGGTCGGGTAATACTGTCGACAACAGCTTTTCGCCGTGGGTTAACACGTGCATCATGGCGGAGATACAGAATAGCGCCAAGTAAAGTAAGGAGGATTCTCTTCGAAGCCAATACAGGCCTGCAAAAAACAACGCAGGAATAAGAAATCCCGCTATCGTGATCCAATCGGATAACAGCGCATGATCTCTTTCGCTCATCAGGGCATGTTGATCCCCGAACAATATCGGGGTAAACACGCCGCCGGACGAGTATATATGGTTGGAAACCTGGACAAGGATTTGTATTTCGTCCCCCGAAACGGAGGCAAACCCGGCGTAAGGAATGTTGTTGGAGCGTTCTTCGCTTAAGGAACGTCCCGTCTCTCCGCTGGTACCTACCTCTTGTCCATCGATAAAAATACGATTCGCTGACCGGATGTTCCCGGTATGGATCCCGTAAAGCTTATTACTTTCTCCTCCGGCAGCAACCTTGACCTTCAGACGGAACGTTGCATAGCCTTCGGCGGTTGGCTCACCACCCGGGTGTATATAATTATTCCATTTTCCCGGCAAAGAAACGATTCCGGTGAGCTGCGGCGTGTCCGACTCAGGCGTAGCGTCCCCGGCGAAATCTCCCGGGGTCAGCAGCTGATTACGGTAAAATTCCCATTCCCCATTCAGCTCAACCACACCGCCTTCGGAAAAATCCCATTTGCTAAGATCGAGCCATCCGCGGTTCGCTTCGGGCTGGGAAGAATAGGCATACTCATGCACTACCCTGTAAGCTGGAAACAAAAAAATCAGCAGGGTCGCCCCTACGATAAATACAAGCCATTTTTTGCTCATTCCTCTTCGCTCCCATGTCTTTCCAGATGTCGCTTGCTTGCAGGGTATTTCAATTTTCAATCGATAAAGTCCTTTAAAAAAGATATAGCCTTATTCAGGAAAAGTAAATCCATTTTTTAAGAAATACCGGTTATTTATCCCGCAAGCCATTCAGCATATTTTCAGCGCCGGTTCATGTCCGCTTAAGTCGAGGTTACTATACTCCTAAATATCAACTTCACTTGACCAGTACATAGGGGGACAATCCATTGAAATTCATTAAAAACTTGAAAATCGCGTCCAAAATCAGCTTCCTATCCGCCAGTTTATTTATCTTTCTGCTGTTGACCGGCATTATAGGCATGCTGCAAATCTCCAACGTGAACGATAAGCTGGAGGAACTGAACAATTCCCGGCTAATTCCCATCGTCCAACTTGAGCAAATCAAGTCCGATATGGAAGCGACCCGAACGCTCGCAAGCACCTATATGGATGCAAGCAGCGACGAAGAACGGACTTCGATCCAAACGGAAATCACTACTTACCGCACTTCGATCCAACAGGCCCTGGAGGCCTATCATACCGATGCTTCCGTAAAAAATGTGTTGTCTGCTTACGACGCTTACGGCACCGCCATGGATCAATTCCTGGAACGCTTCGCCACGAATGCACTGGGTCCCGAGGGCGGGGAAGCTCCCGCTCCTGCGGAATCGGGAGCCGCCAATAACGAAGGCGCGGCGAGCGGCGACATCCCTGAGAACGGAAATCAGCCCGCAGGGACTCTGGTCGGCGGGCCTCCGGCGGAAATGACATCACTGGATCAAACGAAAAGCGACCTCATCACAACCATGGATTCCTGGATTGATCTCCATATCAAAACCGCGCAACAAACCTATGAAAGCAGTAAAACGGTCTTCCGTTCCACCCTGATCACGATGTCCGCGCTGATTCTGATCGGTGCGGTTATCACGGCCATATTGACCCTGTTTATCACGCGAATGGTTGTGGTCCCGTTGACCAAAGTGACGGCAAAGCTGCGGGACATAGCGGAATCGAACGGAGATTTGACCGGACGTCTCGCGTATCAGAGCAAGGATGAACTGGGGGACTTGAGCCGCAGCTTCGACAGCTTCATTGCCAGGCTCCAAGCCATGATCGCGGAAATGATACATTCTTCCGTGAAGATTTATGCCTCCAGCGAGCGGCTGAGCCAGGCAACCGGAACAACGACCTCCACGCTGGAGGGCATATCAACGACGATTCGCGAAATCTCCGAAGGGACAAGCGAAAATGCAGCCGTGGCTGAAGAAACGTCGGCTAGCCTGGCCGAAATGGCCAAATATTCGGAATCGACGGCCCTGGCCAGCACAAAAACGACGGAGAGCGGCAGAAAAGCCAGACTGGCCGCACAGGACGGCGCGGCCAAGATCAAGGAGATTATCGGCTCTATCCAGGAAATTGATACTTCCGCCAATCTGGTGTCGGACACGATTCATCTATTGAATGACTCTTCCGGCCGAATTGGGGAAATCACCGCATTGATCTCCGGCATTTCCGCGCAAACGAATCTGCTGGCGCTTAACGCAGCCATCGAAGCGGCCCATGCGGGCGAAGCCGGCAAAGGCTTTGCGGTCGTGGCGGACGAGATCCGAAAGCTCGCGGACGAGGCCAATAGCGCCGCGAAGGAAATCGCCGGACTGGTGAGCGACAACCAACTGAAATCCGCAACGGCCGTGAAGTCTGCACAGAACGTCACGGGCAAAGTAAAGCTCGGGTCGAACATAGCCGCCGAAGCGGGCGAAAGCATCGGGCATATTTTAAACAGCATCCAGGAGATCGCCGTTCAGATCGAACAGATCGAATACGACAACAACCGTCAGGCTCTGAGTGCCCGGGAAATGGACGCGGCGATTCAGAATATCGCCTGCTCCACCGGGGAAATCGCGGACGGAACCGAACAAATCAACGATAGTGTCAAGCAGCAGCTCGGCATGATGACCGAAATCGACGACACCGCCGATCATCTGGCACAAATGGCGAAGAAACTGAAGGAGATGACCGCGGGATTTACGGTTTAGTCCCCCTGAGGAAGACAATTGAATATGAACTACAAAAAGCTGGCCCGAAATCATTAAGTTGATTTTGGACCAGCTTTACATGTTTGCTTTATTCTGCGGTCTTGGTACGAGTAAATGTTCCTGGACTTATGCTGATGTAACTCGCCAACTTGTCATTACCGACTTTACGGACGTTAAACGACGCCACGAAATCGCCCTGCTGAATCGCTTGGGACAGCATTTCGCTGCGATAGCTGATCATTACCTTGTCGCTGCCTACCCCCATATCCATTTGTTCGGAATCGGCGGGAATCATGTCGCTGATGGCGGAAAGAGCCCCTGCGACATCGCCGACAAACCCGTACTCGATCTTGTAGGCCCGCTTTGTAGGAGGATGCATATCCGCGATCACTTCGCCTCTTTTAAATGACGCCTGCTTCTCGTCGCCCGAGTTGTATCCGTACTCGTCTTCCAAAACGGAGAGCGTATCGCCGATGCCGCCCGATGCCGTCAATTGCTCCGGCAAGGACGAGCTCTCCCCTGCTGGTTCCACCTCATCCGGAATTTCGTCGCCAATGATTTCGTCCGGTACGCCGGGGTTATTTTCCGGGTCAGCCTGCCGTGACTCCAGCTCCACCATTTTTTCAGCCGATTTTTCAGGAGTATCGGCAGGCTTAGCTGCGCCGGATGGCTTACTGGCCGACTGTGTCGGCTTGGCTTCTTCCGCGGCCTCTTCCTCCGTGTTGTCTATAGCGTTGCCGGCCGGTTCTTCCTCAGCCGTAGCCGTAGTCGGTTTCGCTTCACCGGCCAGTGCGGCTTTATGTTCGCTGACGGCTTCAAGCCCGCCGAACAGTAGAATGCAATAGCTGATTCCCGCCAAGACGGCGTACATTGCGATGCCGCCCTTTTTCTTTTTTTTCAAAGCATAAACAAAAGCCGGAATACAAATCAAAAACAGCACAAGGCCTAATATTGCTATGATTGTCCACATCGTTCGTTCGCTCCAACTCTCTCTAGTAATCTATGTATGTATGTAAAAAAATAACCCGTCATGGACAAGCCCGTGACGGGTTATTACTAATATAATCGTTTTGCGCGGCCTAGGCCATCACTTTGCAAATATTATTCGTAAATTCTACCGGATCCTCGATCGGCAGCCCTTCGATCAGCAAAGCCTGGTTATACAGCAGGCTGGTATACAGGCCCAGTTTATCCTTGTCGTTCTCGAACGCCTGTTTCAAGGACTTGAATACGTCGTGATGCACGTTGATTTCAAGCACTTTATCCGCCTTGACTTCTTGACCGTTAGGCATGGCGTTCAGCACTTTTTCCATTTCGATCGATACTTCGCCCTCGGCGGACAGACAAACCGGATGGGTTTTCAAACGTTTGGAAGCCTTAACCGATTTTACCTTGCCGGAGAGCAGCGAATTCATCGCTTCGAACAAATCCTTATTCGCGCTTTCAGCCTCTTTATCTTCCTGCTTGTCATCCTCGGACTCAATGCCAAGATCGCCGCTGGAAACCGATTTGAATTCCTTCTCCTTATAGTTCAGGATCATCTTGATCGCAAATTCGTCGATATCATCCGTAAAGTACAGAATTTCATAGCCTTTGTCGAGCACCATTTCGGTTTGCGGCAGTTTTTCCAGCCGATCCACGGATTCGCCGGACGCGTAGTAAATGTATTTCTGGTCTTCCGGCATTCTGGAGACGTATTCTTCCAGGGTAACCGGCTTTTTCTCTTTGGAAGAGGTGAACATCAGCAGGTCCTGCAATACTTCTTTGTTCATGCCGTAGTCATTGTAAACGCCGAATTTCAACTGCCGGCCGAACGCCTCGTAAAACTGCTCGTATTTCTCGCGATCGTCTTTAAGCAAGGTCTGTAGTTGGCTCTTAATCTTACTCTGGATGTTCTTCGCGATCAGTTTCAACTGACGGTCATGCTGCAGCATCTCGCGCGAAATGTTCAGCGACAGGTCCTCCGAGTCGACCATCCCTTTAACGAAGCTGAAATAGTCCGGGAGCAAATCTCCGCACTTGTCCATGATCAGCACGCCGTTGGAATAGAGCTCCAGCCCTTTTTCATATTCCTTGGTGTAGTAATCGAATGGCGTTCTTTCCGGAATGAACAGAATGGCATTGTAGACGACCGCCCCGTCCGCCTTGATATGAATATGCGATACCGGCTTGTCAAAACCGTAACGCTTCTCCATGTAGAAATTCTCGTAATCCTCATCCGTCAGTTCGCTTTTGTTTTTACGCCAGATCGGCACCATGCTGTTGACGGTTTGCTCTTCGCGGAATTCTTCGAATTCCCCTTCGCTGCCTTCCTTCGGGCGATGGGAGGTCACATCCATTTTGATCGGGTAACGGATGAAATCGGAATATTTCTTGATGATCGATTTCAACCGGTACTCTTCCAAATACTCGTCGTACTGGTCGTCCTCGGTGTTTTGCTTGATTGTCAAAATAATGTCCGTCCCGACGGTATCCTTATCGGCAACGTCTATCGTATAGCCGTCCGCCCCGGTGGACTCCCATCTATAGGCCTCTTCGCTGCCCAATGCGCGGCTGATTACGGTCACCGTGTCCGCCACCATGAAAGCGGAATAGAAGCCGACCCCGAATTGGCCGATGATGTTGTGGCCGTCCTTCGCCTCGTTCTCGTTCTTGAAGGCGAACGAGCCGCTGTTGGCAATAATGCCGAGGTTGTTTTCCAGGTCTTCCTTCGTCATGCCGATCCCCGTATCGGAAATGCTCAATGTACGGTTCTCTTTATCAACGGTCAATTTGATGAAATAATCGTCCTTGTTAAACGTCAGGTTTTCGTCCGTCAACGCCTTGTAATATATTTTATCGATGGCGTCGCTGCTGTTGGAAATGAGTTCCCTCAGGAAAATTTCCCTTTGCGTGTATATGGAGTTGATCATCATTTCCAGCAATCGTTTCGATTCCGCTTTAAACTGCTTTTTTGCCATTGACTAGTTCTCCTTTCTTTAGCTAAACATTATATTAGCACTCTGACGTTCAGAGTGCTAATTTCATAATTCTATATTAATTATCCTGATTTTTGATGTCAATACGATATGATTCCGAACCTATAATTTTCCGTGGTGAATTCCGCTTTTAATCATCGCTTCAAGTTTAATGTACTGTTCCCTGGCGACGGTCAGCGAAGTGATTTTCCGGCCTAATTCCGCCGATATACGTCTGCTGCGCTCTCTGACCTCATCGCATGACTTTTGTACCAGCCGCACCTGATTTTGGACATTGGCTTCGCTATAGGATCGCGACACCCCGGAGGCCACGCGCTGTGCCTCGTTGACGATTTGGCTACTTCTCGTTTCGATGTCCGAGTCCAGGTTTTTCAGCTTACTCTGTAAATCGTCTAACCGTGCCATATTTACGAGCAGGAGACCTTTTGAAGCGGAGGACAGCCCCTTGGCCACTTTGTTCACGAAGCTTTTGACCGAAAACGCGGCTTGTTTGCCAAAATCCTTTATTTTCTTCGCAGTCAGTTTCGCCATGGTTTGTACGCCGGTTTTAAAATCGTCGTAGGCCTCCGAAATTTTCTCCTTGGCCCGGTTGAAAAAGCCGGAAACTTTATCAACGGCCTTGTTCCAGGCATTTTTCACCGCATCCATCGCCCGTTTCGTGCCCTCGGCAATGCTGTTGCAAAAGCTCTGTACGGATTGAACCACCTTGTCTTTGAACCTTACTATCGCTTCGGCGGCATTCACGGCCGCGTCCTTGATCTTCCCGGCCATCTCTTTTATGCCGTTAACGAGCCGATTCCATCCGTTCTTGATCTGCTGGACGAAGCCCATGATCGCCGCGCTGATATGTTGGGCCGTATTTGCAATTTTAACCGCGATATTGGACAAAAATTCATTCAGCTTATCCACAATCAAGTCCTTGAGCAACTCCCCGATTTCGGACCCTAAATCCACCAGGTATTTTATATTGTTCGCGTTGATCGCAAGAGAACGCAAATAATCGTCCATAAAATATCGGGGGAACACTAAGGCAAGGAACCTCGTTACTACCAGACCCGCGAAATCCTTTCCGGCATCAACGGCATGTTCAACAAGATAATCCCCTAAGTAAGGAAGCACCAGCTTGATGCTTTCCTTCGTCTGCGCATCGGACTCCTTCAAAAAACCTTCTTCTCCGCTCTCCATTAAGGCGAGCAGCCCGTCGATCGCATAGCTCCGGTCAGGCTCCTCCATGTTGGCATTCAGGTAGATCGTCAGATCATTAATCAGACTGGATATGGCGCTTCGCTCCGTCACTTCCCGCAACTGGCCGTTCTTATCCAGCACGATATTCGGTCTGTGGTTGAAAATGAATTCTTCTTGCTTCTCCGTATCGATATACTTGATCGTTCCGGCAATCGGGTTGAGGAGACAATTCACAAAATCACTTTCCGCGGATATCGAAACAATTTTATGACCATTCGCTTCAATCTGATCTTTATACTTTTCAAGAAATTCCTTCGAAAAACCTTGCCCGTCAAAAGAAACGGCCCGATCGACTTTATCGGAAAGAATCGCTACATACTGCGTCTTGTTGCCGCCCTTGGAATGGCCGGTTACCGTAATGTTCTCATACGGCAAGCCTTCAATATACTGCAAAGCGGCCTTTTGCTGCTCGGTATCGGACAAATAACCCCCCGTCCCGTTATCATGCCATTCATAATCCCCGCCGGTTCCCCGGAATACGACCGTCGCTTCCTTGGTGGCGGGATCATAGAATGTGGCGGCACGCATCCCTACTTCTATAGGTTCCCCCTTATCGTTCACAATGACTTGACCATTCTTGTCGTACACTTTGCCGATCTCCCCATGGGTGACCGTAAGCGTCTTTAACTGCGGATCCTTATCGATGGCGTTCAGGATGGTAAGCCATTCTCCCTTGGACATTTTACAGGGATATTCGTCGGCCGTACCGGCTTTATAGGGGTTCCGGCTCTTTTCCAGGCCGTTCTCCTCCAGCATGTAATCGACGATGTCTCCGACGGTCATTTCGTTCTTATTGGCGACATCCTTAAGGTAGATTAAATTGTCCAGCAAAATCAGCTGACTTTCGCTCAATTCAGCCATCGCTCTCTACCTCCTGGCCGTTCAGCTTGATTCCCAAATTGTATCTGACTCTAACCGACTTATAATTATCCAGGAAGTATCCATTCTCGCGTAGAGTCGTTAAATTCGAAACGCCCGGATCGATAGATTCGAACTTATCGTCATAGACAACGAACAGGCGGACAAAGCCGACCATTTTTTTACCGCGCATTTGTTCCGCAATCTTTAGCAGTCCCTCCTCCACATTCTTGCCCTCTACGGAAGATTGCTTCACAAACACTACGGTTTCCGAAGAAAAGTTCTCGTCTTCACGATAAATCTCTTCAAGTTTGGTATCTTTGTTCAAGCGGTCAGGCAAAACACCCTCGCCGAATTCGGTATACAATTTATAATCTTTGTAAATTCCGCCGACGATCTCGGAGAGCACCGATTCGTATTCCGGTTTGATATAGATGCCGAAGTAACCATCGCTCATATTGTAGGAGCCATCGTCCATTCTGGTTCCCCATACCTCAAAGGAATCCCCTTTATTCCCGTTTTTCGGATAGGCCACCAAAGTGTCGTAACTGTAAGCCAGACCGCTGGGGCTCAAAGTCAGAGGAGCAAATTCATCTCCATACTTCTCCTGCAAATAGGCCAGCATTTGTTCTTTGATGGCTTCCGGATTAATATTCTTGTTCTGATTCGCTTCTGCTTCCTTTTTCATACACCCGCTCACTCCCCATGAAATGATTACCGCTAACAGGATCAAAATCGTTCTCGACAACGTTTGCTTAACCAGGTGATTCAATATCATCTCCCACCCTTACGCATCAATTTTGCGACCACACCCTATAAAATTCCGTGGCGGCTCCCGCTCTTTAACATCGCTTCGCTGGCTGCAATGACCGTTTTTTTAACCGTATTGGCTATTTCCATTACTCTAGCCTTCAAGCGCTCCCAGCCTTCATTTACTTTCTGAACGAATGCTATAAATCCGGCGGAAATCATGGCCCCAATTTCCCCGGCTTTATTCAAAGTCTGGTTAATCCTGTTCACAATCCAATCCCCGGTCTCCCGGATCTTTTTAACCGAAGCATCAATGAATCTGTTAACACCTTCTTTGGTCACCGCTACGATCGTCGTTACTACAGTTTTAAAATCGTTATAGCCCTCCGTAATTTTATTCTTAGTCCGGTTAAAAAATCCGGATACCTTATTCATCGCATCATTCCAGGCCTGTTTGACTGCGTTGATCGCTTTCCGGGTACCGTCCGCCGGCTAGTTCCAGAACCCATTCAGGCTTTGCATAATTTGACGGGCTCCTTTAATAGCTAGCGCGCCGGCAGTCGCGAGTTTCTCCATGAAGCCACTGACCTTCGCAACCAGGTCATTCCAGCTTTTGTTGATTTTTGTATAAATTCAACAATTCCTGCTGCGACATGCTGGGCCTTTTCGGAGATATATTCCGCTAAATCATGCAAATACTCCGACACCATTTCTTTAATCATATCTCCGAACAACAATCCAAGATCATTCCATAACGCTTTAAGATACGAGGCATTTTCTGTGTTTTCTTTAATATGAGATGCATACTCGTCAAGGGTAAAAGGACCTCCAGGCCGGAGTGCGATGAAAGAAAAAAGCCCTGCAAAATCCGTGCTTCCCTCTGAAAGTTTTTGTAGTATGTATTCTTTTACATAGGGGTATAGAAGTTCTTTGCTCTTCTCCATTTGTTCATCGCTTTCCTTGAGGAATCCCTGATCCCCTTCCTCCAGCATAGCGATTAATCCGTCGATCACATAACTTCGATCAGGCTCTTCCATGTTTTCGCTGAGATAAATCGTTAGGTCATTAACCGTTTTGGCGAAAGCCGTCTGATTAACGGGATCACGTAGTTGACCCAGTTCATTCAGCACGATATTCGGTTTGTGATTTTGTATCAATTCTTCTTGCTTTTCCGTATCAATATAAATTACTTTTTCGGCAATCGTGTGAAGCAGGACGTTCACAAAATCATACTCGGCTGAGATGGATGTAATTTTATGTGCATTTTCTTTGATTTCGTCTTTATATTTCTCAGTAAATTCCTTGGAATAGCCTTGCCCGTCTAAAGATACCGCCCGGTAAACCTTATCGGACAGAATAGCGACGTATTGAGCCTTACTGCCCCCTTTGGAATGCCCCGTTACCGTGATCTTGTCATAATCCAGCTTTTCAACATATTCCAAGGCTGCCTTTTGCATCTCCGTATCGGACAAATACCCGCCCGTACCGTTATCATGCCATTCATAGTCCCCGGCTGTTCCGCGGAAAACGACGGTCGCTTCCTTTCCGTCAGGCGAAACAAAGGTTGCCATCCGTGCGCTTTTTTGCAATATTCTATTATTCTTACCATCCCAAACGGGCTGGCCATTTTTGTCGCGAGTAATACCTGGGTCGCCATTTTCAACGATTAAGGACATTAATTGAGAGTCCTTTTGTATTGCTTCTAAAACGGCAATCCATTCTTCTCTTTCCATTTGACCCGGGTATACTGATACGCCATCGTCATTAATTTCGATGCTTTTATCAAGTTCGCCCTTTAAAAGGTTGTTAATAATTACACCGACTGTCTTTCCATTTTGCTCTGCTACATTATCAAGATATATAAGATTATATAGTAGAATTATTTGGCTATGTGTAAGCTCAGCCAAGCTTCTCTCCTCCTACTCTTCGTGAAATATTTCTAAATCTTTACCAATCATAATCACCTTATATTCTCCCGTTAGAAATTCTTTTCTAGTTTTTGAATTCTTAATTACATCCGTTGTAAAAGAGTCAAATTTATCATTAAACACAATATAAATTGAGATATTTGAAACGAGCTTTTTATCTATCATTTTTGCTGCATTTTTTTTTTGCACCACCATAGATATCATATTTTTTTGCAATATCTTCCTTCACGTAAATATCTACGTTTGCGTTAAAATATTCGTCTTTACTGTAGATCTCCTCAATTTTGGTGTCCTTGTTTAACCGGTCAGGAAACACGCCTTCGCCAAACGATACCGAGAATTTAAAATCCTCGAAAACTCTCTAACAAATCCGGAAACAACCTCTGCGTACTCCTGACTGATATATTTTCCGATATACCCATCGCTAAAGCGGTAGGTTCCGTCACTTTTCTTGGTGCCCCGAACTTCGAAATAATCCGCCTCCGAACCGTTTTTAGGATAGAGGTACATACTTTTGTAACTGTATGCCCAATTGCTGTCGCTGAACGTCATAGGCACGAATTCCTCACCGTACTTTTCCTCCAAATAGGACAGTACTTGCTCTTTAATGATCTCCGGATCCGGTTTGACCTCTTCTTGCTCCTGTTGTCCGCTCTCGTGAAGCCGTGGTTGTTCCTTCTTCATACACCCGCTCACTCCAGATGCAATCAAAACTGCCGCTAAAATGATCAGCAGCAACCGTTTCGAAAGATGGTTCAATATCGTATCCCTCCACACAGGAAAATCATTTTTATTGAGGCACCGGCCTTCCCTTACCACTCCAGATTGAAGTCGGGAAGTTTGAAAAAACTCTCCATACGACAAGCAATAGCCTGATCGAGGCATTCCTTGACCCGTTCCAGTTCCTGATCCAGCAAATCGAAAATTTGCACCTTGAAGCTATCCATTGGTGTAACCATATCATTCGATTCCTGTTCAAGCGTAAACAGAGCGACTCCCAGAAACAACGTCTGAACGCTCTCGAATATTCGAACAACGATATCGGAAGCTTTCATGGCATAGTCCTCTGCGGTTTCTGTCACCCTGGATTCAAAATCTTCATCGGAGATTTTTGCCAATTCGGCAGTCATTTCATTGCGGTTGGTTTCCAAACGTCTGGCGGCATATCGTACTGTATCGTTGATCGATCGTACAATTCCCTCTTTGCTCAGTTCACCGACCTTCAAGAACACGGAATAAACGCCCAGGTCAGCTAGTACGGAGGCTTCAGCTTCATCCTTCGATCCCGGGAAAAACAGCTCCCAAATGTCAGGCTCAACTTCCCCCGCCACATTGTAGAACCAGCCCACAAACCGCGAAAAATCGCTTTGCTCCGTTACGATGGCTTTCCCATGAGTATCGAACTCCAGCTTTTTATAGAAAAAGTCCTCGTCTTCTTCGTCCAGATCAGCTACTTGCTTAACGAACGCCACTTTTTCCGTATGATTGCCCACCGGGTCGTCTTCTCCGACGTAGTTGACGGCTTTCCCCGGTAGAGGGTCCATACTTGGTGCACCAAAAACAATCGCCTCCGCATCCAGCATTTCTGCCAATTGCGCGGCTCTCCAGCCGCCTTGGCCTAAACCGGTAAATGAACAGATCACCCCTGCCGGTAATGTATCGAGGAGGGTCTGCGCAATATGGTCAATATTAACCTGATATGTATGATTTTCAGCAGATTCCGATAGCTCGGCAACCACAATAACGCTACTGTTATAACTTTCATTTATAAACGTAAACCATTCAAGTTTACTTCCTGCGCTCCGCTTCTCCCGCAACTCCACATCAACAAAATGGGCAGAGTTAAAAATCGATTGGGCCAGATCTCCTTGCTTCCGGTCTGCGAGATTTTGCCGCAAACTTCGGACAATCTCCATTAATCCGCCTGTATGCTGCGTGTTCAACAAACCGGTATTTGCCATTTCGCACAGCAACAAATAATCCTTATCACTAAACATATTTTCGTTCTCCCTTATAAGGATAAAATAGGATCTTCTTTTGGGTGTGCCTATTTTCTGCTCTTCTGTTTCTGCTGCTGTTGCTGCAACTCCAGCGCCTTTCTCGCCGCTTCAGCCCGACGCCGATCATCCGCAATCTGAACTTCTCGGGCCAGTCTTTCAAGACCGGTCTCCACATCGCGGATCTCGGTATACAGGCGGTCGATTTCAGTACGGGTTTTTCCCAGATAGTCCTGCTTAAAAGCTTCCCCTGCTTTGCCCTTCCACCAGCTTGCAGCATCATGCACTGCCGACGTCATCTGTTTCTCCATTCTTTTCAAATCTGCCTCACCCTGCGACGCTCTCCTTGCCGTGGAACGTATTTCGCTCGTTGAGTACACGACGATTCCCCCATTGCAAAAAAAATGATTTTCTCGTACACGGAATAGAACTATTTACCAAATATACTACCTGATTTTCGTTCCAATCTCTACCATCCATGGGATTAATCTCGAAAAATATTCTTTTCAACCATATCGCCTTTGTCCACTGTCCAACCGACGTTCTCAACGCAACGCCTGAAAAGTATAAATCTACAATGAGTGTGCAGCGAGAACCTAGTATGCTTAGAGAATATGCCGAGTATGAAGAAGCGTGCTTGTTATGCGTGCGGCTTGATTGGGGTGGCGAGCAGGCGCAACTTGGGTATGCATAATAGGTAACTTGCGGTGAGTGGAGGTAGCTTTGGTGAGTCGAAGTAACTTTGGTGAGTCGAAGTAACTTCGGTTAGTCGAGGTAACTTTGGTGAGTCGGAGTAACTGGGGGTTCAGAGTAATTTGAAGTGTTCGGAGCAACTTAAGGCGTTCGAATTGGCTTTGGTGAATCTCAGTAACTCTAACGGACACAGCGGACCTTAATCCCGCGAAATATGGGGTTGTGGAAATCTAACGGACACAGGAGCCGTTAAATTGGAAAAATCGGCGGCAATCTGGACATCTGAGCCCCATTAAGGGCTCTGGTGTCCGTTAGATTTTGAAAATGCCGTTTTTCGGAGAAATAGCGGCTCTCATGTCCGTTAGAGCAAAGTGGTCCCACTAATGCTTAGCGGCGGGTATCCACCTGTTCTCTAATCCGCTGCACCGCCATGCGGATTTCGTTCGCCGGTACCGCGGTGACCGCAGAGATCACGGCGACCCCGTCCGCGCCTGCGCGGACGACTTCTCCGGCGAGCTCGGCGGTGATTCCGCCGATGCCGACCATCGGCAGCGCGATCCCTTGGCCGCGCAACTCGCGAAGAATGCCCGGCCCCTGCACCGCATGGGCGTCGGCTTTGGACACGGTCGGATAGATCGGGCCGATGCCCAGATAATCCGCGCCCTGACGGACCGCGAGCCGCGCTTCTTCGACGGTGTGGGCGGACACGCCAAGCAGCCGGTCCCCGATCCTCGAGCGGACCGTGTCCGCTGTTTCATCATCCTGCCCGATATGGATCCCGTCGGCCCCGATTTCGAGGGCCAGGTCCACATCGTCGTTGATGATGAACGGAACTTCAGCCCGGCGACAAGCCGCCTGAAGCTGGAGCACCAGCGCCAGCCGGGCGTCTCCTACGAGTGCGCCGGGTCCTTTTTCGCGGAACTGGACCAGGGTAACGCCGCCGGCCAAGGCTTCCTCCACTACGCGTAGCGGTTCCGCAACGCAATTCGTGCTGCCGATGACCAGGTACATCCGCAATAATTCCCGCATTCGCGCAGGAGAGATTCTCCCACTATTGACGCTATTGACGCTCCTGCCGTTCTTGCCACTCTTATCGCTCATGCCGTCCTCCCGACTCATCTTGCGGACACCGCCATTCTCCGGCGGTAAGCCCAGTGATTGGTCGGACCGTGTCCATGGCCCAGCTCCAATACGTCCTCAATCGCTGCCTGAATGAAATCCCTTGCGAGGGATATCGCTTCCGGCGCAGGCAAGCCTTTGGCCAGTCCCGCGGTTAGTGCGGCGGAATAGGTACAGCCCGTTCCGTGCGTATGGACCGTATGTATTCTCTTCCCGCTCAATTCCGTAAAGCCGCTGCCGTCATATAGCAGATCAACGACTTCCATGCTACCGTGGAGTCCATGCTGATAAATTCCCTCATGCACATTTCCCCCGGCATTCCCGTCTTCCCCTCCGTTCACCATCTTCACCGCATTCATCGCATTCGCAACTTTCCCCGCTTTCCCGTCGCCCCCGTCATGTCCGCCCTTGATCACGACCAGCTTCGGTCCCATGGCGCTAATGATTTTCGCGGCTTCCCTCCGGTCCTGCATCGTGCTGATCGTCATCCCGGCCAGGACTTCCGCCTCCGGAATATTCGGCGTGACTACCAGGGCCAGGGGAAGCAGCTCCTCTTTTAACGCGAGGACCGCTTCCTGCCGCAACAGCTCCGCGCCGCCTTTCGCAATCATCACCGGATCGACGACGACCCGCTCCCAGCCGAATTTTCTGATTTCGGCGGAGACGGCACGGATGATGCCGGCGTCAAACAGCATGCCCGTCTTCACCGCATCGACGCCGAGGTCGGAGCCTACCGCCCGGATTTGCTCTGCCGCCGCCTCCGGCGGCAGCGGGTAAACCCCGCTGACTCCGAGCGTGTTCTGCACCGTTATCGCCGTAATGGCCGACATCCCGTAAACGTCCAGTTCCTGGAACGTTTTGAGGTCGGCCTGGATCCCGGCTCCGCCGCCGCTGTCCGATCCGGCGATCGTCAGCGCCTTTGAAATGCGGAGGCCGGTCACGACAGGCCTCCGGCAGCCGTCGTCTGGATTTCCCGGACGGCGGCGTATCCCTTCAGCGAATGCGGATGCAGCTTCGCCAGTTCGTCCAGGAAGGCGGTCTGGAAGCTGCCCGGCCCGAATGCGGCCGTTCGCTCGGCAGCGCGGGAAGCCGCCGTGCCATAGAAGGCCAGCCCGGCCGTTCCGGCAAGCAGCAAATCCTGCTCGACCGCCGCAAAAGCACCCAGCACCGACGTCAACAGGCATCCCGTGCCGGTTACCTGAGTCATCAGCGCGTCTCCGCCGCTGATCACCCGGCACAGCTTGCCGTCGGTGATAACATCTTCGCGCCCGGTAATGGCTACGACGGTTCCCAGTTCCTTCGCGGCCCGTACGGCCAGAACGGCATTGTCGTAGCTTCCGCTCTCCCCGGCGTCCACGCCCTTGATCTCGCGGGCTTCACCGACGAGATGGGCAATTTCCGCCGCATTGCCGCGTACCAGCGAAATCTTGACGTCTCGTAATATCCTCAGCGCGGATTCCGTCCGGAACCGGGTTGCTCCCGCCCCAACGGGATCAAGTAACACCGGCACCCCGTTTGCGTTGGCGGAGAGCCCGGCTATCACCATCGCGTCCACCAGTTCGGCGGTCAAAGTTCCGATATTCAGTACCAGAGCTCCCGCAACTTTGGCCATATCGGCAACCTCTTCGGGAGCATAGGCCATCACCGGCGAGGCGCCCAGCGCATAAAGCCCGTTTGCCGTAAAATTGGTTACAACCACATTGGTCATGTTATGAACCAGCGGTTTTGCTTTTTGCATTTTCGTTAGGAGAAAAGACAACTCTTTTTCCAGCATACTCATGTTCATCCACCTCTCACTTAGCTTTAATATTGCGTCAAAGATTTAAGCTCACAGCACCGCTGCCTGCATCGGAACCGGCCATACCTCCTGCTTATAAGCCATGTCCCAAAACATATACTCCAATTGACAGCTATGCATAAAATGTTCCCTCATCCGCGCACGTTCAGCAGCGGTAGCCGCTTCCGCCCACGCATCCACTTGCATCCGCATTTTTGTTGTAGCATCGCCTGCCTGATCTCCGTAAAACGAGATCCAGTCGCAGAACGGATGCGAATCATCGGGGCGTACTTCCTCCATCAAGGTTTGACCGATTTCCATATACGTCCAGGGACACGGCAGCAGCACCGCCATAATTTCACCAAGGCTGCCTTCATGAGCAACGGTCAGCATATGCCGGATGTAATGGTGTGCGGACGGCGCTAACGGATAACCCTGCAATGCCTCGTAAGTCACCCCGGCAGCCGTGCAGAAATTTTGATGCGGATGAACCTCGCTATGCAAAATAAAATGGATCTGCTCTTGAAACATCGCGATGTCCTCGCGTCGTGAGCATTTTGAAATCGCAATGCCGTAAATCCGCATATAGGCATTCAAATATTCGTAATCCTGTTTGACGTAATGGATCAACTGTTCCCGGCTCAGCCTTCCTTCCGCGATGCCCCGTACAAAAGGATGTTCAAAGATTGCCTGGAACAAGCCGTCCGCCTCACGGCGAAGCTCTTCAGAGAAACTCACCTTTCCCACCTCCGATTGAATAAATGACATTAAGAACCGAAAGTACCGCTAGCGGGTCCGTACATTCGTTATTATGGAGCCCAATAAGCACCAAAAAAGCCGCCCCGGAAACGGAGCGGCTTCATCTGCGTGAACTAAACAACCAATCTGCATGAAGATGTAAAAGGCCGGCTCCACTTTCCTACGCTAGTACGAACTAGATCAGGTTCAAAGGGTCCAAGATTGATTCTTGTCTCAGCCGAACACGGCTCCCCTAGTGGACTTCCTATTCTATTGTTTATAACTGTACTCAGGTTTACAAGATCTGTCAAACGTTTTGAAATTTCAAGGCCTAGCAATGCGTTTCCTGCTTCTTTACTTCTTATCGACCTGCAACACCATTACGGGTTTAAGCGTATAGGTATTCTTGATTTTCTCTTCTGCGATCACGTTCAATTTCACCAGGCTCGCGATTTTGGCGGAATCCGGTTTGGATAGCATGCGCCAAAGCTCCAGGTCCGGCAGTGCCTCGTACAGTTTCTGCTCATCGTATTCCCTGCGGTTCTGGGAAACAAGCTTCACCACATGGGTGCCAAGGTCCAGATTCACCGTCTCCCGCTCCCGGCAATAGTCCAGAATGGCCTGCCGCAGCTCCGTAAGCTCTTCTTCCAGCTCCTTTTGGCTTTGCTTCACTTGATAATATCGTTCCACGATCTTGTCCAAGCTTCTCACGCTCCTCTATATCCATGGATATGCCGGAGCGGGCCTTTTTAGGCCCATTTTCGGAACAGATAATTAGCCCGCCGCCTGTTCGGACAGAGGTAGCTTGATCGTAAACCGGGTTCCCGCCCGATGAACGCTTTTCAAGGATACCGTGCCTCCCATCGCCTGAATCGCCTGGTACGAGAAGGACAGCCCCAGCCCCGTTCCCTTCGATTTGGTGGAGAAAAAGACGGAGCCGAGCCGTTCGATCTGATCCTCCGTCATCCCGATTCCATTGTCCTCAATGATCAGGGTAGCTTTGCCGCCCGCAGCCGTAAGATCCAGGGAAACCTTTCCGCCCGGGATTTCGTAGCAGGCTTCAATCGCATTTTTTATCAAGTTCATAAGCACTTGTTTGGTTTTCTCGGGATTTGCCAAAATCCAGACGGGTCCGGCAGCGTATTGGCCATCCAACCCGACATTGTGCATATTCGCATAGGGACGCATTACCTCCATAGTAACCTGTAGAAGATGACGCAAATCCGTCGGTTCCTGATGATCCTTTAAGGGTTTTGACATGGAAAGATATTCGGAGAGAATATATTCGGTACGTTCCAATTCGCTTACGCAAATGTCGATGTAACGGTGAACACGGTCCCGTTCCAGGGCAGACTCACGGATCAGCTTTAAGAACCCCTTCACGGCCGTTAGCGGATTCCGCACTTCATGGACCAATGATGCCGCAACCTGGCTGATCATTTCCACCTTTTCATTTTGCGCATAATTGATAACAACTTTCTTTTCGATGACCGCCTTTTGAAATAACGAGATCAGTAACCAGTTACCGAAAAAATTTTGAACCGGAATAACGATAATATGAAACATTAAATTGTCTTCAAATGAATTGGGATTATGCAAGTACACAAGAAGAAGTGAAATGAGGGAGAAAACGGAGCCGGCCAATAAAATAACGGGCATCTTCCGCCGCGAATTCAGATAAAGCTTCCGGAGAAGTAGGGACAAGGGAAAAATAATGGTCATTAGCAGCATCGCTACGCCTGTTCCGTCACCGCCCAGATACAAACGGTACAGCACAAACTCCAAAATCAGAATGATCCCTGTCTGCAAGCCGCCGAAGATAAGTCCAAAGAAGACTATGACGTACCGGATGTCAAATAAGTACCCGCTCACCGCACTCGCTCCGAAGGTCATGGAAAGAAACAGACTGATTACGCTAGTGATGACTATAAACTTCTTCGTAAAGTTCCGGGGCTGATCCCGGTAGTAAACATTAAACATCAGAAAGGGCATCAGCGCAAAAAACAACTGGAGAATTATCTCTTTTAGAACGGTCATCCGAAGTCACCCTTCATCTCTGGACATAAAAATTAGGTTTTTTATAATAATTCCATATTTATATGTTAAACCCTTTAATCCCCAGGCTAACCATGACAGATCTCTCCGTGAAGGCGGCGCTTTCCCATCACCAGTTGTTCACCGCATGTCCGATAAAAGCTACCAAGTTCTCAATTTTGATAACCCGCCCGTCGTCCAGTACGGCTTTTCCCGTAAATGTACCGAATAACTGGTGGCATTTATTGTCTACGAACAACAGCTATAATCCGTTCAGACTCATCCACTCGTTCCTTGCCATCTGGGGCCGCGGATATTCCGGCAGCACCCGCTGCGGATCCATCTCTTTTCCCCACCCGGGTCTTCAGCCCCTCTCCGGCTTTCCAGCCGGCTTGTTCTTCATGCTGCATGACACCCTTCCGTTTCTGGGTTTCTAATAGCAATTCTAATCCATATTAGCTGTTTTGATAATCCATGTTTTGGAATTATTCAACCTTGAGTCGTTGGGCCGTTTTGCGATATGGTCATTTCAACCCTTCGTGCTTTCCACCGACTCCTCCAAAGCCTGAACATAAGCCAGCGCCAATTTGGAGAGCGCCGCATTTTTGTGGCAAATCCATCCGACATTGATATTTTCGCCACAATCAAGCGGAACCGGGATAATCTCGTTCCCGTTTAAATCCGAACTGAGAACCCCCGTAGAAATCGTGTATCCGTTCAGCCCGATCAGCAAATTGAACAGCGTCGCCCGGTCGTTAACCCGGATGCTTTTCGGATGGGACAGGGTACTGAGGATTTCCTCGGAAAAATGAAATGAATTGTATTCCCCCTGGTCGAACGATAAATAGGGATATTCCTGCAATTGATCAATCGTGACGATCGCTTGCTTGGCAAGCGGATTTTGGATGCTGATGAAAATATGCGGCTTAGCCACGAATAAACTATTGAACTGGAGGCCGGCATCTTTTAACAACTTGTTGATGACTTTGGCATTGAAATCGTTCAAATAAAGAATACCGATCTCGCTTCGCCGTGACTTCACGTCCTCGATGATTTCATACGTTTTCGTCTCCCGCAACGCCAACTCGTATTCTTCATGCCCGTATTCCCGTACCAGATTAACAAAGGCATTTACGGCAAATGCGTAGTGCTGGGTGGACACCGAAAAGTGCTGCGGAGGAAGCTTGCCGTTCAGGTAGCGGTTCTCCAAAAGTTCGGCCTGCTCAACGACCTGACGGGCGTAGCTTAAAAACTCGGAGCCTTCGTTCGTCAAGGTAATCCCCTTATTGGTACGTTCAAATATCGTGATCCGAATCTCTTCCTCCAAATCCCGGATTGCGTTGGATAGACTGGGCTGGGAGATGAACAGCCGCTTGGCCGCCTCATTCATGGAGCCGCGGCCCGCGACCTCGATGACATATTTCAGTTGCTGCAAGGTCATGGATTTCCCCCCACTCTATTGGTCTTATCCTCCTATTTTAGAAATGAATACACGGCTTGTGCAACATTTCGGCGGATATCCCGTCTGGGGTATATGAGAACAGCCAAAGAGAATCACACTAACTAACCAACATGCAGGAGGACTTACTCGATGAAAAAGATGAACAAAGCAATCGCTACAGCATCCCTATTGGCTATGACCGCTATCCCGTTGGCCGCATTCGCGCAAGATGTGCCGCCAGCGACTACCCCTCATCCGGGAGCTCTGATTCTGAACCAGGCCAAAGTAGTTCCGGGCACGTTGGGACAGATCACCGACTTCGTCAATGATCAAACCGGTAAATTCATCACCGTCACAGGTCGCGGATTGTCACAAACCGACCAAAGCGAAATTATTTTATCCATCACGAAAGATACCAAAATCGTTGACTCCAAAGGCAAAAAAGTTGCTCTGAAAACGATCGTGGATGAAAAGAAAGCCGTTAAAGCTTTCTATAGCCCAAACATTACCAAGAGCTTGCCAGCCCGCGGAACCGCTTTGACGCTGGTCGTTCAGGACCAAAATTTTGCGGCGATCGACGGCACGGTAACCGAAGTTAGAGATAACGGCATTTTAGTTAAGGGAACCGAATTGTACTCCGGCATCGAAGACAGCATCGTTCTGCATTTTGCCGATAAAGCCCAGCTTGTGGATCAAAACGGCAAAACCGTAACGGCGGCCGACATTAAAGCCGGAATGACGGTTAGAGCTTTCTACGGCCCGGCCGTAATGATGAGCCTCCCTGCTCAATCAACGACAAACTATGTTGTTGTAAACACGGAAAGTGCGGAAGGGGAAACGCAAACGCCTAGTGAGGAGGCACCCGGTACGAACGGAGTCATTACGAATATTGCGGACAACAAAATCACCGTAATCGGTAATTCGCTGGAACAGGGCGGTACCAACTACATTATTCTGACCGTGGATGAAAGCACGCAAATTCTGGATGAAAGCGGGAAAGTGCTGACGAAAGATGACCTGAAAACGGATCTGCGCGTTAAGGCATACTATCCTGAAATCATGACCATGATTTACCCGGCTCAATCCCATGCGGATAAGATCGTAGTGCAAGCCGCGGAAGCTCCAAAAGTAGTTGGAACGGTTAAGGCTTCCGAGCTGACTTCGGACGGTAAAATCTATGTCAATGTCGGTTCGGACGATTCGACGGACAATGATGTAATCTTGAATATCACTGAAGAAACGGTAATCATCCCGACGTTGGGCGGAGACACGGCTTTGAGAGCCGGCACGAAGATCGTCGCCTACCATTCGCCGATGATGACCCGCTCGTTGCCTGGCATGACCAACGCTGAAGTCATCATCGTTACGGATGACAAGGATGCCGTAACTCCTCGATAAGAACGGGTTTAATAAAAGAACCTTCAATCCGCCCGGCGCGGAATTGAAGGTTCTTTGTTTTATTGCATACGATTTAGTAATCTGCTCAGATCGATGTCCGTAACCAATCCGGTCTCATGCCAATGCTTGATGCAGCCGCTATTATTCAGAAGCACGCATTGC
Organism: Fontibacillus forbon; assembly: GCF_046559655.1. Taxonomy (NCBI): domain Bacteria; kingdom Bacillati; phylum Bacillota; class Bacilli; order Caryophanales; family Paenibacillaceae; genus Fontibacillus; species Fontibacillus forbon. Next base: position 185,432 of record NZ_JBKGFV010000005.1, on the reverse strand, counting down.
GGTTCATATCCCAGTCGTTTGGCCTGATATCCGCCGGATATGAGGTTGAGGATACATGCCACGCCGACGATGCCGACCTTCCCTGGTTGAATATGCTGCCGGCCGAAAGCCGTCGATGCGTGCGGAATGATGAACACTTGAAAGCCATGTTTCTTACCGAGGTCAGTGATGAGTTTGACCTGACAGTCCTTGCTGCAGCTCCGGCAAACATAACCGTTATCCGTTGCAACAGCTTTACAGCCTGACTCTCCTTTTTGCCGCATGCAGATCGGAAGGAGCACTCTCTTTTGTTCCGTATTCAAAAAATTCTCCCTAAACGCCCGGTTCATCATTTCCGCACCGACCATATTGAGATGATATTCCACCCGGCCACGGGTACAAAAGATCATGTTTTCTTTCCATTTGAGACGCTGAGCGTGCTGGTCGATGTACCGCTCCACATGAACTGTGTATCGTCCCAAGGCGTCCCGGCTTCGGGCTTCAAACCATTTCCCCAAGTCGACCGCCTGGTTTAGAGTTCGTCTGCCGTCTTCCCGGGATTTGCTTTTCAAGAAAGCAAGCCACTCGGCCATTCTGCGGCTTTCCTGCTCAAACTCGCCGGTGGCTTGAAGCCAGCCGATCAGATCAGCGAACCGGTTCACGCTCACTTTCGGATCTATCTGCTGCGTGCCCCGCAGGAGAAAGGGATTCAACATCCCTTTGATTCGTTCGATAAGGGTTCTGATGCGGCCACCTCTGGTCTTCCAGCTGTAAACCCCAGCCAGCATTTTGCCTCCGTATTTATGAAGGAATGCCGCCCGGCTGCCGTAACTGATCCAAAGCACGCCCAGCATTAAAAATTCCAATCCATGAATAAGCGGATCTCCGCTATCGCTCTGCCGGATCGCAACATAGCGGCTAAACTGACTCACTGCCGCTTCTTTCTCCAGCCTGCGGATCACCTCATCCGTGATTCGTGCCACATCCTCATAATACTTATCCGTTCCTGTTGCATCACTGCCATATAACGAATAGGTCACCGATTCCAAGCCATCACCTCGCTGCTGCAATTCAGTTGCGAAAATCATAACATCTTTGCCGAGGCAATATCAGTGATATTTCCAGCCACACGAAAAACCAGCCGCCGGATTATGGACCGGCAGCTGGTTATATACTTCAGGCTTACTTGGTATAGTTCTTGAAAATCCGGTAAATCACTACGGCCGCCTCCGCACGGGTTGTTAAGGCGTCCGCTTCAAAGCGGTTATCGCCTCTGCCCTGCATCAGGCCAAGCCCGGCAACCTGGGCCACCGCTTTTTTGGCCCAATCCTGGATGGCTTCGTCGTCGGCAAATCCGGATGCTTGCTCAACCGCCAGATCCTTATTTCCCAGACTCTCCAGCACTCTGGACAAAATGACCGCCATTTCCGCGCGTGTAATAGCTTGATCCGGAGCAAAGCTCTGATCGCTATATCCGGTTACGAAGCCTTTAGCCACAGCGGTTTGAACATCGTTATGATACCAGCTGCTGTCCGAAACGTCGCTGAACCGTACTTCACCGCCCGTGCTTTTTTCAAGCCCTAATGCACGGACGAGGAGCGAAACGAATTCGGCTCTGGTCACCTGAGCCTTAGGCGCAAACACATCCGCGCTCTGGCCGGTTACGATATCTTTTGCGGCGAGTACTTCAATCTCATTGACCGCCCAGGCGTAGTTCGCGCTGGTTACGTCCGTAAAAGAGATATTCTTGGCCATGTACATGTACCGGCTGAAACCGTTCAGAGTGACGACGATTTTACCGTCGATCAAACGCCCGACATGTTGGGTAAGCTGCCCTTTTTCGCCGATCTTAAACAGGCTGATTTTCTCCCCGTTCAAGGTCCCAGCGGCAAGTGCGCTAAGCGGAATGGACAATTCGGCCGGTTTGCTGAAGGTCAGCCCTTCCAGCGGTTTTCCGCTCTTATCCAAAATCGCGAAATCAAAATACGTGCCCAGCGGCTTGATCGAGCCCAGGCTCAAATCGGCCAATAGCTTCTTGGTCTCTTCTTCGGTTGCAGGAGTTACTTGGACAAACGCCGCATCCGCAGAAGTAACCGAGCCTGCCGGGAGCGTTAACGTAAAACCGTTAGGCAATGTAACCTTCGTAGGTTCATTAGCCTTAATTGCCTCTTTGACGGCTCCATTTACGGATGGTTGTTCCGGTTTTGGCGTCGGAGTGGTTGGAGAAGTCGTACTTCCGCCACCTCCGCTACTGCCGCCGGTTCCGCCATTTCCGCCTGTAGAAGGAGCCTTCGTCACCGTGACATCCACGCTTTGGGTCAATCCTTCGTAACTCACTTGCACAGTAGTACGGTCAGCCTTCTTACCGCTCACCAGCCCCTTCGCTACTGTGACTATACCAGCATTGGCTACCTTATATTGAGCTACTTCCGTCACGTCCGCCATCTTGCCATCCGGTCCTTTGTAGGTAACCGTCAGTTGCTTATCGGCCCCCTCTTGAACGGAGATGGATTGAGGTGTGACAGTAAGAACGGGCTGTTCCTGAACGGAGACCTGAACGCTCGGTTTCACATTCACGGCGATTTCATTGCCTTCGCCATCCAGCAGCTTCAAATTGGCAAGCTCGAACTCGTATTGCCCAAGCTCGGCTCCGGCGAATTCAAAGCTAGCCAGAGAGCCGCTACCGGAATAGCCGTCCGTCCCGTTCAAGCTGATGAATACCTCATGCCTGCTTGTATGCTCATCGTATTCGTATACGGCATCCGAAACCGTCAGCGGCTCGGATGGATTATGCAGCGCCTGATGGTTGCTGAGCTCATTACTGGACGCTAATGAAACCAGTTTCAGCCGGTTGCTGTACAGCAAATCGAATTGTGCGGAATAGACAGCGTCGGTAACCGCAAAACTCACGTTCAGCGGGAACACTTCATTAGGCAGTACATATTCGGATCCAACTACAGGAGCTACAAAATCATTCAATGTATACGTAGCCGTAGAGAGCGGTTCCGCCAATCCGTTTCCTGCCAAATCATAGACGAACACCTCGTAGGCGTTGTCTCCCGGATAAACCGGAACCTCGATCGCGAAGTTACCGGCGTCGTCGACACTTCCGTCAAGTTGCAAACCATTTTTCTTGTTTTTCGCCGCAACGCCGATAACCTGGCCGATTTTCACTCCTTCAGGACCCAACAAATCGTAAAGCAGATCACCGCTTACCTTGCCGGAAATGGTACCTGTCATCCCCAACTCATTCAAGATTATCGCTGGATCGTTAAGTTCAGCAATCGGAGCCTGCCTATCTATAATGAATGCAGTGACCTGATCCACCAACGGCTCTGCTTCTTCCGAGGAATTACCGACAAAAGGCACCAAATTGTACAAATCATCTTCGAGCTCCGATCCGTCCCATTCTCTCAAAATATAGATACCCGGGTCTATGCCTCCATCGCTCTCAATCAGTGGACCCAGCCATGTTCCATCCGAAGCGAATAAATCCAACGAGAAGTACGGTGTATATTTGTTCACGTTAAAAGAAAGATCCGCCAGGTCGGTTTCGCTATCCCCATTCGGCGAGAAAATATCCGGTACAACCATCAGATCCGTGACCACATCATATTCCCCGACATGGACCGATATCGGCATTTGAATCACGTGTCCGCTTCCTGCTTCGGTCAATATCAGTTCGCCTTCGTAGTAGGATTTGTCTGTATCATTCGGCACTTCCAGAGTGACGTCCAGAACATTTCCCCCTCCCGCAGGAACGGAAATAATTACGTCAGAAAGAACTACATTAATTGGAGCATCGCCATACCACTTGGCTTCTATCGAATACGACGAAGACTCTCCGACGATATCCTTGACAGTGACTTCACGCTTGACGGTTGTGCCATAATTGACCTGACCGAACGAAAGGCTGCCCGTATAATACGTTTCCAGTTCTCCATTGCCCACAAAGACCGTGCTTTCCTCGGTCATGGCAACCGCCTTCGCTTCCAGCACCTTATCGAGCGCCACGCGGCCCGCCCCTTGGTCCATATGCGTATACCGGTTCCCCGTCCGATCATATAGCTTTACGGCGTTGTTCATCAGCAAAGCTTTAAGCACATATTGACTTAAATCCGGATATTTCTGCTTCAACAGCGCTGCGGCACCTGCGATATGCGGGGCGGCCATGCTTGTGCCGTTTTGCGCTTCATACCATCCTTCATACTCCGGTACGCTCGACAGAATGCCTATCCCCGGCGCGGAGATATCCGGTTTGATGTCGCCGGAAGGCAGGGCAGGACCGCGCGAACTGAAGCCGGCCATAATGTCCTCTTCTACCGTGGATCCAAAGGAAACGCTCAGCGATGGATTTAAGGCAAGTTCCGCCTTCACACGATTACCGTAGACTCCGGAAAGGGCGTAAATCGGAATCGTAACGTTTGCGTTTCCGAGCGTCCCGCTTTCCAGCGCTTCAGGCGAATTGTTATAGATCAGGGCGGCGATGGCGCCGGACTGAATCGCATTTTCGGCTTTTTCCACGAACGAGATTTCGCCGCGCTTGATGAACGCGATTTTTCCGGTCAAATCTTTGCCGTCATAATCGGCCTTCTTGCCTAACCCGACGTCAACGAGTCCATAGGACTCCGTCAAGTTCTCGATCCCGCTGGATTTATCGAAGGTCTCCATGAAGAACTCGTCGCTCAATCCCGAAACCTTCAAGATCGGCGTATCTAACGGAGGTTTGGACGCCCCTACCGTGATCGCCAGTTCGGCCGAGCCCGGATCCGTTACCGTTTCTGCGTTCGGACCGGTGTTCCCGCTGGATACTACCGCTATAACCCCCGCTTGGACGGCATTGTTAATCGCGACGGAATCCGCAGATCGCTCGTTATTGGTATCCGAGCCAAGCGACAGATTGACAACGTCCATCCCGTCTGCCACCGCGCGCTCAATACCTGCGATCACATCTTCCGTAGACCCGCTGCCGTAAGGGCCCAGCACTTTATAAGCAAAAATTTGCGCTTCCGGTGCTACGCCCTTGATCCCTTCCTTGCCGTCCACGCCAATACCCCGACCGGCCACGATGCCCGAAACATGGGAACCATGGGAAGTCCAGTACGGTCTACCTGTGGCGCTGACTTCCGGCGTATTCGGATTAAGAGCCCGGGCTTTCAGAAAGTCTTCCTTCGTCGTTTCGTACGGTTCGTTATCATCGTTTACGAAGTCATAGCCCCAATACCCGTCCGGGATGGCGCCTTCCAGATCGGGATGGTCTTTGGCCGCCCCGGTATCGATTACGCCGACGTTAACTCCGCTGCCCTTTATGTCAGCGTCCCAGAAGGAATCGCTGCCTATGAAAGGAACGCTGCCTTCCGGCGTTACCAGAGTATCGGCTTCTTCAGCCGTTGCATACACCGTATTGTTGGGGTATACCGCTTTTACTCCGGGAAGCGCAAGCAGATCATCCACCTGATCGGCCGCAATGGTCAATGAAAAACCGTTAAAAATGCCGGAATATTCGCGCCCGATGTCCACGTTCAGTTTGCCGAGCGCGGACTTTTTAAAATTTTGCTGTTCCAGATCGACTTTCAGTTGATGTGATGACAGCGAAGAAGCGCCGGAACGCGCCTTGCTTTGCAGTTGCCCGGCTTCGAAAACTTTCACCGGCTCTTCCTGCAGTTCCACGATCACGGATATTTGTTCGCTGCTGTCTGTCAGAGGTACGAAATTTTGAGGCTCTATCGAAGATGACAAAGAGGAATTTTGCTTTTCAAGTGTCAATCCATCATTCGTAATCACTTTCTTCGCGGACTTGCTGAAAGCTTGATCTCGACTTTTCTCCAGCGTGACGCCCGAATTCAGAATAGCCTGATCCAGCGATACGGCATCACGGTCAAGTCTGGATACCACTTGGCTGGTGCTGGTTCCATCCACGCCAAGCGCTGCGCTCTCTTGCGCTCCTGCAGCCGGAAGGAGCAGGGTAAAGCTCAGCATAAAGCTTAATAGTCCGGCGATGGTTCTCCTAATTACTCTCCTACTCAAACTCTCATCTCCCTTTGGTATATTTAATTTTTAATGTGCCGAATCAAGCTGCCGTACTATATCTATTCTATGGGTTTGTAAAATTACCTCTTAAAATTTATAAAAAAATGATTATTTTTGTAAAAATACTAAATATTACATTTTTCGACGATAGACTATTTTTTTCTAACCGGATCGCCTTATTTCGAAGTCACAAAACAAAAAAGAACAGCATCCGACAGCACAAAGAAGCCCTTACGCAACCCAAAGGGTTGAACATAAGGACTTCCATTGTATAGAAATAATTTTAGTCAGGCATCTATTGGTTTGCTCCTGCCGTCACCAGACAACTGCCATCTAATTGAAATAAGTCGCCGGAATTCAAAATCGGGACAGAGAGATCTCCATTTATGAAATATTCAATCTTTCCAAACCGGCCAAGCGCTTCCCGATCCGGCAGCCACACCCATTCATCGATTTCCGACTGGCAGCGGTGAGCGCGGAATGCGGCAAGCTTTGACTCCAGGTGGTCGGACACGTCGATTTTCAGGATATCTTCCGGAGCATATCCGTAAGGCTCCGGGTGCTCCATCCTGTCCCCGAAAGAAATAAAATACAGCGCTCCTTTGCACCCGGCCCGATGATAAGCAGCGGTGGTTGCCTTCCCGATAGAACAGTGGTCGGGGTGACCGCCCAGTTTTTCATGAAAGGTCAATAGCACATCGGGAGCGATATCCCGGATCAAGTTCTCGATTCGCGTGGTTAAGCTCTCCTCGTCGATGAATTCCACGGTTTTGTCGCGAATATCCAGAAACATGAGCCGTCCGATTCCAAGAGAATCGCATGCAGCCTGCAATTCCTTTTCCCGTGCCGCGGCGATAGTCTCCCGGTTAAGATAAGGCGGATTACCCATTCGGCGCCCCATCTCGCCCCGCGTAGCGCTAACCAGCGTAATCTCGACGCCCTCCGCGGCATATTTAGCCAATGTCCCGCCGCAAATAAAAGTTTCGTCATCCGGGTGCGCGAACACCGCCAACAGCTTACGGGTCTTGCTCTGATTCATATCGTTCATTCGGGGAACGGCTCCTTTCCCAAATGGAGCGCAACGTCCATGCGTCCCCTGTCGTCAAATCCGGCCAGCAGCAGCCGGCCTGCCGGATCGAGCTCATAATGCGTGAGCCCTTCCATCCGCAGCCATCCGTGTCCGTCAAACCGGAGCGCCGCCCGATACGGGCCTTCTCCGTCCCCGGCAATAAAAGCATCCGTTACTTCTACCTTGAAATTGCGGACAAATACATACGAAGTCGCCTCGCTGTGAATAAAAGCGGCCGCTCCCACAAATTTGCGGAGTTCCGCCTCCGCCTGCATTCTGTCGATGTTTACCATCAAGTTAGATTACCTTCTTCTATAGAATAATTAAGAAATCTATTCTATTATATATCAGGAGTAAAGAATATCGGAATTCATAATCTGTATTCTGAATTTATCCGGCGAATGGATCTGCTCCAAATTAAGAAGCTGAAAAAAATTGGAATAGTAGCACCCTTGTTCGGTTTTCTTGGTTGGCTCCCCAAGAAGCCTCATAACCTGCTCCATAGTCTTTTCATTAAATTCACCTAACTCGACATAAGAATCCTCTCTTTATCTTCGCCGTATCCAGCCATCAACTTATATTTTATCCAATTTGATTCGCATAATAGCCCCAAAATTAATCGATTATTAATTCCAAGTCATCGTCCTCTGATTTATTATCCATTTTTGAATTTATCCTATGTAATAGTTCTATGATTTCTGCGAAGCCGATTACCAGCATTCCCGATATAAACCCGGCAGCCCAATAAATTAATGTAAGAAGCCAGGATTGTTCAAACGCATAATCGTCGTACCCATTAGTTTTAATTGAATTCATATTCTATAACTGTATAATTATACAATCGACTAATTTCCCGGGAGGCTGCCTACCCTTATGGGTCCAAATCATAAAATGATAGAAGAACTGGCCTTAAACAACTGGCCCGCTTTGTCCACCCTGCTCTATGACGGATGGGTGCTGCGTTTCGCCGAGGGTTGCACAAAACGGGCTAACTCGGTCAGCCCCTTGTTCGGTTCTACGCTGGATCTGGAACAGAAAATCATAGAATGCGAAAAGATCTATGCCGCCAATCAGTTGCCCGCCATTTTTAAAATCACCCCGTTTATCCACCCTGCCCATCTGGATACCGTACTGGAACAAAAGGGGTACCAATTAATCGATGTTACCAGCATGCAAACAATGCATCTGGACAGCCTTGCTGAACCCCGGCTTCATAACATCAGGATCGTGGAGCATGCGGATGAGGAATGGCTGGAGCAATTCGGCAGGCTGGACCAGGCTTCAGACCAGAAACTGGACACCATGAGACGAATGCTTTCCAATATCAAAACCCCAAAAGGGTTTATCCTCCTGTATCACGAGGGTCAAGTTGTTGCCTGCGGCCTGGGAGTCATTGAGCGGGGGTGTATCGGATTGTATGACATCGTCACGGATGCCGCCCATCGGAATCAGGGACTCGGAGAGCAGATGATATTAAACCTGCTGAAATGGGGCAAAGCCAATGGGGCGAGAGACAGTTATCTGGCCGTGGTCGCAAATAATGATCCCGCCCTGCGTTTGTATTCCAAAATCGGCTTCACCGAAGCGTACAGACACTGGTATAGAGTTCAAGGAAAAGCGAAAGGCTGACGACCTGATCTCAAAATTTTTTCTGCAAAATAAAAAGATCCGTGGGTTTTGTCCTGTTGGAGGGCTGCGTATAAAGCTCTACGCAATAGCTGTCAGCATCCAAGGCGGCCATCCCTGACAAAATGGGAGATTCCTTCTCGCAAACAATGGACTCCCCTGATATCGAATCGGAATATACGTTGTTCCCGGAGTTAACAAAACAGGATTTTAACTTCCCTTTATCCAGGGTAGCCCATCCATTCCCGTACTCATGGGTAAAGCGGAAGACATACCGCTCCTCTCCCAACCTTTTTGGAGCCCAAAGCGAATACAACGGAGATTCCAATTCCGCTAACGGCGCGCTTTGTACCTTACCAGCGGGCTCAATCGTGACCCGACTCAGGCAGTTATCGGTTACCGCGATGAGTTGAACCCATGGACCTTGCGAAACGGAAACAACGGAAAAGAGATCGCAATCCAGGTGGACGGTGCTTTGCTGCCCGATATTTCCGTCGATATCCATCTTTCGGATCAATAGATTCCCATCGGCGTAGGAGAAGGCGTACATCCTCTCATGATCCTCATCGATAACTACATGCTCGCACTGCGGCAGTGGTATTTTCACGGTTTCCCGCTTCTTAAAAGTACCGTCTGCAAATTTAAGAATCTCCAGTTTGTCCTCTTTTTTCGGATTGAAAATATCCCGGTTATGGAAAACGGAACTTTCCCCCACATTCCCCACGTATTCACCGACCATATTCCGAATCGGCTTAGGCTGGTCAACGCCGCTTCGGTCCAGTACGGGGAGAACGATGTCCGAGCCGGTTTTCATAGGGTCCTGAATGCATACGAAGGGAACGCCGTCCGGGCTTAAGAACAGGCTGGGAAGCACCCCTTCCGTTTCCGCCAGCGCGTGTCTAATTGTGCCGTCCATATCAAGTTCGATATAGGCAACCTCATAATTTTGATTAGAATCATAGACGTATACCGCATGAACCGTGCTGCCATGGAGCGTTGACGTTACGCCATGACTGTTAAGCCCGTAAGGATTGCTGATTTTGAACATCCGGCTATGTGCCGAATGTTCCTGCGGGACATGCTCTGTCGCTAACAAGTGAAGCACCTCTTTTAAATGAGTCATCCTCTTAGCCCCCTGTAATTTTATTCATTTCAGCAAATCACGCTTAAAATGTTCAAGCAAAATAATCCCGCTGCAATATCCCGTAGATCTCCAAATCAACGATGCCCTTACCCGTCCATACTTTCGCCTGTCTCAGAGTTCCTTCCTTAAGGAAACCGTTCTTGAGCAGCACCTTTTTCGAGGCTTCATTTGCAGGCATGACTTCGGCCTGAATCCGGTTGACTCCCGCTTCCTTGAATAGAAACTCTACCAAGAGTGCAACAGCTTCACTAGCGATTCCCCGGCCCCAATAACCTTCCGCCAAAAAGTAACCGATCGTCACCATGTTCACCTTCTGATCAAAATCGCATGCTTCGAGAATGCCGACCATATCATCTCCGGCAAATATTCCCCACTTGACTCTCGTTTTCTTCAAATAATCCCGTTGAAAGTGTCCGATCATGTTTCTCACGGTCTCTTTGTTGTGCTTCGGCAGAATCCCGCAATAGTCGAATACCCGGTCATTGCTATAGATGGCGAATACGCCTTCCAAGTGCTCTTCTTCGATCTTTTGAATCCGAATCCGCTCCGACTGCAACACCGGCAACTGTTCCTTGAAAATAGCGTCCATAATCATAGGAAATATCTCACCGAATCCTTTCTTTGAAATTGATGTGTCCGCTGACTCAAGCATAAATGTTAAATATAGGATACCACAACACAATCATGGTCTTCTTCCACTTTTCTCATAAGACAATAAAAACACCTTTCCCATAATTAGAGAAAGGTGCTTTGGGTTAGAAATTGACCCGGAATTGCTACTCTTGTTGACCTCCCTGGTAGGCGGTTTCATCCTGCCGCACCTTGCGCCCGGCTGCCTTTGCTTGCTCAAGCAGCTTGGTAGCGTCATCCTGCGGTCTATATCCGATCAAGTCCTCCAAATAGTCAATGTTGTAATAGTTGTCGCTATTGGCGGAGGTGCCGTATAAATTCAAATACGGCAGTTCGTCGTCAGCTTCAATGCAGCAAATGATCAGTTGAAGCATGTCACGCTCGGAGATCCAGATATGTCCCGCACGCTCGGAATGGGGGCGATCGTCTCCCGGAAAGTTGCCGATACGAATATTGAAAGAAGAGATTTTGCCTTGGTCCGAATAAAGCCGGCCCAGCAGTTCGATATAGCATTTGCTTAGCCCGTAAAAGCTATCGGGACGGTAAGGATCCTCGGGATCTATCTTCTCGTCCGTCTTGTAAAAACCGGTTGCATGATTGGAGCTGGCGAATACAATGCGCCGCACGCCATTTTGCACCGCCGCTTCAAATAACTTGTATGCACCGCTTACGTTTCCCGCGAGCACCTTGCCCAAAAAATCCCCGTTATCCTTAATCCACGCGAAATGGAGCACCGTATCGATTCCCTCCGTCAACTCCGACAACCTTGCTTCATCCGCAATGTCTATGTTCAAAATGCCTTGCTCATCATCCTCCTGAATATCCGCTCCGATAACCTCGTACCGGCCATCTTTTTGTAAACCCTTGTACATTACGTTTCCTATGGTGCCGGACGCTCCCGTAATCAACAGTTTGCGTTTCATTGGTCACCAACTCCTTTCCCATCCAAATCGTCACTGGTATTACGTGATGGGTATTTCTGTTAGTTATTACCCGTTGGAGAAAGGAAATATACCGGCGGAACAAAGCCGGAGTTGGAAAGCGGGCTTTAATATAGGCTATAATTAGGAGGACCGACAGCATTCCATACTTTTTTGCAAGAAGGACGGTAAACATGACAGACAATCCCATTGAACAAATGAAGGTTATTCAAAAAAATTTAACACGCTTCATGATGATGTATAAATTCGCCTTGCATGAAGTGGAAACGAAAATTGAAATTTTGCAGGAAGAATTCCAATTGCTGCACGATTACAATCCGATCGAACATACGAAATCGAGATTAAAGTCTCCGGAGAGCATTATGAAGAAGCTATACCGCAAAGGCGGGGCAGGCTCACTTTCCGACATCAAAAACAATATCAAAGATATAGCGGGCATTCGGATCACGTGCTCTTTTATCTCGGACATATACCGGATCAGTCAAATGCTGCAAAGCCAAAAAGACTTAAAGATCGTATCCGTCAAAGACTATATTAAAAATCCGAAGCCGAACGGCTACAAAAGTCTTCACCTGTTGGTCGAAGTTCCCGTATTTATGTCCGACCGCGAGGAACTGATCTGCGTCGAAATCCAAATCCGCACGATTGCCATGGATTTCTGGGCCAGTCTGGAGCACAAAATTTTTTACAAATACAATGAAGCTGTCCCCGATCGCTTGCTCAAAGACTTGAAAGTTGCGGCCGACACCGCCTATGAACTGGATTTGAAAATGGAGCAGCTCCAACAAGAGATGGAAGAAATCAAACTGGCTCATCAAACGGAGTCCAGTCTCGATCTCCAATTGTTGATTAGCAACGAAAAATTCAGAATTCCCGATAACCTGCTCAAATTAGTCTCGGAGGGACTGGGGCAGGCCTAGGTTTAACGAGTTTATATCTTCAATGTCCTCTTGATGTGGACTTTATTTAAAAATGTCTTTCAAATAGTGGACACTTTCCTTCAGCAGGCAATTACTTCAATACAGACGTAATGACTGTATGTAGTAGGAATACAAATCTTCCGCATCTAAATATTGATATATTTTTCCACAAAAAAGCCCCTCCCTGGTGAATGGTTGCACTACGCTTCCAATTACCCAGGTTGGGCTTCTTTGTTGTAATCCTTAGGCCATGCCTCTTATCGGGAAACTCATCGTAACAAAGTACTCCTCCAATGGGCAAATAACCAATAAATGTCCACCTTAAAGCGGACAAAACAAGGTTTCCCGTTCGTTCCACTCTTTGTCTATATTTAGACTTTTTACAGATTAACACCCACTGTATACAGACATAAGGGACTAATATGAACATCTAACCTTTTCGTGAGAGTGTCCACTATTTGAACTACTCCCCATTACACTCCTCAATACCGCACTACTTTATTTTCCGCAGCACTTCTTGTACTTTAGCCCGCTGCCGCACGGACAAGGATCATTACGTCCCACCTTCTCTGCTTTAACCGGGGGAATGTCGCCGAACTGGACAGATCCATTGGCCGTAGAGCCTTGCCGGTTACTTGCGTTACCCAGTTCTTTCGGAGTATGGCCGCAATTGGACCATAGTCTGGTGTTGTTTTGGACTTCGACGACCAGTCTCATCACCTCTTGGGCCTGCTTGGGATTGTCGAAGACAAGATCCCGTCTTTCGAATTCGTAAATCAGTTCCTGCAGCGGCTGCCCCATGGAACAAGCAAGCTGAATGTCGTCGATCAGGTATTGGACCATTTCCTCGTCCTGGTGCATTTGGTTTACGACATAGCTAGCCAAGGCTTCAAGCTGCGGCGTCATTTCAAAATATCCGTCATCCGCGTATTTCAGCAGTTCGTCCTTTTCCGGGACATAGTACGGCTTCCCTTGAATGCTCCGCAGCAAAGATTCCAATTCGCCTTCCTCGCCGTGATCCACGAGGCCGGCATCCATCAGGTAGCCCTCATCCTCATTCAAAACGAACTTCTGCTCTCTTTGCAGAAAATGCTCCAGGTATTCATCCAACTCCCCTGCGGCAAGAGGCTGAGATGCGTTTTGATCGTTGAAAATTTCCTCAAGCTTGTCTTGTGCGTAAACGCCATACAAATTTGTCAATGCCAGTATATATTCATATACCAGCGCCCGTCTGCTGCGGGCATTTTCAAAAACGGCCGTATTTAACTGCGCAAAGGTCTCCTTCACTTCATCCGGCATGACCAAATACAGCTTTCCTTGTTGAAAGAAGGTGAATACCAACCCGCGCTCCATCAAAAACCGGTAATAGCCATATGGATAGTAATTGTCCTGCACAAAAGGACTGGCATAAAGCGTTTCAAACACCTTCCATTCCTCTGCATCCAGCATCAACAAGACCGACTCTATAAAGCGGGGATTTGTGATTTGCTCCAGGACGGCCTTCGCCAGCTCATCCTGCTTCATTTTCGATCTTCCTGAAATGTCATGAGCTTTTGCAAGCGAGGAAGTCTTTGCTTTCGTAAGTTCTCCCAGAATGCCGCGCAGGGACGTATTCATCTCCCCCACAATCGCGTATTGAATATTGGTTTGTTCCAGTATCTCTTCAAAATCGGTAGCCATAGAAACTCCTTTTAATAATGTATTGATTACAACGCGTGCATTTTGCTTTCCGCATCTTCCCAGGATACGGAGTACCCTTGCCCCTTGGCGCAAAAGATGGATGAGGATGTGTACTCAGGATCGGCTTCCTTATTATAGCCTATTCGCTCAACGATCTCCTGTTCGTTGTGGCAACTGTCATAACCGGCAAACGTCAGGCTTAGCACGCCTTTTCCTTGGGTAAACGACGCCAACTGGCTGCCGTAATCCATAAAGGTAGCTACAGGTACGCTTCCCGTCAAAATGACTTTGTCTCCTTCTGTCCGGGGTGCCTCGAATTTTCCGTAAGCCTTGCTGATATCCGACATAACCCGGCCGATCTGGTCGGTTTCCACTTTGATTTTAAACTGGTAGAACGGTTCAAGGAGAATGTTTGACGCTTTTTCCAGCCCCTGCCGCAAAGCCCGATACGTCGCTTCCCTGAAATCACCGCCCGTCGTGTGCTTATTATGAGCCCTGCCGGTCAACAAGGTTACGGCGACGTCGGTTAGCGGCGAACCGGTCAGCAGGCCATGATGTTCCCGCTCAAACAGATGGTGTTGGATCAAATTCTGATTCCCGACCGACAGATCATCGGCATGACAAGCATTCTGAAAAGTAATCCCGCTGTTTCGGCCCCCCGGCCGCAGCTGAAGATGCACCTCGGCATAATGCCCGAGCGGCTCGAAATGGCCGTACCCGACGACCTCCGTGCATATCGTTTCCTTATATAAAATTTCCGGCCGGTCAAAGGACACCTTAAGATTAAACCGCTCCAACACGAGTTGCTCCAATACCTCCAGCTGGACTTTTCCCATGACGTGAAGGTGTATCTCCTGCAATCTTTCCTCCCAGACCACATTAAGGGTCGGATCTTCGGCATCCAACATTTTGAAATACGGAAGGACCTCCTTGACGGAGATGCCCGGTTCAAAAATCACCTTGGACTTTAATGTAGGGACCGTCTCGAACACCGGTCTCTCTTGTAAAGTCCCTGCCCCGTCGCCGACGACGGCCCGGGATAACCCGGTTACCGCAAACAGTTCACCCGCTTCCACCCGATCCACCGCTTTGAACTCGCATCCGTTATACCTGCGGATTTGCGTTATTTTTTCGGTAAACGAATTGGTTGCATCGCCGTAAGTAATGCTGTCCCTCACGCTTAACGTTCCGCTTAACGCCTTGATGAAAGTGATCCGGGTTCCCTGATCATCATGGCGGATGCGGTACACACGGCCCGAAAAGGGGCCTTCGCTTGAATAGCCGGTAGCCGTAAGCAGATGAAGCTTTTGCAGGAAGCTTTCGATCCCGGCCCCCTGAAAGGCGGAACCGTAGGCGTAAGGATACGCCTCCTTATTCCGGATTAGGCTTCGCATCGCCTGAAGCCATTTGTCTTCGTTGTAGCCATGCTCGATATAGTAGTCCAGCAGAGTTTCATCGCGTTCGGCGACAAAGTCGGCCAGTTCCACGTTCATCTTGCCGTCCTCTACCATGGAGTCCGCAATGTCGCAAAGGTCTCCCGTGAAATTCGTCTTCAATTCTTGCACAACCCGGGCCACATCGGCTCCAGGCCGGTCCGTTTTATTTATAAAGAAGAAACAGGGGATGCGATGTTTTCTCAAAAGCTCCCACACGGTCTCCGTCTGGCCTTCGATCCCCTCCACGGCGCTAACGATAATAACGGCGACATCCATCGCCTGAATCGCCCGTTCCGTCTCGGGAGAGAAATCCATATGCCCCGGCGTATCGATCAAAAAATAGCTCGTGTCCCCGTAAGTGAATACCCCTTGATCGGCGAACACGGTAATTCCCCGTTGCCGCTCGATTTGATGGCTGTCCAAAAAGGCATCCTGATGATCGACCCGCCCACGCTGTTTAATGCTCTTGGTATAGTAAAGCAGTTGTTCCGAGAAGGTCGTCTTCCCGGCATCCACATGCGCCAAAATCCCGATCGTCTTGTTCATTTCTATCCTCCGGTCGCGAAACTGCTGCTCCCCATTATATCACAGCCGGAACGCCCGATGATCCGGGGATGAGGATGGAGAGTACGATTTTACATAGCGGTTTATTCGTCAGAGCGGACGGCGCCCATCTTTACCCGGTAAAGAATAGGCATCCCATGACATCCATCGCTTGAAAATGAAACAGGGCCCCTATCTTGTTAGGGAGACCCTGTTTTTATATGCCTGTGTTTGAATTCTCCGTTTACTTGCTAACGCAGTTTCTGCCCTTTTTCTTGGCGCGGTATAGCGCCGTATCCGCCGATTTCATTACGGTATCGGGCGTTTTGTTTTTTTCGCTTTTTTGGGAGACGCCGATACTAATCGTTATGTATATTTGTTTTTGCTTAACGGATCTGGAACTGCTGCGCGATTTGCGTTTCGACTTGTTCTTTTGCCTGCCGCTTCTTCGCAGCGTAAAAGCCCGTTTGGATACCTTTTCTCTTAACTCTTCCAGATGGGGAATGACCTCATTGATGCTTTTTCCTGGGAAAAGAATGGTGAACTCCTCTCCGCCGTAACGATAAGCCTTCCCTCCGCCCGTGACATCCTTGATCGTGGATGCTACCAGCTTTAACACTTCGTCCCCCGTATCATGCCCGTAGGTATCGTTGAACTTCTTGAAATGGTCGATATCCAGCATGGCCATGGCATAGTTGATGCCTAACTTCATCATGTCCTGCTTCAGCGCCCGCCGCGAAGGCAAACCGGTCAATTCATCCGAGAACGCCATGGAATACGAATCCTGAATGATCGAAGTGATCATGATTATCCCGGAAGCCGCAAAAAAGATAGGATACAGGTATGGATCCGTCTTATCGTGAAATGCATAAAACAGTGCGCAAAGTGCCCCTATGAATGAAATATCCTGAGAAGATCTGTATCTTGCCTGTCTCAGAATAAGAATAATTAATGCTGCTATAAAGAAAATTAGCGCCGGTTGCGGAATAGGCGTCAGAGAATGAAGGCCTGGCAGAAAATCTTTGCGAACCAGGGCCAGGAGATTTTCTTGCTCGGGTTTCATCAGCCAGAATGTAGCCAAAACCTGGGCGAGAAGTATCCCGATGCGTAGCCCTCCCCACAAGCTCCATATTCCCCGTTCTTTGAAAAAGGAAAACAGCGCGATATTAAATGGAATCAGCAGACAGATCACGGCATAAATATCAGCCGGTTGGATCGGAACCGCTCTCCCGGGTAACACGGGCAAATAGGTAGCGGCGGCCAAACAAAGACCGAGTACGATCAGGATAAAAAACTCCCGGCTCCGGTTGAATTTCCAGGAGATTACTGTCCCGATCAGCAGGACGACATAAGGAACTCTCGTCACCATGTCCAATTGCGGCTGCGACATGTCGCCTGTCTTTTTGGAAAAAATATAGGCCAACAGTATAAGGAGAAATGGAAGTACGAGTTTCAAGATGGTTTTTGCTGTAGTCTTCAAAATATAGGTGTCCCTCCACGGGTGGGATTCTACTCTATGTATTTTATATCGATCTATTTTATTATCGGCTGGTATAAGGTGTCAGCTTATAGCTGAATTTCAAACTAATATTTTCGAAATTTCACACAATTTCTTTCGATATTTATGACAAAATTCGATTTTGCGCGACACGTAGAATTAGGCATTGATCTTACCTGCCCAAGTGGTATAATCACGTTAGTTTGTTGATTGAGGCAATGCATTTTTTTCAACAAGAATATGAGAACAAACAGAAATCAGGTGATCAAATGTTTGAACTAAAGTGGCTTTGGAAGAACCTGGAGGGAGACCGTACGCGGTATATCCTGGCGCTTTGCCTCTCGGTGGTGGGCTCCTCGCTCATGATCGTGAATCCTTACATCGGCCAGCGCATCGTCGATACGTTTATAGCTAACGACAACGCGTTGCAGAATTTAACGGAAGAGCGTGGGTTGCTCATTATGCTCTGCCTGGGCATGATCGGCTTTTCCCTGCTGCGCACGGGCCTTGCTTATTTAACGACGATGCAGTACGAATGGTCCTCGCAGAATATGCTCTACCGGGTCCGCGTTTATCTGTACAACAAGATTCAAGAGCAAGACATGAACTATTACGATCACAACCGTACCGGCGACCTTATGACCAAGATGACAGGCGATCTGGACATGGTGCGGCACTCCATGGCATGGATTATCAAGACGATCATCGAGTCGCTCACGATTTTCCTCGCCGCCGTGATTTACTTTTTTACGATCGACGTAGAGCTGACGCTGTGGCTCCTGATTTTGTCCCCGCCGATTTTTGTGGTGGCCTATATCTTTGCCAAACGCGTACGTCCGATGTATATCGACCTGCGTGAACGGCTGTCCCAGCTCAACACCACCACCCAGGAAAACATTTCCGGCAACCGGGTGGTTAAAGCATTTGCCCGCGAAGAATACGAAGTGGAGAAGTTCAACGACAAGAACGTCAACTATTCCAAGGCGAATAAGACCGCAGCACTCGTATGGCTCGATTATTTCCCTTACCTGGAAACTTTCGCGCAAGCCTTCAACGTGATTCTGTTGCTGGCAGGCGGCCTGTTCGTTATGAACGGCCGGATCACCTTCGGTGAATTCGCAGCCTTCTCTTCGCTCATCTGGGCCATTTCCAACCCGATGCGCAACATAGGCATTATCATCAACGATATTCAGCGCTTTTTTGCCAGCTTGACCAAAATTATTGAGGTATATTACGCGCGTCCCGGGATCGTCAACGAGCACAGTCTCGTGGACAAACGCCGCTATAACGGCCGTATCGAGTTTGACCACGTCGACTTCAAATACGGCGGCGTACAAGTACTGCATGATGTAAGCTTTACGATTGAACCGGGTGAAACCGTTGCCATCATGGGTTCCACAGGATCGGGCAAAACGACGCTGGTCAACCTGATCCCCCGCTTCTATGACGTGGCCGAGGGACGGGTGCTGGTCGACGGCACCGACGTGCGCAAGCTGGAGCTCGACGAGCTCCGCGGCAACATCGGCGTGGCCACCCAAGACGTCCTTCTGTTCTCCGACACGATTGACGGGAATGTTGCCTACGGCGATCCCGAGCTGCCAGAGGAGGATACGATCGGTTACGCCCAACTCGCGGCCGCGCACGATTTCATCACCAAGATGCCGGAAGGGTATGACACCATCGTAGGGGAACGCGGCGTCGGCTTGTCCGGCGGACAGAAACAGCGTATCGCGCTCGCCCGCGCATTGGCGGTACGGCGTCCGATCCTGATTCTGGACGATACGACCTCCGCCGTCGACCTGGAAACCGAAGAGCATATCCAAAAAAGTTTACGGGAACTACAATACCCCTGCACGAAGATCATTATCGCCCAGCGCGTGTCCACTACTGCGGAGGCCGACCGGATTCTCATCCTGGACGAAGGCCGCCTGATCGAAGAAGGCACCCATGCCGAGCTATTGGCGAAACGGGGTTACTACTACGAAGTGTTTATGCTGCAGAACGAGGGCATTGGAAGGCAGGTGACAGAGCATGGCAAGGAATAAATTCGACATCGACGAAAACCTGGAATCGCCTTTTGATATCAAGCATTTCCGGCGTGCGCTGGTCTATATCAAGAAGCAGAAGAAACCGATGATTATCGCCTTCGTGCTAAGCGCCATTTCGGCGGCAGTTTCGCTCTCCGCCCCGCTGATCATGCAGCATGTCATCGACGTCACGATCCCGGCCAAGGATAGCGGCGCGCTGATCGGCTGGTCGGCGCTGATGCTGGTTACGATTGTCGTCAGCGTATATTTGGCCACGATCCGCTCGCGAATGATGACGAGCGTCGGGCAGGATATTATTTTTGACATCCGTACGGATCTGTTCAAGCATCTGCAGCAGCTTCCGTTCAAATATTACGATGACCGCCCGCAGGGCAAAATTCTGATCCGGGTCGTCAACTATGTCAACTCGGTATCGGACGTGTTATCCAACGGTATTATCAACTTTATTCTTGAAATCGTGAACCTGATCTTTATCGCCGCGTTTATGTTTGCCGTGGACGTCCGCCTCTCGTTCGTCATCCTGGCCGGACTTCCCGTCTTCCTGGGCGTGATGTTGTTAATCAAGACCCGCCAGCGGCGGGCATGGCAGGCCGTATCCAACAAGAGTTCCAACTTGAACGCCTACTTGCAGGAAAGCATCAGCGGTATCCGCGTAACGCAAATCTTCTCCCGCGAGCAGCGCAACGAGGGCATTTTTACGCGCCTTGCCACCAACTTCCGGACGGAATGGATGCGCGCCCTGCGATACAACGCCTTGATTCCGTTCACGGTCGATAATCTGGCGACGATCGTCACCGCGTTGATTTATCTTGTCGGTCTGCTCGCCTTGAGTCCGGCTGATGTGACCTTCGGCGTCATTCTCGCGATGGGTGCCTATGCGGCGCGTTTCTGGCAGCCGATCCTGAACCTGTCGCAATTGTATAACAACTTCATCAATGCGGTTGCCTATCTGGAACGGATTTTCGAGACGCTCGACGAACCGGTAACCGTCACCGATGTGCCAGATGCGAAGAAACTGCCGTCGATTCAGGGAAGAGTGACGTTCGACGATGTCACCTTTGCCTATGATCCGGGCAACAATATTCTTGAACATCTTTCCTTCGATATAAAGCCCGGGGAAAGTATCGCTCTGGTAGGGCCTACCGGCGCAGGCAAAACGACGGTCGTCAACCTGATCTCGCGCTTTTATAATATTACCGGCGGCAAGATCCTGATCGACGGCCACGATATCTCCCGGGTGACGCTGAATTCCCTGCGCAGCCAAATGGGCATTATGCTGCAGGACAGCTTCATCTTCTCGGGGACGATCCTCGACAATATCCGTTACGGCCGGCTGGATGCCACGGAAGAAGAGATCATCGCCGCCGCGAAAACGGTATGCGCCGACGAGTTCATCCGTGAGTTTGAGCAGGGCTACCAGACGGAGGTCAACGAACGCGGCTCCAAGCTGTCCCAAGGACAGCGGCAGCTGATCTCGTTCGCGCGGACGCTTCTGGCCGACCCGCGCATCCTTATCCTCGACGAGGCTACCTCGTCGATCGACGCCAAGACCGAGCGGCTGCTTCAGCAAGGCCTGAACGAACTGCTCAAAGGGCGGACTTCGTTCATCATCGCGCACCGGTTGTCCACGGTGAAGAACTGCGACCGCATCATGTACGTGTCCGACAAAGGCATCGCGGAATCCGGCTCGCATGACGAGTTGATGGCCCGCCGCGGCCTGTACTACCGGCTCTATACAGCTCAGAAGATGGAAGCTTAATTAAAAGCTTAGGCCTCCAATATAACAGCAAGCCCCCGACAGTTAGAAATCGGGGGCTTGTTTTATTTCATTTAACTTGGACCGGTTTTGGGTCTGAGCCAGTTATTTTTCAACGCGGACCGTGATGCTCTCGCTTCTGGAAACTCCCGCTGCGTTAATAATTTCGGCAACATAATCATAAGTGCCTGCGGCTTTGTTGTTCAATGTCGACGCGGCCCGTTGCGCCTGAGGCGTAACCTCGGAAAGGGCCTGGGTATCGATCAATTCCCCGTTTTCGTAAAGCCGATACTCAACACCGTTGGTTCCCCACCACATGTTCATCGAGATTTGATAATTCCCGTCCAAGTCCCAATTGTCATGCGACAAGACCGGTTTGCCGGGATTCGCGTCCGAGACGGTGACGACATGAGGCTGCGACTTCGTTGTGCCTTGGGAGTTGATCAGCTCGCCGACATAGGCATACGATCCGTTGCTTTTTCCGGCAATATCGATGGACAGCGATTGGGCGGACGGAGAAGCATCCGATAAACTTACAGTCTTGATCAAGACGTCATTTTCATACAACTTGAATTCGGAACCGTTAATCCCCCACCACATATTCATTGCGATGACATAATTGCCGTCCCGGAGTCCGGTATCGTGCCCGTTATTATCCGAAAGTACCGGCTGTCCCGGAGCTCCGGCAACCAGCGTACGGCCGACTTGAAATGGAATGCTGTCCTGGGACACATTTCCCGCCAAATCCGCCACAACGTATTGCAGTGTATGCTTACCGATTCCAAGGTCTTTCGCGTTAATCGGTTGACCCGGTTCAATGTCTTGCCCGTCTACCGACAGTTTTTGCGAAGCAATTCCGGATCCTGTATCGGTACCGGCAAGCTCAAACTTCAAGACATCCTGTTCCAAGACATCTCCTACCACTTTGCCCGATTGGGTTAAAGTGACGCTTGGAGCAATGGTATCCAGCTTTACTTCCATCGATTTTGCAGTTTCCTTACCGCCATCAGTACCAATTGAATAGTATTGAATCAAGCTTGTTCCTTCGAAGTCGATGGTAACCGGTGCCGTATAGGCAACCTCCGGCCCTTCATTGATGGCATATTTCGTAGCTACGTTGTCTGTCCCCTGAGCGGCAGCTGTTAAGGTAAGCACCACACTACGGTTGAACCATCCCTGCTCGTTAGGCGACCCGGAAAGCGTAGCCGTAGTTACGGGAGGAGCAGCGACCTGCGAAAGCGTGATATCGCTTAATCCCCGGACCTTCAACTGATATACGCCTTTAAAAATGGAAGAGACGCCCGCCAAGTTTACCGTCTGCCCATCCTGATAAGGAAAGTCGGCAAGCGTTAAGCCCGTCCGGGCATCCACGCGCACATGATTGCTGACACCGCCGCTAACGGCATCGAATTCAAATGAACCCGCCGGGGCAGCCGTGATGATATTCTTAATCTCCGCCTTGCTTAACTCGATAATCTGCCCTTGATTTCCGTCGTTCACCGATACCGCCGGTTTCGGTTCAGGCAATGCCGCTACCCCGGTCTTCTCGATCGCAACCGGAGTAGTCAGCTCAAGCTCCGTATTGTAAAAAGCTGTCGGAGCGGTTATTTTCACGATGTCTCCCTGATGAAAGCCGCTCGTACTCTGATAGACGTAAATCCCGCCCGTTGCGTCCTGCAAATAGAAAGCCTGTCCGCCAAACGCCCCCGGTTCCGTCGTGATCGTACCTTGAAGCGTGACCACGCTTCCCTCCGGTTTATTTCGCCCTTCGGCAATCGTAATCAGAGCCGGAATCGGATTTTGTTCATCCGGAAGCGGTTCGGCAGGTACGTTAGCCAATGTCACGGTTTTTGTTAAGAGATTGTTGCCGTTCTGTCTTAATCTAAGATTCGCAGTCCCCGTCGTTCCCGGCTTGATCCGTACGGTGAGATCTTTATAGGCACGTCCTTGGCTGTTGGCAGTTAAGCTGAATGTTTCACTATAGCCATAAGCGGTAGGCCAAGTTCCGTTCGAATTTTGGATCTTCGCGACTTGCGTGCCTCCGGTGAGATAAACCCCGGTGCCGAATCCCGATACCGTCGCATTTGCGGGCAGGTTATCCACGACGACGCGAATTTGAAAATCCTGCGCATTCGGAAGCGTAGCTTGATGCACGAAACTGTAGGTTACTTGCCCGTTCACCGTTAACCCGCCGTAAGAACCGGCTTTAAAAGTAGACGGGTCCCACCATTTATAACCTGCCGCCGGTGCTGACCAAGGCTCAGCCTGAGGCTCCGTGGAAGCTTCCGGGGCTTCAAAAGGATGCAGGACCGTCTCCTCATCCAACTGTAACTGGGCCACTTGATCCAAGCTTGTATAATCTTCTTGGTCCGCTAACCAATTCACCATATTCACAAGCAAGACGTCATCGTCCTGCTCTTTAAATCCATCGTAAGTAGTCTTCTTGGCTCCCGTTTCCTCGCGCAAATATTTAGGGGAAGCATCCTCGACCGGAGAAGAATCTCCAATGAAAGCCGCCTTGCCAAGTCCAACTTTGGATACCGCCACATACGGACCTTCCGCCACGCCTCCGCCATTATATACGCCCTGGTCCACCGCATTCCCCCAGGCATCGTTAGTCTCCGGTAGGTATACGATTCCTTTAGCTTTGCTAGGGTCGGTAATCGCCAGGGTAGAACCGGCATGCATGGCTACTCCCGATACGCCTTCCGTAATGCCGAAAGCCTGATCCGGCGCCACAATGCGATTGGCCGTAATATCGCCTAGCGCGTTATAACGGAACCGGACGCCGAAATTGTCCGCGAGCCAGTCGGAGCTGACCACCCCTTGCATGGCGGCCGAATTTCTCTCCTCCGTGCTCATGCCTTTCGCGGGATCTTCCCATGCCCCCCGGCGATAGCCGTTGATGGACTCGGAGCCGTCCCACCGGTTTTTATTGCGGTCGGCATTATAGTGATCGCCGATAAAGAAAATGCTGCCGCCTTCTTCGACGTATTGTTTCATCGCGGCCTGTTCGCTTTGCTTGAAAGGAATATTCGGTTCGGCAACTACGAAAACCTCATAACTGCTCAAGTCACTGTAAGTTATGGGGGAAGATTTTCGCAGTTCCTTCACTTCAAACCCATCGCCCGCCAGGGCATGTCCAAAATCCGAAAATCCGCCGTCAATGACCCAATCGGCTGCTCCGGCCGTCTGTCCATGACTGTTGTCGAACAGAACTTTCTTTCCCGCATTCTCATTGACCACTTTCGCAGGAATGTAAGGCGCGGGATCGCTCGGGCCTTCGGCATGAATAGCCGGAGTCTCCAAACCCAATCCCATTTGAAGCGATAAAGCTAAAGACAAAGCTATTGCCGATCTCAGCCATTTGGCTCCCTTGCGAGCAAACCACTTATTCATGATTTTCCTCCCATGTGTTAAAGATTAGTTTAACACCCTCATTTTGCCATGGGAATATTAGTGGAAAACCTAAGATATGTAAGGGGAAAATAAAAAAGGGCATAAGCCGGTATGGCGTGATTGTCACCCTACCAGCTTATACCTCCAGTTATTCCGTTACTCGATTTCATATCCGATCGTCAGCCTGAACCCGTATAATTCGTAGCCGATTTGGGTATACAGACGTATGGCTTTCCGATTAGTGCCGTGCGTTCCCAAGGTGGCGATAGTTTTACCTTGCTGCTTCAGATGATCCAGAGCGGTGCAGATGATGTTCCGGGCGATGCCCTTCTTCTGCCATTCCGGGGTTACGAACACGTTTTCCGTTGCGCTTTGCTCATCGGTAATCCGCCATGTTGAGGTGTTGCCGATAAACTCGTCACCGCTGAACGCGCAAAAATTAGTCATTTCCGCCGCGCCTTGCATCCAACTCAATTGGTTCATGCTCCACGCCACTCCGTCGAACGAAGCCAGTTCGGCTTGATGGTATTTTCCCAACGCCTCGCCGTTATCCAGCGCAAATGGCTTCACTACCACGCCCTCCGGTAAAGGATACTGAGGAAGGTCACGGCTCAAATCGTATTTGAAAACGACGATCGTATCGTAGATCGTAAATCCGCGCTTCAAACAATAACTCAATTCCTTGAGATCATCACTATCTACATACTGAGCCATCACAATACGCTTGTTCCGTTGTCGGGCTTTAATTTCTTTGGCACGTCCGATCAACGCATTGGTCAGCGCGTCTTTTATTTTTTCATCCTCGACATCTTCAACAAAAGTGATTTCATAGGTAAGATAACGTACAAAGTCCTTCTCCTCATCATGTCCAACCGCATCAAACGTATCGTGGGGCATCAAATGGGCTGTAGCTAAAATCTTGTCTTCTTCATTTACCGCAAAAAACAAATTGTTCTTGTCCAGATCGCCATGATACAGATAAAGCATTTTAAAGATAAAATCGAACTGATCGATTTGTTCCGTGTCTTCTTCTTTCGGATTTCTGATAACGAAGTTTTCCATGAACGATGATCGTCTCCCATCTTTATAAATATCTCTAATTCTCCCATACGCACAGGAGAAGGCTATCGGTTATAGGTATAAACCTCTCCCGTGCCGATCGTTACCTTTGAAATCCGGGTTGAGATTTTTTCTCTTTCCAGGTTAATCATGGAAGAAGCATGCGAGTTAAGCAAGGGAGACTTTGAATATAAGCGTTTTGTGGGAGGGATGAACAAAGTAGGGAATGGGGGATATTTACATACCCCCAAGCCGCTTATAGCCTTTTGAGGATATCTTTCTTCTTCAGGCCGTTCTTTTTTGCTTTTGCATTCCAAAACGTGTGTGTCGCAGCAAATCGCCAGGCGAAGCGCGGGAAATTGGGGCTGATCAGGATGGATTCACCACTTGAATGAGTGTGGATATGATTTGCGAGTGTTGTCATGGCCGTGCCTAAATTTTTTAGCGGGCCGTGGCCGAGGGGTACTTTTTCGATATATTCCATCATTTCGCCGGCTCCATGTCCGATGGCCTGCCCGAAATGGAGACCCGAGCGGAGGCACCAGTTTTTAATGATTTCAATGGCTATGTGATTCTGCTTTCCCTCAAAAAAGCCGTTATTCACCATAACATAAACGTAAATATCATTTTGGCGTTCCGCTTTCATATATTCCTCAAGGGCAATAAGCATCCTGAACAAGTGGGACGGGATTCCGTCCACATATAGCGGGAAAGCCAACACGAAGGTGTCCATACGGCAAAGTTCGCTATACTGCTCTGGGGTCAGATCTTTTTTGTTAAGGATATAGTGTGCGATTTCATGACCGTCGTGGATCAGCGTCTCGAGGGTTTTAAGCAGGATGGATGAATTGCTTTTCCCTAATTTGGGGCTTCCGTTTATCATTGCGATTTTCATTTCAAAGCCTCCTTAACCGCTTGTAATTCTTTATGAAAATTCACCTTATAGCTTGGGGAGTAGAAATTCACGCTATTCGCCGCAACCAGAGCCTTTGCGGTTTCTTTCTCGGCCTCTGTGATATCGTCGCCATAAAAATGCACGGATAAATTAAAATAATGCGAATACCGTTTTCGATGGTGCGTTTCTCCGTTTTTTACTACAAAATAAGGCAGTATGTAAGAGATGCTTCTGTTCAACACGCTTAGGATGAAAGGACTGTAGCTTCCATAGACGCACTTATTGATGATGACGAGTTCATCGCATCCGGCAAGAAGCTCGCCCATATTTTGATATCCGTCCTTCAGGACGCACACTCCGGGGGTCTTGATCCAGCACCCGAAGCAGCCTGTGCATTTCCGAATGGTACCATTGTCCGAGATGACCGTTACGTCTTCTTTTTTGTCATCGTACAAAGCGGCAAAATCTTGCGGCGGCAAATCATGTATTATCATTTTCATGCTTCGCTCTCCTTCACACCGATTAATTTTGTGAAAACTTCAACCCAATCCCCGGAATACCGGACTCCGTTCGTGGTAAACAGCGAAGCGATGCCATGAACCATGGACCAAAGCCCGATTAATTGCCGGGTATCGTTTTTTTCCGGTAGGCCCATCCTGCGGAACATTCGATAGGCCGTTGTTCGGAATAAAGCAAATGGCGGATAGTCATCCGGGCTCTCGTTGTCCAAATCAATGGTTAATCCGGAGTGATCAAAAAGAAACGAAAAATACTCCGGATGTTCCATGAAAAATTCAATATAGGCCTGCCCAAGCCGTGAAATGGCTTCGTCGCTGTCTTCCCTCCCTCTTACCGATGCATGCAGTTTCTCCATAAATTGTTCCGTCACATGCTCTCCCATGGCGGAAATCAACTCATCGATATTCTTAAAATGGCTATACGGCGCGGCATGGCTGACATTGCATTTGCCCGCGACCTTGCGCAGGGAAAACCCTTTTAGCCCCTCATCGTTAATAAGTTCAATCCCTGCTTCTATAAGCTGGTTCCGCAGGTTTCCATGGTGATAGGGCTTCCCTTCTTTCATTGACAGCTACTCTCCTCTCCCAAATCTTTACACTGTAAAGATTGTAATGGAATATCTTTACATTGTCAAGATTTAGGTAAAATAAAAAAGCCTGATAGATCAGGCTTCAAAATACTTTTATAAATAACATAAAATAGACTTCTCTATCCAATACGAAAAAACCTTATCGAGATGGTGTTTTTCCACTTCTTTCATTTTCAAGTACATGTCGATGCCATCGGACACATCATGCCATAAATCCGTGAACACAAAATCGCATTTCTCCTTAGGCATCTGCGTGCGGGCATATTCAAAAGCATCTGCTTGAATAATCTTGATCTTATGAGCATTTTTAAATTGCGGCAATATGTATCGGCTGAACAAATTTATAACATCTTCATTGAGTTCCACGACCGTAACGCTTTCGACCTCATCTTTTTCGGAAGCCATATAGGCATAGTAGCCAAGCCCGAGTCCAAATGTAAGCACGTTGCCAAACGCTTGATCAACCGCTTCTTTCATCGTTTCTATTTCGTTTGGCGTAATGGTCATCCATATTCGACCGTTTTCCAAAATGGCCGGAAACCTGAATTCCGTTTCAAAAAATCCGATTTGCGGGATTTGTCTCCCCTCTTGAGTTTGGACGATATCATCGCAAACAAACCCTTCGAAAGGTTTATAGTTCTCATATTTCAATTCAGCATTCCCGATTTTTATCGTAGGGATCTTGATATTCTTATAGTAAGGATTGTCATAATATTCGTTGGCTTCAAGTTTATGAACCATGCGGCTAAAATAGTTATTGAACAAGGCCTTATCCTCTGCATGCTCAACAATATCCAGTCCGAAAGCAGCCGTTAGTATGGCTACAAAAGCATATTCATAAGATACCCCGCAAGAAACGATCTCATCGATTTCATCTTTGTTGACGAAGTCGGGGGCATTATTCAAGTAATTGCTTAGTAAGGCAAAGACTTTGCGATTTTCGTTTACTATTTGATCCGATACTTGCTTGCTATCCATTTCCTCACCTGTTTTCTAAGCGCTATAATTTTGCTTTTCATAAATCTTCAATACAACAATACGCTTTAAAAACAGGATCAGCAAGTTGTTTCCCCGCTGCCGTTGAATACATTTAAAAACGATATCTCCTCAATCGTCTTAAGCCGTTTTGCTGTTGGCTCCTCATTGGGATATCCGACCGGCAGCAGAAACAAACAGACGATATCTTCCGGCAACCGCAGAATCCGGCTTGCTTCCATGATGTCCACATGTCCCACAAAACAAGCCGACAAGCCATGAGACGCCGCCGTCAAAAACATATGCTCGGCAGGGATCAGCGGAGTCGCATTAGCAAACAAGGCCCTTACCATGCTCCTGTCTTCATAGGCATTCAAATATTCCAGGAACGGTTTGCCGAAACGGGTTTGATTAACGATCAAGCCAAAATCATTCTCCGGCAAGTCCTTCAGGTCCGTTTCCAGCCGGGCGCAACAGGCGATCACCACAGGTGCATCCGCAATCCACACTTGCCCTCCGGCAGCTTTGGCCAATGCCAGTTTCAGCTTACTTTCTTTCACAACCCCGAATAGATGATTCTGCCCGTTTCCGGCGGAAGGCGCAAGCCGGGCCGATGCCAGCATGTCCTCGATAATGTGTTCCTCAATCGTCGTTTCTTTAAATGAGCGGACCGACCTTCTGTTTTTCACCGCATCCATAAAGTCCATTTTGAATCCCTACCTTCATCTTTGACTTAATTACCTTCATGTTAGCAGTTCATGAACATTTGAATAGTTAGACATTGAGTATAGGGGATTTTTCCCGTCAAGCATTGAACGTCAAAAAAAGCAGCCGGACGTTGGCAAACGTACCGGGCTGCTTTTTCCATTACTTAATTATTGTTACGTCTCAAAATAGTCTGCCGTCACCCCATAGTAACCCCGTGGATATAAGTGAGCGGCGGGGTATCCAGCGCGCCTTGCCCCGGATTGTAGGTAAAGAAGTACTCGACGGTATCCCCGGCTTGAAGGTTATTTACGGGATAGGTATAGTTGCCATTCCCTGCCGGAGTCATCGCTACGTTCATCTGTACGCCGTTGTTTATCTTATAGTGCAAATCCGCAAAGGTTGCGCCGTTTACGTAAAACAGCAAGTTATCGCCGGTTTTCTTCAGTCCGCGCACATCATCCCCGATGATGATCACGGTGGGAGCCTTCGGCACAACGGTGATTATACTGGAGGCTGCTTTATTGCCGTCAACGGTCGTAGCCGTCACGGTTGCCGTACCCGGGGTCAGCCCCGTCACCACCCCCGCCTGATTCACGGAAGCGACAGCGGCGTTGGAAACGGCCCAAGTTACTTGCTTGTTTGTCGCATTAGCCGGTGCAACAGTAGCATTCAACTGTACTTGCTGATCCACTTCAATCTGGGCTGTCGTCTGGTTTAAGGTTACCCCGGTAACGGGAACGGTTCCCGGGTTCTCTCCGCCCGTTCCGCCCGAATTATACACGCGCACATAATCGACCTGCATGGTTGCGGGAATATCCGAAGGATCCGGGGACAGGCCGCCGTCAAAATGCCCGCCGATTGCCAGGTTCATAATGATGTAGAAAGGCTGATCAAAAGGAGCATTCGGATTGTTCGGTGCCGCTACGGAATACCATTGATCCCTGGTGACCTTGAAGAAGAACTTGCCGTCCACATACCATTTGAAGTTATCCTCTTCCCAAATCAAAGTGTAGACATGGAAGTCATTTGCAAAGGTCTGCCCTTCCGGGAAATGATACTCGCCAGCGATATAACGGTTCACCGGCCATTGGCCGCCAAAATGCACCGCGCCGCTGGTCGTGCCGGGCAAGCGTCCTTTCGCCTCCATCACATCGATCTCGCCGGATGCTGCCCATGCGCCATAAACGGCATCTTCGGGAAGCATCCAAAGCGCCGGCCAGACGCCGTTGCCTGTAGGCAGCTTGGCTCTAAAATCCACTCTTCCGTACTGGAAGGAAAAGTGATCCTTCGTATTAATCTTGCCCGAGGAGTACTGCGCAACCCGGTTCGGATCCTGCGGGAACGTTTTAGGATCGTTCAAGGCTCTGATATTCAAAACACCGTTCTGTAAAAATACATTTTGCGCACTATTCGTATAATGCTCCAGCTCCGCATTGCCCCAACCCCAACTGTTAGGGTCATCGCTGATATAATAACCTAGCTCATGATTCCATTTGCTCGCATCGAGCTGGGTTCCGCCAAACTCATCCTGCCAGACGAGCGTCGTGCCTTCAATGGCCGGGTTGCTCGGGGTTCCGATAGGAATATCTTCATGATCGGTCTCATCCGGACGGGGAGCATTCGGATTGCCTATGAAATTATAGTAGACGAAATTGCTGCCGACATTTCCGCCCGCCTGCCCGTTCAGCGGATAGCCGATGCGTATCTGCATATCTACCTGGATGGGCTGGAACCACAACCCGTAGATATAATCGGCCCAGTATCCCCACTGGTTGGCGGCTGACATGTTATTGTAGCCATTGCCGGAGTAAATAAAGCCGCTCTGACCGGAGTTGCTCAAATCGACCCATTGTCCGTTGATGTTAATCTGGTATACAAAGTTTCCAAGCTCGGAACCTATAGCCGCGCCTCCGTCAATCTTAGGCAGGGGTATCCCTATAGAACCGCTTTCATTTGCCGTAAAGGTCGTACCTTCATAGGGGGTTAGCGTATATGAATTTCTTACCGGTTCATTGAAAGTGATGGTATATACTACATTTGCCGAAGAAGTTTTGGATTGCAATTTTACATGAATGGACTCCGTTACGGTAAACCAGTAGCCGCCACCGCCGTCGGTGAATTGGCCGAAATTGCTGTCATAGATCCAGCCGCTGGCCGCATTATTGTCGATGTCAATCCATGTGCTGCTATTTATCGGTTTCACGAAAACCTTCAAGTCATCCGCAACGGCGGCATAGGTGATTGCAGGATCGTTGTTGAAAATCGGATAGGTAAATCCAGCTCCACCTGTAAAGCCCGCGGTAATCTGCGGTCCTTGCGTAGGCGTCATTGCAGTGATGGTGGTTTTATTCAAGTTTTGAAAAACGAGATTATACTCCAGCGTAACCCCATTTGCCTTGGAATATAGCTGAATCTCTGTCGTTGCGGAGAGAGTGAACCAAAAACCGTTCACGCCGCCGTCGCTCCAATGCCCCCAGTTTTGGTTATAGATATAACCGCCGGCACTATCAATATCAACCCAACTGCCATTGACCTTAACTTTTACGCCCAAGTCGCCGGAGACATCTTGCCAGGTAGCGGAGCCCCCGTTGAAAATAGGCATGACAAACCCGTAACTGGCTTGTCCAACCCCTGATTTGGAGATGACGGGCCCGTCTGCTGCCGAAAAGTAAGACATAGATGTAATTGTCGTTCCTGCCAGAGTTGCTTCCCCATCTGCCTGCACCTTCGCTGTAGGCATGAGTCCTACGCTAACCAACAAAACCGCCGCCAAGACCAAACACAGCACCCTTTGCCTAAACCGTTTCATAATTACCCTCCCTCAATAAATTAGTGAGTAGAAGCAAAATAAACGACCGACTTCTGACGGAAACAGTGGTGGTAGACACTTTTATTCTATCGAACAAAAGAATGGGGTGAAAAGGTGCAATAATTTTTGTTATGACCCATTATTTTGGCTTTTAATGGAATTTGTGTAATCAAGCTACAGAAAACGCTATCCTGAATATCTAAAATGAGCGGCAAAAAGCTCCCACCTGGCGATGGGAGCCTTTATTGATTGTGCTGATGTCTGGACAGGACTTGGTCAGGACTTGGTCAGGCGGGCAGGCAAGGATCAAAGCGGTATCTGCCAACTCATAACGCGGTTTCCTGGTTCTTTTCCTCCCTTTCAAGCTTCCGCCGCATCCGTTGCCGGTACTCCGTGGGCTGCATGCCCATCACTTCCCGGAATGTCCGCGTAAAGCTTTTGTAGCTTTCATAGCCTACCATGGCGGCCACCTCAATGATCTTATACTCCGTCTCCGCCAGCAGCCTCCTGGCTTTATCCAGACGCACATCGCGCAGATACTCCGCAAAGCCTTTGCCGATATTTTTCTTGAACAGGTTGGAGAAATAAGCATAATTCAAGGACACGTGGTTGGATACCATCGCCAGATCCAGCGGCTTATGATAATTTTCGTGGATATAGCGGATGGCTTCGTTCAAGTCCTGCGTGTTGCGATAGCTGCATTTAAATTCATAATAGAACTGGTTGAGCCGAAGCAACTGTTGTTGCAACGCCTGAATATAATCGCGAATGCCCGGATGATCGAAAATATTGCGCAGGCATTCCATATCCAGCGTTTCTTCCCCCATGTAAGGACGGATCACGCGTTCATATTCCTCCAGC
Organism: Fontibacillus forbon; assembly: GCF_046559655.1. NCBI lineage: Bacteria > Bacillati > Bacillota > Bacilli > Caryophanales > Paenibacillaceae > Fontibacillus > Fontibacillus forbon. The sequence goes on along the minus strand of NZ_JBKGFV010000005.1, from coordinate 152,318 downwards.
ATCTGTACCATGGCCCGGCATAACTGCTGTGTATAGCGGATGTGATAGCGTTGCAGCACATCCTTGTGGAATATCCTGGATATTCCTTCGGTGATCTTGCTGCTATTCTTGGTGCCGATGAACTGGAAGAGGAGATACAGCTCCTCATAAGGAAGCTGCCACTGCTGCTCTAGTCCCGCAATTTGCATTGGCAGAATGCAGCGCTTCTCCGGAAACAGGTAGCTGTGGCGGTATAGCTCCATCACTTGGGCGTAGCTGTCCGGCAAGCCCTTTAATCCTTGCTGCGGACTCGTCATGGCCGTGATGGCATGAATCTGCTCCGCCTGGAGTACGGCAGGCAGAGCGCCCGGATCTACGGAGCTATCCACAGCGAAAATCAGATGTGGGCTGCGCTGCAGGCATATGCACCCCCGCTTGCCATATACGCGGTAGGCAATGGATTCCATGCGATGGGAACTGCTGGCTCCCGGTTGATTAATCCATACCTCTTCCCGCAAGAGGCACAGACGGTAGCCCTGCCACAGCTCCGGATTTTGCTGCTGGGTCTGGCGAATCCATGTCTCATCGCTTACCGCGCCTTGCATAAACATGCGCAGCTCTTTCCGGTCCGTCTCTTTGGCCCGGCGGGAAACATGCTTCATATTTTGCGAGAGCGCCTGCCGGGTTCTTACTTCTTGCAATACATGCTCTACGGAGGCTTGCAGATCCTCCCGCTTCACGGGCTTGAGCAGGTAGCCCTTCGCCCCGAGACCAATGGCCTTCTGGGCATAGGCAAAATCGCTATATCCGCTGATAATCAGGTAATCCACCTTAATGCGCTCTTCTCTTGTGTGGGTCATTAGCGTCAGCCCATCCATATCCGGCATTCGAATATCCGTAATCACCAGTTGGATGCTGTGCTGACGCAATATTTGCAAGGCCTCAATCCCGTTAGCGGCACAGTAAATATGGTCAAGCTGCAGAGGGAACTGGCTCAGCATAGCCTGCAAACCGTCACGGATGTGCTTTTGATCGTCCGCAATCAGAATGTTCATCATCCCTTACCACCCTCCAAAATTCACATTTTCCCAAGGCAAGCGTATGGTTACGCAGGTATAGGACCTCTGCACGCTGTCAATCCACAGACCGTAGCCTTTGCCATAGTGAAGCTGCAATCGTTTGTGTACGTTTTCGAGGCCCAATCCGTTTTTGCCGGCAATGATCGGCGTGTCCGAATCCCCCTGGAGCACTACCTGCAAGCCGGCCAGCGTCTGCGGGTTAACGCCCACGCCGTCATCGAAAATTTCGATGATCAGGGTGCTGTTATTCTCCACCCATACGGTGATTTGAATATGCAGCCTGCCCCCCGGGGGCGCAGCGTGATGAACGGCATTTTCAACGATGGGCTGCATGCACATTTTCGGAATCGCATAACGATGTACCTCCTGCGGGAGATCCGCTGTCAATACGAAGTTGCCGCCTTCCATGAAATTGATGAATTTGATATAGCTCTGGATGTTGGCAAGTTCCTCTCCAAGGGCTACGGTATCGCCATTCCATTTCATGCTGTAGCGCAGCAGCGAACCTAACGACACCAGCGCATCGGCGATCACGGGCTGGCGCTCTACCTCCGCCTGCATCCGGATGGCCTCCAGCGCGTTATACAAAAAGTGCGAATTGATTTGCGAATGGAGCGAGTGCAGCTGCGCATTTTTGGCGATCAACTGTTTATCCACCACCTGGGTCATCAATTGCTTGATCTCATCCAGCATTTTGTTGTAAGTGACAGCCACCTCGTCGATTTCATCGCCGGTTTCGTCTTCATCCAGTCCGGTATCGATCTTCTCATCCAGTTGTCCTTTCCGTACCTTGCGCATCGATGACAATACACTGTCCAATCGGCGGAAAAGGCGCCGCGTGGTATGCGAGACCAGGAGCATCATCAACAGCAGCACGCACAATGTAATCACTACCACAAGCGCATACCAGCTGCGCGGGCCCTTCATCAGCGCCTGATGGGAAGCGATATCCACCACATAGGCGTCGAGCGGAGCAATGTAGCGGTACACGGCATAATAGGTTTGATCTCCTACCTTGACCTTCACGGGGCTTTCCTGCTCCAATGCATCCAATTGCCGATGAATCCGGCCCAGAATCTGGTCCAGTTCCTCCCCGGCCGCTTGCGGAAATGTATGCTGGGGATTGTAAATATAACGGGAAGGATTGCTTCCTTCCATCACGACTGAAAAGAAGTCGCCCCCCGTCTCCTCGAGCAGATCGCTGAAAAATACGCTGTGCAAGGTGCGGATTTCCATAATGCTGGGGCGTTTGTGCTGCTGGCCCTGAAGACGTACCAGCCGATAATAGGAGAGCGTATGCTCCCCCTCCTTAAAGGCAAAAACGCGGTATGCCGCGCCGCCTTCTTCCCGTAGATTCTTCCAGTAATCCTGCGGCGAAAACTTGTCATAATGATAGATTTCGGGCCAGATTTCATACAGGTTCGGATTATCGACATAGAAGCTGAGCTCGCTGATCATCTCGTTGCTCTGGATAATGTTATGCATCTGCTCAAATTGGTTTTGCCTGAATTTCACCAGACGCAGGCCGTCCCCGAGCATATTGGAATGAATAAAATCCACGAAGGCCTTTTGAGTCAGCGCCGTGGAGGAAGCGTTTTCAATAATGTCCATTTTACCGCGCAGTTTCTCGTTAATCCGTGAGACATGGCTGCTGCCGGTGGTCATTGCGTCCTTATATAGCTGGGTTTCCTGAATGCGGATAAACAAAAAGGATACCACGATGGCAGGGATGGCAATCAGCATGCTAAACGCCAGAAACAGCTTTTGAGAGATGCGGGAATTGCGGTAGATTTTTCTTGTTTTTGTCAGTAGAATCTTCATTTCGTGTGCCCTCCCCACCTCTGTAATATACCATATATTACAACCCGGCCGGCAGGTAACCACTCACTGTCGCGAAATAATCCAAAGCCGCAAAAGCAGGGATACCGGCCACCATTTTCGGTGACCGGCACAAGCAAATTATATTCGGGTTTGGTTGGTTACTCCGCCATTTTTGCTTTTCTTGCATCCAGCTCGGTTTGACGGTATTCCATCACCTGGTCATAACCGTAACTTCCGCGGCGGGCCAGGAAATTTTCGAAAATTTTATCGAAAGCGGCCTCATCCTTCGCGGTAATCAGCTCCGGCAGCACCTCTTCCCAGTTTTGAGAGATGCGCGACCAGGTTACGGCTGCATCGGAATCGCCGAGGGGATCGAGGCCCTTGTAGATGCCGCCGTCAATATCGGCCTGCGCGTTGGCAAAGTCCTCCATTTGCTTGATGACAGGGGCTTTCTCCGGTCTCCACTGGTTAACGATGACCGGGTTACGCATCATCCAGTAAGTATCCATGATACCTACTTCTTTTTCCAGCTTCTCAATATCGGATTCGAGCAATTGGACCATATCGGCCTTAAGCTGCGGCTTGTCGCCCGCCATTTCCCACGTTTCGCCTTCCTTGCCAAGGAATAAATCCCGTTGGCCTTCTTCGCTGGCCAAATAGCTCAGGAAACGGATCGCACGCTCAGGGTTTTCGCACGATTTGCTGATCATCGTAACCATCCAGCCGTCCATGTTGCCCGGGAACAGTTTGGCGGTGTCGCCTTTGCTATTCTGTGGCCCATCTACCGCGATATAGTAAGAATCCGGGTTAGCGCTTGCGGCCAGCATCGGGTTGACCGCCGTCATCCCCGTCCACTCGCGAACCATCATGAAGTAGCGGGCGTTGTTCGTTTTTTCTTCTACCTGGGTATCGGAGTCCACCAGAAAATCCACATTGATCAACCCCCGCTCGTAGGCGGTACGGAAAGTTTTCAACCAGGTAACATAATCCGGATCGGTGATGCGGTCATATACCTTGCCCTCCTGCTCATGCGGAACAGCCAGCAGGTTTTGCAGGTACTCGGTCATCCCGTAAGGCACATTGCCTTGGGCGAAGAAGGGGCTGATCGGCTGGCCCTTATACTCGGAATACTTATCCTTTAACAATTGCAGGGCGTTCAGGAAGCCTTCCGGCGTGGTTAAATCCGGGCTTCCCATCTCCTCATACAGGTCTTTCCGTACCAAAAAGGTTTGGTTGGCGGCAGTCATACCGGTTTCATGCATCAGGTTAGGGCTGTAGGAGTCGTTCGGAATGCCGTAGGTGTTGCCGTTTTCTTGCTTATACCACTTCAGCGTACCATCGCCGGCTACCTTGAAGAAGTAGGGATCATACTGATCCGCAAGTTCATTCAAGGCATACACATGATCGCCTTCCCACAGCTTTTTGACAGCGGTTTCCCAAGAGCCCATCGTAATCAAGTCCGGCAGCTTGCCGGAGGTCATCATCAGGGTAATGTGCTCGTTAGCTTCTCCGGAGGGAACCTCGATTTTCACATTCACGCCTGTCTTTTCGGAAATATACTTAGAGTTCAGACTCTCTCCCCAAGTACGGCCGTACCAGGAAGCGCCTACGAACCAGGATAAATCCACAGGGCTGGTATCCAGCTTCCAGGCAGGTTCCTCCGGATTAAGCTTGGCTTCGACCGCGGTATTCTCGGGTTTGGCATTGTTGTCCGCAGGCTCGGAGTTAGACGTACTTGCGTTGTTCTTGGACCCCGAGCAAGCCGCCAAGCTCAGCATCAGGATTACAGCCAACATGACCGCCATGCTTTTCTTCATACGTTTGTGTTTCATTGCATGATCATCCTTTCTTTATTTCCAATGGATTTTGTATATGAATCATCCGCCTATCTAAACCTTGGCTTAGTCAGGCAAATGACGCTTACCCTTTAATTGCTCCGATCATCACGCCTTTGACCAGATAGCGCTGGATAAAAGGATAGAACGCAAGAATAGGCAGCGTGGCCACCATCATGGAGGCAAACTTGATGGAGTTGCCGGGCAGCTTGGCACCGAACTGTGCCATGGCTTGCTGCTGCATGAACGACATGGAGTTCTCCGCTATGATTTTATACAGCATCGTTTGCAGCGGCAGATTATCCTGCGAGCGGATGTACAGCACGCCCTGATAGTAATCGTTCCAATGATATACGGCTGCAAAAAGCGATATGGTCGCAATTACAGCCATGCTGTTGGGCAGTACGATCCGGAACAGGACCCCATAATCCGAAGCGCCGTCCACCTTGGCCGATTCCTCCAGGCTGTCGGGGATCGTGCGATAGAAGCTGATGAAAATGACCATATCGAAAAAGGTGTACATCGCCGGAATGATGAAGACCAAAAAGTTATCGTACAGGCCCAGCTTGGTCATGAGAATAAATGTGGGAATCAGCCCGCCCGAGAACAGCATCGTAATCAAGGCGATTTTCATGTATACCTTGCGGCCAATCAGGTTGGACTTGCTCATGCCGTAAGCCACAATGGCGGTAAACAACACATGTACCACGGTCCCGATCACGGTACGCAGGGTGGTGATCAAGAAACCGTTCATCATATTTTCATCATTGAATACCACGCGGTAACTGTCCAGCGAAACCGCCTTGGGGAACCAGTTGACCGTGCCGAGCAATGCCTGCTCCGGTGCATTCAGGGAGTTAATGAGCACGAAATACATCGGGTACAGCGTTATAAAACAAACCGCCAGCATCAGCAGGGTATTGCAAATAGTGAACACGCCGATGCGCCGGAATCTTCTGCTTTTTTCCATGGGTCATCCTTCCTCCTTCTTAAAAAATGCCTTCGCCATTGAGTTTTTTGGATGAGAAATTGGCCAGGAACAACAGCCCCAGCGCCACAATGGAGCGGGCAAACAAGACGGCTGTCGAGAAGGAGTGACGCCCTGAAACCAAACCCATGTTATAGATATACAGATCCAGACTTTCCGCCATCTTCATGTTCATGTTGTTCTTCAACATAAAGATCTGTTCAAAGTTACTGCCGAGCAGCCCGCTGACAGCAAGGATGAACAAGATGGCAATGGTGGGACGGATGCTCTGAATGGTGATGTACCACATCCGCTGCCAGCGGTTTGCGCCATCCAGCTCCGCCGCTTCGTACAGCCCGGGATCAATGCCGGATATGGCAGCTATGTAAATGATGGCGCTCCAGCCCGTCTCCTTGAGCGTATCGGAGAAAAAGGTAATCCACCAGAAGTATTTAGGGTCACTGTTAAACAATATTTCGCGCTCCTGAAGTCCCAGTGCCATCATCAATTGGTTGATCACGCCTCCCTCGCCCAGCCAGTTGAGCATAATGCCGCCAAAAATCGTCCAGGCGATAAAATGCGGCAAGTACGAAATGGTCTGTACCGTACGCTTAAATCGAAGACTCCGGATTTCATTCAGCAGCAGGGCGAATAAAATCGGGATCGGAAAGCCCAGCACCAGCCGGATGGTGCTCATCCCCAGCGTATTTCGGATCGAGCGCCAAAAACGGTCATCCGTCACAAAGTCCTGAAAGTGCTTCCACCCTACAAAAGGCGATTCCATCATGGGCTTTGCAATGTTATAGTCCATAAATGCGATGATCAGCCAAAACATGGGGATGTAACAAAAGATAAACATCCAGACGATCCCGGGGATGACCATGCTTTGCAGTTGCCACTGTCTAAAAAAGGTTTTGATTTGTCCATTTTTGTGTTGGAACATATGCCTTGCCCCCTTCCATTTCATCGTAAGAAAATACACATAGGAAAAAAAGGCCATGATTTTTGACCCTATCCCATTTTTTTAGATTCGTTTGACCCATAGCCTAAATCAAGTATGCTGTGAGTAATGAAGGGAGCGTGCAAGGGATGAACAAACTAGTGTGGCAGCAGGATTTTATACATAACGAGACTGATTTAAGCGCTTGGAATATTCGCCTTGGCAACGATTTGCCGGATGATCACGGCAATATCCTGGCCCCGGGATGGGGCAACGGCGAGCAGCAGTTTTATACGGGGAATGAAGGGAATTTGTATATTGATGAAAACGGACTAAATCTGAGTGCACGCCGTGAAAATCTCTCGGCGGACGGACGACAATTCGCATATACCTCCGCCCGTATAGACACAAAGGACCACTTTTCCTTTTGCTACGGTAAGCTCATCGTACGAGCAAAACTGCCGGTAGGTCAGGGGTTGTGGCCGGCCATCTGGCTGCTTCCGCAGCATCAGGCTTACGGCTCCTGGCCGGCCTCCGGCGAGATCGACATGGTTGAGGCCAAAGGCCGCCTACCGCAGCAAGTATTCGGCACGCTGCACCACGGGAAGGATTGGGACCATAAAATTACCGAGGAGTTCACTTACCGGTTCGAAAAGGGGACCATTAACGAATTCCATGATTATGCGCTGGAATGGGATGCCAGCTCCATGCGCTGGCTGGTGGACGGACATTGCTACGCCGAGCGCAGCTTGCTGCCGGGTCTCATGCCGTTCGATGTTCCGTTCTACCTGGTGTTGAACCTGGCCGTGGGCGGCTGGTACGATAATGTGCCGGTGGATGAAACCGCCCTACCGGCGGTCATGACGGTTTCGGGGATATGGGTGTATGGAGAATGAAAGAAGTCCCGCTATAATTCGGCAAAAAGCCAAGAAAGACCGCAATGAATCCTGCGGTCTTTCTTGGCTTTCGGTCATTAACGGGTAAAGTAATCAATGAGGATTTGATTGATTTCATCGGAAATTTCATGATTGATTCCATGCCCCGTGTCCTCGAAAATGCGACTGTTCATCTTGTATGTCTGCAGAGCCGCATTCCCCCCAAGGATGGAAAAAGGATCGGCTTCTCCCACCAGATAGAGCGTCTTGCCGCGAATGCTGTCGATCTGCTCATCCTCAAAGCCTTTAGTTTTATGAAATCGCATGGCCATATTGTTGTAGCCCCGCAATAAGTATGTAAAATGCTCCAGAAGCAACGGATTACCGGTAAAGGCCGCACTGTTTTTCCCGGTAAGTTTGGTTAATAATTTGATCACATTCCGTTTTGTAGGGAACAGGGCTTCCGGCAGGAATATGCGGAGCATTGTTTTCATCGGATTTCCGGCTGTTCCGGCAGGCACGCTTGAGGCCATGGAAACGACTTTACCCACCCGCTCCGGTCTGTGGATCGCGTAATATTGAACGAGGTATCCCCCATGCGAAACACCGGCCAGATCGGCCCGTTCAAGCCCGAGTCCATCCAATAAGTCGTCGATCCAATACGCGTTGTCAAACTCTTTATTATAATTTTCATTTGGTACACTCTTCCCGGGCCCGCCCAGCGTATCCACCGCGAACAATCGAAAATGAGGCGCCAGTGCGGCGGCATTGTAAATCCACATCAAGGCAGAATCATCCCCTACGCCATGAAAAAGCATAATTGGAGGTGCATCCGCTTTACCAAACACGTTTACATGAGTAACGCCGTAGCGAGTAGGAACCTTAGTCGGCAACACCTCGGTGCCCCATGCTTCAAGCAAGCGATCATAAGTTCTTAAGATATTCTCTTCTGCCTTTGACGATTTGTAAATTTTCATAATGATGACTATACCTCCTTACAAATATGCCGAGTGAAAAAGCGTCTCAACAGCCCCGATAACTCAAGCCGTGCCGCTGCTCTTTCCTCACTTTCCTCATCCGGAGCCATGCTGGGGCCTGAAAAATATTTGTGGTACACATACAGAATAATGGACTGATACTCAGTCGCCAGAAACTCCGGATCGTCTCCTTCCATAAACCCTTTGTCCATCATCAGAGCAAACACATTCTTATGGTGCTCAAGGGGAACGGTAAAGAGAAGTTGCCGATAAATTTCGGCCGCCTTAGGACTTCTTTGCTTTTCCATCGTCAGCATCATAATCATTTTATGGATTTTCTCCTCCAGCAAATAGCCCTCCATATAAGCAACCCCGGCAAAAATAAATCTCTCGCACTCGATGCTCGAAGCAGCTTCCAACGCTCGGACAAACTGACTTTTGCGTATCTGCGTCCATTGCTCCGCCTGGTCGAACAGGGAATGCAGAATGTCCTCCTTGTTCTTGAAATGATAGTAAATCGAGCTTTCCTTGATCCCCACCGCTTTCCCTATATCCCTAATGGAAACGGTTGTATAACCGTCTACACAAAACAGGTCCAAAGCGGCGTCCATAATCCTATCTTTTGTACTTTGTTCAGGTTGTCTCATAGGCCTCCTCAATCTATCTAACAGTTGTTAGGTAATTCAAGTCTATCTAACAACTGTTAGGTTGTCAAATCTGCGCAAGAAAACTGCCGATATAAACTGCAAAAAGCCAAGAAATGCCGCAATCCAGCTGCGGTCTTTCTCGGCTTTCATTTTTTGATATTGTTAATCAAAATAAAAAAGCTCTTCAAATTTTTTATCCAATGCAATGCATAAAATCAGAGCTAATTTTGCGGTCGGATTAAACTGCCCCGTTTCAATAGAACTGATTGTATTTCTTGAAACGCCCACCATTTCCGCCAATTGTGCTTGAGATAGTTTTTGTTCTGTTCTGGCTTCGCGCAGGTTGTTTTTTAGAACCAGTGGCTCACTCATGCTATTTACTCACCCCATAAATGTATACCACTAAAAAAGAAACACTTACAACACACCCTATTATGAATTTGAATAAATCCATTTTCTTTTTAGTTATAGAATACATCCCGAGACCTTCGCTGCCCAAATATCCAAACATCAAGGCGATTAATGCGTAATTTGCTTCCTGGAGAGTATTATACATATTGAAAATAGCCAGCACGCAAAACATAACCAGCATGCCGATGACTCCGCTTTTTCTGCCTTTATTAAAAACAAATTCTTTTCCTTCGTCTCTGTTTTCTTGTCTGCTTTTCTCTAATATCTCTTCCCTTTTCATAAAAGGTCTCCCCTCAATTTGATAAGGTGTTGACAACAAAACTTGTCATCTATATTTTAACATGCAAAGTTTTCTTGTCAACAAATTCTGCAAAGTTTTCTTTGCAAAATAGAACAATGACAAAAGTTATTCCGAACATCAAAAACGAGCGCCAAAAAGCCTCCATTGGCTATGGAGGCTTACTTCGGTGTATCTAATATGACGGCTGACGGCTATTCCACGCTCTTTAACGCCTCCACCATGTTGATCCGGTTGAGCGTGCGATTGGTCATCCAATTGACAATGACCGCAAAGCAGAACGTGATCGCGGCTGAAATCAGATAGCTGACAAGCTCTACGTGCACGGCGAAATACATGGCCGGCATATTAAGCGCGGTGGTAAGGAATCTGCTTAAGATCCGTCCCACCGGCAATCCAATGAGGATGCCTATTAAAGTTAATATCAGCGATTCCTTATTAACGTATTGGTGCACTTCCTTATCATAGAACCCCAACACCTTAATGGTGGCGAGCTCACGATTGCGTTCCGAGATATTCGTGTTCGACAGCGTGAACAACACCACAAACGCAAGGCCTCCTGCCATGACCGTGATCAGCAATACGACCGCGTTGATCAGATCGAATCCGAAATCCGCCCTCAGCGCTTCCGTGCTGACGGCGGAAAGCACGGAGTCGTTCTCCAGAAGATCTTCCGCATAAGCGGCCTGATCCATGCCGGCATCTGACAGATGCGCAAGCACGCCGTTCGGGGCATACTTCCCGAACATGGTTTCATACAATTTCTGCGTCATATAAACGTTATTGCCCAGATAATTCTGCACTACATCCGATACGACCGCCTCGCGCTGCACAAGCCCCATATCCTGCAACGATACGGTATTTCCCGGCTTGAGGCCGAGACTTCGCGCCGCGCTCCGCGTTATCAAGATGCCTTCGTCATCCGGATCAATCCGCTTTCCGTCCAAATTCTCGATGCTAATATAATCCCTCAAGGCGGCTCCTTCCGGGATCACCATCAACTGCACCTTTTCACCCTTTTCATTACCATTGATTACCTTCACGCTTTCAATCCGCAAGTTCACGTAATCATCGATCTGGCTGTCGGCAGACATCTGCCGGATAAATTCATCGTTATCCTCATCTTCAAAAACGGTCATCAAATCATAATGGTATATGTTCTCGTACTGCTTTGGCGCCAAGTCCACAATGGAATCCTTAATCGCAAAACCGCAGAGAATCAGAGCGGTACAGCCCATGATCCCCCCAATCGTCATGAATAACCGCTTTTTATACCGGAACAAATTCCGAACGGTTACCTTGTTCAAGAATTTCAGGCGGTTCCAGATCCCGGGGATTCGCTCCAAAAATACGCGGGCCCCTGCTCGCGGCGCCTTTGGACGCATGAGAGCTGCAGGCATTTTTACCAGCTCGCTGCGGCAGGCGAGCACGGTGGCCCCAACGATCCCCGCGATGAACAGCAACAAACCTCCCACGCCATAAAGCAGGTCAAAACGCAGATAAACTTGAGGGAGGTTGTATAGCTCCTCCAAAACAACCGAAATGAATTTAGGCATGAAAACAAAGCCGAACAAATCGCCCAAAACGCCGCCGAGCAGGCAAGCCATAAGGGCAAACAGGATATATTTACGATAGACCGCACCGTTTCCAAATCCCAATGCCTTATAAGTCCCGATCAGTCCGCGTTCTTCCTCCACCATTCGAGTCATCGCCGTAAGGCTCATGAGAATCGCTACAAGCAAAAAGATCACGGGAAAAACTTTTCCAACCGCTTCGATGGACGACAAGTCGCTGGTAAGGCTGGAATAGCTGTCGATCGAGGTCCGGTCCTGAACATACCACTGGGTCATATCCATATTGTCGAGCTCGGCGTACGCATCATTCAGTTTTTGCTCGGCCTCTTCCTTTTTGCCGGCGTACTCCTGCTCTTGTTTCTTTAACTCCGCTTCGCCTTCAGCCAGTTCTTCTTTGCCGTCGGTCATCTCTTTCCGGGCATCGGCGATTTTGTCTTTGGCCTCCCCCTCTTCCGCATTCAGCTTCGCTTCGCCTTTGGAAAGCTCGGCCTTTCCGTCAGCCAATTCGGCTTTGCCGTCTTCAAGCTCCGCTTTTTGGGCGGCTATGGTCCGGCGGCCAGCTTCGATCTGCGCCTCTCCTGCAGACAGCTCCGCTTCGGCTTCGGCTAACTGTCGCAAACCCGATTCCTTTTGCTCCGTAAAGGCGCTTTTCTGTTGATCAAGCGCCTGCTGGCCGCCGATTACCTTGCCCATGCCCAGCGCAGCCTGCACAGCGGCATCCCCCTGCCCCGGTAGCGCACTTGCAAGAGCAGCGCTTTCGGCCCCGGTTCCCGCCGCGATCTCACTGTCAGCCGCACCGGTTGCTGCCAGAGCAGCCGCCGCATTTACCAGTGCGGTCCATTCTTTTTCGGGCCACAAGTCGCCGTAAGAGCTTTTTAACCCCGCAATTTGAGGCTCCAGTTGTGCCCGTGCCACATCCAATTGTCTCTGGGTCTCATCCAGCTGCCGTCCGGCTTCAGCGAACTTTGCTTCAGCCTGCTGCTGCTCTTTAGCCAACTGCTGTTTGCCCTCTTTTATCTTTTGGGCATTCGCCTTCAGCTCGGCTTCGCCCTTTCTTAGCTGCGCTTCGCCCTCTGCCAGTTGTTCCTCGGCCTTCGCCAGTTTCTGCTTGGTGCTGTTGATTTTCGAACGGGCCTCCGCAATTTTCTTCGCCGCTTCCTTCTCTTCATCGGCAAGCATAACCTCGCCATTCGCCAGTTCCTTTCTGGCCTGGGCGATTTCGTCCCATGCATCCGCAAATTTCTTGTCCGCTTCCTTAAACTTGTCGTCCATGGTAGTCTCGGCATCTTCGATTTTCGTTCGCGCCTCTTGCAATACAGCGTCGTAACGTTCTTGTTCACGCTGTGCTTTGATTCGACTCTCTATTTGGCCGATGGCGGACTGGACCTCCCGGTCATATTCATCGGAATAGCTGTCCATCTCCCGCGTTCCATCCAAGACAATATAAGCCGCGGTAAAAATATCGCTGCTCACGTCCGCGGGAGTTATAAAAAATGTATAGTCCGTGGATGCGGAAGAACGGAATATATTTTCGGCGCCGCTCCCCTGGATGTCCATAGGGTCCAATACTGCGCCAGTAATGACATAGCTTGTATTGGCGAAGGTCGGGGCTTTCTTTTCATCCAGGTCCATTTCCATATCTAAATCCGTATCCGGGTCAAGGCCGCCGCTCTTGTCCGGAACGTCTTTGGCATCAATTGCTTTCGGTGTCTCTCCGGCAGGAACATCGTTGTCATCCTCAACGTCTTCTTTTATAGTCAAGGTGTCGCCTATGGATTTGCCGCTTTCGTCCAGGTATTTTTGCGTAACGGCGATTTCTCCTGTTTTACTTGGCAAGGATCCGTCCAGCAAATAAGGAGCATTTAGCCCCTTCGTGCTCAGCACGTTTATTTCCGTACTCTTGCGGATTCCATCCACATCCGTGTGAGCCGTTTCGCTGTACCCGCCTTCCGCAGTCTCGACTCCATCTACCTGCGCCAAGGCTTTCACATCTTCTTCCGTCAGCCCCAGGGTAGACAGGACCCGGATGTCAAACAGCTTTTGTTCGTCATAAAATCTATCCGCCGAGTAATACATATCGAGGCAGGCTGCGTACAAACCTGTTAACATGCCCACGCCCAGTGCCGTGATCAACATAATGGATAAAAACCGTTTCCATCCCTTTTGGATGGAGCGCAGAATATCTTTTTGGTATGCCTTGTTCATGCCTTACCACTCAATCTGCGCAATGGGTACAGGCTGCTCATTTGTGGCAGTCTTTACAACCTTGCCGCTTTTAAAGTGAATGACCTTATCGGCCATGGGTGCCAAGGCGGAGTTATGTGTAATAAGTAGTACGGTAATTTTCTCCCGGCGGCAAGTATCCTGCAGCAGCTGCAAAATTTGCTTCCCGGTATTGTAATCCAGTGCGCCCGTGGGTTCATCGCACAACAACAGCTTTGGATTTTTCGCAAGGGCACGGGCGATGGATACGCGTTGTTGCTCGCCGCCGGACAGTTGCGCCGGGAAATTGTTCATACGATCTCCAAGCCCCACTTTATTCAGCGTTTCGGCTGCGTTAAGAGAGTTCTCGCAAATCTGTGCAGCCAGCTCCACGTTCTCCAGTGCCGTCAAATTCGGCACCAGATTATAGAACTGGAACACGAAGCCGATGTCCGTACGGCGATAGCCCGCCAGCTGCTTGTGGCTGTACTTGGAGATGTTCTCACCGTCCACGATAACATCGCCTGAAGAGGCGGTATCCATCCCGCCCAATATGTTCAAGGCCGTGGTCTTACCGGCGCCGGAAGCCCCCAAAATAACCGCCAGCTCGCCCCTTTCGATCGCAAAGCTTGCGTCGTCGAGCGCCCGGATTGCCACACCTTCGGATGCGTATTCTTTTATCACCTGATTGAATTCGATATATGCCATCTGATTCTCTCCTTGCAGGGTTTGACTTTTCTCGCTAATATAAAAGCTTAAAGACAGCGTGTTGTTTTTACAACCCTCAGATGAGTACAAAACGTTGGGTTCACAACGAATTGCATCGGAAATGTCGATTTCAAATCAACTCAGCAGCGCCTGTCGAAAAGGGGAGATTATCGTTTATGAAAGAAATGAAGCTGGACAGAAAAACGCGTTATACCCGGATGGTGCTGCAGGATAGTCTGATTGAACTCATGAAAGTAAAGCCTATCAACAAAATAACCATTAAAGAACTGTGCGAAAATGCGGATATCAACCGGACGACTTTTTACGCACATTACAAGGACCAGCATGATCTTCTCCGAAAGATTGAGGACGAAACCCTTTCCTGGGCAAAAGAAATTCTTGCCACTCTCATCAAAACAGGCAGACACGAAGCCATGCAAGTTTTAGAGGAGGTTTTCCAGTACTTTGTCCAAAACAGCAGCCATCTTCAAGTTCTGATGAGTGAACAAGGCGATATTCATTTTCAGAAGCAGCTATTTACGCTGATCTACCAACAATGCGGGATCGATCCTTCGGCTGAGCCTAACGGAAACATGGACACGAAGGAATATTACTTTATCTTCATTGTGACCGGAAGCGTCGGTCTCATTCAGCAGTGGTTGAAAAACGGGTTAAACAAATCAGCGAAAGAAATGGCGGAGATTATTTATACCATGACTTCGCAGTGGTTTATAGATTGAATGGGTCCGTGTTATAAAAGAAAGCCCCACCTTGGTACGCATTGTTAAGCGGCGTGGTGGGACCTGCAGAATATAAATATGAATATATCGAATCTAAAATTCCGGATCACATCTATGAAAACACTCCCGGTCTACAACGTCTCCGTATTGAGCGTAAATCCCTCAATCACGGCATCTTCATCCACCTCGATCAAGATGCAGCGTTTACCGTGATAATTCACCTGCTTCACATACTTCAGATCCTGCGGACTGACCGAAATCGTGGCGACCTTCGTATCGATCTTGATCGATTTCGAAGTGAACTTCGGCATCACACTGCTCGCTTTGATTTCATAGTTTCTGTCGTCGACGATCGTTTCAAACGCCCGTTCGACCTTGTCCGCCGTTACGTTCTCCACGCCACTTACCGTCAGCATGCGTTCAACATCTTTATAATCCAGCGTCGGCGGTTCCTCTTCCTCATGAGTTTCAAGGACTTGATAGATTTCCTCGTACACTTGAGCGATCGTGGAGGCATCAATTTGCTCTCCCGCCACTTCCTTTACGATTTCCTCAAAAATAGCTCTCTCTTCCAGCGCCGTCACGGTCTTCTCCGCATTCAGGACTTCCTCGATGAAATGCCCGTTCGGATCATTTGATTTTCCCGAGCAATACAGAATACGATTCACATCGGAATAGCCGTCCGTCACGCTAGGATAGAAAAAGCCCTGCTCCGGCGAGCTTAACTTAATGATCGGATCTACGATGACATTGTACTTAAATTCCCGCTCGACATAATCGAACATAAGCGTTTTACGTTGTTGCTCCGTGGAATTTATGCTGCACAGAATAAACGGATTCGCAAACATCTCGTCATTTTCGCTCTCCTCGGATTCTTCGCTCCGCGTCTTGGTCGGCTGATAATATTGTCCGCGGACGAAAGTAATTACCGTATCCCGTTCATATTTGGTATCCGCCAGCATTTTCTCCACTAACAGGAGCATCAGATCATGCCATTCCTCCGCATCCCCGGTCACCAAGCCTTGATGGAGAAGCTCTCGTGTAGGCGTCGCCTCCGCTTCCTCCTGAAGCTTTAACTCGAACAGTTTATGATCCAGTTCACCGGCCAGCAGTTTTTTGAAATTACCCATATGTAACTCCTGCTTCTCCCGCTCCAGCATGGCGAACGGCTGACGTTCATAATGATAAATCTCGTTCGTTTCCTTCATAATATACACATTTAGAATGTCGAAAATGGTAAGTCTTTCGTGATCCAGCTTAAACTGTTTTCGAATATACGCGACTTCTTTTTTTAACATAATATATTAGACAACTCCTAAGTAGATTGGTCTCTTTAGTTTAAACGCTACAAAAGCCCTTCGTCCAGAAGGGCTTTTAACCATGAAGTATCGTGAACATCGCTCCAAGATTCATACTATCAGATTTATCATTCTTTAAGTAAAAGAAAAGCGTATCACGACGCTTCGCAAAATTTGTCTATCCAAAATTTAAAAAAAGTCCATTGCGCCTCTTCCTCGAAGAAGTTAAGATGTTAATTGACTCAATTGAGAATCATTATCATTTATAAGGAGAGATTCACTTCATGCTACCCTCTTATCTGAAAAAACCGATGATCCCCTTCCTGATTATACTGTTGTCGGCAGTCCTGCTGTCCGCCTGCGGATCAGGCAATAACGCCGCCACCCCGTCGTCTTCGTCTACCTCTGCGGAGTCCGGGACTACGTCGCAAGACACGACGGAATCGGCAGCCCCGGCGGCGAACGAACCGAGTGAATCGACGGTCCGCACCTACAAAGACGCGCTCGGCAGATCCGTCGAAATTCCTGCCGCTCCCAAACGAATCGTTGCCCACTATTATGCCGCCGAGATGAAGGCGCTGGACTTCGCTGTCGTCGGGACGAATTTCTTAAACGCAAAGCTGACGTTAACGGACGAACAGCTCCAGGGCGTGGAAGATATCGGCGGCGAAGGAATCGTCCCGAATCTGGAAAAAACGCTTAGCCTCAATCCCGACTTGATTATCGTTCCTGATTTCCTTCAGGCCTCGGATCTTGAGGCATTGTCCAAGATCGCCCCGACGGTCGCGATCGCTTACGGCGATGACGCCTTCACCCGCTTAGGCGTGCTTGGCGATCTGCTCGGGCAGCCCGAAAAAGCGGAGAAATGGATTGCGGACTATACCAAGAAAGCCGAGGAGAAACGCCAACTCGTTCAGTCGTCCATAAAAGACGGAGAAACGGCTGCCGCCTTCATTCTCCACTCCAATAAACAGTTTTACGTGTATAACAAGCAGCGGCTCGGTCCCACGCTATACGATGCGTTCGGCTTCGCGATTCCTCCGAAAGTAGCCGAGCTCTTTAAGGACAAGCCGGATGAGCTGTGGGCGGCCATCTCGCTGGAGAAGCTGCCGGATTATGCAGCAGACCGTGTTTTTCTGGTGATCCAAAGCGATACCGAAGAAGCCAAGAAGGCGACAGAGGAGCTCATTCAAGGTCCGATCTGGAAAAACCTACCCGCCGTCAAGAACGGGAAAGCCTATGTCGTTGAAAGCCGTTGGGCAATGAACGACCCTCTCACGCTCGACTGGCTCCTGGACGAGATGGTGTCCTTGCTCGCCCCTTAATTGTATTTTGAAGCCTCGCAATCGAAGCCCTCACGGAGTATCTATCGGCGTTGGGGGCTTTTTTTTCGTTCTTGAATCTCCTATAATGAGAAGAATAATTGATAATGATTCTCACTGGAGGCTGAACGCCGTGTCCGAGATAGAATTTTCGCCTCACTTTCCCCCGCTCGTCCTGCTGAATCGGATCGAGCTTTGCACCTTGAATAACGGTAAAGCCTCCTGCTGGCTTGAGTCGCATACGCTGATTGTCATAACCGGCGGAAGCGGCGAAGTCTCGGCCGACGGTTGTCCACAGCATGCCGCACGCGGCAAGTGCTTCCTGCTTCAGCCGGAACAGGCCTTTCATCTGCGGGGCGGAGAATCCCCGGCGCTGTCTTATTTCCTGGTTTCCTTCTCCGTACGGCAAGACGTTGGCGGACTGTTCGCCCGCAACACCGCCCTTGTCTATGAGCCTTTTTCCCGCTTGGAAGACCAGCTGCATGAGCTCTTGTCCGCCTCCGGCGACCCGGCAATTCTTCTACTAAACAGGGGTGTCTCCGACCCGATTATTCCAACGGATGAGGCTGGATTGCATTCGTTGAAAAGCTTCCATCGTCATATCCGGTTTCAAACCATGCTCTATGAAGTGTTGTATCGGCTGCAGGCCGAGCTTCAGGGCGGAAAGAACGACCGCCAAGCCGTCGAACGGAGCATCGATTATCTTCACCGCGCATACCGGGAGGACATCGGGATTGGACGGCTTGCCCAGGAAGTCAACATGAGCCGCTGGCAGTACGGGAGTCTCTTCAAGTCTCTGACCGGACAGACTCCGGTGCGTTATTTAAACAATTTACGAATCGAGCAGGCCAAAAGGCTGCTGGCGACTTCATCCGCACGCGTGAGCGATGTCGCCGCCAGAGTCGGATTTCGGGACGAATACTACTTCAGCCGCCGGTTCAAGCAGACGACCGGGATGTCCCCGACCCGATTTGCTCAACATTACGGACGAACACCGCGAATTTTCTCCATCCAGTACTTGGGCGAACTGCTCGCCTTGGGGATTCGGCCGATTGGGACGAACCGTTCCATGCTGAGCGCGCTGCCGGAGGCGTGCGCGGACGTCAGTCCCGTCGACGAGCCGCTCGACGTCGGGCAGCTTCTGAAGCTGGAACCGGATCTGATTCTCTATCCCAGCTACTTGCCTGCCGAAATTGCCGGACAATTGTCCCGGGTGGCAACGACCGTCGAAATCGATTGGGAGGCCGATGTCTATACCCGGCTTCAGGAGATCGGCGGTTTGCTCGGCAGAGCCAAAGAAGCGGATGAGTGGATTGAGCGCTACAAGGAAAAAGCAATCCAAGCGAAAGCTCTGCTAAAAAACGCCGTTTGCGAGGGCGAGACCGCGGCCGCGTTCATCGTCCATATGGATGGACTGTTTGTGTACGCAGGGCATCATTTCGGCCATACGCTGTACCAAGGGATCGGCTTCGAGCCCTCTCCCGGCATCCGTGCGCTCATGGAACGGAACCGCAATGCCAAGTGGCAGAAAATTCGCATGGAGGATCTCCCCGAGTATGCCGGGGACCGCATCTTCCTCGCCCTTCCCGAACAAGGAGAAGACGCCGGAATAGGCCGGGAAATCCTGCGGCATCCGATCTGGGAAAGCTTGCCCGCCGTCCGTCAAGGAAAAAGCTACGTCGTTAAAGACCGGTTAGCCAATTACAATCCGGTCACCTTGGACAAGCATTTGGACGATACGGTAACCCGGCTGCTTCAAGGGCATGACTCAAGGGCATGACGGCGGCCTTCCTCGAATCTGCCCGGATGAAGTAGCCGGGACGTTCCCTCCCGTTCTAGCCCCATAGTTCTCGTATACCTGGAGTATGCAACCTCAACCTTTCATACTCCGAACCCCGGCCGAGATCATGGTGGGAAATGCAAGAAAAAACCGCCCTCCATATGGCCGGGAAGGCTACTGGAGAGCGATTGAAGGTCAGTCGGCGAAGATGATGCTCTTCGCTTAGCGGTTTACGGTGTAATTTTGCCCGTTATTGTTATCCCAGTAAGTTTGGCCATTGACCGTGTAAGAGATCGCATACTTAATTTGCGATACGCTGGTGGCAATATGATTGAAAGTAAAATGCCAAGCCTCTACACTGTCGTCGGTGTTCGCCGGCATCGAATAGGTGGCGTCCCCTTCCCTCGTGGTTGCCCAGTTATCGGTTGTATATACGATTTTGACCTGTTTGCTGTAGCCTGCATTTTTTACATAAACGCCTCCCCGGAAGGTGTCCTGAATCAATTCATCGTAGGCACGAAGGACGTTCGGTTTCCCGAGAATGGTGGAGCTTTCAGTATAGCGGCTGACGGAGTAATTCTGGCCGTTATTATTGTCCCAAAACGTTTGCCCGTTGACCTCATACTTGATGGCGAATTGGATCGTTTGGGCATTTACGAGCTCGGGGTGCGTATTCTCAATGCTGTTCGTGGAAATGGCGAAATTCCATGCTTCATGTGCAGCGTCGGTTGGACCTTCATAGGAGGCGTTCGTATCGTACCATTGCCCATTTCCGGGAGTATAGTGAATCGTTACGTTCTTTTGGGGCCCCAGGTTGCTGACTTCCACTTTGCCGCTGAATCCCACATAGCCAAACTTGTAAGTATAGAGATTGGCCGAAATCAGTTGAACCGGCTGGTCATTTGCAAAACCAGAGTGCGCAAACGTTAGCATAAAAATCGCTACTAAAGAAAAAACCGAAACCAACTTCTTCATTTTTCTTAACATTCTCTACCATCTCCTATTTTTTAGATATATTACACTAATAAAATAGCATATAATTTCCCAAAAATAAACAATTTTTCTGTAATTTTCTGAAAATTTAATAGTTTTGATTTTGAATGCAAGATTATGTTGGGCAAACGTTTGTCTTAAGTTGGAAAGAGATCGTAAGATGCCGTTCTTAAGGACCCTTGGATTATTCCTCCGTCGGAGGCTCTCCAACGACATAAAGGAGGTCCATCCCTCAAGCAGATTTAGCTGCTTAAAGGATGGACCCTTTTAATCAAAACATCTATGGTTATTGTCCCGCCGACTCGCCATCGTTCTCCTCCGACTGCACTTTTGGAGTGACAACCGAAAGAAGCAGTTCGTTCTCCGAAGACAGCAAGGTTATTCCGGACGGAATCCCGATATCTCCGACTAGAAGTGAATCGCCGATGTCCAACTTGCCGATATCGACCCTGATGGATGACGGCAATTGGTGAGGCAATGCTTGAACCTCGATGAACGTGCTCTGCGTCTGCAAAATACCGCCCAGCTTCGTCCCTTTGGGAATACCGACGTAATCAAGCGTTACATTCGCACGAACGAGTTCATCTCTCTTTACGCGGAGAAAGTCCACATGAATATATTCGCGTGTCACAGCATCCCGCTGCAATCCTTCAAGCAGTACTGGGATTGTTTCCGAATCTCCCATCTGAATCTCCAACAGTCCCGATCCGCCGCCTCTGATCCAACGTTCAAATTCCTTCGCTAAAATATGGATCATATCGCTTTTCTGGTTCAATCCCATAACCACGCCCGGAAGGCGTCCGCTTTGGCGCAGGCGTTTCAGGCCCGACCTGTTCATGGATACTCTTTGTTCCGCCGCAAAACTGGCTCTCATCATTCCGACTCTCCTTGTCATTCAACCCTGATATTTTGTGCTCCCAAAATCCCTATCCGCCATTGAACATTGATTTCGTCCCCCTGCAAGGGGGATATGAAGAGCACCATGACATCACCGCCTTGGTACGTAATAATGATAGTATTGAAGGCATCTCGCTCCGCCGGGAGTGAAATGCCTTTGAATTGACCATAGCATAAACCCTGTAGCCTGTCGACAACTGACAGTTGTTATGCCGGAATGAGGCTATCCTGTAAAATAAGAACCGAAAAATACTTTCGTAGGAGCAAATAATAAGATGATGGATCATTTTAAAAGTTTCTTCCGAAAAAACGCCGGGGCATCGCCAGCCAGCGAATTTATCCATAAAGTAACTAGGCTGCTGGATGAGTATAGAAGCTTGTATCAAGGACAGGGGCCTTATGTTCTTAATGAAAAACTATCGAAGAGCGAGGTTGAGAAGTTTGAATCGGCGGCGGGCATCAAGCTCCCGCAGGACTATCGGGATTTCCTGATCCATATTGGAGACGGCGCCGCAAAGAAGCGGCAGTTTCCGTTATCCCTGTCCCATGCCAAAGATTGTCTGGAATCTTGTTTGCAGGAGGAAACGGGACTACAGCATGTAGGCCGTCCATTTAGCGCGGATAGCTGCAACAAGGCGTTCCATGAGGATTATGAAGAGATCGATGAAGACATGGACGATGACGCGGCAGAGCAGTATTATAATCGGCTCTATAGGGAAGCGCTGCAAGGCACGATCACCCTGCATAACGACGGTTGCGGCTACTACATCGTGATGACCGTTTCCGGTGAATTGTCCGGGCAGTTGTATTATATCGATACCTGCCATGGACAAGGGATACATAAAGTCAGCGACTCTTTTGCCGACTACTATTTGAAATGGCTTGAGCGCCGAATCCTGGAAAGACAAGCCAATCTGGAGCAAAATGATAAGTTTGACTGCGTGATCACCCAAGTCAAGCTTGGCGGCAATGTCAGAGATTTGACGGTTACCAAAACAGAATCCTCCTACGAGTTTCAATTTGAATTTTTTTGTCCCGGGGATTTTGCCCGTGAAGAGGATACTACGGATCTGACCCGGGTTCATGACCGATTGGTCGTCTCCCTTTATATGAAAAATGAATCTTATAGTCCGCTAGAGTACAAGAAGTTGGAAAGAAGCGCAGGCAGCCTGACCCCGCTTCATCCCGGCAACTCTTCCGGTCGCCATTTGGAGCTTATAGGAGGCAGGTCAGAGCATATCGTGATTGGGCAGGTCAAAAGATTATTCAGATATAATACGGGCGAGCTCGCCTTCCCCCTGTATGTGGAGGGACTTGAGCAAGAAATCCTGATCCGGGGTCTGGATATTCCCGATTTGGCGGTAGGAGACGTGCTGCAGATTCAGGGCAGGTTGTGCGGAGAGGTGTATCAAATTCGGCGATGATTTATGAGACTTGTAAAGGGAGAGGGGGCCCGGCAGTCCCCCTTGGCTTCGCAATGGACCCGAATGTACGCCGATACCGTCTACTCATTCCGGCTCACGCGAAAGCCTTGATCAGGCCCAAATCCATTCGCTTCAAACTTGCCCCGAAAAGCCGGCTCGCTACTGCCAATGTCACCGATCCAACCGCCGCCCTTTACACTCCGGAAAGAACCGCCGCTAGGATCCAGGTCGTCTTCGTACCAGCTCCAACACCACTCCCTAACATTGCCTGACATATCGTAAAGCCCCAATTCATTGGGTTTCTTGAGCCCGACGGATTTCGTTTGGTTATGGTTGTTTTCTATGACAGGCCAGTTCCAATCTCCTTTCAGGTATTTATCCCCGGCGTTTCTCCAGTACCAAGCCGCATCATCCGCCTTATTGCTTCCACTGTAAGTGTAACTCTTGCTTCTTTGACCTCCGCCTGCGGCATATTCCCACTCCGCTTCCGTCGGCAAACGGTATCCGTCAGCTTTCTCATTGATGCTTACGGTCCATTTTATATTATCGTTTTCGCTCATATTGTTCGGGTCTTTTTTGTTCCTATCTATATTGTAATAAGGTTTTAAGCCTTCTTTTATGCTCCTTGCGTTACAATACTCCACAACGTCATACCAGCTTACCATTTCTACCGGCAAATCTTCGCCTATGAATTGAGATGGATTGCTTCCCATGACCTCCACCCACTCTTTTTGGGTCACCTCGTATTTTCCGATATAAAAGTTCGATAAGGATATGCTTTTTCCATAGTAGTTGGACTTTGTGTTTTTGAAAGTTCCGCCCTCTACGAATACCAAGGTATTGTTCTTATCCTGCTTTTCCGGGGAACAAGCGCTAACAACAAGCATTATGGCGATCAGAAGAAAAAAGAATGGCTTTCTCATCGACAGATCTCCTTTAAAAGCAATATTCCGGTTGTAAGTAGGCAAGGTTACTTTTGCTAATGGATGGAGGCCGCCGGTCGTGAGACCGGACGGCCCCGGCAAGATCAAAGATCAACCGGTTACCACACCGTTACGTTAGAACTTCCGCTACTCTGGTATCCCTCCGTCGCCAACACTTGGTAAGCCCAACTGCTTCCCAAATTCATGCCCTTACTCTTCCATGCGTTAACATGGTTGGCGAAAGTGATGGCTACGTTGCTCCCTGTCGCCCTTTTCGACTGCCTTACGCTCCAGAACTGCTGGAAGGTTTGTGTGCCGTCTATAGAAGGTGCATTGTACCGCATCGTGGTATATATGTCATAGGTACCCCCATCGCTGGTCACGGTGCCTTTATGCGTTCCGGTAGGTCTATAAGTGCCCCAGCTATCGACAACGTAATATTCTATAAGCGAGTTTCTCGTCCATCCATAAAGAGTCAAATACGCATTACCGGACGGTGCCCAGACTCCGGCATTGTAGTTGATGGTCCTGGATGGCGATCCGGTAGCCCAGCCTTTGCCGACAACAAAATTTCCGGTATTTTGCCATGAAACACTGTAATTCCCGCCGGACCCGTTGACCGCATTTACCGTCCCGCCGCCGTCGGTCCAATTTTGCCAATAGGTGTTCGCGCTTGCGGTTACTGCAAACATACTAAAACTCATTGCAACTACTAATAATACCGACAAGACTTTCCTATTAAACTTGTTCATGCCTTTACCTCCTAAATTTTTTTGTCACTACTTAACCTACCTACTCCTTCTTGCCGTGTGTTTTCTTGAGGCACATACTAATCCTGCTTAAAACTTTAACTCTATCTTTCCTTTTACCTCCTTTCATAGAAAATTATAGAATGTAAACGCATACATTTAACTTCTCATATTAAAGGTTTTACCTTCTATTTTTTACATAAATACACAATTCACAATTAAGCAAAAGCCGCCCCATAAAGGACGGCTATATAAACGACCCGCCAAACTTAGCTTGGCGAATCGTTCTAACATTATTTATTAATGGGGATCGGTTCTATAGGCACTCATTTTCTTCCCAAGCAAGACTGCAAAGTCACAAGTGATTTCTAACTTGTCCTTACCTAGAACCCGTTGTTTAAGTTCTTCCGAAGCTCCCCAAGACAATGGGGTCATCCGGACCAACTGTTCAATATAATTGTTTTCCATAGTTACACCGTACTGAACGCGCTGGAGGTCCGCCAGATCGAAATTACGCTTAAAAAGCTCTATGGTATTTTCATTTGAATAAACAGTTTTATCGCTTTGCTTGTAAAATATCCCTCTTAACTCTTGAAGGTACTTACTTTCGGGGATCACCTTGATAACCGTTCCATCCTCCGCAAGCATTCTTTGGAACTCGGAATAGCTGGATGGCGATAATATATTCAGTATGAAATTGAATGGTTGATCAACAAATGGACACTTTGCGAGATCCGCTACGCACCAGATCGTTTTGTCGGAAGTTCCTCTTGAGGCCATATGGATTCCTTCTTTAGAAATGTCTATACCTATCCCCAAAAAGTTACGCTTGGACTGATCCGTAATCCTTTGCCGTATTCCGGACAAAAGTGAACCTTCGCCGCATCCGGCATCCAATATTTTTATCGGTTTGCTCGCTGGTGGCAACTGTTCTATCATAATCTCGGAAATCCGGGCCAGCAACGGATCAAAAAAAACGCTTTGGCTAATCGCTCTTCGAGCTTCGAACAGTTGTTTATCGTATTTCGTTTTAAGGGGATGCGGCAATAGGTTTACATATCCCTGTTTAGAGATATCGAAACAATGATGATTGGAACAAATCAAGCTTTTTAAATTTACTGCCTTCATTGGATTTGAACATACGGGGCATAAGAAAATGTCCTCATACTTAGAGAGAATACGTGCTTTTGAATTTTTTTCATTGTTTTCGGACAACACAAAAAACACCTCATTCATTCGTTTTGAGTAAATGAAAAAGGCACAGTTAAATAAACCCAACGATCATTTCAAAAAAATGACATGAGCTTAAAAGACTGTACCTTTCATTAACGTAAACGAATGAATTTGATGATCATGAATAACATCTCCTATCAACAATGATCAAAGAATGGCGTTACAGCACCATCTTTAAGTATAAACAGAATGGGATTGTTTGAATACCCCGCCGTTTCTACGGCCAAACTGCTGCCGAGGGCAAAGGTCTCATCTTCTATATTTTTTGATTACAATCTGCCTCAATAAAGAAAAAAGAGCATGGGTTAGACAAGCAATGATCTGCTTGGTAACTCATGCTCATTTAAATTAACATAGCCGCTGTACCTTAATTCTTACCGCCATAGCCCTTATAAGTAGCATAAACTGTATTTGCATATTGATCTGCCAATATAGGACGGCCATAAGAATCTGTAGCTCCCGGATACCAGTTATCTCCTCCGTTATAGTGTAATAACCCTTTGTATATATTTCCGAACTTCACAATCTTCTCATCCAGAATCAATGCGCCCATGCATACCTGATCTTGTTCGCTGCCGTGATTATACGCGCGGCCAAACTTTGAGCTGAATTGAGATAAATAAGCATTGCGTGTGTTTGGTTCTACCTGCATCAATCCGTCGCCGGCTGACGGGCTACCCGGTAAGCCTGCTCCAAAACTGCTTTCTTTTTTGATAACGGCACTTAGCAATAAAGCAAAATCCCCGCCTTTACCAAATTTATTGTCCACGTTCATTACATACGTCCATATATGGCTTGGAACTTCGGAAGGTTTTGTTACTGTAGATGGTGAACCCGTATAAATCTTAACCGATGACATTTTGTCGTTGATCGTGTTGCCGACCCAGGAAGAACTTGAAGTAAAAGACCACTTTGTTCCTCCAAAATTATCATTCTCATATACGTCAACCGTCCAGCCGCCTGGAACCTTGAGAGAGGACATCCAGTCATTCGGAATTCCTTTTGCGTTCAACTGAGACAGTGTATAATTGCCTATTCCGAGCGTTACTGCCTTTCCACCATAGTTTATATCTGCATAAAACGTCGCTCCGTTTGTTGCCGGCGGCGTAGTTCCGCCGCTTCCGCCTTTCTGCCATAAAGCAGGGGCATTGGACGGCTCCCAACCTACGAGGGAAGTATGTGCCTGAAGGCAGGTATAAGTGCTTCCACTATAGGTTACTGTGTCATTTACTGCATAAGCGGTATTTGGAGCCCATGCTCCTCTAGCGGCTGCGTTCACTGACGGTAAGGCTGCGAAAAATGTGGATAGAAATACTGCTAAAACGACCAAAAGTGATAAGGGTTTAAATGAATGCCTGTTACTAGTCATTTTCAAACCTCCTTGTTTTGGTTTATCTGCAGCCCGCCTATTTAGACATGCCACAGGTTTTAACTGTACTACTATTCCATTTTATTTCCACATTTTAAATTAATTCCATAAATATTGTTTTGGAGCTACTCTCCGATCCCCTTCTGAATATAAGGAATGACTAATCTAATAAATTCTTCGGGAGACTTCTCCTTACTATCTCTTCTCCATTCTACAGAAGCCCCGTAAATTCCCCAGCTTAATAAGACAGCTGTAACTTTTAGCGCTTCATCCTCTTCAGTTCTATTTATTGGTTTGCGCAACATTTTGTAAAAAATGATTTCAAGCTGTTCCCGTATAATACGGGCAATAGAATCTTCGTAAGCTCTATGGCAACGATTGGACAACGACTTTTGAAAATTGGTAACTGCTTTAAAGATACTGACGAGGACTTCCTCATTTAGCTCTTCATGTTGGTAGAAGTCATAATTCAATTGAACGAGTAAAACTTCCGATAATGCTTTTTCTAATAAGTCGTAGATATCTTCAAAATGATAATAAAAAGTTGCACGATTAATCATGGCTTCTGTAGTTATATCCTTAATGGTAATATCCTTGAATTCCTTTTTCCCTGAAAGCTCAATGAAAGAATCCATTATTAATTTGCGAGTACGCAGCACTCGGGGGTCCGTCTTTGATTGCGTCATTAAGTTAATACACCTACTTTTTTTACAAATTTCATAATGTGTTGCGTATACGACAAATCCACGGAACTATTGGTGTTGATTATTTTAATTATGATATAAGCTTCAATTACTGGCAAATTGCATGCAAGCACCTTTGAAAGGGATTAATGAGAGATGAGGGAAATGACATGAACAATAATATGATTTGCGATATCAAAACAGGAGTATGCGGAGAAGTTGGCGAGGAAGTCATGGAGATTATTGATTTTAATCAACCTCCCAAAGCCGTTCATCTTTATTATGCAACCGATCCGATTTGCTCTCATTGCTGGGCTCTGGAACCGGTTCTTCGTCGCTTTGAACATCAATATGGACATTATTTCAAGTTTCATACCGTTATGGGTGGGTTGCTCGAAAAATGGCATGATGGACCCATCGATCCTGCCAACGGAATTTATAAACCAGCCGACGTTGCCGTTCACTGGAGAGAAGTTGGGGAACATTACAGAATGCCCATTGACGGGACTTTGATGATTGATAATCCGGTTCAGTCCTCCTACCCGCCCTCACGTGTATTCAAGGTGATCCAAAAATATCATTCCGATGCAATTGCGTCTGAATATTTGCGCCGCTCAAGAGAAGCGCTCTTCGCATTCAATCAAAATATTTCTGATAAACCCGTTATGATTGAAATCGTAAACAAACTTGGTCTTGATGGAGAAACTATTGTGAATGAAGCCGAGCAACCAGTTAGTCAACAATTATTGGAGGAAGATTTTGCGCAAGCCAGGAGCTTAGGGGTCAGAGGCTTTCCGACCATTATCATGACCAATGAGGAGAATAAAGGCGTGAAAATCGTTGGCGGTCGTCCGTTGGACTACTATATTAACGGTTTAAAACAAGTTCTTAATGGGGAAGAACTGCAACCCAAACCACTCCCTTCCCTTTCCAGCTTGATTGAAAAGGAAAAACTTCTATTTTCCAAAGAAATTGAAGTCATGTATGATGTTGAACAATCAGAAGTCCACAATCTTATAGAGAAAGAGCTTTCGCCAGATCATTATCAAGCGAATGAAATTTTAGGGGAGTCCTATTTCACATTAAAACAAAAGTAACGGTAGAAGCAGATCCAGAACTTCAAGTTCCGTAGAGGCGAAGCTGCGAGAAAGGCTTTACTATCCCGAGCACCATACTTGTGTGGCAACCGAGGTTCTCCTAACCAATAGTGACCCGCCTCACAATTCAATCCGTAATCTCGGATTATACTGACAATTACTTTGTTGAAATGGAGAGGGATAGCCAATGAAAAAAAATGATCTGCCTCTTGTCTATTCATGTTCCGGATGTTCCTCGGCTGCACAGACCGCTAACCGGATTGCGATTAAAATGGATCGGGAAAAGATCGCCGAAATGTCCTGCATCGCCGGTGTCGGAGGTGATGTAAAACCGCTTGTCAGAACAGCAAAGTCGGGACGTGACATCATAGCCATTGACGGTTGCCCGTTGGCCTGCTGCAAGAGCTGTTTAGCTAGGCATAACGTCCAACCTAAGCATCATTTTGACTTATCGAACTTCGATGTGCCCAAACGTCTTGGAGAAGATCCTAACCCCCAGCATGTCCAGAACGCCTATAATCAAATTCTTGAACACATCAAGTAAATCAAAAGATCTCATCCCCAAAAAATCCTGTTCGCATATCGCGGACAGGATTTTATTTACTGCTGGCTTTGCAACTTCACATTCTATTTCTTCTCTTGCCCGGCATACTCTCTGTTCGCCGCTTCAAGCATTGATTCCCAATTCGCATAATCCGTCTCTCTATCGATATACCGGTCGAAAAGTTCGTCAGGTATGTTGCGGATATCTTCATATGTCTTGACTTGAAAGTTCCCCTTCTCTAAAAAAGCCGCAAAATTCATAGAACCGGAATGCTTCGCCATGAACGAGTCCGTGAACAACTGGTCTAGCTCAACAAAATTGTGATCTCCCTCGGTCTTGTTTTGTCCTTGCAGATCCTTCAACAATTCGTCAAACGACATCGGTTTATGCTTTCTCAATTGACCACTCCTTAATGAAATCTAATTGTGACTTCTTGTTTTATCCACTTGCTCGACAGCCTTGCTCATCGAAATCCAAATATTTGAGACTTACTTATAGCCACACTTCACAATACATTACGCCGCATTTCATAAAAATACTGCACAATCGGATGCTTTAACTTAATCTTGTCGGACATATTTATGATCCGCTTTTTACCGACTCTTTTGTCCACCAAGGCTAGAACATTCAGCAAAATATCGTTGCTTTCCAGGCTTTCCTCTATAGGAGTTGTTAAAAACTTATTAGCCACCGCGATAAAATTGGATTTACTTAATGAAGCTTGTGCTGATAAAAGCTCTTTTGCATGTTCCGTACTTTTTCTGCTTCTGGCCATCACTATTAAACGATCCTCCGGCACTGGACCCTTGGTGCCTTGTCTGACGGCTTCAATTTCGTCACTGCTGACAGGAACTTGGATATCCGGATCATTCTTAATTTCCTGCTCGGATTGATACCATCGGATGGAGTTCGTTTTATCACTCATCTGGAGTACATTCTTTTTATCTACTAAAATATAACAAATCCCTGATTTATCAGGCAGATAACGGTACCCTGGCGCGCGGTATTCGACCCTTCCATTTAACGCAGGACTGAGAAAGCCCTCCAGTTGCTGCTTCAATTTACTCCAGGACATGATATCCCCCTCAGTTGCTTATTCCCCGTGTTCCTCGGCCTCATCCTGTTCCTTGCTTGCAAACTCATCCAGCAGCGCACGCACTTCGCTTGTAGACCTGGTGTTCATTAACGTATTTCTTAACTCACTTGCCCCTCGAAATCCGCGGACGTATATTTTGAAGAAGCGTTGAAGAGGTCTGAACGAACGTGGTTGCAGTTCTGAATATTGATCATGGAGATCCAGATGCAGACGCAGCAAATCAAGCAATTCCTCACTGCTGTGCTCCTTCGGCTCCTTCTCAAATGCAAACGGATTATGAAAAATACCGCGCCCGATCATGATCCCATCCACTCCGTATTGCTCAGCGAGCTTGAGGCCGGTCTGACGGTCAGGGATATCCCCGTTAATGGTCAAAAGGGTATCCGGCGCCACCTCATCCCGAAGCTTCTTAATCTCCGGAATCAGTTCCCAGTGAGCATCCACTTTGCTCATTTCTTCTCTGGTGCGCAGATGAATGGACAAATTTACAATGTCTTGCTTCAAAATATGGGTTAGCCAACCGCGCCATTCGTCTACGTCACTAAAACCGAGCCTTGTTTTTACACTGACGGGCAATCCCCCGGCTTTGGCAGCCTGGATGATCTCCGCTGCGATTTCAGGACGGCAGATCAGGCCGCTCCCCTTCCCGTTCTCCGCTACATTCGCTACAGGGCACCCCATATTAATATCGATGCCTTTGAAGCCTTCTTTTGCCATACCGATGCTCATTTGACGGAAGTATTCCGGCTTGTCTCCCCAGATATGCGCTACCATGGGCTGTTCATCCTCCGTAAAAGTCAACCGCCCGCGCACACTATGGTTGCCCTCCGGGTGGCAATAACTCTCCGTGTTCGCAAACTCCGTAAAAAACACATCCGGTCTGGCCGCTTCACTTACGACATGGCGGAACACAACATCCGTCACATCTTCCATAGGAGCCAGTATAAAAAATGGCCGTGGCAATTCACGCCAGAAATTATTTGTCATATTATAAACCTCTCTATAAATGCCGGGAATGAATAATCCTTATCCCGAAGTGGTAAAATCAACCTGTCTATTAATGGTAGACATCTAAACGAGTATATCATACCCCCGGGTGAAGTACACTTACCCAATAAATTCAAAAAAACCGGGACGCCCTCTTTACTGTTCCCTTCAACTTCAGTAGCGATCGATTTGTACATCTGATTCTGCATAAGCATAAAACAGAAGACACGCAGGAATTTCCTGGTGTCTTCTGTTCATATAGGCTGTTATTCGCTAAATTCTAACATCCATATTACCCGCCATAATGGAAGAAATCATTGGATTCCCTGCATAAACCCCCTGAATTTTTCAGCGATTTCCTTCGAATGGGAACGATATAGATAATGTCCCGCGTCCAACAAGACCATTTCTCCATATAAAGACTCCTCTATTTGCTTCTCATGTTCAGGGATCCATTGGTCCGTCACAGGGTGATTCGCTTGGACAAAGAAAAGGACAGGCAAATTGGGTGGAAAGGTTAGCCGTTCAGCAGCTTTAAAGTTGGAATACATACTCTCTGCCTCATTTAATTGAGTTGTATTATACATATTTTTGCGTATCAGAATATCCAATTGTTCTTTAGTTTGTTCATCATAGGGCAGCCCGGTATAAGGGTCTGCACTCAGTTTCAATTGTAAACGGGCGAAGCCCAGGTTGCGGAACCATTTAATCGGTTCTGTTACTGACGAATCAATCTTCTGTTCACTTAGCGATGGAACACTGCTATCCAGCCCAATAAACGCCCTCACTTCGTTTGGATATTGGTTCACATAACTCAGACTATAGAGCCCCGAAATGGAATGACCCATGAGGATATAACGATTAATACCGAGGTTCTGCAACGCTTCATGAAATTCACTTACGATATTTGCCGTACTGCGCTCCTTCCCGGTCTGATCACTCAATCCGTAACCAAAAGGCTCAATCACGACGACTTTATAATTCGGGGATAACTCTGCTATGAGCGGCTTAAAGTCAAGTGCGGGTGCCGCTGTTCCAAAACCGGGTAGAATCACAACGGTTTCTTCTCCTTGACCTTGAATGGAAACATTCATTTGCTTCCCATCTACAGATACTAGCTGACCGTATTGCTCCATTCTTTTTTGTTCCGAATGACTGCTGATTTTGTTAACCGTATACACGATGGCAACAAAAAGCAGGATGGCTATAATAACTGCGACGATTATTTTAAGCACAATGCGTAGTACTCTCTTTGTTTTTGAAACGCTCCGTATTTCCTTTCCTGCTGCTTGTGTCAAACTCATCCACTCCTGTCGTTATCCGTTTCATGGCGTAGCAGACCGCTAATGCAAGTCTAACCAATCCAGATGTCCTTTCCATGACGACAATATGAACTGAATATGAACTAAGCAAACATTCCAGGAATCTAACTTTCGGTTGGTGTCGTTTTTGGCAAGGTGACAATAATGGTCGTTCCTCGGTCAAGCTCGCTTTCCACTTGGATATCTCCTTGATGAAGCGATACGATCTGTTTAACGATGGCAAGCCCCATGCCGCTGCCGCTATACTGGCGACTATGGGAACGATCGGCTTTAAAAAAACGTTCGAAGATACGTTTCTGATCCTCCAGGGAAATACCGATTCCTGAATCGGATATTCGGACTGTCACATTTTTGGTATCTTGTTTCATGCTGATGGCGATAACGCCGCCATTCTGTGAAAATTTGATGCTATTGCCGATTACGTTTGTCCATACTTGATTCAATAGATCATAATCAGCCATGAACTGAACGGCCTTCAAATGGAGTTCGAAGGAGATGTTGCGCGCAGACCATTGCGGCTGGAGTGCCACGATGACCCGCCGGATTTGTTCATCAAGGCCGAACATGGCTGGCCGAAGTTGCTGTGACTGCGATTCAAGTAAACTCAGTTTGAGCAAGCTGTCGCTCATCTTGGACATCCGATCTGCTTCAGCAATAATAATGTCTAGATAACGGCTTCGTTCTTGATCTGAGAGACCATCTTGCTTAAGCACAAGAGCATAGCCTGATATGGAGGTGAGCGGGGACTGAACCTCGTGCGACACGTTCGCAACGAATTCCCTGCGCATCTGTTCAAGCTGTTGTAGATCGCGCATCATTTCTTCGAAACTGCGAGCTAAAGTACCTAGTTCACCCTCCTGCTTAATATTCAGCTTGATGTTGAAATCTCCAGCTGCTATACGCCTGGTCGCTATGGTCAGCTTTTTGATCGGACTTACCAAAAACACAGAGGCAACCAGAATCAACATGCTTCCTGCAACCAACGAACAGGCTGCAAATATCCATGCCCACTTGAAGACAAAAGAGGCGGAAGGAGGTGGAAGCATCTCCAAGAACATCGCCTTCGTTCCCCCTTCCGTTTGCAACGGCAGCCCTAAGAGGATCGCAGCAATACCATTCGGATTGTCTTGAACAACGCTTCCATTTATTACTTTCTTTAATTGCTCCGTCGTCACAGTGGCAGGCTTGTGCCCCTTTAGATTTCCATAGGACTCGAATTGCCCCGTTGCTTCGTAAATCCGAATATAATAGGCGTCGAGTTGCTTCATTTTACTTAAGAATAAGTCCGCTTCGCGTAACGGAAGAGCATTGTAAATCCCTACAACGTCTTGGCCGAAATTACGCAGATTGATTTGAGCGTTTTCATTCAATTTTTCTTCGAAGATCCGGGTCGTCACAAAGAAAGAAATGAATGTGCCCGCGATGACCGAGACAAGAAAGGTCAGGACAACACGAATATACAGAGATTTGATCATTCATATACCTCAAGACGGTAGCCAAGCCCGCGCACCGTTTCGATCCGAAAATCGGGCGTCGCCGCGAACCGTTCGCGCAGGCGTTTAATATGAACGTCTACAGTTCGATCATCTCCGGTGTAATCGATCCCCCAAATTTGATCGATCAACTGCTCGCGCGTATAGACTTGCCCGGGGGTTCCGGCGAGCTTATACAGCAATTCAAACTCCTTGAGCGGCAATGTGAGCGACTCCGTACCTATCCTCACTTTATAAGTCTGCCGATCAAGTAGGATGTTGCGTAATTGTATTGTCTGTGCGGAGCCAATCCGATATCGTTTCAATAATGATCTGACGCGAACCGTCAATTCTAACGGATCGAATGGTTTCGTCAAATAATCGTCCGTCCCAAGTTCAAATCCCATCACTTTCTCCCATGTTTCACCTCTCGCAGTCAGCATCAGTATCGGAAGATCAGGATTGGCTTTTCGGAGCTCCTTGCATAACGTCCATCCATCCATTACCGGCATCATAATATCGAGCACGACAAGATCAATATGCGCCCCGGCAAAAACGGTCAGTGCTTCCTTGCCGTCCGTGGCTTCGACTGTTTGGAATCCGTCGTTGCGCAGAAATAAACAGACAAGTTCGCGAATGTTGGCATCATCATCAGCAACTAGTATAGTAGGCATCTTATCCCTCTTTTCCATCCTACATTGAATTCACCAAAGGGCTAATCAAAACTATATTACCACCGAGATATAAGGCGTACAATCTTACAGCGACTCTAGGGTAATAGCAAAAGGCACCCGATCAGGTGCCTTCGATATCCTTCATGTTGCGACAGTTTGAAACAACATTCTATAGATCTTCGGCCAATTTAGCCAAGAATTTTGAGGAAGAGTTCACTTTCTCGATCAGTAAGAGATCAAAAAACCTTATATTCTAAAGAACATACGGCTTCCACATGAGATGAGTGCTGACGGTACAATAACCTAATACGATGTGGCTGCATTCACCTATTCAAGCAATCTTATATCAGCCGCTTTTACGTGACAAGGTAATTGTTCATAATTCCCCATTTCTTTAATTAGCGGATATATATCCTGTAAAGCATCCTTACTCAGTCTTCCGATTGTTGAATACTTTACCATATCCTTAGATGTCCAAAATGATTAGGGAAGAGACCCTAGTATCAGGGATTCTGTTACAGTAAGTCCCTCATTCTCTTTCTCCTCGTCCCTTTACTTTTTATTCAAATCAGAACGCTGCGGATTGACCGTGCCAAAGATATGATACGGTGTTATCCCCTTTGCAAATAGACTATCTATCAGCTTGATCAATTCTTCCGAAGATAGATCTTTGCCTCTGCGTATCCAAAGACGAAACATAGATATTAATGTTGATATGTAAAACTCGATGATGTATGGTGCCAAGACATCATCTGTTGGAAAATCGACAATCAACCGCTCAAAGGGAATTTCTTTTTTCAAGCGTTCCACAAAATGAACAGAACCATAGTCGCCCAAGATAGCTTTAAGAACTGAAATTTCCTCTGCATTTTCCAAACATTGAAGTGCATCTTGGAAAGTATGTGTAGAAAACTCTCTGCCTGCCATTTCCTCGTTAATGGATTTCAAAACACGATCTTCAACGCAGTCCAACAACTCATAGATATCTGTAAAGTATTGATAAAATGTACTCCGATTATATCCTGATTGGTTAGCAATCTCTTGAATGGATATTTTTTCAATTGGTTTTCGGCTATATAAATCGCAGAATACATTTATGAATGTCTGCCTTGTTTTGTCCGTAATTTCAGGTTGCTTTTTCATTATTTACCTCCATTTTCTGTTCAATTGATTATACGACAGATATTAAAAATCTGATGGTTGATGACCGGATAGTGAATCTATACAATACATTATACAACACGTTGTTTGATCATCAACAAGGATGAATATGGATATTTAGGAGGCTAAGATGAGAATTTTATTTTTCGGTAGAGGTGTAATATCGACCCAATACGCGTGGGCTTTAGAAAAGGCAGGGCATACCGTTGAGTTTTACGTTAGAAAAGGGAGAAAAGAATCCTTCGGAAGTCATATAGCGCTTGAAATGTGGGACGCACGAAGAGGGAAACAGTTAATCCAAGAAAGCTGGAAAGTCAAGCTGCATGAGGAGATAAGCCCAAATTACGATCTCATTATTGCGAGTGTCAACACGGAGCAACTTCCCGAAGCAGCACAATTACTATCGACTACCGCTGGTAACACCCCGATCCTAATATTCAATAATATTTGGCAAGATTTAAAATCATCGATCTTGCCCTTGTCTATGAACAATGTTGTCTTTGGGTTCCCAGGAGCAGGAGGCGGCATTGAGGACAATAAGCTTAGGGGCGGCTTTTTAAAAATGATATTTCTGGAAAAACCACGGGTAGGCACTGAACAGATAAACAACAAGGTCAAAGAACTATTTGAAAGTGCCCATTTTAAAATCAATTGGATAAAGGATATGCAAAGCTGGCTATGGAATCACTTTGCCATGAATGCGGCGATGGAGACCGAGGTGTTAAAACGGGGAAGTTTCCCAGCACTCATGAATCATAGTGACTCATTCGCAAATGTCGGTAAGAGTATGCGGGAAATGACCCCTGTACTTAAAGCAAGAGGCGCAAAGACGGACGCGATTACTCTACTGTTGACCAAGATTCCATCGGCACTTCTCGGCACGCTGTTTAACAAGGTTATTTTTGCAAAGGGCAGCTTACCACGACTTTTCATTGAATACAACAATAGTAAAGCCGGTTTTGCAGTACTTGAAGTTGTGAGAGAAGCAAAAAAGTTAGGTATACCTTTGCCACGTCTTACTGTGGCATTAGAAAACACTGAACAACACAAAGCTATTGAAAACTGATAAACTGGAAAACTTGATATTGTTCAGACCAACATCAACTCTACTAATGATTATATAAAACTATCATCCGACGAACGGAAGCCTCATCAAATGCCCTTCGCTGAATGAATTACTTTGGTTGTAACAATTATAGCCCGAGCTTTAGAAGCTTCGGGCAAAGTAGCTATTTATTAAAACAGGTAATGTAGCTTCAAAAACACTACACCCTAACCAACATCGCCACTGACTCCACATGCACCGTATGCGGGAACATATCCACCGGCTGCACCTCCACCGTCCGGTATCCGCCATCTTCCAGGATTCGCAAGTCTCTCGCCAATGTCGAAGGATTGCACGAGACGTACACCACCCGCTCCGGCTTCATCTCCAGGATCGTCTCAAGCAGGCGCGGATCGCAGCCTTTGCGTGGCGGGTCTACGACGATGACGTCGGCTTCGATGCCCTGCTCTTTCCAGCGAGGGATGACATCTTCCGATGCGCCCACCTCAAACGTCACATGCTTCATTTCATTCAATTTAGCGTTGGCGCGGGCGTCTTCTATCGCTTCTTTGACGATTTCCACACCGTATACGCGTTCGGCATGTTGGGCCAGGAACAGCGAAATGGTACCGATCCCACAGTAAGCGTCAATGACGGTTTCGTGGCCGGTCAGTCCGGCGTACTCCACGGTTTTTCCGTATAGCACTTCGGTCTGAACCGGGTTCACCTGGTAAAAAGAACGCGCCGAGATCGCAAACTGGACATCGCCTATATAATCATAAATAACGTCTCGACCCCAGAGGACACGAGTCTCGTCCCCGAAGATGACGTTAGTTTGCTTGGTGTTAACGTTCTGGCAGATGCTGACCACGTGCGGGATTTGCTCCCGGATCAGGCCGATCCAGGCATCGGCGTGCGGGATATCCCGGCCATTGGTCACAAGCACCAGCATCATCTCGCCCGTGCGGAACGCCTTCTTCACGACGACATGGCGCAATAATCCGCGCCCGGTCTCCTCGTCGTAGGCGGTGACGCCCAAATTGCGGGCGATGGCCTTCACGCGGCCCACCACATCGTCGTTATGCTCGTGCTGAATTAAGCACGTTTCCATATCGACGATACGGTGGCTGCCGCGGGCGTAAAACCCGCCGACCAGCGCGCCGTCCGTGACGCCGACAGGCACTTGAGCCTTGTTGCGGTAGCGCCAAGGC
This sequence comes from Fontibacillus forbon, assembly GCF_046559655.1. NCBI lineage: Bacteria > Bacillati > Bacillota > Bacilli > Caryophanales > Paenibacillaceae > Fontibacillus > Fontibacillus forbon. The sequence continues at coordinate 113,985 of NZ_JBKGFV010000005.1, read as the reverse complement.
TCTGCCATGCCCAACGTCGGCAGCACGGTGATGCCGGGGCCGCGCTCAGCGGCTTCGGCGCCTTCTTCCGCCCCCGCCGCCGCCTGCGGTTCGCCCGCCACGTGCAGCTTGCCGATGCGCTCCAGCGCATCGGCCACGTGCTGCCGCTTCCAGGCGAGCTGCCCGGCGTAGCTCCAGTGCTGCAGCTGGCAGCCGCCGCACTGGTCGTAGATCGGGCAGGGCGCAGCCACGCGGTCCGGGCTCGGCGTAAGCACGTCCACCAGCTTGGCGTAGCCGTACTGCTTTTTCGTCTTGAGCACCTTAACCCGGACTTTTTCGCCGGGTAGGGCTCCCTGCACAAAAAGCGTATACCCTTCCGCGCGCCCCACGCCCTCCCCGTCATGATTCATGCCGATGATCTCGATAACGACCTCGTCATTTTTCGTGACAGGCAAGCCCTCGATTTGCGTCTGACTCGAATTTCCCTCGCGATTTCTTCTATTCGGTGCGGAGCCAGCGCCATTTCGTCCCCGGCCGCCACCGTTAGCCACTGCTCCTGATCGTATAATACCTTTCTGCCCGTTCCCAGAGCGCATCTGCTGACTCTCCCCGTTCGTCCCTTTTCCGGCTTGGATCCGCCGGCTCTCCCCGTTCTGCCCCTGCCGCCCGCTCTCCGTCCGCTTCCCTTTCGAGTCCCTCCGCGCCTGATTCTGCCTGTTTTGCCCCTGCTGTTTCGTCATTTTCATTGCCTCATTTCTATCCGCTTTAATTCCGCGCTTGCTTTACTCTCATCTTAACCGGAACTTGCTCGTTTTTATCCCGCCGCATCTAACCGCACAAACTTCCATCCGCACAAAACCCCCGCCGGCGGGCAGGGGATCAGCAAATACACGACATGTTCAATTCAACTAACTGGATTTCATACATCTAATTTCGCAACTTACGCGTACATAAGCTAATTAACTGGAAAAACTACATCTATTTTTATGAAAAAAGGACTTTTGCGCGTGGATCCCTCAATTTAGCTGTAGGTTCTACAGTTAATGCTTCACATTTAGCCGATTTCTCGAAATTACCTGTATAAAATCCAGTTAAATGTCGCCCTACTTGGCTTATGGGACACAAAGCACCCATTAACCAGCCTCAACTGCCATCATCGGCCTCGGCCGGCAAACCTCGGGGATGAGAACCACCTCTCATCCGCACAGCTCTAGTTAGTTTAACTAACAAAGAGTCTCCTTCGCCGAATACCAGACACTTCTAGCATGGATCACCTTTTACGCCGATCCTCTTCGCTAAGCGAAGATCCGCAAATGCTGCGGCAGAATCTCGAACACGCCTGGCAGTTCTCCGCCGAGCTCGCCGTCGAGGTTGAGCAGCACGTTATCGGGGGAGGTCACTTCCATCCGCTTCGTCTTGAAATAAATAACGTGCGGATCATTGAAGTGATCGCCGCGGAGCGCCATCGTCACCAGGCGGATAAACTCCGCCAAATTGCATTTCTTTACGGCGATGACATCGAGTAGTCCGTCGTCAATTTCCGCGCCGGGAGCGAGTTTCTCGAAGCCGCCTACGGAATTGCTGTTCGCGATCAGGAACAGCATGAAATCCCCCTCCATCAGCTCATGATCCTCGGCGTCGATGATGAGATGGGTCGGCGACAGGCTGGCCATCTTCTCGATCCCTTTCATGTAATAAGCCAGTTGGCCGATCAGGGTTTTGAGCCGGCTCGGCACCTCATAAGTCAGCTCCGTCAGGGAGCCTCCGCCGGCAATATTAATGAAGTGGCGCCCGTTCACCTTGCCGATATCGATCGGCCGGGTTTTGTTCTCGATCACCAGGTCGCAATAATCCTCCCAACGCTTGGGGATCTTCATCGCACGCGCAAAATCGTTGGTCGTACCGAGCGGAAAAATCCCCAGCGGGGGCAAATTGTCCTTCCCGGCCATCCCGTTTACGACTTCATTCAACGTACCGTCGCCGCCGGCTGCGATAATGATGTCGTATCCGCGTTCCACCGCATCCGCCGCTTCGCGCGTGGCGTCCCCTTCCCCTGCCGTAGCATGGCAGGAGGTTTCAATTCCGGCCTTATCCAGACGGTCAAGGACGTCCGGCAAAAGCCGTCGCATTTCTTCCCGCCCGGATGTCGGATTATATATTAACCTAGCTCTCTTCATTCCATTAACGCCACCTGTTTTTTTATATGATTGCTCAGTACCTATTAAACACCTGAACTCCCATTATAATCTCAATGACTTCATTATATTCAATATTTGCCCGGACATCCAGCGGGCCAGGAAAGGATGAGGCAGCAGGGCGTCGCCGGAATAACGGAAGGATAAGCCGGTGAGCCGGGAAGGAATGGCCGTCTTCGTGAAATATCCCGCGCTCAGGAAGAGCGGTGCGACGATGACGTCATAGCCGCGCTCTTCGCTCCAGTAGCTCACTTTACGGCGCACGCTGTCGGGATTGAGCAGGGCGAAGTCGGCGCCGGCCAAGCCGCTGAGTTTGCCCGTACGCGCCGCCAGCGAGGAAATGCCCCGCTCCCAGCGTTGCAGGAAACCTTCATGAATGCTGCCGTGCCCCACCAGCAGCAATACCTCCCGCTCCGGCTTGCTCGACAAGGCCTTGACCTTGTCCCAGATCATTTCGGCGATGACGGGATCGTCGTCGACCGGATCGCCAAAAAACACGCGAGCGGAGATGCGGAGACGCTCCATATCGGTCTCTTTCTCCGGCGTGTTCTTAACGCCAAGGGCGTATGCAATTTCATCGATGTGCGTGCTTCCGGACGATACGAACAAGGGAATGACGATCAGATCGCTCACTCCCTGCGCCTCCAGCCGGTCGATTCCATCCTGAATAAGCCTGCCCTCCACGATTTCCAGAAAGGAGGCTTCGACCGGCAAAGTATCCGGCAGATCAGCCGCCGCAGCAGCGACGGCTTCATCCACCAGACCTACCCACTCGGGGTCGGGCGAGCCATGGCTAATGACCAGCACGCCGGGCTTGAACGGCATGTCCGCATTTCGGGCATGCTTCCCCCCGGACAGAGTCTCCTCCCGTCCCTGTTGGCTAAAAAAATTCATGCTTAGCGTCCCAGACGGTCCAGCGACATTTTATAACCGTCATTGCCGTAGTTCAAGCAGCGTTTGACCCGGGAAATCGTCGCCGTACTGGCTCCGGTCTCGGCCTCGATCTGGTTGTACGTATTCCCCTTGCCAAGCATTCTCGCTACCTCAAGACGCTGGGATAGCGATTGGATTTCATTGACCGTGCACAAATCGTCAAAAAAGATATAACATTCCTCGATGTCTTTCAGAGTAAGAATCGCTTCGAATAATTGATCAATCGTTTTATCATTCAATTTCTTAAGCTGCACTAGATAATCATCCCCTAATGTTACTGTAACCACATTCCCATTGTACTGTAGCCGAGTCCCCCTTTTCAAGCATTAACGATTTCACGCATCACAGAAAGAACGCCCAAATCCGGCAATTGCCTATCAAACCGGGACATTCGTCTATACGCCTTTGCCTCCGGGCACATACAGTATAGTAAACAAACGCCTAAAAAGGCGGGTTTACGGGTTCAAATTTCAACAAAATATTAAAAAAAGGAAAGTGATACAATGCCACATTACCGATCTCCCCACCGGAGCGCGACGCCGCCTTCCTATCCATACAGCGACTTTTATCCGGGGATTAACCCTTTTGAAGCCTCAGACTTGCCGATCAAAGCCGAGGCTTCCGCACTCGCCCCCTTCTCTCCGGCGGCCGGAAGCTCACTGACTACGCTGCCCACGGCGGCAGCGGATACGGCAGCCAGTACCGCCAGCGGATTCTCCTTGGCCAATATCGGCAGCATGATCGAACGGCTGGGCGGCATCGAAGGGATTATTGCTACGATGGGAAAAGTGCAAAAAGTGATGCAGACCGTTCAACAGTTCGCCCCAATGGCCAAAATGTTCGCCGGTTTGCTCCCCGGAAGCAAGGGGCCGAAGGTGCAAGGCGGAAAGCTCGACGAGTATAAGCCACAACATCGGCGCCGGAGCAAAAAAGGCCGCAAGGGTACTTCTGGCTCCCGCAGCCGCAAAAAGACGGTCAAACGCCGCCGCTAAATCAACGGCGGCGTCTTTACTTGAACCAACCGCGTTTCAGAAACGCGAGAATCATCCAGACACTTAGTAAGGCCATTATCCCCAGAACGGCAAAATAGCCGTAACGCCATTGCAACTCGGGCATATGTACAAAGTTCATCCCGTAAATTCCGGCGATCAAAGTCAGCGGCATAAATACGGTAGTGATGACGGTTAATGTCTTCATGATTCCGTTCATGCGGTTGGAATTCAGCGAAATATAGGAGTCGCGCAGATCGGCGGTCATCTCCCGATCACTCTCGATCATTTCCCCCAGCTTCAGCAAATGATCATGGATATCGGCAAAATAGGCGCGCGGCTCCTTTTCCCCTTGAATATGCTGCGAATTCAAAATGCGGTACATCAAGTCCCGCATCGGCACGATCGTCCGGCGAAGCTTGAGCAGCCTGCTGCGCAGATCAAACACCTGATTCATCAGGAGCTCGACGGACTCGCGGCTTCCCCGTTTTTCCAGTTCATCCAGTTCGTCCTCGACCGCATACACGCAAGGAAAATATTGATCCACTAACGCATCAATGACCATATAGGCCGCGGCAAAGGGACCGCGCGCCCAGGCTTTCCGGTTTTGCGTCCTTATCGCGATACTGTCCCATACTTCATCGATTTCTTTCAGCCTCTGATGATGGAACGAAACCAGATATTTGGGTCCGATAAACAGATTCACTTCAACCGTTCCCAGTGTCTCCGGGTCCAGGGCATGGAGAACAAGAAACTGGTAATCCTCATAGTAGTCTACTTTCGGCCGCTGTAAAATGTGCAGGCAATCCTCGATGGCCAGCGGATGAAAATGAAAAAAATGGTCCAGTTTCTCCGCTTCTTCAGCGCTCGGCTCATTAAAATCCACCCAAATCCAACCGTATTTCGAATCCCCGATCGCCTCCAGCGGGATATCCGTCTCCACCTTATGGTCATGCGTAATCCCCATCACTCGAATCACGGCGACTTCTCCTCTCACTTTTCAAGCTTAAATACGAAGAAAAGCCAACCTAGGTCAGATTGGCTTTGTATTCTTGGGAATAATTCACAGGTTTAGAACAACAGCTTATAAATCAAGCCCGCAAGCACGGCCACGATCGGAATCGTGATCACCCAGGCAATAACGATCCGCCCGGCAAGTGACCATTTGACGGCGGAGAACCGCTTCGCCGACCCTACGCCGAGGATCGCCGAGGTGATGGCGTGCGTGGTGCTGACCGGCAAGTGGAGCAGCGTCGCGCCGAAGATTACCGATGCGCCCGTCAGGTCAGCCGCAAATCCGTTGATCGGTTCGATTTTGAAAATTTTCGTACCCATCGTTTTGATGATTTTCCAGCCGCCGATCGAAGTTCCCAGAGCCATGGCGGTTGCTGCGGAAAGCTTAACCCACAGCGGAACTTCCATATGGTCCTGATACTTGGCCGTAACCAGCGCGAAGGTGATAATCCCCATCGCCTTTTGGGCATCGTTGGTCCCGTGCGTAAAGCTCTGGATCGCCGCCGTGATGATCTGCATCGTACGGAAGCCTTTATTTACTGTATGCGGACTGCGTTTGGCAAAAATCCATTTTAATATCATCATAATGATGTAACCGACAACAAAGGCGATAAGCGGGGAGAAGATCAAACCTTCGATAATCTTCGTAAAACCGCTCATGTTCAGCTTGTCCGGTCCGGCGCCGACATAAACGGCTCCGGCCAGGGCGCCGATCAGCGCATGCGACGAAGAAGAAGGAATCCCGAACCACCAGGTAATAAGGTTCCAGATAATCGCCGCGAGCAGCGTCGCAATCAACACTTCCAGCCCGTTGTCCAGCTTGGCGGGGTCCGCCACGCTGCCGCCGATCGTCTTGGCCACCCCGGTAAACATGATCGCCCCGAGAAAGTTCATGACAGCCGCCATCATGATTGCCGTCCGCGGCTTCAAAGCCCGCGTAGAGACCGAAGTAGCGATCGCATTAGCCGTATCGTGAAACCCGTTGATAAAGTCGAAAGCGAGCGCCAGTATGATAACGATGAGAATAATTAGTAGACTCGTATCCATATCTTTTTTGCACAGACCCTGGTTTCTCTATATATGAATCCGCGCAATCCCAACCTCCCGAAAATCGATTGTAAATCCTGGCTTAACTTATGAATTGCGCATGATAATGGATTCCAGCATATTCGCTACGTGTTCGCAAGCATCGGTCGTCGTTTCCAGTCGTTCATAAATTTCTTTCTTTTTGATGAGAACGATCGGATCCGTCACTTTCGCAAACAACTCATTGATGCAAATCCGCAGCAGTTCGTCGCCTTGATTTTCCAGGTCGTTCAAGCGAATCGTATATTCGCGGATGGCCAGCAATTTCTTTTGGGACAGCAGATGGATCGCCTTTTGAATTTCATAAGCCGAATTGCGCAAAATTTCCGCAAATTGGACGATATGCTCGTCCGGCTCACTAAGATGATACATGTAAAAACGGGATGTCGTCGCTTCCAAACCATCCATGACATCGTCCAGCGTTGTCGTGAGGTTCATGATGTCATCACGTTCAATCGGAGTAATAAACGTCTTGTTTAATTCGACAATAATGGTGTGTGTGTATTCGTCGCATTTGGACTCAAATTCCTTCATTTGCTTGGCAAATTGAGCCACATCCTTAAATTCCGTCACCTGCTGTGCGAAATAATCCGCCGAATGCACAATCGTATCCGCCATGTTCTCTAAAGTTTGGAAAAAGATATCCTTTTTCTTCACTCTCATCTTGGTTCCCCTTTTCTCTACGTGTCAATTTTACACTCCTGTAACACACTTGAATATTCTAACACAACTCGTCATCCTATAGGAAATAATGTCGCAAACATTTCATGTTCATTTGCTTATATTTACCCTATCTTTCCCATTCTTATCCTTGAGCCTCCACAATCATGCAAGATCATACAAGATTTTCAGACACGGACTGCCTATTGAATCGTTACATGGCTGTCGAAATCCGGATGATCCGGAACGACATTAAAATAAGTAGTTCCGGGAACAAACGGAACCTCCACATTGTCTTTCACGAAACGGATCACGTCATCCGGACGGTGAATCCACTGTCCGCGGATCACCTTGCCCTGCTGGAACAACAGCGCTTCTCCTCCCAGATTGAGGTCGACAGCCAACCGTCCGACATCGTCGAGCACTTTATGTTCCGCGCCTAACACGACGACATTGGCGGCGGTTAACGTTTCTCCCGAATCCAGATCGGTATGCGGACTGCCGTTAATGGACCTTTTATATAATTGAGTCTCCGTATCGTATTCATAAGTTACCTTATAATTGTCCAATTGGAACTTGATCTCCACCGAACTTGCCGGTTCTCCGGTGATGTGTTCGTCCTTCTCCCGGAACGTGTAAGCCGGAACCTCGGGATCCTCGGTATCATAATTGCGTTTGGCCGCGCCTTCTAGCAGCTTCTCAACGTTCGAGTATAAATTATGCGGTGCTTTCCGCGATTTATCCCGCCAGAAATAAGCTCCGGCATTCGTGATTTCATCCAGATCTTCTTTATGCTGCTGCTGTAGGACAGCGTACGCGTCGTTGCTTGCACCGGCATGGACCAGAACCCCGTGGTAGCTTTCGCCCAACTCAATCATGTACGGACGGATGCTACGGATCGGACCGATTTTGGCTTCTTCGGCATGACTATGAAAAATTGACACCAGCCGGGTCACTCCGCCCTCCGCCAACACTTCAAAAACGATATCCGCTCCGCCCAAACCCGATTGAGGCCGTGCGGCAGGGGCATTATTGATCATGATCGCCAGCGGACGCCGGGTCAATGGCTCCTCCAGCGGCATGCCCGTTAGCGGTGCCGTAAATGCAAAATCCGCGGTTTCTTCTGGCTCCGCAGGCGGTTCATTATTTTCGCTAAACACCGGGACCGAAGGCTCGTCCGCCGGAAGCGAGGCTCCTTGATTCTGGCCGCAACCCGAAAGAAGCAACAGGAAAGCCGACAACAGCAGGAAAAGAAAACTTGTTTTCTTGATGGATAATTTCATAATTCCTCCGTCTGACTATGTATTACATTCATTATACGTCGAATAAAGTCGCACCGAAAAGAAATAATTGTAACTAAAGCTCAAGAAAAAGCGAGCAATTATTTAAAATTTTAATTATAGTGTAATTAAGTAATTATAGAAGGAGGAATGCAGATGTTTGTCCATTGGTTGAGAAACAACGCGATCGCTTCATGGCTGCTCGCCGCGATCCGGATCTATGTGGGTTTTGAGTGGTTGACTTCAGGCTGGGGAAAACTAACGGGCGGATTTGACGCCAAAGGGTTTTTGACCGGAGCAATTGAAAAAAGCGGCGGTGAGCACCCTGCAGTGCAAGGATGGTGGGCTTCGTTCCTTGAGCATTTTGCCCTGCCGGGCGTAGGATTGTTTAATGTGCTGGTACCCGTGGGGGAAGTGCTGGTCGGACTTGGCCTGATTTTGGGGCTCTTTACCTGGGCGGCCGCCTTGTTCGGCATGATCATGAACTTTGCTTTCTTGTTCTCAGGAACAGTCAGTACGAATCCGCAGTTGCTTCTGCTGCAGATCTTCATCGCCGTTGCGGGAGCAAACGCCGGACGAATCGGACTCGATTATTTTGTGCTCCCCTATTTGCGTCGGCTGTTTGGCCGGAAAAACGATTACGGCTCTTTCCCCGGAACCCGGTAACTAAAGGGTCATTCGACCCTTTAGTCCTGGCCGCCAAACATCCAGCAGTTTAAGCTCAGGCTTCCATACTCGTAGTCTTGGTAAAGTTTGCGGGCTTTCCGCTCATTGTCCGCGGCACCCATGGCATATAGTAACGGGATAAAATGTTCATTAGCATAGGATGGAACAGCTTCCTTGACGTGGGGAGCTTTTTTGTCGTAGTCAAACAAGGCGCGAAGATCCCAGTGGTTCAGTCGTTCCCCGATCCAGTCGTCAAAAAGGACGGCCCAGGATGACGGCGAAGCCCCTTCTGTCCCGAGCAGCCGCAAATTGTGAACAAGCCCGCCGCTGCCGATGATAAGCACCTCTTCATCGCGCAGTTTAGCGAGCATTTTACCGATTGCGTATTGCTCTGCGGGGGAACGCTTCGAATCCACCGAGAGCTCCACTACGGGGATGTCGGCATCCGGGAACATGGCGCGCAAGATCACCCAGGCCCCGTGATCCAGACCTCTTCCCGAGACGGATTGATAAGGCAAATTGTTAGACTTGAACAGGGAGCCGATCTCCCGGCTTAGCTCCGGGTCTCCGGGGGCAGGATAGTTGATCGCGTACATTTCATCCGGAAATCCGTAAAAATCGTGAACCGTCCGATGCAAACTCTCTTCGGTGACCCGCTGAACCGGTGAATCCCAATGCGCCGAGAAAAGAATCACCGCCCGCGGCCGCTTCAGCTTCTCCTGTCCCAATTCCCGAAGAAATGTGGTGTAATTGTTGTCCTTTGTCGCCAGGGTCGGGGACCCATGGGCGATAAACAATGCAGGCTGAGCCATATGTTCGGCCTCCCGTCAATGCAAATGGTATACTTCCATTTTATCCTGAAAGGAAGTCATTTACCACTTTCATGAAAAAAGCATTTTGGCGGGGCCATTTTCATTCTTAAATCATCCAATGCTGCCAGTCGCTTTGCTGCGCTTCAATTCCGCCAAGCCACTCGCGCGTCTTCCGGAGCAGTTGTTCCCGGGTATCAGCGGAGGAATACGTATGGTCAGCCTGAAAGATAATCTCTTTGTCGCAGCGACCTTCAGGCCGCATCCAGAACACCTTCTGATATAGGAACGCATAATCGGCCGGAATCGAATCGTCGGAAGTGCCATGAATGACCAATACATCGCCCGTAAATTTGACCGCTTCCTGAAGCGGTTGATAGGTGCCGAGCGATTCGAAAAATACGGGGGTAAGTTCATAGCCCAAATAATCGGCCGATCCTTCCTTGATCGACTGGTCGTACACTTTGCGTCCGGTAATTTTTACGATATCGTTAAACGGGTATCCGACGGCGGACCAGAGAACGAGGTTCTTAACCCGCCGGTCCCGGGCGGCTGTGAGCAGCGCGACCATACCGCCAAGGCTGTGACCGATCAGCGTCACCCGGGTCGGATCAATGTCGCCGATACCGAGCGCGTAATCCAGCACGGCACGGGTCTGTGCGATCATGGAATCGATCCCTTCCCGCCCGTATTCGCCACTGCTCTCTCCGCAACCGATATAATCGAATCTGACGACGAGATGACCTTGTTCCGCAAGATCCCGTGCAGTCTTTACGAACAATCGGTCTACCCCGATCCGGCTCCCGACAAATCCGTGGCAAATGACAACGAGCGGAACACGATCCTTGCACCGTCCCGTAGACTTAATCGCAGCCGCATAATGTACGCTGGCCGCAATCTGTTCTTCGCCATGATGAATGATGATTTGCCGCTCCATTTCGATTCCCCCTGTTCTTGCGATGCTAATTTTATATTAATCCGATAAGTTTAATATGAATAATATTTAAACTTATATTAGCATCGCCCCAACAGCGTGTCAATCCTCTTCCTATTCACTCATACGATTGGTTAAAATAGCTCCGGGTCAGTTCATTCCCCTCCCATTGATTCATAAAGAGGTAGTCCCCCGGGCGGCCCGGATCCGCAGACATCTCTTCTCCCGAACCGGAATCCATCATTTCTTCTTCGCTCACGACTTCCTCCAGGCTCCCCCGCGAATGGCTGTTCAATAAATAGCGGCGAGTCAGTTCCGATTCATATTTGTCGTTGTCCATGCCTATATTACCTCCTTCTACTTTTGCTGTAGTTTCGACGGAGACGAAGATATTTTATTCCCTGTTCAAAAAATGTACATACTTCCGCAAAGTTCCTGGAGCCTGATTCTTCAGTCATATATAGCCAACCATGTGCGGTCACTTCCGAGGACCCTTGCGAAAGTGACAAAATTTGCAGTATACTACTGGAGAAAATCGGAAAATTAATTGCAAAATGGGAGATTCAATCAAGATTTGCACAGCTTGGGAGGAGAGGAAATCATTGTACATTCATGAGATGATTCATGAAACGAAAATTTTGAGACAACAAATGAACCCGGCCAATGAGTCCTATTTCGGGGAAATGGTCATGTACATCCGATCCGGTTCGAGTTCCTTGACGGAAGCAAAAGGAGAAGAAGTACTGCTGGGATTGGCCAAGCAAATCATTAAAAATCAGGATAAGGGCATTTCCGCCGCAGACCTCTTTGGGCCAGACGCAGCCGCCTATTGCGAACAACTCGTGGATGATGTCAACATGCGTAAACCGCGCAGTACTAAAGATAAAATCAAGTATTATACGATGATCCCCTGGGTCGCCTTGACCTGGGTGTTCTTTATCTACATGATTACCGGTTTTTTCAGCAAGTGGTTCGGCGGGGAATTGGAATACACCCTGATCAGCAGCGCTTCATTACTACTGATAGCCGGGCTTTCCATCGTGTTGATGGAGCTGGTCACCCGATTTCTCGGTCCCGCATCCCGAAAACACGAAGAGGAACAAGCCCAGCAGCCCGTCTCTCGTAAATTCGATCCGAAGGCTTTCGCCATGTACCTCGCCGTCGCCGTCGGGTTGGTCGCCGTAGGACTGCTTCTGGGCCGGATCATGCCATCCTTTACCGTGTCGCCCTGGGACAGCTTGATCATCTTTATCATCGGGATCCTTGGGCAAAAATTCATTTTCGGGCGGCGGACCAAGTCATAACGCAGTAGTCAAAGAGCCCGGCAGCCATGGGATGGTTGCCGGGCCCTTTCTATTTATTTGCTGCACATTTATTTGATAGGTGTTGGCGCTTTAACCTTGTCGATGACGATAATTCCGTCGTATTGCTCCTTCGGGGTGAATCGCATCACATTCGGCAGAACCTGCTCTGTGGTCATTCCGTCCTCGGAAGCGTAGATTTGCCTGAACATCCATGAATTCTGCTGGTTCATCGCTTGTTGAGTACTCAAATCAATAAATGAGTTCGCATAACCGCTCTGCATCACCAGGTGCTCAAGGCTTCCTTTTATCGCGGGTTGGATGGTAAAGGGCTGATTCGAAGTAATGGTCGCCGATGAGCCTCGATTCATATAAAGCCCGATCACGTACATTTTATCCTTTAGCTTTCGGTGCATTAATTCCCCCATGCTCGTAAAACTGTTAATCCACTTCCCGTCTTCCTTAACCAGCATTTTCGAAGTGTTCTTGGCCAAATGGTCATTATGAGCCCACAGAATCACTTTTTTTCCGGGATACAAACTCTGCATCACCCATTCCAGATTTTCGGTCATTAGCCGGTCCCGGGAGGAGTAAGCGTCCTTTACATCCTCCAGCCCACTTTCCAAAAATGCGACATGGTCGCTTAAGGATTTCAGGAAAATCTCGTCCATATGAGGCTGCTTAGGATAAAATGCCTTAAGTTCCTTACGGTTCTGCTCAACATACTTGATGACTTCCTTATATTGAGGCACATACTTGTCGATCACGGCCTCCATTTCCTTTATATAAGCCGGATCCTTGCTGAAAGGGGCGCCCGGGTATTTATTGAGGACATCGTACCAATCCGTGACCGCCTGCAGTTCCATTTGAAAAAAGGCTTTCCCTTTGTCGAAGTTCAGCTTTGCGATTCCCTCGCCAATAAACTGGGTCAAATAGGCGCTCGTAAACTGGTTGTCATATCCCGCCAGGTACAGCGGGTCGTCCCCATTCCCCTGTTCCTTGATATAATCGAACAACTCCAAGGTTTCCCGAGAATGCCAGATCGGAAATATCGAAGCCCCCATCATCGCCTCCGGGGATAGGGAGTCCCTGGTTTCGAATACGGCAAACGCATCCCCCATCCCCGATTCGAAAGCGATGACGTCGAAATCCATCTCTTCGTGCAAAAATTTGATCAATCTTGTCTTTATGCTGCTGTATTCAGCCACGTTGTGAAAATTCTCCCCGAGGCTCACCACCGTTTTGTCCTTCAACAGCGGTTTTAGAAAGGCGAGGTCGCTAAAATCCTCGGACTCCAGCGACTTCAGTTCATGAGCGTTTTGCCGCAACCATTCCTTCTGACCACGTTCAGCCGTTGCCGAAGATTTGGCGGGGGCAGGCAGCATGGAACAGGCGACAATGATAGCTAACATTGCCCCGAGCAGTTTATTTAAACCCGTCTTCATCCAACTCACATCTCCCAATCAAAATTCTATATCTATATTTTCACTTTCTTGCTCAACAAATAAGTAACGGCGTAGAACATCATCCCCGCATAAATGACTTCCAGCAAGAAGGGTGCCCAATCCAAAATAGGACTGCCGCTCGTTATCCGAACAACCTGATCATTCGTACCCGCTTGAAATACTTTATAGCCTAGAATAGAGGAGTCGCTATCTCCAAACAGCAGACCCTCAAACCAGGTCATCAAGGTGGTAATTACGAAAAACGAGAAAATTCCAATCCATGTACCGGCTTTTCCCCGGATGCTGATGCTTGCACCGATAATGATGGACGTGAACAGGATTAATAATATAAAAATGCAATTCCATGCCGTAGCCAACCCAAGCAGAACCCATTCCCACCAGCTTGCCAGGTCCATAAACAGATGGAGCGACATACCCGAAAAACAGATGTATAACAGGGCGTGAACGAGCATTACGACCGCAAACACGGCTGCCGTAATTAAGCCGAGCAGTAGCGAAGAAAGTAAGGTCCAGGCCGGGTGAACCGGCAGCAATCTGCGGCTGTATGCTTTGATATTCGCTTCAAAGGTTTTGCAAACGAGAACCAGCAGGATAATGCCTGCCGATATATACAACATCACCGAGAAGACGATAATCAGCCTCTCGTCCCAGCCCTTGACGTTTCCGATGACGGACAGCAGGGTTTGAACGATTACAAGAACCACCGCTATGCCCGAAAAGGTATTCGCATTCCGTTTCCAATCGTATTTCAGGAGTTTCATCATTCCGCAAACACCTCTTTGAACATGTCATCCACGCTTTTTCCGTGTTTAAGCCGCAAATCCTCTACTTCTTCCTGTAGCACGACCTCACCGTCACGGATAAAAATCACTTCGTCAAAAATCCGTTCAATATCCCGGACGAGATGAGTCGAGATCAGCAGGCTGCTGTCTTCGCTATAGAATTCCACGATGGCATCCAGAATTTTGGTCCGAGCCACGGGATCGACCCCGCCGATCGGTTCATCCAACAAATAAAGCTTGGCCTGGCGCGATAGCGTTAGCGTCAATTGCAGCCGTTCATTCATGCCTTTCGATAGCGAACTTACCCGGTCGCGTTCATTCAAATTCATGAACTCGAGCATTTTCCTTGCTTTTTCCTCATCGAAGTCGGAGTAAAAATCGCGGTAAAACCCCACCGCATCCCGGACCTTCATCCACGACTCCGTCAACGGATGATCCGGCATAAAAGATACCACCGATTTTGTAGACAGTCCGACCGGTACGCCCATAATGGTGGTCGTTCCCGCCGATGCCGGCATCAATCCTGCGGCTATTTTCATCAGGGTGCTTTTACCGCTGCCGTTCGTGCCCAGCAGCCCGATAATTTTCCCGGGTTCAATGCCGAAAGATATATTGTTCAGCGCCAATTTGGAACGGTACGACTTCGACACGCCCTTAAATTCCAGTAGTTTATCCACCTTTGTTTCACGTCTCCTTTGAAGTCTGATTACCGCCGTTCCTCCGATTTGACGGCTTCGGCGACGATCGCCGCGATATCCTCGCTCGAAAAACCAAGCTCCTGCATCCCTTTAATGAACCGCTCCAGCAGATCGCCGGCCATCTCTTTTTTTATCGTCATAATTTTATTTTCCTCACTTGTCACATATCTTCCGAGACCGCGTTTCGTCTCTACGACCGCTTCGCGTTCCAACTCCTGAAACGTGCGCTGCACGGTGTTCGGATTGATCTGTAGTTCGGCAGCCATCTCCCGTACGGAGGGAATCTTATCTCCCGCTTTTAGTCTTCCGGTTACAATCTCCCGTTTGATGTAATCCATAATTTGCATATATATCGGCAGATTATTGTCAAATTCCACAGTCACAATCGGGCCCTTCCTTTCCGCCCGTATTCAGGCCATTTATTAAGCGACATCCCGTTTTTTAAACGTAACAAAGCTTGCTCCAAGAAACAAGACCATATATACCGCAAGCACGATCAGCGAAAACGCCAGCGTCATGCCCTGAATCGGCGGAGTGCCGCCTTCCATATATACCGACAAGTCCACGTTCGTGAAGAGTACGTACTTAATAATGTCGTATCTTGATAATAAACCGACGACCAGGCTCTCGATCAAAACCAGAATCATCCCGACGCCGATCGTAGCCCCGGTTGAACGGGTCAAGACGCCAATCATAAACGTGACCGTAACATAAATCAGACTATACGTCAGTTGAACCAACATGGATAGAAGAACGTCATTCCATCCGATTTCCCCGGTCTGGAGACCGAACAACAATCCTCCCGCGAGAAGCGAGAATACGGCCGCAAACAGGGATAAGGACAAAATGTACACCAGCACGGACACGTATTTGGCGGCCAAAATCTTGCTTCGGCTCTGCGCCCGGATCAGAAGGAGCTTAATCGTCCCCAGGCTATGCTCTTTGGGCACGGAACCGGCCGTCCCGATGATCGCCAGGAACGTAAGCAACTGCCCCATGCCGTTTTTCGTGAACATAGAGGAGGTCAATTCCAGGCCTGTAGGCATCGCTTCGGCCGAACCGAATTGTTTCATCATAAATGCTACCAATGCAATAACAACGGCTATTGCCGCGTATGGGATAAAGAAACTGCGTTTCTTGAACATTTTCAGCCATTCATTCGTCACCAATTTTCCGAAACTAAGCAATGCGGTTCCCTCCCGTCCATTTCAAGAACTCATCTTCGAGCGATTCCTTGATTTCCTCGATCCGGTACAAGGCGATTCCTTCGGCGCCAAGCGCACCTACCACCCTCGGAATATAAGCATCCCGGACTGAAACGATCACTTCGTTCTTTTCTTCCGACACCTTCAGCATCGAAATTTCCTCCATCCGTTCCAGCCGTGCCTTCGCCCGTTCCGTGTCATCCACCCGGAAAGCGACATTAACCCGTTCAGCCGGCGTCCCGTCTTCGCCCGAAGTTCCAAGACTTCGAACCGTGACCAGCTTGCCTTCCTGGATCACCACGACCCGGCTGCACATCAGTTCCATTTCCGCCAGCAAATGGCTGGACACGAGCACCGAAATGCCTTCTTCATTCGCAATCCGCTTCAGGTAATCGCGCATTTCGCGAATCCCCGCCGGATCCAGCCCGTTCGTCGGCTCATCCAGAATGAGGATCGACGGATCATGCAACAACGCTTGCGCAATCCCCAGCCGCTGGCGCATCCCGAGCGAATAGGCCTTCACTTTTTTCTTCATCGCGTTTTCAAGCCCGACCAGCTTCACTACCGCACGGATTCGTTCCTCCGTAATTCCTTCCGTCATACGCTGATACTGCTTCAGGTTATCGTAACCGGTCATATAGGGGTAAAATTCCGGGTTCTCGATGATCCCGCCTACATGGGCAATCGCTCCGGCAAAATCATTCCGGATGCTCTTCCCTTTAACCAGCACGTCTCCCTCCGTCATTCCGATCAGACCCACGATCATCCGGATCGTCGTCGTTTTCCCCGCCCCGTTCGGTCCGAGCAACCCGACGATTTCTCCTTTATGCATTTCAAAAGAAAGCCGGTCAACAATGTTCCGGTTTTTAATCCGCTTGGTTACTCCTTTAACAGAAAGCACGGGTGCATTGTCCGTGTTTTCATGTAAAGAACGTTCGTTCATCATATTCACTCCTTAGCTTCATTCGTACTAGTGTTATAGTTGAATAGTACACTAGTATTTCAAACTTGTAAAGCCGGTTTTTACAATAAAAAAACTGAGGCTCGTTGGCCTCAGTTTCTTCATATGCTTTGAAATGCAGGGATGCGCGGTCAACTCCCGCTGTTGAGTAACGCCTATTCCCCTCAGAACCTTACTCTCCGCCGTGGAAAATTTCTTTAACGGACACCAGGGACCTTAATTCGCCAAAATCAGTAACTTGATCATTCTAACGGACACAGCGGACCTTATTTACTCTAAAAGAGGGCAAAACAGAGATATTTCTCCCGGTTAAGGGCTCTGGTGTCCGTTAGAATTTTAAATGAGCGTTTTAGCTGCAAATAGCGTCCCTAGTGTCCGTTAGAATTAAGCCAGCCAAGGCGGATTCGGATCAGGTGGGGTCAGGTCACGTCATGAAGATCAAGTCATGTAAGCACCGGTCACGTAAGTCCAGATCACGCAAGTTCAGATCACGCAAGTTCAGATCACGTAAGTTAAGGTCACGTAAGTTAAGGTCGGGCCCGTCATGCCGGATCAAAACTGCTCAGTTCAGTCCGTTCGGAACTGGCCGGAACAGTTCCCGTTCAGATCAAATCAGCAAATTAAATAAATTCAGATCGCGGTTCAATTCCGTGTAGGCGATTCCTTTGGATGCCATCCGGCCGACCAGCGCCTGATAGTCTTCTTTGTCGCTTAGTTCGATGCCGACCATGGCAGGGCCGTTCTCTTTGTTGTGCTTCTTGGTATATTCAAACCGCGTGATGTCATCGTTCGGACCTAGTACATGCTCAAGGAATTCCCGCAGCGCGCCCGCCCGTTGCGGGAAGTTGATCAGGAAGTAATGCTTTAGCCCTTCGTAAATGAGCGAGCGTTCCTTCATTTCCTGCATCCGGTCGATGTCGTTATTGCCGCCGCTGATGATGCAGACGACCGTTTTCCCCTTGATCTGCTCCCTGTACATGTCCAGTGCCGACACCGGCAAAGCCCCCGCCGGCTCGACAACGATGGCGCTGTCATTGTACAGTTCCAGGATCGTTGTGCACGCTTTGCCTTCGGGTACTTTAACGATATCGTTAAGCATTCCCGCGCATATTTCAAAATTCAGATCACCCACGCGCTTTACAGCCGCTCCGTCAACAAACTTATCGATCGTGTCCAGCGTAACGACTTTTTTACGCTTGATCGCTTCCGTCATCGAGGCCGCTCCCGACGGCTCCACGCCGATCAACTTGGTTTCCGGGCTAACCGTCTTCAAGTAGGTGCCTACGCCCGAAATCAATCCGCCGCCGCCAATCGTAACGAAAACGTAGTCCGCCGGGGCATCCAAACTCTCCATGATTTCCATCGCGATCGTCCCGTTTCCGGCCACGATCTTGGGGTCGTCGAACGGGTGAATGAACGTCATTCCCCCTTCATTGCAAGCTTTCATCGCTTCTTCAAAAGCATCGTCGTACGTGTCTCCGGTAAGGATAACATCCACCGAGTTGCCTCCGAACCGCTTCACCTGCTTGATCTTCTGGTTCGGCGTTGTGCTCGGCATGAAAATTTTGCCCTGAATGCCCAGCGCGTTACATGAAAAGGCTACTCCTTGAGCGTGGTTTCCCGCGCTCGCACACACGATGCCTTTGGCAAGCTCCTCCTGGCTTAAGCTACGAATCATATTATATGCGCCGCGAATTTTAAAAGAGCGGACAACCTGCAAATCCTCCCGTTTTAAATAGACTTTGCAATCGTATTTTGCCGACAGGGTTGGATCCAACTGCAGCGGAGTGCGTCTCACCACTTCCTTCAGCACATGGTGCGCACGCACGATATCTTCCATTCCGACTGTATGCCTTTCCGTATGATTCATCTCTATCTCCTCGCTTTACCATTTCTCTCATTCTTCTAAAGTTACACCTGAATCGGC
This sequence comes from Fontibacillus forbon, assembly GCF_046559655.1. Classification (NCBI taxonomy): domain Bacteria; kingdom Bacillati; phylum Bacillota; class Bacilli; order Caryophanales; family Paenibacillaceae; genus Fontibacillus; species Fontibacillus forbon. Next base: position 95,100 of record NZ_JBKGFV010000005.1, on the reverse strand, counting down.
CGGGGTTCAAGAGGTATCTTCATAATAACGATTTCATCGCAAAAAATCAGACAAACGCCCCCTGGCCCGGCTGCGGATCAGCTTCGGCCAAAGGGCGCTTGCATAAATATCTTTAGCGCTTTTTAGGAACGAGACTCGGCTTGGGTTGCACCTCAACCTTGTTGACATGGGCGATCTCGGTCAACTTCCATTCCGTTTCGCCCAGCACAAGATCGGCGGGAAACTCTTCTCCCTTTTGCAGATAATTTTCGCGTCCGAGTTCGTCGGTATACAACCCTTCCACTTCCACAATTTCGCGTGAAACCGGAAGCATGTCCTTTTTCTCCTTGCTCACTATAGATCGCCTCCTCAAGGATAGTATCTCCCCGGCCAAATCGTTTATCCATAGGGGAAGACGCTTACAAACTCCTTGTCGGCGAGGCTTATCATGCGGGAAGTTCATCCCGTCTGCCGCCTTAGATTCTTGTTACCGGACGAAGTACCGCATACCCGTATCCTTCGGGAAAATGACGCTGATAATCTTGCATATTCTCTTCATTCCAAACATAACCCAGCGTTTCGGGCTTAAAATTCCATGCCAACGCTTCGACCGCACCCATCACGGCTCCATTGTCCTTTAAATAGTCAAAAGGGGGATGGTAAAACACCAAATACTCGGATTCCGGAATTAGTCTGCTCTCCATTCCGTCCGGAATGGTACCCTTATCGAAGACGGGAACGGGAATGCCATAGAGATACCCTTTCTTCCCGTTCTCATAAAACCAGCCGGCCGTTTGTCCCAATTGTCCGGGTAAGGTTCGGGATGACATGCTCTCCAAAGTACCGCATATTTGATCGCAATCATGCCCGTTTGACCAGAACGAGCCGTAGTTCGATACCTCAATATCGCGTAGCCCGATAAATTGATGTGCCGGAATGCATTCCGCTTTCACTTCGATAGGCTGGATAACGGATTTAAAGTTCATGTTCCATTGCTCCCTCAACGCATAATGATAAGGAGAAAATACTTCCTGCCGGATTGCCAGCCGAATGGGACGTTTGGATTTGCGATAGGCGCCCGGAGTTATGTCGAATGCTTTGACAAACGCCCGGGTCATCGCCTCCTGGGACGAGAAACCACACTCTACGGCAATATCCAACATGCGCTTATCCGTATCGCGGAGCTCCAGGGCGGCACGGCTTATTCTGCGCATCCGGACATAATCACGTAGCGTCATCCCGGTCAGCGAATGAAATTGCTTGGTGCAGTAATGCGGCGAGTAACCGAGTTGTTGCGACATTTTTAACAGCGAGGGCGTCTCATCCAAATGTTCATCCACCCAGTCGATCATCTTCTGGACCATCTCGTTCCATTCGTACATTTCCGGCATTTCTCCTTTCATTTACAATGTACCACGATCCTTTTTAGCGCTTTTGATCTGAATTGCAATAACCAAGGCCGCCCGATTATGGACGGCCTTGATTAACAGTTCGTTTATTCATTATACCAATGCTTTGGCAGCAATGTCAGTACGGTTATGCTTGCCTTCGAAAGCAATGCGGTCCGCCGACGCATACGCATGATTCCTGGCTTCGGCGATATCGCGGCCCAGTCCGACGACGCCAAGTACGCGTCCGCCGCTTGTGACCCACTCGCCGGATTCATTCTTGGCCGTACCCGCATGGAATACGAGACCATTCTTCTCCGCGTCGTCGAGCCCCGAAATCGGCAGGCCCTTCGGATAGGATGCAGGGTATCCGCCGGAGGCCAACACAACGCAAACCGCAGCTTCTTCGCTCCACTCGATCTCCACATCAGCCAGCGTACCGTTAACCGCCGCCAAAAAAATCTCCAGCAAATCGCTCTTCAGCCGCGGCAGAACCACCTGGGTCTCTGGATCGCCAAAGCGGGCGTTGAACTCAATCGTCTTCGGCTTTCCGTCCGGCCCGATCATCAGCCCGGCAAAAAGGACACCCCGGAAATGCCGTCCTTCCTGAACCATCGCTTTCGCCGTCGGCTTGATGATAGTTTCCAGCGCTTCTTCTATAATGCTGTCCGCGATATGCGGCAGCGGAGAATAAGTGCCCATTCCCCCCGTATTCGGTCCCCTATCGCCGTCGTATACCTGCTTATGATCTTGGGCGGCCGCCATCGGACGCACCGTCTCTCCGTCCACGAACGACAGGATCGACATTTCCTGACCCGACAGGAATTCCTCGATCACAACCTGGCTGCCCGACTCACCGAATACTTTATCGACCATGATTTGCTTCAAAGCCAGTTCCGCTTCTTCCCGGGTAAAAGCAACCGTTACGCCTTTCCCCGCGGCCAACCCGTCCGCCTTGATGACGATCGGTACAGGTTGGGCCTGCAAGTAATCCAGCGCAACTTCGTAATCGTCAAACTTTTCGTAGGACGCCGTCGGGATTTGATATTTTTTTAACAGATCCTTCATGAAGGTTTTGCTGCCCTCGATCAGCGCCGCATTTTTTCGTGGGCCGAACACCGGAATATCCTTCGCTTCAAAGGCGTCGACAATTCCGTCAACAAGCGGATCATCCGGTCCGACAACAACAAGCCCAACCTGCTTCTCCTTCGCAAAGTCAGTCAGCCGTTCGAATTCATGGACCTGAATCGGAACCAACTCCGCGATTTGCCCGATTCCGGCATTTCCCGGCGCGCAATAAATGATGCCGGCATTCGGACTCTTGGCCAAGGCCCAGCAAATTGCATGTTCGCGCCCGCCACCGCCGATTACTAAAATATCCATACAGCTCCTCCTACGTGTCTCCGGGCTAATCCCGTAGATTCGATTCATATGTTAATGCATTAACGACCCGATCCGTTTCCGAATCGAAGAGTTCCAACATTAAATTGGTCAGCTTCTCAAACATGTTGCTCATTCAACATGCGACTCAACTTTACCTCGTAAAAAAAAGGCAGGGCCGCCGCAGCGGTCCTGCCGTCCAGGCCTTAGCTTAATGTTTGAAATGTCTTACGCCGGTGAATACCATGGCAATACCGTACTCATTGGCCACTTTGATCGATTCCTCGTCTTTAACGGAACCGCCCGGCTGAATAACCGCGGTAATCCCCGCCTTAGCGGCGATCTCAAGCGTATCTCCCATTGGGAAGAACGCATCGGACGCAAGCACGCTACCTTTGGATTTGTCTCCCGCTTGCTCGATGGCGATCTTCGCCGATCCTACCCGGTTCATTTGACCGGCCCCGACGCCAACCGTCATGTCATCCTTCGCCAACACGATGGCATTGGATTTCACATGCTTAACTACTTTCCAGCCAAACAGCAGTTGTTTCAACTCTTCTTCTGTCGGTTTACGATCCGTTACAACCTGAAGATCGCTTTCGGTCAAAGAGTGAACATCGCTTTCCTGAACGACCATGCCGCCTTCGATTGAAGTGACGACAAACTGGCTGCTCCGGCTGGCTGCCGACTCCAAACTGCCAAGCTTGAGCAGGCGAATGTTTTTCTTCTTCGTCAACACTTCCAGGGCTTCCGACGTGAAACCAGGCGCCAGAATAATTTCAAGGAAAATCTCTTTCAGCAGCATCGCCGTTGCTTCGTCAATGATCCGGTTGGCTGCGACGATCCCGCCAAAGATCGATACCGGATCGGCATCGTAGGCCTTACGGTAAGCTTCGTAGATGCTCTCGCCGACGCCGACCCCGCAAGGATTCATATGTTTTACGGCCACTACGGCCGGCTCTTCAAACTCCTTCACGATTTGCAGCGCCGCATTTGCGTCATTGATATTGTTGTACGACAATTCTTTGCCGTGAAGCTGTTCGGCTGTCGTCAGTGTATCCGCTGCAGCCAGCGGTTTGCGATAGAATGCCGCTTTTTGATGCGGATTTTCGCCGTAACGGAGGTCCTGAATTTTCTCATAGGTTACCGTGTAACGCTCAGGCAGCGGATCTCCGGTCACGTTCGACAAATAATCGGAGATCAGCGCGTCGTAGGCCGAGGTATGACGGAATACTTTGGCTGCCAACCGCTTGCGCGTTTCCAGGGATGTGTCTCCGCCTGCGCGGACCTCCTCCAGAACGGCGCCGTAATCGGCAGAATCGACAACTACGCTGACAAAAGCGTGGTTCTTGGCCGCCGAACGCAGCATGGTCGGCCCGCCGATGTCGATGTTCTCGATCGCATCTTCATACGTAACATCCGGCTTGGCGATCGTCTCCTGGAACGGATATAGATTTACGACGACCAGATCGATGTAATCCAGCCCCAGTTCCTTCATTTGAGCCTGATGCTCCGCGCTGTCACGTACGGCGAGCAAGCCGCTGTGAACGGCAGGGTGGAGCGTTTTGACACGACCGTCCAGAATTTCCGGAAAACCCGTCACATCGGAAATCCCGATGACAGGAACTCCCTCCTTCGACAACAGGTTCTTGGTGCCTCCTGTCGAAATAATCTCCACACCCAACTGTGACAATTCACGGCAAAACTCCACGACGCCTGTTTTGTCAGATACGCTAACGAGCGCTCTTTTGATTCCCACGATTCGCTCCTCCTTTAAATTGAGTAATCCTGACCCCGATATTTCTCGGGAAATATCGAAACCTCATCTGTCCGGCTGAAAAAGACGCATTTTACTGTCGTACAGTGACTTTTCTGCCTTCCACCGTAATTCGGCCGCTTGCAAACCACGACACGACTTGCGGGTACAGCTCTTTTTCCGCTTGATGGATTCTGTCTTCCAGTGTCTGAATATTATCATCCGGCAGCAAAGGAACCGCCGCTTGCGCCACAACCGCGCCCGTATCCATGCCTCCGTCCACCAGATGCACGGTAACGCCGGTTACCTTCACGCCGTATTCCCATGCCTGTCCGATCGCATCTTTGCCCGGAAACGCCGGAAGCAGCGAGGGATGAATGTTGATCATTCTCCCCGCATAAGGTTCCACCAGAACCGACGTAAGGAGCCTCATATATCCTGCAAGCACAATGAGATCTACCTCATGTTTTTCGAGCTCCGCGACAATTTCCGCTTCGTAATCTTCACGACGGGCATACGCCTTAGGCGTAAAAAGAAAAGTATCTATGCCCGCTTGCCGTGCGCGCTCTACCACCGGAGCCTGCGGCTTGTCGCAAACTAACAGGACAATTTCCGCGGAGCCAAGTTCGCCTGCTCGCGAGGACTCCAACAGCGCTTGAAAATTGGTTCCCTGGCCGGAAGCAAACACCGCGATCCGGTATGAGGAAGACGACGCCATTACACTTCCGCTCCCTTAAACGTAACGATGCCTTCGCCGGAAGTTACCTTTCCGATCACATAAGGCGTTTCTCCCACGGCGCGAAGGGCTGCCAAGGAAGCCTCGGCCTCCTGTTCCGATACGACGATGACAAGGCCGATGCCCATATTGAACGTCGTAAACATATCCCGGTTGCTGACGTTGCCCTTTTGCTGTAGCAGCGAAAAGATCGGCAAAATCGGCCATGAGCCATAGTCGATTTCGACGTTTACTCCCTCCGGCAGAACGCGCGGAATGTTCTCGATGAATCCGCCGCCGGTAATGTGAGCCATCCCTTTGACCTTAACCTGTTCCAGCAGGCTGAGCACCGGCTTCACATACAGCTTGGTCGGCGTCAGCAGCACCTCGCCGAGCTTGTCGCCGCCGAGTTCCGGCAGACTGTCGTGCAAGCCGTAACCGGCTTGCTCCAGCAGCAGCTTCCGCACCAGCGAGAAGCCGTTGCTGTGCACGCCGCTCGACGCCAGGCCGATCACCGTGTCGCCGGCTGCGATCGTGCTGCCGTTGACGATTTTGCTCTTGTCGACCACGCCGACCGTAAACCCGGCGATGTCATATTCGCCTTCGCTGTACATGCCCGGCATTTCCGCCGTTTCGCCACCGATCAGGGCACAGCCCGATTCATGGCATCCTTCGGCAATCCCGGCCACGATCGACTCGATCTTCTCGGGCACCACTTTATCGCAAGCCAGATAATCGAGGAAGAACAGCGGTTCCGCCCCTTGAACGACAATGTCGTTCACGCACATCGCGACCGCGTCGATTCCGATCGTATCGTGCTTATCCATCGCGAACGCGATCTTCAGCTTCGTGCCTACGCCGTCGGTTCCCGACACCAGCACCGGCTCCTCATATTTGTCTTTGTTCAGCCCGAACAAAGCCCCGAAACCGCCCAAATCCGTCATAACCTCCGGACGGAACGTCCGTTTGACGTGCTTCTTCATCCGCTCTACCGCTTCATTGCCTGCCGCGATATCCACACCGGCGTTTTTGTAAGCTTCAGACACGTAAGGACACACTCCTCAAAATGGATTTATTGAACACGCCCAACACTTGCAGCCGTACTTGTTGAATTGCACGGAACCGTCGTTTTACATCAAACAGTACCGAATCGCTTCTTATGGCATCAATTCAATTTAACTGTAAAACCTACAGGTAAATTCTCGATAAACGCTTCATCATGCAAATTAACTGGAAAACCTCCAGCTATTTTGCTCGAAAAGCTCCCTCTTGGCCAAAAAACCCGAAATTAACTGGAGAAAATCCAGCTATTTAAGAATAACGGTCAAAACCGGGAAAATTAGCTGGAGAAAATACAGTTAATTTTCAGATGACATCCACATTTGGGCACTAACTTGGCTTCAGGCATTACTCGATGCGCTCGAAAGAAAAAAATTACTCTACCTTGAACTTAGCTATGCCGCCGATTTCTGTTACTCACACCATACTTATTTACTCTGCCTTTGTCCGCAACTCTACTCTATCTTCTGAACCTGGCTCAGTTGCCGAACCCCGGCACTAACTCCGAACTTATCTCTCTACTCCTGTTTCCGAACATTCATCTATCCTGAGCCAGCTCAGTCATCGAACGCTGATTCAACTCCGGAGCCACCTCTTTGCTCCGTCCAGACGGGTCCAAATCCGTGACTTCCGGCCCGAGACCCGGCATTATTTCATCCCATGAAATACAAATGTCGTGAAAAATCAGCAGGTGCAGCCGAATTTCTCTTCGCCGTCGAAATCGGTCCGGGTCGGGTAATCGTTGTCGAAGCAGGCCATGCACAGGCCGCCTTTATAGTCGTCCCGATTGTCGCCACCAACGGCTCGGACCAGGCCCTCCGGCGTCAAAAACTGCAGCGAATCCGCATTAATCTCCCGGCGGATTTCATCGACCGTTTTGGACGAGGCGATCAATTCGCCCCGATCCGGCGTATCGATCCCGTAGAAGCACGGGTTCTTGAACGGCGGCGAGGTGATGCGCACATGCACCTCGGTCGCCCCGGCTTCGCGCAGCAGATTGACGATGCGCCGCGACGTCGTGCCGCGGACGATCGAGTCGTCGATCATGACGACGCGCTTGCCTTCCACCACGCGGCGGACGGCGCTCAGCTTCATCTTCACGCCCTGCTCGCGCAGCTCCTGGCTCGGCTGGATGAACGTCCGGCCGGTGTATTTGTTTTTGATCAGACCGAGCTCGTAAGGGATGCCGGTCTGCTCCGCGTAGCCGATGGCGGCCGAGATGCTGGAGTCGGGCACGCCGGTGACCACATCGGCGTCCACGAACGACTCCTGCGCCATGACCTGCCCCATCCGCTTGCGCGAGGCATGCAAGTTCGACCCGTTTAGATCGCTGTCGGGACGGGAGAAATAAATGTACTCCATCGCGCACAGCGCTTTGCGTTCGGGCTCGGTATACCGGTCTTCCCGTAGCCCGTTCTCATCAAGCACCAGCATCTCGCCCGGCTTGATGTCGCGGATCGTCTCCGCGCCGACCACCTCGAACGCGCATGTTTCGGACGAGAACAGATAGGCGTCGCCCAGCCGTCCCATCGTCAAAGGACGCAAGCCGTTCGGATCGCTGGCGACGAGCAGCTTGTCGTTCGTCAGCAGCAGGAAGGCAAAGCCGCCGACAAGCTGCCGGAGCGCGTCCTTCGCCGCTTCGACGAAATCCTTCGGCGACCGCGCGATCAAATGCGCGATCACCTCCGTGTCGCTCGTCGTCTGAAAGATCGAGCCGCTTTGCTCCAGCTCGCGGCGGATTTTCGGCGCGTTCACGATATTACCGTTCGTCGCCACCGCCAGGTCGCCGTCGCGGTATTTGAAGATCAACGGCTGCGCATTGGTCAAGCGGCTGTCGCCGCTCGTCGAATACCGCACATGGCCGATGGATCGGTTCCCGGCCAGCGAGGCCAGCTTGTCGCGGTCAAACACCTCTTTGACCAGCCCCATGCCGCGGTGGTAGTTGAACGACTTCCCGTCCGTTACGCACAGCCCGGCGCTCTCCTCCCCCCGGTGCTGCAAAGCATGCAGCCCGTAGTAGGAAAGAGAGGCGGCCTCCCCATGGCCGAATACGCCGAACACGCCGCACTCTTCTTTTAAGGTATCGAATATATCGCTTCGTCCCGTGCCTTCGTTATAATAATCGCCTGTCCAAAGCCCTTGCGGTATTATTTCATCAGACATGGAATGGTGTCCTCCCAGACCCGCTTGAGTCCCTCCACCGGTCTGTTCAGGGCGGAAACTCCGCCTACGTGAATGACAAGGTTCTCGCCTGCCACCCGTCCGATTCTTTGTACCGGAACACCGCGCGAAGCGATGAAATCCTGCAGTTTCTCCGCTTGTTCCGCAGAGGCGGAAAGCAGGATCCGGGACTGTGATTCGCTGAACAAGGCCACATCGGGACGCAGCGTGGAATCAAACTCGACAATGGCGCCCAGGCCGCCGCTAATGCAAGATTCCGCCAGCGCTGCCGCCAAACCGCCTTCCGACAAGTCGTGCGCGGAAGCAACCAGCCCGTTTTGGATTGCGCCAAGAACGGCATCCAGCAGCTTCTTCTCCACCGCCAGATCCAACTGCGGCGGGCGTCCTTCCGTCACGCCATGCACGGTTGCCTGGAATTCGCTGCCCCCAAGCTCGCCACGCGTCTCGCCGAGCAGCAGGATGACGTCACCTTCGGCTTTGAAGCCCTGCGTCGTAATATGGTCGGTATCGTGTACCAGTCCGACCATCCCGACGACCGGCGTCGGATAAATTGCGCCTTTGGCATTCTCGTTGTACAGGCTGACGTTGCCGCCGATAACCGGCGCGTCCAGCACGCGGCAAGCTTCCGCCATGCCGTCGACCGCCCGCTCCATCTGCCAGAAGATTTCCGGCTTCTCCGGACTTCCGAAGTTCAGGTTGTCCGTAATCGCCAGCGGCTCCGCACCCGAACAAACGATATTACGCGCCGCTTCGCTGACCGCGATCTTGCCGCCTACTTCCGGATCCAGATAGACGAATCGTCCGTTGCAATCCGTCGTCATCGCCAGGCCCTTACGGGTCCCGCGAATCGTTACGACCGCAGCATCCGAGCCCGGACGAACCGCCGTGCTGGTGCGGACCATGTAGTCATACTGGTCGTAAACCCAGGCTTTGCTCGCCACCGAAGGCGATGCCAGCACTTTTTCGAGCGCTTCCCCAAGGTCGGAGACCTCCGCGTAACGCAATGTATCCACGGCCGCGTTTTGCTCGTAATAAGTTGGTACAGCGGACGGTTTTTCATAAATCGGGCACTCGTCGACCAGCGCCGTTACCGGCATATCGCCTACGATTTCGCCATGATGGAACAGCTTCAGGCGGCCATCGTCCGTCACTTTACCGACCTTAGAGCAAATGACGCCCCAACGTTCGAAAATCTCCATCGCCTGCGCCTCATCCTTCGGCTCGACGACGAACAGCATCCGCTCCTGGGATTCGGACAGCATCATTTCATAAGCCGTCATGCCCTCTTCGCGTTGCGGCACCTGATCCAGGTACAACTCAAGCCCGTTGCCCGCTTTGCTCGCCATCTCGGCGCTGGAGCAAGTAAGCCCGGCCGCGCCCATGTCCTGAATGCCGAGCACGATGCCCGTGTCGATCAGTTCGAGGCAAGCTTCCATGACGAGCTTCTCCATGAACGGATCGCCGACCTGCACTGCCGTCCGTTTAGCTTCCGATTCCTCGGTCAGTTCTTCCGAAGCGAACGTCGCGCCATGAATACCGTCGCGGCCCGTCGGCGGACCAACATAGAATACCGGGTTACCTACGCCTTTAGCGACGCCGCGTTGGATTTTATCGTGATCGATCAGCCCGACGCACATCGCATTAACCAGCGGGTTGCCGTCATAGCTGTCGTCGAACACAACCTCGCCGCCTACCGTCGGGATACCGATACAGTTGCCGTAACCGGCGATACCGGAAACGACATGCTCGAATAAATACTTCACGCGCTCGCTCTCCAATTTGCCAAACCGCAAAGAGTTTAACAAAGCGACCGGTCTAGCACCCATGGAAAAAATATCACGGATAATGCCGCCCACGCCCGTCGCTGCGCCTTGATAAGGCTCTACCGCCGAAGGGTGATTGTGACTTTCAATTTTAAATACAACCGCCTGGTTGTCGCCGATATCGACGATCCCCGCACCTTCACCTGGACCCATCAATACGCGGGGGCCGCTGGTAGGAAAACGGCGCAGCAGCGGTTTGGAGTTTTTGTAAGCGCAGTGCTCGGACCACATTACGCTGAACACGCCGATTTCCGTATAGTTCGGTTTCCGGCCGAGGAATCCGCAGATCAGTTCATACTCGCTATCCGAAACGCCCATCTGTTTGTAAATTTGCTGTTCTGCGATTTGCTCCGCATTCGGTTCTTTAGCGGACACTTGCTGACTCATGCCGATCCCTCCATGCCTTTAATATCGAAGTAAACATCTTTTTGCCATCATCCGAGCCAAGCAGGCTATCCACCGCACGTTCCGGGTGGGGCATCATTCCGACCACGTTGCCGCGTTCGTTGGAGATGCCGGCGATATCATCGACCGACCCGTTCGGATTATTCACGTATTTAAAAATAATCTGGTTATTTTTCTTCAATTGGGAGAGCGTGGCTTCATCGCAATAATAGTTGCCTTCGCCATGCGCGATCGGAATCGTAATCTCTTCCCCCGCAGCGTATTGCGTCGTAAACGGATTGCCGTTGTTTTCTACGCGAAGCACGGTATCGTGGCAGCGGAACTTCAGCGACATATTGCGCCGCAGCGTACCCGGCAACAGTCCGGCTTCGGTCAAAATCTGGAATCCGTTACAGATGCCAAGCACATATTTGCCTTGCTCTGCGGCTTTCGCGACTTCCGCCATGACCGGAGCAAACCGGGAAATGGCGCCGCAGCGGAGATAATCGCCATAAGAGAAACCGCCAGGAACGAGAATGCAATCATAAGCGGAAAGATCCGTGGCCGTGTGCCACACGTAGTCGACAGGCTCCCCGATCGTATCTTCCACCGCTTTATAGCAGTCGATATCACAGTTGGAACCGGGAAATACGAGTACTGCGAATTTCATATATCAGCCCTCCAATTCAAAGCGGTAATCTTCTACCACCGTATTGGCAAGCAGCTTTTCGCACATCGCCTTGATACGGGCTTCCGCCTCGAAACGGTCGTTGGTATCCAACTGAATTTCCATATACTTGCCGATCCGGACGCTGTCCACTTCCCTGAAACCCATGGAATGCAGCGCGCCTTGTACGGCAACCCCCTGCGGATCAAGTACACTTTGCTTGATGGTGACATAAACGCGAGCTTTCATCATTTCCTCGTGTTCCTCCTAGTGTTGGATTGAGCGGCGATGCCGCGAATGATTAATACAAAAGATTACTTAAGTTCCTGGCCGGTCAACCGGCTAAAAATTTCACGGTAACGCCGGGTTGTTTCCTCGACCACTTGCGTTGGCAGCGGATCAGGCTGGCTGTTCTTGTCCCAATCCGAACCGGCCAGATAAGTCCGAACCGGTTCTTTGTCCATGCTATCGATTTCGATATCGAGCGCATAGTTTTCTTTTGCCCAGAAGCGGGAAGCATCCGGCGTAAAAATCTCGTCGATCAGGATCAGTTTATCGTCAATCAGGCCAAATTCCAGTTTGCAATCCGCCAAAATAATGCCGCGTTTCTCGCAGTAATCACGGGCGAAGCCGTACAGCTCCAAGCTTCGGTCGCGAAGCTGTTCGGCCAAATCCGCGCCTACCAGCTCCGACATCGCCGCGAACGAAATATCTTCGTCGTGTCCGACATCGTTTTTGGCCGCCGGGGTGAAAATCGGCCGCTCCAGCTTGCTGTTCTTGCGGAGTCCTTCCGGCAGCTTGATCCCGTTGATTTCGCCGCTGCTCTCATACTGGCGCCAGCCTCCCCCGGTGACGTATCCGCGGACGACGCATTCGATATCGATCCGCTGCGCTTTGCGGGTCACCATAACCCGGTTTCTAAGCGCGTCCCGATGCTCTTTCGGCACGATATCGCCAAGTCGTTCAACATCCGTATTAATCACGTGATTGTCCATCAAATCCCGGGTCTGCTCGAACCAATACGCGCTGAGCCGATTCAGCACATTGCCCTTGTCGGGTACGGCCGGTTCCAGCACGTAATCGAATGCGGAGATTCGATCCGTCACCACGATCAAATAATATTCCCCCAGATCGTAGAGTTCCCGGACCTTGCCTTTGTAAAGCAACGGAGCCTGGATCAGTTCGGCCGCCGTGGAAATTGCCGGTGTTGACATGTTCGCTTCCTCCTGTCTCCTTCTTCTCCCATAAGTTCAAGAGATAACGGTAAAAAATATCCCTACTTCAAGCCTTTTCTCAACTTAACGGCCGTTTGGGCCTAACGCCGATCAAAAACGCTGCATCGGGCAAAATAACGATATTTTTTATCGCTATTTCAAAAACACAGAGCCGGACGGCCGAGGAGGGGATCCATAGCAATCCCCCCGATTCAGGCTGTCCTCGCGCTCCTACTTTTCAACCAATCCCAGCTTGCGGAAAATCGTATCGACATGCTTCAAATGCCATGCCGGGTTAAAAGCGTCGTCGATTTCTTCCTTGCTCAGTACCGAGGTGATTTCCGGCGTCTCTTCGACGATATCGCGGAATTGGCGCTGAGTCTCCCAAGCCTGCATCGCGCGCGGCTGTACGGTATCGTAAGCCTGCTCGCGGCTGAAGCCTTTATCGATCAGCTTCGTCAAGAGGCGGCCGGAGAACGGTACGCCGAACGTACGTCCCATATTGCGCTTCATGTTTTCCGGGAACACCGTCAGATTTTTCACGATATTGCCGAAGCGGTTCAGCATGTAATTCAGCAACATCGTCGCATCCGGCAAGATAATGCGCTCCACCGAGGAGTGCGAAATGTCGCGCTCATGCCACAACGGCACATCTTCGTAAGCCGAGATCATATGGCCGCGGATGACGCGGGAGAGGCCGGAGATGTTCTCGCAACCGATCGGGTTGCGTTTGTGAGGCATTGCGGACGAACCCTTCTGCCCCTTCGCGAAAGCTTCTTCCACCTCGCGGAATTCGCTCTTTTGCAAGGCGCGGATCTCGGTCGCGAACTTATCGAGCGACGTGGCGATCAGCGCCAGCGTCGCCATGTATTCCGCATGGCGGTCACGCTGCAGCGTTTGCGTGGAAATCGGCGCCGGGCTTGTGCCGAGCTTGGCGCAAACGAACTCCTCGACGAACGGATCGATGTTTGCGTAGGTGCCGACCGCGCCGGAGATTTTGCCGTACTGCACATTGTCCGCCGCGCGGCGGAAACGCTCCAGATTGCGTTTCATTTCTTCGTGCCAGAGCGCCATTTTGAGCCCGAAGGTGGTCGGTTCCGCATGTACCCCGTGCGTGCGTCCCATCATCGGCGTATCTTTATAAGCCAGCGCTTTGTCGCGTAGTATTTCGATAAAGTTCACGATATCTTTTTCCAGAATTTCATTCGCTTGTCTCAGCAAGTAACCCAGCGCCGTATCTACGACATCGGTCGAAGTCAGGCCGTAATGCACCCACTTCCGCTCCGCTCCCAGGCTCTCCGATACGGCCCGCGTAAACGCGATAACGTCGTGGCGGGTTTCCTGTTCGATTTCATAAATCCGGTCGATGTCAAAAGTCGCGTTTTGCCGCAGCAGCGCTACGTCTTCCTTTGGAATAATGCCCAGTTCCGCCCAAGCTTCGCATGCGCAAATTTCAACTTCGAGCCAGGCTTTGAACTTGTTCTCCTCGGTCCAAATGGCTCTCATTTCCGGTCTGCTGTAACGTTCGATCATGAGTCTTGATTCCTCCAAATCTTGGTTTGCTGTATAAAATCCAGTCCGTCCCGTACATCCCCGCACAGTAAATTAATATGCCCCATTTTGCGTTTGGGGGCCGAGCCGTTCTTTCCATATAAGTGTACTTTCGGGATCACGTTAAATCCAGTCATTGCCGAAGATTCCGTCCCGCCAAACCAATCGCCGCTTGCCACGGCTTCCGTCACCGCCTCCATATGCTCGCCGAGCACATTGACCATCACGACCGGCGTCCGCAGCGACGTTTCGCCCAACGGAAGATTGCATACCGCCCGCACATGCTGTTCAAACTGCGAGGTGGCGCACGCCTCCATCGTGTAGTGGCCCGAATTATGCGGGCGCGGCGCCAATTCATTGACGTACAGCTTGCCGTCTTCCGTCAAAAACATCTCCACCGCAAGCAGTCCGACCGCTTCCATCGATTCGGCGATCCGGGCACCCAGCCGCTCCGCTTCCCTTTGCACCGCTTCGTCCACCCGGGCCGGAACGATGGACACATGCAGTATGTTATCCACATGAATGTTCTCCGCAACCGGGAACGTGACGATTTCGCCGCGCGGGCTGCGGGCCGCGATGACCGACAGTTCCTTCACGAACGGAACGAACTGCTCCAGCACCAGCTCCGTCCCAGCCCGGCTCAACTCGGCATAGGCCGGGCCGATCTCGCCTTCAGACCGGAGGACCCATTGGCCCTTGCCGTCATAACCGCCGGTTGCCGTTTTCAACACGGCCGGCAGGCCCAGCCTGGACACGGCGGCCCGCAGGTCCGCCTCGCTGCCGATCTCCGCATACGGCGCCACCTTCACGCCAGCCGCCTCGACCGCACGCTTCTCGCGCAGCCGGTGCTGAGTCGTATAAAGCAGGCGGCTGCCTTGCGGCACGTACGACTGCTCCTCCAGCAGCGCGGCCACACCGGCGTCCACGTTCTCGAACTCGTACGTGATGACATCCGCACGCTCCGCCAGTGCCCGGGCTGCCTCCTTGTCGGCATATCCCGCAACGATCTGATCCGCGACTTGTCCGCACGGCGACTCCTGCGTCGGATCCAGCGCGATGAAGCGGTAGCCGAGGTTGCTACCGGCCAAAGCCATCATCCGGCCTAGCTGGCCGCCGCCGAGCACGCCGATCGTGGAGCCCGGAGCAATCACCGGGGCCTCTTTCTTCGGAGCGCCCCCGCCAATGCCAGGCCCATTCCGCCGTTCTGCCGCGCTCATTGTCCCTCCGCTCCGAGCACCAGCTCGCTGCTACTTTTCAGCACCGCGTCGCGCAAGTTGTCGCGGCGCTCCTGCAACCGGACGGCCAGCTTCGAATCGAACGCGCCCAGCATCTGAGCCGCCAGCAATCCGGCGTTAATCGCACCCGCTTTGCCGATCGCCACAGTCGCCACCGGGATGCCTCCTGGCATCTGCACAATCGAGAGCAACGAATCCAGGCCGTTCAACGCCGCCGATTTGACCGGAACGCCAATGACCGGAAGTACGGTTTTCGCTGCAACCATGCCGGGCAAATGAGCCGCTCCCCCGGCGCCGGCGATAATGACCTTCAGCCCGCGTCCGGCCGCGTTTTCCGCAAATTCAAACATGAGATCGGGCGTGCGATGAGCCGACACCACCTGTTTTTCATAAGGGACTTCCAGTTCCTCCAATACCGCGCATGCGTGGGACATCGTCTCCCAGTCCGATTTGCTCCCCATGATTACCGCAACCTGTGCTGACATTGATAAAACCCACTTTCTATATTTAATCGCGTTCCGGAAACTATCCCGGCCCGGGCAAACAAGTAACTCCACAGCCGCCGTTAAGCGGCGTAATACGTTGCAATTTGCTTCCTTCGTTCCAATAAAAAAAAGTCCGGGACACCATGAAAATAACATGTATTTTCAAAGATCCGGACCCGGGTGTGAACGCGCCGTTGCCGCTTCGACCTGCGATCCCCCAAAACTTTCACTCACTGGGGTCATCGTCAAATAAGGTGTCCGCGTGGAGCAACTTATCTTGAAATGGATGTTTAAAAGTCATCTATGCTTAGTGCCGCAAGTCCTGACTTTTAACCTGCACTCAAAATGACGTATTCACTCGTAGTCCGAAAATTTACGGTTCTCAGGTAGAAACTTCCGGGCCTTATCCCCGGCTTTATACGAGATAACTAACTATTCAACTGATATTGCGGTTTCCCGCCGTTCTCCTCTAGTGTACCAATCCCGGACAAAGGATGTCAACTAAAACACGAACATTAAAATAATGCCAAATCCGAATGTTCGTCTTTAGCTCATGGTGGTGACTTAAAGACTGTTACCCTTGCCCACCAGCTTGTCTTATTTGCCGCCGAAACTGCTCCCTCCATTCTAACGGACACAGGAGCCGTTAAATCGCAAAAAAAACCACATTTCCTGCGCTAACGGACACAGAGGACCTTAATTGCCTTTCCGAGCCCAAAATAGCGCTCATTTCCCTAACTTAAGAGCCCTGGTGTCCGTTAGATTATGAAATCAACATTTTCGTGCTGTTTAAGGGCTTCCATGTCCGTTACATAAGCTATGCTGCCGCAAAACTACAAAAAAAGGAACACCGATCACCGGCGTTCCTTCCGACTTTGATATTTATTTGATGACGAGCACAGGAATGCGCGCATGCTGAACGACGTTATGGCTAACGCTGCCGAGCACGAATTCGCGGATGCCGCCAAGGCCGCGGCTGCCGATGATAATGACGTCGTTGTCGTGCTTTTTCGCGTAATCGAGAATTCCTTCCGCCGGAGCTCCCTGGATCAGCTCCACCTTGGCGGTTACGCCAGCTGCTTCCAGGCGGTTTTTCGCTTCTTCCACCGTTTTCTCGGCCAATTCGTAAAAATCCTGATTAACCGAAGCTGGCACAGGCGCGAACCCCTCAGCTACATAAAACCGCGGAAAATCAAACACGTGCAACACCTCAAGACTCGCTCCCGGCGAGACCTTAACCAATTCGATCGCCTTATCAAGCGCTTTGTTGGAAGCTTTGGAACCGTCATAGGCGGCTACAATTTTAGAAAATAACATAGGAAAGCACCCCTCTTCTCTAAAAGTATGTACACCATTAAACCCTATAAATCCGGAATGAAACGAAGGCTGTACTGAATGTCGATGAAGTTCAGGTTAAAAAATAACCGTAAAGCACGGCGTTCAAAAGAAGCAGCAGCGGAACCCCGATCCGGAAACTTGCGTGTTTCGTTTTGTGGCGTTTCATGTTCATGGCCAGCAATATCCCCAGCGCTCCGCCGATGGCGGCGAGCAGGAACAGCGTCTTTTCGGGAATGCGTTCTTTCCTCTGCCTGGCGCGCCGTTTGTCGTCGGACATGACGATATATGCCACAACATTGATAAAAATAAACCAGACCAATAGCCCCGTCCTCATGTCGACCGCCCCCTCATACCCGGCTTCCTTGGCATCAGCCTTACTGACTCTATTATACTGCTAATGCTTGTATTAAAAAAGCTCCCCTCCCGGGGAGCTCACAATCAGTTACGATTCCTGCTTCGAAATCTCATTCAGGCTCGGAGGCCGATCCGCCTGCTTCTTGGGCTTCAGCGAAACGGTTTCCTCCAGAATACTTGATTTATTCTGCCGGTTTTGGGTCTTCTCTGCTTTGTTGTACGGCATAAGATCACCTCCCGGGTTTTAGCATCCCGAGCGCTTTCGCCTTTTATGCGGAATGGAAGTATCGGATACCGCATGCGGAAGCAGGTCTCCGGCCTCCTTTCACGCTATAGGGATCATCAGTCTCCCTTTTTCTCCATGGCGGCCTTAAGCAATTCTCCCAGGTTGGAGCCGAGCGTTTCCTGCTTTGCGTATTGCTGGACCAGCTTCTGCTGCTCCCGCTTGTTCACGTGCTTGGAATCCTTATTTACAGTTTCGGTAATGCCGCAAGGCAGACACTGGACGTAAAGCCCGGCCTTGCCTTCCTTCAGCTCCATCTTCTTATGGCACTGCGGGCAGCGGCGGTTGGAGAGACGTTTTTCTCCGGACCGGCGGTAGCCGCAGTCCTCGCTCGGACAAATGAGCAGCAGGCCCCGTTTCGATTTCTTCTCGAGCAGGCGCGTCCCGCAATCCGGACAATGGCTGTTCGATACATTGTGCGGCTTGTACGAAGCCTCGCTGTTCTTGACTCCACGCACGAGGCTCACGGCCATTTCCCGGATCCCGCCGAGGAACGGCTCCGGTTTGCCTTGCCCGCGGGCGATCCGCTCCAGCTCCGACTCCCATTTCGCCGTCAGTTCCGGCGACCGGAGATCGGCGGGAGCCAGCTCGATTAACTGCTTGCCCTTGCCCGTAGGATGCAAGGCGGAACCCTGACGATCGATCGTGTCGGAGCTCACCAGTTTCTCGATGATGTCCGCGCGCGTCGCCGGCGTGCCGAGCCCGTGTTTCTCCATCTGGGTGAGCAGTGCAGCCTCCGTATACCGCTTCGGCGGCTGAGTTCGCCCGCTTTGGATGCGGCAACGTTTTACCGTGACGGTTTCGCCTTCCTTCAGCTCCGGCAGCGAAGCCTTGCCGTTCTCCTCCCGGTCTTCCCGGTCATCGTCCTCGTCCGACTCGTCGATCGCCTGCCCGTCATAAACGGCTCTCCATCCGTTGTCCTTGACGGTAACGCCCTTGGCATGCAGCTTCTCCCCGTCAACGTCCAGAACGACGGCAACGCTGTCGAACCGGGCCGGCGGATAGAACAGACTGATAAAACGCCGTACGATCAAGTCATACAGCTTGCGTTCTTCCGTGTTTAAAGCATTTAATATGACGGTCTGCTCCGTCGGGATAATCGCATGGTGATCGCTGACTTTACTGTCATCCACGATCCGTTTGCTTACCGGCAGCGGCTTCCTTAGCAGCGGTCTCGCAAGCGGGGCATAAGGCCCGATGGCAACGCTGGTCAAGCGCTCCTTCAGCGTATCGACCATATCCGTGGTCAGATAACGCGAATCCGTACGCGGATAAGTAACCAGCTTGTGTTGTTCATACAACCGCTGCAGCACATTGGACGTTTGCTTTGCCGAAAAACCCAGCAGACGGTTGGCATCCCGCTGCAGCTCGGTCAAGTCGTATGCCTGCGGGTGCGGCACCTGCTTCTCGCTCTTGTTCAGCTTGAGAATTTTGCCGCTGCGGCCTTCCAGCTTCCGCTGCAAGCTCGCGGCCTTGTCCGCATCGAAGATGCGGGAGTCGCCGCCGTTTCCGCGCCATACGGCTTCGAAGGAGCCCAAATCGGCGCGGACCACTTGATACTCCTCCGACTGGAAGGAGAGAATCTCGCGCTCGCGCTGCATGATCATGCCCAGCGTCGGCGTCTGCACGCGTCCGGCCGACAGCGGGGCGCCGAATTTGCAAGTCAGCGCCCGCGTCACGTTCAGGCCGATCATCCAGTCGGCCTCGGCCCGGCAGCGCGCCGAATGGTACAGCCGCTCGAACTGCGCGCCCGGCTTCAGCGAAGCGAAACCTTCCTTGATCGCCTTGTCCGTTTGCGAAGAGATCCAAAGGCGTTGGAACGGCTTGTTCCATTTCGCCATCTCCATAATCCATCTCGCGAGCAGTTCCCCCTCCCGCGCCGCGTCCGTTGCGATAATCAGCTCGCCGATGTCCTGGCGGCGCATAAGCTGCTGTACCGCTTTATACTGATGGCTGCTCTCCCGCAGCACCTTCAGTTTCATTTTTCCGGGAAGAATCGGGAGATCCTCCAGGGACCACGTCCCGAATTTGCCGTCATAATCCTCGGGTTCAGCCAGTCCGACCAAATGGCCGAGCGCCCAGGTCACTACATACTTCGGTCCCTCAAAATGACTCTTATGCTTATCGCGGCTTCCCATCACCCGTGCGATTTCCCTTGCAACGGACGGTTTCTCCGCCAATACCAACGTTTTCATAAATGTAATGATGCACTCCTTTCTTTCCTGCCTACATTATAGCATCCCCGCAGGCTCCCTGCCCTCGCCCGGACATTCGCGTATCATCTTTCTGTTTAAAAGATCAATGCGATAGCAAAAGTCATATCAACCTATGTATTGCATCCATCCGTCATAGCTTCACGGCCCCACATAGAGACCGAGGCGGAAGTGCAATAATACTACTGTCACCCGAATATGAACCGGAGTCAGTATTGAATCGACGTAGATACGGACAAGCCGTTCGTCGTGACCGAGGTGGAAGCGGAGGAAAAATTAACGACCTCAATCGTCACGGTCACCCCGATGACAAGCGCGCTGTTGATCGTTAAATTCGCCGCGCTTAACGAGCTCAATCCGCCCCTTTGCAATACGCCGTTAATATAAAGGTTGTAATATCCGTTCGGTCCCGGCACCACAAGCCCGCCCGCAGGAACGGCTGCTCCGCTGTCATTCGTAAAGCTGGCCGCCGGGATCACGGTAGTGCTACCAAGGATATTTCCCAACACGACCGTAGCCGTGTATCGGTTTACCGTCGGAACCGTGCTTGTGTTCGTCGAAGTATTCAATGTACCGGTCACGATGCTCTGAGCATTTAAATGCAGCTTGATCACCGGCATGGGGATTCCTCCTTTTCATCCATTTCGAATAGTGTCGCAGCGTTTAATATACTGTATGGAGCCATCCGTTAATTGCTTGGACACATCGCGCAAAAAAGGCCGAACTCCCTCCCTGTCGACCTAAATCCCTATTACGTTTAAATACCGCTTGGAAAAAGTTCGGAATGCTGTTACAATTCAAAATAACACCTGGTATTAGTAACAGGTACTAAATCGATTAATAAAGGAGCGATACGCCTTGACCCCGATTTCAAAAGCCCGGATTACCGCACTTGGAACGTATGTGCCTGAGAAGATACTCCGTAACGAAGATCTGGAGCGGCTCGTCGATACGAATGATGCATGGATTGTCCAACGCACCGGCATTAATGAGAGGCATATCGCCGCCGATAATGAGTTTACGTCGGATTTATGTGTTCGGGCCGCTGAAAATCTGCGCGATACGCATAACGTTAGCCTGGATGACGTCGATCTCATCATCGCTTCAACAACGACGCCCGACTATTCCTTTCCTACCGTTTCCTGCAGGATCCAGAAACACTTCGGAATGGAAAACGCCGGGGCCATTGATCTGAATGCCACCTGTGCCGGCTTTACTTATGCACTTCACATGGCTAACGGAATGATCAGCTCGGGCCTCCATAAGAAGGTGCTGGTCGTCGCCGGAGAAACGATGTCCAAAATTACGGACTACACCGACCGCAGCACCTGCATTTTGTTCGGCGACGGAGCCGGAGCCGCCCTTGTGGAATACGCTCCCGATCAGCCGGGGTTTGAATCGGCCATCATGGGAACCCAGGGAAGCGGCGGCATCCAAGTTTACCGTTCCGGCCTGTCGTCCCGAATGGACGGTACCGAGTTGGAGGGCGAAGGCCGGATCGTCCAGAACGGACGCGAAGTGTTCAAATGGGCGGTTCGCACCGTATCGGCCGGCATTGACCGCCTGCTTGAGCAAGCTGGAGTCACGCTGGACGATATCGACTGGTTCGTTCCGCACAGCGCAAACTTGAGAATGATCGAGTCGATCTGCGAAAAAAGCGGCATTCCTTTGGCCAAAACTCTGCAAAGCGTGCAGGATATGGGCAATACTTCCTCTGCATCGATTCCGCTCGCTCTTCAGGCCGGCATTCAGGCAAAACAATTAAACCCCGGCGACCGGATTTTACTGTACGGGTTTGGCAGCGGCTTGACGCACTGCGGTCTGATCGTCACTTGGGGCTAACTAGTTAAACTCCCGGAACAACACAAATGTATACTCATATTTGCTAAAAGGATACTTGAAGGTCAGCACCAAACCCGCGTCCTCAATTTTTACCGATCTCAAGGCGGGGGTTTTGATCCGGCAGTGAACCAGGCGGGAGACGGCCCGCCGGTCATGCCGGCGTATCGCGCTGGCTAGTGAAGGCGCATATCGTGACCGGCAGACCAGTTCCCGGAAAAAAGGAAGCAGTGCGCGGGCAATCAGCCGATGTACCTTCGGATTGAAATTGAACTGTACTTTCCCCGGCGGAATCGTAATTCCGCAAGAATAGTAAGACCCTAGGGTTTTAAAAGATATAAAGTAACCGATCCCGTTGGTCCCCATACCGTGGTCTGCAATCCGCGGATCAACCCTGCATAACAACTTTCGCATGCGGTCCAAATCGGCGCCGATCACCGCATGGCTCCAAGCGTCGGCAAACCCCTGACTGCTAACTATCGCCTTATAAAACGGCAGCATTCCGAACGCCACCTTGCGCAAAAGCCCTGCTGTGGGAAGCCGTCTTTTCAACCTGCGCCGCGAAATTCTCCGCTTGCAAATCCTGTACTTCTGCATATTTATCCTCTCCCTTTGGAAGCTTGGACGTGCTCCTATGTGCAATTCCTTATTGCATCGTATGCATGCGCCCGCTTCCGGGGGTGGGCGTTTGTCCATATCGGCTTCGAATCACATCTTTCGTGACTGGACAAATATATTTGAACGTTGGTATGCTTATCGCTAAACGAGCCAAACGAAAAGGAGATTTCAAACGCCGTGCCAACGATTAGACGTTTATTGACCGAACAGGATTTTCAGGAAGCGCTGGACCGGCAGCTCCGCATCCGCGTTTTCCGCAACGACCATATGGTGGATAACGACACGCTGATCATCCGCTTTACCGATGAGACCGTGATTACGCAAACGGGCGTAAGTGAATTAACATACCATTCCCGCAGGGATAGCCAGTTTTTCGAGTTAAAAAAATAAATGCGGGTTGTGACCCGGTCCATTAAAAAAGACGCCTAGAGGCGTCTTTTTTTTGGCATATCTATCTATCACATTCTCGGGTAGTACCGGACTTGATTAAGCCGATTCTTTTAGCGTGCCAAGCTCCGGCTCTGCGGCCGGGGTTTCTTTTCCGTAACGGATAAAAATCCACACCCCGCACAAAATGACGACCCCTGCAATCATTTGCAACCAGGTCAAGCTTTCCTTAAGCAGCATCCACGCCAGCAAAGAGGCGAATACCGGCTCGCCCAGAACAGCCATGGAGACGGCGGAGGCGCTGATAAACTTCATCAGCCAGTTGAACAAATAATGGCCGAACAGGGTCGGCACGATGGCCAGAAGCAAATATATCCCCCATTCTCTCGGCGCATAACCGGTAAACTCAAATCCGCGGGCGGCGTTATACCCCGCAAGTAACGTCGCTGCGGTGAAGAACACCCAGAAGTTATAGACGAATGCGCTCATGTTCGAAAGAAGCTTTTTCCCGACAAGCATATGGGCCGCTACCGCGACCGTGCCCAGCAAAGACAGCAAGTCGCCCTGTAGCGCCGTACCGGACAGTTTGAAATCGCCCGAGCCGATAGCCACGGAACCGATCAGAGCCAAAGCCATTCCCGCCAGCATGGCCCGGTTTACTTTTGCGCCGAACAGAAAGAAAGAACCGAGCATGACGAGAATCGGCTCCAGCGTGAGGATTACGGTCGAGCTTGCCACCGTGGTCAGACGCAGGGAAGCCATCCAGAAGAGAAAGTGAAGCCCGAGCATCGCCCCGGCTAACAACAATCCCTTCCATTGCTTCGAAGTTAAGGAGAACATCTCCTTCCGGTACTTCCACACCATCGGAAGCATCAGCAAATTCGTCAGATAGAGACGGTACATGCCGACGACGGAAACCTCGGCGGTCGACCAGCGGATAAAGATCGAAGAGAATGAAATTGCGATAATCCCGATGATATAAAGAAACTCGTAAGAGAGAAATGATTTCGATTTGGGGTTCATGATGCTGCTCCCTGTCTTGTATAGTCAAAAGATTTGTGCGGTTCTGACAAACCGCCCCTAATTATAGACTATTGCGGCGAGTTCATTCAATGTTTTTTGAAGAGTTTCGCGGGGTGTGCTACATTGGGAGTAATTTGAGGCCAGAATCAATATCATATCATCACCTTTGATCAAGGAGGCTTTATTTATGAATATCGATCCTGTTGTATCGCCAAAATGGCTGCTCGCCCGGATGTACGAGCCGGATCTCGTCATCGTCGACTGCCGCTTCGCGCTCGGAAACCCGGATGAGGGCAAACAATCGTATCTTGCTTCCCATATTCCCGGCGCCGTCTTCCTTGATGTGGAGAAGGACCTATCGGCGCCGGTCGGGCTCCACGGCGGCCGCCATCCTTTGCCCGACCCGCAGGAGCTTGCCGCCCGGCTGGGACGTGCGGGCATCGGCAACGACACCCGCGTCGTCGCCTATGACGACCAGGGCGGCTTGTATGCTGCGCGGCTGTGGTGGATGCTGCGCTGGCTGGGCCATGACCATGTGTATGTCATGGACGGGGGCTTCGCCGCCTGGCAGGCCGGCGGCTTTCCAGTGACCGACGCGCAGCGCACCCTGGTGCCTGCCGCGTTCGTGCCGAACGTCCGCAGCGGCATGCTCGCGGACGTGGACGAGGTCCGCCGGGCGCTAGGCGATCCCGGCGTCCTGCTGGTGGACTCCCGCGACGCTTCGCGTTACGCGGGAGAACAAGAACCGATTGACGCCAAAGCCGGGCATATTCCCGGCGCGGTCAATCGGTTCTGGAAGGGCGTGCTGGATGACCAGGGGGCCTGGCTGGCGGAGCCTGCGCTCCGCGAGCAGCTCGCCCCGGTCATCCGGGCGCTCGACGATGGCCGCGAAGCCATCGTCTACTGCGGCTCCGGCGTCAGCGCCTGCCCGAACGTGCTGGCGCTGCACCGGCTGGGCTACCCGCAGGCGAAGCTCTATGCGGGGAGCTGGAGCGACTGGGTTAGCTACCCGGACAATCCGGTGGCGACTGGGAATGAAGAGCCTTGCAGCTAAGCCTTATACAAGGATAGCTTGGTAGATATGCCGCTTGGAGTCGAAGGGCTTCGGGCGGTTTTTTGTTATGCCTGCAATTTACGGCGAGGAAAGAAATCGGAACCCCAGGCCTGTTTTTTCGCAGCAATACATGGGCTTGGAGTCAAAGAAGGATTTCTGTGTCGTCATGCCCTTTATAGGGTAGACATAATAAGCAAAACGGAGATGAACCGATATGGCAGATCATCCAACCGGCAAGGATATTTTTCGAAAATGTTGTTCCAGGATTGCCGCGGCCTGCGCGCCTTGCGGATTCAAATATTATAAATCCAGGAGAAGCATGGCCAAACACGTGGGCTCGTTTACCTTCCCTGCGGCACATTGTATTCGCTTTTTCGCATACATTCGGCTCGTTACCTTCCCGCCGGCACATTGTATTCGCTTTTTCGCATACATTTGGCTCGTTTACCTTCCCGCTGGCACAATGTATTCGCTTTTTCGCATACATTCGGCTCGTTTACCTTTCCGACTGCCCAATGTATTCGCTTTTTTGCATACAATCGGCTCGTTTACCTTTCCGACTGCCCAATGTATTCGCTTTTTCGCATACATTCAGCTCGTTTACCTTCCCGCCGGCACAATGTATTCGCTTTTTCGCATACATTTGGCTCGTTTACCTTCCCGCTGGCACAATGTATTCGCTTTTTCGCATACATTCGGCTCGTTTACCTTCCCGCCGGCACAATGTATTCGCTTTTTCGCATACATTCAGCTCGTTTCCCTCCCGCCGGCACAATGTATTCGCTTTTTCGCATACATTCAGCTCGTTTACCTTCCCTGCGGTACAATGTATTCGCTTTTTCGCATACATTTGGCTCGTTTACCTTCCCGCTGGCACATTGTATTCGCTTTTTCGCATACATTTGGTTCGTTTACCTTCCCTGCGGCACATTGTATTCGCTTTTTCGCATACATTCAGCTCGTTTACCTTCCCGCTGGCCCAATGTATTCGCTTTTTCGCATACATTTGGCTCGTTTACCTTCCCGCTGGCACAATGTATTCGCTTTTTCGCATACATTTGGCTCGTTTACCTTCCCGCTGGCACATTGTATTCGCTTTTTCGCATACAATCGGCTCGTTTACCTTCCCGCCGGCACATTGCATTCGCTTTTTCGCATACATTCGGCTCGTTTACCTTCCCGCTATTCCCATCATCATCAAACCAGATCCGGACTTTGGAGCGTACCAATATATTCATAGTATACAACCCGCTGAGATGCCCCTCTTGCCACCGGGCGGAATTTACCTTTATCCACTAATATGCGGCAGTATTTAATGACCGTCATCGTATGCAGTTCCAGCTCCCTCGCGGCATCGGCCGGGCGAAGGACGCGGTGGTGCCGGATGGCTGACCGCATCAGATCGCGCTCGATTTTGGAATAGGCTCTCTCAGCGGTTGTCTTCACAGATTTTCCCGCTGACAAATAAGGAAAGAGAATGTTCCTCAGAGCAGAGAGGATAAAAGATGGATTTTCTTTCAGCTCATCCAGCGAAATATAAAGCACCATGCAGTCCTGTGACTGCAAAAAAAGGCCGCGGTTCAAGTCCATACGGTATTTGCTGCGGTCCTTGCCATGCGAGCCAAAATCCATGATCTCAAATGCAATGCGCGACGCTCCGATTTCCCACAAAATATCCACAAAGTACGATCTGCCGCGCCAGTCCTTAACTTCATATTCCGGGTGCAATCCGTGAAAATGTCCGGCAAGCGGCCACCATACCTGCTCGACAAACAATCGGTTTCCGTAGCCATGACCGCGATTAAGCGCATCGAGCCGCTCTCCCTTCCTTCTTTTAAGATGATGGCATAACCATTGATCATGCTCCTGCTCAAAACCCATTTCCTATCCCCCTCGCTGTGCACGAATATGGTTCCAATACCACAAAACCCCGCCTCCATTCCAAATGGGAAAGGAGACGGGGCATTCTTTGCCACGTTTGCTTTTGTCTATCCATAGTGTGCCACATTTTCATCGGATGGCACAATAGGAAATCGGCAGGATCTTCAGTCCGAGCTAAGAGAAAGGCCACAAAAAAGAGAGAGGAAAAAACAGGGTGAGCCAAAAACTAGGCAGCTGCGGACCGAGAAACCTCTCCACCAAGCCCTCACGAAAGCCTTTCTTTTTTTACAGCAAGAACGATCGCCGTGAACTAAAAGAGGAGCAGTCATCACGATCGAGATTTTCCTTGCCTTAGGAGCAGAATAGGTCCTGGTGGTGCAATTGTTCTGGACGTAAACCTCCATTTTCCCTTTACGGTGCTTGTCGAATCGCTGGCTGCGGTTAATTGACCACCAACAACTTTCACGGCTGAAACCAAGCCTCCACCTTTTCGCTGGCAGCGGGAACATCGCTTCCTTTTTTCCAGACCAGTACGCTATCCCCCGGCTTGCCGTAGTATAGGGCGCTGATCTCTTTGCCGTCGTATCTCTCGCCGTACATATAATTTTCATAATCCAAAGCGCTGTAATAACTGACTGCAATATCCACCTTCGCCTTCGATTTAATGACGGGACGATACGGAACAATGTAAAAGTTACCCTCCTCGTCCATCTCGAATTTGGATAAGTTGGATTCATAACCATCGGTCAGCTTAAAATGATAAGCGATCTTGCCATTCTCCAGCCTGCTTACGTCCGAAATCGCAATGACTTTGGAAGGAACGGGAACGATACTCCATCTGAATAAGCCGATATAACCTATCAGCAATACGCCGCAAGCCAATACGGAAATGACCGCTCCCTTCAGAAAAGACTTCCATTTCGAACGGTTCCAAAACCGCGAAATCTCTTTAATCGCCTCCGCATCTTTGCGGTTCTCCTGCCCCTCATCCCGGGGAATCTGCAACTCAGCCCGCATTTTAGCGAGCTCTTCCCGCAGAGATTCGGAACCCTCCAAATGAGCCTCGATCATGGCTATGGTTTCCTTGCTGCACACCTTGTCGATATATAAGGGTAGCAGATCCCTGACGATGTTGTCATGGATTTTGCTCATGTTCATGCTTCCTCCTTCAGCAGTTCCTGGATTTTTTGTTTCGCACGATAAAAACTCACCCTGGCCCAGCCCTCGCTTTTTTCAAACAATCCGCCGATCTGCGCAAAAGACAACTCCCCGAACACTCTCAAGGTAAATACCTCTTTATAAGGTTCCTTCAACTTGTGCAGCGCCCGATGAACTCTCATGGTCTCGTCCGTTTTCAGCAATGCTTCTTCCGGATTTCCTCCCCCGCTCGCTACAGTCCCCTCTTGTTCCGGTGCATACCGTTTTTGCTTGTCCAGATGGGTAAAATAGGTGTTCTTCGCGATTTGGCAGAGCCAGACGCTGAGCTTGCAGTTGCCCTTGAAGCTGTCGATGCTTTTTAACGCCTTGAAAAACGTCTCTTGGGTGACTTCTTCCGAAAGCGCTTCGTTCCGGCTTAAGGAATACACAAACTGGTACACATCGCGAAAATACTCATTATAGATTTGTTCAAAGTCAGCCACGCTTTCACATCCTCACGACTATATGACCCGCTTAACCGGAATTCGTTACATAAGCTGAGGAAAATCCAAAAGAAGAGCCCGAATAACGGCTCTACTGTTCGATTTTCCCAACCCGTAGTACCTTAGCTTGTTGAAACAACGTTGCTACCGGCTCGTTCTCCTCTGGCAAGGAGATTGATTTTGCCCTTGGTATATTTCCAATGCGGAATTCGAATGATATGGGGTAGCCTATGCAAGCAGCAGTGATTCCAATGA
Organism: Fontibacillus forbon; assembly: GCF_046559655.1. Taxonomy (NCBI): domain Bacteria; kingdom Bacillati; phylum Bacillota; class Bacilli; order Caryophanales; family Paenibacillaceae; genus Fontibacillus; species Fontibacillus forbon. The sequence goes on along the minus strand of NZ_JBKGFV010000005.1, from coordinate 66,398 downwards.
TATCAGTCAAAGGAGAGTTCCACTACCATGAAAGCAGCAATTGTCACGAAGGACCAAAACGTTCACATCGAGGATAAGCAGCTTCGTCCCCTGAAGCACGGCGAGGCCTTGGTCCAAATGGAATATTGCGGAGTATGCCACACCGATCTGCACGTCAAAAACGCGGACTTCGGCGACGTGACGGGAAGAGTGCTGGGCCACGAAGGCATCGGCAAAGTCATCGAACTGGGCGAAGGGGTAACCAGTCTCGGTGTTGGCGACCGGGTTAGCATCGCATGGCTGTTCGAGAGCTGCGGACGGTGCGAATATTGCTTGACAGGCCGGGAAACGCTCTGCCGCGAAGTTAAGAACGCGGGATACACCGTAGACGGCGCGATGGCTGAGCAATGCATCGTCACCGCGGATTACGCGGTTAAAGTGCCGGAGCAGCTCGACCCGGCCGCAGCGACGAGCGTCACGTGCGCCGGAGTTACGACCTACAAGGCGGTCAAAGTTAGCGGCATTCAGCCGGGACAGTGGATCGGCATCTTCGGGATCGGCGGCTTGGGCAACCTCGCCGTGCAATATGCCAAGCACGTGTTCAACGCCAAGGTGATTGCCTTCGACATCAGCGACGAGAAGCTGGAGCTGGCACTGAGCGTCGGTGCGGATTATGCCGTGAACAGCCTGAGGGAAGATCCGGCCGACAAGGCCAAGGAGCTGACCAACGGAGCCGGTCTGGACGCCACCGTCGTGACGGCCGTGGCCAAGAAACCGTTCAATCAAGCGATCGACGTAGTCAAGGCCGGAGCACGGGTCGTGGCCGTCGGCCTCCCGACGGACAAAATGGACCTGGATATTCCTCGTCTGGTTCTTGACGGCATTCAGGTCATCGGCTCCCTGGTCGGCACACGCGAGGACCTGAAGGAAGCTTTCCGCTTCGCGGCGGAAGGCAAAGTCGTGCCGATCGTCAGCAAACGTCCGATCGAGGATATCAACCATATCTTCGAAGAGATGGAAGAAGGCAAAATCCAGGGCCGCATGGTCATTGATTTCACCTCCTCTTCCCGATAGAAGAAAGAAACAGGCTATGATGCTTCCAGGCATCATAGCCTGTTTCTTCTTGGTGTTTCTCCTGCGCGCTAAAGCAAAATTACAGCCCGACCCTGATCCTAGCCTAAATTGGATGGGGTTAGCTTTGCTGATACACCGTGGCGGTCAATCTGTCCTCATGGCAAAGAAACATATAATAAATACCTTCCCCGTATTCTTCGAGGTCCTCCCAGTCCAGTTGTCCGATAAAGACCATGCTTTTTGCGCAGCAAGGACAAGCCGGATACTCCGCATCCTGAACCCAGCTTGGATGTCCCCCGATTTGGGAATTATGCTGCGATAACCCTCATTCTGTCGTATAAAACGCGGAACGCGGCTGAGAAGATAGCGTCAGTAATGGGCCTGCCTCCAAATATTCTCCGTCATATTCCTCCGGACTGAGGTCTTGCAGATAATCCGGAATCCGGTTAAATCGGCTCCAGCCCGGAACACCGTTGGAATCGTACTCCATGTAAATTACGCCGTAACAGCCGCATCTCACACAGGTTTGTATCTGAAGCCGATCTTCGGCCAAGTTTAAATAAGACAGCGACGGATGAGCCGTATCCACATCCATCAGCGTATCCAGTTTCCCGCCGCACCACGGACAGTTGCTGTCGGCAGGATTCAAGAAGAGAGCTCCCCCCTCCACTTCTGAGCGGGACGGTTGCTCGCTTTTTTCGATGGCATAAGCAAGACTATGGAACAAATCCCGGCGCTCTCCTTCCGGCGTCAGTTCCCAGCCTGCTTCCCGGGCGTACATCTCCGGTGCGACATATAACCGCTCCGCCCACGACGGTTGGTTGTCCCGCCATTCCCCAAGCCGGCTCACGACCTGCTCGTCTCCGATCCAGCTTAAAGCCAGGAGAATGGTATTCCGGTTATCCGAGTCCCAATCCAACCTCAGGAGCAATTGTTCCCTGACTGGAGCGTCGGCATCTTTGTACAACACTCCGGGATGGAACATTCCGCATTCCATAAGCTTCGGCAAGCCACCAGCAATATTATGGTTTCTATAACAAACCAGTGAGGTTAAAATATCACGGCTCGTCTCCATGTCGCCTGGGAGCATGCTTCAGTTTGAGAATTTCCACGGGGTCGGTTAGACCCTCGAATAGATTTACCGTTTTCCGGTGCGCTTCAATATAAGCCTGCCGTTTTCTCTGTTCTTGTTCTTGAACGCAGGGCATGCAGTACCCGCCTGTTTTGGCCGCCGTCGCAGGCAAAATCGTTGCTTTGCAGCCCTCGCTTTTACAGGGAAGACGTTCGGTCATGAATTTCTCCTCCTTAACAATCTATACAGGAACAAATGTTCCCGAAAGGTATTGACATTCCTTTCGATCAAATATAATATTAATATCAAAATGAACGAAAAAGCGAGAGAAGCACCTCGCAGGACAGGCCGATCGGCCTTTCTTGCAGGTGCTTTTTTGTGCTTTCGTCGCTGAGGAGTTGATCTAGTTGTTGAATCCACGTCGTGGTAAATCTTTCAGTTTGAGAGTCATCATTTTTATGTTTATTTTAAGCTTTATCTTTGGGATAACCGGGCCTTCCTTAGTCCAAGCCTCAGATATCGTATGGAATACCGCATTAAACAATATCGACCGGTTGTATGACGACTTCACGGCCCTGAAAACAGCCAATGCATTAGAAAAACAACAAATCCAGTCCTTGAGCAAAGAGAATAATGACAAGTTAAAAGAGATCAATAGAAACGTGCAGCTCATAGATAAGTCTAAACTGGATCAATTAAAATCGATATCGGATCAGGCTCAGCAGAAATATGGTCCGCTGCTCAAGGAATATACCAACCTTGGAAAAAAAGCGGCCGAAGCAAGGAAACGCAAGGACCAAAAATCGGCCCTACTCTATGATCTCAAACGGAACGCTATCAAAACCTCCGTTAATCAGGCTCGCCAGGAGATTGCCGGCAAGAAGAAAGTCTTAGCCTCTGCAAGGAAACAAGCTACGGCTAAAGCTAAAGTAGTAAAAGATACTTTACTCGGCGTACAAAGCCTCAAGAAGCAAATCACGGCAGAAAACCAACATATTTCGGAGATAAACAAAACCAAATCGGCGGCGGATAAGCGCTATAAAACAGCCGTAAAGCAAGGAAATGCCGTAGCAGCGGCGGCCGAACTTGAGCTAATGGTCGATGCGCTGACTCAAATTCAGGCTTCACAGCAGAAAATCTTTGCCTGGCAGCAAACTATCGCTAACACCCTGAAGCTTGCGGAATCCAGGCTTCCTGAGTAAAAGGCGCTATACCTTAGATTCGGCATACCTGAATATATCCTTAGTACATTCGGCCCGTGATCAAGCTACCTCACCCGATAGTATGAACTACGTTCCCTTCTTGATCGGTAATATGCGTTTTCAGGATATGAACGGCTACTCCCCTTAACGAGGTCAGCTCAAACCGGCTTTCTTTGGGAATCAGTTTGCTTGAGAGCTCCGCGGCCGACTTATCGTCGAGCCTGAAAGTGGTCTCGTTGTCGGTGCCGGTTTCGTAGCCTGCTTCATCTCCGGGCGTGAATACGACCCGGACGTCGCGGCCGACAAGACTCAAATTCTTTCCTTTCAAAATACGGCCGCGGAGCAGTTTACCGACGATTTCGGCTTGTTTGGCCCCTATTTTCAGCGTGGCAGGGGTCTTGCTTAAGAAGCCTTTTTTCGCCGGCTCGAAAGCAAGCTGGTCCACAAACAGAAAGCCGGTATTCGAGCCGTCTCGTTCCATCCCCGCCTGGACTTCCGCAGAAATGGCAGGAACCTCGAGAAGCGATTCCCGTGTCAGATCGGTTATGTATTTAGGCAGATACGTTAATCCGGTCGAGAGAACACCCAAGGTATTCCAGGTTTGCATCGCCGCCAACTCATCACCCGTGATCCCAACCATCTGCAAAAATTCCACGCGGCCGTTCGGCGTATCGATTGCCGGAAGCTGGGGATCTTCCACAAAAGCCAGCGCCGTCAGTTCCGTATCGGCGTCCATGCAAATGGGGCCGTTAGCGTCCAAGTAATCCCCTGCTCTAAAGACATTGCCACTGTTAAACACGTATCTTCCCATATTTTGAAGCAGATTCAGCGCCCATGCAGGCGGCTCTTCTTCCTCGTTCTCCCGGACCAGCCGAAAGGTCAATTCAAACCCATATCCGCTGTCCTCGGCATGCTCCGATTCTTTTTCGTACAACTCCGAAAATCCATATGTCACGAAATGCCAATGGGGAACCGGCTCTTCCGCCTTATACGCACTAATTCCGTCCAAGGGATCCGGCCCCCCTAACGCATAAGAAATAAGCGTCCCGTAATGCTTTGGCTCCTGGTCCCCGTAAATTTTGCCCAACTCCTGATCAATGGCATCCCAGCCTGTTGTTACTTCTGATTCCGCACTCATTATTGTTCCTCCTATTTCTTTTTTCTCTCTTCCAAATGAATTATGATTAATGCCATTATAAAGGAAATTTTGGAAAGCGGGCGTTTCGCGGGTGGTTGTAGTAAAATTTAATGCTTTTGTCCTACTAAAAAACCAGAATATGAATAAAAAAATCAAAATTATCTTGTTGAAGGCACTTTTTTTCATCATCAAGTGTTATAGGGGATAAAAGGCTAAAGGAGGTTTTGACATCGCCGCAGGAATACATGGACTCAGAGGAACTGGAAACGCTGGTTGGCAGCATCCAACAAGGAAACACAAACGAGTATGAAGCGATCGTCAGGATATTTCAGCAGCCGATTTTCCGCTATTGCTACCGTATGTTGAACAACAGGCAGGATGCGGAGGATGCCGTGCAGGATATTTTGGTTAAAGCCTATCAATCGCTGCACCAATACAAGAGAGCGGACCGTTTTTCGGCATGGCTGTATCGGATCGCCTATCATCATTGCTTGAATCTGGTGCGAAGACGCCGCATTCATCATAAGGTGATGACGATCGTTCGGCCTGAAACTACCGCGACAAGCCCTGAACAGAAACTGGATAACGCATTGTATAAGCCTTCATTAGAAGCGGCACTGTCCCGGCTATCGCTGGAGGAACGAAACTTGCTCATTCTGCGGGTGTTTGAAGAGAAAACCTTTGCGGAGATCGGTACCATTTTGAAGGTTAGTCCTAATGCGCTTGTAAAGAGAATGAAGCGGATCCAGCAGAAGGTGCGAAAATCCATGAAATCGAAGGAGGAAATCGTTTGGAACGAACCCGAATTGCCCATGAATACGAAGATATAAAGCAAGCCTCGATTAACGAAGTGATGCCTGAAATCGACGTCACTCGTCAAGTGATGAACCGTATCACAGAAATTGAGGACCGCCGGCATTCGTTCTTGAAAAAAACACTGAGGGGAACTACGGCGTTGGGAGGCGTACTCGCCTTGATTCTGCTGGTCTCCGTTAGCGCCTATGCCGCATCGGAATATATCCAACTCCGTAATCGTGACGGGGTAGTTAAGGTTCAGCATGTCGCATCGGGCGAAACTGCGGCAGGCACGGCAACGGCATATGATAAATACGCAGTACAGGCTCAAAACTTTGCCCAGCCGGGACAATTAATCGCTTATTATATCAAAAGCGGCAGCATCTCCGGAAGTCCGGAGCCTGATTTGCGTTTTGAATATAAAGAGCAGCGGATATCTTCCTATTCCGACTTCATGAAGGAAATCAAACGAACGGGGGCGCCTGACCTTCCTGAAACCGCCATGGATTATTCCTTTGATTACGGAAAGGTGAGCCCCAAGTTTCCAACCAGTGATGAGCAAAAGAAAGACTCCTTCTACCGGGAAGTGTATAGCGATCTTAAGGATCAAGCGGCCAAAGCTTCTTCGGGGGAAAAGGTGTTCATGAAGACCATACCATGGTCGGAACCGTCAAGCATAAACGGAATATATTCAAAAGGCAATGCCCATATCGGCATTTCAGCTACCCTCATGCATGGCGGAAATATGGTTGTGGAGCAGGAGAAAGACAATACGACGGACAAGGTTACGGTCGCCGGAACAGAAGTTGTCTTTAACAGCGTAAATAAAGACTCCATAACCTATCATTACCTGAATTGGTACAACGAAAAGCAAGATGCCTATTACACGCTTTCCAGCTTTGGGGACAAAAGATTAACCAAAGAACAATTTTTACAATTGGCCGAGGAGTTACTGAAGTAAGGGACGTCATAAGAAAAGCCGATAAACACTCAGAAGCTCTGGTGTATATCGGCTTTTGATTTTCTTATCCCTAAAAATTTTGCCTGATCACTCCCGCCTTAATTAACATCCGGCTCACGATGACTGCGGTTTCCGCGCGCGTAATTTCCCGGTTCAAGGCGAGATCTCCGGTGTTATCCCCTTGCACAAGACCAGCCTCCGCGATCGCTTCTACCGCCTCGATCGCCCAAGGGCTTGCTTCGCCGCCTGCCTGCTCCGAGCTTGTCATTCCTTGATTATCGACTTTATCGGTCGCCTCGATCCCTGCAAGCTCCATGGCACGCGCAATCATGACCATGGCCTCTTGGCGGGTAATACTCCGCTCCGGCCGGAACGACCCATCCTGATACCCCGATACGATGCCATATACGAAGGCATCCCGAATATCGTCGTAAAACCAATCGGAAACGGAAACGTCGTTAAAGTTATTCCTTGCTTCTTTCCCGGCCAAGCTGACCGCACGGGCGAGAATAGCGGTAAATTCGGCCCGGGTCACAGACCGGTCCGGAGCAAAGCGCTTATCGTCCGTGCCGGTAACGATCATCCGCGATCCCAGATCGTTCACGGCAGCTTCAGCCCAATGGCCGGCCATGTCGGCAAAGGACTTCTCGTTGGAGATCAAAACGTACGAACCGTTCGATAAGCTGTTGACGATAGCAACGTTGTTACCGTCACGCGAAGTCACGAACGTTGGAACGTGGCGGATTCTCCCGCCCTTATCGATCCGCACCGCCGTCGTTACCGTACGGGGATCGATATTGGCCGGAATCGTCAAAGTACTTTCCACATAGGAAGCGAAAGCGTCACTTTCTTTGGATTTATCGCCCGCTTGAACCCGGATCGAAAAATCTAACGGCAATCCGATGAGCGCAAAGCCTTGTTGTTCTGCGATCTTTTCGAGTTTGGAAATGCTGTCGGAAGAACTTCCCGAGATTTCCAGACGGTAAGAAAGATCCGCCATATTCCCGACCTTCCCCGAACCTTGGTTCAATTCCAGTTGATCCGCTCTCAGTTTGTAGCTTCCCTTTGTCGTATGGAACAGCAGTACTGCCTGGCTATCCATTAAGTACCGGATGCTGTTTCCGTCCAGCAGCACGGCGGCTTGATCCGCTTCCTCCAAGGCCGGGAAAACAAGATTCGGTTGTTTCCCCAATTCCTCAAGCCGCTTTTTCAGCTTGTCCGCATGGACGGTTAGCGTAAGGATGGACTTCCCTCCATCCTTGGAAGCCGTTTTGGTATAGAAGGAATTTTCCGTTTGCGGCTGAGGCTCATTCACGGGTACGGGTACCGTAACCGCAGAAGATGAAGAACTCCCCGAACCGGATGTCGGTGGCTGAGGCTCCGGCTGCGGATTTCCCGGAGAAGGAGCCGATTCCTTCGTGATCGTAATCCGGTACGTCTTGCTCGCCACCCCATCTTGAGCCGTTACTACGATGGTTACGGTATTATTGCCGGTCGTTAAGATAATTTCGCCCGACGGTCCGCCGTTCCAGACGGGCACCCCATTCACCACAACGGAGGCATGCGGGTCGGAAACCGTCGGACGAATAACTACCGAAGATATCGAATGAGAAACCCTTGCCGTATACTCCGTGATCTGCGGCGTAAATGCAGGCGTTAAAAGATATGCCATCCCTACCACAAACAGATCGCTTAAATCAGCCTGATCGCTCGCCTGCAAAATATTCGAAACTTCAAACGCGGTCAAATTTTCGTTATTGGCCGTATCCTTGACATAAACCGTATATATTCCATTGTACGTTACTTCAAATTCATCCCCGATCAATTCGTTGCCGCCTTGATGAAAATAATCCGCGGACTGTTGGCCGGAAGCCCATTTCAGTTCGGCAATCCCGTTATATTCGCCGTAAACCGCTGCCGTAACCGATACGCGCACAGGGCCATACGTAGGCTCTGTTGGAGTACTTTGAACGGCTATAGACGGAGGCGTTCCGTAAATAAAGGAAATCGTAACCGCCGGAGACAGAACGATTTGATCCGGTACCGACTCCACCATATAAGTCACCTGTTCAGCCGCCAGGTCGGATACGCGGAACACGGCCTTCCCAGAGTCATCCGTAATCGCGTTATCGGTGGCAATAACGGAGTTGCCGCCATTTGCCTTTATGCGCAACCCGGTCCCGCTTACGGGATTCCGGTACGAATCTCTTGCCGTAACGGTGATTTCAGCATACGCAACCCCATCGGCGGAAACGGTTGACGACGATGCCATTACTTCGGATTGCGCGGCATCCGCCGGCCCCGCCGTAAAGGTGACTGTCACCGTCTTCGTTAAAACGAATTGATCGCTTACATTAGTCGCACGAAAGGTCACGCGGTCCGCTTTCGTGCTGGAGATCCGGAAGATGGCTTTTCCATCGGAATCCGTCGTCCCCTGGATGGTTTGAATAACCGGGTTACCGTTCTGCCCCGTCAAGGTCACTTCCTTGCCGATTACCGGGGCATTATTTTTATCCCTCAGAAGGACCGTAACCTCCGATCCGTCCGAACCGTTCGCGACAACGTATTCCGCGGCGGCCATCACATCCGAATTGGCCGCCGAATATAGCAACTCCAGCGCTTTCTCCGCATCGGTCAGTCTGCCCAGGTTCGTGATGTATCCTTTTCTTGCCGAGCTTAACCCGTCATATTGCTGACGGGCATCCCTTACGGCGCCCTCATTTCCCAAAGTGATTAGCGCGCTCCCGGGGAGAGCATCTAGCTTTTGCTGCACGGCTTGGATGGCTTGTTTGTCCGCCGTCGTATCGATCACGATCCGGGAGCTGACGGCCAATGAACCCGCACTTCCCGCAACCGGCAGGGTAAGCAGCGCGTTTTGCCCATTGGGGTCTTGAATGGCTCCTCCATTTAACGACAGCGACACCGCATTAAGGGAGGGCGACTGCTCATCCAAGGCAACGATATATTCAAAATGAAGAATCCGGCTGCCCGATCCCGAACTATAACGGGCATTACCCCCGGTATCCAACTGAAAGGAAGGAGTTCCCGAGACCGTCACCGTTTTGTTAAACGTAACCTCGACCGCGATGGATTCGCCCAACCCGTAAGTACCGTCGGGTTTCGTCGATGTGATGCCGGTTACAGTGATAGGCTCCGTCAAAACCCGGATAATGCGCTTCGCCAGGGAAAGGCTTGAGGACGGCGAAGGCAAGGTGCTGTCAACGGCTTGTCCCGTGGCGTCCTTGATGTTTCCTCCGTTCAAATCCAGCGCGTTCGTGCCGCCGTAGTTCAATTTGGAAACGCTCTGTCCGTCTTGAACGGCATATCCGAACGACAGCGTGTCACTTCCGCTTCCCCTTTGATAGTAGGCCACCCCCCCGTTGTTCAAGCGAAGCGACGGCGTCCCAATGACGGTTACGGCATCATTAAAGCGTAGGTTTAGGACGATTTGATCGCCCGGCGCATAACTCCCGTCCGGATTATCCGCCGTCACATAGGCCGCCTTTTTGCGAAATTCCGGCCCGTTCGCTCCCATTTTCCAAGTATTCTGAAAATCCCAATTCTCAAAAGTGCTCTGATTCACCATCTCCGCGGCACTTATTCCAACTGCCCCGACCAGAGGCCCGATATTCGAATATCCAACCGCATCCGTTACGTATTGTTGATTCCAATAGACTCCGGTTACCGTTAAATTTACACTCTGACCCATAATTCCCCCAGCAAGGCCATTGACTGTATAGCTCACGTTTCCGTTAACGTATGAATTTTCAATCAAGTTGTTCTCGAACTGGGCCCAACCACTGATCCCTCCAACCGTACCGCCGTATTTACTTGTCGTTACCGACGCCAATGAATACGAATTGCAAATCGTACCTCCGTCAAACATCTGACCCGCCAGACCGCCGATTCGAGTTCCGGCGGATTGGATCGTTCCGGTGACATAGACATTCTCAAGTCTGGTCATACTGTGCATTCCGCCTGTAACTGCGCCATCGGGCCCTTGAAGCCCGGTAATATGGACATTTTCAAATCCAATATTTTTTACGACGGCCCTATCTCTCATGTTTTTGATAAACCCTCCGTACTGACCGCTCGGATTGTTTACAGTTAGATTGATGATCTTAAAGCCTCTGCCGTCCAACTTGCCCTTGAACTCGTCTATGGGCTGCCAGAGGATGCCGGATAAATCGATGTCCTGTCCCAATACATAACTGGCCGATGCATTGTTTCTGATCTCACCCAATTGTCCAGTCGTCATGATCATAAAAGGATCATCCGCCGACCCGCTCCCCCCTCCCGAAAAGGCAAAACCTGCCTTCGGAAAGCCTGTCAGCAAAAAGGCCGACATCAATGCTATGAAACTACATAAGTACAAAATCTTCCGCTTCCTTGTAACCATTTATTGCACACATCCTCCATCGGCTTCTAATCTATGTAATGAGCCCACTAATTATATCATCAATTATTTTATCAATGATTTTCCTCACAAACTATTAACTAAAGTTAACTTTTCCAAAGCGATCGGGCTTGTCCGATTGGCATCCTGCAGTATTTTAAGAGACAAGATGAGAACCCAGGAAAGTATATTTTTGAAACAATTTCCATGGCATTCCCGTAATAACTCAGAAATAGCCTCATTTACAGCATTTATAATTAGAAACATTTAGGAGCCTCCGTAGCAAATATCTGATAAAATTAGCAAAAAGATCATTCGGCTCAATGATGGAGCGAGTAACAGCCGGAATAACCTAGGTAATAGCGAAGGAGGTGTGAATTTGAATAGCTCGAGAATTTTTAAGCTGTTTGGGCTTATAGTCGGAGTGGTGATCCTGAACGTTCTGATACTATCCCCTGGCTTATTAGGGGTTCGGATCGGTGGAGATAGCGTGATTCAGACCGCATTCGGCGTCACCTTGCTGGTGATCAGTTTCCTGGTCCTGATTTACGGGAGTTATGTCTTGCTGTTTAAGACCCCTGCCCCTCCGCCCGTAAAAGACATACAAAGTCATGAGGATTACATAAACGCGCTGCATCATTACAAAGACATCAAGGTGTTGAAGAAGGATATCGTTCTTGCCCTGGATCAACTGGAGAGAATCGACAAGAAAAAGGCCACCCTGCTGGATGTGCTAAGCCAGCGATTCGATCCAACCGAATTAAGCTACCAGAAATTCAATTCCGTCATTTTCGAAGTCGAAAAGCTGTTCTACCTTAATGTCAGGGGCATTCTGAATAAGCTCGGCGTTTTCGATGCTTCGGAATTTTCCGCTTTTGCCAGCCAGGAAAGTTCGGGAAGATTTTCCAACAAGCTGGTGCAGGAAAAAACAAAACTATACAACGAGTATTTAGCTTATGTGTCCGGATATCTCGGCGCAAACGAAGAAATTTTGCTGAAGCTGGATAAGTTGTTGCTCGAAATGTCACTATTAGGCAGCACAGACTATAAAGAGATTGAGGATATGCCCTGCATGAAGGAAATCGATGCACTGATTAACCAGACTAAATTTTATAAGCAATGAAGGGGAGATGAGAATGGCAAAGAAGGGTAAAGCTTTTCTGGTGTTGGTAATTATCGCGGCGGCGGTTTTTGCGCTCGTGTATTTTGGAATCACGTTAACGGCTAATCTTGGCAAATCCGAGACTCAGATCACTACCGAAGATGCGGCAAAAAAGCTGGATAAACTCTTTAAGGATATTTCCGTGGCTTCTGCCGAGCCGGTTAAAGGCCAGATCGATCTCGACCCTGTAGCTGTCGGCGACTCTTTGCCCGACATCTCGAAATTTCCGATCTCCGTAGAGAACAACACGGACAGCTTCGTTGAGATTTTCTCCTCCACGGAGAAATCCGGCACAGGGATCGACGGGTGGCTGAATGAAGTCGCGACCGATTTCAATAACGCCAAAATTTCGGTTAACGGAACTACGGTGTCCGTCAAAATTCGAAATATCGCTTCAGGTACGGCCACGGATTACATAAGATCCGGCAAGTATGTACCGGATGCTTTTACTCCGTCCAATGAGCTATGGGGCGAAATGGTCAAGGCGCAGGGCATCAAAACCGAGCTGGTTTCCAAACGACTCGTCGGTAATGTAGCCGGTATCGTTTCGAACAAGGCGAAATATGATGAACTGGTGGATAAATATGGTTCGCTTAACGTCAAAACGATTACGGACGCCATCGCGGACAACGAATTGTCCATGGGTTACACCGATCCATTCGCCAGTTCAACGGGATTGAATTTTCTGGTGACGGCCCTGAAGACGTTCGACAACAAGGATTTACTTGGAGACAAGGCGGTTCAAGGATTTGAGAAATTCCAGGCCAATGTCCCTTTCATTTCCTCCACCACCCTGCAGATGCGCGAAGCGGCCAAGACGGGCATGCTGGATGCTTTTGTCCTCGAATACCAGACTTTTGTCAATGCGGCAGATTTCAAGAGCGGCTATGTCTTTACTCCGTTTGGAGTCAGACATGACAGCCCGCTTTATGCTCTAGGGGATTTGCCACAGGAAAAGCTGGACATCATCAAGAAATTCGCCGAATTTGCCGGGCAGGAGAAATATCAGAGTTTGGCCAAGGAGAAGGGGTTTAACGGACTTGAGGATTATCATTCCGAAATGGAAGCGGTTGAGGGCAGCCTTTTATCTTCGGCGCAAAAAGTATGGAAAGAAAAGAAAGACGTAAGCAAACCGATCGCCGCCGTATTTGTGGCCGACGTGTCCGGCAGCATGGACGGCGAACCGCTCAAACGCCTGAAAGAATCGTTATTGACGGGCCAAAAGTACTTAGGGCGGGACAATAGCATCGGTTTTGTTTCTTACTCCGATAATGTAACGATCAATCTTCCGATCGGGAAATACGACACGAACCAGCAATCCATGTTCGTCGGTGCGATCAACAGCCTTCAGGCTGCCGGGGGAACGGCGACGTTCGACGGCATTGTGGTGGCCATGAAAATGTTGCAGGACGAATTAGCCGTGAACCCTGACGTGAAGCCGCTCATTTTCGTGTTGAGCGACGGGGAAACCAACGAGGGCCATTCGCTCAAAGATATCCGGGGATTAATCGAAACTTACAAATTTCCCATTTACACGATCGGTTATAACGCGAACATCAAAGCGCTTGAAAGCATTTCAAGCATAAACGAGGCTGCCAGTATCAATGCGGATACGGACGATGTAGTGTACAAAATCGGTAATTTGCTCAACGTTCAAATGTAATTATTTTCTTTTACAAGAGGAGGGGTTATATGTCATTTACGATGGAAGTAGTAAGCCCGGAGAGACTTAAAACGGCGATTGAGGAGCAGATTCAACCCGAGCCCGAGGAAGTAACGCAGTTGAAGGAGTTGGCATCGAATAACGTTACGGCGATTTTGGACCTCGATATCGAGTCCCTGGAAAAGCGGAAGGAGATTCTGCAATCCATCGACAGCTTTGGCATGAATACGATGAAATCGTCTTCGGAAAAGAACTCCCTCCTGCAAGTATCGGTCGGTAATTTGTCCAAAACCGGCGACGATGGCGGACAGGTAGCAAAGGGGCTCACGGAACTGCATCTTCAACTGAAGGATCTGGATCCGAGCGTCGTCGATTTTGCCAAAACCGGCTTATTGGGTAAGCTGTTTAATCCGCTTAGAAGTTATTTTGCCAAATATGAAAAGGCCGATTCCGTTATTTCCGGCATCATCGGTTCATTGGATAAAGGCAAGGCCGTATTAAAAAACGACAATACTACGCTGGAGTTTGAACAACAAGCGCTGCGGGAGCTCACGAAGAAGCTGCAAAAAGAAATCCAGCTCGGGATGCTGATGGATACGGAAATCGAATCCCAGCTTGAAGCGGCCAAACTGCGCCAGGAATCCGAAGACAAAATCCGCTTTATCACCGAGGAAGTGTTGTTCCCGCTGCGCCAGCGCGTGATGGACCTGCAGCAAATGCTGGTCGTGAACCAGCAGGGAATCATGGCGATCGAAGTCGTGATCAGAAACAACAAAGAGCTGATCCGCGGCGTGGACAGAGCCAGAAACGTGACGGTATCCGCCCTGAGGATTTCGGTCACCGTCGCCAGCGCGCTCTATAACCAAAAAATCGTGCTGAAAAAGATTGAACTCCTGAATCAAACCACGGACAATCTGATCAGCAGTACGTCCAGAATGCTGAAAGATCAAGGCGCGGCGATCCAGAAGCAATCACTGGAAACCAGCATTTCCGTGGATACGCTGAAACAGGCCTTCACCGACGTTCTGGCCGCATTTGACTCGATCAGCACCTACAAACAGGAAGCATTGCCTAAAATGCGCGATACCATTAACCAGTTCAGGGAACTGGCCGATACCGGGGAGCAGCAGATTCAGCGCCTGGAAAAGGGCCAAAAATTAGGGCTATAGCTTCAACCAATAATAATCAGGAACAGCCCGGAACATTTTGTTCCAGGCTGTTTTTATTTATATAAGAGGCTGTACAGGCATCATTGCCGCTTATCGGGAATGGACCAGTGATCCGGCCGGAGCAAAGACTGCGGCAGCTTGGTACCGGCATCGCCCCTCGCCGCGTTAACCTGAAACTGAGTCAGGAAAATCGCATCGGTCAGATCGGCTCCCCGGATGTCCGCATCCCGGAAATCGGCACCGATGAGATCCGCTCCCCGCAAATCTGCCCCTCTCAAGTCCGCAGCGATAAGATAGGCTCCCCTCAAGTTAGCAAGGCGTAAATCCGTCCCATTTAATTTGGCGCCGATCAGATCTGCTCCCCGGCCTACCTTTTTCTGAGGCTTTAGGGGCCCCTGGTGACGACGGCGGGCTTCATCACGTACCAGTTCGCTGGTTTGCTGCAGCAGAACATTGACCTCCGCACGATGCACCGCCACATCCAGCTCCAACAGAGCTTCCGGGCCAAGACGGGCAAGCCGCTTGGTTTCCTCCAGCATCGTGCCAAGTTCCCCATGTATGGAGTGCGCCGCTTGCAGCGTCAACGCTTCCGTCAGATACGAGAGCAACTCATGGAGTTGCCGCATGACCGGGAACACCTCGAACATCTGCTTCGCAGAACCGGGATCTTGGCGCCAGTCAACGCCACTATAAGTTATCTGGGAAACCTGTTGCCCTGCACCGAAGCAATCATAGACGGTACAACCGCGAAAGCCACGATCTCTGAGAGAGTTGTGAATGCCGCATCGGAAATCGTGTTGCAGGTTTTGGCAAGGCTGCCCGGCCGCTTTATCCTTAGCAAAATCCGCCGAAGCCGCATAGGGCAGAGCAACGCAGCATAAGCCAAAACAACTCTCGCAATCGGCCTGCAGCTTCGCATGGCGCTCATCACGGGAAGCCTCTACCTGTTCTCTATCTACAGTCATGGAATGGTCTCCTTATTGTTTCATCGTATTCTCCAATTTTTTCACAGTCTAATCTTACGACAAAACAATGGTAGATTAACAGGTAATTAATTTATATTCAATTTTTACTTTTCTTAACTAAATCGTACAAATTGAGGTGATCCTCTGAGCCAAGCCTTATTCAAAAAAACAGCACGTACCTTTTGAAGGTACGTACTGTTTTTCTATTAACCAAGTCCTACGGAGTACAAGTCAGATAGGTTCCTTTACTCCCAACGATTATATATTGTTTTCCGTCCCAGATAATCCCCGTCAAATATTCAGAGGTACCCGAATGGACTTTGGTCCAAACCTTTCCGTCTCCGGATTTCAATATCAATCCCCCTGCGCCTATTGCCATGAACTCATTGTTTCCATAGATTACTGCACTAAGCGTGTCTTCTTCATTGGTGTTATTTTCCAGGTGTCTCAAATAGTATTTTTCGTATTCCGACCAAGCAGGAAACTGAGCCTTTATCCATTTGCCATTCTCAAGATAATACAGCATGATCGTTGCGCTATCATCCAAATACTGATACTTCACGGTGTGATTGTTGCCTTTGACAATAATCGGTTCATCTTCAAGGCTTTGCGGATTGGGCGGACTAATATCTTGCCAGCCGCTTACGCCAGGTTCAACCTTATATTTATCCCCGAAATACGTTCTGGCGATAAAAGCCTGTCCGTCCCATTTTACATCTACCGGATGATCCATTTCAGACATGATTTTGGTGGCCGGGATTCCAGCATCCTGAGCGTTCTTATCATTATTATAGATGGATAAAAAATAATTGCTCATGATGGATGCCCATTTCCCGTCTTCCTCTTCAGCCGCCAAGGCAAAATCCTTTCCGTTATAACTGGCGCTCCTCACAACGTACTGTTTTGGGATATAAAACGGATTTTTCCAGTTCAATGCATCCGTAGATGTCAGAAACAACCCATTCGAACCATAAACGTAATAAGTTCCTGAATCGTAGCCGATTCCGGAAAAGTCGGAGCCAATGGGTGATAAAACACCCTCCACGTATTGTTTTTTGAAATTTTTCAAATCCGGAGATGTATAAATCCCGCCAAAAGAACTAACGGATATATATTGATGCCCATCCCAGATCGTTTTAAAAAATTGAATTCGATCCGGGTTAATATCACTTATTGTGAGATCCATAGGATCCTCAATGCTCTCTTCCCGATAACTGACAGGTTCATCGAACATATTCACGGCATTCCACGTTGTTGCATCGGTCGAGGTTAGCAAATTTCCGCCATCGGCACTGATGACATACCGGCCATTGACATAATCCACCGCATTCGCACCCCAAGCTTCCCACCATTCCAACAGATCTTTGGATTTCTTGAGATCAACCCCCTGAAAAGAATCGGCTCTAATTCCAGCAACTCTGGAGCGTGCTCCTTCTATACGGCCCCAAACGATTACCAGACCCTGCGGACCAAAGGTTGCATCCATAAAGGTATGGTCATAGTGATTCCAATTCACCAGATTTTTGCTGGTCAGAACTTCAAATCTAGAAAAAAAACAGTACATGCCATTTATGTATTTTAGCTTGCTTGCTTCATAGACATAGGGAGAAACCTGTGCCGTTTTCCAGTTCACTCCGTCCTTGGATGTGGATACGAAAGCATATCCGATGGGGGTATAGACCCGATAAGGCGATTTAGGGTAGATTGGATCTGATTTAAATGTATAGGTATCCATTTGGGTCAATAAAACGAATTGCTGACCGTCCCAGATCACGCTTGTATTCGATTGCACTTTACTTTTGGTGAAATCCCCCTTATTCGCCTCTGTCCAGCTTGGAACATTCTTCTTGGTAATGGCTAGTGTCTGTTTACTCCACTTGATTCCATCAGTAGAAGTCAGGAGCAGATTCTGGTCGCCGACAGCCACGAACATGCCATTGCCGAACGCAACAGAAAGGATACGGTTCGTTACACCGGAGGAAACAATATTCCACTTTTCCGAATCCTCAGATCGTACGATCGCTCCATCTCCTCCAACTGCAACATAAACACCGTTCCCGTATGCGACATCAAATAAATCACTTCCGAAAAAACCTGTGTCCTTTTTGAACACATAATCCTGTTTTGCGAAAGATTGATCAGGTAAGGCCGAAATCATTAAAAACAGGCACAGCATGATTAATACGCTCTTCATCGCCTTCATGTCTAGAACTCTCCTTTAAATAACAAAAATTGATATAAACGCCATTATCAAAATCAAGTATAAACGAATAAAAACAAATAGACATGAAAATCATCCCAGTAAATTGATATTTTTCCATCGTTCAGGATCATATCAAAAGCTGTACTGCGAACTCATCGATGAATGCCGATTTCTGAGCGAAGGCAGCATCCGGCAATCGGTCCGAATTGTCGATGAACTGGATAGTCCGATTATGGCGTTAGGCCAAACTTTTAGCTATGACAAAGCCCCGAACCGCAGTAATCCAGGTTCGGGGCTTTATATTGTTTCAGTAACTGTCTATGAGTCAAGCTTCCGGAGCGGCCGGCTCCGAATCTTTAATTCTGCTCGGCGATCGCTTTGTAGGCTTTCAAGTCCGTATACACTTCCACCTTGAGCGGATTACGTTTATGCTTCGCAATTTTATACACATGGTATACGAAAACCGCGATATTCGCAGCCAGCGACAAAGCGCTCACTACCCACAATGCCGTTTCGCTATGTGAGGATTGCACCGCAAACTTGGATTCACCGACAAACATCGGGAAGGACATCGTGAACATCATCCAAATCGCCAGCGTTTGTGCCCGATGCTGCAGCCATGCCCCTTTTTTAAAGAAAAAGGCCGGAATCGTACAGGAGATGAGCAACGCTGCCCCGGCATAAAACGAATGGTCGGATACGCAGTTGTATACATAAGCGAAATTCCAGATATCATAGGCAATGATCCAAAACCAGAGCTGATCCGGCCAGATCATGTCCTTGGACCGGCTCTTGCTGACCACAATCCCCATCCAGCCGGAGATCGTAATAATGTTCAGCAGTCCGGCAATTCCGTTCATGATATTCCATGGTCCGCCGATCATCATGACGCCGTCGACGATCCCGTTTAAACGATATACCTGAAAATCCCGAATTACGGCTTCAAGAATATTAACCGCCAGAATGATAGCCGGAAACATCAACACATATTTGTTTTTATCCCATCCTTTGATGTACCTTAAAGCCATAAATCCAAGACAGCCCGCCAGTGCGGAATAGACCTTCACCCAATGGAACCAAGTGCCGACGCTGGAACCTTCTCCAGCCGTATTTGGCCATACCGCGATGGTAAGAACAATCGGCAGAACGAGAAAGAGTAACAACGAAACCCATTTACTCATCCGCGCCAGTTCATTCACAAGCATTAAGCCTCCAAGCACCACAAACCACATCAGGACGGAGTACCAAGGCATAGCTTCGAATAAAAACATGCATAACCCTCCCTAACTTCTTCATGAAATCGCTTCCTGCCTTGAATATAGCGCTTTGGCAATTTGTCTTCAAATCAGGGAAAGGCTTGCCAGATAAGGATTTGCAGACTTTGCTTTCAGGATGAGTTTACACTTCTTTTTTTGATTAGTGTCTATCATAAATCCGCACGGGCAGCGGAAATTCCAAGTCTGATGTGTAAACAAATCATCAAAGTAAAATAAACCGCACATTTCGACACAGTATGACAAATCAAAAATAACGTTCCACTAAAGCCTTGGCATAGATAATGCAGTTCTCCAGCGTCGGAAAATTCATGATCTCCCCGGCAAAATAGATACCGTACTTGCCTTGCGCGCGTTCAAGCTGCGTGTAGAACCCTCTTTGCAGCGCCGCCGTGTCCACATGCGGGAAGTGATTCCAGGACTTCATCATGTAAAGCCGGATATTTTCCCCTCCCAGACTGGCGAGCGTGGCTTCGATATTCTCCCGCATCTCCGAATCGCTCATGCTTTCATTTTGGGCCACATATACGGTGATCAGATCGCTCTCCGCCAGATCCGCCCACCTGTAATACCAAGCCATCATTCGCCCTCTGCGATCCGGTCCCATGTTGCCCGGAATGTACCCCGACAGCTTGGGGATATTGTTGACCCTATAAGCATAAACCCGAAAGCGTTCATAGACGATTTTCTTCAGCAGCTTACGGTCTTCCGCATCAAGATTGGTTTTGTCCGGCAGGTCTCGTAGTGAGGCTGTGTAAATCACTTTGTCAAAATACAAATCCCCTTGATTCGTCTCCACCCTCACTTTCCCGGACTCCTCCTGTGCGATATGCTTCACCTCGCAGGTGAGCCGAAGATCCGAAGCCCTGTCGCCCATGCGCCTTATCAGTTCGGTCACTCCTTTGGGCCAGGAAATCATATGCGTGATCTCGATAAAGGACATCAGATTATCGAAATTGAGCAGTTTCATGACATAAGCGGCGGGAACCTCGTCGATGCTGCCATAGCCGAAAGCGCTAAAATAGTGCATGAACACCTGCTTGAGTACGAACAGTCCGTTTTCGTCGCACCAGTTTGCAAAAGGCTTGTACAAGTCCGAGGGGATATTTTCCAGGCCGGGGGCTTTAAGGCATTCATAGCGGCCAAACAAGGCCGGCAGCCTCTTAAACTCTTTCGCAAAGTCCGCCATCTGCTCCTTGGGAATCTGCGAAATTTTGAACCCCTCCCGATTAAAAAAGCTTCGTTCCAGCAAGGGGCCTTTATCCTTCAAATCGAATTCCTCCATCAGCTCCATAGTCAACTTATACGAAGGAAGTCCGATCAAAGCACCCATTTCATAGGTTTTGCCCTTATATTCGATCGAGTGGCACTTGCCGCCTACCCGGTCTCCTTTTTCCATGACCGTCACGTGACGGTAGCCTTTTTTGGCTAGCTCATGGGCAAGCGTTACCCCGGAGATGCCGGCTCCGACGATCCCGATTTTTTCATCCTTGGTCACAAATCATCATCTCCTTGTGTATAACCAGAGCGGCAACGGCTCCTGAACGCCGCTGAAATCAAGCACCATATCGGAAGGAGTCTTGCCGTTATCGGCTTCGCCTCCATAAGATCGTTGATAGTTATAGTAGTTCATATATTCGTTCAAGCGCTGGTCCAGCATTTCAAAAGATTGCAATGTCCCTTCCTGCCAACCGGGTTTGTAAAATTCCCGGTTCAAAATCCCCGTAAACTCGTACAACGGCTCAAACACTTCCGGGTGATCGGCGCTTAAAGCGACGGAGTTGATGTTGTGCTTATGTAAATATTCCGTATACTTATGACTTCCCCGCTCCCAGGCTGTCGAGAATTCCTGGCTTTTGTTCGTGACCAGATTATCGATCTTCAAATGAAAAGTCCGGAGCAGGGGCATGATCCTCATACGCATAAATTCGACAAGTTGAATGCTTGATTTCCGATTGTACAGCTTCACCAACGCCAGCCTTGAATAGGAATCCAGAGTAACATATTGATATACCTTTCCGACCTTCGGAAAACTGCCTATGTATTGAATGGCCTGAAAACATATATAGCCGGGGTACGCATGAGCGGGATCTTTCATATGATAATCCAACTGCTTCGCTCTTTGTTGAGTCCCCGTAGGGCTTATTTTACTGCCGAGCCCCGCCTTCTTTTTCGCTTTAACCTCGCTTGCGTACCGTTCGCGATCCTCCCTCCGGTTCAGCCCATGTCTCCGTAGCACATTATATATGCCGGATTCCCCCGTCTTCACGCCTTCATCCTGCAATTCATAATAAATACGCCTTGGCCCATCCTGCGGAAATCGAAGAACATATTGCAAAATGGTTCTTTCGGTTCTTTTATCCACCTGGTTCGGCATCGCCGGTTTGCGGTCTTTCTTGCCGAGACCGGCTATTCCCTGCTGCATATAGGCGTTATACCAGCGGTAATACAGCGTTCTGGAAATGCCGAATTCCTTGCAGGTTTTAGCCACATTGCCCCCGGTCATCCCGTGCAGGATCACTTGGTATTTCTGACTCTCATTCAAGGGTTTCACCGCCTTTCCTACCAGCCTACAAACCTATTACTTACCATGTTAGTGTTGCGGGCGGGATTCAACAATGAAATGAGTTACATATTCGCCTCCGACCCGATTTATGATAAAATAATCGTGTTTGTAAAAAGTAAAGCTTCAAGCGATAAGAACATAGAGAGGAACGTCCGCATTGGCACAGTTGTTTTACAAATATGGAGCGATGAACAGCGGCAAATCGATTGAAATTTTGAAGGTTGCCCACAACTATGAAGAACAGAACAAGCCTGTCCTTATTTTTACTTCTGCCATTGATAACCGCGATGAAGTAGGCTACGTATCATCCCGGATCGGATTGCGCAGAGAAGCGATTCCGATATACGAGGATACCGATATTTTTGCCATCGTCCGGGATCACAGTCCAAAGCTGTACTGCGTGCTTATTGACGAATGCCAATTCCTGAACGAAGGCAGCATCCGACAACTGGTCCGAATTGTCGATGAACTGGATATTCCGGTCATGGCGTTCGGCTTAAAAAACGATTTTCAAAACCAGTTATTCGAGGGAAGCCGCCAATTGCTGATCTATGCCGATAAAATCGAAGAAATGAAAACGATCTGCTGGTTTTGCGCACGTAAGGCGACGATGAATCTCCGCGTGGAGAACGGAAAGCCGGTCTATACGGGCGAACAGATTCAAATCGGCGGCAACGAATCCTACTACCCGGTATGCCGCAAATGTCATGCCAATCCGCCGCTGTAGCCGAGCACTTATACTATGACAAGAGCCCCGAACCAGAGGAATCCAGGTTCGGGGCTCTTTACTGTTGTTTTTATATCCACTAATCCATATCGTAGATCGTACCGACTTTAAGTCCGTAAAGCTCATTGTAAATCTTTTCGGCATAGGCGTCCGTCATACCCGCTATGTAGTCGATGATCATGTGCTCCCAGGTCCAAATCGGATCGGCCTGCTGCTGATCCCGGTCAAAACGGCGCAGCCAGTCCCCAGGAATGATCGATTTCGAGGTAACGGGGTCAACGAAGGCGTCCCATAACCGTTTGATAACCCAGGCGCTCCGCTTCTGCAGACGTTGAACCCGCAGGTCCCGGATCATCGTTACCCAGGCAAAACTTTTTAGCACGCTGACGGTACGCAGCATGTCTTTATCTTCCCGGCCTTCCTTCACGAAAGTCACCTTTTGCCAGTCGCCGTCGTCGATCACGCCGAGGCTGCCCACGAACAGGCTGACCCAGTAGGCCTTGACCTCGCGCCGGGTCCGGGAGTAGTCGTGATCGCAGATCGGCATTTTGGCATTCCAGACGTTCAGGAACGAGGTGAGCACCTCCTCCACTTTGATCTGGATCAGATCAGGGGTCCAATTTTGCCAAAAGTCATCCTCCAGCGTCATAATCTTCTCTACGATCAGCCTTTGAATATGCGAATCGAACAGAAAATGAGCATGAACTTCGATTTTGCCGGCCTTGATGCCATCCTCCAGATCATGGGCAGAGTATGCTATATCATCGCAAAGATCCATAAGCTGCGCTTCAAAGGTTTTTTTTCCATAAGGAATGTTCCACCGGTCGCGAATATGCGAAATATATTCCCACTCATGCCGGTACAAGCCCTTTTTATTTTCCGTGCCGGGAAAAGGATACTTATTGGTTCCGAGCAGAACCGCATCGGACAGGTTCAGGCCATCGATATTCTCCCGTTTTTCCAGGAACATCATAAGCCGGAAGTTATGCGCATTACCTTCAAAATGCTCGTATTTCCGCGTGACGGCTTGCCGGATCTGCTCTGCCTCCTCAGGCGAAACGCTCCGTCCCTTCAACTCCTGCTTGAATTTGTTATCAATCAGGTTCTCCAAAATATGTTCCAGCACTTCCTCCCCCTTGTGACCAAACGGAGGATGGCCAAAATCATGGGAAATCGCCGCGCATTCCACTACTTCCGGATCGATGATCAGCCCCGGATGCTCCGCGGCTTCCGTAGCCACGGACGGATAGGCCCGCAGTAAACTGCGCGCCGCTTCCCGGGCGATTTGCGCCACCTCGAGCGAATGCGTCAGCCGTGTCCGGTAATAATCCCCCGTGCCCGCCCCGAACACCTGCGATTTGCCCTGAAGGCGGCGAAACGTCGGTGAGTGAATCAGCCGGGAATAATCGCGTTCGAACGTCGCCCGGTTGGTTTCATGGCCGATATTATCTGGATACTGCCGATGTTGCCTCAATTCTTGAATGTTCATATACCGCACTCCTTTTATCACTTCAGCCTTATTATTGGCAGAACTTAGCCTTCCGTTACATGGGATATGATCACCTTTATGCTATTGTAGCCGTCGGGGAGCGGAACATAAAGCTTTGTTTGGAATTATGGCCGTTAAAAATTGACGGGACGGCGACTCTGTAGTACGATCCATTTAGTTAACCCTTTAACTAAATACCCGGAGGAACTGATTGTGAATATTCAAAAGTATGTGCTGGAGCAGCCTTTGGAAGTCCGGACTTTTTTCGCCCTGGTGGATACGACGGCCCATCTGGTAGCGGCTTCGGAAAAATATTGGTTTTCCAAACAATTAAACGGAGCGCGAATCCGGATTCTCGTCGAAATCGCCAAGGCGGGCGGAAATATCCTCCCCTCCGTGCTTGCGGGCCGGATCGGCGTCACCAAAGCGAATATCAGCGCCATGCTGATTCCGCTGGAACAGCTAGGCTATATTGTCACCTCGAGCCATCCCGAAGACGGCCGCAAGCGCCGGATCGTGCTGTCGCCGGAAGGCGAGCAGCTGCTGCTGGATGTAATGCCGGGAAATCGCGAGACGGTCGCGGATCATATGAAGAGCCTGGACGAGGCGGAGATGAAGCAATTATTGAGCCTGCTTCATAAACTGCACAGGAAACCCGAATAAAGGTTTCTTGCGGGCATTTAGTTAAACATTTAACTATATAAACCTAAACCTATTTCGAAGGGATGGAAACGGTCATGAAAATCATTGTTACTGGGGCAACGGGTCACCTGGGTCAACATATTTTAAGGAAATTACTTCAGGCAGTGCCCGGGCAACATATCGTCGCAAGCCTGCGCAGGCCGGAGGCCGGTAAGAAGTGGAGCGCGCTCGGCGTGGAAGTGAGATACGGCGATTACGATGAACCCGCTTCGCTTGAGGCTTCGTTTTACGGCGCTTCAAAGCTGCTGTTGGTCTCTTCTCCCCACCAGAATGACGAAGTTCGTCTCGAGCAGCATATCCATGCCGTTGAAGCTGCGCAAAAGGCAGGCGTAAAACATCTTCTCTATACGAGCATCACCCGCCCGGAACAAGGAAAACTGCCGCTGCACCAGCTTCATTTGCAGACGGAACAAGCCATTAAAGCGTCCCGAATCCCTTACACCCTGCTGCGGAACGCCTACTACATGGACATTCTGAAATTTCTGGGCGTCCGGGAGGCCGCCGAAAGCGGAGAACTACGGATCCCTCCTGGAGAATGGGCCTTTAATACGACGGCCAGAGAGGATTTGGCCGCAGCGGCCGTAACGCTCCTCACCGAAGAAGGCCATGAGAACAGAACCTATGAATTGACCGCTCCCGAAACCTGGAATATGGAGGATTTGGCACGGTCTCTGGCGGAAGTAACTGGCCGCCCCGTTGCCTGCAGGACCGATCCCGGCTTGTCCAATCCCGTCTTCCAGATGCTTACCCTGGCGGATATGACCTACGTGTCGCCCGATTTGGCAAGACTTGCGAACTCCCCGCTCCGCTCGATCAAGGACGAGCTTCAAGCCATGTTCGGTTGCGGCGCCGAGCGATAGAACAAGATCATCCATATAACCATAACCCTATGGCAAAAGACCCACTATTCACTGCGTGTACGGCTCCCGCGCACGTCGCGAGCTGCATGACGTACTCATCCATGCGCTACGGTACGGGTCTTTTGCTTTTTTTGTGCGGAAATTGTTTAAACATCATTATTTTGTGAAACATTATAATAGACTATTTACAATAGTGTGTGTCATACAGTATGATAATGCCAGGAGTTGATAATATGGCTGATGTTGCTGAAACAATACAAGGGATATTAAGCGAGCTGAGAAGAGGCACGATCATCATCGGAGTGCTCAGTCAATTGTCGGAGCCCCAATATGGTTACTCGCTCGTAACGGTGCTGGAAGAAAAGGGGATGACGATTGATCCCGGAACCCTTTACCCGCTGCTCAGAAGACTGGAGAAACAAATGCTCCTGGAGAGCAGTTGGGACACCAACGAAGCCCGTCCCCGCAAATATTATGCATTAACCGCGTTTGGGCGCGAGGTTTACGAGGGATTATGCCGGGAATGGAAAGAACTGACCGCAAGTATGCAAAATATTATCGATCAAGATGGAGGTTAAACCATGGAAACGATAGACCGTTATGTTTATGCCGTGACGCAGCGTCTGCCGGAGCAGCAACGTGAAGATATCAGCAAAGAGCTGTACGGGCTGATTGAAGACATGTTGGAGGAGGAAGCGCCGCTTTCCGGTCCCACGCCCGAAGCCGTCGAAAAAGTGCTGCTCCAATTGGGCCATCCCAGCGCCATGGCGGCAAAATACCGCGGCCACGACCGTTATCTGATCAGTCCGGTAATGTTTGAATCCTATCTATCTACGCTCAAAATCGTGCTTTTGGCCATTTTGCTCGCCATGACCGTAGTGTTCGCGATCGAATCGATCGTGGAACCGCCTGAGATCCTGGACTATTTCACCGGTTATCTCGCTTCGCTGTTTTCTACGGGCTCCCAAGGCTTCGTATGGGTAACTATCGCCTTTGCCCTTATCGATTACGGTATTCAGAAAAAATATGCCGGCAACGGAGAATTCTCCAAAGTATGGTCTCCCGCCGATCTTCCGCCGATCCCGGATCCCAAGTCGCAAATCAAGCTGGCGGAGCCGGTGGCAGGCATCATTTTTACGATCCTGTTCACGGTCATCTTCATGTTCAGCCCCGATCTCATAGGGGTTTATAGACATCAGAACGACACTTGGCATCTCGTTACCCTCATGAATCCCGACGTCATCGGCAAGTATCTTCCCTTCATAGCGATTTTGGGAATCCTGGCCGTTTTGAAAGAAACCTACAAAATTATCGTACGCAGACGCACCGGCGCGTTGTTGGCCATCCATATCGGTTTTAGCCTTGCTTCCCTGGTGTTTGCAGGCATTCTGCTGAATACGGCGGGCTTCTGGAACCCCGACTTTTTGAGTCAGCTTCAAGCCATCGGGTTGGCTCCGCAAGCGGGCGAAGATTACGAGGTCATTAAAACCATATGGCTCGCGGTCACTAACAATCTATTCTTTTTAATCGCGCTGATCACGGTCATCGATGTTATTTCGGAAATATACAAGTTTTATCGCGTTAAATTGCCGTCGGGAGTTATTACATTGAAATGGAAATAAGAACTTCTTAAGCAAAAAAAAGCGTATGGTGGCGAATGTCTGAACATTCTGCGCCATACGCTTTTCGATCGAGAAAGGTTATTTCCTAGCGGTCACTTGCGCTTCTTTATGGCTCTCCGGTAGGACATGACTTTGCGGTACATGGATTTATCTTTTAATTGATTAAAGATGTACGGATCCGGGTTCGTATTGACTTCGATAATCCACGGGGTTAGCGTGCGGTCCAGTCCCACGTCCACGCCCAACTGCTTGAAACCGAGATTTTTTTTGTGATAAAACCGGCCGATATCCTCGCCCAGTTTCTTGAGACGATGGATTAAATAGGCCTGCTTGGCCGCATCCATATGGGGAGACAGCAGCTTTTCAATAGAGGTCGGTTTGCCACCATTGTGATAGTTGGTGACGATTTTGCCCGATTGCGCCACTCTTCCGATCATACCCGTGGTCTCCCATTTTCCCTTCGGGCTGAGCTGAACCATCACGCGCAGATCAAAGCGCCGATCCTTATGTTTTAAAAGAACGATCCCCTTTTGTATCAGATAACTCCGGCTGCGGATTTGCTTTTTTAGCGAAAGGTAAAATGCCTCGAAGTCCGTCATCTTTTTGATCTTCGTACCGCTTTGGTATTGATATAGTATTCTGCCCGATTCCCGGGCCGTTTCGGCTCTCATCACGCCATTGCCGTAAGTCCCGCGCTCGGGTTTGATATAGACCATGCCGTATTTATGCAGCATCGTCTTCAGGTTTTCCCGGCCGAACCTGACCGTCTCCGGAATCAGCGGCGAGATCTCGGAGCTCTTCATCAGCACTTTGGTTTTTATCCATTTGCTTGTGAGCGTGGACCGTCCTGTTGTCCCCATTGCAATCCTCCAATGTCACAGTCTCTTGTTTATTTCGCCTTTATTGAGCTACAACATGCTATGCTCTTCTCCCATGCTTGGAAATGGATAATGCTCTATTTGTAAGTCGTCAAGTTCTGACCTCTCACTCGGGAATTTCAAAGTTCCAATCCAGCGACAATCTTTCAATATCCTCTTTTACCGGCAGTGGGCCGGTCTCCACCTGAATAAATTCCAGCAAAGTAATCGCCTTTATGCCGTGCGGCGTACCCGGAGGAATCACGATGCTGTCTCCCTCGGATACGGGATGTACAACCCCGTCAAGGACATACTCGCCCGAACCGGAGGAGATACTCCATACCTCTTTCACGCCCCGGTGCCGGTGGTAGCTGGTTTGCTTGCCGGGAAGCATTCTGACTTTCGAAATTACCGTTTCCCTGCCGTGGTGAGATTGAGAAATATCAAGGATAGAGCAGCTTCCCCAGCGTTTTTCCTCGAACATGGGCTGCGGGGAGCCGGCTTCCAGTTCATTTTTGATCCGGCTGGCTTCACGCTTACCTGCTACGAGAATCCCGTCTGTGCTTGCCGCGACAATCAGGCCGGGAGCGCCGACGATATGGATGGGAATGGCCAGTTCATTGACCAGATGGGTATCCGAAGAATCCTCCGAAATTTTGCCCTTTCCTATAATTCGGCTCTCCAGATATCGTGATAGCTCATCCCAGCTTCCAAGGTCATTCCAGATCCCGTCATAGGGCAAAACGACCGACCGCGACGTTTGTTCAACCACCTCGCGGTCAAAACTTTCCTGCGGCAGGCTGTCGTACCGTTTCAGCATCCCGCTGTAGTGGGGAATGATCCCCCTGTCCGCCATACAGGACAGCAAATAGCGCTGATTGCAAGCAAAAACGCCGCAATTCCATAATGCTCCCTGCGAAATTAAGGCCTCCGCAATAGCCTTGTCCGGCTTCTCAATGAAACTCCCGACTTCATAATATCCGCCCGCCGGTTTCCCGGCCTTCGGCACAATATAGCCAAAGGCGTCCGAAGGGAAGCGCGGTACGGTGCCAAGCAGCGCCATGTCGGCGCCGGAATTCGCAAGCGCAACCGGCAGCCTTCTTAGCAGCTTGAAGAAGGAGGGCTCCACAAACGAGTCGACCGGCATCACGATCACCGTCTCGTCAAGGTCGGCCCCCGCCACGGAATGAAAATAAGCGGCAGCCAAGGCAATCGCCGTAAAGGTACCGCGTTTCTGCGGTTCCCCTAGCACCGGTATGCCTCCGCCCGTGTGATGCCTCGTAATTTCAACTTGCGTGTGATGAGTAACGATACAGCAGCAATGCAGCAGCCCCGCTTCCTTCAACCCCCGGCAAGTCCGCCCGATCATCGATTCCATCCCGCCGTCCGGAGACCGCAGCAGCCTCAGGAACGCTTTGGACCTTACTTCATTCGACAGCGGCCACAGCCGCTTGCCCGAACCGCCCGACAGGAGAACAATCCGCAAATGAACCCCCTCCCCATCATTCAGTGTCAACCCGGACCCTTATTTTCTGGAACGGCTTCCCCCAGGCGTTCTCACATAGCCCTTCCGTTTATGAAAAGAAAGCGAACGGTAGGATCTTGCCAGTTTGGCGAGCCGCGGTTTGCCGATTTCTCCGGGACTACCGTGCAAGCTCTTGTTACGGGCTTTGCGGAGCAAGACCCCTGAACGATCCGTGGAATAGACATAGTTCCCGTAGGTTTCGTATTCGGAAAAGGCGAATTGCTTTTTTCGGTCCATGCTCCGAATAATAGCTTTATACCACGGCATTCCGTGTCTCGCCTCGATCTCTCTTTTCATCCGGGAAAGCTTCGCCTTTTCGAAGAGCATATAATGGGTGACGAAAGAAGAAGACGAGGACACCTTCCGGCCCATTAATCTCTTGTACGTCGCGAAGTACTGCGGCTGGCTCCAGTTTCGGCAGTAAAAGATGCTCTTTCCTCCGGAGCGGAATCGATGCGGCGTAATCAGCACGGTATCAGCATCGATGACCAGAAAATAATTCGCGCTGCAAAGCCGGTCTCCGCCCAGCTTGAGCAACTGCTGGAACAGCCATCCCGACCGTTCCCACTTGGACGAACCGTAGGAGATATCTTGCTTGGTCAGCGGCAATACCGTGTTCTCGTCGACAAATCGGCAGCCCTTGGAGCGGCAAAATTCGATCATCCTTTGTCTTTTCGGAGCAATAATGATAATCTGTCCGATGGGATGTTGTACCTTTGTTCTCACGGCGTCAATCACATAGGGAAGCGTGCCCAGATCTTTCTCGATCGCCGGGATCAGCACATCAATCGTGGCGGCCGCGCTGATACGGCCGGTCGGGCTTAGAGACATAGCTTCAACTCCATATCTGTAAAGTTGCAATAGCATATGAATTCCCCGTAGCACACGAAAGGGCCTTATGCCCGAAAAGGGTTTCGATTTTTTTAACCAAAACTTAAACCCGGCTTTAAACTCCGTATGATAAGATGTAAAACAGTCCTAAAACTCATCAAGCTTTAACTTCTTCATTTTTTATGCCGCTAGAAAGGAGGCCACTATCGTGTTTGAGTCTTATCTGTTTCCTATCGCCTATGCCTTTATGGCTTTTCCCGTAGCGGCATTGGCGTTTACGCTGCCGTTTCTCGTGGTCCAGTACCGCAGGCACGGTTATATAAACAAGGTCAGAGCCTTCGTACTGTACCTGTTTCTGCTCTATCTCATGAATGCCGTGTTTCTGGTCATGCTGCCCTTCCCTGCGACCCGGCATAATGTGCCGATGGGTGGAGGGACGATGCAGCTTGTCCCGTTTAACTTTATTCAGGACATCCTCAAAGAAACCGCCGTCGTAAAAGGAGTGCCCTCAACTTACCTGCATTTGCTCAAAGAGCGTGCCGTCCTGCAGGTGCTGTTCAACGTACTGCTTACCATTCCGTTCGGGATGCTGGTCCGCTACTATTTCCGGTTCGGCCCTTTACGCTGCCTGCTGCTCTCGTTTCTTCTGTCAATCTTCTTCGAGGTTACGCAATTGACAGGAATTTACGGTATCTTCGACCATCCTTATCGCGTGTTCGACGTGGATGACCTGATGACCAATACCCTTGGAGGGATGGTCGGCTTCATGGCTGCGGAGTGGCTTTCCGGCCTGCTGCCCCGGATTGAGCATCTCGACAAGGGCGTGGATCTGTCGGCAAAAAGAGTCTCCTACACCCGCCGGGGCCTGGCGTGGATGTTCGATATCGTCATCTGCGTCTTGCTCATGACGATTTGTTACAAGCTGGGGGTTCCCGCCGCCTATTTCGTAAGCACCGGCATCTACTTTATACTGCTACCGTATTTCACCGGCGGCGTCACCTTCGGCAAATGGCTGGTGCGAATCCGGCTTACGGGCGCGGCCACGGCACCCACGGCCACAGCAGATGATGGCCGTAATCGGACGGTCGTACAGCCGGCCACCGGCAGTGCCGGCAGTGCGGATCAACCGCATGCGCATCGCGGCGGCGGAGTCCATGCGGATCGACCGGTCTACGACGACGATCCTACCGCCGAAGCCGCGGCACTCTTGGCCGGTCTTGCGGGCCGTGGCAAGGGTCAGGGCTTGACGAGTGCAAATTATCTGCACGATACTGGCGATGAGAATGCTGCGAATCGCGGAGAAAGCGTGGTCGGTGGCGCATCTAATTTGCGTAGTGGAGAAAGCGCGATCGGTGGCACAAATAATCTGCGTAGCGAAGGTACCACGGAGGCGGCAAAACGCGGGAAGAGCGGGGGTGGCCGGGAAGGCCGGGTATCATTATTCGCGCTTATTCTGCGCTACGGTATCCTTTACTGGCTGTTATTCGGCTTAAACCGGATGCTTGCATTTTCGTCCGGAGAACTTCCGGGAATCTCGAGAATGTTTCTGGGCGTACTCGTTCTATTGTCGGATCTATGGTTCTTCATTCATGTAATCAAGCATTTGTTTCAAAAAGATCCCCAGCTGTTCTACGAAAAAATCAGCAAAACACAGCACAAGATCATATGGAAAGCATCTGCGGCTACAGATGGAGGGAAAGTTTGAGCGAACAACTCCGGACGTAATTCCGGTTAGTGCTTCGTTTAAATGCCGACGAACGTTCCGCAAGAATCGCCTCTCTCGCTATCAACGCAACGCAAAAATAACTGGAAAACCTCCAGTTATTTTTTGCGTTTTTTGCGTCACCCTGAGTTTTAACTGGATAACCTACAGTTATTTCCCCTCAAAATGCACCAAATCGGCTAAACCCTCTAAATTAGCTGTAGGTTTTCCAGCTATTTCTACCAATGCGGGCACACGGCCAAAATTAGCTGTAGGAAATCCATCTATTGTGTAAGTCGAGGGGGCGGAGTTAGTGAGTTAGTTGGAATCAACCGTCGATAGATCGCAGTTAGCGGGATAGTACATCAGAAGTCGAAGGATCGCATTTGTCGCATTTAGTGAGTTAGTAAATCAATAGTCGAAGGATCACATTTATTAAGTTAGTAAATCAACCGTCGAAGTTTTCCGCAGCCTTTTAAGTAATCGGATTTTGCATATAGTAAACCCGCTTATGCCAAAAAAAGCCTCATGCAAACCATGAGGAATGTGGCGTAAAATGCAAATCAAATAAAAAGAAAAACCCAATGTCTTAACGACCTGGGTTTCTCGTCGATCCGGACGATGCTCGCGCGTAGATCATCCTGCTTAATCCTATTTTAACAACACATATCGCCAAGCACTCTGACTATCGATGTCTTCCCTGCTAACGAGCAGCATGTCGCTTTCCGTGTTATCCTCAATCTTCAGTTTTTCCAGAATATAATCCGCTGTTTCCGGTTCGTAATGTCCCGGCATCACGATGGCTGGTTTAAGCTGTTCCAGCGCTCTCACGGTTTTATCCTTGCTGAACCCGTATCCGCCGGCATCGGAAAAAACAGAAATGGAAACATCGATTTTTCCGAGCGCCTTAAGCTGACCTTCCGTCAATTCGGTCTGTGCCATATCTCCAAAATGAGCGATTCTGAGTCCGTCTACCTCAAACAAATAAATCATATCCGAAGGATTGGCGGGATCGAATTCGCTGCTATGGCTCGCTGGGATCCCCGTCACTTTAACGTCATTTACCGTAAACGTCTCCTCCTGGTAACGAGAGACCCGGCTTCCTTTAATCTCTTGTTTTAAGTATGGCGCTAAAAATTGCGGATCCGAATGATCCGGATGCGTATGGCTCACTGTAACGACATCCGCTTTAATAAGGCCCTTCGAGCTTGGGACGAGGTTTGGATCGGCAACAATAACGGTTCCTTTGGAAGAAACGATGGCATAAGAGTCATGCCTCGCTGTTTCCGTGGAGGTCGTAAGCAGCTTGATCATGGTCTTGCCCGAATCATTTTTGAGTGTATCCGTATCCAGCTCGATAGCTTCTTTTTCCTCTTGGGGCTGCTGCCCGGTAGTTCCCACGGCCTCTTTCTGCTGCACGGAGTTCTCCGCTACCGCGTCGTCTGCCTCTTGGTTACCGTTGCCGTTTACTTCCCCTTTGCAACCCGCCAGCCATAGTACCAGAACAATAAGCATGATCCACATCGGAAACCGCCGTTTGGCCTTCATATTCATGAATCCCCCTTAAGATATGTCTTGATGAAAGTGATTGTACCGTAGCCATCTTAACGGGAACAGGGCTTATCGATAGTGTATAACTGTGAATCGACAATTTCTTTAAGCTCGGGGTATCATCCAACAGTGAAGCTTCCGGTATTCGGTTGGTGTGCATCCAGCGTAGTTTCGAAAGCTGCGTATAAAGTTAGCATCATCATTCAATCCAATCATGGTCAGGATTTCATCCATCGGAAGAAGCGTATTGCGTAGTAACGCAGCGGCGGTATGCATTCGAATATTTCCCAGATAGGCCATGACGGATTGCCCCGTACGGGTTCGGAATTTTGAATTTAAGGTTGTTTTGTTCGTATGAAAAAGCTGGGTGAGCTGCTCGAGCTTGATCTTCTCCCGATAATGAGTATGCAGATATGCAATAACGGGCTTCAGTTCATCTACCGTGGAATCCAACGGAATTTCAGGGGGGACATTTGTCAATTTATAGTTTCGGCTAACAAAAAACAATAACTCCATTAAATAAGATCTGCTTCGGCATGGCCAATAAGTATCGCTCTGAGTCACAAGGATCTTATCTATATGCTCCAACCTATTTGCGATGTGGCGCGCAGTAACGCTGTCCACAGGTATGGAACCATTATAAGAGGGCGATCGTTCAAGGAACGGGTTCAATCCCCATAAATCTTGTGAATCGCTTCCCTCAAGCTCTACCGGATTTAAGAGATTTTCAAACGTAAAACGATTGTTAATGATATCCGGATTGAAATAAACCGCCTTCGTCTTTAGCTGAGCACATTTGGAAATATTTAAGGTCGATGTTTCATTGAGACAAAATAGAACAGGGGAAATTAACCTGTAGATTTGTGAGTCCACTTCGATGATTCCGTTACCTTCTTCAATCAAAATCAGTCGATATCTGGAATCGACTCCGATATTCCCCTCTTGCATCGTCTCCAGGTCACATCTCATGACATGAATCAGACCCGGATAATGCAATCGCCCCAACGTGATCAAATCCATATCTTGACTTCCCCCTGCTTCCTTCGCAATTTCCAATCTATGTTAAATGTAATTCCAGAACTTGGAGTATGTCAATAATAGGCAGCAGCGATTTTTACATAGAAAAAAACGCCCCTGCCGCGTTACACCGACAATAGGACGTTCTTCATTCTTATAGGATATAAATTATACCGTTTGAGCTTGCCGTGTTGCAGTCTCCGCAACGTTCAACAACACCGGGCAATGATCGCTGCCCATGACATGGCAGTCGATTCCTGCGTCCAGCAAATGCGGTGCAAGCCTGGAAGAAGCCAGAAAATAATCGATGCGCCAGCCCACGTTCCGCTCCCGTACCTTAGGCATATAAGACCACCAACTGTACACATTCTCCCGGTCGGGATAGAAATGCCGGAACGTATCCACAAAACCGGCGCCCAGCAATTTTGTCATCTTATCCCGCTCTTCCGGCGTAAAGCCGGCATTTCCAAAATTCGATTTCGGATTTTTCAAATCGATTTCCTGATGCGCGACATTGAGGTCCCCACATACGATCACCGGTTTGCGGCTGTCCAACTCCAGCAAGTAGCTGCGGAAGCGATCCTCCCATTCCATTCTGTAACCCAGCCGGGCCAGGTCGCGTTTCGCGTTCGGCGTATATACATTGACAAGGTAGAAACCCTCGAACTCCAGGGTCAGCGTCCTGCCCTCCGGCTCGCTATCTTCTTCTATACCATAACGCACGGATAGCGGTTTATTCCGGGTAAACACGGCCGTTCCCGAATATCCTTTTTTCTCGGCATAATTCCAATACTGCTCATATTCATCTCCCAGCTCCAGTATGATTTGCCCTTCCTGAAGCTTGGTTTCCTGCAGACAAAAAATATCCGCATCCACAGCTTTGAAATAATCGTAAAATCCTTTATTCACGCAGGCCCTTAAGCCGTTGACATTCCAGGATACCAGTTTCATACTATCTATCTCCTTGCCTGTAATTTCTGGATTCATATTTATCATAACATGTCTATCAAATCTTACCCTCTATTAAAAATGCCTGTCAAATCGCACGCTAGCTAGACTACAAATGTCAAAAAGCCGCCCTTAAGAGCGGCAGGTTCATACATAGTTGGTTGCATAACCTCGACTTAATTGATAACGAGACCGTTCCTCAACGATAAGCTCTGCCCCGCTTGACGACTTCGCCTTCATACAGTTTAACCTCTGTGCTAAGGACATAAGCCGGCGGCTGTTTCCCGCGATTGTCCTTATGGCCCTGGATATGTGCATCGCTCTTCTCCCAGTTCTTCCAAGCCTCCTGAGACTCCCAACGGATGACTACCACGACTTCTTCCTGCTCTTTGCTCTTGGTGTTCACCATCACGCTGATGTCAACGAGCCCGTCCATATTGTCCATCGGACCCTCTCCGCTGAATCTCTCAACCACTTTGTCGCTATTTCCTTTTTCTACCAAGATCGTTCTTGTCATAATAAACAAGGGACCACGCCTCCTCTGAAATAAATAAACCGGTCAAACGGTTAATTCAATATAATCCATTCTAGTTGATAATAATTATCATTGTCAATAAAACAAGGTTGCTCCGTCATTTTTCCGTATCCCTTATGATGAATATCATTCAATATATTCAAATCTTTGAATATAATAAAATATAATCAGTTCTCGCATGAAAGGAGCTTTGTTCCATGGACGTAAGCTTGCAGCAGTTTAAAGCCGAGTTTTTCAAAGCACTGGCCCACCCGATGCGCATCCGTATCCTCGAGGTTCTCTGTGAAGGCGAACGGAACGTCAATGAGCTGCAGAGCATCGTGGGATCCGAAGGCTCCGCCGTATCGCAACAGTTATCCGTACTCCGGGCCAAGAATCTGGTCAACACGGTAAAAGAGGGCACGACCGTCGTCTATTCGCTCCGCGATCCGCTGATCAAGGATCTACTGGCGGTGGCCCGGCAAATTTTCGATAATCATCTGGTCGAGTCGATTTCGTTATTGGAGGGAATCCGCAAAGAAAAATAAGATCAACATATCTATAGAAAAGAAGGGTTTTGGATGAAGTGGAGTGGGCGGTATAAAGATTATCACGCAGGTTCATTACGAAAAGACTTAATTTCCGGATGCATCGTCGGCATCGTCGCGATTCCCCTGGGCATGGCATTTGCCATCGCCTCGGGCGTCAAGCCCGAATACGGGCTGTATACGACCATCGTCGCGGGTATTCTGATTTCGCTTCTGGGCGGATCGAGATTTCAGATCGGAGGCCCGACAGGCGCGTTCATACCGATCCTATTGGCCATCGTAATGCAGTACGGATACGAGAATCTTCTGATCGCAGGTTTTCTCGCGGGGATTATGCTGCTGCTGATGGGGCTTCTCAGACTGGGCACTTTGATAAAGTTTATACCGCGTCCGGTGACCATCGGTTTTACGGCTGGCATTGCGGTAACGATATTCAGCGGTCAGATCGCGGGCTTCCTCGGACTCCGGAATATGGAACGGCATGAATATTTCTTTGAAAATATGAAAGAAATCGTCCTGCGCCTCCCTTCCCTGAATCTCTATAGCATTTTGATCGCCTGCATTTGCCTGGCAGCCCTTTTGCTGACGCCGAAGGTGCTTCCCAAGGTACCCGGTTCCCTTGTCGGCATTCTCGTCTCCACCTTGGTTGCGCTATGGCTCTTCCCCGGCAAAGTGGCGACGATCGGCTCCGCCTACGGGGCGATTCCGGGCGGATTCCCGGGGCTGCACCCGATTTCCCTCACCTGGGACCGCGTCGGCACGATGCTTCAACCGGCGCTTATCATCGCCCTGCTCGGGAGCATCGAATCGCTGCTCTCGGCCGTGGTCGCCGACGGCATGACGGGAACGCGCCATAACAGCAACCGGGAATTGGTCGGCCAAGGGATCGCCAACATCATTACCCCGTTTTTCGGCGGCATCCCTGCTACGGGCGCGATCGCACGGACGGCGACCAACATCAAAAACGGGGCGGTATCCCCTATTTCCGGGATCATCCACGGCGTGGTCGTTCTGCTCGTCGTCATCTTGTTCGCGCCTTATGCTTCAAACATCCCGCTGGCGAGCATGGCGCCAATCCTGATGATGGTCGCCTGGAACATGAGCGAACGCAAAGCGTTTGCCAAGCTGCTCAAAACCCGAACCAGCGACACCATCATTTTGCTTGTAACGTTTCTGCTTACGGTCTTTACCACATTAACGACGGCGGTGGAAGTTGGACTCGTGCTGGCTGTACTGCTGTTTATCAAACGGATGAGCGACCTGCTCAGCGTGGATAAAGTGCTGCCCGACCGGTCGAATCTTAGAGAGAAAGTGGCAACCCACGTAGTAGCCAAAGATCATGACTGTCCTCAGGTCTCCATCTTTACCGTAGACGGTCCGCTGTTTTTCGGCGCATCGCAGACGTTTGCCAATCTTGCTTCTATCATGGAGAGCGGGCCGGATTTAAGGGCAGTCATTCTTCGAATGGGTAAGGTCCCGTTTATGGATACGACGGGGGAAGCCCACTTCCTGGCCCTGGTCAAACGCCTGCATGGAATCGGGGCCAACGTCATTATCAGCGGAATCCGGCCTCAGCCCCAAAGGCTGCTCATGAAGACGGGTGGGCTGAACCTCATCGGGGAGCAGCACTTTTTTGAACATACGGGCGAAGCATTGAGTTACGCCTTGAATACCTTGAACGGTGAAAAATGCCGGGGTTGCCGGCACTTCGCCTTCCGCGAATGCACCGGTTTCAGCGGACTTGATTATGTTGCTCAGCCCGGTTCCCAGCCTTCGCCGCGCGTTCGGTCCGGACAGCAGCCGGTTTAGTCCTTTGTCCCGCCCTAGAACAAGTCTAGGGTGCTTAAGAGCAACCGATAATACGAACCAATAATATAAGCCCTTTCAGGAACTGGCCGATAACGGACTCAGGTACCTGGAGGGGCTTTACTTTATTTGGATATGTAATTATATTATAACTAACTAATTAGTTATAAAAAGGATGGATGTTTTCATGTTAACTCCCAAAGGGGAAGCAAGCAAAAGCAAGCTGCTGGCTTCCGCCGAAGAGCTTTTCGCGCAAAAAGGCTTTCATGCAACGACAGTCAGTCAAATCGTCAAAAATGCCGGGCTTACCCAAGCCGCATTCTACCTTTACTTTAAAAGCAAGGATGAAATCCTCAAGGAACTGCTGGCAAAATTCGAAGACCGGCTGCTTCCGTTTACCGATGCGGGCCGGGGTGCTGCCGGAAAAAACCCGGAGGAGCTTGAGGCTTACGTCATTCAGGCCTTCACGGGTCTGTTTGCGCTGCTGGGCGAGAACGCCAATTTAACCCGAAT
This sequence comes from Fontibacillus forbon, assembly GCF_046559655.1. Lineage (NCBI taxonomy): Bacteria > Bacillati > Bacillota > Bacilli > Caryophanales > Paenibacillaceae > Fontibacillus > Fontibacillus forbon. Next base: position 27,567 of record NZ_JBKGFV010000005.1, on the reverse strand, counting down.
CGCTTTGCTCGAAACCGAAGACGGCATGTCGATCCGGGACAAAATCGTGCAGCAGATTTGCGCGAACATGGTCCGCAACCAGCAGGCAGGCATCGTTCGCCCGGATGTGGAGCCCGAGCTGGCTGCCGAATCGGTCGTCGCCTCCGTGGAACGCCTGATTTACCGCTACAGCGCCACCGGGGAAAAGGACGCAGCGGAATTGGGCCGCCAAACCGCCAAGCTGTTTCTGCAAGGCATCCTGATTCGCCGGAATTAACAAAGGAGATGTTCTTATGCAACTTCTAAGCTTTTTAAATGAGCATATCGAACTCTTAAGCCTGTTGTGGCTTTTTCCCGTGACGTTCCTGTTTCACGATTTCGAAGAAATATTAACGGTCGAAAAATGGGCCTTAAAGCACGGTGATCGTGTCCGGCAATCCCTGCCCGGCTTCGCCAGAAGAGCGTTCCAATCCTCCCTTCGAATGAACACGTTTCACTTCGCCAAGGACGTATTGTGGGTATACTCGATCATCGTTCTTGTTACGATGCTGGCCGTTTTCTTCGATTTCTACCTGCTATTTTTGGCGGCGTTGCACTTGTATTTCCTGCATGTGTTCACCCATATCGGCCAAACGCTGTACCTGAAGCAATATACTCCCGGCGTCGCCACCGCGATTTTTCCGGTTCTCCCTTATTCGCTTTACGCTTACTACCGCCTGCTCTCCGACCAAATCGTAACCACCGGAGATCTTCTGTGGAGTTTGGGCGTGATGCTGATTCTGGTTCCGATCGGAATAATCCTGCTCTTGAAAGGAAGAGACCAATCCGTAAGCGCTTGAGGCCTCTATATAGACTGCTTCTGGAGTGCAGATGCCGACCGAAGTCCTGAATCAATGCTTCTGCAATACAAACTCGTCCAACTTGTTCCCGTCCACATCATAGGCTTGATAAGTCAGCGTATTCCCGTTGATCGCAATCCCCGCGAACATCTGCTTTCCGTTTTGAAAATGGACCGCATGATAGAACTTGTCCTTTTTCTTGTCATTGAATTTCGATCCGGATGCATTCGTCACAACATAAACGGTCCCTTCCCCTTGCTCCACGATTTCCTCGTTTTTCAACGGAAAGGATCTGGAGTACTCATGATTGTGGCCCTGCAGCACCAGATCGACGCCGGATTCATCAAACACCGACACCCAATCGCTGATTTTTTCGTACCTGTTCCCCCCATAAGCCGGGCGATGGATGGCAACGATTTTCCAAATCTTATCGCTGTTCTGTAAATCCTGCCGAAGCCACTCCGTCTGCCCTTTGATGTTGGATTCCGTGTTTAACACGACGATGTGGGCGTTCCCGTAATTGAAAGAATACGTCGTTCCGGCGGCGGAACGCTCCGCCCCGTTTTCCGGCAAATTGAAATGCGAGGCAAACCGATCCGACTGTCCCTTCACTTCGTCATGGTTGCCGGTCACCGGCATCAGCGGAATCCGTGGCAGCCAGGGAGCGGCTTTTCCGAAAAAATAGTCCCATGCCTCCTCATCCTCCGGCTCTTCCGTCAAGTCCCCGTTATGAATTATCCATTTCGCATCGGGAAACGTTTCGAAGGCCTTGTCCAGCGTTTTTCCCCATAGTGTAAAGTCCTCCTCCATCTCCCCTTGCGAATCCGTGACATTCAGAAAAGTAAACTTAGTCTCGTCCGTGCCCTCTGTCGTAAAAATGGCAGGCTGACTCCAACCTTGCTCCGTACCATCCCCGACTCTATAAATATAAGCAGTCCCCGGGCTTAGTCCGGTCGCCTCCACCCTATGAACCGTTTCTTGCCGTCCTTCTTCCGGCATAATGGCCGAGGAGGCGGCTTCGAAAGTTAGAGCATCGCTCTTTTCCAGCTCTCTAACGTCCGTTCCGGTTGCCAATTGCAGAAATCCTTGCGATTCCGCATTCTGCGAATACCAGGTAAAAGCCCGGGACGTTTTCGGGTCTCCTTTAAAAGTAGTCACTAAGGATTTCGCCGTGTTGCCATATCCGGGATTCTTATCCGGTTCGCGATCCTTCCACATTTCGAGCATCGCCGCACCCGCCAATATAACGACGCACAACAGCGCCAATCCGCCTGTGCCGATACCGCGTTTTTTTATGCTCATCTCGCTCGCCTCCCCAAGTTGCCGCGTTTCTTACGATTTTTTACCTTTTACATCCAATTGTCAACGCAATGTAAAAACTTTCAGTTTATATTCAGTTTCCGTTAAGTAAGAAATCAGCAAACCTTGTTAGCATGAATTTTGTGAACAAGCGAGAGAAAAGAGGTGTTAGTAGCATTGAATACCGTCTATCAAAATCTTAAATTCCGCCATGAGCTTAAATTCCTGATCAACCGCCATCAATATTACATCATCAGCCAGCGGCTGAAGCATCTGATTCAGCGTGACAAGCATGCGGACCGGGGCGGGGAATACCATATTCGCAGCTTATATTTTGACGACATCGACAGCTCCGCCTTGTCCGAAAAACTCGGAGGATTCCGCGATCGCCGCAAATACCGGATCCGCATCTATAACGGGGGCGACCATATCATTCACTTCGAGAAAAAAATCAAACAGGGCGATTACATCGCCAAAGTGAAGGAACCGTTGACCCGGGAAATGTATGATGACATATTGAACGGCGATTATGAAGTACTCCACCAGACGGATAAGCCGTTCATGATGGAATTATACCGGGAAATGAAGCTCAACTTTCTTCGTCCCAAGGTCATCGTCGATTATGTACGCGAACCCTACGTCTGCGCAAACGGCAATGTCCGGATTACGTTTGACAAAGAGCTCCGCACTGGCCTGCACGCAACGGATATTTTCGACCGGTCGCTGCGGCCCGTCCCGGCCATTGACGATCATCTCATTATTCTTGAAGTCAAGTATGACGAATTTCTTCCTGAAGTGATCCGGACCGCCCTGCAAATGGAAGGACTACGTCAGCAATCCGCTTCAAAGTACGTCATCTGTTGCAAATATTTAAAAATGAATTCCTGGGAGGATCAATAATTTTCATGAACACGACTAATCAGTCTACCAATTTCAGCGATATTATCAAAAATTCCATTATGGACAATTTCACTTCGGATATCAGTATCTCCAAAATTCTGATAACCCTCGGCATTTCATTCATCATCGGGTTGTTTATTTTCATTTTGTACAAGCGGGTATTCAGCGGGGTACTTTATTCCAAAAGCTTCAACGTGTCGCTCATCGGCATGACCATGGTTACCGCGATGATCATCATCGCCGTTAACTCCAACCTGGTGCTGTCGCTCGGTATGGTCGGAGCCCTGTCGATCGTTCGTTTCAGAACCCCCATCAAGGACCCTACCGATTTGATCTTCCTGTTCTGGGCAGCGGCTGCGGGCATCGTGACCGGCGCCGGGTTCTTTACCCTTGCAGCGATCGGTTCCGTCATCGTCGGGCTCGTGATGTTCTTGTTTATCAAGAATACCTCGGTGGAAACGCCTTACTTGCTGGTCGTGAACTGCGACAACGATGAAAGCGAGGGCTTGATCCACGCTCAATTGCGCAGCCTAGTTAAACGCTACAACGTCAAACAAAAAACCGTTGCTCCAGGCAACATCGAGATGACGCTTGAAATCCGCCTTCGCGATGGAGAAGGCCGGTTTGTCAATCAGATTTCCGAGCTCGGCGGGGTGAAGAATGCCGTCCTGATCAGCTACAACGGCGATTACGTATCCTAAAACGAGGTGAAGAAGATGAAGATGAAAGGAACCCTTTCAAAGCTTCTTCTATCCTTTTGCTCGCTGCTGCTGATCTTTGGACTATCCGCCTGTAGCGGTACGGTTCAGAACAAGGACTCCGGAAACACGGCGGTATCGAAGGAAGAACAGAAGCTGGATGAGGAGGTTTTTCCCAAGGATAAGGTCGTCGACGTCAAAATCACGATCGATGAAGAAGATTTTCAGGACATGCTGGACAATGCCAGCGCAGAGGAATACAAAACGGCTTCGGTCGATTACAATGGCAAGCATTTTGACAATATCGGCATCCGGACCAAAGGCAACTTGAGCTTGCGCAGCGTCGTGCAGATGCCGGATTCGGACCGCTACAGCTTCAAGCTCTCTTTTGACGAATATCTCAACCAGACTTTGGACGGCATCAGCAAAATCAATCTGAACAACAATTACAGCGACGCCACCTCCATGCGCGAATTTCTGACCTACGAACTGGCAGAAGAGATGGGGCTTCCCACACCGAAATATTCGTTCGTTAATGTCTACGTCAACGACGAACTGTGGGGCTTCTATCTTGCCGTGGAGCAGATCGGCGACGCGTATTTGAACCGGCACTTCGGAAATGCCTACGGAGCGCTTTATAAGGGCGAAATGACCGGGAGCGGCAGCGACTTGTCCTGGCTCGGCGACGATCCCGATTTATATACCGGGCTGGCTCTGAAATCGGACACGACGAACGGCGACGTGTTGATCGATATGCTCGATGAGCTGAACAACGGATCGGATTACGAAAAAGTGCTGGATGTGGAAGAATCGCTCGGCTATATCGCCCTGAATGTGCTAACCAATAATAGCGACAGTTACATCGGCGGCAATAAGCAGAACTACTACTTGTACGAGGACGACGGCGTATTTTCCGTACTGCCGTGGGATTACAACATGGCGTTCGGCGGCCTCGGAGGCGGTGGCGGCATGGGCGGCGGGTTCGGCGGAGCCGACCGCGCCAGACCTGACGCCGCGGGCACCGGGCAAGCCGGCGCGAACGCAACGGGCGGCGAGGCGAGCGACGGCGCTGCCAGCGGCAAGGGTGCGTCTGCCGGTGCAGCCGGAGACGCGAAAGCCGGCGGCGATCAAGCCGGTGCGGGCAATGCCGCTGAGACAGGCGCAGCTAGCGGCGCCTGGAAAGCCGGAGCGGCGGCAGCCCCTGAAGGCAGAGGCGGCAGCAGCCTGCTGATCGATGAACCGACGCAAGGCGCGGTTGCCGAGCGGCCGCTGGTAGCAAAACTGTTGGCCGTCGAAGAATATAAGGATATGTACCACTCCATCCTTCAGAAAGCTGTGGACGGCTTCCTTGCGGACGATGCCTTCACGACTCGTGTCAACGAAGTGCATGAAATGATCTCTTCCTATGTCAAAGCAGATCCTAGACCCTTCTATACGTATGAAGAGTTTGAACAAGCTGTTCCCAAACTGATCTCCACCAATGCCTCCCAGGTGAAGAACATATCGCAGCAGTTGGACGGCACGCTTCCGTCATCCGGAGACGGTTCCGGCAGCGGCGGTGGATTTGGCGGCGGGATGGGCGGTGGCAGAGACGGCGATCGCGGCGCTTTCGGGGCCGGTGGCGGCCAAACCGGCCAAACCGGGCAAGCGCAAGGCGGAGCAACTGACGGCCAAGGTAACGCAGCGGCTGACGCCGCTGGGGGCGCCCAAGCCCAGCAAGGTGCGGCTGGCGGAGACGCCAACCCTCAGGCTCCGCAGGGTGGGGCGGGGGGCCAAGTACCACAGCCGCCAGGCGGTGCTGACGGGCAGATGCCGCAAGCGCCGCCGGACGCTACGGACGGCCAGATGACCGGCGGGCAACCGCCAGACGGAGCTGGCGGCCAAGGCAACACGAGCGGCCAAGCAGCGAACGGCGCCCAATGGGGCCGGGGGGGCGGCTTTGGAGGCGGCGGTCCGATGGGCGGGAACGGTGGCCCCGGCGGATTAGGCCAAAGAAACGACCGGCAGGTGCAGACTAATCCCCATGAAGCTGCTACTGCAGGTATATCCCTGCTGATTCTGCTGCTCGCCTGCGTATTCATTGTCTTTTTCAAAAGAAGACGCTTGTGATTGTATAGTAACCCGTCAGCGGAGTTCGATGAACTCCCTGGCGGTTTTTTACATGCATGAAGGGGTGTCCAAGCCATGTAGTCAGCCCAAATTTGGACTTTCCTGCAAAAGTACAGCTTTTCCAAGTCTTTTTGGCTGGAACAGATAAATTGCTGCGATTGTGCAGTATTTTTACGCATAGAACGGCATTTGTCTGGACTCAACCAAAAAATCATGCATTTTTGCAGGATTTTAGCCAAACTTGGTGCACGCCTGCTCCAATTGATGTACTTTTGCAGGTTTTACCCATTCAATCTGGTACAATGAAGGTCAATAATTCCCATTTGCAGCCAGGGAGCCACCAGGGAGCTGAACTAATGATTCAAGGGATTTTTGAAACTCACATCAATGCCAGCAATTATATCGAATCGGCACAATTTTACGAGAAACTTCTCAATATTGTTCCGCTCCACGAAGACCCTGACCGTAAGTCCAAATTTTATTGGGTCGGGAAGCCCGGGGAATCCATGCTGGGAATTCGTGAAAACTATCCTTCTCCCCTTGTTCAACGACAGCATTTTGCGTTTAGGGTGAATCTTAGCGATATAAGTAAGGCGCGAAGCTACTTGCAGGGCTTGGGAATTCATTCCGAAAATTTTTGGGGCGAGAGTTCCGATCAATGGGTTGTATTTCCCTTCATGCCGGCTGTATCGATTTACTTTGACGATCCCGACGGTCATTCCGTGGAGTTGATTGCCATGTTGGAAGATGCTCCTCGGCCTGAACTGAAATTGATGCTTTTGGAGGACTGGGAGAAGCTTCACGGGAGGGAGTTCCCCCAAGTACAGTAAAAATGAGACATAATTGCTGCGTTTAACCCAAACTAAAAAGAACCCCCAAGAGAGGGTTCTTTTTTTGTAACGTTAGGCAGCGAAGCGGTTCCACCATTTGCTGCTTTGCAAACCGTAAGTCCATGAATCCGATGACTGTCCCTGTTCCGCCAAGACATCCGGATTCACCGGAATCTCCGGTTCCGGTTCAGTCGGATTGTCCGGCTCCACCGGGACATCACTCTCAACCGAAGCTTCGGGTTCTATGATGGAATCAAGCCCACTAGGAACATCCGCCGCCGGAGTGGCCGCTGCCGGAGCTCCCGGCTGGATGTTGCCGGAGCCCGTGTAGGTCCACGTCCCAGCGTTAAAGAAATAATTTCTTCCGTTGTTGCTGTCCCATTGCCCATTTCCGTTATTGAAGCAGGCCTCTATACGGGTTGCTTCTCCAATGTTGATTGTAAGCTTGCTGTATCCAGCCACTTCGGAGGCTTCCATTTTCACCCCCGGAACCGCTGTCCAAGCACCGCCTTCCGGACGATAATGCAAGTAAGGTGTGCCGAAACCGTGCTTATAGTACACTGTTACCGTATTGGCGGCTGTCGGATCGGGTGCGCCTTCGACGATTTGACCATTGCCTTTGTAAGTCCATATTCCAGTACCGAAGAAATAATTCTTTTGATTATTGCTGTCCCATTGTCCATTCCCGTTATTAAAGCAAGCCTCCAGGCGGGTGGCCGTTCCGATATCGATCGTCAGCTTGCTGTATCCGGGAACCTCCGAAGTTTCCATTGCCAAGCCCGGCACGGACGTCCATGTGCCTCCTTCCGGACGGTAATGCATGTAAGGCGTGCTATAGCCATGCTTATAGTACACCGTCACTTTATTTCCGCCTGTTCCGGCAGGCTCGGTAGTTACTTCCAATGCTTCGCTTGGATCCGACTCATTGTTGGCGGCATCTCGGGCTTTAACGGTGTATGCATACGCCGTTTCCGGGGAAAGTCCCGTGTCCGTAAAAGTGGTGGCCGCGGTGCTGCCAACTTTGGCCTCATTCCGGTAAATATCATATCCGGTTACCGCGATATTATCGGTCGCAGCATCCCAGGCCAAAGTAACGGTCTTATCGGTCGCCCCTGTGGAGCGCAAATTCCCGGGAGCCGTCGGAGCGATCGTATCTCCTCCGCCATCCGGATTGGAGTCATGCCAAGTGCCGTCGTACCACCCTTCGGCGCTTCTTACGAATCCCGGCTGATTTTGCCCCGGATTCTGCTTGCCGCTTCCGTCACGGAAGATCACCGTGACGCTGTCAACGCCATCGATCTTATAGGAATACCAATCCCCGGTTTCTTTAACCATGGCCGGAGCGGTAGCCCAGGTTGGCTCGGTCACTTTAGGCGAAGTGCCGTAATAATACAAGTACGGGCTTCCCCAGTTGGCCGGTTTCTTAAAGTGGATCGTCAGTCCGGCATTAGGATCCTTCTTGGTGTATTTGTACTGCTGCGTCGATACCCCTTCCTCATTCTCCGCATATAATCTCAATGTGGCGGAGTCATCGAAGGCCATATTTTCACCGATTGTAATCTCGGTTCCGTCCGTAAAACGGATTCCTTGCTCCGGTACGCTGCCGTCCAAGGTATATTTCCCGTTCTCCGCCTTGTTCAAACGCAGCGTAATCTTCAGAGTTTCCGTCTTAAAGGTCCCGCCTGCAGGAGACGCCGATAGGATCGGAAGCTTGGTTTCCGCTCCTTGCTCGATCAATATCAATCCGTTCGTCCCCGGGGTAAAGGTGGCAATGCCGCCGCTTACAAGGGCCTCAGTGCCGGTGTAGACGTCACGGACCATAGTGCCGTCAGGGAATGCCGAAGCTACGTTTACGTTCGTGGATCCCGACGCGCCTACAACGACGACCACCTTGTCTTCGATTCCGTTCTTGCTATACGCCCGTTTAAACGTATATGGGCTATCGCTGATTTTTTCGTGGCTGCCGGCCCCTACAGATATGTGATTGCTGCGGAACTGGCCTACTTTTTGCCAGTGCGATAGTACGCTCTGATTCAAATTGTTCCAGTCCATCGACGAACGCGTTCCCTGCTGGGGATCGGATCCTGTTGCGCCGAAAGCTCTGGCCGATTCATCGCCATAGAACGTCTGAACGCCTCCAGGCAGAAGAAGCAGAGCCGTACCGGCTTGAATTAATCGGCTTCGGTCGTACAACCGGGTATCATGCGATGAAATATAGCTTAGAACATTGAAGTTCGGGTCGCTGTTGATTTTGGAGGCATAATCCGCATAAATGCCTTCCAACGAATTGATATTGGCATCCTGAAACGAGAAATTGATGATCGAGTCAAATCCGTTATTGAAATACTCGCTTTTCCCTACCCCATGGCCCCATACTTCCCCGGTCATCCAAAAGTTGTCCGTCCAGTCCGCGCCCGGCTTACCCGGATTGTTTTGTCTCCATCTTTCGAGCGCGGCGCTGCTTTCGTTCTTAAGCTGCTTCCACCGATTTAATTCTACATGCTTAGCCGTATCCGCCCGGAATCCGTCAATCCCGAACTCTTCCACCCAAGCCGCCAGCCACTTGCTCACGTAGTCTGCCGGAGCCACGCCCAAGTCTTTGCGCAAGTTTTTGGCTGCGGGAACTATCCATGGCTCGTATCCGCTGGTCTCCTTTCCCCACTTCGTTTGCAGGAGCGGAGGAAGGCCAATGCTGTTCGTCACATTGGTGCGGAAATCCGGCAAATTGCCTACGCACTGCGTCAAATCGCTGCCGCCGCAATTTTCATACCCGGCGATGCCTGCACGCACCCACCCCCCCCACCATTTGGACCAAGCGGAGGAATCGTTATAATTGATCATGTCATGGTAGCTGTGCCAAGTCTGGCCGTTTCCCGGCGTCCAGTTGTAACCGATGCCGTTCCTTGCTCCAAAGTTATATTCCTCCATATCTTTCAAGGTTGCATAGCCCGGATGATTCATAATCACGTCCAGCACGACCCGAATTCCTTTTTCATGGGCCGTATCCACAAACTCGCGCATTTCTTCCACGGTGCCCATATTTTTGTCCATCATCGTGTAATCAAGCGCATAATATCCGTGATAACCATAATGCGCAAAGTCCCCGCCATTTCCTCCGCCGACCCAGCCGTGCATCTGCTCATATGGTGCCGTAATCCAGATCGCATTGGTGCCAAGTTCGGTAAAATATCCTTCGTTCAACTTCTGTGTAAGCCCTTTCAAATCACCGCCGTGAAAAGTTCCGATATTTTTCCCGGTCGCATCGACACTGGTTCTGCCGTAAGAATTGTTGTTGCTGGAATTTCCGTCCTTAAATCGATCCGTCATTACAAAATACACGTTAGCGTTATCCCAACTGAAGGGTTTATTTGTAAGCTCCGTAAAATCCCCTGCTGCCGCAGCGGCTTCCTGAGGCTGAATTGCGGGTAGGACATAGATGGAGGTGACCAGAAAAACAAGGCTAAGAAAAAAAGAAGCAGCACGAGTAAATCTTTTCATCACATTATTGTCTCCTCTCATTTTTGTGCAAACGTTTGAATTTTTGATAAAAATTTCGTCTACTGAATAGCCCGGATCTAGTTTTTAGCCATTATGCGAGATGCAAACGTTTGAATTTTCTTTCGAAAAATCCCCCCTCATATCTCGGGTACATCTTCTCACATCAAATTTAAAATGCACTCACATTTCTCGTATGTTATTTTTGCTTAATTATGGAAGACGCTCAAGCGAATTGTATCAGATATCACCACCCTCTGTATACATATTTTAGAAAAAGAGGATAACTACATCCAAAAACAGGAATAAAGTCGAATTGTTTAAAAAGCCCCTCTTTGGTTAATAGTAAACGACAAGCAAATTAATAACTTAGAGGTGATACAAAATGGGTTTCTTATGGTCTTTAATCATCGGTGGCGTAATCGGATGGCTTGCAGGTCTAATTATGGGCAGAGATATCCCCGGCGGTATCATCGGGAATATCATTGCAGGTTTTATCGGGGCCTGGCTGGGCAGCATGATTTTAGGTAACTGGGGGCCGGTAATCGGAGACTTCTACTTCATTCCGGCGTTGATCGGTGCGGTCGTTCTTGTATTTATCGTAAGCCTCATTATGGGTTCGATGAGACGAGGACGTTCGTAAGAATACTATTGATGACGCATGAAAATAAAAGAACCGCCCTTGGGCGGTTCTTTTATCGTTTATGTCTTTCAAGCGGTCTCATCCCTATACTCCGAAGGCGTCATTCCGGTCACCTTTTTAAATACCTGAGTAAAATAACGCGGATCCTGGTAACCTACCAAAGGTGCGATCTGATACACTTTAACCTGGCTATTTTTCAATATATATTTGGCTTTTTCAATCCGGCACTGAGTTAAATATTCCAAAAAGGTGTAGCCGGTCACTTGCTTAAACAACATGCAAAAATGACTGATGCTGAGATCCGCAATTTCGGATACTTCCTCGATGCTGAGATCTTTGTGGTAATTGTTAGAAATATAGTCTTGCGTTTTGGCGATAACCTTATGGATATTTTCTTTGGGCTGGGATTCTTTGCTTTCCCGGATCCAGTTCCCCAAACTGTATTTGAGAACCCCGATCATCTCGCCCAGGCTACCCAGCGAATGAAGTTCCTGCAGCAACCCTTCAAGCGACCATTCCAAAAGCAGTTTCATTTGCTCGAATTCGCGGTACAGCACGACCGTCAATTCTACGATCATCCGTTCCGCGGTCTCTTTGGTGAAAGCCTGTGTTTCGATGTACGCTTTCGTCTCGTCTAACAATATCAGCAGACGTTCATTATCCAGCGTCCGAATGCATTCAAGCATTTTGGCTTCGAGATGTTTCGGATACCTTGCTTCCCTGGTTGCTCCCAATTCGGGTGCCGGATCAACGAATACGCCTTCCTGATCGCTGTAGAAACGCCGATATAACGCCTTCACTGCACTCTGGTAAGCCTCGCTCAGTTGATCGATGCCTTCCGCCGATTGGCTGAACCCGACGGAACAGGACAGCTTGGCATTGATTTTAATTTGCTGGATAATATCGTTGCCTAAACTTTCTCTCCGATCTCTTAAGGACCCCGGGAACAGCATGACCCATTCTCCGCTATGAAAAGGAAACACCGTCAGCGCCCCGTGGGACAGAGACCATTCGCTTAAAATGTTACGGATCGCAAACAGCCACAGCCTTCTCTCTTCCATGGACCAGTTTTCGTACAATTTCATATAGTGATCCAACTGGAGAACCGCTACGAAATAATCTTCCTGAAATTCGCTGCTCTCCAGCCACTGCATATGCCGCAAGTGATTATCGCTGGGATTCCCCTCCAAAAACTCCGCAAACATCCGCTCTCTCGCCAGCATGGACAAGACCTGTACCGAATGAAGCAACTTGTCGTTTTCCGACTGCTTTTCCAGGGTCTTTTTGGCCCGAAGGATCATTTCAATCAGTTCGTCATGGTCGATCGGTTTGAGCAGATAGTCAAATGCGCCTTCCCGCAGGGCTTCCCTGGCGTATTCAAATTCCCCGTATCCGCTGATAAAAATAAATAGCCGCTTGGCGTTCTCCGCCATCACTTCCTTCATCAGGCTAATCCCGTCAAGACCCGGCATGCGGATATCGCTGATGATCATATGCGGAGAAAGCTCGCGGACCAGCTTGAGCGCGTCCTCTCCGTTTCTCGCTTCGCCCACGATTTCCAAATCCAGCTCATTCCACGGAATGGCCACCTTCAAGCTGCGCAAAATAATCGGCTCGTCATCGACGAGTATAACCCGGTATTTCGCCTCTTTGGTTTCCATAAGCCCCCTCACCTCCTGACCATTAATCATCCGGCAGTGAACTATTTCGCTGCTTCCAATATTGCATTGAGGCCGCCTGTATTTGATCCAAAGCTTCGTTCGGCGCGATCTCGCCGGAGATAATCTCTTCTATGACTTTCAAGTAGGTTTTATTCACTTCGGGCGACAATACGTTGTCGTACGCAAGGAAAATACTTTCGCTTTGTTCCATTAACCTCACCACCTGCTCAAAGACGGGACCCGTTTTTTCGGAGTCGAAGGAGATTTCCATCGAAGGGATGCGCAGCCCTTCATACACGATCCTTCTCTGGATTTCCTCGGTGTAAAAAGCTTGCATGAGTTCCAATGCGGCTTCCCGCTTAATCTCGTCCAGATTCGAGGAAAGCGCGATTCCGATCGTGTATCCGCCCGCCATCGAGCCTTGCTGATCCGGAAGCAGCGTAGGAAACGGAATCACGCCCACCCGGTTCGGAAAGTCATCCGGTTCCTCCCCATTATGAAACAGATTGATATCCCAGCTCCCGTTTACGTACATGGCGGCTTTACCGGAAGTAAACAACCCGATCGCCTCTTCGGTGGACAGATCGTTAGCCGGTTCGCTGAACGCTCCCTCGGATACCCATTTCTTAAAATGCATGAACGCTTGCAGATAAGCACTGTTGTTGAAACTTTCTTTATCATCGCCTCGGGTAAGTGCATTGATCATCTCGGGACCCGCGTAACGATCCATGAAATAATGGGCAAAAATCGCGGCCGGCCAGCGCTCCTCATTACCGAGCGCAAAAGCAATGTACCCTTTTTCCTTCAACAGTTTCACGGCGGCATCCATTTCATCGAGCGTTTTGGGCGGCGAGATACCTAACCTTGCAAAGATTTCTTTGTTATAATAGAGCGGCTCAGCGTGGCCCTCCAAAGGTAAACCGTAAATACGGTCATCATAGGTCCATAAATGAAGGTCCTGAAATTTCTCCTTCAAACCGTTATCCTGGACGAAATCCGTTAAATCCATTAGCCGATTGGATCTTACGTAAGGTTCGATTTCACCGCCGCCGAACAGTACGAACATATCCGGCGCCGTACCCGTCACCATCTCGCCCTTAAGCTTCTGTTCACGGTGAACGGTTTGATCCACCCCCTCGAAATTCACCTTTACGTTAGGGTGGGACTTTTGAAAGGAATCTACCACTTCCTCAAAAATGTGCAGCATCTTCCGGTCATGTTCCTTAATCCAGAAGTGACGAAAAGTCAGCGTGATCTTCTCGGTCTGCTTCTCTTCAATCGGTTCGCTGCCGTTCATTGAGATAATCAATACCGAGATGCCGAGCACCACGGCATACATGACAATCCAGCCCCAATTCACAAACCATTTCACAGTTGTCTTCCCCCCCATTAAGTAATGATCTTCGGAATTCGGATTCGGATGATGGACCCGAAGCCGGGGGAAGAACATATCATGATGCCGTAATAACCGCCGAATCGGATGCTTAACCGCTCATGGACATTTTTTAGGCCAACGCCGTTCTCCCGGTATTTCTTCAAGTTGCTGCGATCCTTGCTCCACAGATGCATCAGAGTCTCCTGATCAAACCCCGGACCATTGTCCATGACATCGATTAGAATATCCCTTTCTCCGTCCCGGGCGGTAATCGAAATGAAGCCTCTGCCCTCCATAGGTTCGATGGCATGATAAAGCGCATTTTCGACGATAGGCTGTACGATAAGCTTTTGCGTCTTGTAATACTTCAGTGATTCCGGAATTTCGATTTGATAGGAAAACTTGTCTTCAAACCGGAACTTCTGGATATCCAAGTAATGCCGGACATGATCCATTTCCATGGATAACGGAATCAACTGCTGATTTTCGCTGATACTGATCCGCAGCAGCTTGCCCAGCGACACCACCATTTTACTGATATCCCTGTTTCCTTGAAGCACAGCCATCGAGTTAATCGACTCCAGTGAATTATAAATGAAGTGAGGATTGATCTGCGCGACCAGCGCCTGTAACTCCACCTCTTTTTTTCGTGCCTGCTCTACCTGCACCTGCTCGATCAACTCGGAAATTTGCGTGCTCATCCGGTTGAAGCCGTCCATCAGCAAGTCGGTCTCGTCCTCGGCCCGTACCATGGGCGGAATGGGTACAAAAATCCCTTGTTGCACCCGCTTCATGCCGTTAACGGCGCCGATGATGCTCCGGACCAGTCTGCGCACGAAATAACGGTCGAACAAAAACGCCGAAATCAAGGAAACCAGCACAAGAATCACCGCAATATTGCGGATATTGTTCGATTCCGAATTAATCAGTTTGCTTGGGGTAATCGCTACCAGATACCAGTCCTTGTTATGGGAAGGCAAATAAGTGATCAACGATTTTTCCCCCAAATATTTATCCACATAATATCCTTTTCCGTTCATTTCGACATCGTTCAGAAAAGGAAATTCCGTACGTTCCCCAATATGCTCGCCAGATTTGTCGAATACGATATTCCCCTGTTTATTGACCAGCAAAATATCCCCCTGTTTAAGCATGGCGGCATCCCAAAACACTTGATCCAAAATGTCCGGCTTTACGTAAATCACGAGGGCGCCGATATCTTCCAGCGAATAATAATCTTTAACGATGCGTGCCTGGATCAAAACCGGCTTCCCCGTGGAGGCGCTGCCATTTTCGCCGGGGCCGATCCAGATCGGACGCCCTTCCGCGGCTTTCATCGCCTCATACCAGTTTTGGTGGCTTAACGAATCGAATGTCATAACTTCATTGTATTGGTAAATCAATTTGTCTTTCGAATAAAGTCCGAATGAGCTAATCATCGGGTGATCTATTGATTTGTTAATATCTTGCCTTTGGTCGTAGGTGACGACAGATGTAGGCTCCTTCAAGGTCTCTTGAATGACCGGTTGTGTTATCGCCGAGTTCGAGTTGGTCGTGATTTCGTTCAAAGCATATTTCAGCTTGCGGTCCGTTTCCAGCAAGGATACCCAATAAAAGTTGGTTGATTTTTTCTCCATGGCATTGGAAAAGCTGAAATACGAAATCGAGCCCATCAAAATAACCGGAATAAACACAAGAAGAATAATAGCCAGCAAGATTTTCCGACGGAGCTTCATTAGCGCCCTCCCTCCACAATCTCCTATCTCTATTATTCTTCATTATGCTTCTTATTTCCTTGTATTGCTATGATGAAGTCCGCCTAACTTTTAATAGCTCCGGAAGTCAGGCCTGCAATCACCCAGCGGCTGAACAGCAGGAAGACGATGAGCAGCGGCAAAGTCGCCGTAAAGGTGGCCGACATAATCATCCCGAAGTCCAAGCCGTCCTTGTTGGTGAACAACTGCTGCAATGCGATTTGGATCGTGTAATTCTCTCTATTTTTCAACACGACCAAAGGCCAGAAGAAATCATTCCAAACGTTCATAAAATTCAAAATCCCGAGGGTTGCCATGGCCGGAGTTACGACCGGAATCGCGATGTTCCAGAAAATCCGGAAATGTCCGCCTCCGTCGATGCGCCCGGCTTCGATAAGCTCGGAGTGGACCGCCGAAGAGATATACTGCCTCATCCAGAAGATCCCGAACGCATTCACCATTGCCGGAACGATCAACGCTTTGTAGCTGTCGATCCAATGAAGCTTGGCCATAATGACGTACTGTGGCAGTACACCCAATTGTGCCGGTACAAGCATCGTGGCGATAACGCAAACGAACAAAACATTTTTCAAAGGAAACTCGTATTTGGCAAAGGCGTACCCCGCCAGGGTACAAAGGAAAACAACAGATACCGTAACCGCTGAAGATACGACCACGGAATTCAGTAGCGCTCGGAAAAAGTCGGTCCGTTCCAGAACGCGTGAGAAATTGTCAAAGAAATGCAGTCCCGGCGTCAATAGTGGCGGAATTTGAAATGCCGCATCCTTATCGTTGGTCGCAACCACAAACATCCAGTAAAATGGGAAGATGGAAACCAGTGCGCCAATAATCATAAAGAGGTAGAAAAATGTTTTTCCTACGATTCCCGGTTCATCCGGTTTTTTTCTTCTAACTGCGACAGTACTCATGCTTTTTTACCTCCCGTATCTCCGCCCATACGGCTTGATAGCAACATGTTAAGCACGGAGAAAAGAATTGTGGCGATAAACAGAAGGACCGCCGTAGCCGCCGCCGTACCGAAGAACCCGTTTCTGAATGCCTCGCTATACAGATAAGTAACCATCGTTACCCCTTCCTGGCGTGTGGAACCCGTACCGCCTTGGCCGAGGAACACATAAGGTTCGGTAAAGAGCTGTAGTGCGCCGATGGTCGATGTCAGAGTAACAAAAAGAATAAATGGCCGCAGCAGCGGAAGTGTGATGTATAACAACTGCTGACTTCGTGTGGCACCGTCAATTCTGGCGGCTTCATAGATATCGGTCGGAATACTTTGCAGACCGGATAAGAAAATAATGGCGTTATAGCCCATCCATCGCCACAAGACCATGGTTGAAATCGCAATTTTGACGCCCCACCAACCGGAGTTGAACGGAACGCTATCCAGGCCCAGACTATTGAGCAACCAGTTAACCATCCCGTTGTTCCCGAACATGGTGCTGAACACCAACGTAACGGCAACAATCGAAGTGATATTCGGCATGAAATATAAAATACGGAATGTATTCTTGAATTTATTCAAGGCCGAGTTAAGCATGACAGCTACGAATAGCGCCAGAATCAGCTGCGGTACCGTACCCATCAGAGCCATAATGATCGTGTTGCTGAAAGAAATCCAAAAGGTTGGATCGCTCGTAATTAAATCGTAGTTTTTGAATCCTACGTATTTCATGGGTCCCAGTGCGTCCCATTTGAAAAATGACAAGTAGATAGTGAACAGAATCGGATACAGACCAAATATGGCGAAAAGTATAAAGAATGGCGAGATAAACGTATAAGCCGTTAGCTGGCTCCGTCTCTTCTCCGTCCAAAAGCGCCGCTTCGCCGGGATCGGCTGGGCCGGACTAGCTGTAGCTGTGTCAGCCATGAACGCACCTCCAGGAAGTAATTGATAAATCCGAATCCGCAGGGGGATGATGCCTCCCCGCGAATTCGGATAATGAATCTAGCTATGAGAATGTTTCGTTGAACTTGGCACTCTCTAGATTAGCTGCGTTCTACCAACGTCTTGATTTGTTTCATAGCTTCATCCCACTCTTTTTGCGGATCCGCTTTTTTCTCAAGGACGTTCTTGAGCGCATTTTTGATGATGGTATCGGTTTGGTCATGAAGCGGACCGTAGTAAACCGGTTTTACGCGTTCAGCCGATTTGGCATAGGCTTCGGCAATGACTTGACCGTTGAAGAAATCGTCAGGCTTCGAACTGAAATCCGGTTCATCGTATACAGCTGGAATTGATGGGAACAAGCCGCTGTCACTGAAAGATTTCAATTGGTTTTCTTTGTTTACGAGCCAGGAAATAAATTCATAAGCTTCTTTTGGATGTTTTCCTTCTTTTGGCAGCGTCAGGAAGGAACCGCCCCAGTTACCGGCGCCTTCAGGAAGTTGAGCAATTTGCCATTTTCCTGCGGAGTCCTTAGCGTTTCTGATCGTACCAGCCATCCAAGCAGGGCCGAGCATGACGCCGAAGTCGCCTTTGTTAATGGCATTTTGCCATTCAGGGGACCACAATACCCAGTTGCCGATCCAACCTTCTTGAATGCCTTTTACCGTAAAGTCATAAGCTTTCTTTACTTGCGCATTCGTATCGCCAATGAAAGCGCCATCTTCTTTGTTGAAATAAATTTGATCAGGAGATTGGTCGCGCAAGCCGTTGTAAACAAGGTCCGTCAAATCGGCAAACGGTTTGCCGGTTTTGGTTTTGAAGTCCTTAGCTACAGTTGCGAATTTATCCCAAGTATCGATCGCTGCACTGAATCCGTCCGGATCCGTCGGCAAGCCGGCTGTTTCAGCCAAATCCGTACGGTAGTAAACTACTGTAGGACCGATGTCTGTTGGAAGACCCAATTGGAAGGAGCCGTCTACCGAAGTAGCTTGTTTCCATTTCCAATCGAGGTAGTTACCTTCGATATCTTTAGCTCCAAGGTCATACAAGTTATAGAACTTGTCTTGGTTGCTGATAAAGCGCTCCATGAAGGCTATTTCAAGCATGAAAATGTCAGGTGCTCCGGAACCAGCGGACAAAGCAGTTGTCAGATTGTTGTGGTGCGCAGTTTGGTCAGACGTATTTTGGAACTTGAACGTAACGTTTGGATGCTCTTTTGTGTATTCCTTTGCGAGATCCTCATAGTTCGTCGTTCCCAGCGACCAGAAGGAAAGCTCGACTTTTTCCGCCGGTTCGGTTCCAGCGTCGTTCGCCTTGTCGCCTTCATTTGTCGTTGTTGCAGCAGGTGCGTTTCCGCCGTTGTTGGCCGCTTTGTTGTTGTTTCCTCCGCACGCTGCCAAGGAAGCAATCATCAGAACAGCTATCAGCAGAATTGCCCAAGGTTTGGTTCTCTTCATTGCTTAATAACCCCTTTCTAAAACTCTTATTTTCATTATCAGTCTAATGGAAACGCTTCGAACTTTTGAGGAGGCAATATTGCGATTTATGGTGGGAATTTTTATG
Source organism: Fontibacillus forbon (assembly GCF_046559655.1). NCBI lineage: Bacteria > Bacillati > Bacillota > Bacilli > Caryophanales > Paenibacillaceae > Fontibacillus > Fontibacillus forbon. Next base: position 8,519 of record NZ_JBKGFV010000005.1, on the reverse strand, counting down.
ATTGAAAATAAAAAGCCGATCCTCTCACCCTTGGCAGGCGAAAAGATCGGCTATATTTTAAGCATGATAATCCCTACAACAATCCGGCCACTTCACCCTGTTCAGTGAGATGAATGCGCTCCGCCGCAGGGACTTCAGGCAACCCGGGCATGGTAACCACATTTCCGGTATGCACGACGACAAAACCGGCACCCGCCGACAATGTCACGTCCCGAACCTGGACGGTAAAGTCATGCGGAGCCCCGAGCAGTTTGCCTTGATCGGAAAAAGAATATGGCGTCTTCGCCATGCACACGGGCAGATGACCGAAGCCCTGGCGCTCCAGATCACGGATTTTGGTCTCGGCTTGAAGCGTGAGTTTAATGCCATCTCCCCGGTAAATTTCCTTCACGATGATTTCTATTTTCGCTTTGATGTCTAAGCCATCGGGGTACAGCGGCGAGAAGCAGGCGTCTTCCCGCTGGAGCATGTCCCGCAGTGTCATCGCCATTTGCTTTCCGCCCCGGCCTCCATTTGCCCATACATCGGAAATTTCCGCTTGAACACCTAACTGGCGGCATTCCTCCATAATGTACGAAACTTCCTCCTCCGCATCGTTAGCAAAGTGGTTAATCGCCACCATCACCGGAACACCGAATTTCGTAATATTCTCAAGATGCCTGGCTGCGTTGAGCATGCCCTTTCGCAAAGCTTCCATATTCACTCGGTCAAGTTCAGTCTTAGCGACGCCTCCGTTAAATTTCAGCGCCTTAACCGTGACCACCAATACCGCAGCATCCGGCTTTAATCCGGCTTGCCGGCATTTGATATCAAAAAATTTCTCCGCACCAAGATCTGCTCCGAATCCAGCTTCCGTTACGACGATATCTGCGAGCTTCAGCGCGGTTTTGGTACCGATGACGCTGCTGCAGCCATGGGCAATGTTCGCAAAAGGCCCGCCGTGAACGATTGCCGGCGTACCTTCGTACGTCTGCACCAGATTCGGTTTGACCGCATCTTTAAGCAGCACGGTCATCGCGTTGATCGCGCCGATCTGCGATGCCGTAACTATCTCGCCAGCCATATTGTAAGCCACTACCATACGGCTTAGACGCTCCCTGAGATCTTGAAGATCCTCGCTGAGACATAGCACTGCCATCACCTCGGAGGCCGTCGTTATCATAAAGCCGGATTCATGTACACTTCCGTTTCCCTCGCCAACTCCTACTACGATTTGACGGAGGCTGCGGTCGTTCATGTCCATGGCCCTCTTCCATACAATGCGTCCTGGATCAATTTGAAGACGATTCCCCTGGAATATATGATTGTCGATCATCGCGGCCAATAAATTGTGCGCCGAAGTGATCGCATGCAGGTCGCCGGTAAAATGCAAATTAATATCCTCGGAAGGCATCAATCGTGCCTGATTATCCCCCGTGGCACCGCCTTTCATGCCAAAACACGGACCAAGCGACGGTTCCCTCAGCGCGGCGATGGTCGGCTCGCCTATCGCATTGAGCGCTTGAGCAAGACCAATCGTCGTCAGCGTTTTTCCTTCTCCCGCAGGCGTCGGATTCATCGCAGTCACCAGCACTAATTTACCATCCGGACGATCCTTCAAATCTCTCGCTAAACTCAAATCAAGTTTGCTTTTATATCTGCCGTACAGTTCCAGATAATGTTCCGGTATCCCAAACGATCCGGCTACTTCCAAGATTGGTCTCATTCCCGCAAGCTACCTCCAAATTTAGTCCGTCAACCTTATGTAAATGACACAACTCTTATTGTACATGAGATGCCTCTGTATGTGCGTGACGGAAATAAGGAAGTTACTATCCCTAAGTTATAAAAGAGATTAGAAGCGTGTTATTTTTAATTGTCTTGAAATAGTAATTAAATGCTAATTGAACTATAGTTTATTTCATTTCCGTACCATTTAGCTTGTTTATAGAACATTTGAGCGTATTCTCCGTTTAATTTCATCAATTCCTCATGGCTTCCGGATTCTGTCAGTTGACCTCTTTGCATAACTAAAATTCTATCAGCTTTGCGGCAACTTCCGAGCCGATGAGATATGAAAATTGAGGTTTTTCCTTTAGAGATATCCATAAGTCTTTCAAAGATCGCCTCTTCCGCTTTTGGATCCAATGAGGCAGTTGGCTCATCCAGAATTAAAACCTCAGCATCCCTCATGAAGGCTCTGCTTATTGCTATTTTTTGCCACTGCCCATAAGAAATATCTTGCCCTCCGGTAAAATAAGGACCTAAGTCTGTATCGTAACCATTTTTTAAATACCGAATAAATTGGTCAGCACCTGATTTCTCCGCTGCACGCATTATTAAATCATTGTCATTAATTTTATCCGTATCCCCTAATGCTATATTTTCTTTTACACTTAACGGATACTGTACAAAATCTTGAAACACTGCAGATACATGCCTCCGTAATGACGAAACTCTAATCTGTTTGAGTTCAATGCCATTGTAATGAATTTCTCCTTCATAACTATTGTATAGTCCAAGCAAACACTTAATTAAAGTGGTTTTCCCGGATCCATTCTCTCCGACTATAGCTACTGTTTCCCCTGGTTTTATACTAAAAGATATGGCGTTTAACGCGACCGGATTTCCCGGATATGAAAAACTTAAATCCTTGACTAATATTCCTTGTTGCAGAGGAACTTCAAAGTTTTGAATTTGAGCCTCTGTCTTTTCTTCGGGCAAGTCTAAAAACTCAAAATAATGTTTAATATACATGGCATCTTCATAAATTCCAGAAAATTTAGTAGCGATACTTTCTATATTGGATTGGGTTTTGAGTATAGCTTGAGGAAGTGCAACATACTGCCCGATTGTCATTTTTCCAATAACCCCCAACCATAGTAACAATCCGGAGACCATGAATCCCAAAACGGTTCGGAATCCATCAATTCCCATGGTTGCATAAGTTACTTTTTTATTTAATTGTATTAGTTGCCTGGCTCTTTCCCAATAAAGTTTACTCCATTTAGCAGATAAAAAGGGAAATAGCTCATATAAACGGATTTCTTTCGCCGAATTACGATCAGTTAATAATGACATTAAAAAACTTGATCTTCTAACACTATTTGTTTGCCCATATGTTAGTTCATACTTCCACTTGCTAATTCTCATATTTAAAATTAAAAAGGGGATCACTGTAATAATAATGCCGGAGACTAACGTCCAGTGAATTGAAATCAAAATACCTGTGTAACCTAGGATGGTCATGAAGTTTTTTATAATATCGAGCAAATTATTAACAAACCTAATCGCCCTATCGGAATGTCCATGAGTTAGTTCCTTTTGTTTATAATAATCCTCTTTTTCAAATAAAAGAAAAGGAACACTTGATGACTTAACAATAATGTTATAGTCAAAGTAATAGCTCATTCTTTGGGACATAATTATCAAAAATAAACGGTTAATATTTGTTAAAAAATAATCCAAATAGGTCAACATAGTTTGTATTAGAATTATAATAAAAGCATGTTCCCACTGTATCTTTCCAAGAAATACAAGTCCGATTCGATCTATTAATTGTGTTGTTAAGTAAACTTGATATAACGGGATAAGTACTTGTAAAATCTTTATTAAAATATTTAGGAACAAATAACCTGGTGCAAGTGAAAAGAGGAGTCCCAGTACTTTTTTTGAATAGGATCCAATAATTTTTATCTTCTTCATTCGGTTCGAACTAAAAATGCTCGATTCCGACATGTCCAACCCTCCAATTAAATACCTTTACAATTCAAAATATTTACCATCTCTAGATCGGTATTGACCAGCCCCTTGCAAACGACCTTGCCCGCACCATTTAATCTATACCCGAAAGGGAAAATCCTAGTTTCTAATATATCCAAGTCTTTTGGGTGAACCGGACATACTGGCAATTGTATGTTCTCTTCTATTATTTTCTGATTTATCTGTTCTATTAAACCAATCATAAATAGTACCACCCTCGTATCAGGATGTTTTTTTGTGAATTTGGGCAAAGACCGATAAACTGAATTACACGGCAAACAGGATGCCGAGGTAATGATAACCAAACTTTCACCTTCACCAGAAACTTTAGTTTTATTCCCTTCATTAGATATGAATTCCATAATCGGAAAATCACGTCCCCGATCTATGCCATGATCACTTTCACTTATTGTGCCTTGATTATAGTTAATCGTTTCACTAGATGACTTCCCCTTTTTAAAATGCAAATAGTACAAGAATATCATTGAACACCATAACGCGTAATTCGATATCTGCAGAAAAGTCATAAACTCCATCCCTTCTCTATTCGTATGTAAATTAAAATGAAAGAGGGCATTTTGCCCCCTTTCAAGAAAAATAATCAGTTATAATCACAGTATGAACTAGTCAATTCACATTTGTATTGGCCAGGGCCATTTGGGCAGCATGTATACTCTTCTTTCCATACGCCTGTATCATTATACCAAGGCTCCGTACATGTACTCCCGGTTACAGTATATGAATAACACATATTCTGTTCCCTCCTTTCTTTTAGAGTTTCTACTCAGTTTCTGATTAGCTAATCAACTATTATCATCACACATGACTTTTGCCGGCGATACTCACAAACACCGATATAGGACCTCCTAGACTACACAATATTTAACTTTTTAGCTTTTTCCAATGCCTCTGTTTTGTTCTTAGTCGAGAGTTTTCGATTGATATTCGTAATATGATTCCGGACTGTAGACTCGGAAAGATATAAATGTTCACTTACCGTTTTATTCGTAAGTCCACCTTCGATGTATTTTAAAATCTCTATTTCACGTTCGGTCAGATTAACAGGAGTGGATTCGTTTATTCGCGTTACCGTTATAGTAACTTTGTGATTCATAAAACCTGTATTATTTAAGTTAAATGTAAATATAACAAGACTAGAGATACAAAGCATAAGAGATACCAGGCAGCTCCACGTAAATCCCTTAAATACCATAAAAATCGGATTTAAAATGAAGCTTATTACTGGGAAAATAATTATGCAGCTTGTTAGCGCAAATCGCCCTTTTTCGGCCCCCTTAATACTGCAAAAAGTTTTTATCAAGATATAAATTGAATAAAAGTAAAAGGGAGCTGCCAAAAACCTAAGTTCAAGATGATAATTCCGAACGAATAAAATAAATGACGCTAGAACAATCGTGATAATGAATGGTAAGGTATTCCTATTTATTGACCAAGATTTCTGACAATAGGTTTTTGAAAACAGTAAACAAGCTGACAGAGTTAATAATTCTCCAATAAAGTAAAGGGACTCCATAATCAAACCATGCGATTGGCGCAGAAAGTAATAGAAAAAAGTTATAGAGATACCCAAGCAAAACATTGAGAAGTATTTGTAGATCAAAGACTTCTTATCAATAAGCTTTATTACTATGGATGCTGCCAAATAGGCTAATCCAGTATTCAGCAAAATAATAGCCATATTCTGTTACCTCCCCGGAATTTATAGAATGGCAAAATTACTTTATCCAATTCTCATACCGGACAAATCACATATCATATCGGATATGGACCGTACCAAATATTCTATATCTTCTAAATCAACGGTTTCATGCAGGCTAACTCTGACTCCACTGGAAGCTATACTTTCATCTTTAGTAATGGACATTAAAACTCTACTCGCCTTGTTTTCTTGAGAGGAACAAGCTGATTGGGAGGAAGCCATAATTCCCCGTTTTGAAAGGTAATTTAAAATAAAAGCGGAGGTAACTCCTGGGTATGAGAAATTTATTATGTGTGGGGAAGATAATGGATATGGGGGACTGTTAAGCACAATTTCAGGAATATTTTTAAGTTCAGTATACAAAAAGGCATTTAGAAGTATTATTTTTTTAATACTCGCTTCTTTTGCCATGTCTGTAATTTTGATCGCTTCAGCTAAGCCTACAACACCTGGAACATTAACCGTCCCCGGTCTAACTCCAAATTCTTGCCCTCCCCCATGTAATAAGGGTGCAATTTCAATGTTGTTTTTCGCAACTAAAACCCCAGTTCCCTTAGGACCTCCTATTTTATGGCCAGACAAAGTATACATCCCCACGTTAGTTAAATCTAATTTCACCTTTCCGAAACCCTGAACTCCGTCGACATGAAAAACTATATCTTTATACATTTTAAGAAGCTCCCCGATCTCCTCGATCGGTTGAATAGCTCCAGTTTCATTATTGACATGCATAATGCTTATCAAAACCGTATTATCCTTAATTGCCTCTTTTACGGAAGAAACTGAAACAATACCATTCGAATCAACTGGTAAATACGAAACTTCTAGGTTTTTATTTTCCAGCAACTGAAGGCAATTATATACCGACGAATGTTCAATATCCGATATAATAACGTGCAAAGGTTTCTGCTCGACATTATTGATCATTAGAACATTAAGAACTCCATGAATTGCGAGGTTGTTGCTTTCTGTTGCCCCTGATGTAAATATTACTTCTGACTCTTCCACATTTAATATACTGGATACGATTTTTCTAGAACGATCAACAAGCTGTTTTGCCTGATACCCATGCTCATGATTTGAAGAGGGATTTCCAAATATAGTACTAGAAATATCAAACACAAGCTGATTTACCTCGGGGTAACTTGGAGCAGATGCACAATAATCAAAATATAAATTTTTCATATTTCCTCCCGATCGAATTTCTTCTTGAAGAAACTTTAAATGCTATTTTATTTTTTCGAGATATGACAAGAATTCCTGTTCACTGTGAACCAGGCCGGATATCTCCACATCACCGGTTTTGTTTACATAAATCATATACGGCATAGTTGATACGTTAAAATAATTAAGCATATCATCTGGTTGAAGAGAAATAACCGGAAAGTCCCAATTGAAATAACTTACCATTTGTTCGTTCCTCTTATTATCGCCGGCTGAGAACACTACAAAGTCTGTTGTCGCAAGCTTCTTCTTCACATCTTTTAAGACAGAGATAAATTCAATACAACGTACGCAATAAAGTGAAATAAAAAAAAAGACTTGAAATTTGCCGTTCGGGGAAATTTGAATCCTATTATCTCTACAATCATGAAGGAATAATTGGGGAATCGTACTGGGTATTTTGCTTGTCCTAGACCTGCTCATCGGATGGCCGTTTATTTGCATACCTTTGCCTTCTTTCTATAAAATCTTTAATATTTTTTTCGCCATTTTTTCGACTTTTCTAGAATTGGATATTATACTACCGCTTATTATCCTCCCGTAGGAATCAATAGTAATCACACTAGGAACCATTGATATTCCTAATGCACTTACTAGAAACTCAAGATTTATACTATAAACAGAGACGCCCAATGAGGAAATCTTATTGAATTTATGGGGAGTAGTTAATGCATTCGAGTAAGTAACGTTGAAAAAAATAATATTTATTTCGTATCCTCTGGTACTAATATCTTCAATGATTTGAGTATTGCAAGTGGAACAGAAATCACCATAAAAGAATATCATTGATCCTCTGCCATTTTTTTTAATCCATGAGAAATCTGTTCCTAAATCATCAAGATGCAACTGTATTATTTCCGGAAATAATTTACCCAGAGGGAAATCTACGATTTCACCAATAAAATTACTCATTTTCTACCTTCTTTCTCTAAAGGGTATATATATTATTAATTACATTATTTACTATAATTTTACTTGGATCTCCTTTTTTTCGTCAAGATTTAAAAAATTATGATAATATACTTGAAATTTCGCTGATTTTGTATAAATTATTCATTTTTCATTTAAACAACAAATGATATCCGTCCTGATATATAGCACAAAAAAAAGCACCACCGAAGTTATCGGCAGTGTTGATACTACTTCGATACACCAGTTTCTATACTCCTCGGTTACCGACTAGTTTCCGTAACTCCGTCTAACTCTCGTGGCCCCTTCCTAACACACTTTGGGTTTGCCTAATTAACTGGATTTCCTACAGTTATTTTTGTCTGGATGGGCTGACGGAGTAAATTAGATGGAAAACCTCCAGCTAATTTCGCGCTTTTCCGCTGAAATGTCTCAAACCCTCCGACTTAGCTGTACCTTTTCCAGTTAATTGTCTCAAAAAGAGGATCTACGCTAAAATTAACTGTAAGTTTTCCAGTTAGTTTGTAGGGTCTGAATAGCAAAAGAGCACCAACGAGGATAGCGGCAGTGTTGATACTGCTGCTATACACTAATTTCTATGCATCAACTTCTATACTCCCTGATTACCAACTCTAATTCCCATAACTCCATCTAACTTTCGTGATCCGGCCTAACACACTTTGGATTTGCCTCATTAACTGGATTTTCTACAGTTAATTTTGTCTTTATGGGTTGCCGACCTAAATTAGATGGAAAACCTCCAGCTAATTTCACACTTTTCCGCTAAAATGGCTCAAACTGGACTTAGACTATTAAGTGGACACACCTCTAATGGAACCTGCTAAACTAAAAGAAATAATGTTGAGGTGTGACATGGGACAAAAACGGAAACATTACACTGAAGAATTTAGACGAAAAACGATTG
>NZ_JBKGFV010000004.1:0-734490 GCF_046559655.1 Fontibacillus forbon | reverse complement strand
TTAATACGTTTGGTGGCGATGGCGGAGGGGTTCCACGCGTACCCATCCCGAACACGACCGTTAAGCCCTCCAGCGCCGATGGTACTTGGACCGAAGGGTCCTGGGAGAGTAGGACGCCGCCAAGCAATCCCCTTGCGGGGCTTTTTTTTGCCTAAAATTCTACATTTATAATTATTTTTAAATACGGGCCCTTAGCTCAGCTGGTTAGAGCGCACCCCTGATAAGGGTGAGGTCGGTGGTTCGAGTCCACTAGGGCCCACCATAAAATATCTATGAAGTTTGGGGCCATAGCTCAGCTGGGAGAGCGCCTGCCTTGCAAGCAGGAGGTCAGCGGTTCGATCCCGCTTGGCTCCACCATTATTCCCTGATAGCTCAGTTGGTAGAGCACTCGACTGTTAATCGAGTTGTCACAGGTTCGAGTCCTGTTCGGGGAGTCCATTCCCCGGAAAGTGATGAATAGCTTCGATGTCTATTCCTAGCGCTTTCTGGGGAGCCTAACCAAATACTGTGGAGAGGTGTCCGAGCTGGCCGAAGGAGCACGATTGGAAATCGTGTAGGCGTCACAAGCGTCTCGAGGGTTCGAATCCCTCTCTCTCCGCCATAATTTTTCTTTAAAATTAATGCGTCATTTCATTGAGGCCCGTTGGTCAAGGGGTTAAGACACCTCCCTTTCACGGAGGTAACAGGGGTTCGAATCCCCTACGGGTCACCACTTCAATTACGAACTATATATGGAGGCTTAGCTCAGCTGGGAGAGCATCTGCCTTACAAGCAGAGGGTCGGGGGTTCGATCCCCTCAGCCTCCACCATTTCATATTTCACACCGTGCCGTTGTAGCTCAATTGGTAGAGCAACTGACTTGTAATCAGTAGGTTGGGGGTTCAAGTCCTCTCGACGGCACCATCTTTACCCAATGCGGAGCCGTGGTGTAGAGGCCTAACATGCCTGCCTGTCACGCAGGAGACCGCGGGTTCGAATCCCGTCGGCTCCGCCATTTACATCTTAGCTTCGCTTATGCGAGCCATTAGCTCAGTTGGTAGAGCACCTGACTTTTAATCAGGGTGTCGAAGGTTCGAGTCCTTCATGGCTCACTTTTCACAGTGTGCGCGTGTGGCGGAATTGGCAGACGCACTAGACTTAGGATCTAGCGTCTTTGACGTGGGGGTTCAAGTCCCTCCACGCGCACCATCTTTGCGGACGTGGCTCAGCGGTAGAGCATCGCCTTGCCAAGGCGAGGGTCGCGGGTTCGATTCCCGTCGTCCGCTCCATAATTTGCGCCCTTAGCTCAGCTGGATAGAGCGTTTGACTACGAATCAAAAGGTCAGGAGTTCGAATCTCTTAGGGCGCGCCATTTTTTATCCAGTGAATATACCGATGTGGAAAAACTGTCCTGTTGTCACTGGCAAGTTTCAAACTGAGTAAGAAAGTTTATGGCGGTCGTGGCGAAGGGGTTAACGCACCGGATTGTGGCTCCGGCATTCGTGGGTTCAAGTCCCATCGATCGCCCCATTTGTAACTCTTAAACAGTGTTGGGGATTAGCCAAGCGGTAAGGCAACGGACTTTGACTCCGTCACGCATAGGTTCGAATCCTATATCCCCAGCCACTTTTATCTTAGCAAAGCAGTAGTATATACATATGCCGGTGTGGCGGAATTGGCAGACGCGCGCGACTCAAAATCGTGAGGGAAACCGTGGGGGTTCGAGTCCCTTCACCGGCATTATATTTATCGGGATGTAGCTCAGCTTGGTAGAGCACCTGGTTTGGGACCAGGGGGTCGCATGTTCGAATCGTGTCATCCCGACCAATTTTGCGGGTGTAGTTCAATGGTAGAACTTCAGCCTTCCAAGCTGATAGCGTGGGTTCGATTCCCATCACCCGCTTATTACAGATAGCCAATTTATAAAAAAAATTAAAAAACACACTTATCCCTTGAGAATTAAGTAAGATCTCTTGGGGAGTGTGTTTTTTGTTGCATGGTACATTATAATCAATCTCAAAAGCCTGTCCTGTACATATTGGAAGCCAGGTCACCTTTTCAGCTATGAAGACGATTTAGCACCTTTCGATGCTTCCGACGAAATGCAATCGGTTGCTTCCAGTTTTGCGCTTTGTCCACTCTAACGATTGTTGCAGATGAGCAACGTTTACATACATTGATTTGTTCGCCATTCGATTTTGTTTTCGTGTATAACAATTTAATTCTTGTTTCCAGACAAATGGGACATGTTCCTCTACCTCTTGCAGGGACTTTCAAAAGAGCCCTACCCCGTTTTGTTTTTGGCATTATAATTCCTCCTTGGGGACGTAAATCAACTTCCGACACTCATAATCTTTGTTATGAGAATAAGATAATTATAATAAGGGCAAGGATTTGAAAATATATACAAAACAATTAGGTTTATTCTATACTTACGAAATATACAAAAAAAGCCACATCAGAATTTAATCCAACATGACTTTTCATATTATTTTTTCGTATAAACAATTTTTTTGATGCTTTCGCAAGAGAGACAGAATTGGACAGATAGTTGATCGATATTAATACCTTCAGAAAACTTCCGTCGAATCTCTTCGTTTCTGTGGTTCAAATAGGTTCTGCCCCCTGAAATTTCGCCCCATCTCTTTCGCGATTTATCAGGGTTGGGAATGTATAACGTTCCACCTTGGATATACTTCTGTACTTCCTTTAATAAATCATCCGGAAGTATAGTATCGGCGTTTATATATTTCATGATAGCTCTGCCCCTTAAAATTTTTTAGAAGTTTTAAGGAAGCAAAGTCTATACTACAAACGTGTGATCACCATGCATTTGTTAGGCGGTAAATGATTGTTCAGCTCCATACAACAACAACCGCCGTTGTTTGTAGTGCAGACTTTGCATGGAGCACATCGTTTTAAAACCAGACATAGTAACCCTCCTTCATAAAGAGTAAGAATAAATTTCTATCTGACTACACAACATCCTTCTTGCATTACACATCTTTTAAAATAAGTTAGTAGTGTTTAGACAAGCAATTCTATTATAACGGTTAGATACGTTCAAAAATATGTACAAAATAATTAGAAATATTTTTTACACAAAACGCCCCATTAGATGGACAAATGGTAAAATTACTAAAATCCACAACCAATTCCGGTTATGGATTTTTGCTTTTCAGGGATAAGAAACTATTGGTGCAATCTCACTATTTCAAATCGAACCCTTTGCTCTTCACATATTCCGTATACCCGCTGAGCGGCAAATCATTGTCCAGCATGGCGATGAATTTTCCGGACCAGCTTGCCTTTTGTTTGTTATTCGTTCGCGCGCTGTAGTACTCCTCGATTTCCCGGTCATATCTATCGACCTTTGCTTTAAGATCGGGATCATCTTCATACCGGTTTTCAAAAAAGACGGCGGACTGCGGCAACCGCGGCTTTTGCTCGGGGAGCTCGTCGGGAACGCCTACTGCAAGACCGACCAAAGGAATGACGAAGTCCGGCAATCCAAGCCATTCATCCAAAGCGGGCAGGGCCTCATTAATTCCGCCGATGATCACAGCTCCAAGTCCCATAGATTCAGCTGCCAAGTTGGCATTTTGCAGGGCAAGTGCGGAACTCAATACAGCGGTTTGGTAAAAATACGAGAAGCTCAGGTTACGGCTTATTTTTTCCTGCTGCTCCGGGCCGGCGGCCAACATCATCCGATGAAGATCGGCGCAAAAAATAAAAAAGTACCCGCATTCCTTAATCCATGGATTTTTCGAATGTACCGCGATCTTCTTCCGCAGTTCCTGATCGGTAACGCCGATGATCGAGAACGGCTGCATATGCGCCGAGGTTGGTGCCATTTGCGCTGCATCGACAATCGCTTCGATTTGCTCGCCTGCCAATGGAATATCTTTAAACTTACGGATGGAGCGATGCTGGCGGATCACTTGCATAACTTCATTCATTTAAATTCCCTCCAATTAGTTAGTTTCTGTAGAAGTTTCAGAAGAAGTGTTAAATATTATTGTTTCCACGGAAACCATAATAACAAGAGGAGGATGTTCTGTCAAATGGTTTCTGTGGAAACCATGTTATAATGAAAAGAAAAAAGGTAGGCTTGCCTTATGCCAGATATGAATGATGATTTGCTTAAGCTTAAAAATCGCATCGAAAAATCCATGTACCGGATCCTCATCAGCAAAACCGACGAGGACCAGGATCGGCTTTGGCTTGTAGAGCGCATCTCCGATGACCGGCTAAAGAAGCTGCTTCCCCGCCTGTCCGTCTCAAGCCTGCACGTTTTGGATGTCATCAATGCGAACGAAAGCATTAAAGGGGTTGATATTGCCCGCGATATGGGGATAACGAAAGGCGCCGTTTCCAAAATTACCCGCAAATTGCTGGATCAGGGCCTGATTCGAAAAAACCAGCTGCCGGACAACCTAAAAGAAATTTATTTCTCCGTGACTCCACTTGGCGCGGAATTGGCCGACCTGCATCAGGTATTTCACCATGAGCAGGATAAAAAGGCAATGGAATTGTTAACAAGCTTCGACGCAGCGTCGCTGGAAATCGTGGCAGACTTTTTGGAGAAGCTGGCTAGCCTGCGGTAGCAAAATTCTACGGGGCAAGGTTTCTAGTGGCGACATCGACAGATCCCTAGTCTAAAGTCTAGGTTCAGACACCCCTTAAGACGGTTATGCGAGGCAGATAAGGTCGGATATAATGGATTTATGTCTCACAGAGCGTGACTTATGAAGTCAAAAGGGGTGTTTGAATATGAAGGCAATAGAAGCGACTGAAATGGCGCGGGCAGGTAAGGTGAAGTGGGTGCTTTTTAATCCAAAAACCTATGCAACCATCCTCTATTTATTGTTATCTCTCCCGTTAGGGATTATTTATTTTACAGTAGCGGTAACGGGACTTGCGCTATCCATCGGTTTAACTCCAATATTTATCGGAATACCGCTGTTTTTTGGAATGGCCAAGCTGTTGAATGGGATCGTGAATTTTGAACAGAGCATGATTAGACAAATTTTAGGTTTACCTGCTCCTTCCGTATCGTATACCTACAATCAACAGTCCGAAGCTGGACAGAACTGGTTGAAGCGAATGGTGAGAGGTTTTGAGGGTGGGCTATTCATTCGAAATCTGTTGCTCGTATTACTAAGACTTGTAACAGGCATCGTATTCTTTGCTATCATGGTAACGGCGATTTCACTAGGACTGGGATTAATTGCGCTTCCAGTCGTGCATATCGTTCTGATGAATGAAATGCAGCTTGATATTTTAGAAAATAGCTTGTTTAGTTATTTTCATATAGATTGGACTTATAATCAGCAATATCTGCTGTACGTAGGCGTTGGTCTTGTCCTTTTCTGGGTCGCGCTGCGCGTCGTGAATGGACTCATGCAAATTCAGCGCAGAATCATGTATGTGGATGAGCCGTATCAGCAGACGTCAGTGCCAATGGAAACACAAATACATGCGCCCGTTGAGTCGCAATATTATGAGTTCCAAGAGGATCAGACCACTCAGGGGATGATGCAGCCAGCCTATAGAGAGCTTTAGAAGTTTTCCTTTTTTAATCCGCTACTTGGCCTACCGTACCTCATCAACATACTGCGGCGAATAGCGGTTTTTCACAGCTGTGGTTCGCCGCCACCATGAAAAGCCCGACCTCACGAGGTCGGGCTTTTGCTATACCCCGAAATTGTAGACGGGTTGGAGATGGCCGGGAAAAAGCGCTGGCACAGCATGAGGAACATATTTATTCCTCCGCTGTGCCAGCTGCTATCCATGTTTTATTGTTCCAAAATCCGAACCAATAGCGTTACCGCTTCCGCCCGGGTCGCAGTACCGTTCGGAACGAACTTATTGTCGCCGCGGCCGCTCATGACGCCCAGCTTGCGAACCGCCTCAATTGTGCCTTTCGCCCACTTCGGAATGTCCTTATCGTCCGCGAAGCCGGTCGTTGCGCCTGCTTCTTCAGACACTTTAAGCGCTCTGGCGATCATCGCTGCCATTTCCGCGCGGGTAATATGCGCATTCGGCCGGAAGCTACCGTCCGCGTACCCGCTCACAATGCCTGCTTCAACCGCATTCGCGATTTCTTGCCTTGCCCATTCGCCGATTTTAGCCTCGTCCGTAAACGCAGTTGCTGAACCTGCTCCTTCCAGCTTAAGCGCCTTGGCCAGCATGAACGTAAATTCGGCGCGGGTAATGGCGGAATTCGGCTTGAACGTTCCGTCCGGATAACCGCTGACAAGCTTCATGCCCGCCGCGCTCAGGATGGCGCTCTTCGCCCAATGTTCCGAGATGTCCGTGAAAGATGGCGCCGGCGCGTTCGGTTCGCCGCTTTCGTCTTTTTTCTCGCCTACAGCCATGACCGCAAACTTGGTGAAGTGATCCACCTCGGCCGTAATTCGATCGCCGTTCACGGTGCCGCCTATTTCAATCCATACTTTCTTTGATTCGTCATAGTAGAAGATACCGACTCTTTGATCGTCTTCTACAAGAGACGGGTCGAACTTCATCGTGATGACGATCGGCTTCTTGAAGTTGCCGGTCGTATTTTTCGTCAACTCAAAGACGTTGCTGACAAGCGTTTCCTTATCGAATACGAGGTTTGCCGTACTGAGCAGCTTCTCGATCGAGATGCGCAGCTCTTGCTCCGCCGCCCCTGCGCCGATCGTAAGAATAACTTCTTTATCGAGGCTGACCTCGCCGGCCCGTCCGCTTGGGATAAGAATGATGCCGTTAGTCGATTGGATGACGGAAGTATCATCGCCACCACCCGTGCCGCTGACCGGCGTCTCCGATTGCGGATCTCTCGGCGTCTCCGGCTGCGGAGCCTTTGGCGTCGCCGTCACGGCATTGGAGAACTTGCTCTCGCCTCCCGGTCCTACGGCTTTCACTGAGAACGCGTATCGGGTACCATTCGTCAGACCGGTTACGGTGTATGCGGTTTCCGTGACGTCCGCCTGCACTTGCACCCAATCGGCCGGATTAACCGGCGCCGCAGACCCTGCATACTTGTAAACGACATAGCGATCCGCTCCAGCTACGGCATCCCAACTCAGCGAAACTTTCCGGTCTTCCGCCAAGGCGGCTAGATGAGCCGGAGCTGCCGGAACCTGCGACAAGGTCGAACTCGGCGTCGCCGTCACGGCCATGGAGAAATCACTCTCGCCTCTAGCATTTACGGCTTTCACCGTGAACGCATAGCTCGTTTCGTTCGTCAATCCGGTTACCGTATACGTGGCTTCCGTTACGCTGGCTTGAACCAGCTGCCAGTTGCCGGGATCGGCCGGCGCCGCAATGCCTTCATATTGGTACACGGAATAGGTGACGCTTTCCGCCGAAGCGTCCCATTTTAAGGTTACGGATTGGTCACCGGGCGCCGCCGTCAAATTCGCAGGCGAAGCCGGAACAGATGCGTCCGGCGACGGGATCACCTCGTTCGACGGAGCGGACGAGGGCGATTCCCATTTGGCGTTCCTTGCGATCACCGTAAAGGCATACGCCGTACCGTTCGTCAGACCGGTGACGGTGATGGGACTTTTCGAACCTTCCGCCGTCGCAATAGCTTCTCCGTTTGCCCACGCGGTTACCTTATAGCCTGAAATTTCGCTTCCGCCGTTATGGACCGGCGCGGCAAAGCTCACCTCAGCGGACCCGTCATGACCGACGGCATGCACATCGGCAGGTGCGTCCGGGGCAGTAGCAAGAGCCGAATATACTTTAAATTCCCATAGCGAGTAGCCGTACGTGGTTCCTCTTTTCATGCCGTACATCTGAACATATCTTGCATTCACGGGTTCGAAGGAGATTCGATCGACTCCGCCGTCTCCGGTTGTGGTGCCGTAAACTGTAGTCCAGTTCTTCGCGTCGTCGGAAACCTGAATTTCGTATGCCTTGCCGTATGCGTCTTCCCAATGTAGGGCGACCTCCTGGATGGATTGGCTAGTGCCCAGGTCGACATAGATCCACTGCGGATCGGAATAGTTGGATCCCCAACGGGTACTAAGGGAGCCATCGACTGCATAACCGGGCCCTACGTTCGCGGCTCTCGATGAGCTTGCCAATACCGGCTTGCCTTCCGCAAGATTGGGCGGTACTGCTTCATACACGTTAAATTCATTAAGCGAGTAGCCGTTTCCGGTACCCTGCTGAACTCCTTGCATACGCACGTACCTGGCGCTGACCGGACTGAAGGAAATGTCCTCGATTCCGCCTTCACCCGTCGTCGTCGAGTAAACATCACTCCAGGCGACGGCATCGTTCGATACTTGAATTTTATAACTCTTCCCGTACGCTTTCTCCCAATTGAGCCTAACTTTATTGATCAAAAATTCATTTTGCAAATCAACATAAATCCATTCATTATCATAATCGTTTGAACCCCAATACGAAGCTCTGTAAAGATCCGTTGCATTCGAAGCATATTGGTTGCCTTTGCTGGATGAAGCGGTTGCGCCTTTATCGTAAGCGAGATCGAATCCGCTGTCGTCGATGGAAGATCCCTCATTCAATGTCATGCTTCGGCCCGTGAACGTATCCTTGCCGAGTTTGTAGCTTGTCGTGGATGTTTCTCCGTTTCGATCCAGCGTCACGTTCACCGTAATCCCCGGCGTTTCGGGATTGGCGACCGAAATACGGACAGGTGCTGAAGATTCGTCAACGATAACCATGGCGGGTTGATCTACCGTGACATTCAAACCGTCTCTCACCGTCACCGTTCCGGGTTGATAAAACAGCAACTCCGCAATTCCCAGAGATTCATGCCGGACGGCCTGGACGGACGAGGTATTCGAAAGAATACTTATCGGATTGTCGCCCGCGTAGCTGCCGACCTCTTCGGAGGTTTTGTTCGGCAATACAATGTATTGGTAGGAAGCGTTTGTGGGTTTCACGCCATGATCGAGCCAAATCGAGAAAATCGGCTTGGTAATCGCCTCCGTTGAACTTCCCGTGATGACGTCGCTCCATTTCCCGGTTTTCGTCTCCCGGTTTACTTGAAAATCCGTCGGATTCGGGAATATATAGCCGATATTATCGTTATAGGCCCAGCGTCCGCCCGTTTGCATCGTTCCGTCCGCTATCGGATTGCCGTTTACGAGAACTTCGCCTATCGCCTGACTTTGGTTCAATGTCGTGTGGATCGGTGCGGTATTCGTCGAAGCGATTCCTGCACCAAGCGCTACCATTTCATCATCGAAAAAGAAGTAGCCTTTCTTTCCGCTTGTACTCAACTTGTTAAAATCAAATGCGGTGGCTCCGTAACGCTCGTTTGTCACTCCGCCTACGAACGTTTTGGGATTGTTGAAATTCCCGTCTTTCGTGAGTGCGTACGGGGCCGTCGTACCGGGAACATGAGCCCAGTCCATCAACGGGTAAACGGGTCTGTATTCGTCGCCGGTTCTCTGAATGGCGGTGGCTCCTTGCGGCGTCCAGTACAACAGGTTGTATCCGCCGGGATTAATCGTTCTCCATTCGCCGCCTTTAACCGTGCTGGAGGACATCTTGACCGTAATTCCGTAGTCGGTTCGCATATGGGAGGAGACAAGCGTCTGCCATTGCGTCATATTGTTGGCGTTCAGCCCGTTGCTCGTGTTCGTGCCGATCCTGCGAATGTTATCAAGGAAACTCGCAAACTCCGCAGCCCGCTTCGGATTCGCCGCCTGCATCCATTGCATCGGATCTTCATAGAAGGTCAAAGCCGCGCTCGCATAATCCGGCCAATCCGGTCCGTTCATCCCCATGCCCAAATCGGCAACATCGCCTCTCACGAGATACCGGGTGCCGTCCAACAAATAGGACGATAACGAATCAATCGCCGCCTCGCTGTACGAGAACAGGGTGCCCGAGGTAACGTAGGCCCAGAATGACATATCTCTGGCAAAGCTTCTTCCATAGCCCGTCGTATAATTCGTTTTGCCATGCATGAAAAAAGACATGTCCGACTGGATTCCCGTCACGGTCGTCGTCACATTCGACAGCACGTTAAACGCATTCACGGCGTTCCGGACAATCTGGGCATCCTCCAGCAATAAGCCGCGGTACATATAATTTTGATTGTACCAGGACGAATTGGCTCCATCGACCGTGTGGGGGCTGCTGTCTAACGTGTCGATAATATTGGCGACTTGCGTTGCCGTTAAATAGCCTTCACATAGAAGCGCGATTTTTTCCAGCCTTAGTTGTTTGCCGATGCCGGTCTCCCACCAGTTGGTTGAAGTCGGCTTTACCGTGAACCAATAATCCAGTGCCTTTTGAATACCGGCTAACAGCGTTTCGCTATGATAGTTTGGATCATTCGGGTCGGCAAACGCCTGTGCCATCGATTGCATCCGGTCTAAGGCAAGGTAGGGTGACCAACCTCTCCCATTGGCGGCGGAGGTTGTACTCGCGTAATCGACATCGCCCCAGCTTCCATCCGGTTTTTGATTGGATAAATAAGTACCTGCCTGTGATTTGAAGGTCCATTCGACCCGGCCGTTCGTTCCGTCATTTATGATATCTTTGGAGATGTAAAAATCAACCATACGCTTTTTCATCATTTTCATATCAGCGATTTCTTGAGAAGCACTCGACTCCTCGGGAGTGCTCGCCGATACGGGCGAGTATAAAAATAGGGACGAAATCATGGAACAAACAATAACAAGACAGATCCACCTCTTTACAAACCTTTGCATTTGGTTAGTCATTCACATGCGCTCCTTTGTTTAACTAATCTTAAAAATTTGATGATAGCGCTTTCCATTTCATGGATGGAAGACCGTTTACTTGTCAACTTGCTTTTGCATCGCTTTCCTCCTTTCATCGAGACCGGCCAATCGCATCAGCGTCCCGTTATCTATGCCGTTACCTTACCAATCCCTCGCTGCAACGGCAATTCCGGCAAACTCCGATTTTTCCTGCAAGCGCAGATTTACGAACTTCTCAAAAACAACACTATTTCAAAAATAAACGATTTTGTAGACGGAGATGCCCGTTATGCTATAATTAATCCTCCAATTCATAAGTTCGGCAGGGAATTGCAAAAGTTCTAGAACCATGAAATTCAGACTTTCAAAGGTTCGTAAACTCAGATATTTAGGTGCGGTACATTTCGCTTTCGGCAATAGGCTGCTTAATCATCGGGAAACACGGGATGCGGTGCGGATGCCAATTGTATGTCTATATCATGCTACTGATGTGACTTTAAAATGAAGGTTTTATTTCATGGTGTGAAATATAATGGGGATTGAAAGGATATTCACTTGATAAAACCAAGTGTGTTCCAGGCTGCAAAAATCAATTAAGACAGGAGTGCAATGGATGCAGTTTACCAATCCCGTTATCCCTGGCTTTCACCCTGACCCTAGCATTTGCCGGGTTGATGACGACTATTATTTGGTCACAAGTTCGTTTGAATATTTCCCCGGCGTGCCTATTTTCCATAGCAAGGATCTTGTCCATTGGCGGCAGATTGGCCATTGTTTAACAACCGAAGAGCAATTGCCGCTCGCTAAAGCATGGACTTCGGGAGGAATCTATGCTCCGACCCTTCGTTATCATAAGGGCTGGTTTTATATGGTAACCACCAATGTAAGCGGAATCGGGAATTTCTACGTCAAAACGATGAATCCGGAAGGCCCCTGGTCGAAGCCGATACAGGTTGCTCAGGACGGTATCGATCCCTCTCTTTTGTTTGATGATGACGGGCGCGTGTATTTTCAATCTGCGCGTAACGGCGGCATATATCAATGTGAAATCGATATCGAATCCGGAAGCATGTTGACCGGGAGCCGCTTGATCTGGACAGGATCGGGAGGGGCACATCCTGAAGCGCCTCATGTATACAAAATTAATGGTCAATATTATTTGATGATCGCCGAGGGCGGGACTGAATACGGACATATGGAGACCATGGCCAGAAGCGATGATCCGTTTGGGCCGTATGAGTCTTGTCCCCATAATCCTATACTTTCAAACCGGAGCATGGATAGCAGAATACACGCAACGGGCCATGCCGATATAGTCCAGGCCCAGGACGGCAGCTGGTGGGCGGTTTGCTTGGGAATAAGACCCGTTTCATATCCCTATCGCCACCATCTGGGCAGAGAGGTTTTCCTCGCGAACGTAACCTGGACGGCAGACGGATGGCCGACCGTTGGCATCGACGGCCACATTCAGCCCCTCATGGAAGCGCCTGAGTTGCCGGAAGCGCGTTGGCCGGAAAGGCCGGTAAGAGACGAATTCGATCAATCCCGGCTGGGAATGGATTGGACGTTTTTGCGAAATCCCCACCCAAGCTGTTGGTCTTTGGAGGAACGGCCGGGTTATCTTGTTCTGCATGGCAATCAAACGTCTTTGAACGAAATCGGTTCTCCGGCCTTTGTTGGGCAACGGCTTTGTCATTTCTCCAGCAATATTCAGGCAGCGATGGAATTTGAGCCGTTGAACGATGGGGAAGAGGCCGGTTTAACCGTTTATATGAACGAGAAGTACCATTACGATCTTGCCGTAAGGCGCGATGGAGGACGGAAGGCGATTGTTTTCCGCCGGACGGTCGGCTCGATGAAGGTAGAAGAGGTACGCGACTGCCCCGAGGGGGAGGTAGTGCTTCAAATTAAAGCTCTCCCCGAGAGATTTGAAGCATCATTCCGAACGAGAGATTCGAAGGTATTTGAGATGGGATGGGGCGAAACTCATTTTCTTTCCACGGAAGTAGCGGGCGGTTTTACCGGCGTGTTTATGGCGATGTATGCAACGAGTGAATCGGAGCAAGTTACTCCAGCGTATTTTGATTGGTTTGATTATGAACCGGTGAACTAGATTCACCGGTTTTTTCGGTAGGTTTGAGGCGACATCCCATAAGTCTTTTTGAATAGGCGGGCCAGATAATTACTGTCATTAAATCCGCACGCATAAGAGATATCCGTTACTGAAAGATGGGTTTGTTTTAAGAGCATGCAGGCCCTTTCAAGACGAAGCCGCTGAAGATAAGCGATCGGCGTCGTTTGATAATACGCTTTAAAAATTCGGTTCAAGTGTCTTATGGAAATATTCGATTTTGCGGCAACTTCCTCCAACGCGATCGGCTCGAGATAGTGATCTTCAATATAGGAGACCGCATTCGCAAGGTGGATCAGACCGCTGTCCAGGTCTTTTTCGCCATTGTCATAGTGTCTGGACAAATAAACGACGAGTTCCATAAAGCGCGAAGCGAGCATGGTCTGATGACCGGGAAGCTTGGACTCGTATTCTCCGACCATAAAAGAGATGAGGGATGCAACATACTCCAAGTTTGAAATCGACAAATTCAATTTGCTTTTATATGTGGTGATATTTCGATAAAACGGTTCCAAAATAAAAAGCGCCTGAAAGCCATTCAAGGTTCGCAGATCATGGCCGGCGGATTCAAGCATCTCCGGTTTGTACATAATGTTGCAGATCTTAAAATCCTGAGGTTCTTTATAAGCATGAGAAGTACTGCCGTTAATCACAAAAACGTTTCCCTTTTTGATAAATGATTCTTCGTTATTTACGATATGGGTAGCATGTCCATTCAGGACAATGACTAATTCGGAGAAGTCCACATGATTATGATCAAAGGTGTCCTCCTCATGTCCTCCGTATTGAATGAAAAAAGGGAAATGCTCATCCATCGTAAACCAGTTTAAATATACATCCGTCAAAATGATCACCGCCTGACTCTGTTCATGTCTATATCATGCTATTGAATGACTTGAAAATCAAGGTTTGCCCCTAACCGATGAGATAGAATAATGAATGTAATTAAGACCACAATTCGCTGGGAGTGATGGTTCGCAGTCAATAAGGTAAGCGCATTCAATTAAGCTTGTATTGTGAAATATATAGGGGGAAAGGATGAATTAAATGCGAAGATTGAATAAGAACTTTGGAATTCTTTTATTGGCAAGTATGCTGCTTGTTAGTGCAGGGTGCGGCAATTCGGGAAATAAGGCGGTAAATTCAGGTGATTCAACCAGTGGAGACACAACTAGCCCCATCACATTTACCTTTTTTGGAGCCGACGCGAACCCAAACTGGAACAACATGCAGGATGAAGTGGGTAAGGAAATTACGGCCAAAACCGGAGTCACCATTGATGCGGAGTTTGATATCGGCAGCGGCGGAGGACAAGATAGAATCTCCCTGATGGCGGCAAGCGGCGAGTATCCGGATCTCATTTACGCCAAAGGCGAGCTCGGTAAGCTGGTGGATACTGAAGCCATTATAGATCTCACGGATCTTATCGAGGAACATGCTCCTAATATCAAAAAGATCATGAGCGAAAACATGAATCGCATGAAATATAGCAATGAAGACCAGGCCATCTATGCGATCCCGACCAATATCGGAGTTGACCAACAATATTTTGATGCTACGAACGGCTTTCAAGTTCAGCATCGCGTACTGAAGGAACTGGGCTATCCGGAAATCAAAACGATTAATGACTTTGAAAACGTACTTAGGGAATACGTGGAGAAGCATCCGACAACGGACGGACAACCTACGATTCCGCTAACGCTGAATGCGGATGGTTGGAAAATGTTGATAACGGTCACCAATCAGGCCAATAACACGACGGGCGGCATGAATGACGGCGAGTATCATGTGGATCCCGAAACTTATGAAGCGATGCTTCACTATAAACGACCGGTAGAAAAAGAATATTTTCGCTGGTTGAACAAGTTGTACAATGATGGATTACTCGATAAAGATTCCTTTGTCCAAAAAGAAGATCAATATAAAGCGAAAATCGCCAGTGGCCGTGTACTGGGGTTGACTTCAGTGGACTGGGAATACAGCGAAGCTGAAAATGCTTTGAAAGCCGCGGGCAAGTACGAATACACATACGCGCACTTTCCGGTTACGCTGAGCGAACAATACAAGGATCACGCCATGCAGTCTTTCGGTGTCGACGGCTATGGCATTAGTATTACGACCGCCTGCAAAGATCCTGTTCGCGCCATCAAGTTTCTTGACTGGCTGGCATCGGATGAAGGCCAAGTGCTGAGAAACTGGGGGATCGAGGGTAAGCAATATAACGTCGAAAACGGCACCCGCGTCATTCCTGCCGATGTTCTCAACAAAAAAGTCAATGACGCCAACACTTTTGCCAAAGAAACGGGCGTCGATTTGTATACGACTTTTGCTCCGCGTTACGGGGATGGCGTTAAAGATTCCACAGGCAATTATTATACGACCATTTTCCCGGAACAAATCATCGCCAAATATTCGGATGTCGAAAAGGAAACGTTAGCCGCTTATAACGCTAAGACATGGAAGGATCTGTTCCCAAGCGAAGACGAACTTCCCGTCAAAGAGTGGGGCGCCTTGTACAATATGCAGGTTCCAACGGACGGAGACTACCAGATCATTTATCAAAAAACCCAGGATATCATCCAAAAAAGAATTCCAGAGGTGGTACTGGCCAAATCGGATAAATTTGACGAAATTTATGACGACTTCCTCACTGAGTTGAATAGTGTCGGAGCCGAGAAGATGGAAAAGCAATATACGGAGCTGGTAAAAGCGAGAGTTTCGCTCTTTACGGGCAAGAACATAGAATAAAGCAGGATGTATTCACATTCTCCGGTAATTACTCGATATCACGAGTGGTTACCGGATTTTTTTGTCCCGATGATGTACCTGTCCGGGTTCATATAGGAGCGAACACCTCTTGACATTAAAAATTATCATGTTATTCTATAACCGACAGACAGTCGGTCGGTAACGAAGGAGGTCCCCGAACTAGTGAGAGTTAAAAAAGAGGCGGAGGAACGCAGGAACGAAATCCTTGATGCGGCGGATGAACTTTTCGGACAGAAGGGTTTTGACGGCACGAGTACAAACGATCTTCTCGAAAAGGTCGGAATTGCACGGGGAACGCTGTATCATCATTTCAAGTCAAAGGAGGATATTATGGATGCGCTGATTGAGCGCTATAATATCTCCATTTTAGGGGCGGCGCAGGAAATTGCCGCAGATAAAAGCATACCCGTTATCGAGCGTGTGATTCGCACTGTAATGGCACTGAACATCAGCGACGGCGGAAGCAGCAGTGAAGAAATTATGGAGCATATTCACAAGCCGCAGAACGCGCTTATGCATCAGAAAATCCAGAAGAGCATCATTAACGGCGTTACGCCGATCCTGACGGGGATCATCCGCGAGGGCATTGAGCAGGGGATGTTCAACACCCCGTTCCCGTATGAATGCATGGAGATGGTCGTGATTTATGCGAATACCGTTTTTGATGAGGATTTGGTACCCATGACGGACGAGGAGCGCGCCTCACGAATACTGGCTTTTGTCTGCAACGTTGAAAGGCTGCTCGGTGCCGAAAGCGGAAGTCTTATGGATGTCATGGCGATGTTTGGCGGAGGTGATGAAGGAGGCGATGAATAAACCGGGCAAATCCTTCGGAAAGTTTCTGCTGCTGTGGTCAGGACAGCTGATTTCTGCAATAGGAAGCGGGCTTACTTCGTTCGGACTTGGGATCTATGTATTCCAGCAGACGGGCAAGGCATCGGCTATGGCGCTGGTAACCTTGCTAGCGTTTCTGCCGTCGCTTCTCTTAAGCGCCTTTGCGGGAGTACTTGCGGACCGTTATGACCGTAGGCTGTTAATGGTTTTGGGCGATGGTCTTTCCGGACTGGGACTTGTATTTACCCTAATTTGCATGCTTCGCGGAGAAGCGCAGCTATGGCAGATTTGCGTGGGAGTTACCCTAAGCTCGGTGTTTTCATCACTGCTCGAACCCGCATACAAAGCTACGGTTACGGATTTGCTTACCGAGGAGCAGTACACGAAGGCAAGCGGTCTAGTCCAGGTGGCGGGCTCGGCAAAATTCCTGATTTCTCCGGTCCTTGCGGGATTATTGCTCACCGTTTCGGATATAAAGCTGTTGCTTGTCCTCGATATTTGCACTATTTTTGTCACCGTTGCAACTACGCTTGCCGTACGAAGCGGTCTTGCCTCCAAGGCAGGCGAACAGGCCAAGTCGTTTATCCGTGAATTCAAAGACGGTTGGAGCGCGGTTTCCGAAAACAGAGGCGTGGTTGTCCTTGTGATCATGACCTCGGTGCTGACCTTGTTCCTCGGAGTTATTGAAACGTTGTCCATACCAATGTTGCTTGCTTTTACGGACAGTTCCGTAGTTGGAACGCTTGAAACCATCGTTGCTTCGGGAATGCTCGTATCCAGTGTGATCCTGGGATTTTTGCCAATCAAAAGAGGTTATGTGAAAGTCCTCTCGATCTCGCTATTTTGTATAGGAATGTTTATGGCGGGGTTCGGATTACGCGAGAATATTGTGTTGATCTGTATTTCGGGATTTCTCTTTTTTGCCATGATGCCGTTTGCTAACGCAAGCCTGGATTTTCTGGTTCGCACCAACATTGATAATTCCGTTCAGGGCAGAGCTTGGGCATTGATCGGAATTCTTTCTCAGCTTGGATTTGTTGCCGCTTATGCGTTTTCGGGTTTGCTGGCGGACTATGCGTTCACTCCTTTATTGGTTGAAGGCGGTGCGCTTTCGGGCAGTGTGGGAAAGATCATCGGCACGGGCAGCGGCAGGGGAACGGGATTTCTCATTATCATCGCCGGTATGCTGTTATGCGTGACTTCGGTCATTCTGTATCACTTGAAATCAGTCAAAAAGCTGGAGTACGGAGGTGACTTATGTATTACAGAATAATCCGCAAGGACATATCCAAGAGCAAACTGATCACGTTGACAACCATGGTATTTGTTGCTGCAGCGGCGATGCTGGTATCTCTCGCGGTGACCCTCGTCGTAAATCTTTCGGGCGCGATAGATACGCTGATGACGCGGGCGGAAACGCCGCATTTTATGCAGATGCATACGGGGGAAATCGATACGGTCCGGCTAACGGAGTTTGCGGAGCAGAACGGCAATGTCGATGAGTTTCAGGTGTTGGAATTTCTCAATATGGACGGAGCACGGATTAGATTAGGCGATACTTCGCTTGCGGATAATGTTCAGGATAACGGATTCAGCATCCAGAGCGAAAAATTCGACTATCTTCTTGATCTTGACGGAAACGTCATCCACGCATCCGACGGCGAGCTTTATGTTCCGCTAAGTTATATGAAGGACAACACCACAAAGGTCGGCGACAAAGCCGTCATCAGCGGAAAGGAATTTGCCGTTGCGGGATTTCTCCGCGATTCGCAAATGAATTCCACGCTCTCTTCCTCGAAGAGATTTCTTATCAGTAAAAATGATTACGCAGAAATTAAAAACCTTGGAAGTACGGAGTATCTGATTGAGTTCAGGTTAAAGGGTTTGTCGGCGCTCGGCGCATTCGAAACCGCATATGCCGCCGCAGGACTTGAAGCGAACGGACCGACGATTACCTATCCGCTGTTCAAAATGATCAACGCCATTTCCGACGGGATGATGATCGGGGTAATCCTGCTTGTCAGCGTGCTCGTCGTTGCGATCGCTTTGATGTGCATACGCTTTACGCTTCTGGCGAAAATCGAAGACGACTACCGCGAAATCGGCGTCATGAAGGCCATAGGGCTTCGCGTTTCCGACATCAAGAAGATTTATCTTGCCAAATATGCGGCGATTGCGGCGGCAGGCTGTATTCTCGGATTTGGACTCTCGTTCGTATTCAAAGGCATGCTTCTTGAAAATATACGGCTTTATATGGGGGAAAGCGATCATCCTTCACTAGCCGCAACTTTGGGAATCATCGGCATTCTGCTTGTATTCCTTGCCATCATTGCTTATGTAAGCGGAGTGCTGAGACGCTTTCGGAAAATATCTCCCGCCGAAGCCATTCGCTTTGGCACTTCGCAGGAAAAATCCGCGGGTACAAAGCGGTTTAACCTGAGTGGAAACCGACTGCTTAACACGAATATTTTTCTCGGTGTCAAAGATGTTCTCGCAAGGAAAAAACTTTACGCCACCATGCTTGCGGTGCTGATCATTTCGGCCTTTATCATCATCGTTCCGCAGAATCTGCATCATACGATTTCCTCAAAAGGCTTCAGCCAATATATGGGGATAGGTAACGCTGATATGCGCATAGACCTGCAGCAGACCAACCATATTTCCGACAAAGCCGCCGAAATTGCAAAGACGATGAGCGGCGACAGTGCCATTTTAAAGTATGTCGTGCTTACAACAAAAACATTTCAAGCCAAGACGGAGGACGGCTCGGAGGAAAGATTGAAGGTTGAGCTCGGCGACCATTCCGTCTTTCCCGTAAAATATTCCGAGGGTCGGGCTCCCGCCGCGGAAGACGAGATTGCGCTTTCGGCCATGAATGCCAATGAGCTTGGCAAAAAGGTCGGTGAAATCATTACCCTGGTGATTGAGGGGAAGAACAAGCAACTCAAGGTAAGCGGTATTTATTCCGACATTACCAACGGGGGCAAAACCGCAAAAGCCGTTTTCAATGGCAATTCGGCGGAAGTGATGTGGTACGTGATCTATGCGGAGCTTGCAGACCCATCTCTTATTGGCAGCAAAGTTTCGGAATATGCGGACAGGTTTGATTATGCCAAGGTGTCGGATATTGACGAATATGTTGCACAGACCTTCGGCTCGACCATAAGCTCCGTCGAAAGGGCCTCTTATGCTGCAATTGCCGTCGCGCTGATGATCACGGTATTGGTTACCCTGTTGTTTATGAAAATGCTTGTCGCAAAAGACAAATATTCAATCAGCGTCATGAAAGCGTTCGGTTTCACTAGCTCGGATATTCAAGCACAGTACATTTCGCGTTCGGCATTCGTTATGATACTCGGAATTGTTCTAGGCTTGCTTCTGGCCAATACGCTCGGAGAGATGCTTGCGGGCGCTGTGATTTCCTCCTTTGGAGCGTCGACGTTTCATTTTGCGGTCAATCCGCTTTCCGCGTATCTGCTTAGTCCGCTGATGATGATGGGCTCGGTGCTTATCGCAACCCTTATCGGTACATCGCGCGCAGGACAAATCAAAATTTCCGAAAATATAAAGGAGTAGGCCTATGAACAAGATCATTATCGGGGATCAGATCGTTAAATCTTTCGGCGAGGGCAATGAAAAGCGGAATGTTCTTGACGGAGTGTCCGCTTACATTAACGAGGGCGAGTTCGTTGCGGTGATGGGGCCTTCGGGCTCGGGAAAATCAACGCTGATGTTTGCGCTAAGCGGGACGGATGGCATTAATGGCGGAAAAGTCGTGGTTGACGGCAGGGATTTATCGGAAATCGGGGAGAATGAGCTTTCGGATCTGCGCAGAACCAAAATGGGGTTCGTTTTTCAACAGCCGACGATGCTGAAACATCTGAATATCCTCGACAACATCATTCTTCCGTCCATGCGGGACAATAGAAAGAACGTCGCTAAAATTACGGCAAAGGCTAGAGCGCTTATGAAAAGGGTGGGTATTTCGGAGCTTGAAAAGCGCGACATTACGCAGGTTTCGGGAGGTCAGTTTCAGCGTGCGGGAATATGCCGGGCGCTAATGAACAGCCCGAGAATTATTTTCGGCGACGAGCCTACGGGTGCGCTCAACTCCCAATCCGCCGAGGAGATCATGGACCTGTTTTCCGAAATCAACGCGGATGGTACTGCGGTTATGCTAGTAACCCACGACGCCAAGGTTGCGGCGCGGAGTGAGCGTATTCTGTTTATGCGCGACGGAGCCCTCGTAAGCGATCTGAATCTTACGAAGTTCGATGGGACGAATCTGGAGGGCAGGGTCGAGCAAGTAACGGTGAAAATGAGGGAAATCGGAATATGATTTGTTAGGGAGGCCGCAGAAAAAAAGATTCTCAGTGGCCTCCGTCTGAGGATAAAGTTGAGAGCACACGGGGGTCATTTTTGTAGGTCTGCCTATACTTTCTTCAATGATGCCCTATAAACAGATAATCCATAAAATACTACAGCGGTAACAATCAGAACAAGGATACTTGTTGTGGCGGTCGTTGTATAATCGCCAAAATTAAAGGTTACGCCCATCATATCCTTGAATTCGGCAGCGTTCTCTGAGGGCATTCCTTCAAATGATGATGCTATGGGCGCCTCCATCATGACTTGACGGAACAGAGCCGCTGCATGAGAAACAGGGAAAAGCTTAATAATCCATTGTACTCCTTCCGGAAGCATACTAATCGGAAGATAGATTCCCGTTATAAAACCAATCAGCGTTCCAATAATCGTGCTTGCCGTTGCGAAAGCATTTTGGCTCTTAAAGAAAGACACGATAAAAAATATAATAGCTGTATTCACAAAGGCTGAAAGTACAATTAATACGAGCACCTTCAGTAAGACTGGCAGACTCATCATAGCCCCGCCATTAGCGGTGATATAGATTTCGCCAAGCACAAGCGTAACAACACTCATAATCAGTGCTATGATAAATGCGCTAAGGACGTATCCGCCTGCAATGCTATTTCTGCTTAACGGCGATGAATAGAAGTCTTTCGATATTTTCTGTGTTTTATCATTGATCATGATGCCGAACGCACCCATAGACGTCGTGAATGTGGTTACTGCCAGCATTCCCGCGATAATCCAGTTGTCCATCATTTCTCTCGCACCCGGCACATCATTAAGATTGGATGTCCACACATCGCCGAGAAACAATACATAAAGTCCGAGTATAATAAATACGGCCAGAAGAGAGAAAAATACGGAAGACTTATCTCTGAAAAATATTTTGAGATTTCTCTTTGTAAATCCAATCATGCCCGCACCTCCTTGCCTGTTATACCGATGAAGGCGTCATCCATTGTCCCGCTTGTAACCTCAAAACCTCGAATGTGATCTTTGCAAGCTTCAATAATCGGTAGAGCCTCCATGGTTGATGGCAATGGAATCACGATTCGGTCAGCAATGCAAGTATATGATGTATCTCGTTCATCTAATAGGCGGCACACCTGGTCGATATTTGTACAATTAAGAGATAGCTTATCGTGGGAGTAATTTTCCTTTAACTCTGCAGGAGTACCCTTTGCGGCAATTTGGCCATCATCAATGACCAGAATATAATCCGCTTCGGCGGCTTCTTCCATATAATGCGTGGTAAGAAAAACGGTCATTCCGGTTTTCTTTTGCAGGTGCTTAATTGTCTCCCATACACTTTTTCTAGTCTGCGGATCAAGACCGGTAGTAGGTTCATCTAAAAAGAGAATTGTAGGCGTGTTGACAAGAGCTCTTGCAATGTCACACCGTCTGCGCTGACCACCCGATAGCTTCCCATAGTGACGCTTCAATAAATCGGATACGCCTGTTGCGGTAGCTGCATTATGGACCGCATTGTCCAGTGCAGCACCCTTTAGTCCATAAAACCCTCCGCGAATTCTAAGATTCTCTTCAATGGTCAGAAGCGGGTCGAGCAATCCGTCCTGAAACACCACCCCGATGACGGAACGGATTTGATCATCTTCTCTGCCTAGCTCGTGACCATTTAAGCTTACCTCTCCGCTGTCCTGCTTCAGAAAAGTACAAATGATGTCGATTGTTGTGGATTTGCCCGCACCGTTAGGTCCAAGGAATGCGAACAGCTTTCCCTTTTCTACGTAGAAACTAATTCCTTTCACAGCGTGAACATTCCCGTAAGATTTATGCAGATTGGATACCTCAATAATTTTATCCATTTCACACTCCTGCTCATATTTAATATAAATATTTACAACGGAACTACTTACAACTATTACACGACATAGAACTGATAAGCAATATTTATGTAATACCCTACCTTATGAATCTGTGTACCGCAAGATGAATAGGGAGCCAAAAGAAGGCAACCTCCGTCCGGAGCGGATAGAGGTTGTTTTAGTAAATATTACAGGAAGTTAGGCCGACCCAATGGATGATGCCTTACCCCATAATGACCCGCACATTGTTTTCTGCTTCCATTTTGGCGACCGGGATCAGATTGCCTTGAATTTCTTCGCCGTTAATAACGATATGGGAAACTCCTTTTTGTACGCCGTTCTTGTTTTCCACCTGAATATTCAATTTCTTGCCGCGGAATTCCCGCACCATGGAGAAGTTCTTCCAGTCGGAAGGAATGCACGGGTTAATCCGAAGGCCGTCAAACTGCGGTTGAACCCCCATAATGCCTTCCACCAAGGAGACCATTACCGTCGAGGCGGTGCCGGTGAGCCAATGGACATGCGCCCGGCCTTGATACGGGCTGTCCTTGGACTCGACGAATTGCCCGTGCACATAGGGCTCGAGCTTGCGGATTTCGGCCTTATCGTTCATGCTGGCCGGGCTGCAATCCAGGAAATATTCAAACGCGCGATCCCCGTTGCCGAGCATGGTTCCCGCCAAAATGAGCCATCCCTGCGGCTGGCTGAAGATGCCGGCGTTCTCCTTGGTCGAGGGGTTGAAAAGGACCATCCGGGCTACGGGCATCCCGTATTCCTTGAACGGCGGGTAGCATAACATAGTGCCGTATTCGGTCCGCAGATTGTCGTACACTTTGTCCATGGAGAGCTTCGCCTGCTCCGGGCGGGCTGCGCCGCTTAATACGGCCCAGCTTTGCGGATTCAGCCAGATTCTTGCCTCATCATTCTCCCAGGAGCCGACCGTATAATTGTCTTCCGTAAAACCGCGGACGAATTGATCATTCTCCCAAGCATGCTTCTGGATGTTCGCGTCCAGCTCATCAAGCAGGCCTTGAGCCCAATCGACATCGTCAAGCTTGTTCTTGTTCTGCGCGATTTCCATGAACACTTTGAAGGCCATGTACAGCTGGAAGGCGACGAATAACGATTCTCCCTTGGCTCCAAGCCGCAGACAATCGTTCCAGTCGGCGTAAAGTCCGACCGGCATGCCGTGGACGCCCATGCGATCCAAGCTGAATTGGAGCGCTTGGCGCAGATGTTCGTAAACCGTGTCCTCGCCTTGATCCGAATAAGGAACCACTTCGTCCGTAAAGCCCCAGTTGCCGCTTTCTTTCAAGTATTTGATCACGGTCGGGAACAGCCACAAAGCATCGTCGGCACGATAATGGGGATGGCCGGTTTCCTGCACGTATTCCGGGTCGTCGGGCGTGCCCTCATGCCCGGGGTTATGGTCGAATTTCACGAGCGGAAGACCGCCGCCGTTGGAGACCTGGGCGGAGATCATCAGTCTCAGCCGTTCGAGAGCCATTTCATGATCCAGATGAATGATGCCTTGAATATCCTGCACGGTATCCCGATAGCCGAGTCCGTTGCGCAGACCGCAGTATTGGAAGGAGGCGGCCCGGGACCAGATGAAGGTGATGAAGCATTGGTATGCGTTCCAAGTATTGATCATGCTGTTCAGATTTTCGCTTGGCGTCTGGACTTGAAAACGGTTCAGCTTGCTGTGCCAGAAGGCTTTCAGCTCTTCGAGCTCCTTGTCCACGACGGACAAATCTTGATAATGGCCGAGAATTTCGGACGCGCCTTGCTCGTCATACTGTCCCAAGAGGAAGGCGATTTCTTTCTCTTCTCCCGGCTGTAGCTCCACATTAATCTGTAGGGCACCGCAGGAGTTGGTGTTATAGTTTAGCGAATTGGCGCATTGGCCCTTTTCGACGGAGGACGGATTGCCGTAACCGCGGTAATCGCCAAGGAACGTATCCCGGTCGCCATCGTAAGCGATAACCTCCGCGCCTGCGGCGCCGAAAAATCTCCAGCATTGGTCCTCGGGAACGTTTTCATTAATGGATTGGAGGATCATATTGTTCTTGTAATAGGTCCGTGAAATGAACAAAGTGTACTGAAGATTAACGTTATCTTGTTCATAGTTGTTATGGTTGGTGAATTCTACAAATCCGAAGAGGGCCAGCTTCCGGGCCTTGGAGCCGTCATTGCGGACCTTCAGGCGCCATACCTCATAAGTTTTATTCAGAGGCACATAATATAAGGTTTCCGTCCGGATGCCGTCATAATCCGAAGTAATGTTCGTGTATCCGGTTCCATGATGGCATACCGATTTGTACCGGTCCAGATCCTTGCCTACCGGCTGCCAAGAGCCGGACCAATAATCCCCGTTCTCCAAGTCCCGCACATAAATATAGCGTCCCGGCTCATCCTTGGAATTGAAGTGGTAACGAATATGCCGTCCGTTCGCACCGGATTTAACAAAACTGTACCCTCCTGCATTGCCAGAGATGATGGCGCCGTACTCCGGCGAGCCGAGGTAGTTCGCCCAAGGGGCAGGCGTATTCGGCTTCGTAATGAGATACTCCTTGTTTTTTTCGTCAAAGTAGCCGTATTGCATGACCATTCCTCCTATTAAGTAGGTGATGGGCAGGACAATAAACGCGCGTTCACAAAAGTGTTGAAGGATCCCCACCCAACCTTATCATAAGATAGTTTCGAACAACCTAAAACCCTATATTTGTGAAATATTAACAAAAGGTTATCAAACCAACCCGATGATACTTTCCCAAGCTTTGCTTAGTACTGGAATCTAATCTATAATAATAGGCTAATATAAACTGCGTTTGGAGGAAACCATGGAATTTATCAAACATCAACTAGACGGATATGGCATGAGCGAACAAACCATTGGTTATCTTTCGAATGTGATCATGGTTGTTTTTATAGCTGTGGTCTCCATCCTGGCCAATTTTATAGCCAAAAAAATCGTGCTGAAGACGATTATCCATATTATCAACAACAATCGGTATACGTGGGATAAAGTCATTTTGGAGAAAAAGGTGTTCCACAAGCTGTCGCATCTCGTACCTTCGATCATCATTTATTATTCCGCGTCTATCTTTCCGCCTTATCAAGCTTTGATTGAAAAAGCCGCATTCACTTATATGATTATCGTAACCATCATGGTGTTCAACGCGCTGCTCAATGCCTTTGATGCGATTTATCGTTCGTATGAAGTCTCCAAGATCAGACCGATTAAGGGATACATTCAGGTGGCGAAGATCGTTCTGTTCATCATCGGCGGCATTGTGGTGATCTCGAACCTCATCGGTCAGAATCCGTTGATCATTCTCAGTGGGCTCGGTGCCTTATCGGCTGTTCTGATGTTAGTCTTCAAAGATTCCATATTAGGCCTGGTAGCAGGCGTTCAATTATCATCGAATGATATGGTGCGCGTAGGCGACTGGATTGAAATGCCTAAATATCATGCGGACGGCGACGTAATCGACATTACCTTAAACACGGTAAAGGTGATGAATTTCGATAAAACGATCACGATGATTCCGAGCTACGCCCTCATCTCGGACTCGTTCAAGAATTGGAGAGGCATGCAAGTATCCGGCGGCAGAAGGATTAAGCGAAGCGTCTTTATCGATACGAGCAGCATAAGCTTTTGTACCCGGGAAATGATCGATGAATTTCTGAAGATTCACTACCTTACCGATTATCTCACGACAAGATTAAATGAAATTAACGCATACAACACGGAACACCGGATTAATACGGAAAGTAAAGTGAACGGCAGGCAACTTACGAATGTGGGGGTATTCAGAGAATATATCCATCAATATCTGAGAAATCATCCGAAAATTCGTAAGGATATGACGCTGATTGTCCGACAGTTAGCGCCGGGAGACAACGGACTGCCGTTGGAAATCTACGCTTTCAGCAATGATACCAACTGGGGAGTGTACGAATCGATCCAGGCGGATATTTTTGACCACATTATTGCAGTCGCTCCGACTTTCGGGCTTCGTGCCTTCCAAAACCCGACGGGCCATGATATCGCCCATTTAAAAGAAAGCAGGGAATTTTCGCGAGGATATTAAGATTGGATCGGAGGCAAGCGCAAACCCCAACCGGGCGGTTGGGGTTTGTGCATTTTATAAGAAAGAGGGGCGGCGCAATGTTTCCGTTTGTTCATAGAGTACTTTGCCTGTGCCTAATTTTCATTGTCCGGGACTAAGAGTTATGGCTATAATGAGATTTAAATTGTCTACAGAATACGGCATATGATGCGGAGGACCAAGCGGTGATAGAACGGATTACTGGAAGCATTAAGTCTTTATTTTACGGCAGGCCGAGAAAATTAGCATTTAAAATACCTTTTGCCTATTTCTTAGTCATTTTGTTTACGGTGGGATTCAGCTATTTGGTAATGAATCAAATAGCTACGAATTCAGCACAGAAGAAAATCAATGAAGCGTCTTTACAAACGATTACGTCCATTCAGACCAATGTCGACCTAATGATTGAAAACGTTAACAACTATTCGAAGATGATCTTTTCCGATCATAATCTGCAAAACTTGCTAAGACAGGGGGACGTGTATTCCAACCTTCAAACCCAGTCTAAGGTCAGCGCTTATTTGTACAATCTTATGCAAGCGGTTCCCATTATTGATTCTGTCAACATTTTTGATAATTCGGGTCATCGTTTCTCGGTTGGAACCGAGGAATTACCGACTTTTATGGAAGCGCACATAGAGGATGCGCCATGGTATGAGCAAGTGGTACGAAATAAAGGAAAGTATATTCTGAGACTAAACGGCAGCGGAACCTTTTCGGGGGGAAACACCGACGGGAATTTCGTCTCATTCATTCGTTTGATCCGGGACATTGACGATACCTCCCGCCTCGGGATCCTCGTTATTAATATCAAAGATGATGCATTTGTACAAGCTTATTCCAACTTGCTCAATCAGAATTCGTTGGAAATTGCTATTCTAGATGAAAATAATCAGATCATCGTAGCCGATTCCACCGAGGATCAAAGTGATGCAGTCTTTAAAGAAATCCTGACAACAAATAAGGATAGATTGGAACAACAATTTCAGCAAGGCAACTCAGGAGTTCTTACGCTGAGTTCCAATTCGCAGAAATATACGGTCTCTTATCTTTCCGGTGGGCAGTATCATTGGAAATTTGTAAGCATCGCGCCGCACGATACCATTGAGTCGCGAAATAAATCGCTGGTGCTTTTGGCTCTGATTCTGCTGGTGATTAACGGAACGATCTTCTTTGTAAGTTCATTCATCATTTCGCGCAGTATTATTAATCCGATTCATAAGCTTCTGCGTTCCATGAAGAAAGCCCCAAGCGGTAACTTTATGAAAGTCAACGTGGAACTGAACAGTTATGAATTTGAACAGCTGTATAACGGTTATAACCAGATGATCGAACAAATTGATCAACTGCTGAAACGCGTCATTGAAGAGCAGAGAACGATTCGCAAGGCGGAGTTGAATACACTGCAATCCCAGATCAAACCGCACTTTTTATATAACACGCTGGATTCGATTACTTCCTTGGCGCTGTCCGGGTTAAACGATCAAGTTTGTGAAATGATCGAAGCTTTGGGGAGTTATTATCGTATGAGTGTCAGCAAGGGACGAGATGTGATCACGGTCGGTCAAGAAATTGAGATGGTTCGGAATTACTTGAAAATCCAGAGCGTTCGTTACCAGGACGTCTTTGAAGCTCAGTTCGATGTGGACGAAGACTGTTTACAGTCTCCAATTCCAAAACTGGTGTTGCAGCCATTGGTTGAAAATTGCCTTTATCATGGCATACGACCGAAAGGAATAAAAGGAACGATCCGGATCAGCGCACGAAATACGGAAGGCGCAGTGAAAATATCCATATCTGATGACGGCGTCGGCATGTCGGAAGAAGAGATTACGCAGATCCTATATACGGAAAGAAAAGGTCAAATCAAGAGCTTTGGACTGTGGGGAACCATGGAACGCTTGCGTATTTTTTATGGAGATAAAGACTGTGTAACCATTGAAAGTGAACCGGGAAAAGGAACTATTATAACGCTAGTCATACCGAATGGAGTAGATACATCATGGGAAAATTGAAAGTTTTGATCGTGGATGATGAACATCTGATCCGGAATCTGCTTAGAATGCGCATTGACTGGGAGAAGCAAGGCCTGATGATCGTAGGCGAAGCTTCCAATGCACATGAAGCACTGGATATGGTGGATGAACTTAGACCGGATATCATTTTCACGGATATTTACATGCCGTACATCAACGGAATTGAGTTTAGCGGCAAGGTATTAGAGAAGTATCCGGATATTAAAATCGTGGTCGTTACCGGTCATGATGAATTTGAATATGCCCAACAGAGTATCAAAATTGGAATTTTCGATTTCATTTTAAAACCGATTCATGCTTCAGATCTGCTTCAAGTGACCGACAAGTTAAAACATAAGATTGATGAGGAACGGATGCGGGATCAAGAACTGGAGAGGTTAAAGGAAGATCTGGAGCGGAATTTTCCGTATCTCAGGGAGAAATTTCTGGTTCAATGGTTAAGGGGCGCTCTTTCAAAAGAAGAAATCCATGAAAAAGCGGAATATTTCAAACTCCCCGTTTTTCTCCATGGTTACGCGTATCAAATTGCCGTTATAGAAATTTCCCCGATATCACAGAAGCAGACGGAGGAACAGCTGATTCTATTGGGGATGGAAAGCAGAAACAAGATGGAAGCTTTTTTTCAGGATGACTCGCAAGTGATGATTATACCAGACACCGGAAATCAAATGGCGATCATTTCATTTAATCAAGATAGAAACCTTGTCAGCGATTGTGAATTACTTCAAACCTATCTGACCGATTCCTACAAATGCTTTGCGAGTATCGGCATCGGGCGGAAACGTGAAAATATCCTGGAAGCGCATTTGGGACATCAGGAAGCCTATCGTGCGCTTCATTACAAAGCGTTCGTCGGGCATAATCAGGTAGTTTGCTTCGAAGATATCGTGGAGAACAGGGAAGAACATTATCGGTCCAATCCGGAGCTTCTTCAACAGTTGCAGTTCTGCATCAGTGTCGGCTCGTCCGAGCGGGCGACGCAGATTCTCGGGCAAATATTTAACGTTTCGTTTTCCGGTGTATCACAGTTCCGGATGGCGGCGATGGATGTAATTACCGAATGCCAGCGTGCAGCGATGGAGCAGCAGATCGAAGATGAACAAACGCAGAATACGGAAACCCTGGTCTCGATTCTCACGGCAGACAATCTTCCGGAATTAATGAACATATTGGAAAGGTACGTCCTTCATGTGTCCAAAACTATTCAATCGAAATTCCAAGCCAAAGAAGGCAACCTGATCAGTCAGGTGAAAGAGTATCTGGAAAATCAGATGAGCGATCCCCAGGTCGGATTGGCAAGCACCGCTGCGGCATTCTTTATCAGTCCAGGCCATTTGGGACGGCTTATGAAGAAGGAAACGGGGCAAACCTTTGTAGAGTTTCTTACGAATGTCCGCATGAAAAGAGCTGAAAGTCTGCTGAAAACTACCGATTTAAAAGGATACGAGGTTGGTGAACAGGTTGGAATTCCGGATCCGCACTATTTCAGCGTTCTTTTCAAGAAAACGACCGGCAGGTCTATGAATGAGTATCGGAGCGGGAAATGACGGATAAAGAGATGTTCGAATTTTACAAGACAATGTGCATATTTTGAATGGAGTTATCAGGGGTACTTCCCTAAAATGACTACTAGAAGCAGCAAATTCACAAATAGGGAGGTCAAAGAGATGAAAGCGTTATTAAAAAAATCATTGAGCATTATTCTGGCAGTTGGGATTGCAGGCAGTCTGGCCGCATGCTCCTCCGATTCATCCGGGGGGAAATCGTCGGGCAAGGATGGAAGCGGTTCCATTAAGCTGACCCTGTGGGATCAGTCGGTTGGTAATACGGACCCGTCGGCGAAACTCTTGCCGCAAATTATCGAGAAATGGAACAGTGAGCATCCAAACATCCAAATTGAGCGGACAGGGACGACCGGCGAACAATATAAGACCAAAATCAAGACTTCACTTGCCGCAAGCGAGGCCCCTGACATTTTTTACGGTATGGGCGGCGGCAGCTTTATGCAGCCTTATATCGAATCCGGGAATGTCCTTGAAATCACCGAATATTTGACGGACGATGTTAAGTCGAGAATGGCTTCAGGGATGTCGGAAGCCATTGAAGTGGACGGGAAAATTTATACACTTCCGGTCTACACTCATATTGCAAATTTGTTTGTTAATACCGAATTGTTCGATAAAGCAGGAGCCAAAATCCCGACGACTTATACGGAATTGTTAGATGCCGTAGAGAAATTGAAGGCAGCGGATATTACTCCGGCTCTCATTGGAGAGAAAGACCGGTGGCCAGGCATGTACTGGTACGACATGATTGCGATGCGGCAAGCAGGAAATGATGCGGTCATCGAAGCATTTAAGGATCCATCCAAATGGAATTCGCCGGATTTCATTGCTGCAGCTACTAAAATGCAGGAACTGGCAAAGGCAGGCGCCTTCAACAGCAGTATGTTCAGCATGAGCTATGATGAAATGCTGGGTGCGTTTAATGCGGGTAACGGAGCCATGATGTTCCAGGCTAACTGGGTTAATGCCGGCATCGAAGATGACTCCTCGGCAGTTAAAGGCAAGGTCAAAGTGATTCCTTTCCCGGTGTTTGAAGACGGTAAAGGGAAGAGCACCGAAATCTTTGGCGGAGCGGTCGACGGCTTCTATGTCAGCAGCACTACAGAACATCCGAAAGAAGCCGTTGAATTTCTTATGTACCTGAGCGAGCAGCTCGGTACGCAGGGCTTCCTCGCCGGCGCAGGTCTTCCTAGCTGGAACATTGACGGGCTTGATACTTCGGGTCTTTCCGAACTCGACAAATCCGCCGCGGACATTATGAAAACGGCAACCTCGTTTATTGCTTGGTGGGACAATATTCTCCCGGCCGAATCTGCGGAAACGCACAAAAACTTAATTGCGCAACTTTTGGCAGGCGACATCACTCCTGAAGAATTCTGCAAACAGATGGCACAGCTTAAACCGACGGAACTAAGTCTCTAATCCGTGAATAAACCCAAACGAGATGTGGTCAGGGACTGTCCCTGACCACATCTTTGAGAGGAGAACCATAATGAATTCTGTATTTTCCAACAAGAAGGCTATTGCTATATTTGTCCTGCCTACCCTCCTCATATTTTGTGGAATTGTATTAGTTCCGATCTTTGTTTCCAGCTATTATAGTTTATTGGATTGGAATGGCGTCGGCAAAGGTGCGTTTATTGGACTGGATAATTATAAAGAGATGTTCACGGATACACGGGCA
Organism: Fontibacillus forbon; assembly: GCF_046559655.1. Taxonomy (NCBI): domain Bacteria; kingdom Bacillati; phylum Bacillota; class Bacilli; order Caryophanales; family Paenibacillaceae; genus Fontibacillus; species Fontibacillus forbon. The sequence goes on along the minus strand of NZ_JBKGFV010000004.1, from coordinate 702,477 downwards.
TTAAACTCCATCAAAAATTCTATGTTGTTTGCGGCAGCGTCTATTTTCATTCAGTTGCCCATATCTCTTGTGCTTGCCCTTATACTGGCGTCGTCAGTCAAAGGTGAGGGGTTCTATCGTACGGTGTATTTCATTCCGGTGCTGATTTCGACCGTTGTGATCGCCCAACTGTGGTCTAAAATCTATAATGCGGATTATGGCCTCTTGAACTGGTTGCTCGAGCACATAGGTCTCTCGAGTCTGGCTCAAGACTGGCTTGGACAAAAGGATACTGCCCTTATCGCTTCCTTTATTCCGACGCTTTGGCAATATGTCGGTTACCATATGTTGCTGATGTATGCCGGTGCCAAATCGATTTCGCAGGATATTTTCGAAGCGGCTAAAATTGACGGAGCTTCCCGCATACGGACTGCATTCTCCATTACAATTCCGTTAATGCGGCCGATCCTCAAAGTATGTCTTGTCTTTTCGGTAATCGGTGCATTTAAGGTATTCGATCTGATTTATGTATTGACGGGCGGAGGGCCTTTATTTACCACGGAGGTGCCGAGCACGTTGATGTATACCACCATTTTTGATACTTACAGATATGGCTACGGTAGTGCAATATCCGTCTTTATTATACTGGAATGTTTAGTATTTACAGTCATTATTAATAAGTTTTTCAAAACAGAATAGGGGGGAGCAAAGTGAGTACTGCAAAAGGGCTGTTGCAAAAAAGGCCAAACTACATTGGGAAAATACTGCTGCAGGGGTTTTTAATCATTGTAACGATCATACAGATTTACCCCCTTATCTGGTTGGCATTTTTCTCACTGAAAGATAATAGTGAAATATTCAGCGGCGATGTCGTGGGACTTCCCAAGAAATTCCTCTGGAGCAACTATGCCAAGGCCTTATCGGATGGTCATGTATTAACTTATTTTCTTAACAGCGTGTTAGTGACCGCTGCATCCATTATCCTCGTATTGATTCTGTCCTCCATGACGGGGTATGCCATTTCGAGGATGAATTGGAAATTCAGCAACTTAACGATGACGCTAATCCTTCTCGGGATGATGGTTCCGATTCATGCGGCTCTATTACCGCTGTTTATGGTCCTGAAGAATTTACATTTACTGAATACCTATTGGTCCTTGATTATTCCTTATGTCGCTTTTGGTATCCCGCTGGCGGTGTTCATCCTCAGTAGCTTCTTTAAGGGAGTACCCCGCGAACTGGAAGAATCGGCGGTCATTGACGGATGCGGGATCTACAGAACATTCTTTTCGATTATGTTGCCGCTGGTTAGTCCTGCCATAGCGACGGTGGCGATATTTACATTCCTGTCTTGTTGGAACGAGTTGATGTTTGCGACTACCTTCATAAATAATAATTTATTTCAGACCTTAACGGTGGGGATGATGTCGATGGTCGGGACCTACATTACGCAATGGGGGATTATTGGAGCGGGGCTCATGATCGCTACAATCCCAACGATTATCATCTATTTGCTGCTCAACAAACAGGTACAGAAGAGCATGATCGCAGGCGCTGTCAAAGGATAAGGGCCGGAGAAAAGCTAGATAAGATGAACTAAAGAATAGGATGCAGGCAAGGGAGTAAAATGATTCCGAAAAAGTTGAAAGCTTTCTGAAAGAAAGCTACATCGGAAGCATAAGCTGCGGTCGCCTTTGGTTCCGGATTTCTGCCGAATATATTCCATAAGATCATGAAATCTGGAACCAACAGCGATTGTAGGAACATTTTACGTACTTGCCTCACATCAGTTCAATAGTTCATCTTATATAGAAGGGAGATATCATGATGAAAGCAACGATTACCGTCAATACCGATCAGCCTTCGGGTACGATCAGCCGCCATATTTACGGGCACTTCGCCGAGCATCTTGGCCGCTGCATTTACGAAGGCATCTGGGTAGGTGAGGATTCACCGATCCCGAATACCCGCGGTATCCGAAACGATGTTCTGGAGGCGCTGCGAAACCTTAGCATACCGGTGCTCCGCTGGCCGGGCGGATGCTTTGCCGATGAGTATCACTGGAAGGACGGCGTCGGCCCGCAGGAGCAGCGCAAGCGCATGGTCAATACGAACTGGGGCGGCGTCGTGGAAAACAACCACTTTGGCACGCATGAGTTTTTCGACCTGTGCGAGTTGTTGGGTACAGAGCCGTATATCTGCGGGAATGTCGGCAGCGGCACAGTTCAAGAGATGCAAGAGTGGGTCGAGTACATGACCTTTGACGGTGAATCGCCGATGGCAAACTGGCGCAAGGCCAATGGCCGGGAGAAGCCATGGAAACTGAAATATTTCGGCGTCGGAAATGAGAATTGGGGTTGTGGCGGCAACATGCGGGCGGAGTACTACGCCGACGAATACCGTCGGTTCCAGACGTATGTCCGAAATTACGGCGAGAATCGCGTCTATAAGATTGCCGGCGGCGCCAACGTGGACGACTATCACTGGACGGAGACGCTGATGCGTGAAGCGGGCGGGCATATGGATGGCCTCAGCCTGCATAACTATACGGTACCCGGTGGATTTGAGGTTAAACGTCCGGCGCTGGGATTCGATGAAGCGGAATGGTTCGAGACGATGCAGTTGGCGCTCCATATGGACGAACTCATTGTGCGACACTCCGCGATCATGGACCAATACGATCCGAAGAAACGTGTCGGCCTAATCGTCGACGAGTGGGGAACCTGGTTTCAGGTGGAGCCGGGTACGAATCCAGGCTTCTTGTACCAGCAGAACTCGCTGCGGGATGCGCTTGTTGCGGGACTACATTTCCACGTGTTCCATCGTCACTGTGACCGTGTCCACATGGCGAACATTGCACAGACGGTCAATGTGCTGCAGGCTATGATTCTTACAGAGGGCGAAAAGATGTTGCTGACGCCGACCTATCACGTGTTCGAGATGTTCAAGGTGCACCAGGATGCGGAGGCGCTTGCGCTTCATCTTGACGCGGGCGAATACCAAGTGGGAGGCGAATCGATTCCTCAGGTGAGCGCATCGGCATCGAAGCGGCCGGACGGAACGATCGACATCAGCCTGTGCAACATCGATCCGCATCGCCAGGCGGACGTGACTCTACGTTTGCGCGGACTGGAAGGCGGTCCGATTGTCAGCGGCCGGGTGCTCACTCACGAAGATATGAATGCGCATAACACCTTCGAGCAGCCGGAGACGGTGAAGCCGCAGGCGTTCAACGGCGTCACGAACCTAAGCGCCGACGGCTTGTCGGCAACGCTGCCGCCGATGTCCGTGGTTGTTCTGACGCTACGCTCATAGAGCAGGTGCGGAGATTTTGACGCAGATAGGAGGTAGCACCTATGGAATATCGGAACCTTGGCAAATGGGGATTAAAAGTGAGCGAAATTGCTCTGGGAAGCTGGATGACAGATGTTCAAACCTCGGAAGCAGTGGACACGGCGAAGAAGAGCGTCAGACGCGCCTATGATCTTGGCGTAAACTTTTTTGACTGCGCAGATGCATATAGCGGCGGACAAGCAGAAATTTTTCTCGGTGATATTTTAAAGGAATTCGAACGAAGCTCCTTTGTGGTTTCAAGTAAAGTTTTCTTTCCGACCGGAAATGGAGTTAACGACAGAGGACTGTCCAGGAAGCACATCATCGAACAAATCGACAAGTCTCTTAAAAATCTCAAAGTGGACTATTTAGATCTGTATTTTTGTCATCGTTATGATGAGAGCACCCCTTTGGAGGAAACTCTGCAAGCAATGAGTGATTTGGTCGCGCAGGGGAAGGTATTATATTACGGCGTAAGCGAGTGGACCCCCGTACAGATCACGGAAGCATTATATCTTATCAAGGAGATGGGGCTTCGCCCCATGTCGGTCATTCAGCCTCAATATAATATGATGGACAGATATATTGAGGACGAAATTATGGGTATATGCCAGAAGCATGGGTTAGGAATTGTTCCTTTCAGTCCGCTGTCACAAGGGCTCCTTACCGGCAAATACCGTAAAGGGCATGTCATCCCCGAGGGTTCGCGGGCAACGCACCAGGCGGACAGACAAGTTAACAATCTTCTTACCGAGGATCATCTGAATAAGGTTGAAAGGCTAATTCAAGTTGCGGACGGCTTAGGTACAAATCTGTCCGTGCTGGCACTCGCATGGGTACTTAGAAACCCTCAAATCAGCAGCCTGATTACCGGAGCATCAAGACCGGAACAGATAGAGAACAATATTGCTGCAAGCGGCTTTGAACTGCCGGAAGAGATATTGACTGAAATCGACCGAATTCTGGATTATAAACCCGTTGTTCGTAAAATAGGATAATGATGATACTTTATGAATCGGAGGCATATTATCATGGCCAAATTATCATTGGTAAATAGGGTTCCAACCCGGGAAAAGGCCGTCGCCTTTACGTTTGACGACGGTCCGCATCCGTTATTTACTCGGCAGTTGCTGGATATTTTCCGCAGAGCTAATGGTAAAGCGACATTTTTTATGATCGGTCAGGAGATGGATGCGTTCGAGGACATAGTAGCCGAAGTTCATACTGCCGGGCATGAGATCGCCAATCATACCTATTGTCATCCTGATCTGACCAAGCTGACATTGCAGGAGGCGCGGACTGAATTGCAGCGGGCGGATGAGAGGATTCGTCGGGTGACAGGGAAGCCGGTATTGAACTTCAGGCCTCCGTATTTTGGCGTTAATGAGGATATTCTTTCACTTGCCGCAGAGTTTGGATACACCTCGATTGGCGCTGTCAACGGCGAGGCGAAGGATTGGGAGCAGCCTGGGGTCGAGTTTATTTTGGATCATACAAGGCCGACGATCGAGAATGGCAGCATCTTTATGTTTCATGACGGGTATGGCGAACGGGCCCAAACGATTGAAGCTGTTCGAGTGTTGCTAGAAGAGCTTGCGGCTGAAGGGTATCGGTTTTTGACGGTAAGCGAGCTGAATGAGCTTGCTGATCAAACCTGAATGCAGTAGGATCAGCACATCGGCTGTGTAAAATGGCGTGAATGGTCAAGTACTGAGATGACGCTACGGTTCCCCTAAATTTGAAGAACCCGCTCAAGGAGCGGGTTCTTGTCATTTTTAAGAATAAAGGGCTCGGGAACATCCCAAGGACTCAACGAAATAGTAAATAAGCCTGTTACAAACCCGATTCATCAGGGTATTAAGTCTTAGGCGTCGCAGCATCCATACGCATTATAAAAGAAGGATCATGGGTTTAATTAAAAAAGTAATTTTAATTAATAGCTTGAATTTCATGTATCCAGGGATTATAATGTGCTTACGAAACGTTTCGAATTAAGCGCTTTCTCGTATTTTATCTAGACGGAGGCTTTTAGGCTTCCCTTCTTATCAAACGATAATGTAAGCGGTAACTTTTGAAAATTTCAGTATATTATAGGGGGTTTTCACGCAAAATAGAGAATGTTCCGTCCGAAATTATCTCGATATTTTTTTTGAAATGTATCGAAACGTTTCGAATTTGGAGTTGAATCCATTGATTTTCGGCTTTTCATACTAATAAAGAGGTGAGGAAAAGTGAAGAAAAATTGGTTAGTTGCTTTGATTACACTGCTTGCTGTTTCTGTTATCGTGGCCGGCTGCGGCTCGAAAAATAACTCGGGTTCCAATTCGGCTTCAGGCGACAATAACACGGTAAAGGTTTGGTTCATGGGCACCTCGGAAAGTGTGGAGCCTATTGCGAAAATGTACGAGGAGAAGAATCCCGGCGTGAAGGTAGACGTGCAGGCGATTCCTTGGGATTCCGCGCATGACAAACTGCTTACGGCCGTTGCTTCCAAGAATGGTCCGGACGTCATCCAAATGGGTACGACCTGGATTCCCGAGTTTGCTTCAGCCGGTGCCTTGCTGGACATGGCTCCTTACATTGAAAAATATCCGGAGCTCAAAACGGAGAACTTCTTCGACGGCGCGATTCAAACCACGCAATATGACGGCGTGACGGTAGGCATCCCATGGTATGTGGAAACACGCGGATTGTTCTATCGCACCGATTTGCTTGCTGAAGTCGGATATCCTGAAGGACCGCAGACCTGGGATGAACTGAAAGAGGCCGGCAAGAAGCTGGCCGCAAGAGGCGAAGGTAACTATATGATGCCAATCGATGCGAAGGACCAGAACTATTTGTCCATGTTCGCCTGGCAAGCAGGCAGCGATGTCATTGGCGCCGACCGCAAGCCGCAGTTTAACCAGCCTGAATACGTAGAAGCGATGAACTTCCTGAACAGTTTATATAAAGAAAACCTCGTTCCTCCGACGGACCTCGATACGGTTACAGGCTTTAAGGACGGCACAGTGCCGATGTTTATCAGCGGTCCTTGGATGATTCAAGCCGTGAAGGATCAAAATCCGGAAATTGAAGGCAAATGGACGGTTAAGACCTTGCCTGCCAACAAAAACAATAAATCGCTGATGGGCGGTTCCGACCTTTCGATCTTTAAATACAGCAAGAACCCTGAAGAGGCAGCGAAATTTATCGCCTATCTGAGCAGCGAGGAAGCGCAGCTCAAATTTTACGAAACATCAAATTCCTTGCCGGCTTTGAAAACGGCTTGGGACAACGAGCAATTCTCCGATCCGATGATCGCCGCATTCGGTAAACAACTGGAGAGTGCCATTCCGACGCCAATGGTCAAGGAATGGGAAGAAGTTTCGCAAGCTTCGGTCGCAGCCTTCGAACGCATTACGGTTGGCGGAGCGGATGTGCAAGCCGAGATGGACGCATTGAATGAGGAAGCCAACGGAATTTTAGGGAATTAATCATTTTGTCTTCCGCCTGCGAAGATGACGCCGGGACTCTACAGAAGCGAGGGTCCCGGTTATCTCTTTAGAGTTCTTCGTCTGGAAGGGAGTGGACAAATTTTAAGGGGTGAGGATAAATGAAGCAGCATGCAAATAGCTGGCACAAATATAAATATCCGTATTTGTTCATTGCTCCGGCCATACTGTTACTCACGGTATTTTCGATTTTGCCGATTATTATCGCATTAGTCATCAGCTTTACCGATATGGACCTGTTGGGGCTGGCCGACTTTTCTAACATTCATGGCGCCGGCTTTACGAATTATCTCGGGCTATTTAAGGATCCCGTATTTATAAAATCCATTGTGAACACCGGCATTTATGTCATTATCGGGGTGCCGCTGGTCATTTTATTTTCTATGGCAGCCGCACTGCTGCTGAATTATGGAACGAGCTGGCTGTTTAATACCTTTCGGGTTGTTTACTACTTGCCATCCATTACGAATATTGTAGCCGTGGCTGTTGTATGGGGTTATCTCTATAACAGCAGGTACGGGCTGTTTAACTATATCCTTTCCTGGTTTGGAATCCCCGGGCAAGCCTGGTTACAGGATCCGATGCTGGCCAAACTGTCGCTCATTCTGATGGCGGTATGGAAGGCGATCGGCCTGAATATGATCATTTTTCTGGCAGCGCTCCAAGGAATTCCCCGCTCCTATTATGAAGCGGCTGAAATTGACGGTGCTACCGGGTGGAAGAAGCTTCGCTATATCACCATTCCTTTGCTTAGCTTTGCCACCTTCTTCGTGACGATTACGACGCTGATCGGCTGGATTCAGTTCTTCGAAGAACCGCTGGTCATGACGAAGGGCGGACCGCTCAACGGAACGATGTCCATGGCGCTCTTTATTTACAACAACGGATTTAAGCTGAGCGACTTCGGCTACGCGGCATCCGGTTCCTTTGTTCTGTTCATTATCATTATCATTGCAACGATCGTGCAGTTCCTCGTCAAGCGGAAGGAAGTTGAATATTAAGGGTAAAGGAGGGGACGCAAATGGCGTTGAAAAGATTTGAAAAGGGCCTTATGATATTTCTTCTGATTGCCGGCGGCCTTCTGATGATGATTCCGTTCATCTGGATGCTGGGCTCGTCGTTTAAGCCGGAAAACGAATTTACCATTGTTCCGCCGACGATCATTCCGAACCATCCGACTTTCAAAAACTATGTGGATCTGTTTGCGAAAATGGATTTTATGGTGTATCTCAAAAATACGCTGATCATCGTGTTGTGTTCGTTCGTCGGGCTTTTCCTGAACGCACTTGCCGGGTATGCCTTTGCGAAGTTTGAATTTCCGGGCAAGAACAAATTTTTCTATCTCATCCTGGCCACGATGATGATTCCGGGTCAAGTAACCATGATTCCTACTTATCTGATCATCAACAAGCTTGGGTTGGTAAATACGATGGCAGGCATTGTGCTGCCGGGTTTGGTCGGCGCGTTCGGCATCTTCCTGTTCCGCCAGTTCATGTCGACGATTCCGACGGATTTGATGGAAGCGGCAAGACTCGACGGCGCGGGAGAATTACGGATTTTCTTCCAATTGATCATGCCGATCGTAAAACCGGTCTTCGCCGTCCAAGGCATATTGACGTTTATCGGCGCCTGGAACAGCTTCTTGTGGCCGTTAATCATCGCCAACGACGAGAGCTTGTACACCCTGTCGGTCGGGCTGTCCCTGTTGAAAGGACAATACGCCTCGAAATTCGGCCTGCAAATGGCGGGGGCCGCATTTATGGTCGTTCCGATCATCATCGTTTTTTCTTTCTTCCAGAAACATATTATTGAAGGATATACGATCTCGGGGATGAAATAAGTAAAGAGAGTTTTTGTACGGTTAGAAAGGATGACAATAGTATGGCTACGATTAAAGATGTGGCGAAATTGGCCGGCGTGGCGCTTTCCACGGCATCGTACGCACTTAGCGGAGACAGCAAAGTCAGCGCGAAAACGAGGGAAAAAGTGCTGGAGGCTGCCAGACAGTTGAATTATCATAAGAACGGTTTCGCCATGGATTTAAAACGGAGCCGTACGAATACGATTGCGCTAATCTTGACGGACCTGTCCGGACCTTATTATTCGGAATTGATCCGCAGCGTGCAGGATGTGGCGCTGTCCAACGGTTACGATTTGGTGGCCTGCAGTTCTATGGGGGGCAGGGAGTCTACGGCGGTCAAATATTTACGCGAAAAAAGAGTGGATGGCGCCATCGTGCTTGCGCAAAATATTTCCGACGAAATATTGCTGAACGCGGCCGGTACCGGCTTTCCGATCATTGCGATGGACCGGCTTACGACGGGCGAAGGGCTGATTAGCGTCGTTGTCGACGGGGAGCTCGGCGGGTACAAAGCGACCCGGTATCTCATCGACAAAGGACATCGATCCATCGCTTACATTAGCGGACCGGCCAATTCTTACGATAACAGCGTGCGATACCAGGGATATTTACGGGCGATGCACGAAGCGGGTCTTGAGGAGAAAGCCAAATGGCGGCTAACCGGTAATTTTGTACGGGATGGCGGCTATAAGGCGACGAAAATGATGCTCATGCAAGGCGAGATTCCTTCGGCCGTATTTTACGGTAACGATGAAATGGCGATCGGCGGCATCAAAGCGATGGAAGAGGACGGGTTCTCCGTACCGGGCGATATATCCGTCATCGGATTTGACGATATTCAATTGGCCGAGTATGTTCAAACGCCGCTGACGACGATCCGTCAGCCGATGTATGATTCAGGATCGCTCGCGGGCCACCTGCTGTTTCAATTACTGAATAATGAACAAGTCAATGATTCCTATAAATTAAAGGTTGAACTGATTGAACGTCAATCGGTGAAAACGGTCACGGCTGAAGTTAAAGGTTGAGGATATCGACATCACGATGCATGGAAGTGGAGTGATCAGCTTGGCTTTTATACAAACGGCCTTGTTTGCGGAGACGCTCGAAATGTCAATGGACATTCATGCGGTGATCCCGATGGCTGCGCTTCGCGCCAGCCGGGACGGCAAGCTGCCTGTCCTGTATTTGCTTCACGGGCTGGGCGGAGACCATACGGAGTGGACGAGGTTATCCTCGGTGGAACGTTACGCGGAGGATAAGGGGATCGCGCTCATCCTGCCGCGTGCGGATCGCAGCTATTACATGGATATGAAGCAAGGGGCGGCGTACTACACATATCTATCTGAGGAGCTTCCCGCGATCGTGAAGTCCTTGTTTCCGATCTCGGACCGCCGGGAGGACACGTTTATCGCGGGCCTGTCGATGGGCGGCTACGGCGCATTCAAACTGGCGCTTCGCCGGCCGGAACGCTTTGCTGCTGCGGCAAGCCTGTCCGGAAGCCTGGACATCGTCCACCGTTTAAGCGAGCCGGACGTATTCCGCAACCATGAGGAAGAGCGGATGTTCGGCAGCGTGGCGGAGCTTCAAGGAAGCGATGACGATTTGCTGGCGCTGGCGGGGAAAGTCGCCGCGGCGGGAAATCAGCCGCAGTTTTATCAATGCTGCGGGACTGAGGATTTCTTGTACGAGGGCAACCGGAATTTCCTGAAGCATGCCGAGAAAGTCGGCCTTCGGGTGACTTATGAAGAAGAGCCCGGAAGCCATGAATGGGGCTACTGGGACCGCAAGATCCAGAGGGTGTTTGACTGGCTGCCGGTTGATAAGAATCGTTAGTAGACGAGGCGGCCGTGAGGGATTGTGCGAGCAAAGTTGCAAGCATAGATCGAAACGTTATTATTTTGTGCAGTTTAATTATTAAAATAACGTTTAAATATAAGGATTTAATAGATAAAAACGATTCGATGACAGGGGAGGGAGAGAAATGTCAGAGCCACGAAGACTGGAAGATATTTTGCAGAAAATGACGCTCGACGAAAAAATCGCCCAGCTGCAGCAATTGGCGGCGCCTTTCTATGATGAGGCCGGAGACGATGGGCAAATTACCGGGCCGATGGAAGCGCTCGGCATTACGCCGGAGACGGTGAAGAACGCCGGCTCGGTGCTTGGCGTAGCCGGTGCGGAGAAGGTCATCTCCGTGCAGCGGACGCATATGGCGAACAACCGGCATGGCATTCCGCTCTTGTTTATGGCGGATATCGTGCATGGATTCAAGACGATTTTTCCGATTCCGCTGGCCATGGGCTGCTCCTGGGATCTGGAACTGGCCGAGCGCAGCGCGGAGATCGCGGCCAAGGAAGCGGCCGTTTCCGGACTTCATGTCACCTTCGCGCCGATGGCGGACCTGGTACGGGATCCCCGCTGGGGCCGGGTGATGGAATCGACGGGAGAAGACCCTTACCTGAACGCCTTGTTCGCGCGGGCGATGGTCCGGGGCTTTCAGGGTACGGATTTAAAAAACGATACCGGCCGCGTCGCTTCCTGCGTGAAACACTTCGCGGCCTACGGGCTGGCGGAAGGCGGCCGCGAATACAATACGGTCGATCTTTCGGAGCGTCAGCTTCGTGAATATTATCTGCCGGCCTATAAAGCCGCTATAGACGAAGGCGCCGAGATGGTGATGACTTCGTTCAACACGGTGGAAGGCATCCCGGCCAGCGGCAACGTCAAGCTGATGCGGGATTTGCTGCGCGGCGAGTGGGGATTTGACGGCGTCGTCATTTCCGATTGGGCCGCCATCGGGGAACTGATCGCGCACGGAGTCGCCGAAGATGACCGCGAAGCAGCTTTAAAGGCGATTCACGCTGGCGTAGATATCGATATGATGACTTCGGCTTATGTGCTTGAACTGGCCCGGTTGGTTGAAGACGGGCTGGTGGACGAGTCGTTGATCGACGAAGCGGTGCTGCGCATTTTGCGGTTGAAGGAAAAGCTCGGCTTGTTCGAGAACCCGCTGCGCGGCGCCGATCCGGAAGCGGAAGGTAAAGTCGTGTATTGCAAGGAGCATCTTGAGGCTGCGAAAGAACTGGCGGTGAAATCCAGCGTCCTGCTGAAAAACGAAGGCGTGCTGCCGCTGAAGCGGGAGCAAAGGATCGCGCTGATCGGCCCGTTTGCGCAAAGCGGCGATATTCTCGGCAACTGGTCGTGGACCGGATCGCGGGAGACGGCCATTCGGCTCGATACGGCGATGGAGGCCCTCGGCGGTTCCGGTCTTGTAGTAGCCGAGGGTTGCGGCATTCATGATGTCACCGAGCTCCAGCTTGAAGAGGCCGTCAAAGCCGCCGGGGAAGCCGACGTAATTGTGCTGGCGCTCGGTGAAGCTTCGGAGATGAGCGGGGAGGCGGCGAGCCGCACCAATATCAAGCTGCCGGAAGCGCAGCTTAAGCTTGTGCGTACCATGAAGCAGCTCGGCAAACCGATGGTTGCCGTGCTGTTCAACGGCCGCCCGCTGGATCTGCACGGCATCTATGAGGAAGCCGATGCGGTGCTCGAAGCCTGGTTCCCGGGCAGTGCGGGCGGGGCGGCGATCGCGGATTTGTTATACGGTGTTGCCAATCCTTCGGGCCGGCTCACCATGTCTTTTCCATATACGGTTGGGCAAATTCCGGTTTATTACAACCACTTCAATACGGGACGTCCGAAGCCTGCGGAAGACTCGAAGGAGAAGTATGTATCGCATTATCTGGATAGTCCGAATGCGCCGTTGTTCCCTTTTGGCTATGGCCTAAGCTACACGAGCTTTTCATATGGAGAGCTTGCCTTGTCATCGGCTTCGCTGAAGGCGGGCCAGACCTTGCAGGCCAAAGTCCGGGTCAGCAACGACGGAAGCATGGCAGGGACGGAAACGGTTCAGCTTTATATCCGCGACGTTTCCGGCGAGGTCATTCGCCCGGTGAAGGAGTTGAAGGATTTCCGCCAAGTGACGCTTGCTCCGGGCGAAAGTGCGGAAGTGGCGTTTGAAATCACCGAATCACAGCTGCGGTATCATCATAGCGACTTGTCATTTACAAGCGACGCAGGAACATTCGAGCTGCACGTCGGAGGGAACAGCCGCGATACGCTGCAGGCGGCGTTCCGTTTGGAGCAATAACTTGCAAATGCAGAAACGGAGTGGTCGCCTTTGTTTCCGGATTTTCAACCCTACTTGACCTTTTATAATCAAGAAATCTGGAAACAACAGCGATCGTAGGAACATTTTATGCACTTGCCCTAACATCCATTTCAATAGTTCATCTTATATAGGTTTAAAAGAGAGAAAGGGAGTGAAGAGAATGGCGATGGCATCAGATTCCAAACTGTCGATTCAAAAAGGCGAGCTTGAATTCACTTTTCATAAGAATGGCGATCTGTATGAGGCGACCGGCGGCTCCACGATGATCAATCAGCTCCTGAGCAATCCGCTTGACGGTTCGCTGGGCAATCTTTACGCCCGGCTGCACACGGAAGAAGGGATCAAGGCTTATCCGCTGCTGGGCATCGCGTCGGGTAGCCGTTTCCGCCAGGCCGGCGACCGGTTGGTGTGGGAAGGCGAAATCGCCTCGGACGACCACGACCGGAAGGAGCCGATCCGTTACCGGGTCGTGTTCACGCTGACCGCCCAAGGCGTATGGTTTTGGGATGTGCAGCTCGAAGGGAGCGGCGTAACCGCCGATATCGTGTACGGACAGGACGTCGGCCTTGCCGATCCGGGCGCCGTCCGCAGCAATGAAGCTTATTTGTCGCAATACATTGACCATACGGTGTTTGGTGACGCGGACAAAGGCTTCGTCGTTTGTTCCCGGCAGAACCAGCCGCAAGGCGGGAAGTTTCCTTATTTGCAGCAAGGTTCGCTGACCAAGGCTGAGAGTTATTCCACGGACGGATTCCAGTTTTTCGGCCTGACTTACAAGGAAACCAACCGGCCTGAAGCTTTGTCCAAGGAAAAGCTGGCAAACGAGATTTACCAATATGAATTCGCCTATACGGCACTGCAATCCCGGAAAACGGAGCTGAACGGCAACGTGCGCTTTGTGTTTTACGGATTGTTCCGAGGGGATCATCCGGCCGCGATGACGGAGCTGAAATACAGCGACGTTGTCCGCGAGGCATGGAATGAGGCGGAGGCGGCCTCGGCCGGTCTGGAGCAGGAGGGCGACGGCGACTGGAACCGGACCGCAACCCTTTCGCCGCAGCTCGGAGAGCCGCTGCAAACCTTGCCGGTGACCGGGGAGGAGCTGAACCAATGGTTTCCGCGGCGTCATCAGGAGGAATATGAAGGCAAGCAATTGCTGTCTTTTTTCACGGAGAGCTATGAGCATATCGTTCTGAAAGAAAAGGAACTGCGGGTCGAACGTCCGCATGGCCATATTTTGATGAGCGGGGACAATGTGCGGTTCGGCGCCGAAGTGATCACGACAACCTCCTATATGTACGGTATTTTTAACTCGCAGCTGGTCGTGGGCAACACGAACCTCAACAAGATGATGTCCAACGCGCGGAATGCCCTGAATGTGCCGAAGACTTCCGGCCAGCGGATCTACGTGGAAGTGGATGGGGAATACCGTCTGCTCACGCTGCCTTCGTTGTTTGAGATCGGGTTCAACTATGTTCGCTGGTATTATAAAATGCCTGCCGACACGCTGATCATCACCAACTTCACCACGGTTGATACGCCGGAGATCCGGTTGCAGGTGCGTTCCGCAAACGGCGTTCCATATCGCTATCTGGTCACGAATCAAATCACGATGAACGTGGCCGAATATGAAATTCCGTACGCCATGGAACAGGATGGGGAGAGCGGTGCCCTAACGTTCCGGGCCGACGCCTCTTGCATCAGCGCGCAGGTGTATCCGAAGCTTGCTTACCGGATGGTGTTGGAAGGGGCGACGTATTCTTTACGCGATGAGTCGGCATTGGCCAAGGAAGCCGCTCCGGGTTGCGCTTCGCTGGTGGCGATGGAGCTGGATGCCAGCGCGGAATGGACGCTGACGCACCAAGGGCTGCTGAACGGCGGAGACCTGCCGGTCAAGCGCCGCTCCGCCGAAGCCGAGATCGAGCGGTATAGAGCTTTTTACGCCGAAGTCATGAGCGGTTTCAAATTGACCAAGGACGGCGGGAGCGAGGGCGAGTTCTTTAAGGTGAACGCGTTGGCCTGGTGGTATACCCACAATATGCTCGTTCACTACTCCGTGCCGCACGGTTTGGAGCAATACGGCGGCGCGGCCTGGGGGACGCGGGATGTCTGCCAGGGACCGGTGGAATATTTCTCGGCGACCCATCAGTACGGACAGGTGCGGGACGTCTTGCTGACGGTCTATGCCCATCAATATGCCGAGGACGGCAACTGGCCCCAATGGTTCATGTTCGACAAGTATGCATCGATTCAGCAAGAGGAGAGTCATGGCGACATCATTGCATGGCCGCTGAAAGTGCTTGGCGATTATTTGACGGCGACCCGCGATTTTTCGATTCTCGAAGAACAGGTCCCCTATACGAGCAAGCATGGCTTTAACTTCACGCCGGAGACGGCCTCGATTCGCGAGCATGTGCTGAAAGAACTGAGTTACATTAAAGAACATTTCCTCCACGACACTTACCTTTCTTCTTACGGAGACGGGGACTGGGACGATACGCTGCAACCGGCCAATGCCCAATTGAAGCAGTTCATGGTCAGCAGCTGGACCGTGGCCTTGACGTATCAAGCCGTGGATGTGTTGTCGCAGGCGCTAAGCCAGGTGGACGCCGCCTGGTCGAATGATCTGAAGCAGATTGCCGAGGGCATCAAACGTGATTATAACCGTTACATGTTGGGAAAAGGAGTCATTCCGGGCTTCCTCTATTTCGAGGATCCGAACGACGTGAAGCTGATGCTGCACCCGGAAGACCGGGAGACCGGCATTCGATACCGGCTGCTGCCGATGATTCAAAGCATGATCAGCGAATTGCTCACCCCGGAACAGGCGGAGAGCCATGAGCGGCTGATTCAAGACAAGCTGCTGTTCCCTGACGGCGTGCGCCTGATGGACCGGCCGGCGCAATATGTAGGCGGGGTCAACGTGCATTTCAAGCGCGCGGAGCAAGCGGCGAACTTTGGCCGCGAAATCGGGTTGCAATACGTGCATGCGCATATCCGCTACATCGAAGCGATGGCGAAGATCGGACGGCGGGAGCAAATCTGGCATCACCTGGCCGCCATTAATCCGATCGGCATCCGGGATGTCGTGCCTAACGCGGAGCTGCGCCAAAGCAATACGTATTTCAGCAGCTCCGACGGCAAATTCAATACGCGGTATGAGGCGCAGCAGCGTTTTGAAGACCTGCGCGACGGTTCGGCTCAGGTCAAAGGCGGCTGGCGGATTTATTCCAGCGGTCCAGGGATTTACATGAACCAGCTGATTTCCAATGTGCTCGGTATCCGGGTGGACGGCGGAGATTTGCTGATCGATCCCGTGCTGCCGGATGAGCTGGACGGCACCCGTTTCGAGTTTGATTATGGCGGTCCCGTCACCTTCATTTACCGGGTAAAGGGCAGCGCCGTTCATTCCGTAACCATAAACGGACACAAGGCGGAAGCCGAGCGGATCTCCAACCCGTATCGTACGGGAGGCCTGCGCATTTCCCGAGCCGAATTCGATAAGCTGCGGGAAAACGGCAAAGCTGTAGTGGAGATTGAAATGTAGAATATGGCCGCATAAGAACAATAAGAGAGAGACGTCAGGTCTCTCTCTTATTGTTATGTCGTTTTTGAGAAATCAATGAGGCGGAAGTATGCCTGTTTTTGTTGGTTTGAGAGAAGTGACCGTCCATTTGTTTCCGTATTTAACGATCACTCCTTCAATCGGGGAAGCATAATAATCTCCGTTTGCATCTCCATATTCGGCATTAAAGCGAGCCGTCAACTTCTCTAGCCACGAGTAATAGATATGCGTATTGTAATACTCCGAGAACTCGGCAAAGAGAGACTTTACCGCTTTATTCTTCATGATGACCGCCGTCAGCATTTTTTCGACTTCTTCAGCCTTCAATGGAGCAAGGTTCAACAAGAAGTGGTTTGAGCTTGCGACCAAGCTGCTCTTATCCCAATTAATTAACTCCTTGTTGTAAAGCGTATCGCTGACTTCGCGAAACTGTACATAGACTCTCCCGTCAAACAGTTTAACAAACGGGCTGCCCACTTTTGCCTTTAACGTTATTCCGTCTTTCGCAATAGTCGCAGTTTTCGTTGTTTGGTCCCAGTTTACGGCAGCTTTCATTCCATCGCCAGCAGCTCTCAAGGGCATGTAAATTCGGCCATCCACCAGCTTGCCGCTTAAGATAATAAAATTACAGCAACCATAGAAGAATAAGTGGTAATGACGATTTGTGAATATTGTTTTGGGATCTTTTTACTAGCACAGACATTAATGCCCAAGTTAATACGCAGCAATCAATAAGGAAAATCCACCTATATAGACTGAACTTTTGAATTACAGACGAATACACAGCCGACCAATGACCTCCATAGGGCTGGTATTGACAAGCTTCATGAAGGCGGCGACGTTAATACGGATGTGGTAAAACTTCTTATAAAATACGTTGTGAACAACATCGCTTTTCAACCATTTCCGCAGTCCTTCAATCAAGTTAAGATCCGGTGAGTACTTTGGTAGGAAAACGAACTTCAGCCGCTTATTTTCTTTCAAAAAGGCTTGTACCTATGAAGCATGATGAATCCGGCCGTTATCGAGAATCATCACGATTTTCCCCTCAGGATAGGCCATGAGAACGGAATCAAGGAACTGGATGAACGCCGAAGCATCATAACGCTCGCCGTCACGGTAGAGTACGTGCCCTGTCTCGTAGTTCAGCACACCAAACAATTTCGCGCCTTCATGACGGCCGTAAGTCGGAACCTTCCGTTGGTGCCCAATCGGAAACCAGTTGTACTGCAGCGATTGGTATGCCCGAATCATACACTCGTCATCAAACAGCAAATGGTCAATTTCTTGGTTCATCAGCATTTTTTAACGCCGGAAAGGTCTCCGATTTGAATGCTTCCTGTTCCTCAGAATCGGCTAGTTCCATGGTATAGGTTGCTTTGGTATGACTGAATCCGAGCCGATGCAGCAGGACGGACATTCCTTTTTTTTGTGTCGCCTAGCTCTCGGTCGACAAAGAGCATTGCAAGCTTGAGCGTCCAAGTATACTTAGCTTCGATGCCCTCGTCATCCGGCCGCTTGGTTGCAATAGTGTCCGCCAAGATCGTTTCTTGTTCATGGGTAAGCCGGCGAGGTTTGCCAGGTGAATGGCCCAGTGCAAGGTCTTCGATCCCGTCACGCCCATAACGATGAATGTATCCAGCGGTGGTTTTCTCCGTGCGTTTGATCATCTTAGAAATATCTTTAATCGTATGGCCCTTTAATCGATGGAGAACTGCCAAATAACGCTCGTACATTCGTTTGTCGGAAGTCTCACGAAGTGACTTGTCAACAAGTTGCTTTTCATCATTATTGGTTGTCATGCTGATCACGTCCTAATGGTTGTTGTCCCCTTTATTACCCCATCTAGGAAAAGCCGACTTCCAAAACGAAATTCTTTAATTCAGTCTTTGTTTAAGAGTTTTACACTGTAATGATTAGGGAATATATCCCTATCCAAAAAATATAGAATGAGGAGTGATCTTTGTGAAAAAAATTTTAGTAGCTCTGTCGTTAGTCTTGGCTTTGTGTATTCCAATATCCGCTTTTGCGGAGTCACCTTTGTCGCTACAAAATCTAAGCAACGAAGATGTAAGTAAACTTTCTACTAAAGGAATTGAAAATATCAAAAAACAAATTAACAGTATGAGTAATAAAGAGTTTGATAATTTTATAGTTGATTATTTAAGAAATAATAGTGACCATGATAAGGCTACTATAAATTTATCAAAACTAGGAGTAACACTGGAGAAACCGTCTCAAGCTATTAAGACAAGATCGGTAGATGCTTGGGAAGCTGAGCTTTGGGTAACATCAGCTCGAAGAGGCGGCGAATCTTTTCATAGATTGATAGCTTATTACGGATTTGATCAAGCATCAGAAACAAAACCAGCTTCATATGATGTAATAGGCGTATATTGGAATAAAAATGCTGCTTCATACTATTCTTATAATAATTCTGATAGCACTAAAAATAGTTTAAGATCAGGTCAAAGAACTGGTGAAGGATTAGCATTATTTAATGCTTATGACGATAAAATGCTTATAACCATGGATTATTGGGTTTCTGTTTATGTTACTCCAAAAACTAATGGTGGAGATATTGATTTTGGTGCTGATTGGACTCATACTTATGATCAGAAATCAACAACATCAACAGGACAAGCAAGTATAAGTTTTGGGGGAACCGGCTTAATTGAAGGATCAATAGGGTATAGTGTTACTACTTCTACGACCGAAACTTCATGGACATTATCGGATACAAATGCAATTGAATTATAACTAAGTATATTAACAGCGAGTTGATAATATCCAACTCGCTGTTAATATTAATTTTTCCCCATATTTGAAAGGAGAAGTGGATTGATTAGAAAAACCTTATTTATAATCCTAATGTTAAGCTTATTTTCGGCCTGTGATTCCGGTTCTAATAGAAACATAAATGAGAATACTGATTCTCAAATGTATGCATTAGTTAATGACCTATTTTATAAACAATATTCAAATCAGTTATCCCAATTTTCTGATGTATTAATTTCTCTAACAAAAGAAAGTGTAAACGATGAGATGCTTTCTTATTTAAACGGTAGGATAGAGGGAGGTGCGTCATTCACCCGTTCTGTTCTTTATTCACTGGAAAAAACCGAATCTTCAGTTGTAGATAAAGCTATTCCTCCAGAACTTCGCCCATCCCTGTTTTCTATTCTTGCAGAGACTGAGGATATTCTTGATCGGCTAAATCAATTTATTAAGGAAAAAGATTTAAGAAAAGTAGAAGAAAATAAAATACTAATATTAGAAGTTGTTCAGTTGTGTGATGAAATAAATGTTGCAGAAAATGTTATTAAGGATGAGTCATATTTCAAGGAATATGATGAAAAATTGATTCAGACGCTGGGGGAATTAAGAAGATTAGAGCTTCGGTTAAAGCAATAATATTTTAGCTTGGCATATAAGAATAGAGCCCTTTCTGCGCGGTCCGATACCGCTTGGAAAGGGGCTCTTTACTCTGCTTGACAGAGAAATTTCTATTTTTTCATTTTGCGAATATAGGCTAGTTGTCCAATATGGTAGGCATTATGGGTTGCCGCATTTGAAATGATTGCCCACCATTCCGCCTTCACGGGAAATCCTTTTACAACCGATAACAGTTGATCTTCTTCAAGGAGTTCTTGCCATTGCAGGAGGATTTTTAACATTTCTCTTTTAATTCATAGAAGGTTTCCTCATCTTTAACAAGAAAAGTATCGGCATTATGAGTGGTCAGTGTATCGGCATCAATTTGATTGTCCTTATACCGCAATTGCCAAGTTTCATTCCAATAAATTACGATCATCAGCATTAGCTAGAAGTTGATCCAACAATATAGTCTTGGCACCGATCCTCATTTTTCATCTCCTTAACATTATTCTTTCCTGATAGTATAGCACTTTGAGTGGATTTTGCTTTGCTTGCCCGAACTGATTGGTCTAGCCTTTATACCTTTTTACGTGCACTATAAAAATATATAAAATTGAACGGGCGGGTGATCCCAATGAGCGAACAATTCTGGTTAGTGGTCCAGTATCCTTTGAAAAGCGCAAAAGGCAGCCAACGCGACTCCTGGTTAAGGGATAAAGTAATGGAGGTTCTGGAGATCTCTCTAGCGGATGCCGGTTTAGGCCATGTTGACGGCTTTGATATGGGAAAGTCCCTACCCGATCCGAAGAAATATGTTCTTAATGTATTTTGCGTCGTTACGGAAGAAGAGCGGAGCCTAGCCTTGGTAAAAGGGGTTCTAAGAGAGAGCCGGCTGGACTATACCCGCATTAAAATTGCTACCATGCCCTATGGAACAGAAGAAGCATACACGCTGAAATATGCAGCTAAAAAGGGCGTTACCGACTTTTCGCTATAGGAAGCGGAGAAGTGATGCTTATGTTCATTCGCTGCGTTGGATACGATATAGCCTTTGTGATTGTATCAAGGGTGTATAATCATGTATTGTTTGTTAAAGAGTCGTGAACATCAGGTTCATAGGAGGACATCGTATTGAAACCAAAAGTGAAAAGAAGATTGAAAATCACCCTATTAAGCGTAGTAGCCGCTTTGGTATTACTGTGTGCAGGCTTCTACATCTATACCTTAAATTACTATCGGGCCGATGAAAATGCGGTTGCCGTGCTTTCCGGTACGGAAGCAGAGCCTCAGATAGAGAAGAAAGACGGGATGTGGATCTTCCATCCAAGTGCCGAACAGGATACGGGTGTCGGGTTCATCTTTTATCCGGGCGGGAAAGTAGAGGATAAGGCTTACTCGGTATTGCTACAACAGCTTTCTCGGAAGGGAATCACCGGCGTCCTGGTTCATATGCCTTTTAACCTGGCCGTATTTGATATAAATGCAGCTGACAAGATCTATGCCCAATTCCCTGAGATCAAACATTGGGTAATGGGAGGCCATTCTTTGGGCGGCGCGATGGCGAGCAGCTATGCGGTGAAGAATCAAGACCGAATTGAGGGGCTTGTGCTGCTGGGTGCCTACCCTGTTAATGATAGCGATATACCGACACTGGTTATGTACGGAAGCGAAGAT
This sequence comes from Fontibacillus forbon, assembly GCF_046559655.1. Lineage (NCBI taxonomy): Bacteria > Bacillati > Bacillota > Bacilli > Caryophanales > Paenibacillaceae > Fontibacillus > Fontibacillus forbon. Next base: position 681,025 of record NZ_JBKGFV010000004.1, on the reverse strand, counting down.
CAGGTTCTGGATAAATCCAAGCTATCCTCTTCGTTAAGTCCGTATGTCATCAAAGGAGGCAATCATGCTCACTTTGGGAATTACGGCGAGCAGAAGGGCGATGGTAAAGCGACTATCACTAGGGAGGAGCAGCAACAGGTAGCGGTGGAGGAAATCACAAGATTCATAATGGACTTGGCGGAGTGAAAGTAAAAGAAGAGTTGTAAATCAGCTCCAGTCGTGTGATAATTAGTTTATTGGAATTTCGACCTGAATTCACATATTGTAGAGGGTTATGATTTTGATTATGTAGCCTTGTACAATATGTGATTTTTTTTTGGAATTTTGAAGATCATGTAATAATGAAAATATGGAGGTAATGGATCATGGAACAAGGAACAGTAAAGTGGTTTAATGCAGACAAAGGCTTTGGTTTTATCGAGGTTGAAGGCGGAGGCGACGTATTCGTGCACTTCAGTGCAATTGTTAGCGAAGGTTTCAAATCGTTGGACGAAGGTCAACGCGTTGAATTTAATGTAGTACAAGGCAATCGAGGCCCACAGGCCGAGAATGTTGTTAAACTATAAAATTGCTGTTAGAAAGGTCCCAAACATCGTTTTGGGGCTTTTTTTCATTCATTATTCCAGAAGAGAAAGAGGGATGCTGCTTGTACTATTCACGGAAAAGACAGCTGATTGATCTTCCAGAGGAAATGACAATGATATGGTCTTGCACCAATAAAGAGTGCAACGGATGGATGAGGAACAACTTCGTTTTTTCGATTCAACCGGTCTGTGGCCAATGCAATTCCTCCATGGAAAAGGGTGAGAAAATACTGCCTATTCTAGCTAATACAAGTCCTAATCAGACAAAGCACTAAATAAGGCGAGGATTAGTGACATACAAGGGTAGCTATCAATACCTTTGTGGGGTTGTCTTCCTACAAGGGTTCAACTCATTCGGAAGTGATTAATGATTTGATTTGGTTAGTATTTGTAGAATGTATTAAACACTCAATATTTTATTTTCAAGTGGATTTTCTTATAACGCTTTTGTATTCACGAAACGACCCAGCCTAAGATAGCTCATATCTTAGACTGGGCCGTTTGTTTTACATATATTAGCTTTTTTTAATTAATAAGAATTCATTATGTTATAATAACGTAGTTAAATAAACAAGGATAAAGGGGTGTATAAGTTAATGGGCAAGTTAAGGATGGAACGCTTATTAACAAAACCAGTACGTGTAAATTGGGCCGAATTAGCTGATGCAAATGCTTTGTCGTATGAAGTTTATTTGAATGGGGAGTTCTATAAGTGCTTGAGTTCAAATCATACGTCTTGTATTATCGACGATTTGGTTGTTGGGTCTGAAAATAATATTGCAGTTTATGGTCAGTATCCAGGAGGAGAAAAACGGTTATTGCCAGGTGCTGAGGACTCCCTTGGGGCATTTCAGACACCTGATGGGTTACCTGTAGATATTTGTGTTTTTACGGTGATTCCAATGTTTGAGCATAAAAAACGCCCACATATGCCGACTTTCAAGCCGTATATTTTGCTGGTTCGTCGGAAGGAAGAAACATATGAGGGGAGATGGGCATTACCGGGGGGATTTTCTAAGGTAGATGAAACTTTAGATGCAGCGGCAGAAAGGGAGCTAAAGGAGGAAACTGGTATTGTCAAGGACTTTAAACTCAATCAGCTAAAGACATTCTACAACGAAGGTAGAGACCCAAGGGGGTGGATACCATCTGTTGCATATTTTGCATTAGTTAGACCAGAGGTTTTTGTAACTGTTCAAAACGGGACTGATGTGTTTAGGGAAGTAGTATTTAAGGATTTAGAAGCGAGCACAGATGCTGTGGAAGCAAAACTTTTCACGCTAGATGAAGCACTTGAATTGGGATTAGCCTTTGATCATGAGGACATTCTCCGCTGCGCTATTAAACGAATGCATACTGAATTATTAACAACGACAATAGCAAGGCAATTTTTAGATGAAACAGGATTTACTCTCCGAGAATTACATCGATTATTAAGGGATACAGTGCCTGAATTTCAGGTTGATGAAACAAATTTCTCCAAAAAACTTCTTTCAACTAAGGGAAGACAGGGTCTTTTACAGGTTCTTAATAAGAAGGAACAAAGGTATGCCGGACCTAAAACCCAACTCTATCAATTTAGAGACGAGGATCTTGAACTGACTCTATCCATTTATAACTCCTTTTAAAAAAATGACATAAATCGAATAAACTTAGTCATATTGACTTAGTTATTTGTGTATATTATAATCGAGTAAAGGAGTGATGAAAATGGCTGGTTTGTTCATTATTGGTAATGGGTTTGATTTAGCTCATGGTATGCAAACTTCTTATGAAGACTTCCATCAATATCTTAAGGAGGAGTATCCTGATGCTTCATTCGATGGATGTGTACCCGAAGCTCAAATGATGCCTGATGGTGATATGACGTATGATGATATTGATGTAGTAGGTTTCTTGATGGAGGTCATTACCAATGCTGAGCCGGAAGGTGAAAAATGGTCCGATCTCGAAACATCACTTGGTTATTTAGATTTAGATGAATACTTCGATAACTTTGATGATGAAGATGATGATAACGAGTGGCACAAGGTTTACAGAAATGAAGACCAATCAAACAATCTCGTCGGAGCAGTATTGGAGATTACCGATTATTTTGCTGAATGGATCAATACAATTGATATTGATGAAGTATCTCCCAAGACTGATTTTGAAAAGCTGATTGATAATGGTAAAGATTTGTACCTAACCTTCAACTACACTACTACGTTAGAGGAGCTATACGAAGCGAGAAATGTTTGCCACATTCACGGGAAGCAAGGTGGCAAGTTACTGTTTGGACATGGAAACGATACTGATTATACAGAAGAATATATGGGGCGCCATGTTGGTTCTGAGGACTCTCTACAAGGTATGCAAGAAAAATTAAGAAAGGACACAATCAAAGCTATTAAAGCGAACCAGGAATTCCTTAATAGTATTAGAACAAAATCCGTTGATAAAGTTTATTCATTCGGATTTTCTTTCTCCGAAGTTGATAAAATATACATAACGGAGATTTGTCGCAGATTGCCGAATGCAAATGTTACTTGGTATCTAAATGACTATGATGATATTGCACTACGTAAGGAATACGAAAATGTTATTAGATCTTGTGGGTTTAATGGTGTATTTGATACTTATCACGTTTCCTAGAGGTTAACACATCAACGCTTGAGAGGAGCATATTCGTATCTCAGGAGCTGCAACTTAACCAAAGGAGAGTTGAAAGAATGAAAGCTATCATTCTGGGAGCTGGCGCGTCAAAAGCTTATGATGGTTCCCCAACAAAGATTAGAATGCCCGTTGCATTTGATTTTTTTAAAACTTATAACAAGTTAGAAATAAGTCGAAATCCATGGGTTTTGGTAGGAGAGATTATTAATTACTTGAACCAACATCACAAGATGAAACCCGAAGAATTTGTGAGTTATAGTACAGATATTGAAGTTTTACATTCTGAGATTGAGGAAAATTTACTTCATGCTTTTAATGATCCACAGGACTTTTTAAGTCTTAGGGAATCCTTTAAGTCTTATAATCAATTGGTTTTTCTATTTACTTCTGTTATTAATGAAATACAAAATGGACCTGTGTCTGAACCACACATGAATTTAGCTAAGCTTTTAAAAAAAGATGATGTTATTATTACTTTCAATTGGGATACGCTTATGGATCGAGCATTAGCTGAAACTACAGAATGGACTCCTGATGCTGGGTATTTCGTAACGCCTAAAATGATCTATAGAAATGCATGGGAATCTGCTTCAATCCCACAAAAAACTGATTATCCTAAGCTAATTAAGCTACACGGTTCTACCAACTGGCTAAGTAGTGCAACTACAATTGAAAATGAGAAGATAATAATGACTCAGTCAGCTGGTCCCGAAACTTTTTATATTTTTGAATCTACAATTGATCCTTACGATACATATGATGGTAGATATATGAGTAATTACGAGCCGTACTCCTATGGATACTACCCACCGAATATACCGGACCCAGGAAAGCCAGCTCCAGAAGATCAAGTGTTCGTTAGAGTAACCCCAAGATTTCCTCATATGCCTAAAGGCACTGCTGGGAAGTCTGGACTTACTTCAATGCCTTTAATTATCCCACCTGTTAAACACAAAACCTACGATATGTACGGCTGCCTGTTTAAGGAGCTATGGAGAGAAGCAGAACTTTGTTTGACTGAAGCAAGTGAGATTATTATTATTGGATACTCTTTTCCAGTGACGGATATTCAAAGCAACTATTTGTTTAAAAATGCTTTTATGAAAAGGAAAACTGTACCACGAATTACGATTGTTGATCCCAACCCACATAGAATAAAGGAAAAATTCTCATTCGAATTTGGTATACCTGATGATCATTTAGTAATTCATCAAAATTATTTTTCTAAGGACTTTCCTATTGATAAATTATTTTAGCAGCACCATACCATTTCAGGTCTCAAGCAACCTCACCAAACAACCGTAGCATCATGTGGCGGCGAATTGAGGCTTTACCAAGCCAGAAAATGAACCCTTGTCCATATAAAACCAAAACTATTAAATATGGCAAGGGCCTGCCTTTAGGATTTGAATTCTTGTTCGGAGGAATCATTGGTTCATTGAAGAGATGGCTCCCATTGACCGCGATTTGATAATTTTTTAGTAACCTTGAGGTGGGTTGCTCGATATAGGCTCTGTGGGAGTATACAAAAGTATCATAATTTATAGCAGGAGTGATGAAAATGGGGAGCAGTTGGGAAATTGATAGTACAGAACTTATTTCAAGTTCAAAATGTGCATGTGGACAAGGAATGATAAAAACATATAAAGTTGAGTTATCGCATAAAAACGTAATCCGTTCAAAGACTGAATATGAAACGGAGATTTCTTGTCCAAATTCGGAGTGTCCATCAAAGTAAAATGTGCTAAACCTAAGCCACCTTCCTAAACATCCTAAGCATCACGTGGCGGCGAATTCTGGCTTTATCAATCCACGGCTCGCCTCCATGCAGAAAGGGGTGTCCCAAAAGTCATCAGTAGATGACCGATGGGACACCCCTCTTTTAAGGCCAGCTTATCGGTAACGAATCTATGTATTCTTAATTGGATGATTTAGGGTCTGGAATAATTTAACGAAACTAGGTAACGTTATTTGATGAAATTAAGCCTATGGAGTGTGGTTTCACACCTAATTGCGTGTTTGAGTTTCGTTACAATCTCATAGTACCGTATTTTGCCCAAATAAGGTTGGTCCGTTTGGTTAGACGAGGGGAGCCAACTTAGTAGAGCGTCTAAGCCCCTCCCGACTATTGTTCCATAGAATTTGCAATCTGAACTAGTTCCGAAATGCCCGCAGTCTTGCATGCCCGATTCCCGATTCGTCCTTCCTTTCTTCCATTACACGGCCGAGCGTTTTGGCTGCCGCACGATCATTGGCGTAGATATCGCGCAGGAACCAAACCTGATGCGACGCTTTCGTCAACATTTTCGCTGGGTAGCATAGGTTCTATGCTGATTGAAGATTGCTCCATCCCCTGACTTATTTATGTCAAATGATTCTTATTTCCTCGAGTGACCTTTGTTTTTTTGCCAAAATCAGCATGGGAATAGCGAGCAGCAGGCTAATGATCACGGGGACGATGGAAGCCTCGATGCCGAAGTTACCGCCCGTCAGAAGATAAGGACCGTTGACTTGGACAGAGAAGAGGCCTGATGATGGATGACCCGAGACGGGGATCCCCAATAGTTCCTCTATTGCATTCCACGTAAAATGAATACCGATGACGAACCATAAACTTCTACGCCAGAGAAAGGCGGAACCAAGAAGAACGCCCGCTTGGACTGCAATGGCAATGGCACCCCAAATGGTCGCTTCAGGATTTCCCAGATGTGCGACCCCAAAGAAAAGAGAAGTGATTATAAGGGCAACTCGGCTTCCTAACATTTTTTCAATGGCTTGAAAGGCAATTCCCCGAAAAATCAGTTCTTCGACGAAGGCTGCACCAAGCGCTGATGAGATCGCAGGCAATATAACAGAGCTCGTACTAGCCGGTAACCATTCAAAGGAGTACCCGCCAAATAAAACAATAATCAGAGTGGATATGCCGATAAAGACCAAACCGATTAGCCCCCCAAAAGACACTTCGGTTACAGCCTTTTTCATTGAGAGCTCGGGCACATCCCGATGAGCTAACCATTTCATGGTAAGCCAATATAAAATGACGGCCGTGATACTCATGGCAATTGCCAAGATGAGCGCTTCGAATCGGTTTGGACTTTCAATTAATGAACTAATCAGCCCATTGGCCAGGATAATTACAACGGCTCCGAGGACCATCCAAACCAGCGGAAATTGAATAAATGAATTGAACGATAATCGTCTTTTTCCCACTATATGATCTCTCCTTAAAATTAAAAAAACAAACTAATATTGGTAAATGGTGCGATTTGATCATAAGCTATTGGGGATATATTTGGCAACTCGCCTGGCGGGTATGGGTTACACTATAGTATGTTAAACCCTCGAGTCGCGGGGAGCGCCAGCGACGGGCGGAAGCAGCTCATAATCATGAAAGAGAATGGTTCGGCGATGGTTTTAACATCGGATTCCGTTATAAATCATTGTAAAACGAGAGTGCTCTCTTTATAATAAAAGAGAACACTCTCGTTTATTTTTGCGAAAGGATGGACATCTTCATGCCTAAAATTACGCAACAACAAAAAGAAGCTATCCGAATGGAAATTTTGAATTCAGCACGACATGTTTTCATAGAAAAAGGATATGAAGCCACTTCTATGAGCGATATTGTAACCGGCTCTGGCAGGAGCTTCGGAGGGGTGTATTTATATTATTCCGGCAAGGAAGATGTTTTTCTGGATCTGCTTCGCCGGGAGTATGAAAACATGGCTCCGGATTTTGGATTAGAAGAACAGGGCAGTGCGTGGAATGCATTTGTGCAATTCATAGGGGGACAAGAGAAACGGGTTAGAGAGGTGAATGCCGGGTTAGCCCCCTGTTTATACGAATATTTTATCGTGGGCCGCAGAGAAGATCATCGTCGCAAGCTAATTGAAGAACGGTCCCAGGCTGTATACGGAACTCTGTTTGACTTAATACATAATGGCGTTCAGCGAGGAGAGTTTCATCCTGCTCAGCCTCTGAATATTTTCGTTCATTGGCTCATTTCGTTACTTGAAGGACTTTATCTTGAGAGTATTATTAATGGTTCTGAAAATATACAACTAGCCCAGCAATTCGAGTTATTATTGACGGTTTGCTGCTCTATACTTAGGCCATCCGGGCTGGAGGGGAATCTATGATTAGTAAGGAACGGAATGATAATGATTTGTCCGTATTTAAAAGCGAAGCAGGGGCCCGGCTGTTTATGCATACTTACGATAAACTTATGGAGCATTGGCCAAGTCAGTATGAAACGATGGAGATCCAAACCGGATTCGGGGTTTGCCATGTGATCGTTAGCGGACCCGAAGATGGGGAGACCGTCCTGATGTTTCACGGTATGACGAGTAATTCAGCGATGTGGTACCCTACTATTGAAGCGCTGAGGGATTTTCGAGTCTATTGTATCGACACGCCGGGGGACTTCGGCAAAAGCAGGGTTGTTAAACGTATTAGCACCCCGGAAGATGCCGTTCTCTGGATGGATCAAGTTCTAGACGCGCTTGCGCTTGCTAAGACGACATTCATCGGCCACTCGATGGGAGGTTGGTTTTGTTCGAATTATGCGACAAGTCGACCGGAACGAATCAAGCGGTTAATTTTGCTTGCTCCAGTGGCGACATTTTTGCCGGTTCCATTTCTGAAATTTCTCCAAAAAGTCTATCCGGCCATGCTGTGGCCCAAGCCTGATCGGATTCGCAGAGCGTGGGACTGGTTTTGTAAAAAGGGATACTCTCTTCCTTCGCAAGTTATGGACATGGTCATTGCAGCCTATACGCATGGTCGCTCGCAGCTTCCTGTTGTCCCTCGTGTCATCGAGAAAGAAGCTTGGAGCAGGATTTCGGCACCGGTACTCTTTCTGGTCGGGGATGAAGAGAAAATTTACGATGCCGGGAACGTGATGAAATGTGTCAGAGAAACATTGCCCGATTCAGAGGTCGCGTTGATTAATGGAGCAGGGCACTGCCTTATTCTGGAGCAAAAATCATCCGTGAACGAGGCTATTCAAGGATTTATGACAAAGCCCATTGCGTGACTGGGACCTTTAATATCATTTGAACCGGCCGGTCTATATGGACGGCAATATTAGGATTTATTAATATGAAGAGAGGTACTGGTAAAGAAGTCGGGAGGAAGAACCACTATGACAGAAGCAGCACAGGTTTTTAAAGCCACAGAGAACAATGTAAAAATCATCGGGAGAACCTACGAGTACAACGATGTACTTTGGCTGGCCTTGTCGGGCGGCGGGGTGGAATTTTCTTTTTACGGTAAAAAAGCGGAAATCACCATTAAGGGCGACCCTATTGCGACAAGCGGCAATAATGAGGCCCGAATCGGCATCGATGTGAACGGAAACCGGGTGATTGACGATATGGTGAAGCAACCCGTGAAAAAGTACACCGCCTTCGAAAGCGACACGGAGCAAAACGTCACGATCAGGGTCATAAAACTATCGGAAGCGGCGATGTCGACGGTCGGAATTCAAGAAATCGCCGTGGACGCCAGAGAGGGGATTAAGCCTACCCCGGCAAACGTACATAAAATTGAATTTATCGGCGATTCCATTACTTGCGGCTATGGGGTGGACGATGACAACGTGGAGGGTACTTTTTCCACAGCGACGGAGGATGTCACGAAAACCTATGCTTATCTGACAGCCCAGCGGCTTCAGGCCGATTACAGCATGGTTTCGTTCAGCGGTTACGGAATTATTTCAGGCTATACGGAAAACGGCGAAAAGCTGCTCACCCATCTTGTTCCGGATTACTACGAAAAGGTCGGCAAATCCGAAGGAAAGTTTGACGGCACCCTGGTGCCTCAAACCCTAAGCTGGGACTTCAACAAGTTCGTACCTGATCTGATCGTCGTGAATCTCGGGACGAATGACGATACCTATACCGAAGACGATCCCGCTAGACAGGCGGATTATGTGAAGCAGTACGTGGAATTTCTGAAAATGATCAGAGCCAACAATGCGGATGCCCGCATCCTTTGTACGCTCGGGATCATGAGAGACAGACTCTGTCCTTTTGTTGAACAAGCGGTTAACGACTATACCCAAGAAACAGGCGATACGAAGATCTCGGCCATGCGGTTTGACCTCCAGTCGGAAGCGGACGGCTACGTCGTTAATTTTCACCCGTCGGAAGTGACTCACCGGAAAGCGGCGGAGAAGCTGGTGGCGGAGATTAAGGAAGTTATGAAGCTATAAGCAGACCAGAAGAAATCGAGCGGCTAATTCTGCTTGCTCCCAAAAGTCTATCCTGACCATGTTGTGGTGGCCCAGTCCTGTTTTCGGGTTGGGTCTTTTTTGATGTCCGATACTTTAAGGATGGTTTACTTTTCCTTGATAACAAAAATGCACTTTTCATCCCCTGATTCCCATGCTGCATGGACTTCGAATCCTCTGTAATTTCTTTTAGCGGGATCGAACTGCGAGCTTAGGGCTGATGTTAAATTCTTTCCAGCGACAAAACTGAAATTCTCATCTTTATTGGTCAATAAAGTCTGAGGGGATAGCTTCTCCGGATATAGATAGCTACCGTCAGAATGGAGCAAAATATCCTTAATCGCAACTTGGTTTGGTGGATCTCCCTCGAACTTTAGTGATAGCATCTCATTAGTCTTAACATTTTTGATTTCCGACAAGGCTTCTTCCGCAAAAAAAGACTTAAAGATATCCTCCGAGTCAGATTCCCGGCTCACCGGGATACAATTTATGCTTTGTTCTCCAGCAATTATTGCGAGTTTATCGCTTGGTTTAGTTTCCGCACAGCCACTCAATCCCAACAGAAACAGCAGCAGTACTATCCCTTGCTTGATATAGCTCAACTCCTTTTAACTTGCTGCAATTAATCCTTCAATTTTGTAAATGTCTTGCCGCACTCCGAACAGGTTACTTCATAAGGAGTCCCTAGCGGGATATTTCCTATTTCGCTAACCGTTTCATGCCCGCATATTTCGCATGTAGCCACGTCAAAATGGTAATTGCGCGGCGTGAAATTCGTCCGGTTATAACCGCTGGCTATACATTTTCTATTCACGATGGTATATAGCGTCTTTAGATCCGTGATCCACTCGTTTTTCCAATGGTCGTAGGAATAGAATTCTTCCTTCGTGATCCGGTAATATTCCGGTGTATCCGTTATTCCCGTCAGGATTTCAAAAACGTACATGTCTTCCAGAATCCCGACGCTTTGATAGGGGCCTTCTTTTAACCTGTATAGTTTTTGTAGTCCATAACTCTTTTTATTTCTTATGAATTGATCAATAACAGCACCTACCTGCTCGATTAGGATCTTTTCAATCTCTCTGGCATCGTCGGGATGAAACATGTGCGAAGACTTCTCGACCCAATACAAATGTTTGGATTTCAGCGCATTCAAATGATCAAAGTAGGTTTGGATCAGGCTCCCATAAACATGGACATCCTTACGACCATGAATAAAGAAGATAGGTACATCTACATTCTTTGCGGATTCGAAAAAGTTAACTCTAGAAAAGTCTTCGATCATTTGCTGCGTGAATGAAAAGATGAAGCCTTTATAAAGAGAATTATATATGTCCTTAAGCGTATAATCAGAGGAAAACAGCATAATCTTCATCGCGTCCAAAAGGCTGGGCGGTTTGATTTCTTTATTTTTATAGATCATGGAGTTATATCTCATTAACCACTTTCTCAACAGTCCCCATTGCTTATAGCTTTCTGTGTAGGGTGGCTCTCCTAATCGGGTCAATTCATCAACGGCCTTGCTGTGTCCTCGCTTGGTTGCTTCATTTATTACCCATTCCCGGCATAACCGATCATTTTCGGGCCAATCCACAATCTGGGAGATTCCTATGTAAGCATGCAATTTATCGGGAATTTGGGTAGCAAGAGATAGACCGATCACGCTTCCCCACGAATGACCCGCTATGACGATCTTATCTTGTACAAAACGTTCCCTAAGATAATCAACAAGCTCTTTCGCATCGGAAATAAACTGAGCGAGATTTATCGATTCTTTGGGGATGCCGGGGTGATAGGACTTCCCGGTTCCGCGCTGGTCCCAAAATACAAGCACGTAATGATGAATCAGCTCTTTGGAAGTAGTAGCCACGGTGTAATCCCGAAATCGACAGCTTACGCCTGGCAACGGCATGCTTGGACCTCCATGCAGGAACAGAAGTACAGGTTTGTCGGTATGCTGGGCCTGTATTAAAATGGTCTGTTCAATACCGCCAATGTTTAGTCTTTCAACTGTACTGATCCCTGACTCCGGTATTTCAAAATCTCTCTTTCTGGAGAGTAATTTCAAGTGGGGCACCACCTTTAATTTGTTGTTGATTAGGGCTATTTTATCATACGGGTGAATGGCCTAAGTGGCATAAATTATCAAAAGTCAGGATTTTAATGTTGAAATAAATGGAATAGAGTGTATTTAGGCTTAAGGGGGGAATGGATTGCTTTCTTTCTCTAATAGTATTGAAAAAAGAACCCGTACGATTCGGATGGGCTATCTCATTTTAATGACCCTTGTGTTTTATGCTTATGCACTGCTGGACAACCATCGCCTAAACCAATCCGACTATTGGGCCTCCAAAAGCCGTATAACGCAGGAAGATGTCGAAGCCATTCAACGCCTTGGGACGTGGGTAACTTCCTTTGAGGAATTGTTTTTTGCTGAATTTGTAATAGCCTTTATTGTCGTTCATATTTACACACTAAAAAACAATAAGATCTCCCTGCGCTTTATAGGGTTCAATGCCGCTTTGTTTATGGGAATTGCCCTTATAAATTTCATTGTTTTTCTTGCGACTTCTATGCCGATCGGCAATCTTATGCAGCCGTTATTATTGCCGTCATCCATGGTGATCGTGCTTTTTGTGTATGTGCAGTTGTTAAAGTTGAAAAAATAAGGATACTGGCGCTGTTCAAAACACGGACCCCTACGGTCGGTGTTTTTTTGTGCGGATAGAACGGCGGCCATAAAGAAAAAGGCCGGGGACTGGGCTAGTCTTCGGCCTGGGGTATGCAGGTTCTACTTTGTGTTTTGTAACACATGCCAGTTCGTGGCGGCATCGATATTCGACGGGTGAAATACCCTCGTGTTTTTTTAAAAGCCTTTGAAAATGAATAAAAATCCATATAGCCGATGGCCGGAGCAATGGATCTCTGGGACAAGCTTAATCTATCCGGCGACATTGTCGTGGGAATTGATCGGCGTATCTTCACCCTTTATGCCCAGGCACAGGGAAACGACCAATGATCTGGTCCCATGAAGCCGTTACCGATAACTTCGTTTACGAATGGATTCTTGCCCATTAGTCGGAGATGCTGAAAGCGATGAAATGTTTGGTAAGCGTCCGCAGTGTAGGGGGCTTATTCCCCGGAATGGCCCATATGTGTGGTGATGGCTGTACACAGGTGGTGGATCTTGGGGTCAAAGAGCATGAGTATTACGGCATTTTTGTGGTTTATCCGAAGGATAGCGACCGCCGTACGATCAGTTCACATGTCCCTGCGGATAATAAAGGGGCCGTTGAATGGGGTGCTGTACGTTTTTGTAATTCCTTAGAGACCATAACCTCCGGCTGAACCATACGGTAACCGTGTTTTTTGGCTGCGATGAAAGAGTCCGGAATGTGTGACGTCGAGCATTGTTTGCAATCGGATACGCCTTCCTTCTCGATAGTGTCCGATGGCGGGATCCAAGTCCGGGCGGAGGGCATGATCAATCCGATCCCCAAGCTGGTGAAAGCGCTGCTGCCTTTATTTCCTCAGCCTTTGACGATTATTACGGCCACGGGCTTCACGTTGATGTTAAAGACGAAGCATCGGGGAAATTGCTTGATGGGTATTGGTGAGCTAAAATTGCTATTACACTTGATAGTTTTTGTTGCCATTACTGGATGTATAACTTTTTAAGTCATATATTATCCAAAATATTGGCGGGTAATTCGAATGAGCGCACAATTTTGGCTAGTAGTACAGCATCTCCTAAAGACGCAAAAGTCAGCCAACGTGAACGTTGGTTAAGAGATCGGTCAGGGGTTCGACTCCCCGCGCCTTCAAAATGTAAGCAAAAACCCCAAACGAGGATTGGGGTTTTTGCTTACATTTTAACTTTTTCTTCATGCTTCATAACTGAGGAATCCGGCATACGAAGTGTTGTATAATACATAACATATTGATAGTCTTTCAGTTTTTAGTGGCTTTAAGGCTTCCGCTAGTGTATCCATTATGAGGTCTTGTCTTCAGTGTACATTCTAGCCCCAAATATCAGAGCCAAACGAATACAGCAAACAACTGAATTGAGAGGCACTTGTATCAATTTACTCCTGTAGCAATTATAAGGCTGTTTAGAAGGAATTGATGGTAAGAGGAAAGCGGAACGATAAGCGGAGAACTGATAGTATTTCATCGACAGAGAAAGGGGGACCACTTGGATCTCCATGCAGTGTTGATCAAGTAAGCTCCTTGATTCGGTACCAATCTTACGCCTTCTTATCTTGTGGAATACTCTTTTATTAGTAAAATTGCTGCAGGTATGAAAATACTATACAATTCATATAGGGAACAAATGTTCGATATTAATATTGACCGAGAGTGAATTGTAAAGTAAACTTATAATAATATTATTATAAGTTTACGAAATGTTCGATGACATTGATATTGGAGGGGGAAACTATTTATAAGTATACTGATGAAGAATTTATGGACAAAGTAAACGATAAAATTGGGAACGTTCGTCTTTTTAAAAAACATTTAAGAAAACAAGGATTGATAGGAAATAGGCAACAGTTTTCAGAAGAACATATTAAATTGTTTAAAGAGATCAGGGAATACAAAAGAGCTCATCATACCACCTGGGATATGGCATTTAAGGTGGGTTTGAAGTCTTATTTAAAAGAAAAAACTGTGCAGGTTCCTTTAGGTACTTATGTTGCTGAATCTTTAGAAAATAATATCGAATACACGCTTACTGAAATCTTAAAAACGTTACAACGAATTGAATCAAAACTTAATAATAAAAATTGATTAACTAAGAGTAATGATATTAACTAATCCGAAAAAAATGAAAATCATAGGAAAACAGCATGGGTGCTTAATATATGTTATCCTATTATTATTGTCTTTTTTAAGAGGTGAAATAATGCAAAGCAAAGATTTAATTGACAGAAGAAGAGGTCTGTCGGGTACTTTTGCGCTTAATAAAACTGAGCCTATTCATAGATGGTATAAATATGATGAAGGCTATTCAAGTGAACTAATTGTCAATGAGTTTAATAAACTGCCTATTAAAGCTAATTCTCTCTTTGAACCATTTGGAGGATCTGGAACAACGCCTCTAGTAGCTGCTCAGCTTGGAATTGAGTCATACTTCACAGAGATAAACCCCTTCATGGCATATGTAACTGAAACTAAAATAAATTCATTAAGAGAAGCAAGTAATAAACAAGATGAAGTGATAGATTCGTTACTAAATTTAAAATCAAAAGTTACGGGCTTAAATTTTGAAGACCAAGAATGTGGAGATTCTATTGAATTTGATGGTTTTGAAAAGTATTTTGATTTTGAAGTTTTATTAAAAATTAAGATTATAAAAGGACTAATTAAAGATATATTTGAGCCTCTTTCTAAAAGATTTGCTTTAATAGCCCTCTCTGCCATTGCGGTAAGAGTATCAAAAATGGTTAAGAGGGGTGATTTAAGATACGCGAAGGATAATGAGAAAAAAAATGAAGACTTTGATGTATTCTTGCATTTCTCTGATAAAGTTGAAGAAATAATTATTGATATTAGAGAGACCTCAGAAAGTATTCAAGCTAATACTTTATTTATTCATGCAGACGCTAGGCAGGCCTATTTACCGAAAGAAGTAGATTGTGTAATAACCTCACCACCTTACTTAAATGGAACGAATTATATAAGAAATACAAAGCTTGAGCTAAAGCTATTGGATTTTATTAAAACGGAGAAGGATTTACCAAATCTTCATTCAAATGGAATTATGGCGGGTATTAATAGTGTATCAAGGAGAAGAAATATACCACATATAATGGATGAGGTTAAACCATATGTCGAAAGATTAGAAAATTCTTATGATAAAAGAATTCCAGTGATGGTAGCAGGATACTTTTATGATATGAATAATGTTTTTCAACGAATAAAAGAAATATTACGTAATGATGGTATTTTTGTATTAGATATAGGTGATTCACAGTTTGATGGGGTTCACATTCCAACGGACATACTACTATCAAGGGTTGCAAAGAATCATGGTTTTATTTTATACGAGGAGGAAGTCCTACGTACCAGAAGGTCTAAGAATCAAATGATATTAACACAAAAAATCTTGCGGTATCGATTAAAGAAATGAGTTGATTTAAATGAAAGCTTTAAAAACAAAAAAGCTTGAGGACGTCCATGAACAGTTTGAAAAAAAAGCAGTTAGTTTTATGGATGAACTTGCATTTAGAAAAGAACCCTATAATGGTCGCAATTGGGGGCACCCCTGGCATTCTTTATGTTCTTATCATGGTAAATTAAAGCCAGCTATTGCTTATCATTTAATTAATACCTTTACTGAAGCAGGTCAAGTAGTGCTTGACCCTATGAGCGGAGTGGGAACTATTCCTTTTGAAGCATCCTTGCAAGGGAGAAAAGGAATAGGTAATGATTTGAATGAAATGGCATATTGTGTAACCAGAGCAAAGTTAATAACTGCTAATAAAGAAGATGTTTATAGGTTGTTGGATGAATTAGATAGGTTTATTGATTTGTTCAAAGTTAATTCTAATCGGGATTATGTTCCATATGCTGATTTTGGATTTAATGGAAATTTACCGGATTACTTCCATGCAGAAACTTACTCTGAAATATTGGCAGCAAGACAATTCTTCTTAGATAAAAAGACTAACTTTTCAGTAGAGGGAAGTTTTGTATTCTCGTGTTTTTTACACATTTTACATGGGAATAGACCTTATGCACTTTCGAGAAACTCCCATCCCTTGACTCCGTATGCACCAACAGGGGAGTTTATTTATAAAAATGTAGTATCACATATAAGAAATAAGGTTGATCTCTCTTATAAAAAAGGTAGTTGGGATAACTTTGTGAATGGAGATGCTATATTAGGTGATTTATTTACATTAGAGGAGAAACTATCCGAGAAGGTTGATGCCATAATAACTTCACCTCCATTTTTCGACTCTATACGGTTTTACATCAGCAATTGGATGAGGTTATGGTTGGCGGGGTGGGAACCAGAGGATTTTAAAAAAGCGGATGCGAAATTTTTAGAGGGAAAACAAATAAGAGATATTACAATATATAGAGATTTCTTTAAAATTTGTAGTAATCTCATGAAAGACAATGGGATAATGATTCTACACTTAGGTAAATCGAAAAAGTGTGATATGGCAAAAGAGTTATCTTTATTATCAAATGAATTTTTTTATACTGTTCATATAGGTAATGAGAATGTAGAGCAGTTAGAGAAGCATGGAATAAAGGATAAGGGTTCTACTACCGAACATCAATTTTTATTTTTATTGAAACGCTAAAAAAGGTGAGCATTATGCCCACCTTTTTTTATCTGTTGTATTTTTGTTGATATTGTTGATTAGCAGCGTTTATCCAAGTATCTGATATTTTTGAGGAATAATCAAAAAAGTCCACTCCAGTATCATGTTTTATTCTGTTTCTTAATTTGATAAGCTCATCAATATATTTACTGTATTTAACTAAGAGGTCGTCTACGATGTCTGGATCTTTTAATTTCTCTAATGCGATTTGATTATATCCTGGCTCGCCAGCCATTAATTCATACGGAATTCCTGTTAACACAGATAATCTTCTTATTTCATTATTTGTATAAAATTCACTGGGCCAGCTTCCAGATTTTTCGCCATTGCAGGTTCTACAAAGAAGTGTTGCATTAGCTGTATCCAATGGATATAAGTAATAAACTGGTAAAGTATGGTCTAAATTTTTTTCGATTGTTTCAACATCTGATAAGTCTTCATTACATTTGAAGCAATGGTGGTTAAATCTTTCGTAGACGGCATTACTATCAAGTTTAGAATGACCTGACAATTCAACATATAACCTTCTTTTTTGCGCTGACTCACGATGTTGGTCACTTATACGAGTCTGATTTTTAATACTATTGTATTTGTTTTTGCAAACTCGACACTCACCCTGTCTACCTGTATTTCTTGTTTTGTGGTGGCCAAAAGCAGATAAAGGTTTTAAGGTGTTACAAACGATACAGTATTTGTACTCTAATGCCTCTGCAATATATTCCTCGTGATAAATTGTAAATTGCCCTTTTTCTAAAATAACACTCACTCCGTTATCTGTTTGCTCTAATTCATAGTCATAAAAAATAGATTCTCCACCTTCATACATAACAAAACCACAAACAGGACAAGTGACCTCATGTTCATTTTCATACTGTTCCTTTCTTACAGTAATAAAGTGCTGACATTCAGGATTAAAACACTGAAAGCCTAGGAAGGCAACATCACTCATCCCTTTAACATGGTCTACCCTAATCTGGTTTTGTTTTTTAACTATTGAATAGGTTTTTCTTCTTGCCAAAGTTATTCTCCCCTTTTTTACATATATGATAGATAAAGTTTGTAGATCTGCCAAGTTAGTTTGAATTTCATCTACATCCGAGGATGTATCGGCTAAGAAATGTTACAGCCTAGAATAAAACGAAAAGATAGTAGTCTAGAAATGTGAAAAAATGGTGAGGTAATATTCCTGCGATATGCCAATTCCAGAGGCCAAAAGATTGTCTACTTTCATGTGTTGATGATCGGGGTGGCTAGAAAGGCTGCAGTAAGATGCCTGATCTTTGATATAGATAGCGTTTTACGCAAGACAAGCGATGGGATGAATGACATGAACGATAAGCATTACGATTCAGACGTTTGCAAGTCCATTCTGCTGATGAAATTGAAGGATCAAGAAAAATGGCAATAAACGATGGTAAGTCAACCCAATTTTGATATTTATACTGCCGATAACTTTCAACTAAGAGGGGGTTGAAGATAAATAAGTATAATTTTATTGGCTAAGAAAGAGTACCTCCCATATAATATCCATCCTGTTTTATTAATCAATTTTATCCTCCACCAAATCAATAATCTCCCGAATATCTCTTATATTTAAAGCCTCAGCAATTCTTTCAATATGGCTAAAATTAATGCTTTCACGTTTGCCATTAGACAGCTCGCTTAGTGCGGCATGGCGCACGTCGGCTCGTCGAGACAACTCTCTTAGCGAAATTTGATGTTCTTTGGTTAGCTCTGCTATTTTAACTACTACCTTTTTTCCCATTCCGGCACCTCTTTACAGTTCATTAATGACTTGACTATACGTATAAGCGTACCGTAAAATATTATTTATAGTGGTACTTGTATACGTATCAACGGAGGTGCCCCCATGCCCACCCTTCTAGAATCTCTATACTACGGCAAGCTAATCCCTAGCGAAACGACCGTCCCCCAAGACCCCGAGTATCGCCAACTAAGCAGACAAATATCCGAGTCCATGGAGTCGTGGAAAAGAAAGCTCTCCGAAGATGATTTCGAAGAGCTTGAGTCTTTGTTTGATTTGTACCAGCAGCTTCAGGGAATGGAGCTGGCGGGTTCTTTTGCACAAGGGTTTCGGTTGGGGGCGGGGTTGGTCTTTGAGGTATATGCGGCAGGCCCCGCTGATCCGGATTAACTGTTGGGCTATACGATACTTGGCTCTTTATGTGTTTATGTCTTGGATCTTTATGTATTTATGAATTCTACTTCGGAAGGCCATTTCTTATCTCCTGAACCTCCTTCTCCGTTACCTGCTGAGACTGACAGATCGCTTCAAGCTGCTTCTCTATGTTGTTCAATTGGAGCTGCGTTTCCTGATGGATTTTTTTGGTTGCTTTTTGTGCTTTGGTGTTGTCCACTAATACGCAAATGGTAACGCCGGCGCTGAAAATCGTCAGGCCCCGGGCCAGTTGATCTATATCCAGTTGGTTGATGGACATAAAGCAATCGGCGACCCCGGCCCCAATGAGGAATCCTCCAATAATCATCACCGTGTTCAGAGCCCACTTTTGTTCTTTTATGGTGTTTATATCCGGTTTGCTGGTTAACATATTTGATAGTATGCGCTTCATGTTTGCCTGCCCTTCATTTACATGACGGTATAAAATATCACATCTGATTCTACTATAATGGCTCTTCTATATTTTAACAACGGACGGTATACGCTCGACTCTAGTATCATCAATGGGTAATAACCTTTGAAGAATGTTTATAATAGAATCATCAGATCTCAATCATCTCAGTAAGGAGGCTGTTTACATGAACCAACAGATTCCGGAATATACGCTTAATGATGGCTTGAAGGTCCCCGCGATCGGGCTCGGCACGTATAGTCTGAAAGGGGAAGAAGGCGTTAAGGCGATGGCCGCCGCGATGGATGCGGGGTATCGGTTGATTGATTCGGCTTTTAATTATGAAAATGAAGGGGCTGTCGGGAAGGCGATCAAGCAGAGTTCCGTTGCCAGGGAAGAGCTGCTGATTTGTTCGAAGCTGCCGGGGCGACATCATGACTATAAAAAGGCGCTCGAAACGATAGAGGAATCGTTGTACCGCGCGGATCTGGAATATTATGATCTCTATTTGATCCACTGGCCCAATCCCAAGCAGGATAAGTTCGTGGAAGCTTGGCAGGCGATGATTGAGGCCCGGAAGCGCGGATATATCCGGTCGATCGGGGTTAGTAATTTCCTTCCCGAACATTTGGAGCGCCTGATTAAGGAGACCGGGGTGGCGCCGAGTATGAATCAGGTGGAGCTGCATCCGTTTTTTGACCAGGCGGTTCAGCGGGAGAAACATAAGGAACATGGGATCATGACGGAATCCTGGAGCCCGCTCGGGCGCGGGAATGATATTGTGGAGCATGAAAAGATCGTCCAGATTGGACAAGCTCACGGAAAGACGGGGGGCCAGGTGATTCTGTGCTGGCATACCCAGCTGGGGGCGATTCCGATCCCGAAATCCGGTTCTCTTCAGCATCAGAGAGATAATCTCGATATTTTCGATTTTGAGCTGACGGCGGAGGAGATGGAGGTCATCGCCTCGTTTAACCGGGAAGACGGACGATTGTGGGGTCAGGATCCGGGCGAGTACGAGGAGTTTTAAACGGTATTACAGAAAAAAAACGAGGCTCTGAATCGGCTGGGATAGCCGTTTTAGAGCCTCATCCTTTTGCTCAAGAATAAATTAAGTAGGCCGGTTGCTCATCTTAATGGCTTGCGCTTGGGAAGAAGCGTACAGATCGGCAATCAACCGCATGGTTTTGATGCCTTCCCCGGCGTGAATCGGGAAGCGGGTCCCGCTTCGGACATGATCGTAGAAGTCTTTGATCAGCAGCTGATGGCTGGTGCCCCAATAGGATTTACCCGTAACCAGACCTTGTTCGTCCAAGGTGGCAGGGGGCTCACACAGCAGAGTTTCGGAGCCGTGCTGAATGAGGTGCAAGCAATCGTTACGCTGCTGGAGCACCCCTTGTTCGAACACCAGCTCCAGCTCTACCGGGGAATTGGAGACATAGGCGTTCGTGGCATAAAACAAGGCCCGGGCCCCGTTGGTAAACCGGATGTGGGCATGCGCCGTATCCTCGACCTCAATGGTGTCGCCCAGGGCATCGGTGCTTGCGCTGCCATGAATGGAAGCCACCTCGCCGCCGAACCATTGAAGCAGGTCGAGGGTATGAATCGCCTGGTTGATCAGCACGCCGCCGCCTTCGGTCGCCCAGCGTCCGCGCCAAGGGCTGGAAGTATAATAAGCCGGGCCTCGATCCCAGGTGACGATGCCTTTAAGACCAAGCAGACGTCCCAGCGTTCCGGCGTCGATGATCTCGCGGATTTTCCGGGAGGAGGCGTTATAACGGTTTTGAAAGGCAATGCCCAGTTGGGCCGGGCTTTGGCTTGCTTCCCGGAGCAAAGCCTCTGCAGCGTGGAGATGATGAGCCATTGGCTTTTCCGTGAGTACATGCTTGCCTGAGCGGAGCAAGTCGATCGCCATCCCGGCGTGGAGGTGATGGGGCGTGCATAGATGCACGACCTGAATATCTTCCCGGTCCAGTAGCGTTTGTATATCGCCGGCTGCCTCACAATGATATCTTTCGGCGGCTTGTGCGGCCCTGGCCGGATCACTGTCCACGATCATCTTTAGATGAACACCGTTCAATTTGGCTATACTGTCGGCATGAAGAGGGGATATACCACCGGCACCGACAATGGCCGAACCGATTTGATCTCTCATGATGCATCCTTCCCGTCTATAGAGATGTAGTGAGACGAAGCGCCTGGTTCTGTGCCTTCAGGCAGAGTTCTGCGGCTTTAAAAGCATGCTCCTGAGTCATCGCACGTTCGGTCCGGTGGATGCAATCCAGGATCAACTCTCCGAAGTAAGGAAATCCGACCTGTCCGCGAACGGCAAAATGCTGTTCTCCGTCCTTATTGACCAGATAGACATGGTCTCCCGCCGCATCCCGGGCAATGTCGGTATACTTTCGCAGCTCGATGTATCCATCGGTTCCCAGAATGAAGGTCCGACCGTCTCCCCAGGTACTTAGTCCGTCCGGCGTAAACCAGTCAACCCGGAAGTATTGGGTCGCTCCGTTATCGCCGACCAGCGTCGCGTCGCCGTAATCCTCCAGCTCCGGGTATTCGGCATGGTTATAGTTGGCGACCTTGCTGTGCACCACCTCGGCATCCTTGCAGCCGGAGTAGAACAGAAATTGCTCGATCTGATGGCTGCCGATGTCGCAGAGAATGCCGCCGTACTTGTCTTTTTCAAAAAACCAGGACGGCCTGGAAGGGGCATTTAACCGGTGCGGACCGAATCCGGTAATTTGCAGCACCCGGCCAATGGCCCCCTGCTGAATCAGTTGCCCGGCGTAAACCGCAGATTCCACATGCAGGCGCTCGCTGTAGTAAACCGCATATTTCCGGCCGGTCCGCTCTACCTTCAGGCGGGCCGCCTCCAATTGCTCCAGGCTGGTGAACGGCGCCTTGTCGGTGAAGTAATCCTTGCCCGCATCCATCACCTGGAGCCCTAAGGGGCCTCGTTCGGAGGGGACCGCTGCGGCGGCAACGAGCCGAACCTCCGGGTCGCCAAGGATTTGTTCAAGACTGGCGGCCGGATCGGCCTGCGGATAGGATTTCAGAAAGGCCTGTACTTTGGCCGGATCCGGATCATAGACCCATTTCAGGGTCGCTCCGCCCTCGATCAATCCGCCGGTCATGCCATAAATATGTCCGTGATCCAGGGCAGCGGCGGCAAAGACGAACTCGCCCGGCTGCACGACCGGATTGGGCCGCCCTTTTGGCGCATAGTTCATTCCGTCGCGGGTCTGAAAAGATTCGACATGTCCGTTAGCATCCGATGGCATAGATACGTACCCTCCTTAGATTCGCTCCTGAATGAATTCGGCAAACTGCCGAAGCATAGCTCCGGAATTCCAGGTGCCGCTGAAGTCTTCGATGCCGAGATAGCCGTTGTAGTGAACGGACTTCAAATCCGCCAGCAACCGGCCGATATCGACGGCTCCGTTATGCAGGGAGGCCCATTCACAGCGCCATTCGGACGTTCCGTCCTTGCGTTTGCCGGTTTCGACCCAAGCGGCATTTTTGATATGAACATGGGCCAGATACGGACCAAGCAGCTCGAGTCCCAACTTGAATTGCTCGTAGCCTTCATACACCATGTTCCCGGGGTCGAACAAGACGCCTATGAGGTCGGGATCGCAGTGGCTGACAAGCCGATGAGCCAGGCCGGCACTGGGGGCAATGGTAAAATGGTGCGTCTCTACGACCCCTTTGACACCGTATTGTTTGGCAAGCCGCTCGGCTTCCTTCAGATAGCGGACGGTCTTGTCGTAAAGCTCGGGATAGGGTGTGCCATCGCCATAACCGGCGGCTCCGACGCGAATCATCTTCGCCCCCAGCAGACGAGCGGCATGGAAGGCTTGCTCGGTCTCCTCCAGACCGAGGTGATTCAGGTAGGGAGTGACGCTGACCATCTCCAGGCCCGCGTCTTCGGTAAGATGCTTGAAGCGCAGCAACTCGTCGTCTGATAGAGACGGATCAATGGAGCACAGATTATTGCGCCAGTAGGACGGCGCTTCCCCGGTCGCATCGGCCGGAATTTCCTTGTATCGCCATTCCACCCCATGGAGTCCGGCTTCCCGGGCTGCTTGAACTAACTCCTCCGGGGTGAGATCCGGTGTTGCTACGGTAAATACGGACAGTTTCATCGCGGGTTGAACCTCCTTGAAATCGCTTGGTTTGGTTTTAAACTTTCACGGCTTAATGCTAATGCGTACCCGAAACATCGAGCGTTTTGCCGTCTGCGCTATGTTTACGGAAGGTTGAAGCTTCGATCTTCTCCAGCAGCTTGGCGTGGTACAAATCCTCATCCAGCGGCAGATTCACCCAATCCTCGGTCCAGGACGACAAATGCATGGCATTGGACAGCGTCAAGCCGTGAATGCCTTCCTCTCCCGGAGCCAACAACGGCTCGCCGTGCAGAATGGCGTTCGTAAAATTCCGCAAAATGCCTTTATGCTGCGAACCTTCCCCCTCGCCGACCGGAATCTCGCATTTCCAGCATTCGGGTTGGCCGAATCCGCCCGTAAATTCCGCGTTAAACTGAGGCTCAGGCACCCGCAGCCGCCAAAAGGTCAGCTTGCCGTCCTCGACGACGATTTTTCCGTGATCCCCGGTCAGCTCAAAGCGATTCGTCCCGGGCGCTTCGCCGGTTGTGGTCACGAACAGCCCCGTGGCGCCGTTGCTATATTCAACATAAGCGGTGACGTCATCCTCGACCTCGATGTTCCGGTATTTGCCGAAGTGGCAAAAAGCGCGAATCCGTGCCGGCATCATCCCGGTCGTCCATTGCCAGAGGTCGAGCTGGTGCGGATCCTGATTAAGCAGCACGCCGCCGCCTTCGCCGGCCCAAGTGGCGCGCCAGCCGCCGGAATCGTAATAGCTCTGCGAACGATACCAGTTCGTAATAATCCAATTCGTTCGGCGAATCTCGCCGAGCTCCCCGGATAACACCAGCTCGCGCAGCTTGGCATAGAGCGGGTTGGTCCGCTGGTTGTACATGATGCCGAACAGCTTGCCAGAGGCTTCAGCCGCGCGGTTCATCTCCCGGACCGCCTTGGTGTAGACGCCGGCGGGCTTTTCAATCAACACATGGTAACCGCTTTCAAGTGCCTGTGCCGCCAAGGTGGGATGATCATAATGCGGCGTTGCGATCAGAACCGCATCCATGGCATGAGAAGCCATGAAATCATCGGGATTTCCGAAGGCAAGCACTTGGGCGGGGAGATGCTCCTTTGCCCATTGCAGCCGCTTGGGATTTATATCGCATACCGCAGTCAACTCGGCTCCCTGAATATCGTGGATCAGGCTTAACGCATGGGCGGAGCCCATATTCCCGATGCCGATGATGCCAAACCGTACTTTGTCCATATTGATTGATCCCTGCCTTTCTTTAATCCAGTCATAATTGACGCACGCATATATAAGGTTGGATTTCTATTTGTCGCTCTTAGCTTAGCTTGAATATTCGGGAATGAGAATGACAAAGATTAAGCGTCTTTTGCACAAAATTAAGGTGAATGTGTTAAATTTCGCTCGCAATGCTACAATCAACAGAGAAGAGGAATCCACAGAGAGGACGGGGAGAAAGGATGAATGAAATGGAGCTTCTGGCCGGAAGAATGCCCGAAAGCTTGACCGTGACCGTAACGCATGCCCAACTGAAAAGCGGTCTTCCGGGCTGGAACCGGACGGAGCTGTCCCCGAGCTTTAACCGGCTGTATTTCATTCCTCAAGGGGAAGGCTCCGTCATGATCAATGGCGAGACGTATTATCCGCGTCCCAATCAATTGATGATCATGCCTGCGGGTTCCAGCCAAACCACGTACACTAATCCGGACAATCCGTATTCCAGATATTTTTGCCATTTCGATGCCCAGGTGGGAGGCTGGCCGCTATTTCATGCGGGGAGTAAGCTTTATATCAGCAATGTGCGTAATCCGGAGTATGTCCGTATGACGTTTGAAGAGATGATTCACCAATTTCAAAGCGGCGGCCCTTTTGCCGGGCTGCGGATGCAGGCCTGCCTGCTGAATTTGATTGCTTGCTGTCTGGAAGAGGGAGGGTATCACGATTATTTGAAGGATTACATGCAGATGACGGAACGAAACAAGCTGGGAAAAGTGCTGGCATATATTCAGGAGCATCTGTGCGAGTCTATCGAGATCGAAGCGTTAGCCCACCTCGTACATTTGCATCCGAACTATTTCATTCCTTATTTCAAAAAGATCATGGGAGTCACCCCTATGCATTACGTGCAGCAAAAGCGGATGGAGGAAGCCAAGCGGCTACTGACTTTCACGGATACGAGCATTGCCGATATTGCCGAGCAACTGGGCATGCAGCTAGCGCATTTTTCCCGCCAGTTCAAGAGTCATGCGGGCATATCGCCAACCTCGTATCGGGCTTGTACGCGGTAATGCATGAATAATTTTCCTCCTTCTGCAAACACTGTGGAAAATAACGGGAGGCGATTATTCATGTGTCAACGTTTCTCCATGACGGCGGAGCTGCCGGAAGTGCAGGAGCATTTTCAAGTCGAGCGGGTGATGTACTACTATAAAAATCGCTATAACGTGAGCCCTACGCAGCATACGCATGTCGTGCTGCAGCAGAACGGGGAGCGGATTCTGGACGAGTTCCGCTGGGGATTCATTCCTTACTGGGGCAAAGATGCGGTCAACGCGGATCTCCGGAAGGTTCACCAGAACCCGACCTATCGCAAATTGGTGGACAAGCAGCGATGCGTCATCCCGTGCAACGGGTTTTACTATTGGAAGCAAGAAGGCAAGAAGTCGTACCCGGTAAGGGTCGTCATGAAAAACCGTGGCATGTTTGGGGTTGCCGGCTTGTACGAAATTTGGCGGGATACGCGCGGAGAGCCGCTGCGCACCTTCACCCTGGTCATGACGGAAGCTAACCCGCTGATCGGCGAATTCGAGAGCCGCATGCCGGCGATCTTATCGCCGGAAGGCGTGGCCCGGTGGCTCGATGAGGAGACGCAAGATTTTCATGCGCTGGATCCGATTCTTCGCCCCCATACCTCCGTAGAGATGCATGCCTACGCGGTCACGCCGCTGATCGACAATAACAGGTACGATACGGAGGAATGCCTTCGGGAAATGGATTTGGAGCGGGCTTGGGTCAAGCGCTGATCCTCCGCAATATTTTTAAAGCGAAGAAAGACCACCCCTCAAGGGTGGTCTTTCTTATAGGAGGGAGACAACGTCTGCCCTCAAACCGCCTTAATCGTATCCCGTATCACCAAGCTTGTAGGCAGCATGACTTTCTTGTTGCCGTAAGACGAGCCTTCGGTAATTTCAAACAGCAGCTTGGCGCTCTCGTAGCCGAGGACGTCGAAATATTGCTTTACCGTGCTCAAGGCGACCTTGGCGAATTTGGAGCTTTCGAAATCGTCAAAGCCCATGAGGGATACTTGTTCGGGAATCCGAATGTCGAGTGCGGTGAGCTGTTCGATTACCTCCAGGGCCCGTTTGTCGTTGGCGCAGAACAGGGCGGTCAGCTCTCCGCTTCGGATAAGGCGCGCCAGCGCGGCGTAGTCCAATTCCTTGTCCAGGAACAAGAGCGATTCGGGGATCGGAAGGGACGCGTTCGACATGGCGTTGTAATAACCGTTGTATCTGTCAACCTCCGGGCTCAGGTGGTAGTCGTAAGCCGCGAATCCGATTCGGCGATGACCTTGCTTGATCAAGTATTCTACGGCTTCATAAGCTCCGTCGTGGTTGTTGCAGGTGACGACGTTGACCGGATAGCCGGAAGGGGAACGGTCGAGCATCACGAACGGAATCGCTTTTTTGCGAATTTCCCCGAGATAGCCCTTCGCCGCTTCGGGATTGGAGGAATAGATGAGAATACCTCTTAGTTCCGTTTGAATCAGCTCCAGAACAAGCTCCCGCTCCTGGTCGAAGTCGTTTTCCACGAATTCGATGATCAGTTTGCAGCCCTGCTTGCCCAGAAAGGATTGAATGCCCCTCATGATCTGCATATACGAACTATCGTACAGGTCGATGCCGGAGATGACGAAGGCCACCAGATTGGAGGTCTTTTCCGGGACGGCCGCCTGGCTGGCCACGAAGCTTCCCTTCCCTCTGACGCGGTAGATCACGCCCTCGTTCACCAGCTCCGACAACGCCTTACGGACGGTGATGGAGCTGACATCCAGCAGCTTGGAAAATTCCGATTCGCTGGGAATCCGGTCGTCCTTCGTAAATTCCTGATTCTCGATCTGGGATAAGACATAGTCTTTCACCATCTGGTACTTTGGCAGAGCCAAGTCCTTCTTGCTCAAGTAGGTTCACCTCGTATTAACATTTCCTCAATTATAGCGCATATCGCTTTAAAAAGTATACGTACTTGGAGCGTACCCGGGAAAAAGTTTTGTCGAATGGATAGGTTATTTTCAGAAATCAGGCAGAAAAGGGAGCGAAATGAGATAAAAGGTTTGAATTTCGGGAACGTCTGTATTACTATGAGGTCAAATAAAGTATGTGTTTTGCTTAACTTATCATAATAACTTAAAAGTGGGGGAGACACCTTGCAAATATGAAGAATGCCCTATTTACGCCACCTCGCGCCGCCAACGACAAAAAAGAGCCGCCGGGCAATCCGGCAGCTCGATACTTGAGTTGTTTCGTCTAGAAGGTTACGATGGCGCCTTCCTTCTCGAACGGGTAGTCGATCACGATGCGGCCCGCTTCGGTATCGCCGATGCCGCTGTACAGATTGACCTTGCCGTCGGGACGCATTTCGATGCCGGCGGTGAAGGCGCAGTCGGTCAGATGCAGCTTTTTGGCGGGGCCATCCGGATAACAAGGACGGGTGCCGATGATTTTCAAATCCGAGAATTGGTTGGTCTGCGGGTCCACTACGAAAGCCATGTTCATATAGGTGGATGTATCTCCCTGGGCATAGCAGATATGTCCGATGACGCCGATCTTCCCGCTTTCGAGCAAGTAGGCCTGGTTGCAGCCGCCCCACTCATCCTTTTGGAACAGTCCGCGGATATAAGGGGCGTTCTCGATGACTTCCGGAGACAGGTCGTCGAGGCTGTCGATGACGGTGAATCCCACTAAGGATTCGCTTCCGAATTCCTTGCGCACCTCTTCGCCGCGCGGTCGCGAGAAGACGCCGATCTTGCCGTCCCGGAGCTCTACCAGCCGAATGTCCTTCATATAGTCCGGCCCGGTCGTGAAGTAGTAGAGATCATGAAGATCGCGGCCTTTGTAGAAATATCCGTAAAACGTATCGAGCCGTCCCTGCTTGTTACGCACATGCGTGCCGCCCAATACGATTTGTTTGCCGATTACGCTAATATAAGGGTCTTCAAGCTGATAAATCATCGTATCCGGCACGGCTGTCCACTCGTCGGGACCGCTCTGCTCGAACAGGCGAACCCAAGACCTTGCCCACTCATGGCGTCTTTCCACGCGTCCGTAAATGTAGCGCTTGCCGTTCCACTCAAACGGGATCGAAGGATTGTAGACATCGAAGCCTTCGACTCCGCGGAAGACAAGCTTGGCGCTTTCGTAAACGCGTTTGCCGGCTTCGAATTGCTGACGCAGTTCCATTAAGTTCATATCTGGCAAATCTCCTTTCGGGCTTCAATAACGATTCTATCTTAATCGATAGCTTTGCCCCAAATCTTGCTCCATTTTTGAATGCATTATGGTGTTTTGACATCGGAGGAACCTGTCATGGTCAATCTACGAACAAGGAGGATATCGCTATGTTAAAGTTACTGGCGGCGGACGGCATCGATGCTGAAATTCAGGCCCACTATCGGCTGATCGCTTCGGTGCGCGATACGATCGGCATGCATACGCACGATTTTTTCGAATTGTTTCTTATCCTGAAGGGAAGCGTCGTGCATGTCATAAACGGCAACCGGCAGCTGCTGGAGGAAAATATGCTCGTGTTCATACGGGACCGGGACGTTCATTACTATGAGCAGACGAAGGATAGCGATTGCCGGTTTATCAATTTGTCGTTCCATCGGGAGGTCCTGGACGACCTGATCGCTTTCCTGGGAGAAGGGTTCCCGAGCGAAAGGTTGCTTGAGCCGGCCATGCCGCCGTCGACCTTGCTGTCCAAAACGGAAAAGGAATATGTGCGGTACCGGCTGGACCAGCTCAGTCTGATTCCGCAGGAGAAGAAGCCGGCACTCAAAGCGGAGGTAAGAGCCATCCTGACCGACCTGTTCTCCCGGTACATTAAGGCCGAAGGGGAACACATCGAACTAAACGGACAGCCGGAATGGTTTAGGGCGCTATGCCGGGAAGCGGGAAAAAAGGAGCACTTCACGCGGGGAACGGCTGCGCTTGTCCAAATATCGGGCAAATCGCATGCCTACGTATGCAGAATGTTCAGGAAGCATCTCGGGATGTCCCCGACCCAGTATATTAATGAATTAAGAATGTCCTATGCCGAGAACTTGCTCCTGAATACGGATATGGACATCTTGGACATCAGTCTGGAGATCGGGCTGGATAATGTCAGTTATTTCTACGACTTGTTCAAGCGGAGACATAGCCTAACGCCGCATTTATATCGTCAGTTCGGGATTATCCGCAGATAGTATACTTAATTATCGTCCGGAATTTAATTAGTTCGGATGTGTTGACGAGTTAAATAGTATGTGTTATTTTCTACTTAGCATAACAACTTGTGAGACACCATGATGCTCATATCTGTAGGGGACGGTAGCCGAAGGCAAAAGCGTTTTCGACGAACGTTAGGATACAGCCTGGAGGTGAAATGAATGCGCTTACATATAAGGCGAACCCAATGGAAGGGCTTATGCGTCCGCGACCCGTAGTATCGGCCGTAACCGATCACAACATGTTAACAGTCAGGAGGTGTTTCTTTGAAGACAACCAATAACAGGCTGGCGGCCAGAATCTACAAGCACCGCTATCTCTACCTCATGGTGCTTCCCGGTTTTCTGACGATATTGATTTTTCACTATTTTCCGATGTACGGAATTTTAATCGCTTTCAAAGACTTCAACGCTTCCAAGGGAATCTGGGGAAGCGAGTGGGTGGGGTTCAAGTACTTCACTTCCTTCTTTCACGATCCCATGGCGTTCAGGGTTTTGAAGAACACGTTGCTTCTGGGTTTGTATACTTTATTATGGTCGTTTCCGGCGCCGATCATATTGGCCCTGTTGTTTAATGAACTGAAAAACAAGCGCTTTAAGAAGCTCGTACAGACGGTTTCTTATTTCCCGCATTTTATTTCGGTCGTCATCGTTGCGGGGCTGCTTAAGGAATTTACGGCGAGAGACGGATTGTTTAACAAAATCGTCGGCTTCTTCGGCGGAGATCCGATCATGTTCCTTCTCGAGCCCGGCTATTTCCGGACCATCTTCATCTCTTCCGGCATATGGCAGGGCGTCGGGTTCGGCACGATCATCTATCTTGCCGCATTAAGCGGAATAGATCCTACGCTCTACGACGTAGCCGAGGTAGACGGTGCAGGCCGATGGAGGAAGGTTTTGAACGTCACCTGGCCGTCGCTCAAGCCGACCACGATTATTTTGCTGATCTTCGCCGTGGGGGGAATCCTCGGGAACGATTTCCAGAAGATCATTCTGCTCTATTCGCCTGAGACTTACGAAGTGGCGGATGTCATAGGATCCTATGTTTATCGCCAAGGTATACTGGGCGCGCAATACGAATACACGACGGCCATCGGATTATTCATGTCGGTGATTTCCTTTACGATTCTTTTCTTAACGAATTGGATAAGCCGGAAAGTATCAGAGACGAGTTTGTTCTAGGTGGTGGGATTTTGAAAAAAGCTAGCTTAGGTTCCAGAACTTTCGATGCCATAAATCTTCTTATCATGCTATTCATCCTGGTTGTCGTGCTGTATCCGATCCTGAACATTATCGCGACATCGCTAAGCGGCACGCGTTACATCTCCTCCGGGAGCGTAACGATTTGGCCTAAGGGATTTAACCTGGAAGCTTATACGACGGTATTTAACGATCCTTACATTTTCAAAGGGTATCTGAACTCGATCATTTACGCGGTCGGTTCTACGGGCATCATGCTGCTGTTTACGGCATTAATGGCCTACCCGCTCACGATCCCGGGATTTGCGGGCAAAAAATTTCTTACCATCTTTCTCATGATCACGATGTTTTTTGGCGGAGGCTTGATTCCGACCTATCTGCTTATGCGCGGTCTGAACCTGCTGGACACGGTTTGGGTCATGATTCTTCCCGGCGCGATCAGCGCTTACAACGTGTTTCTGTTCCGAACCTTCTTTCTGAACATTCCCGCCGAGCTGAAGGACTCCGCCTATATCGACGGGGCGAACGATTTGGTCGTTCTGTTCAAGATCATCCTCCCGTTGTCGAAGGCGCTGTTTGCGACCTTTGCGCTATTCGGTCTGGTCGGAAGCTGGAACGGCTGGTTCGAAGCTTTGATCTACTTGCGGGACCAGGATAAGTATCCTTTGCAGATGGTGTTGAGAAATTACCTGTTCACCTTGGATACGACTGCGATTCAAGGGCGGATCGGCGGCGGCTCGGTAGCCGTAAATGGCCCGGGAGACACGCTCGATCCGAAGGCGGTACGAATGAGCGTCATTATTATTACCATGTTTCCGATCATGTGCATTTACCCGTTCTTCCAGAAGCATTTCACCAAAGGAATATTCGTCGGCTCGATCAAAGGCTGAGGGGCGGATGACAGCTGTGTAAGGAGGTGAGTGCGCAGAGTGTGCCTTGCAAGCGGATTGTGGATTTGAAAAAGCGGTTTATCGTACGAAATAGGGGGAAATTGAATGAACAAACTGGCAAAAATGCTGATCCTTGGGTTAGCCGCGCTGATGGTTTTTTCCGGATGTTCGAAGGATTCCAAAAATTCTGCCGCCAAGGGAGACGATCAGGGCCAGGAAGTGGTGCGCTTCTCGGTGACGCTGCCTGCGAGCGGCGTGGACAATCCGAACAGTCTGGTGGGCAAGGAATGGCACAAACGCATGGAAGCTTATATGGGCAAGAAGGTAGAAATCAAATACAACTATATTCCGTCTTCCGAGTATGACGAGAAGGTCAAGCTTATGATCGCAAGCGACGATCTGACGGACTTCTTCGTGACGCCTTTATTCTATGATACGACCGAAATGGCCGAACAGGGCCAGCTCCTCGAGTTGAGCCAGTATAAAGATTTGATGCCGAACTATATGAACTACATTGGCAAGGTAAAGAACGGGATGAAGCGGGTAACGGATGCCGAGGGCAAAATGTACACCTTCAAAGAAACCTCCACGCCCAGATTCCCCGAGGACCGCGGCATGCTCATCCAGAATACGTCCGCTTACCGCTATGACGTGTTCGAGGCCAATAACATCAAAGTTCCGGAAACGCTCGATGAATTCTACGAGGCGGCCAAAAAGCTTAAAGAGCTCTACCCCGACAAATATCCCGTCGCGACCAAATGGAATAGCTTGAGATCGCTGTTCTCCGCGAACCATATCCGGGACGAAATTTTCTGGGACGGCGAGAAATACGTATACGGGGTTCTGGATGAAGGCTATAAAGATGCGCTCCAATTTGCGAATAAGCTGTATTCGGAGAAGCTGCTGGATCCGGAGTACACCATTGATACGGACGATACGGTAAAAAGAAAAGCGCTGAACGGCGACAACTTTATGTGGCTGACGCAGTGGTTTACGACGCCTGCCGAGTACACTAGAACGGCCAACGACGGGAAGATTTTCGCGGTTTCGCTGTATCCTGACAATCCGAAGTACGGAAAGGCCTGGCAAGAGGTCGTAAACGGCAATACCCCCGACTTGGGCTGGGGCGTCTACGGCGTAAGCTCGAAAGTGAAAAACCCCGAAGAATTGATCAAATTCATCGATTATCAATATTCGGATGAAATGATCGAGCTTATTACTTGGGGCATCGAGGGCACGACCTATACGATCGGGGAAGACGGCGTTCCGACCTTTGTCGACTCGCTGAAAACGGCCAAGGATCCCTGGCTGGAAGGCGATAAATACGGCATGCGCGCAAGCCGGAATTATAACCCCGGTTTGCAGATGGTGAGCGACGCAAGAGCGTTCGTGGATTTTGCCGCGACGGACTATACGGTATTTAACGGCAAATATGAAGAGGTTCCGATCGAGAAGGCGGAATTCCTGACGAGTCTGCCGATGCCCGAGAACGACTACGTTCCTTCCTGGTTGAGCGAGCCGTCGATTCAACTCACGGGCAGCGAAAGCCAGCGGGTCTCGGAGATCATGAACCCGATCAAGACGTTCGTTACGGAAGAACAGGCCAAATTCGTGGCGGGCAAGAGCAGCTTCGACAATTGGCAGGCATTCATCGATAAGGTCAACAAAATGGGCAACATCGACGAGGCGCTGAAAATCTATAACGATGCCGCACAAAGAGCGCTAGGAAACTAAGGGTTAGTCGTCCCTCCGCTGCAAGACCGCCGCGGAGGGGCGGTATATCGCAAGTCGATAGATCAAATCAAAGATAACGAAACCATAGGATGTGAGAAACCTTGAATGAAAAAAAAGAGATTTTATTCCATGCGGAAAAGCTGCTGAACAAAAGAGATCAATTTATGATTACGAAGCTTTCTTCGATAGATTTTTCCGGTTTTACGACAATGGAGCAACTGTTCATTCATGAAATGGATGGACAACCGTTCCGGAGCGTCGCTCCGGGTCAACGGTGGGGAGAAAATTGGGGATACGGCTGGTTCCGCGGGACCGTCGTCGTTCCCGAGGAGGCCGAAGGCAAACGGCTTGTGGCCAAGCTTGATTTCGGTTCCGAAGCGACCGTATACATTAACGGCATCGTGAGCGGGGCGAAAGACCTTAACCATCATTACTTAACTTTAACCCGTTCGGCGAAAGCCGGCGAGCCATTTGAAATCGTCGCGGAAGCGTACGCCGGACATTCGGGTTCCACGCCGACGTTCGGAGAGTCGCAACTCTGCGTTTTTGAAGAGGAAGTCTATCAGTTTTTCATCGATTTGGAGTGTTTATACGATCTTCGCAATCATCTGGATGCCAAATCCCTCCGCGTTGCGGAGATTGATCGTTGCCTGACTCAGGTGTTCGCGACGATCGACCTGACCTTGCGCCAGGAATCTCTCTGTGAGAGCGCAAAACAGTGCCGGAAGATCATGGAGCCGCTCCTCTCCTGCGTGAACGGTTCGACGGCGCCGACCCTGTACCTGATGGGACAGTCCCACCTGGATGTCGCCTGGCTGTGGCCGATCGCGGAGACGAAGCGGAAGATTGCGCGGACCCTGTCCAATCAGCTGGCGCTCATGGACGAATACCCGGAATACACCTACACCCAGAGCCAGCCGTATTTGTTCCAGGTGGTCAAAACGCTGTATCCGGAGCTGTACGAGCGAATCAAACAGGCGGTGAAGGAAGGGAGAATCGTTCCCGAAGGCTCCATGTGGGTAGAGCCCGATACGAATCTGCCTAGCGGCGAGAGCCTGATCCGCCAGGCGTTGCACGGCAAGCGGTTCTTCAAGGACGAATTCGGCGTGGACAACGAGATGCTGTGGCTGCCTGACGTATTCGGCTATACCGGAAACCTGCCGCAAATTATGAAGGGCTGCGGGATCCATTATTTCGCGTCTACAAAATTGTTCGGAACTTACGATAATGTAGCGGACCCGTTCCCGCACAATACGTTCATGTGGGAAGGGATCGACGGTTCGCAAGTTTTGACGCATCTGATGAATTACGGCGATTACTACCCGATTCGGATCAATCCGTCGTTCTTGATCGATCAGTGGAACGATCGCGTTCAGCTTGATGGCATTTCTACGCGGCTTACCCAGTTCGGACACGGCGACGGAGGCGGCGGCTCCAATCGGGATGATCTCGAGTTTATGCGCAGGCTCGGCAATTTGGAGGGCGTTCCCAAGACAAAGCATGGTTCGCCGATACAATTTTTCGAGGATCAGATCGAAAAAGGTATTCCTGAAGCCAAGTATGTAGGAGAGCTCTATTACCCTGCTCACCGCGGGACTTACACGACGCAAGCGATCATCAAAAAGCTGAACCGGAAGGCGGAAATCGGTTTCCGCGAGGCGGAGCTATGGGGGGCTGCGGCGGAGCTGCTTAATAACCGGGCTTACCCTTACGAGGATCTGGACCGGCTATGGAAGACCCTGCTCCTGCACCAGTTCCACGATATTCTGCCCGGCTCCTCCATCCATCGCGTCCATGAAGAGGCGCAGATGGAGCTGAAGGCATTGAACGAGAACGTGTACGACTTGGCTTCGGATACAAGGGATGCGCTCACGGACGGCGATGCCTCCCGGGTAACCGTCTTTAACTCGCTGTCCTGGCCGAGAAAGGAACTGGTCGCGCTGCCTGCCGGCGTTCATGGCCTTGCGGACGGGAACGGAGCAGTTCTGCCTGTGCAATGGCACGAAGGCGTTGCCTATGCCGAGGTCGAGGCCCCTTCCATGGGCTGGTCGACGTACAAGGCTGAAGCGGAAGCGGCGGCGGATGCTCCTGCAGCGTCTGCGGTTCTTGCCACGGAATCGCGTCTGGAGAACGAATGGATTGCGCTCGAAATTAACGAGCGGGGCGAGATAACGACTGTTTTTGACAAGGAGACCGGTGCGGAATGGGCGGCGGACACCTGCAACGTCATGCGGATGTACCGGGATCAAAATTCGGATTTCGATGCATGGGAGATTGATCGGCGCTATCGCTTGGCACCCGTCGAGCTGACTGCAAGCGCCAAAGTATCACTTACCGCGAACGGCCCGCTCTTCGCGAATATCCGGGTTGAGCGCGAATTGAACCAATCGACCCTGATCCAGGATATCCGGTTGCGTGCCGGCAGCCGCCGGGTGGAATTCCATACGACGATTCGCTGGCGCGAGAAGAATAAGCTGCTGAAAGTGGATTTCCCTGTCCGCGTTCATACAAACGAGTCGTTGCAGGAAATTCAGTTCGGTTACGTTAAGCGGCCGAATCATGACTCGCGTCCGCATGATGCGGATCGTTACGAAGTGGTTCAACACAAGTGGTCTGCGCTTGCGGAGGCAAACCGCGGCTTCGCGCTGCTGAACGACTGCAAATACGGGATTTCCGTCAACGACAACACGATGAGTTTGACGCTGCTTCGGGCTCCGACGTATCCGGACGAGACGTCCGATCAAGGGGTGCACCAATTTACTTACGGATTTACATTCTGGAACGGCGCGTTCCTGGATAGTGCCGTCGTACGGGAAGCCTACGAGCTGAACTATCCCGTCAGCCTCGCATCCGGAGGAAGCCGTGAGACGCAATCGTTGCTCTCCATCGATCAAGCCCATGTGATCGCGGAGACGGTCAAGCTTGCCGAAGACGGATCGGGCGATTGGATCGTGCGTCTGTACGAGAGCAAGGGAGCTTCCGTGGCGTGCGGGCTTCATTTCGGGCTGTCCTTTGCGGCGGTTTCTGAGACGAATATGCTGGAGGAGAAGTTGGCGGATTTGCCGCACGAGGGCCAAGAGGTATCGCTTCAGTTCCGTCCGTTCGAGGTGAAGACGATCCGGCTCCGGTTGAATGGGAGGAATAAAGGATGAAGCTGAAAGAAGGGCAACGCCTGGTCCTGATCGGCGACTCGATCACGGACTGCGAACGTAAATACCCGCACGGGGAAGGGCTGTTCCAAGGCGTCGGCAAAGGGTACGTCGCGCTCGTGGACGCGATGCTGCAGGCGGCATATCCCGAGCTCTCCATCCGCGTGACGAATATGGGCATCGGCGGCAATACGGTTCGGGATTTGCAGGCCAGATGGCAGACGGACGTGCTGGATCTGAAGCCGGATTGGCTGACGGTCATGATCGGCATTAACGATGTATGGCGGGAGTTCGACCAACCCGCGATCCCGGAGTCGCATGTGGGTCTTGAAGAATACGAGCGGACCCTGGAAGAACTGGTGCGTTCGGCGCAGCCCGGCCTGCAGGGGCTTGTGATCCTGACGCCGTTCTATCTGGAGCCGAATGCCGAAGATCGCATGCGCAGCCGGATGGACGAGTTCGGACTGGCGGCCAAGCGGGTTGCGGAGCGGGTAGGCGCTCTATTCGTGGATACGCAGGCGGCTTTCGCCGGCCAGTTCGACTACGTGCATCCTACTGCGCTGGCCTCCGACCGGGTGCATCCGAACTTGAGCGGTCATCTGTTGATTGCTCGCGCACTGCTGGCGGCGATAGGCTTCGACTGGTCGCGCATGCAGGTCGGCTCCTGACGTCGAATGCCTGATTCATGGAGCGGCATGGCGTGAGATTCCCGGGCAGGGAGGTGGTTTGTGGGAAGAGTTCATCATCGGCGGTTTGAATAGAGGACGTTCGACGGCGCAACGATTTCATTTTATCAAAACGACAAAGGTCGGGAGGTAAGTAAATGAAAATGAAACAGTGGAAAAAGGCGGGAATATGGGCTTGCATCTTGCTGATGGCCATGACGGCGCCGGGCGCCGCTACGGCGGCGCAAGCGGCGGAAGACAACGCCGGGCAAGAGGTGAGCATCGCGAAGAAAACGGTCGGGAAGCCGTTCACGATCAAGGTCGTGGATGCCGAGACGGGCCGGGGCATTCCTCTTGTTGAACTGAAGACGACGAACAACGTTCTGTATTACACGGATAGTGCCGGTGTCGTGGCCTTCGACGAGCCCGGCCTGATGGATCAGTCGGTCTTCTTCCATTTGTCGAGCCACGGTTACGACTTCCCTGCCGACATGTTCGGCAATCGCGGGCAGGCCGTACAGACCACCCCCGGGGGCACGATTACGATCGAGATGAACCGGGTCAACATCGCCGAACGGCTGTACCGGGTTACGGGACAGGGCATCTACCGCGACAGCGTGCTGCTTGGTTTGAATGCGCCGATCCAGGAGCCGTTGATCAACGGTCTGGTCATGGGGCAGGATTCCGTGCAGACGATCGAGTACAACAATAAACTATACTGGTTCTGGGGCGATACCGACAGACCGGCTTATCCGCTGGGGAACTTCCGCGTGACGGGAGCGACTTCCGAACTGCCGCAAAACGGCGGATTGGACCCGGATGTCGGCGTAAATCTGAAGTATTTTACGAAAGACGACGGTTTCGTCAAAAGCTTGGTTCCGCAGCTGCCCGACGGCGCCGGAATCGCCTGGGTGTTCGGTTTGATGACCGCCGAGGACAACGCCGGACAGGAGCGCCTGCTCGCCGGTTACAGCACGCATAATCCCGATCTCACCGCCTTCGGCATTCTTGCCTTTAACGACAATACGAAGGAGTTCGAGCAGGTCGTCGAGTTCCCTTCCAAAGACGATTGGCGCCATCCGGGCGGACAGGCGACGTACTATGAGGAGAACGGGTCGGGCTACTGGCTCTTTACCGAACACCGGATGCCGAATTTGCGCGTTGCCGCCAGCTATGATGCCATCATCGACTATACGCAATACGAATCGTTTACGTGCTTGACGCCGGGAACGGCATACAACGGGGCTCAAACGTCGCTGGAACGCGACGCGGACGGCAAACTCGTATGGGGCTGGAAAAAGAACACTCCGCCGCTTACCCAGAATCAAGAGAAGGAACTCATTAATTTAGGTTTGATCCAAACGGATGACCCGCATTATAATCAATTGAAAGATGCCGATACCGGCGAAGCGGTGGAAATTGCCTTCAGCTCCGTCGAATGGAACGATTATCGGCAGCGTTACGTGATGATCGGACAGCAGATGCAAGGCAAGACGTCGGTGCTCGGGGAAATCTGGTATGCGGAAGCTCCGGCCCCTCAAGGCCCTTGGACTACTGCCAAAAAGATCGTAACGCATAACGATTATACTTTTTATAACGTGGCCCAGCACAAGAACTTCGGCAAAGATGGAGGCCGGGTAATTTACTTTGAGGGGACTTATACGAATACGTTCACAAGTCATGTCCCGACGCCGCGGTATAACTACAATCAAGTCATGTATAAACTCGATTTGGCGAATCCGGAGCTGGGGCTTGAACCGGTTCAAGGAACCTCCGATTAATAAAGCACGCCGATCGAAATCTGACTGACACTTCTGTTCATTGAGGGAGGATCATGAAATGCTGAGAGGATTGACGCTTGACGGCCTAGGCGCGGTGGGAAGTGAAGAGCGGTTCATCGAACTGGCGGGCACGAGCGGTTTTCGGGCGGTTGACGTGGATGCCAGGGGATTGATCGAACGTCTGGGAACGGATGGGGCCCTTAAAAAACTCGAACAGCACGGAGTCGTCATCGGTGCGATCGGCTTGCCTGTGGAATGGAGGGCTGGCGAGGACGAGTTTCGGGCAGGGCTGACCGGCTTGACTGAAGCGGCTGCTGCTGCACAGTCGTTGGGCTGCACGCGCTGCTGTACGTACATCTTGCCATCGACCGACGCGAAACCTGCTCACTTTTTAGCGCTCGCCACCCGGCGTCTGCGAGTCTGCGCCCAAATACTCGGTGCCTTTGGCATCAGGATGGGACTGGAATTCGTCGGACCGCATCATCTGCGGACGGCTTGGAAATACCCTTTCATCTGGACGATGGAAGAGACGCTGGACTGGATAGACGCGATCGGGGAGCCGAATGTCGGTTTGCTGCTGGATGCGTATCACTGGCATACGAACGGTCTAACTTCAGACGACATCGAGCGGCTGCAGGCGCAGCAAATCGTTCATGTGCATATCAACGACGCGCCGAACTTGCCTCTCGAGGCTGTACGGGACAACGATCGTCTGTACCCTGGAGAAGGAGTCATCGATTTGGAAGGCTTTTTAAGAGGGCTGCAGCATATTGGCTATGACGGGATCGTGTCGCAGGAGGTTCTGACGCCAGACATGCCGAAAGATACGCCGGAGCAACTGATTCGCCGTTCCAAGGCAGGGTTTGATCGCGTATTCGCCGCTGCCGGAATAAGTAAGTAAAATCGAATTACGGCCGACCGTTTTGATAACGAATAGGACCCTTCCGGAAAAGCCCTCGGCTTTTCGGAAGGGTCCTATTGCTGCTGCTTGAATCATTCCTGCGAAATAGCTGGCTAGCCGGGTCTCTTCCCAACCGTTTCTTCATGATAAGGAGAGAGCGCAGTAAATTTACCGGGATATCGCCGAGTCCCCGTGGATTTCCCGATACTGCTTCGGAGTAAGGTTCGTGAACTTCTTGAACGTGGAGAAGAAATGCCCCTTGGATATGAAGCCGCATTGATCCGCGATCTCCAGCACCGAGAGCTGGCTGGATACCAGCTTCTCTTTCACTCGCTCGATTCGTTCCTGGAGGATGTACTCGGACAACGACGCGTTCATGATCTCCTTGAATAACTGCCGGATATAGCTCACGGAGAAGGAGAAATTGTCGGCTACCTGCTCGATCGATAATTGCGCATCCTGCAAGTGGTTGTCCACGTATTCTTTGATCTCCAGGACGATCTCTTCCTTGCGGCTCGAAGATTTCGGAACTTCGGTCTCGGACGCGAGCGTCGTGACGATGCCCTCCAGCCACGCTTGAAACTCGGACAGCGTGCTGTACCGCTCCAGCAGTTGATGGATGCTGCTGATCTCGTGCAGGACGCTGG
Source organism: Fontibacillus forbon (assembly GCF_046559655.1). Classification (NCBI taxonomy): domain Bacteria; kingdom Bacillati; phylum Bacillota; class Bacilli; order Caryophanales; family Paenibacillaceae; genus Fontibacillus; species Fontibacillus forbon. The sequence continues at coordinate 640,038 of NZ_JBKGFV010000004.1, read as the reverse complement.
ATTTGTTGAAGTTTTTGAGCAGATCGTAGGTGAAATAGGTCAAGTTAAGCTTGCAGTCGCGATAAGGAAGCTCATGGATGTGCTTCATCTGCTGGCGCAGCAGAACGACGGCGGTCTCCGCGCGGCCGCGGCGGATCGCCTTGATGATCTCGGCCGTCTCCAACGCCTCCGATGCGGAAGGATAACCCGCCATAAACTCCTCATAATCGCTCTCCAGAAAAATGTGCTTTTCTCCGTCAAGGAATCGCAGCATCGTCAACTCGTAGATATGATCGTATACGTTTCGGAAATTAGCGCCGAAGTCATAGGCATTGCTAATCGCGACGGTTGTATCGACGCGTAGAATGCGCGCCACCTGATTGTGCGCCTCTTCAAGAAGGCGTTGCAGTTGGAGCTCGCCCGATTCATGGCCGCCGATGACGAGGATGAGATGATCGCCGCCCATATCCAAGCCCTCGGCCGCATAAGAACCGGCGCCAATCACTTCTTCGCTAATATTGCGTATCGCGTACTTAATCAATTTCCGGGAAGGGAAATCGTAACGTTCGCAAAAGACCGTATAAGCTTCGATCCGCAGGACGGCCAAAAACAGGACTTTACAGGAAGCCAGCTTGGTCCGGGTCTGAATATATTCGTAGCTCTGGGTGCCCGGCGAGCCGTGCAGCATCCACTGGGCGAGAAATTCACTTCGAACGAGCTCGGATTGGTCTCTCATGGAGGCATGGAGCTGCTCCACATTGTTCAGCAGCATATCGATGCCGTCGTTGATCCATTGGATATCCGGCTTGGCATCGGACCCGGAGTTTGCGACCGCTATTTTATTCTTCAGCTTTTCCGACATAAAGGTAATGGAACGCAAGGAGCGGCGCGAACTCCAGAAGAACAACGCCGAAACGATTCCCAATAGCAGCAATGTATACGTTATCAATTTTTGCTGATATGAGGATATATGGCGAGTCAAAGTATGATACTCGGTCGAGTAATATACCGACCAGTTTTCGGTAGTCAGCTCGGCTGTATTGACGAACCAGGTCTGATGCGGGAGCCGGACTTGGAAATCGCTGTCTTGCCGCTCCCGTCCTGCTTGATAAAGTTGTTCGTCCAATGCGGAATTGGATGCGCCTAATAAGACTAATCCGTCCTCGTCGAGAATCCGAATGTCTTGCTCCGAGGAGATCGTTTGGCCGAACACAAGCTTTGACAGCTGCAATTTATCGATCAGGAGCACGAGATAGAAATCGGACGGCTTCTCGGGAGTCGCGGGCAGAATAAGGGCCAGGCAGTCCGAGCCGTCCGTCGGATGATTAAAGAAGCGCAAGTATTGGCGCCGGAATGATTTCACCCGCTCCAGCATGCTCTGGTCGGCAAAGGATTCAAACCGGACGATTCCTACTTTGGAGTCAACGACAAGACTCTGCTTCAAATTTATGAGATAGGATCGCTGGATAAGCGGCTCGGTAGACATGAAGTTGGATTGGGCTACAAGCGCAGCATGGTCGACGAGCGGATCCTTGCTTGTATTGAAGAACCAGTTCTGGATATTCTGATCGGCGTACATGCTTAGCCCGTATGATTTTAAATTGCCGAGAATCATTTCGGTCTTCGAAGCAAGATTGTTGACTACGTTCTGCGAATTGCTGCGTACCTCCAGCATGGTGTATTTCGCGAATTCCGCAGACAGGAAATAGACGAAAGGAATCATGGAACAGATCAGAACAGTGGTTAGTAATAGAAAAGTACGAAAATAAGTCTTCTGCAGAAAAGTTTTGATCTTCATATAATTCCAGCACCCCGTGCTTCGTGGATTGACACTCTTAACTCAATCATATCCTGGCTTCCGTGTGAAGTCCTCATTTTGACATAGTGCAAATTAGGATGGCTCCGGAGACCGGATTACCGCGCTTTAGTACCCCTTGTGACACAATGAGGACTATTCCACGGATCTCCTTCCGTACATAATAAACACTGTCAGGATATGGCCACATCGGACAGAACAGACAGAATGGAGGGATACTATAAATTGAGAATGTTTAGGGATCTTGTAAAGAACCGGGGCTTGTACTCGATGGCGATACCGGGAATCATCTTTCTCGTTGTCTTCTCCTACATTCCTCTGTCCGGACATCTGCTGGCGTTTAAGGACTTTCAGATCAGCAAAGGCATATGGGGCAGTGATTGGGTGGGGCTGGACAACTTCCGCTTCTTTTTCTCCAATCGGGATTGGATTCAAGTCACGGTCAATACGGTGTATTTAAATGGGTTGTTCATCATTTTCGAGATGGTCTTTGCGCTTCTCATCGCGCTCTTCTTGAATGAGATTCGCTTGAAATGGTTTAAACGCACGATCCAATCCGTCGTCTTCCTTCCTTATTTCATTTCCTGGGTCGTCGTAGGATATATGGCATTCATTCTATTCAACAATACGGACGGTCTGATTAACCGCGTCCTGGGCATGAGCGGACTTCAAGCCGTCGATTGGTATCAGACCCCATGGGTATGGCCGATCATTCTAACTTTAACGCGAATCTGGAAGAGCGCCGGCTATTACTCCATTATTTTGCTCGCTGCCATAACCGGTTTCTCCTCCGATTATTATGAGAGCGCCCGCCTGGACGGAGCCACGCGGCTGCAGCAAATGAGATACATTACGTTGCCCTTGCTGAAGCCGCAAATCATTATTCTGGTTCTCTTGGGAGTCGGACGGATCTTCTACGGCGATTTCGGCATGATCTACGGAATAATCGGGGACAACGGGATTCTATTCCCGACGACCGATGTCATCGATACGTATTCCTACCGGGCGTTGAGACAACTTGGCAATTTCAGCATGTCATCGGCTATCGTGTTCTATCAGTCGATTATGGGGCTTATCGCCGTCGTTTCGTTTAATGCCTTAGTCCGGAAAATCGATAAAGACTCCAGATTATTTTAAATTCACGGAATGCAAAGGGAGGTGAACTTCATATGAATCGTCCGGTTGCTTTGATCCCGCCCGCGCAAGTCCGGCGGACTGGCGGCATTTCCGATAAAATGGCGATGTTCTTGTTCGGACTGTTTTTGGTTCTGTTTGCGCTGGTTTGTTTGTTTCCTTTCTGGCTGATGGTCATCAATTCGTTCTCCAGCACCCGAAGCTTGGCGGTGAACGGATACTCCATATGGCCGGATGAGTTTACGCTGGAGTCGTATCGGTTCCTCCTTCAGGGCAAGCAAATGTTTACCAGCTATGGCGTCACCATCGCGGTAACGGCCATCGGAACCGTGATCGGCCTCGTCGTTACCGCGTTGTTTGCTTACGTGCTGGCCCATCCGAAGAACCGATATGGCGGCTTCCTCTCGTTCATGACCTACGTGCCGATGGTCTTCGGCTCGGGGCTCGTCGGCTTCTATCTTCTGGTCGTGCAGTGGCTGCATCTGAAAGATACGCTGTGGGCGCTTGTGCTTCCTTATGTCATGAATCCGTTCTTTGCGTTTATCTTGGTCTCGTTCTATCGCTCGTTGCCTTATGAGCTGAACGAATCGGCTAACATTGACGGTGCAGGAGAGTGGACGATCTTCTTTAAAATTATCCGGCCGATCTCGACGCCGGTCATTGCGACGATCAGCTTGTTCTACGCCCTGCAATATTGGAACGATTGGTGGCTGTCGCTTCTGTTTATCGATAACAGCGATATGTACCCGCTCCAGTTGCTTCTTCGGCAGCTTATGTCGCAAATGCAGCTCTCATCGCTCAATCACGGCAATGTGCTGACCCTGCCTCCGGCGGAAGGGGTCAAGCTGGCAACGGTGTGCCTGACGATCGGTCCGATTATACTCGTCTATCCGATGGTTCAGAAATATTTCGTCAAAGGGTTGACCCTTGGCTCGGTAAAAGGTTAAGCGGAGTTTGATACGAATGGCTGAGCGTGTCGATATAGACCGGCCCGGCCGCTTCTATATAAGATGATTATTTGAAGGGAGTAAATTTACATGGCCAAATCTAAACGCAAGTTCCTGGTGCCGGCGCTGCTCGGACTAGTCATCGCGTTATCCGGGTGTGCCGGCAACGGCGGCGGGAATGCTTCCGCGCCGGAAGATTCCGGGGGAACCGGGTCTTCATCCCTCGAGCCGGTCACCTTGGAGGTTGTTGTCCCGGGGGCGGAGGGGGCTAATTATGACGAGGTGCTGGCGGAAGTCAACAAGAGATTAAAAGCCGAGATGAACACACAGGTTAAATTTACATTCGTCGACTTTGCCGATTTGAATCAGAAGACCAACGTCATGCTTGCCTCGGGAGAAAGTGTAGATTTGATATTCGATGCTCCGTGGTTGCACTTGGACACCATGGCTTCCCAGGGCTATTATGAGGAATTAAGCGAACTTCTGGACCAATACGGACCCAATGTGAAAAAGACGAGACCGGAACAAATGTGGGACGCGAACAAAATCAACGGCAAGATCTACGGCGTTCCCTTGGGAAGCGCCTATACCCAGCAGAGATCGGTCTTCATCCGCAAGGACTTGAGGGAGCAGTTGAATTTGCAGCCCGTAAAGACGTATGAAGATCTGAAAACTTATCTCTATGCCGTTCGTGACGGTAAGTCCGGGATCACGCCGCTCCTGGCGGGCGCAGACGACGTCACTTACAGCTGGGTCAACTGGCTGATCCGTGACGATACCGGCGTCAACATCCGCCCGACGAATTTTGCCGGGGCCAGCTTGATGCTGTATTACAAGGGCAACGATGGGAAGGTCTACAATTTCTTTGAAACCCAGGAGCCTAAGATCTGGTCCAACATCCAGGATGTCCGCAAGCTGTTCGTCGACAAAGTGATGTCCCAGGACGTCTTGACGAATAAAAGCAATCCGGCGGAAATGCAGCTTCAGAACAAAGTCGCAGCCACGCCCCAAATGGTCTTTGGAATTCCCCAATCGTACAACGACCAGTTGAAGCAGGTTGTGCCCGAGGGTGAGCTGGAAGCCGTTCGTTTGTTTGACCTAACTCCCGGTAAGAACCTGTCCAATTTCAAAATGGATAATTTCATCTGCATAGTAAAGACGAGCAAACATAAAGACCGCGCGATGATGTTCCTCGATTGGGCGAACCGACAGGAGAATTATGATCTGCTGGAGCACGGGATTGAAGGCGTAAACTGGAAACAAGCCGGCGAGCATCAATACGAGACACTGAACAATGATGGCGGCATCGTCTCGTTCCAGCTCATGCTCAATCCTACGTTAGAACGGGAGTGGGTCGGTACGGACGAAGAAACTCAAAAGTTCAGTCAATTCATTACGGAAGCCGACAACTTCACGAAGGACGTCATGACCGGCTTCACCTTCGATCCGACGCCGGTGAAGAACGAAGTGGCCCAGTTTGCGACCATTCAAGCCAAATATTATAGCGGAATATTTAACGGCGCGCTTGATCCGGACGAATACTTCGCCAAGTTCAAGGGTGAAGGCGAAGCGGTGCTGGGGAAAATCCAGACCGAGCTGCAGAATCAGGTCGACGCTTTCTTGGCAAAAAAATAGAAGTGTTTCTGTTCATCGGAACAACGACCGCAAAAAAGGACCGCTCTAAGGCGATCAGCCTGTTGAAAAACTTCAACAGGCTTTTTATTTTGATTCCCCCTCCTTTTAGAAACGTTGGGCAACTTCTTTGGCGTGTGCGATTGCTTTTTCTTTAATAGCCGGAGCTTGCTCTAATGAGGCCGTTCCTTCAACAAAAATGGACTCAATCGATTCAATTCCATAGAAATGCAGAAACAAACAAAAACGGACTAGCGTTGGAGATTATGCTGGTCCGTTTCTGTTTGTATCGAGTATGAAGCGGTTCTTTTTGCGGGTCATTATGTTTAACGGGAAACGGGGTCGGACAGGGAACAAACCCGAGCGATCGTCCCGGCCAACTGTTCTGCCATCTGCCGATGCTTCTTGACGGAGGGATGTCCGCAGCCTCCCATGCCGTCTTCCGGCCGTTGGATGAGCGGAAACTCCACGAAGTGAATATTACCGTCGCCTTCCTCGTTGAGACTTTCCACAAGAGCCTTCAAATAGGGGCTCGGACCAAGGGTCATCGGACCGATGGCGCAGAACAATTGGGCGGATGGATATCTGCCGCGAATGAAACCTGCCAATTTGCGATATTGTTCAATGTAATCCGCAGGCTCGATGGGCGCGGACCAATCATTGGTCCCGAGATTAACGACGATGATTTCAGGATCAAAGGGATCCATGGCTTCCTGATCGAGATAAGGACAGATGGTTTCCATAAAATAATCCGACATGCGGCCTTCCTTGGCACCGCCGAAATTCTGGTAGCAGCCCGTACCGGACGCGCCGACGATCAAAGTTTCGGCATTCAATAGCTGACCGGTCAGCGCGCTGTAAGCAAGCGCGATATTTTCGCGCGAAGCATCGCAATCGCAGGGGATTTGTGCCTCGTTGCCGAAGCCGCAAGTGATCGAATCGCCGATGATGAGCATCCGGTGGGGGAGGTGGGCCGGCGGGCTCAGAAAGGTGCCGTTTTCTGCCGTTAAACCGGTGAACTTAATACTGCCGAATGCCGCTTCCGTGCGTTTCTGCAGCGTTAAGGTATGGGGCACGTCCTCCAGGTCGTCCGCAAGCTGGTACAGCCGGTTATCCGGATCTATTCTCATCACCCGCACCGGGAGGTCGTCGATATAGACGTTGACCCAGCTTTTCCCCTCTCCGTTGACATCCTCGATTTCGGCGGTAATTTCCCGTCCTTGAAAGCGCACGGTTATCGCGCTCCCGGGAAGAAAACAGGAGATTCCGTCCTGTTCTTGATGAAAGAGCCCGTGTCTGAGGCTCGAGTTCAAAAAGTCGAATTTCATATGGCATTACTTCCTTTCAGGGATCTATTTGAGTTAGAAAAGTTAGGCGTAAGGGTTCTCGCAGGTAGAATCCCGGAGCACCAAAGAGACGCCCGACAATATTTTCGTGTTGCCTCCATGGGTCTTGCCTTGAATAACCTGGTTCAGTAAATTCGCGGCGTTTCTGCCGATTTCCTCGAAGTCTTGCCGGACGGTGGACAACCCGATCGACAGGTTGCCGGCATGGTCCCAATCGTCGAATCCCATAACGGAAACATCCTGCGGGATTTTAACACCGCGGCCGGTCAGTTGCCCGATGATTTCAATGGCAAGCTTGTCGTTGGAGCAAAACAAAGCGGTAACGTCCCGCTTAAAAATGCTGTCGGCCAGTGCGTCATAATCGATGCGGGTCAACAAATCATCGTCGGTAACCGGAAGCCCTGCCTGACGCATGGCGCTGCAATAGCCGGCGAACCGCTCCTGCTCGGAATGAAGGAAGAAGTGGTAGCCTGCGAATTTTATCTTGGAGTGCTTCAGGCGAATCAGCTCCCGGGTAGCCAGGATCGCCCCGTCGTAATTGTCGCATCCGGAAAAATAGCCGGGATGATCCACGTTGTACCGGTCCACCAGCAGGTAGGGAATGTCGTTTTGTTCGATTAGCAGATAGTTATCCTTGCTTCGGATCGGATCGAACGGATAAATCAGGAAACCGTCGACCTTCCGGTCAAGCATTTTCTGAATGGATGCTTGTTCGACGGCCAAATTTTCGTTGCTCCATTCCACGATTAAGGAGTAATTGAATTCGGCTGCCGCTTGTTGCGCGCCTTTGATGATCTTCATATACGATACGTCGAAGTTGTCTTCTGCCGATAAAATGAACGCGATCAAATGACTCGATTCGTCCGCGGCTTGAGCTTCGTTTACGAAAGAGCCCTTTCTTTTGATTCGCGTGATTACGCCCTCGTTGGCCAGTTCCGTCATCGCTTTTCGAATCGTTATTCCGCTGACCTGAAATTGGTTCATAAGATCTTCTTCATTCGGCAGTTTATCTCCGGGTTGAAGCTCGCCGGCTTGAATTTGATGCAGCAGCGCTTGTTTTACCGTTTCGTACTTCGGCTCGTTCACAAAAATTCTCCTCTTTTACAGCCTCATAAAACCTATCCGGCAATATAATCATTTTATAAAAGTATACTTTATTTTAATGATTAATTCAAGCGCGTGCAACTGTGTACATTATATATGTATATATTATAACAGGATATCCGGTTTTTAATTGACCAAAAATGTATAAAATGATATTATAAAATAAGTTTTATTATATAATAAAGTATACTTTACTTATTGCGTGAGTTGGATTCGATAAGTCTACGCTGAAGCTGAAGGGGGAGTTACTTTGGAGTTTAGCTTTACCGAATATGCCAGGCTGATGGGGAGATTTGATCTCACCGAGAAAGAAAACCCGAAATGCGGATGGGTCAACAGCGCCGTGTTTGTTGCCTTCCGAGGTACGGCCATCTCGATGACGGCTGAGGATTCCGACGGCCAGGATTACGTTGAAATCGTAGTGGACGGCGTCGCCCGGAATTGGATCAATCTGAAGAAGGGGGTTCATGAGTACGTAATCGAACAAGGGCTGCCGGAGGGGGAACACACTTTAGAGATCCACAAGCGTACGGGAATTCTGACCGGAAGTATTGTCTTTCATCATTTTTCCCTGCCTGACGGCGGAAGCTTTCTTGCCCCGCCCGCGGCCAAACCGCTCCGGCTTGAATACTTCGGCGATTCCATCACGGATGGAGCGGGAATCGGACATCCGCACGAGCTCGCCGAAGCTCCGGATCTGGACGACGGATACATGTCCTATGTCGGGATCAGCGCCAGAATGTTGAACGCGGAATATCATACGATGGCCATTTGCGGAATTGGCGTTTGGCAGGATGCGATAGGGAACAAGCAAGGCTTGCCGGAACATTTTTACGGGACGCTCGGCAAAGGGACGGCGCCTTGGGACTTTTCCCGGTATACTCCTGAAGGCGTCGTTATCAATTTGGGCCAAAACGATTATTCTACGCCCATTGATGACGAGGAGTATATTGCGGCTTATATCGGTTTCATTAAGGCTATTCTGGACAAATATAACGACCCCTATGTCTTTTGCTGCGTCGGAACCATGAATAACAACTATCTTGCCAGCGTGAATAAGGTGGTGTCCCATTTCAATCAAAACGGAAACGCGAAAGTCTTCGTGGCGGATCTGGGATTGATACATCCCGAGGTGGAAGGATGGGGCGGCCGGTATCATCCCGGTTATCAGACGCATTACCGGATGGGCTTGGAGCTCGCCTCTTTTATAAGCGCCAAGACCGGCTGGGAATTGCTTAAGCGTCCGACGATCGCCACGGAATGCGTGTTCTGAAATCCATGGATCCAGAAGAAAAGCGACCGATCCGGGTCGCTTTTTTCCATTGCAAAACTATTCGCTACTCCCTAATCTCCTTCTCCCGCTTAAACTTTTTAATCTTCTTGCGCAGGGGCGCTCCGATCCTCCAGAAGAAGACGCCCAATAAGAGTAAGAGGGCTCCGAGCACCAGGTTTACTATGGAGTACTTCCCCATACTTTCGGGGTGAGTGGGAACATGCTCGAAATGCCCCCCCTTATTACGTCTGGCGATATATCGTCGACCACAATAGATATTTCACAACGACCGAGAATCCGCCCCTCATCCTGCGCGAAACGTCAAGGCAACCCGGGTCCCATTCCATTTCAATGGAAAATGGTGTAATAATACAGCAATTTAGGGCGATTCATCGTACCATAGGCGAAAATCCTGCAAATGTGCATCATTTCGCTTGATATTGCCTATTATCCTTACATCCTAACAAAAGTTAGTGCACTTTTGCAGCAATTCGCGTACTTTTCTCATTTTGTAGCTAATAATGATGTATTTTTGCAGCATTCTGCTCAATTCGAGACTAACTTAATAAATGCGATACATGAGTTTATTATCTAACACGAGCCGGGCGTGGATATGCTGCAGTCTTCAAACAGCGGATCGGGATAATAGTGTATTAAATCACCAATCAGATACATCTATCGCTACCTCCTCGCCCTTATATAAAGGCAAAAATTTCTGAGGAAAACATGCCGCCAGCCGATATACATTTCAATGTTTAGTTTCCGCAAGATTATGTCATTAAAATGGCCACCCTGAAGGTGGTTTTTTTGCTTCAGATGATGTGGCGCGATTCCTAGAGATACTTTTCCTAGTGAATTGGATAGCGAAGTAAAGTGTCAAAGTCATATTGATTTTATGGATGGAAATAGATACGATGAACTGGTTGTAATTTTGCTGAAGAAAGGAATAGGTTCAAAATGAAGAAGAGAATGGCGGATATCGCATTCATTTTATTGGGGGCTTTCTTGTTCGCGCTGGCCGTCAACCTGTTTATCATACCGAATGAGTTCGGGGAAGGAGGCGTTACAGGGGTCACGATTATTCTGTATTACCTGTTCCAGTGGTCGCCTTCCCTCGTCAATATCGTGATTAACGGCTTGCTGCTGATCGTGGGATACAAATTCCTGGATCGGCAAACGACAATTTATACGGTGATTGCGGTAGCGTTCAACTCGTTGTTCCTTCATGTCACGGAAAGCTGGAGGATCGATTCGCATGAGCCGATGATCAATGCCGTTTTTGCCGGCGTGATGGTCGGGGTCGGGATCGGCTTGATCGTGCGAGTCGGCGGAACGACGGCGGGAACGGTAATCTTGGCCCGGATCGCGAATAAATATCTCGATTGGAAAATCAGCTACGCGCTTTTGTTTTTCGATCTGATTGTAGCTTTTTCTTCCTATTTCATTATTGGCGCAGAGAAGCTGATGCTGACGATCATCATTTTGTATATAGGCACGAAGGTGATGGATTTCATGATCGAAGGGCTGGATTCCAAGAAAGCGATCACGATCATTTCGGAGAAGCAGGACCGGATCGCAGAAGAGGTCATTACCAAGATGGATCGCGGCGTTACGGTGCTGTCGGGTCACGGGTACTATACGAAGAATCCGAAGGAAGTGCTGTACATCGTCATCAGCAAGCAAGAGGTTTCCATGCTGAAGAAGATTGTCCGCTCCATTGATCAGACCGCTTTTCTCACCATTCACGATGTACGGGATGTGTTCGGGGAAGGGTTTTTGGATATTGCGAAATAGATTGCTAAGGGTCCGGTTGCCACCGGACCCTTTTTTTGGACGAGGCGATGCGGACCATTCGAACGATGCCGGGTTTCGAGAAAATTCCGGTCATTGCCCTCACGGCCAAAGCCATGAAGGAAGACCGCAAACGCTGCCTCGAGGCCGGCGCTTCGGATTATATCAGCAAGCCGGTCGATGCGGAGAGGCTGTTGTCGTTGTTGAAAGTGTGGTTATATGCGTGAAGGGGTAGGCCGGTTTGGCTTCATTAGAAGAGACGAAAAGCACCATGCAGGCAGAGGCAATATCTATGCTTGCATGGTGCTTTTGCGTTGGTAAAAGGGGAAAAGCTTGCTGAGAAAATCCCCCGATTTTATTCAATCTTCATTTGTGATGTTACTTAATATATGTTAAACTTCAATTAAGTAACATCATTCGGAGGGATTATCGGTGCAATATGTGAATCCGATTCGAGACATGGAGACCATTCAAGCGATGAAAGAGGAGCTGAGAAAACACTCCATCAGGGATCTGCTGCTCTTTGTACTCGGCATTAATACGGGTTTGAATCTTCTGGATATGCTGAACCTTACGGTACAGGACGTGTGGGACGGTCAGAGCCCGAGAGAGTTTTTGTTTATTAAGGACGAGAAGACAGGAGAGGAGAAGGCTTATTACTTAAACAGCAAGATCGGGGATATTTTGAATGAGTACTTGTCCGGCAAGGATTGGAAAGCGGATGACTATTTATTTAAATCCAAGAAGGATGGAGGCCCGATTACCCGCCAGCAGGCCTACCGGATTATTAATCATTCCGCAAGGGAAATCGGGATATCGGAGAATATCGGAACGCATACGCTGAGGAAGACGTTCGGTTACCATGCGTACCATAGGGGGATTGCCATTTCCATCATCAAATCGATTCTGAATCATCACTCTACGGCGGAGACACTGAAGTATTTAGGCGTGAATAAAAGCGAAGGGCTGCCTATCAAAGTAGATGTGAACTTGTAATCGAACCGCATTAATCCGCCAATAATAAGAAACTCCCCACATAAATTATGTAGAGAGCATTGGATAACAGGTACGGAATAGACCTCTAATTTAATTATCTGCGTCGTTCAGGTTCATTGTTGTTTGAATGTCTACATTCTTCAATTCCGTAACAACCCCATCTATAACCAGAACCTGCAGCGTTTCTGCATCTTTCATAAAGCGAAAGATACCATTATCAAAGTCGGTATCGGCTTCCTTGAAGAAAATACCTTCATAAAGAGTATCTTTTTTATGGTTAAAGCTAAGCTGATATTGATCTCCGTCCTGAGCTAAATAGGCGCGAACGCCCTTTTCATACAGTCCTTCTTCGTCCCGGATATAACGGGCGACGGAAACAATGTGCAAGTCGACAAAGGGGATGTCACGCACCAAGGAATTAATAATCGATCCCTTCGTAATTTGTTCCCACCGGCTATGCGCGGTCTGGCCCAAAATGATCTGAGTAATTTGGTGTTCTCTCGCTACTTCGGCAATGACCTTGGATACGGGGCGATGTTCATTATCCTTCATAATGAATTGCGCCGTAGGGTGAGAATGAGCGAACTCTTTCCATTTCTCGATATAAAACGTTTTCTCGGCATCCAATTCATCGAACGGCTTCGGATCAATGGTTAATACATAGAGCGGAGCCTGGAGCATATTGGCGATTTTACAGCCGCGCTTGAGTAATCTTTCTCCGTTCGGCCCATAATAAACGCAGACAAGTATGCTCTCATTGAACAGATTATCCATTTTAAATAATTCACCTCAAGGTTAATAATGGAGCTTTTTTAAACTACGTAAGACTATAGTGGAAGTCACCTCAAGAGTCAAACGGTATTTAAGAGGATTCGATTTGCTAGCGAGGAGGAGTGCGGTTGATTACATTATATCTCTTTATATTTCTGCCGTTTATCTTTGCATGTATTGTACCCTTTTTGTACAAATATTTGAATCGCCAAGTACATACGGGCTGGTTCGTGCTGGTTGTTCCAATATCTATCCTGATCTATTTGCTGCAATTTATACCCGCTGTTGCCTCCGGAGAGACGTTTGAATATACGTTCTCCTGGATTCCGTCTTTAGGCATTCATATCACATCCTATGTGGATGGTCTTGGTTTGCTGTTCGGTCTGCTGATTTCCGGCGTAGGATCCTTGGTCATTCTCTATTCTATTTTTTATATGTCCAAGGTACGGGAGGCGCTCCATAACTTCTATATTTACCTGCTGATGTTCATGGGAGCCATGCTGGGACTGGTATTCTCCGATCACTTATTGGCCTTTTACGGGTTCTGGGAGCTGACAAGCGTATCTTCCTTCTTGTTAATTTCCTATTGGTATGAGCGGAAGAGCTCCAGGCAAGGCGCCATGAAATCCATGCTGATTACGGTATTTGGCGGTTTCGGCATGCTGGCGGGCTTTATTATGCTGATCATGATGGCGGATACGTATAGCATTCGGGAATTAATTGCGAATATGGAGGTCATCCAGGGACATTCGCTGTTTATTCCTGCCATGTTATGCATTCTGTTAGGGGCCTTTACGAAGTCGGCGCAGTTTCCGTTCAGCATATGGCTGCCGGATGCGATGGAGGCGCCTACTCCCGTAAGCAGTTATCTTCATTCGGCTACGATGGTCAAAGCCGGCATTTATCTGGTAGCAAGAATGACCCCCGTTTTCGGCGGCAGTCCGGTCTGGTTCTGGCTTGTATCCGGCGTCGGGATCATTACGCTACTATATGGTTCGTTGACGGCCTTGCGGCAGACGGATTTAAAGCCGCTGCTGGCCTATTCGACCATTAGCCAATTAGGATTGATCATGAGTCTGCTCGGGATCGGTTCATTAGCCGTGTATTTCGGCCCCGGCGAGAGCGGGACTGTGTTTACCGTAGCTACCTTTGCGGCCCTCTTTCATTTATTTAATCATTCCACCTTTAAAGGAAGCCTGTTTATGGTGGTCGGCATTATCGATCATGAAACAGGCCGGCGGGATATTCGCTATTTAGGCGGCTTGATGCATGTGATGCCGATCACGTTTACGATTGCACTGGTCGGAGGCTTATCCATGGCAGGCTTACCGCCGTTTAACGGATTCCTGAGTAAGGAAATGTTCTTTGCGGCCGTACTCGACGTATCCAAAGCCGGCATTTTCGGACTGAATAACATCGGTGCGTTGTTCCCGGTCATTGCCTGGTTAGCCAGTATCCTTACCTTTGTGTACTGCATGATTTTCGTGTTTAAAACCTTCGGAGGGAAATATCATCCCGAGCGGCTGAACCGCAAGGTGCATGAGGCACCGATCGGCATGCTCATCGCTCCGATTGTGCTTGGTCTGCTTGTGGTGCTGATCTTCTTTTTCCCTAACGTACTGGGCAAATATATCCTTGCGCCGGCATTAACCGCGGTTCTGCCGATGATGACCGTCTCTTCCTATGATCTGAAGATCAGTGCCTGGCACGGCATAAACTACGAATTGCTGATGACGCTCGGGGTGATCCTCCTCGGAGTTCTGCTCTATATGGCCAAGAAGCGGTGGCTCCCGGCGGCCCGCAAATTCCCGCAGGGATTGACGCTGAATCACTTTTTCAATGAAGGCTTATTGGGCGCCGAGCGATGGTCGGCTTCGTTGACCAACCGGTATATGACGGGCTCGCTGAGACACTATTTGTTGTACATTTTCATATTCTTCGTCCTGTTATTGATGGGTTCGCTCTTATGGTTCCATGGGATCCGGTTCGATTTCTCCAATAACGCGATGATTAATGTGTTTGATGCCGGGCTTGTGATCTGTATGATCATCTCCGCATTAACGGTGCTATTGGCCGCCAATCGGATCGTGGCTATCGTTGCTCTTGGCGCGTTAGGGTATATGGTCTCCATGTTCTTCGTGATCTTCCGGGCTCCGGATCTGGCATTGACGCAGATGGTTGTAGAGACGGTAACTACGGTGCTGTTCCTGCTGTGCTTCTACCATTTGCCTAAGCTGAAGAAAAGCGTGGAGCGTATTTCGTTCAAATGGACCAATTTGCTCGTCTCGATCGCGGTTGGACTGACGGTAACCGTTCTGGGATTATCCGCGAACGGCCACAAATTATTTGAGCCTATCACGTCGTTTTTCGAGAATTCATACAAGCTGGCGGGTGCCAAAAATATTGTTAATGCGATATTAGTGGATTTCCGCGGCTTCGATACCATGCTGGAGATATCCGTATTAACGATTGCCGGACTTGGCGTTTACGTATTGATTCGGCAGCGTTCCAAAAGGGGGAAAGAGCATGAAGCAGAATGATGTGATCTTGCAAAGCGTAACCCGGGTAGCCGTTGTGATCATCCTAACCTTTTCGATCTACTTGTTCATGAACGGCCATCATCATCCCGGGGGCGGATTCATTGGAGGGCTGAGCACGGCTGCGGCGATTGTTCTTCTGCATCTTTCTTTCGGCATCGAGAAGGTCAGGGAAAATATTCGGATGGATTTCAAGAAGCTGGCGGCGATCGGCGTGTTAATTGCAGTCGGGACAGGGATGACAGCCGTTGTCTTCGGCAAACCTTTTTTGACCCAGGCGTTCGACTATTTCAATTTGCCGATTTTCGGAGAAACCGAGCTCGCGTCCGCGCTGATCTTTGATACAGGGGTAGCCTTGGCGGTTATAGGTACTGCGGTCAATATTATTCTAAGCATAAGCGAGGACCGGTAATATGGACACTTTAATCGTCATTCTGGTCGGGATCTTAGTCACCATCGGCACTTATTTAATATTATCGAGACATCTCCTGCGGATCGTTCTGGGGACATCCATCCTCGGCCATGCCGTCAATCTGCTAATCATTACTTCCGGCGGCTTGAAGACGGGGGCTCCTCCGCTGCTCGGGGAGCGGAATACGAACTTCACGGATGCCATTCCTCAAGCCTTGGTGCTGACGGCCATCGTTATCAATTTTGCCGTGACGGCGTTGGTATTGGTTCTTTGCTATCGAGCCTATCAGGGCTTCGGGACAGATGATATGGAACAGCTAAGGGGGGAGGAGCATGAATAATTTATTAATCGCGCCGGTCGTCCTCCCGTTATTAATAGGCATGGTGCTCATTATTTTTCATACGAATATCCGGCTTCAGCGGGTGCTTAGCTTGATTGCCTTGCTTGCTACGGCCGCCGTTTCTGTTCAATTGATCCGTCAGATCCACCATCACGGGATTCAGACCCTGCAGCTAGGCGGTTGGGAAGCTCCGTATGGAATCAGCTTTGTTGGGGACATGTTCAGTGCATTGCTGCTGTTGGCCACGTCCATTGTTGCCGTATGCTGTCTGATCTATGCTTTTCCAATGATGGGCAGGAAGCAGCAGAAGCTTTATTTCTATCCTTTGTTTCTGTTTCTGGTGACAGGGGTCAACGGCTCGTTCTTAACGGGGGATTTATTTAATCTGTATGTCTTCTTTGAACTGTTTTTGGTTGCCTCTTACGTACTGATCACCTTTGGCGGCGAAAAGAGACAGCTTCGCGAGTCTTTGAAATATATCTTTACGAACATTATTTCATCGGCCTTCTTTCTGATGGGGGTTGCTTATTTATACTCGATCACAGGCACCTTAAACCTTGCCGACTTGTCTCTCAAAATTGCCGAGGTGGGTCAGGACGGACTCATCACTACCGTTGCCTTTTTATTCCTGATTGTCTTCGCGCTAAAGGCGGGACTGCTGCTATTTTTCTGGCTTCCGGGCTCCTACAGCGTACCCCCGACGGCTATCGCCGCTATCTTTGCCGCGCTGCTGACCAAGGTGGGGATCTATGCGATCTTCCGCATGTTTACCTTGATCTTTTACCATGAACCGCAGATTACGCATCTGTTTATAGCGATATTAGCTGCGCTCACGATGATATTGGGCGGGCTTGGGGCGATGGGCTATTGGGATCTGAAAAAGATCTTAACCTACAATGTTGTCATTAGTGTCGGATTTATTATGGCGGGGATGGTCTCCTTAACCCCTGCAGGCATCACGGGCTCCATTTATTATTTGCTTCATGACATGATTATTAAGGCCATTATCTTCTTGATCGGCGGCACGGTGATTCATTTGACCGGAACAAGCAACTTGAAAGACATTAGCGGTTTGATCAGGCGGCACCCCGGGTTAGGCTGGATGTTCTTCATCGCCGCCTTGTCTATGGTGGGCATCCCGCCGCTTAGCGGTTTTCTCGGCAAAGTTTTCATTACCCGGGGGACATTTGAGGGGGGATACTTTTGGCTCGGAGCCATCGGTCTTGTAGCCAGTTTGTTCATCCTATACTCCATGATGAAGCTCTTTATGAATGCCTTCTGGGGCGAAATGATTCTGAGCGAAGAGGAAGAGGCGGGAACGACGAAAGGCTTGCTGCTTCCGATCGTTCTGCTCACGGTCGCCAGTCTCGCTTTAGGGATCGGAGCGGAAGGCATTGCGGGCTATGTTGCCCAAGCTACCGAAGAGTTGTTGAACCCGAGTCTCTATATTCAAGCCGTGTTTGACTAAAGGGGGAGAAGGCTATGCCCATTCAGGTTTTGCTCAATATATTCATTGCGTATTTATGGATGTTTCTCCAGGATGAGACGAATGTACTGAACTTTATCAGCGGCTATTTCGTCGGCTTGATTATTTTGTTCTTCATGCGCCGTTTTTTCAAAAAGCCGTATTATTTATTTACTCTGGCCGCAGTCGGCAAGCTGTTTGTTATTTTCATACACGAATTGTTTACTTCTTCCATCATGGTCATGAAGCATGTGCTTCAGCCCAGATTGGATGTGAAGCCGGGGATCTTCAAGGTGGAGACCGATTTGGAGGGGGATCTGGAGATCACGCTGCTATCCTTGTTGATTTGCTTGACCCCAGGCTCGGTCGTCATGGAAATCTCCTCTGATTCGAAGGTGATGTACATTCATGGCTTAAACATGCCAGACTCCAAAGAGGCCGTCATCAAGTCGAAGACGGTATTTGAAAAAGCAATAAAGGATGTGACAAGAAAATGATATTCGATACGATCATGATTATTGCTTTATGCTTGTTGGTGCTGGCGATCATGGCCAACCTGTACCGGGTTGTGAAAGGGCCGTCCAGTGCGGATCGCGTGCAGGCCCTGGATTTGGTCGGCATTAATATCATTGCCAGCATCGCGGTATTCTCCGTCTTTTTGCACACGCATGCTTTCTTTGACCTGATCCTGCTCATCGGAATTTTATCGTTTATCGGAACGACCGCCTTTGCCAAATTCCTGGAAAGGGGTGTTGTCATTGAGCGGAAGCGGTGAAGTCATTGGGGCTGTGCTAATCCTGATCGGGGCGGTCTTCAGTTTGATCAGCGCGATCGGGAATGTCAGGTTGCCGGATGTATATACAAGATCTCATGCTGCATCTAAAAGTTCTACGCTCGGCGTGCTGTGCGCGCTGCTTGGAACCTTGCTGTACTTTTTAATCTCCGACGGTTATTTCAGCATCCGCCTCATTTTGGGAATCTTCTTTGTATTCCTGACGGCTCCGGTGGCTGCGCATATGATCTGTCGGTCGGCATATCGTCACCATGTGCCGTTAGCGGAAGGTACGGTTCAAGATGAGTTGAAGGACTATTATATGGAGAATGAGAATCTGGATTCGGAAGATCAGATAGATGTCATTGAGGAGGAGAGCAAGCCTCTGGCCACAAACTGAAACAAGAAACCGGCATGAGGGCATCGGATTCGTCGACAGCGACGATTCGGTGCCCTTTTATGTTATGAAGCTATGAAATCATCAAAGGTTTACCCATGACTCGCTGATTTATCAATAATAATATCATGATAAGTAACAATTATTTATTGATTAACGATAAATTCTGTGTATAATCAAATTATTGATAACTCAAGTGAGGTGCATTTTTTGTGAAGCGAGAAACCCTTTTTTTAAAGGCCGTTGTTGTTCTGATCGGGCTTCCGGTTCTTGCCTTGTGCGTATTGGGGTTGCCAAGGATCGTCAATGAAGCGGCAGACTATTTTTCTCCCTATTGGGTGTATCCGGTATTTATCGTGATCTACGTCTCGGTAATCCCGTTCTTCTTTGCCTTGTATCAGGCATATAGACTGTTAAGCTATATTGACATGAATCAGGCTTTCTCGGATTTGGCCGTCGGAACTTTGAAAAATATCAAAAACTGTGCGATCGCCATCAGTATCCTGTTTGCGGCAAGCGAGCCGTTCCTTTATTTGATGGCCGAGAAGGACGACGCCCCGGGGCTCATCGTCATCGGACTGGTCATTATTTTTGCCTCGTTTGTGATTGCGGTCTTTGCGGCGGTGCTTCAAAAGCTGTTAAAGAATGCCATCGATATAAAATCGGAAAATGATTTAACGGTCTGAGGTGAAAACAATGGCGATCATAATTAATGTTGACGTGATGCTGGCTAAGCGGAAAATGAGCGTAACGGAGCTTTCGGAGAGGGTCGGAATCACGATGGCGAACCTTTCCGTCTTGAAAAACGGCAAGGCCAAGGCGATTCGCTTTTCAACCTTAGAAGCGATTTGTCAGGCTTTGGAATGTCAGCCCGGAGATATTTTGGAATACAAAAGCGGGGAATAGCAAAACCCATAGCGCACGAAAGGATGTAAGACGAGGTGAGGATGTTGACCGGAGAACGAAAAATATATCTCCTTTTAACCGATACGGGAACGATGTTAAACCGGGTGATTAAGTCCTATACCAGACAACCCTATAATCATGCTTCCATCGCCTTTGATGCCGAATTGACCGAGGTCTACAGCTTTGGGCGGAAAATGGAAAACAACCCCTTTATTGGAGGATTCGTCAGGGAGGATCTTCACTCCGACCTGTTTAGGCAAGCGGATTGTGCCGTCTATTCATTAACCGTAACCCCTGATGAATATCAAATGATGTATCGGTATATTCAGGAATTCGCTATGCGAAAAGAACGCTACCGCTATAATTTCATAGGATTATTCGGCGTGATGGTTCAGAAGCCGATCCAGAGAAAGCATGCTTTCTTTTGTTCTGAGTTTGTCGCCTCTGTCCTGAGGAGAGGAAAGGTCCTTTACTTTGACAAAGACCCTTCTCTGCTAGAACCAAGCGAGCTGCCTCATTCCGCGGATTTTCAATTGATTTTTGAAGGTAGATTGCAAGACTATCAAACCTACGCTATTCCAGATATAGTCCATGGGCCTCTGCCGAGAAGGCGGACTGTTGAAGCCGCACATCTTGCCGGGTACATCGATGGTTATGGGGATGGCAAATTCAGAGCAGGTCAATACCTGACGAGAGCGGAACGCATTAAAATCGCCAATCGCCTGTTCGGCAGAGAACCGCTGAGCGGGACGTGGAGTCCGGATTGGGAGGATATTCCTATCAACGGAGAAATTAAAATCCATGTCTTCGGAAATAACTGAGATATCACTAGTAAGCCCTTGTTCTGTCGGTATTGCCGATGGAACAAGGGTTTTTTCTTGCTTCACGGACAATCTTCAAGGACCAAGGAAGTATTCGGGTTTATTTTCAAGGAGTAAAGTGCTAGCGGATCGTAATTTTTTTGGCGAAAAATGTCGAATTTTTGATATAATGGATTTCCGAAGAATTTGACGAAGTGTGTTTAATTGAAAGATGGTTCGTACATATATTTTATAGACCTCTTTGGAGCTTTTGCAGAAGTTACACGCGGCGCGGCGACCTGCGTCTTGACGTTCAGAAAATAGATTCGTTCGAACGATTATAGCTGGAAAGGGGAGTGGACAAGTGTCCAATTTCGGGTCGAGCCTTCTGGGCAGGGCGGTTCCATTCGGTGATGAAATCAGTGATGCGCAATGTTGAGGGCCGTATTGCTTGACGATGAGAGACCTGCGTTGAATGTGTTGAGCAAACTGATCGGAGAAAGAAACGACGTACAAGTGGTCGGCGGATACACGGACCCTTCGGAATTGCTGAGAGATGTGAGCGGGCTTAGGCCGGATATTGCTTTTTTGGATATCGAAATGCCGGAGATGAGCGGGTTGGAGCTGGCATCGCGCTTGCTGGAGGTACAGGAAGACATAGAGATCGTATTTGTTACCGCCTATCACCAATATGCTTTGGAGGCCTTTCGCGTCAATGCGTTGGACTACTTGCTAAAGCCGGTGGAATCGGATCTGTTGCATCGGACGATAGATAGAGTACTGAGAAGAAGGAAGGGGATCGTCCCGGCAAGTGCAGGACCGGTACAAGATCCTTCACGGATCGTGTGCCTAGGGGGCTTCGAGATCTACAAGGCGGAGCAGACGGAACCCATTCGTTTTCCTACCGCTAAGGCGGAAGAGCTGTTTGCCTATTTATTGGTCCACCGGAACACGAATATTTCGAAGTGGACGCTGTGCGACAGCCTGTGGCCAGGGGTGTTGTCTTCGGAGAAACTCAATCATAATTTGCATATGGCCGTGTACCGGATGAAGAAGACGCTACGAGATAGCGGGATTGGCGTGCGAATCACTTCCCAGCGGGGCTTTTACCGGATGGAAATCGATGATCTTTGCGATTACGTGATGTTGGAGCAAGCCGCTATCCATACGAATGAGATAAACAACGGAAATATTGAAGGAGTAAGGAAGGCGATTCATCTATATAAGGGGCCGCTTTTCGGGAGCCGGGATTATCCTTGGTGCGAGGCGGAGCGGGAGAGGATGTCCCGGTTATACGGCGGTCTTGCTAAAAAAGTAGCTAGATGGCAGTTGGAGAAAGGCAACTATCGCGAGGGAACCGAAGTTCTTTTATCCTTGCTCGGCAGAGTGCCTTTCGATGGTGAAGCCCATGAGATTCTTCTGCGCACTTATATGGACTTACAAGATAGAACCTCATTTTTATCACATTACGAAAGAATGAAGACGGACTATTTGGAAGAGTTGGGCGTAGAACCGCCGGAAACGTTAAGACAATATTTGAAGGATATGCGTTTTTGATAAGGATTTCGGCCTCTTTGGGGGTTCGGGGTCCTTTTTTTTGCATTTAAAGGCGGATATTCGGTGTAGCGATACCATGGGAGGACGGTATGGATGCTGAAAATTGTCGTATGTTAGCGTTTTGTGAGAATTCCTGATTATGATCAAAGGTGAACAAAAAGGAGGAGAGCAATGTAAGATGAACGGAAAAATGATGAGGAAAATGTCGATTATTATGGCTGTAGTGCTTGTGACAGTTACGATGCTGTCTTCCCTTGCCTGGCTACAGGGCAAAGTCAAAGCGGCAGGCTCAGGTACAGGTACGGCAGATGATCCGTATATTATCACGACGGCAAACGAGTTAGCGAGTATGCTCAATAATCTAAATGCTTACTATAAACTCGGCAAAGATATCGATCTGAGCGGAATTTCGAATTTTGAACCGATCGGTTTCGACGGCAACCCGTTTATGGGCGGGTTCGATGGGGCTGGCTATACGATCACCGGGTTGAAGATTAATCGGCCTGGCGAATTATACGTAGGCCTCTTCGGTCTTGTCGACTATGGAAGCAAGATTACAAATGTAAGATTAAAGAATGTAAACGTGAAAGGATTGGATTGGGTTGGCGGTCTTGTAGGGCAGAACCGGGGAGATATCAGCAATAGTTATGCCGAGGGTACTGTAACCGGAACACAGCATGTCGGAGGCCTGATCGGGGATATGGACGGGGGCACCGTGAAAACCAGCTACGCAAGCGGTAGCGTAACGGGGCAAACTAACGTCGGCGGATTGGTAGGAAGAACCGATTACGGAAATATCCAAAATAGCTATGCCGATAACAGCGTGACAGGCGGCAGCAATGTCGGCGGTCTCGTCGGAATAAACGGGGGACAGATCAAAAACAGCCTGGCCGTCGGCAGGGTGACCGGTACGACCGATGTTGGCGGTTTGGTCGGAAAGAGCAATCAAGGGAGCGTCCAAAACAGCATTTATGACAAGGAAACGACCGGACAAAGCGACGACAATAACAAAGGGATGCCGTTTACTACGGCTCAGATGAAGGATCCATCCTTTGTTAAAATTTTCTTTTGGGATTTCGACACGATCTGGTCCATCGCGGTTAACGATTATCCAAAGCTGCGTGTTTTTCAGAAGAGTTACACGTTGAACTACGACGGTAACGGCAATGCGGCAGGCACGGCACCGAACGGCGTCGTCAATCCCGAGGGAGTTGCCGTGCCGGTTCCGGGCAATCCCGGCAATCTGACGCGCGACGGATATATGTTTGTCGGATGGAATACGAAACCGGATGGAAGCGGTACGAAGTATGACGAAGGAGACAACTTTGTCATGGGTGCTTCCAACACTACGTTATATTCGCAGTGGAGTGATGCTATGGCGGGTTCGGGTACGGTCGACGATCCGTACATTATTACGACGGCCCTACAGTTCGATGCGATGCGGGTGAATACGAAAGCTTTTTATAAACTTGGGAATGACATCGATTTGGGGGCATATACGGATCACTGGAAACCGATCGGGGTACCGGGGATGTACAAAGATTTCACCGGGGGACTCAATGGTAACGGATATGTGATCAGCGGGGTAAAAGTAAATTCTAGCGCCAATTATGCCGGCTTGTTCGGTATTCTCGGCCCAGGCGGCCAGATTAACAACGTCCGCGTGGAGGATGTACAAGTTCAAGGAATCCAATACGTGGGCGGTCTGGTCGGAATCAACCACGGCAAAGTTACAAACAGCAGCGTAGAAGGCACCGTGTCGGGTACCGGCAATTACGTAGGCGGATTAGTCGGGACGAACAGCCGAGCTACCGTAAGCACCAGTTACGCCAGCGGAACCGTGAGCGGAGGCTCCTATGTCGGCGGTCTGGTAGGAGACAGCGAGGGATATTGGCCCGATTATCCTTACATCACCGACAGCTACGCGACGGTCACTGTGACGGGGACGGGTGATTACGTCGGCGGTTTGGCAGGAAGAAGCACGGGGGAGGTCGTCAACACCTATGCAGTAGGCCGAGTGACAGGAAATGGCTCGAATGTGGACGGTCTGCTGGGGAAAAACCAATATTTGCTGGCTGAAAGCATGTATAACATGGAAGTCGCCGGACCTGGCCCATTTGCGCAAGTAGGCCAGCCGATGACGGCGGCAAAGATGAAGATAAAATCCACCTACTCCGGCTGGGACTTTGCGAACACTTGGTCGATCGATGAAGGAAACAATTACCCGGTGCTACGTGCGTTCCAAGCGCCATCCAGCGTTATTTATGACGGCAACGGCAGTCTGCTAGGCACGGTGCCTACGGACAGCAACCGCTATCCGGAAGGCAGTCCCGTTACCGTATTGGGGAATTCCGGAAATCTAACGCGCAGCGGATATGTCTTCACGGGCTGGAATACGAAGACGGACGGCAGCGGACAGACTTATACGGAAGGAAACCAGTTCAATATGGGTCCGGCCGACGTTACGCTATTTGCAAAGTGGGACTTGCTTACGTATACCGTTGCAACCCTGGGTGATCTGGATTTGGCGGAATTGAAGGCGGATTATCTGCCTGGCACGCAAGAAACGAAAACCGTTACCGTTACCCGGACAGGAACGGGGGACTTGAGCCAATTGGCAGCGAGCCTTACCGGTGCGGATGACGATAAATTCGTGATTACGGCTCCTGTTTCCACCACTTTGGATGAAGGAACGCCTTCAACAACGTTTACCGTGAGAGCGAAAGACAATTTGCCTACGGGAACTTACAGCGCGACGGTTAAGGTCTCGGCGGATCATATGACGGATGTAACGTTTACGGTGAAGCAGATCGTCAAAGCCAAGCCGGTTTTGAAGGGCGATGGCAATGGCGACGGACTTGTAACTCCTGCGGATGCCTTGATGATTACGCAACATATGAAGGGCAAGATCGTGTTGACGGAAGATCAATTCAAGGCACTGGATATGGACGACAATCAAGTGCTGGATAATGTGGATGTACAGATGATTATGGCGATTTACTTGGGAGGGGCAGGAAAATGAGGCATCGTATCCATGGCAAGGCTAACTATTTCAGACAAACATTCATGATGTTCATGGTATTGTGTTTGCTTCTGATTCCCTTCAGTTCCATTGTTCAAGCCGGACACTCTTATCCGGTATCGGTGGAGGTTGGCGGCGTTTCCGGGGCTCCGGGAGAAACGGTGGATGTGCCGGTTACGATCGATCCGGGGGATGACGAAGTTTTAGGATATGAATTGGAATTGACCTATGATTCGAACGTCCTTGAACTGGTATCGCCGAATCCGGTGACACGGGAAGTGGATTCTCTAGAATTTTCTGTGGATCCAAGTAATAATGAACGGATCATGGTTTCTGCGCATTACTTTGGTGAGAGTATGTCTTTCCTTGAAGGAATGCAAAAGGTCTTTGTTATCCATTTTAAAATAAAGGAAAGCGCGCAAGCCGGCAATGCGACGGTGAGTGTTGCTTCCGGCTTTTATACGGTAGATGACGAATTATGGAAAATCATCACAGACTTCACTCCCGGAACGGTGACTGTAACCTCTTCAACACCAACGGTTAAAGTCGTTATCGGAACCGCATCCGGAATTCCGGGAGAAACGGTGGATGTGCCGGTCTCCATCTTGGAGTCATCGGGGTTAACGGGAGCTTACGGAATGCAGTTGGATTTCGATCCGGACGCGCTGGAAGTGGAGAAGATCACGGCAGAGACCGGTGATCATTTCATGTCCGGGCACGATAATGAAGAAGGCTGGTTGAATGCGGCATGGGTGGATGCCGAAGGCGGCGATCACGCGCTTGAAGCAGGAGATACTCTGTTTAATGTAACCTTCAGGATTAAAGATGCTGCATCAATAGGTGACAAGGCGATTACCGTGAGTAATCAGAGCGACCTGGATCATCTAACCTTTACTGATATCCATTTAATGGAGATGGAAAAGACGGTTATGGACGGCAAGGTGACCGTTAATGAGCCAGTAAATGCAGTAGCTCCCGTGATTTCGGCACAGCCGGAAGACCGGACCGTGGACGTGGGCGGCATAGCCGACCTGAGCGTAACCGCAACGGCCAGCGGTAACCTGAGCTACCAATGGTACAGCAATACTTCAAACAGTACGGTAGAGAGTACGCTGCTGACAGGCGCGACGAACGCTACGTTCACCGCACCGACGGGTACTGCGGGTACGACGTACTATTATGTTGTGGTAACCAACAACGATGACAGCGTGAACGGTGCGAAGACGGCGAGTGTTACAAGTTCGGTAGCGAAAGTTACGGTGAATGCGTTGACGAATGCGGAAGCCCCTCTGATTTCGGCACAGCCGCAAGACCGGACCGTGAGCATAGACGGCATAGCTGACCTGAGCGTAACCGCATCGGCTAGCGGTGTGTTGAGCTACCAATGGTACAGCAATACTTCAAACAGTACGGTAGAGAGTACGCTGCTGACAGGCGCGACGAACGCTACGTTCACCGCACCGACGGATACGGCGGGTACGACGTACTATTATGTTGTGGTAACCAACAACGATGACAGCGTGAACGGCGAGAAGACGGCGAGCGTCACAAGTTCCGTCGCGAAAGTTACGGTGAATGAACTGACGAATGCGGAAGCTCCTGTGATTTCGGCACAGCCGCAAGACCGGACGGTGAACATAGACGGTATGGCTGACCTGAGCGTAACCGCAACGGCCAGCGGCAACCTGAGTTACCAATGGTACAGCAACACGACGAACAGTACGGTAGAGGGTACGCTGCTGACAGGCGCGACGAACGCTACGTTCACCGCACCGACGGGTACGGCGGGTACGACGTACTATTATGTTGTGGTAACCAACAACGATGGCAGCATGACCGGCGCGACAACGGCAACCGTAACGAGTTCCGTCGCGAAAGTGACGGTGAATGAACCGACGAATGCGGAAGCCCCTGTGATTTCGGCACAGCCGCAAGACCGGACGGTGAGCGTAGGCGGGGTTGCCGACCTTAGCGTAACGGCAACGGCCAGCGGTAACCTGAGTTACCAATGGTACAGCAATACGACGAACAGTACGATAGAAGGTACGCCGCTGATGAGCGCGACGAGCGCAACGTACTCCGCGCCGACGGATGTTGTGGGTACTACGTATTACTATGTCGTAGTGACCAATACGGATGACAGTATGACCGGCGGGAAGACGGCAACCGTAACAAGCTCGGTTGCGCAAGTGACGGTAAATACACTGAGCAATGCGGAAGTCCCTGCGATTTCGGCTCAGCCGGAAGAGCGGACGGTGAACGTAGGCGGAGTGGCTGACCTGAGCGTGACCGCAACGGCCAGCGGTACGTTGAGCTATCAATGGTATAGCAATACGACCAACAGTACGACTGGCGGAACGCCGTTAGCTGGCGCCACGAACGCCACGTTCTCCGCACCGACAGGCGCGGCGGGTACGTTGTACTACTATGTTGTGGTGACCAACACAGATCACAACATGACTGGCGAGAAGACGGCGT
The DNA here is from genome assembly GCF_046559655.1 of Fontibacillus forbon. Taxonomy (NCBI): domain Bacteria; kingdom Bacillati; phylum Bacillota; class Bacilli; order Caryophanales; family Paenibacillaceae; genus Fontibacillus; species Fontibacillus forbon. The sequence continues at coordinate 612,563 of NZ_JBKGFV010000004.1, read as the reverse complement.
CAGCGACGAGTAACATCGCCAAGGTGTCCGTAGTACAACCTGATATTGAAACGCCTGGAACAGGCGGAACTGGTGGTACAGGCGGAACAGGCGGTACAACTGCACCTTCCAGTCCGGCTCCAGTCCAACCATCCACTCCGAATAATACAAATGTAGAAGTATGGGTGAACGGCAAGGTCGAGAGTGCGGGTACTGCCGTGACAACTGTGGACGGCGATAAGAAAGTGCTCACGGTGACTGTCGATCAGAAAAAGCTGGAAGAAAAATTGTCCAAGGAAGGGAATGGCGCGATCGTTACCATCCCGATCCAAGGAGAAGCCAATATTGCGGTTGGCGAGTTGAACGGCCAAATCGTTAAAAACATGGAAAATCAGCAGGCAACTCTTGTCATCCGGACGAAAGACGCCTCCTATACTTTACCGGCTACTCAAATTAATATCGATGCCGTATCGGAACAGATCGGCAGCGAGGTTTCCTTACAGGATATTAAAGTGCAGGTGAAGATTGCCGAACCTGCCGCAGATACGGTTAAGCTGGTGCAGTCGGCATCCGAGCAAGGAGCCTTTGACCTGGTCGTGGCTCCAATCGAATTCACCATCACCGGTTCGTATGGAGGAAAGACGATTGACGTAGCCAAGTTCAATGCGTATGTGGAACGGACCATAGCCCTTCCTGAAGGCGTGGATCCTTCCAAGGTGACCACCGCCGTCGTTATTGATCCGGATGGCACAGTACGCCATGTACCTACGCAAGTTACCGTTGATGGAGGCAAATATTACGCTAAGATCAACAGCTTGACGAACAGCACGTACTCTGTCATTTGGCATCCGATTACCTTTAAGGACGTTGAGAATCACTGGGCCAAAGACGCCGTCAATGACATGGGCTCCCGGATGGTGATCAGCGGCGTCGGCAATGAGGAGTTTGCCCCGGATAAAGAGATTACCCGCGCCGAGTTCGCAGCAATTATCGTTCGCGGACTGGGGTTAAAGCCGGAAAACAGTGCCGTTTCATTCTCGGATGTGAAGTCGACGGATTGGTACAGCAGTTTTGTTGGCACCGCGCAATCATACAATCTCATTAACGGTTTCGAGGACGGAACCTTCCGTCCGACGGAAAAGATTACCCGGGAACAAGCGATGGTGATTTTGGCCAAAGCAATCAAGCTTACGGGACTGAACTCAAGCCTTCAGGCTGCCAGTGGGGAAGAATTGCTGGGTTCCTTCAAGGATGCAAGCGTGATATCATCATGGGCTTCGGCAAGTATTATTGACTGCTTGCAGGCGGGAATCGCCTCGGGACGGAGTGATCAGCAACTCGACCCTAAAGCTCCTGTTTCCAGAGCCGAGGTTGCAGCTATGGTGCAACGTCTGTTAGAAAAGTCCGGTCTCATTTAAGAGACTTAAAACAATCAATCCCAAAAAAGCACCGGTCATTTTGGCCGGTGCTTTTACATTACCCAAGAAATTTCCGCTTACATTCGCCCGAAGAATTACTTTAAAATAGAAGTATGGCATGTTATCATCAGAAATTTTGCCTTTATATCAGGCGAGGAGGTTACGATAGATGTATCGGATTGGTGATTTAATACACTACGGAGATACGGGAGTATGCAGAATCACGGAGATCAAACCTCTCGACATTTCGAACTCAGGCGACGCCAAACTTTATTATATTCTCGATCCGCTGTTTGAAGACTGCGGCATATCCACGCCCGTTGAAAACAACAAGATTTTCATGCGGCCGATTATTTCAAAGGTTGAAGCCGAGCGGCTCATTGCCAAAATCCCATTCATTCATGTTGAGGCCTTTTACAGCCGCGAGATGCGGCAGCTTTCGGACCACTATAAGAAATCTTTAAATTCGCACATCTGCGAAGATTTAATCGAGCTTACGATGTCGATCTATGCCAAGAAACAGGAACTCGGGGAACAGAACAGAAAGATCGGCTCGTTGGACGAATCCGTAATGAAACGCGCCGAGGATTTGCTGTTTGGCGAGCTTTCCGCCGCTCTCGACATTCCGAAGGAGAAAGTACCGGATTACATTGCGTCAAGAGTGGATGCGATAAAGGCGGTTAAGAAGGCGGAAGTACAAGCATAGCGCCATAGTTGAAAATGAAAAAGCTTATCCCGATTCGGGATAAGCCTTTTTAGGTTTTCAGGTACCTGCTTACTTTTCACAATCTTCCAACCTTGGGGTATTCCGGTGTATCCTGTTCGAAGTTCTTCGTTCCCCCTGCAGGGATTTTAGTCATTACCTATCCTGACCACCCGTTACTTGGAGTAGCTTGCCTTGCAGAAGAGTCATTAGCGTGATTGCCGAAAAAATGCTCGCGTTGGATAATAAACTCATGCATACATTCCATTTAAAAGTTCAACCTCAGCCTCTATTCAGTAGAATACTGCAAAAATACATCATTATTAGCTCGAAAATGGGTAAACGAGGCAAATTGCTGCAAAAGTGCACTATTTTTTGCTGGCATGTACGGATAAGAGGCAATATCGAGCGAAATGATGCACATTTGCAGGATTTTCGCCTGTGGTACGATGAATCGCCCTAAATTGCTGTAGTATTGCATCATTTTCCTGGGATGGAATGGGACCTTGGTTCGGGTGGTCTTGACGTTTCACGCAGTGATTAAAACGAATGACACTTTGCATCAATTGGAATCCTTCCGTTTCGCCGCCAGTCTTTTTACGCAGACTCGACAAGTAGGCGATAAAAATGGTACAAGCACGATGATTCCGGCGATGTCCTCAAAGCTTCGGCAATCCGGACCAGTTCCAGCCAACCCGTTCTTGCTAGTTTAGCCCATATAGCCTTCAGCGATTTTAATATGACTATTCAAGTCTAAGTCCGGGTACCTTTTATCTAGCAGATATAGTAAATCAATGTACTTCCTGCTTTGCAAGTTATATGCTACCTCTTCAAACACTTCACTAAGAAACGAAAGTTCAGTTTTTGTACATTGGCTCAAAAAATTCAAAGTTAAACATTCATCTTCACTAAGTAACTCAATTAACTCTGCCCATTTTTGCTCAATTCTAGGATCGTTATCGTCTGTTCGATGTAACGGAATACAGTTATTTAAGGTACATCGTGCGTACAAGCGAAATGACGAAATCTTTATACGGGTATTACATGGGTTGAATAATGGGTTTATTCGGTACTGGGTAGCCCCCACCGAAAAAAAAGAAACCTTGAGAGGCTAGAAGCCAAGCAAGGTCTTAAGAAATTCAAATAATTATTAAATCCCAAATCTCTAAGAGGGTCTTCCCATCAATTTGACCTTCATTAAATAATTCCTCCGCTGTCCGAAATGATTGGGTATAACTATCCTTCCCTCTTGTTAGATAATACCCTTCTTTATTGGTGCTAATCCAGTATTCTTCATTCTGATAATAAAACTGGAATTCTTCGCCCCACTCTACTCTTTGAACGAGTTCAACATATTCCATTTGAATACCTCCTTACTTGCTTCTACTCGGATTTCCATTTTTATCATAAGTCCAAGTATGTTCGTGTGGTGCTTCGGGATGGGTCTTAGAATTCTTATGGTGTGTATAGTCTATATCCCTTACTGCCCTACCGTCAGGGCCATACCATCTTCTCGTTAATAATTCTCCCGTTTTAGGGTCAACTATATCCACGCTAGAATTTGGCTGACCTCCTGTCGGTTTGGGGTTGACTGTAACTGTAGAATGATTTCCACTCGGGGTAACATCGAAGGAATTCCCTTTATTTGATGTCAACGTCTGACTTGGAACTTTTCCCGTTCCCCCAGTTTCTTCAGACAAATCGCCAATTTTCTTCGGGCTCCCCCCGAAGCCGTCACCCTCCCCATCCATAACATACTTCCGGTAATTAAGCTGGGTTTCCGTAGGCTTGAGAGGTTGCTGCTTCGAGTTAGTGCTGGGAAGCCCGTCTGCGGAAGGAACCGTGGTGGCTAGGTTGGTTTTTGGACCCCAATTGAAAATATTCTTGCGCATGTCCTGAAAAAGCTTACGCAGATCCGCCACCGGTAGGGCCGGCAGCTTCACCTTCACTTTATTGCTAGGCAACGACTCGGCTACTTCGGCGGGTGCCTTGATTTTCGGCAATTTACCGGGGGTTCGTCGAGGGGCTCCACTTGGCATACTGGCCCCGGCGCCGTATCCGCCCTCGAGCTCCGACTTGGCCTGTTCGTAGGTCGGAGTTAAGGCGAACAGGGTGGTAGCGGCTGCACCTTCCGTTCCGCGGCCAGTCTTTTTACGGCGGACTCGACAGGTGCGTATGTGAGCTGGGCCCATTTTCGGTATGTATTGTTCAGCAATCCGGAAGCAATCATCAATCGAAGCTCGGGTTCCTCGGGTATAGGGGAAAGATCGCTCTTAAGCGGATTATATTGGCATGCCGTCAACGGTGAGCCTTTATAATAGCTGCTCAGATTGACTTCGGGGCCAAACTGCTTTTCGGATATGCCCAGTTGCTTTAGCTTCTCTCTGCTGCTCGGCATACACGTTGGCCGATTCCATGTACGCCTCGTTGCCGTAGGTTTTGTAAATATCATAAGCCCGCTGGCTCCGCGCGAGGTCCTCGAAAGCATCGGCAATCTGGACCAGTTCCAGCCAAGCGTGCTCTTTTTCGGCCCAATCTCCTGATTCCATCTGCTGAAAAAGCAATGAAACCCGTTCATCTTCTTTAACATGTTCAAGTCTTTGGAGTAGTGGAACCCCTGTTACTAACATCATGGGCTGTTGCACGAACCGCTTGAACATATCCTTCCAGTTCATTGTCCCGGTCCCGGCGTTGCCTTCGTTTGGCGTTCTACCGATTACGTCACTCTCGCCCGACTTTAACCATCCTGTTTTCCAGCCGCTTATCGCAAATTTAACTGTTTGTTTCAGCATGGAGGCCGTCATTCGCTCTGTTTCGGCATATTGAATGAATGGAAGTGTTCCTAAGTGATGTTTCCTTCAGGTGTAATTGTTCGCTCACATGCCGGGATGAGGAAAATATCTCTTCTAGCAGCCGTTCGGTTTCGTTGATCGCCGACTGTACGTCGTTGAATTCAGAATAGCTGCGCCTCACACGCTCGATCATATCCCGCAAATCCCGGACCAGGCCCGAAACGCCATCCTCCATATTCAGATTCATCCGCTTCAATTGATCGGCCAGATTCTCAATCCGGTCAAGATCTACCTTCACGCAGGGCTCACCGTCCCATTCCATTGTATAAATATCCCAATAAATATAATCTATGTGGGTATTCTAGCAATATGTGAAATTGGAATCAATAACGTTATGAGGATTAATTCTCCAATTTTGATTGTCTATGGAATATGTTGTTTGTATAATATCAAGTGTTGGTTAGGAAAATATTACCTTTAAAAGGAGATGTCATATCATGAAACTGAAAAAAATTGGATTCCTTCTCATGTCTCTTATTCTTGTGTTGACCCTGCTTCCAGCGATGTCGTCGGCAGCGCAGTTGCCTTTGCGCGTGGAAGTGGATGGGGAGAAGATTATTTTCCCGGACGCTCAGCCGTTTGCGGACAAAAATAGCCGGGTGCAGGTGCCGGTACGATTTGTGAGTGAGGCGCTTGGTGCCAAAGTGGACTGGAACAGCAAGGCCCAGAAGGTAACAGTGAGTCTGGATGGTAACCAGATTGTACTCACTTTGGACAAGAAAAGTTACACGGTCAACGGTAAAACCAAGCAAATGGATACCGTGGCGCTCCGGAAATCGAGTAGAACGTTCGTGCCGTTGCGTTTTGTCAGTGAGGCGCTTGGGGCAGAGGTCAAATGGGACTCCTTGAATTACATCGTGGAAATACATACGGGAAGCGGATCAGCAGGCTCGACAACAGGTGAAGATACTGGTAATGCAGAGAAACCAGAAACATGGGAAGAGTTTGAAGCTAACAGAAATGTGGAGGGAAAGAGCGAGAAACTGAAGGTGGAAGGGTTTAGTTTTAATAATATTTATAAGTCGGGACTCGGTGTATTTGATGGAGGTTATAATCCGAAAACTAAGAAAGGAGCCGTCCTATCGATACTTGTAGTTTTTGGTTCTGTTAATTATGATCTTGACCAGCAGCATAAGGATGTTGAAACGGTTATTAGTCAAAGGATAGATTCAAAAACAGTTGATTCTATAATGAATTATGTAAAACAGAAGAAAAAAGAGGAAGAAAAATTGGAGGAAAAAACATTCCAGGATGATACTTTTAAGATAGAGGTAGTATCTCAAACATACGGTGATATTAACATCGATGTTTGGTATAGGTAGGTGAAGTCGTGAAAAGGCGTATCTCTCTATTTCTTATAGTAATACTATTATCCACTTTCTTTCCGCAATCAAGAGCATTCTCACAAGATGAAAGCAGCCTGTTAGATTATCTCAAAACACTTACCCCTGATCTTGTATTGCAACGAGCAAACGAAGATATGAAAGATTTGTACGATTTAGATAACTACTATCCTATTAAAACAGAATATGGCTCTTTTAATGCTACACTTCTACAGAAGCAAATAGATGCCGCAATAAAAAGCCCGGAAAGTTTCTCGGGGTTTGATATCGTCTATGGATCTAGTCACGGTACATCAATCGTTCATCATGGTCAGCACATGGTCAGGTATTCCGGATACAATAAATTCGGCGATCCGGTCTCAACAGATGGGTTTCCGTGGGATGCAGGTTGGAGCGGAGTACCAATGCATAACCTCAATTTGTTGTCGCCACCATGGGAAAATAAGGCGAAGAAAGGTAAATTCGATGATTTTCCATCCAACTTCACCGGCCAAATCACGGACAAGTATAAAGAACTTAATCCCAAGCTTCACTTCGAACAACAGATCCTCACTGCTCTAAATAAGAAGTATGCTGGGGTTAGATATGGCGACTATCTTATGTATAACAATCAGAATTTCCATTATAAAGATAGAAAAGTTTACTATAAAAACGGTGCTCCCACTGGTGGGTGGATCAAGTACGTCCACGTCATTCAGCCTCCGACTTACCTGTCGCAGGGTTTCGGGAGAGTATATTTGGAATCCAACACTTACATGGATGTTCCTATTGCATCATTCGCGACAACGGAAGGGAGCGACATCTCCGCGGAGTTTGACGATCTGCTGACGTCGGCGGCAGCCGGGGAGCGGGTGGAGGTATCGGTGTTGGTGGACTCTACATTCCCGAAGGAGGTCAGTCCCGCTTATTCTTGGGTTTTGACTCGGGTAAGCGACGACAGATAGTTAACGAAAGAATCAGACCAACTGGAGTTTAGCGGAAATGCGGGGACAGCTTCGGCATCGGGTACGATCAGCATAGACCCCGGCGGTAAACGAAGGTTGGGTGCTGCGTTCACCATGCCGGAGAGCGCTGTCCGCATCCAGTTTAAAGTCAACGAGAAGGGGGACGTTCCGAAAGAAACGATTCTCAGCAACAATGTTCTGGATTCCCATCCCCGGGCGATCAAAGTGGCTGAACCGCAGTCTTATCCGTACGATATGCTAACCAAAAAAGTAAGGCTTCCTTTTCCCGAGAATACGGTAACCTTACAACTACCGGATTTGGATGATGCGGCGTGGGACGGGAATGCTACTGGATCATTAAATGTCTACAACAAAACGGAGGATTTGTTGAGAGACTTTAAGATCCATAATAATCCGCCAGTCAATGAGGACAGCGAAACGATAACCCGTTCGCCCGTGGTGACCTATACGATCTTGAGAAAGGATTTCGGCATCGACGGCAAGAATGACGATCCGGAAAACCGGAAGTACGTAAATCTTGAATCCCCAGGGAATCCATTGCGGAGAACTGGACAGATCTTTTACGATGGCTCCGTAAGTAGAAAGTATACGTATACAACATATGAAAATAAATGTACCGGCGAAGGTGAGGCTCAAAAGTGTGAGAGTGTCCCAAAGAAAAGTTCAGGAACCGTAACCGAAAGTTTCAGCAGCGACACCGTCACCAAGCCTTATGAGATGTACGTGTACAATGGCCGGGAAGTCGTACCCAAGTTCAAGTACAGGGATGAGATCGAGGAGAATCAGCCGGATTCTTTGACCAAAAATCTATTTTGGACCAATGAACCTTATTATTACTCCGTCATTCGTTGGATGCACCACCAAGATGAAGCGGGCGAAGAGTACGACTGGATCAAAGTTCCCGGTCAGTACGAAAGAGAGTTTATCCAGCAGGCCAGCGGTTTCGTGAAATGGGCGAGGACCCGAACGATGGAACAGGAGTACAGTCAGTCCAGAAAAGCGGCAGCAAGCAGAACGAACAAGAAATCGCTCTATGACAAAGTCGTATTCGCCACGGACAAGGAGCTTCAGAAATACGATTATCCGATCAAATCCGGCTATTACTTTAACCCGGCCGGGAGCTATACATTTACGTTAAATACTGTCGTTTTTAAAGATAAAGCACCAGCTAACGGTACAATGACCGATGACCATAAGGACTTGCTGAACAGCCTGATTAATTCGTTTCGGTATGAATCGGATTTAATGTACATTGATAATAAAAAGATAGCCGTCAATATCCATAATGATCAGTTAGATCCAGAGGGAGGGGGCTTCGAGCGAGAAAAGGGCGTACTGTCCGTACAGGATAGCAAGGGCGTGAACGGCGAAAAACTTATTAGCGTTCTGGATCGAAGCAAAGATGAATCCCGTTTTGATCAAAAGGTGGTAGAAATTGAACATACGGATGAACGCGGCGAAGATTCACATGTTTTTTGGAAAAAGGTTCTTGAAGGCTACAGTGAATCAAAAACCGAAACGAGCCATAAGTCGTATAGATACAGGGAGTACGTGAAAAAGGGACAGCATATCTACCAAATCACTGAAACGTCTAATATCACGATTGTGGTCAATCCGGAGAACATTCCGCTTTATACGCATGCAAACATGCCGGACGGCGAGTACAACATCAAGGTTTGGTTCGAGGATATCAACTTGAAGGACATTGACCATACTTATTCAATTTTAGGCGACTTGAAGGGGATCGAAACGATGGACTCCCTAAAAGTTACCGTAGTCGGCTCCATGTTCGATGACTTGAATAACTAGGGGAACCGGAAGATTCTTGCTTAAACCTATAAATGGGCATCAAAATTTCTGGTGAGAGGCTGACGCCGATATTCAATCGGTGTCAGTTTTTTGCTTTCAGTACGCTCGCATCGGATAATAAAATCATGCATGCATTCATGCATTCCAGTCAAACGTTCAACCTCAGCCTCTATTTAGTAGAATACTGCAAAAATACATCAATATTAGCTCGAAAATGGGAAAGTAAGCGAATTGCTGTAAAAGTGCACTATTTTTTGCGGGCATGTACGGATAAGAGGCAACATCGAGCGAAATGATGCACATTTGCAGGATTTTCGCTTGTGGTATAATGACTCGCCCTAAATTGCTGTATTATTGCATCATTTTCAAGAGGGGTTACAGTACAGCCTTATTACGATACGAATGGAGTGGTTACCTTTGCAATCGAACCCATCCATCGGCGTCATTCTGGCTCAGATCGGAACGCCGGAGAGGCCTGAAGCGAAGCCGGTTCGGGCTTATTTGCGGCGGTTTTTGTCGGATCGGCGGATCGTGGATACGAATCCTTTGCTGTGGCAGCCGGTACTCCAGGGAATTATTCTTCGGACGCGACCGAAGAAGTCGGCCCGGTTGTATAGGCGAATCTGGAGTGAGGAGGGATCTCCATTATTGGTAAACTCCCGGCTTCAGCAAACCGGCTTGCAGGAGCGGTTGGGGCCGAGGTTCCAAGTGGAACTGGGGCTGGCGTATAGCGAACAGAGCATGGAGCAGGCAATGCTGCGATTTGAGCAAGCGGGCATCGGCCGCGTCCTTGTCGTCCCGTTGTTCCCTCAATACTCTTCGACGACGACGGCTTCCGTTTATGATCAAGCCTGTTTTGCCGCGCTGGGCCGCACCAGCGCTAAAGGACCGGCGATCAAACGATATATTCCGGCATTGCGGTTCGTGGAACCCTATTATGGGGAGCCGGGATATATCTCCGCGATGAAGGCGCATTTGCTCCGTTGCATGAAGCAATTGGACAGGGAGCCGGATCAGGTTGTACTGTCTTTTCACGGAATTCCCAAGCGCTACGCGGATACGGGAGATCCTTATCCGGAGCAGTGCATGGAAACGGGACGGCTGCTTGCGGAAGCGATGGGCTGGCGGCAAGGCAGCTGGCAAGTTGCCTTCCAATCCCGCTTTGGACCGGAGGAGTGGATCGGACCCTCCACGGAAAAAGTGATCGGGAATCTGGCGGAGCAGGGGATTGTCCATCCCCTCGTATTCGCCCCAGGCTTCGTAACCGATTGCCTGGAGACGCTGTATGAGCTGGATATCGAAGGACGGGGCCACTTTAGTGCCTCCGGTGGGAATGCCGATCAATATCAATATGCACCGTGCCTGAATGACCAGCCGGAGTGGCTGGATTTCTTAGCGGGGCTGGTTGAAAGGAACGTTGGAGGTTGGTGATGAGCGGAGGCGCAAGGATAATAATTCGGGCGCCGTAGTTGACCTGTGACAATTCTCACCGAAAAATTTACTTAAAATTTGAATAATAAGGATAGGCCACGAGTGAGAAAGAATAGGGCGAAACAATAGGATGAAACAATAGGATGAAACAATAGGAGAAGGAGGGCGTAACGAAGCATCATGAGTGTTCGTGAATGGGTGGATCAGGATTACGTCATCGAGCATTTGAGACAAAAATTTAATTGTTCGGTGTTATGGTGCGAAGGCCGCGCCTGCCTGGAGTATGAGAGCAAGGAAGAGCTGGACCTAATGACGGACTATGTAAAAGCGAATTTCGGCATGGAGCTTCTGGATGTGTTCTTTACGGCGGTAGAGAGCCTCGATGAAGAAGTTGAATCTTGAGCATTTGGCTCAAACCATAAGAACCCGCTCATTCGAGCGGGTTCTTTGTTCATAGCTTTGCTGTTCGCCGTGATTACAGCTTCCAAATCCGGTACAGAATCACCGCCGCCTCGGCGCGGGTGAGCGTTTCGGTTGGGGCAAGCTTGCCATCCTTGCCGTTGACGATGCCCGATTTCACCAAGGCTGCCGCGCTGGCTTTGGCGAAATCGGCAATTTGCGCCGCGTCCGAATAAGACGCCAAAGTCGTGCTGTCTTCGGCCTGTTTGCCGGCAGCCGCCAGCGCGCGGGTCGTCAGCACCATCATCTCCTGGCGGGAGATCGGGCTGTCCGGTTTGAATGTATTGTCCGCATAGCCGGTCACGATGCCCAGTTCCTTCGCGATCGCCAGCTTATCGCTATAATAAGCGTTCGGCTGGACATCGCTGAATGTTGCGGCTTCCGCTTGACTCGCGCCTTTCAATTCAAGGCCGCTGACAAGCAGGGCGATGAAGTCCGTCCGCTTGATGGAAGCGGCAGGGGAGAAGGCATTCTCGGCCGTTCCATGGATCAAGTCGCGCGCGGCCATGGCTTCAACGGCTTGCTTCGCCCATGGCACGTTCTGCAGGTCTCCAAATGTCCTCGACACAAAGGCTATGGCATAGCTGCTGAAGTGGGACGTTTGGAAAATAACACTTCCGGTTGCCGCATCGTAACGGCCGTTCGGCACGGAGATCACGTTGCCATTATCTGTGATGTACCAAACCACGATGGAATCCGGACTACTAAGTTCTTCCGCATTCGGCGCGTAAGGAATAGCTACCGTGACAGGTTCTTTCGGGTTGTTCCAGGCGATGGCTTTGCCATCAACGGCAATGTTCAGATCGATCACCGGACGGTTGCCAATCGCTTCTTGAGAACCTGCGTCCAACTTATCACTCGAAGCTTTGGCGATGGTAATCGATACTTGGCCCGCTGGGTCTGTCACGTTGGACAGCATGTTACTAGGAATTTCGAGCGTGCCATGTTCCGTTTTCAATAGAATCGTGAAGCTGTCTTGGCCTTTCAGGGCCTGAGACGGAAGCTGTACTTCATAGGAAGTAGCGTTTGCCTGCTGCGGCACTTCGATAGCGACTAGTTTCTTGCCGTTGGCCGCTGGAGTCGCTTGCTCTAGGGCTTTTTTCAAGTTGTCGCCGGAAACCGTCGCCATGGCCACGCCGCCTGCAACCTTCACTTCCGGTTTGATCACGCCTCCTGCCGGTTCAACCGGTTTTGGTTGTGGTTGTGCCGCCGTTCCACTACCGTTTCCGCTACTTCCGCTGCCGTTTCCGTTCGTGTTGCCATTGCCGTTATCTCCCGGTTTGCCGGGTTTGCCCGTAAAGGTAAGCACACCGTATACGGAGGTGTCCTGATAACCGTTGCCGGTGGTATCATTCCATGCGGCAACGCTTTGCCGGGAGCCGTCTTTGGCGTCATTAATTTGCGCGTCAAAGCCGACCTTCACGTTGTTGCTTGGGATAATCTTTTTAAACGGAATCTTCGCTTCTACCGTGTAGTTCGTTCCGGAAACCCGGGTGGCCGATACGAAGCCTTCGCCGATTTTTACCGGATTGAAGGAGGTTTCGTTGTCAAAGTTGATGCGGAATTGTCCGTCGTCGTCTTGATAGAACGTGCTCTTGGCGTTGTTCTCGTCCAGGAAGATCTCGACGGAGTCCTGTTCCCATGCGTTTGCATTGCTCTTGTCGAGCTGCGCGTCGCTCACCTGGATCAGAACATACAGGTTTTGATCGTCCCAAAGGGCTTTGGCCACGCCGGTTGCACCCTGCCAAGCCGTTTGATACCGGTTTAGAGACATGGCTGGAGCCTGGTTCCATACCGCGTCGATGGTTCCGTCAATGACGGGGGTAGCATAAATCGCGGTGGACTGGTTGGCATCCGACGAATCCGGCTGATGCTCCTTCATGAATTTATCCGGATCGATGACGCCGTAATAAGCCGGTTTGGCCTGGAGCCGCTTATCGAACAGCAGCGGGTTGTTCTCCGCTCTCCAGCTTGAGCCGTCGTCCAATCCCCAGAAGGTAACGCGCTTGATATGACCGGAATTCTCCCTATAGATGTCAAATAATTGCGCATACAAGTAACCTTGGGCATTCGCCAGCTTCTCGGAAAGCTGATATTTCTCTCCGGCTTGAATGTCCAGTTCGGTGACGCTGATCTCCACGCCTAAAGTAATGAACTTCTCGAGAGATAGTCTTACGTTCTCCGGATTGGTGTTTACGCTATAGTGCGCTTGCATGCCGACGCCGTCAATGAGCAGTGTGCCGGGATGCGCATCCGCATACCTATCATTGATTTCTTTAACCATGTTATAGATAGCTTGCGCTTTATTCTGGTTATCTTCGTTGTAATCGTTGTAGTAAAGCTTGATATCCCACTCGGGATGTTGATCGAGCACTTCTCTTGCCGCCAGGAACGCTTGCTCTACGTAATCCGCTCCAATGGCGGTTTTCCAAGGAGCTGACCGTAACGAACTTTCCCAATCCGCCGGATTGCTCGGGTTATCGCTCATCGCTTCGTTGACGACGTCCCACGAAATTACTCGGTCGCCAAAATGCTCTACGACCGTTTGAATATGAGTGCGCAAATTCTCGAGAGCCTCATCCCGGCTTAAAGGTACCGTGTTTCCTTGCTCCGTGGCCGTATTCATCCATGCCGGAGACTGCTGATGCCAGACCAGCACATGTCCGTGCATCTTCATGCCTTCCGCCAGCACCTTATCGACCATGGCCTCCGCCCCGCTGAAGGAAAATTCACCTTTCTCCGGCTGCAGCGCATCCGGCTTCATGGCGTTGCCTGCGGTAACGACATTGTGGTGCATTTTCAGCAACTCAAGCCGTACGCCTTCCAGATCCTCGCCCGTGATGGCGTTGCCGATCAGGAAATCGTTTTGGTACGCGTTTTTGATCGGAGTCAGGTCCTTCTGGATTTCAATCGGTTCCGATTCCAGCTTTTCAAAGCTGATGTCGTCGATATAAAAGGTTGTATCCGCACCAGGGCTTTGCAAATAGATCGTTAAATACTCGCCCCCCACGCTGTTATAGCGATAGGTTCCTTCCAACTGCACCCATCCGTCGCTGACACTGACTGATTTCTTGGCAAGTTCAGGGTAATTCGCACTGCTTCCTTCGCCAATTTGAGAAGACAATGAAATTTGCGAGCTCGTAGGGCTGATCAGCTTGACCCAGGCAGTAACTTTATATTCGCTGCCTTTGTCCACATATTTCTCCACGCGGAGCGACGGTCCGTGCCAGTCCTTTTCTCTGCCTTCTACCTTCAAGGCATATGAACCACTTTCGGTGTGGTTGGCTTCATCAGTAATGGTTAGTGTTTCAACGCCTCCCCGGCCTTCAAAACCGCCTGGCTTTTGATCCTCAAAAGTAATGGCGGTAAAAGGCAAGGCCGGATCTCTAGGCGGTTCTTCGCCGCCACCGGAGGCCACTTTTTCGGTGATTCGTACATCTCCGATGTAGTACGGCACACTTTTTCCATCCGCATTCGAATTAATGCGCAAGGCCTTGTCCTTGCTCGTGTCCACCGTGAATTCCTTCGTCAAAATGACGGCTTTGCCGGCTTCATAGTTTGCTTCCGCGTAATTTTCATAGCTTTCTACGGTTTGAAGCGCGGCTTTGGCGCCGTCAGGCACAACCTCGTCAGCATCAACATAAACGGCGGCGGTCACCGTGTAGGTTTTACCGTTTTCCAGGCCGAGGTCGCTAAATTTAAAATCCGCCGCGTCCCAGTTGTTCGCCCGGTTGCTCACGTATAACGCGGCCCCGTCATCATTTCCGTCAAAAACTTTCCCATTTACCGTTGTGAGGCTTGCGCCCCCGGACTGGCCTGCCGCGCCTTGACCGTCGGCGAAGGTTTCGCGGTAAACTTCTTTCTCCGTGGTTCCGGTTGTCTTCTTGGCTGTAATAAGTAGATCGCCGATGTAATACGGCACCGCTTTTCCATCCGCATTCGAATTGATGCGCAAGGCTTTGTCCTTGCTTGTATCGACCGTGAACTCTTTCGTTAAAATGACGGCCTTGCCGGCTTCATAGTCTGCTTCCGCGTAATTTTCATAACTCTCTACGGTTTGAAGCGCGGCTTTGGCCCCTTCAGGTACATTTTCAGTGGCGTCCACATATACGGATACTTTGGCCGTATAGGTTTTACCGTTTTCCAGGCCAAGGTCGGTAAATTTGAAATCCGCCGCGTCCCAGTTGTTCACTCTATTGCTAACATACAGTGCCGCCCCGTCGTCATTGCCGTCGAACACTTTGCCGGTGACGGGCGTAAGTTTTGCGCCGCCGGATTGTCCAGCTACCCCCGCGCCGTTCGCAAACGTTTCGTGGAAAACCGTTACCGCTTCTTCCGTAGCCGCATCCGTAGCTTCCGCATTCCGGGCAAACCAGCCTGACGGAATCAGCAAGGCCGCAGCGATGGAAATCGAGATGGCTTGTTTGATCATTTTACGCATTCATTGCACTCCCCCTGTAAGAAATTTGGCGAAATAGGTAAAGCGCTTTCATTTGATGGCATGAATCCTCCTTTCACGCCCAAATAATACCATCGGAGGGGAAGCGCCGTCTTACTCGAAATTAAAGATTGTTTCGTACTTTTCTTATATAAATTTCGATATGCAGTTTTAAATGGGCAGGTTGGCAAGGAAACCTTATGGATTTCCTTTAAAGAGGGGATGTGTCATACTAGGGTTACATTTTTCTATTATCGATCGCAGCGAGGTGAGCGGGCTTGTCCATCAGAGTAAAATTATTGCTGTCGTACACGGGCATGCTTATCATCAGCCTGCTTGTATTCGTCGTGACCGCAGGTCTGTTCACGGTCGCGGCAACAGGAGACATCCACGGCATCCGGGATTTCTATAAGGTGCATTACCAGCTCAACCCGTTGACCGAAGAAGAGGAGTCCATTTTCCTGGAATTGAAATATCTCGCCAAAAATGAACCGGACCAGCTGCAAAACAAGGAGCTCCTGAAAGACTACGATTTCAAGCTCAGAACGGTGCGGGCCGGACTCTTCGTCCGCCGGGAAAGCAATCAAGTATTCGAATCGTATACGTTTAACCAGCCGGCATTGGAACAACATTTGCCTCCGTATGACTTGAATAACAATCAGATACGTAATACCTTCAATATCGGCGAGCGATTCTACGCTTACGCGAAATTCGATTTCCGCTATTCGGACGGCGCAAAGGGCAGCGTTTTCGTCATTCGTGAAAGAAGTCCTTTTGGCGAGGTGACCCGCAAGCTGCTCCCGATTCTCGTCTTCATTCTCATCGGCGTCGTGGTGGTAGCGAATGTGTTGTTATACCGCTGGATTACCAGAAGCGTCGTCAAACCGCTGGATTTGCTTCGCAACTCGGCGGATCACATCAAGGAAGGCAATCTGCAATTTTCGCTGGATCTGCATTCCAAGGACGAAATTGGTCAATTGAACGAAGCGTTCGAGAATATGCGGAAAAGGCTGCACGAATCGGTTCAACTCCGGCTGCAGGACGAGGAGAACCGGAAAGAACTCATCTCGAACATTTCGCATGACTTGCGTACCCCTATCACGAATATAAAGGGATATATCGAAGGCATCCGGGACGGGGTGGCGGATACGCCGGAGAAAATGGACAAGTACGTAAACATCATCTATTCCAAAACGGTCGACCTGGATAGACTTGTGGACGAGTTGTTTCTCTACTCCAAGCTGGACTTAAAGCAAGTGCCGTTCACGTTTGAACCTGTAGATATCGTCGGGTTCTTGGATGACTGCATCGATGAGCTCCATTACGCCTTGGATGAGAGCGGCATTTCCCTGCATTGGGGAGAGCGGCCGCCTCAAGGCATTGAAGTTCTTGCCGATCTGGAGAAATTAAAACGCACGGTACTCAATATCATAGGTAATGCCCAGAACTTCATGGATAAGCCGCAAAAAAGCATTCAAGTCTCCGTTCAGGCTTCTGCGGAGTGGGTAACCATCGAAATAAGAGATAACGGGGCTGGCATTCCGCCCGAAGCCGTTCCTCACATTTTCGAACGGTTCTACCGCGCCGAGTCGTCCCGGAATTCTTCGATGGGCGGCAGCGGGCTGGGACTGGCCATCGCGAGTCAGATCATCGAAGGGCATGGGGGCTCGATCTGGGTTAGGAGCGAACTCGGAACCGGCACCAGCCTGTTCTTTACTTTGAAACGGACAACGCACGAAGGAGGTGAAGCGCGCTATGGCGGCTCGGATTCTAATCATTGAAGACGAAACCACGATCGCTCAACTGGAGCGGGATTATTTTGAGCTGAACGGCTTTATCGTTGATTTATGCCATACGGGTCTTGAGGGTTTACAGCTCGCCCTTAAAGGGGATTACAATCTCATTATTGTCGACTTGCAGCTTCCCGGGATGGACGGGTTTGAATTATGCAGCCAAATCAGGCAAGCCAAAGAAGTGCCTATCCTGATCGTCTCCGCGAAAAAAGAAGAGATCGATAAAATCCGCGCCTTCAACCTCGGCGCCGACGACTATGTTACCAAACCGTTCAGTCCCAGCGAACTGGTTGCAAGAGCCAAGGCCCACCTGACGAGATACGAACGGCTGTTGGGCAAACAGGAGCCGCTTCAAAGGCCCGAGATTCATATCCGCGGCCTCGTCATTGATAAGGCGGCTCACCGGGTATATGTGCGCAATCGGGAGGTGCCCTTTACGACTAGAGAATTTAGTCTGCTTGAGTTTTTGGCCACCCACCCGAACCGCGTTTTCAGCAAAAATGAGCTGTTTGAACGAATCTGGGGGATGGACTCCAATGGGGATATCGCTACCGTTACCGTGCACATTCGGAGGCTGCGGGAGAAAATCGAGGCAGATCCATCCAATCCGCAGTATATTGAAACCGTTTGGGGAGCGGGATATCGTTTTTCCGTATGACCGAGTTTAGAAATTGTTAATAAATGTTTTAGAAGCTGTTTATCCCGGGTTTCTTTGGATTTTAGGACTCTCCTTTATCATACAGGTATGGCGATAACACCAACTATACCCATTGATCTTAAGGAGGATTACCGATGAACAAATACTCAGCCAAACTGGCTGCATTGATGGTGGCGGCGGCCTTGGGAACGACAACCCTTCCTTGGAGCGCCTTGCACGCAGAGGCGGCTTCCGCGGGATTATCCGCGCAGGAAATCGAACAAGCCGCTAACGAGCTTACCCAAATTCGTGTAATAAACGGTTATGAAGACGGATCTATACATGTTGAAAACCAGATCACTCGTGCGGAGTTGGCGAAAATGGTGGTTTTGACATTTGGACTGCAAGGGAAGGGAGATCCTTCGGCAAACTTCGCGGACGTAAACCCGGAAGCCTGGTATAGCAATTACTCCGCCGAATTGGCGGCGCGGGATATCATGCCGGCGGAGGACGGACGCTTTTATCCTCAGGGAACCGTGACTGGCGCGGAGTTGGAACAAATTGTGGCCAAGACGCTAAATCGCGACCTGAAATCGGTCCATCA
The DNA here is from genome assembly GCF_046559655.1 of Fontibacillus forbon. Taxonomy (NCBI): domain Bacteria; kingdom Bacillati; phylum Bacillota; class Bacilli; order Caryophanales; family Paenibacillaceae; genus Fontibacillus; species Fontibacillus forbon. Next base: position 594,132 of record NZ_JBKGFV010000004.1, on the reverse strand, counting down.
TTGGATGAGCCGCTCCGATTCGGCCAATGTTATGGTCACCCGCGGCGAGGCGGCATACCTGCTGAATACCGCGCGACAGGCGATCCCTTCGGCGGAGGCGAAAATTACAAGCGTACGTGCGCTGAATGCCATCACGTTAATCGTGACCTTCGATGCTCCCTTGACCGCGGATGATGAAGCCTTTGCCAAGGCCAAAGAAGACTTCGCCTTTAACGGCGGGCTTACCTTAACCAACATGCCGCGGTTAAAAACGGGCTCGATAGCCACTTATATCGTTCCGACCTCCGTCCAACAGCCGGGGACGGTTTACAACCTGACCTATAAAGGACAAGCGGCAGGGACGTTTGAAGGCAACGCCGCGAAGCTGGCTATGACCGAGGCAAGACAGATTGCGAACGATACTTTCGAATTAGAGGCCCTTAAGGATAACGGGGTCGTAGACTACGGATATGTCATCTCCGCCTATAGCGGAGGCCGCGGAGCCAATGCCTTCGTGCTGGATGAGAATAACGGAGCGGACGGAAGGACTTATCAGATTATTTCTTCCGGTCAAGGCAGAGAGGTCACAATTACGCCGGAAGGCGGACAGCCGATCATCGCGAAATACGTGCCGTTTACCCAGTCCACGGACGGCAAGCAAGAGCCTAAATTCCGCTTGCCTGAAGGCCAGGCGTTGCAGCCTGGGGTGAAGTATACCGTAACCTCGGACTGGGCGGACATTGCCAATCCGTCCTTCGTAGCTCAGGACATTGCCCCGCTGCAAATCGCCAACGCCGAAGCTATGAATGACACCTCGCTTACGGTTACATTGACGGCCGATCCGGGAGATGAAATGTTCTCCGGGCGCCGCGTGGAGCTGACCGATGCGCAGGGGCGCAAGCTGACGGCGGCTTATAAATATTCAAGCCGTAAAGGCGCGACGGGCGTATTCGATTTGGAGCAAGGCGGTAAATTGGAAAAAGGCGCAACCTATACCGTTACTCCCGTTGGCGCTTGGGCCGGTTCATCCCAAGCGGAACTGATTGTACAGTAATCTGCCGGAAATGCTGAAACTTTTGAAATCAACAGAAAGGGGCCGGTCCGTTATGTTTCGCGGCATTCCTCTTTTGATCTTGGCCCTCGTTCTTTCGGGGTGCAGGATGGACATGAACTCCTTGTTATCAAGCGAAGAACAGCAAACAAACCAGGTGGTGAAGAACGAAATGGACAACTTGAACAGAGATCTGTTGAAGGCTGCGGAACTGGGATACCGGGAGGCGATCGAAACGCTTTTGGCGGACGGGGCCGATATTAACGCTACGGACGAGAATGGCCGGACCTCGGCCATGATTGCCGTCCATACGAACCAATTGGAGCTGTTTCATTTTCTGGTCGAGCAGGGAGCTAATATCAACATCCGGGACCATCGCCTGGATAATCCGTTGCTTTATGCGGGGGCGGAGGGCAAGCTGGATTTTGTCAAAGCGGCCATTGCGGCAGGCGCCGACACTACCGTTACCAACCGGTTTGGAGGGACCGCTCTCATTCCGGCCGCCGACCGCGGTCATGTCGAAATCGTTCGGGAATTGCTCGCGAATTCCGACGTCGACGTGGATCACGTCAACGACTTGGGCTGGACCGCTTTGCTTGAAGCCGTCCTTCTTGGAGACGGTGGAAGTAAACATCAGGAGATCGTGAACCTGCTGATAGAGTACGGGGCCGATGTGAATCTGGCCGATAACGAGGGAGTGACGCCGCTGCAGCATGCCATAAGCCGCGGCTATAGCGAAATGGTAGGAGCCTTGACCGCCGCGGGCGGAAAGTAAAGATTAGAAAAAGGATAGAGCTGGCCCTGATCACGGGCGCTCTATCCTTATTTCTCCGTCAAAAACCGATCTTCAAACTCTCTCCGTTCACGTAGACGCCTTCCGAACGCGTAATCGGCAGCTTCTGTTCCGCTGTGAAACCGATCGTTTCCCCGTTTCGCAGGGTGACGTTTTGCTCCACGACATAACTTGAAATATCCATCAGGAATTCGCGCAGATCGGCCGGATCGGCCTGACTGTCGAGAATTTCGATTTCATCTTTGCCGAACGGCTTTAGGCCGTAGGTGTATCCGTTCATGCCGGATTCGCCCCGGACCAGTCCGAAATGGACAAGATTCAGCAGAGGGAATTCGTCATCGGACTTCATGATGTCGGACATCTGCAGGAACATTTCGGGTTCAAAGACGGTGCCGGAGGAATAAAGACCCACCGCATTAGGCAGCTTCAGGCAGCTGGCGGCCAGCTTGACGTACATTTTGCCGCTGTCCAGCGGGGAACCGGAGCGGGTAAATACCGCGAGGATGATTTGGGCGACATGGGTTTTGACCACGTCCGCCCCCCCGGGCCAGAGATAATTTCCCTGCGCATAATGTTCGGCCTCGCCGTCCGGGACGGGGGCATCGACGAAGCTGACAGCCAAAGTGAACCCGTCCGCATCAAAGACCAGGATTCCTTCATGTTCCCTGGATTCGCGGTCGTCCTCCCCTGACGGGTAGGTAATATCCCAATCCTGTAACAGGTTGCTCTTGATTTGCTCCAGATCGCATTCGGAAGAGTTCAGCAGCACGAATCCGTTGAAAATCCCGGCTGAATCGTTCCGCGGCTCGGTTTCGTCGTCTTGTACTTGCTCGGCCTCGATGGCCGCCGCCTGCTTCATCCAGTATTCGCGGATCATTTCTACCATTTTGATGGATTCTTGCTCCGCAGTCGCCGGGTCATAGGGCTGCATCTCGCTGAACACATGGCCGCAATGCTCGGTGTCGGAAGGGTGGTCATAGCCTCCGCAAACGCCGAGGAGCCATTTTCCCAGCATGTTTTTCTTATACTTGAATATGTAATAGTGCATGTTGTGCAAATCAAATTCGCCTGCAATTTCGATCTTGCTGGGCTTCCGGCCGAGTTCGTGTTCATCCGCCAGCCAGCCGATCATGGATTGCATTGCCGCTTGCCGTTGGGCTGTCATTGTTTCCTCTCCCTATAATAGAAGTATGGTCCTATAAAGTTATATTCTACCAATCAATAGATTGTAATTCAACGCCGAGCGTCAACCTTCTTCTTTAGCACCTGCTCGAAATTCGGAACTTAGTAGATTGGAACTATCTATACCTACTTTGGCAGTTAACCTACATGCAATAAATGACTCCCGATCCGGGCAAACTGATACGGTCTGGATTAACTGAGGAGGAGTGGGTGCAGGGATGGCAGGCCAGGATCAGCATGAGGGCAGAGAAGACCGATTTCTGGATATAGACAGAATGGTCAACGAAGGCTTGGGGGGCGGCAATGTGACCCTGGATAACGGATTGATCGAGGAAACGACCACGGATACGATGGAGTATGCGGAGTCCATACTTGATGACAAAACCGACAATAGTGCGGAACGTTAACGGGAATTGTAAGCCATAGCCAAGCTGCGTAACAACGCGTCGATCTTAAACAACAAAAAATGACCTGCTCGCCGAGCAGGTCATTTTTGTGCGAAGAGGCGGGAACATGCATGTTTAAGCGCAGCCTCGGTTAGGATACTTCCTCCTTAATCTACGGGAATTTTGATGTTCATATTATAAGGCTTCATGTAATGCATTCCTTGGATGATAAGCTGATCCGGCTGGACGGAGGAGTCGAACAACAGGGTTCGCTCTTTCAGAATGGTTCCGTCCGTCAGCTTGGTATCATGTTGATTCAAGGTCGTGTTCAGCGGGATACTCTCTCCGTCCGCCTCGATGGACACGCCATCCAGCATTACATCCTGTTCGGTGGCTATCGTGATCTCGATGCCTTGCGAGGTCGCGGACACCTTTTTAATCCATAGTTCCTTGTCTTCCAACAACACCGGTTGATCGGCGGGGGAAGGGAGGGGGATGTTGCGGTCCAGCTTCCGATATCCGACGAACTCCTTGATGACCAGTTCCAAAGATTCCAGATCCGGAGGGAGCGCGTCGTAGCGGATATCAAATTTCATGCCTGCATACGAAGACTGACGACCGCTGCCGAGTTGGGCCACCGGTTTTCCGTTAGCGATCAACTCAACCCCGTCCAGAGCGGAGCGAATCCGGTCGAAGTTGTCGATATTCAGGGTTCCCTTGATGATCGTCATCGTGGGGGTAGCCGTGATCGATTGAAAGGTAATCTTCCCTCTGTCGACTTCCAGCGTCTTGCGGATGCGCTGCTTGACCTCGGTTTGCATGGCCTTGTTGGGGTCATAGGCAAAAGTCAACTCACTGTCTTTTACCGGTCTAAACGGGAGCTGCTGCCGGAACCGCAGCGTTAATTTTTTCGCGAACGGACTGACGGGTTCGAAAGAGAACGTGCCTTTTACCTCGGTATGCTCGTCATTCATCAGGGAAACGCCCGATTCCAAGAAAGAGTCCGTTAGGAAACCGGTTATTTTGGTCGGGCTGAATATTCCGGTAGTAGCAGTCTCCGATATCCCCAGCGGATTGGTCAAGGTGTAAAACAGGATGAATTGGTTGGCATCCGCCATGAGTCCATTGATCGTGAGCACGGTTCCGTCCTCAAGGGTCATCTTTTTTTCGACCGATTGTCCTTTTCCTTGATCGTTGAGCTCTTGCAGTGTGCCGTTAATCAACCCGTCGAACCCAAACAGTTGTTTGCCGTAATAGGCAAAGGCAGGGTAATTGGAGCCCAGGATCACGATAAATAGCAATACGGCGGCCGCAGCTTTCCAAATCGCCGGAACTTTCTTTTTAGTTCGTAAGGGGGCTGCATCCAGGGCTTTCCGAAGTCTCGTTTCCAGGCCTTCCGGCGCTGTAATGGAGTCGATGTTCTTCTTTTCCTCCGTTAACCGTTCCTCGATATTATTCATCGGCATCACCCCCGTAAAGTTCTCTCAGCTTTTTCAATCCCTGAAAAATCCTTGATTTCACGGTTCCCACCGGAACCTCCATAGCATCGGCTATCGTCGCATAATCGAGATCATGAAAATACCTTAATTGGATGGCTTCTTTTTGCGGTTCGTTTAATTGCTGCAACAGCTCCTGAAGATGCATCTGTTGATCGCTGATCTTATAAGGATCGCTTGTATGTGAGTGTCTGAATGCATCCGGTCCATCCGCGGCATCCTCGCTCAAATCCTCCAGCAGGACCAGTCTTTGTCGTTTGCGCAGCAGCGCCTTGCAGACATTGACCAGAACGGTTTTGCTCCAACTATAAAAAGCATCCTCATTCCGGAGCTGGTGAATCCGCTCATACAGCAGGACGATCATTTCCTCCATCGCATCCATCGCGTCATGCTCATTTCCCATATAGGTGAGAGCCAGCCGGTAGTAGGCGTCTTTATCGGCCAGGATCAGTTGAAGTAAGGCCTCTTTATTTCCCTTTTTTGCTTGTTTAATCTGCCGGACGGCACTCATGGCTTCACCTCTCTCCCCTATAAGAGTCATGACCCCGGGGATAAGTTCATTTGTTATTATAATTTTTTTCCGATTCTCCTTCTCCCTGCCACCAACCTGCCATCCCTGCGTTACTGCCAGCGCTTCCAAGTCGGTTTATCACGCCCATAACAAACAGTTATCGCAATTTTAAAGAAAATCCTCCGTAGGATTCCGTAGGATTTCGTAGTCGGCCCATTACTGTGGGTATAACACGTTACAAATCATAACATGGGTTGCTTGCCAGGCATATCGCGTCAACCCGGAGGGGGGACTTGAGCTGATTCATTTTCATCAGGTAGAGAAGCATTACGGGCATTTTCATGTACTGAAAAACATCGATCTGACGGTGGATGAAGGGGAAGTAGTGGTAGTCGTGGGTCCTTCCGGATCCGGGAAAAGCACGATGCTGCGCTGCATTAACCGGCTGGAGAACATTACGAGCGGCGAGCTGAAGGTGAACGGGATTCAGGTGAATGACCGCAAGACGGATATCAATGAGGTGCGGCGCGATATCGGGATGGTGTTCCAGCATTTCAATCTGTACCCCCATATGAAGGTGATCGACAACATTACGCTGGCCCCGGTCAAGGTGTTGGGAACGCCCAAGCAAGAAGCGGCGGAGACGGCCATGTACTATTTGGAAAAGGTCGGGATCGCCGACAAGGCGAAGGCCTATCCCTCCCAGTTGTCCGGCGGGCAGCAGCAGCGGGTGGCGATCGCCCGGGGGCTGGCGATGAAGCCGAAGATCATGCTGTTCGACGAGCCGACTTCGGCGCTGGACCCGGAGATGGTCGGCGAGGTACTGGATGTCATGAAGGCGCTGGCCCGCGAAGGCATGACGATGGTCGTCGTGACGCACGAGATGGGCTTTGCCCGCGAGGTGGCCGACCGGGTGGTGTTCATGGACCAGGGGCAGATTCTGGAGGAAAGCGCACCGGAAGAGTTCTTCGGGAATCCGCGGGAAGAGCGGCTGAAGACGTTTCTCGGCAGATTGTTAAGCCATTAAAAAGGAGATGAACCCATGAAAAAACATTGGAAAATGATCTCGCTCGGCATGGCCGTATGTCTGGCGATGACGGTGCTGGCCGGTTGCGGCGAGAAAAAAGAAGAAGGCGGTCTCGGTGCCATCAAGGACCGCGGCAAGCTGGTCGTCGGCGTGAAGTTCGATACGAAGCTGTTCGGGCTGAAGGACCCGTCGAGCGGCAATGTGGAAGGGTTCGACATCGATATTTCGAAGCAGCTCGCGAAGCGTATTTTGGGCGATGAGAATAAGATCGAGTTCAAGGAAGTGACGTCCAAGACGCGGATTCCGATGCTGAACAACGGCGAGATCGACATGGTTGTGGCGACGATGACGATTACGGAGGAGCGCAAGAAGGAAGTGGACTTCTCCGACGTTTATTTTCAGGCCGGCCAGTCGCTGCTGGTGAAGAAGGGAAGCCCGATCAAGGGCATTGAAGACGTGACCGCAGATACGAAGGTAATGAGCTCGAAGGGCGCAACTTCCGTCAAGAACATCAAGGAAAAAGTACCCGGCGTGACGGTGCTGGAGTTTGACAACTACCAGGATGCTTTCAGCGCGCTGAAAGCTGGTCAAGGCGATGCATTGACGACGGATGATGCGATCCTGTACGGGATGGCTGCACAGGATCCGAACTACGAAGTGGTCGGCGAACCGTTCACGGATGAACCGTATGGCATTGCGATTCAAAAGGGCAACAGCGATCTGGTGCAGGCGGTGAACGATGCGCTGAAAGAGATGCACGAGAACGGCGAGTACGACGCGATTTACGAAAAATGGATCGGGAAGAAGCCTGCCGAATAAGCGATTCGCTTGCTTGTCAGGCAACTGGGGCGAATCGATCCGAACGTTAACGCTTGTAAAGGAAAGGATGGTCGGGAGTTGCCGCAGCCATCCTTTCTTTTCAATTCCGAGGGGTGACATTCCATGGATTTTTCGCTGTTGAGCGACAATATCGGGCTTTTTATGCAAGGATTCATGAATACGATTTGGGCCAGCCTGTTGGGCCTGGCGGGGAGTTTCGTCCTGGGGACGATCATCGCGGTGTTTCGGATGACCCGGTCGCGCCCGCTGGTTTGGTTCGGCACGGCTTACGTGGAGTTTTTTCGCAATATTCCGCTGCTGCTGGTCGTGTTCCTCTTCTATTTGGGACTGCCCTCGCTGGGGATCACCTTGAGCGGGTTCGCTTCGGGGACGATGGGACTGGCCGTATATACGTCGTCTTTTATTGCGGAGGCGATCCGGGCCGGCATTATGGCGGTGCCGAAAGGACAAACCGAAGCGGCCCGTTCCTCCGGGCTGACTTATGTGCAGACGATGTTCTATGTGATTTTGCCCCAGGCGATCAAGCTGGTCATTCCGCCGCTGAGCAATCAGTTCATCAACCTGGTCAAAAATTCGTCCATTCTGAGTATCGTCGCCGGTTTTGACTTGATGTACTACGGCGATATCGTTGCGACGGAAACGTTCGATACGATTAACACCTATCTGTTCGTTGCACTATTTTATCTGATCATCACGCTCCCGCTCAGCTACGGCTCCAGAGTTCTGGAACGGAAGCTGGCCAGACATGACTAAGCGGTAGAAGGAGGCGGGAATTATGGATTTTGCAGGCGCGTATTCAGGCGATTTTTTGATCTTTTTGCTGCAGGGGCTGCTGATTACTTTAAAAATCGCGCTCATCTCGATCGTCCTCAGCTTCACGCTGGGCACGTTCATCGGCATCATCCGGTATGCCCGGGTGCCGGTGCTGTCCCCGGTGCTGGCGGTATTGGTGGAGCTGCTGCGGAATTTGCCGCTGCTGCTCATTATTTTGTTCAGCCGGTTTGCGCTGCCGGATCTCGGGCTCCGGTTGGGGCCGGAGGGGGCAGCGATCGCCGCGCTGACCGTGTTCGAGATGGCGATGATCTCCGAGGTGGTCCGCGGCGGGCTGAACTCGATTCCGAAAGGGCAGGTCGAAGCGGCCCGTTCTTCGGGTCTGAGCAGTCTGCAGACGCTGCGCTATATCGTGCTGCCGCAGGGGCTGCGGCGGATGATTCCGCCGCTCGTGAGCCAGTTCATTTCCTTGCTCAAGGATACTTCGCTGGCTACGGCGATCGCCCTCGCCGAGCTGATGCACAATGCGCAGATCATCATCGGCCACAGCTACAACTATGCGATTCCGGTGCTGCTGCTGTGCGCGGTGATTTATTTTACCGTCAATTATTTATTGTCCCTGCTGTCCCGGAGGCTTGAGAACAAAGGGGTCTAGGCATTAGGCGGTCGTCTTGCGCGCGGCCGGCGTTACACCCGATGTTAGAGTGCTTATTGAAAAAAACGGGGAGTATGCTAGTATAGTTCCAACTTAGTCGGGAGTCCCCGGTCTGACGCGGCGCAGACTCCCTTCTTCTCGGGAGAAGTACCGGCGGGAGTTGAAGAGAGATGACGGGAAGCTTTCTCCGAAACCGGAAATTTCAAATGCTGCTGGTGGCCGCGGGTACGGCGGTGGCCGGCGAATTCAAAATCAATCCCTTCGACGGAGATATTTTCCGCATCGCGCTGGGAAGCAGTGCGTTTCTGTTGTTCCTCTTAATGCTTCGCGACCTTCCCTGCCTGAAAACGGGCGTGCTGACCGGGATCGTCGTTCTGCTCTTTCGCGTGGCGCTGGATGTGCTCTGGCCGAATCACGTTCCTCTCTTGCAAAGCTTCTGCAATCATATCTCCGCGGCCGTGTACTACGTTGCCTTCGGGGCAGCGCTAAAATTCGTGCGCCGGCTGGATCATGTGCATCCTCTGCTGCTGGGCGGAGCGGCGGCTTGCGCCGATTTTATTTCCAACGAGGCCGAGCTGCTGACCCGGATGCTCGTGTTGGGCACCTCTTCTTTTCATTTAAGCGAATGGACTTACCTGTCGTTGATCGCCGTGCTCCGCACATATTTCACGACCGGAATCTACAGCAGCATGGCGATTTACCGGATGCGCGCCGTTCAGGCGGAGCAGCAGCGGCGGGTCGATCAGATGCTGAGCTTCGGGTCGGGGCTGTATGGGGAAGTGTTTTATTTGCGGAAATCGGTGGATACGGTGGAACGGTTGACCGCCGGAAGCTACGAGCTCTATCGCGACCTCAAAAGCGGCGGACACGCCGGATACGGCCGGCGCTTGCTGGATATTACGCAGCAGATCCACGAGGTGAAGAAGGATTCCCAACGCATTCTCGCCGGGCTATTGAAATTGTCGGCGCTGGAGTCCGCCGATAACGACATGACGCTCTCCCAGATGGGTGATTTTTGTCTCAAAAGCAATGCGGAGTATGCGGGGATGCTCGGTAAGGCCGTCTCCTTCGATCAGATGGTTACCGCCGATTTCCGTACGGCCCGCTATATTCCGCTGCTGACGCTGCTGAACAACCTCGTTGCCAATGCCGTCGAGGCCATCGGGCAGGAGGGCACCGTGATGCTGCGGATTTTTGAAGCACAGGAGCGGACGTGGTTCGTTGTACAGGATAACGGACGGGGGATGGCCGAAGCCGACCGGGAAATTGTGTTCGAGCCCGGCTTTACCACCAAATTTGCGCAGGATGGAACGGCGGCAACGGGCATCGGGCTGTCGCATGTCCGGGACATTACGGATTCGTTTGGCGGCGAGATCGAAATCATGAGCCCGGTCTCAGGGACGGGTACGGTGTTCAAAGTATCGATTCCGACAAGCTCGGTCAAGAGGGGGGATTGAACCATGGCGCTTTCTTTTTGCATTGTGGATGATGACCGGGGGACGCGGCGGATGCTTCAGCATATCATTGAAGACAGCAGCCTTGGTGAAGTCGTGGGCATGGCGGAAGGAGGGGCGGAGGGAACGCGCCTCATTCTGGAACAATCGCCCGATGTCGTGCTGATGGATTTGCTGATGCCGGATCAGGACGGCATCGAGACGATTGCCCTGCTGCAAAGCCGGGGTTGCGATGCGAAGTACATCATGATCTCGCAGATCGAAAATCAGGATATGGTCGGGCAGGCCTACCGGACCGGGATCGAGTTCTTCATCCGCAAGCCGATCAACCGGATCGAGGTGGAGTCCGTGCTGCGGAAAGTCAGCGAACGCTGGACGATGACCCGCTACTTGACGGAGATCCGGTCCGCGCTGGCGAAGCTGGAGGGTCTGCAACAGCCGGCATCGGCCGTCTTTGGCGCAGTTGCGTCGCGCAGATCGGTGAGGGATGTCGTTCAGCCTATCCTGATGAGCATGGGCATGGTGGGCGAGAGCGGCTGCCGCGATCTGATCGCGATCATGGAATATCTGATGGGGCGCAGCGATGGACGATTTCCTCCGTTGCGGGAAATCTATACGGCTGTCGCTTGTACATATAAACAGGACATGGCGGGAACGCCCGGCCTGGATAAAGAAATCAAAGCGATCGAGCAGCGTCTGCGCCGCGCCCTGACGGCGGGGATCTCCCATTTGGCTTCGATCGGGCTCGCCGATTACGGACATCCCAAGTTCGAATACTATGCCCCGCTTTATTTTGACTTTGAGGATGTCCGCCAGAAGATGAAAGAGATGGAGCAGGGCCGCACCGGAGGCAAAGTGAAGGTGAACATCAAGAAGTTTCTGCAAGTGCTGTATCTGGAGATGCAGGAGCAGTTGCGGCAGTAAATCAGACCCAATACAATTTTGCCGACGAACCCGTTCGTATGGCCTTTATCGATACGGCTATGTACGGCATCCGTTTCAGGGGCTTGATTCCTATGTAAATGGAGCGGGCGGCATGAAGGGAGTTCTCGCCAAAACGTTCACCTTGTTTAATCAAACGGGCGATGCCATGAATAAGGCTTGTTTGGCGACAGTCTTGTCGGAATCGCTGATCCTCATCCCCAAAGCTGCCTTGCAGCCCTATATCACCTGGGAGCCCATGGACGACACTCATGCCAGGGCACTATATCCAGCTACGGGATAACGGCTAGCGGTGTCTTTACGTTCAGCGGGGACGGCGCCTTGCTTTCGTTTACCGCCGATGACCGGGCGGTAATCGCTACCGATGGAACCGTTCAGCAAGTAAGATGGACGGCCAAGTTTGGCGACTATAAGACCGTCAATGGAATCAGGCAGCCTACCCGGCTTCAAGCCGTTTGGAATTATGACCGCGGGGACCTGATTTATTTTGACAGCGATAATCTGGTGTTAGAGTAATATTTTTAATCCGGTACGCTGTGAGCGACTTTAATAGCGCCCAGGCTCTCGAGAAAGTCTCGACAGCCCGGGCGCTATGTTTTTTAGGTCAGCCGAATCAGTCTCGCTCCATGCGAGGCGACTTCCAGCTCCAAGCCTTTCCCGAGCGTACCGAGTGCTTCCGAAGCCCACATATCGAACGCCGAAGCGGTGCCTCTGTTCCATCCTAACTCATCCAGCGTAACACCGACCTGGAGGGGGGCCGTGCCGGTATTAAACAACGCGACATAGCGGACGTTATCCGAACCTTTCGAAGTCCAGACGATGCGGTCGCCGCTTCGATATACTTGTCTTGCTTCTGTCCCGTCCCGATGCATGGCGAGCACTTCGCGATTGGTGAGCAGCGACAGCGTCCAGTCGTCATTGTCATTCAACTCCCCGCCGAAGAACAACGGCGAGCGGAACAGCGTCCAGAGCGTCATCATCGTCACCTGCTCGTCTCTTGTGAAGCGTGTCCAACGGTCAGAACCGCCTCCGTCTACCGAACGGATACCGATATGACCGAGCGGAAGCATATCGCAGTCGGGCCAATGTCCCGGCCCCGTCCGGCCCTGCCATGTTTCGCAACGGTCGAACATGTCGAGCAGCGGCTCCCACATATCCCAGAAGTCGTCGGTCATCCGCCACATGTTGGCGTTCCGCTCCAGGAAGTCTGCGTGCGCGAGCGGAGCCGGCCCCGGGGACAAACTCAGCGTCATCGGCCGGCCGCAACGGTCGATCGCCTCCCTGATCATCGCAATCTCCGGGAGATGCGTATCGTATAGCCGCGATGCGGCGATATCGTCAACCTTGATGAAATCGACACCCCACTCCGCGTACAGCTCGAATAGCGAATCGTAGTAAGCTTGCGCGCCTTCTTTCGACGCGTCTACGCCATACATGTCGGTGTTCCAAGGGCAGATCGAGTTCGGATGGGCGATGTCGCGGGCGGTCGCGGAGGTGCCTTTGATCGGCGTGGCGGCATGCACGGCTTGGCGCGGGATGCCCCTCATGATATGGATGCCGAATTTGAGTCCGAGACCGTGAACGTAATCGGCGAGCGGCTTGAAGCCCTGGCCGTCCGCTGTGGACGGGAATCGGTTTGCGGCAGGCATCAATCGCGAGAATCCGTCCATCTCGAGCGGTACGAAGTGACGGTACTGCGAGGAGACGGCTCCCGGTTCATACCATTGGATATCGACGACGACGTACTCCCATCCGAAATCCTTCAGATGCTTCGCCATATAGTAGGCATTGGCCCGGACTTCTTTCTCCGTCACAGCGGCTCCGTAGCAATCCCAACTGTTCCAGCCCATCGGCGGCGTCGGGGCGATCAAGTGATGATTCAATGGGACACACTCCTTATCGAAAGAGAAATAATTGCGGTTGTGTCCTCATCATAATGCCGATGGATCGAGTTGAATACCGTAATTTTGGATGATGAATAGCACAAAATTGCTGTTTATTGGTTACTTGTCGAAGAAAAGGCGGCTGTACGGAAGCTGCTGCCCTTCCCGGAATTGGCCCGGCGTCTGGCCGGTCAACCTCCGGAACACTTTGATAAAATAGCTTCCGCTAGAATACCCGACGGCGGAGGCGATGGCTTCAATATTCCAGTCGGTACGGCTTAGCAATTCGACGGAACGTTCAATCCGCACTCGGTTCAGATAATCGTTCGGCGTCAGGCCGACATAGCGGGAGAACGTCCGGAGGAAATGGTACTTGGACAGCCCGAATTCCGCGGCCAACTGTTCTTGACCGATCATCCCGGCGTAGTTCGTATCGATGAAGCGGACAGCCGAGCGAATGGCCGTTGGCCATGCGTCTTGCTCCCTGTCCGGAGAGGACGCGAAGCGGGCGAGTTCCATGACAAATTGGTATACATGGGATGAGGCCGTAAACGGGTCTCCAATTTTGCCTTCGCGTGCGTCTTCGAAGATCGCCCGCAACTTCCGGATCGGGGCGCTGCCCGCCGGCAGATCCGCTACGTCTCCAAGCTTGTCCTTGATGAATTCCCAAGCGGGCAGCACGAGACGGGGCCTGAATAACAGAAAATAAAAGGACCATTCCGGCTTGTCCGCCGGCAAGTAGTAACGATGATCGCCAGGGATATCAACGAGAAAGGCTTGGCCCGTGCCGACGGCTTCCTTTCGCTCCCCAATCTCGACGGCTCCTTCGCCCGCCAGCGTATACTGGAAGAGCAGAAGGGGACCGTCGTCGCGCGTCAAACCGTCCCATCGATAGGAGGCGTCGGTTTCCCGTTCCCGTCCGACGGCGAATAAACCGCACAGAGGCTGCTCCGGGAAATCGGCGAACCGGAAACCGTAAGTGCCGTATTCAGAGATGTTGATCATCTCATAATCTCCCTTCCGTAGACATGACTTCTATTATTTTAAGGGCAGCGATTCTTCTTGTCATCCTTATCAAATGCCGAATCGATCCTGCGCAGGATGAAGTAATTACAAAGCACGCTATGCTCAAATTGAATGGAAGAATCCTCCATTAGACTGTAGAATATAGACAGATAGGGAATAAGGATAGATGCCGGAGGGGGATTAGGCTATCTTGCCCGAACAGACTATGAGACAGAATTTAGGAGGTTCATATGAATAAACTCAGGCTAATCGCCTTTGCTTTGGCCTTGGTTGTGCTTCTGGCGGGCTGCAATAAAGCCGCGGAAAGCAATTCGCCCGCTGGGACCCCGGCAGCAAACGGAATAAATGCGGAGGGGGCGGCGGAAGGCGGCGAAGTTACGGCAGTAACCTCTCCGGCCGGGAGCGGTGAGCTTGCGGAAGAGGCGGAGTCATCCGAGCCTCAGGACACCACCACGCTATTTAAAGATCATTTGAAAGAGAAAGGTTTAGGGGCCGATCTTTCGCTGATCTATTTCACGCAGGAAGATATGGATTTGGACGGAAATGAAGAAGCTATAGCGGCTTTCGGAAATGACGGGCAAGGGGAAGAAGAGGATGAGGAGGATGTTACATTCAGCGAGATTTACATTTTGCGGAATCAGGGTGGAAAGATACTTCAAATCGGGGATAACTTAAACAACGGCGGTTACGGCATCAATGAAATCCGGCTCGTCCGGCTGGAAGACCGGGAAGAGAAAGTCATTTACCTGGGACTCACGAATTGGGTCAGCATGACCGGCTTCAGGTTGGTTGGAATTTCGGACGATACTCTGGATGAGTTGGCCTATAGCGCCTCTGCTACCGGATCAGGGGAGGACGTGCTGCTGGACGGCAATGAGAACGGCAAGTTCGATAGCTATGAACAGCGCCGGGGCAGCTACGATGTTTTTTATTACGGGGTTACCCGCTACTTTTCGCTGGAGCGAGGCGAGTTTGTGCAAACCGACACCTCCGTGGAACTGTTGGATTATCCTTCCACTCCAAAAGCGGCCGTATTGGAGTATCTGGCATTAAGCATCATAGACGACCGGCTTCCGCCGAATGTGGAAGAGCGTCTTGACGAACTTTGCCAATTCCGCAATCCCGCCGGAGACCGGCCAGTACTTGAAGTGGACTACGGGACCGTAGGCAATCTGCAACTGGAATTGGACGACGAGGATGCTTATTTCGAAGTCGAGGAAAGCGAAAGCGACGCCATGGTTACGTTGATCGAGACGGCGGCGGACGGGACAAAGAAGCAAACAATCTTCAGTCTTGCCAAGGATTCCGGTGATGACAAGGGGAAGTGGAGTATCTACGATATCGAAGTAGTGGAGCCTGAATAAGCAATGTGCTATAAAGGCCTTTGGGAGACACGGGAGTCGAGGCGAATCGGACGGCAAGCCAAAGAAAAATAACTGGATTATATCCAGTTATTTTTCCGGAAAAGTGCCTTTGAGATAAATTAGCTGGAAAACCTCCATCTATTTTTGCCGATATTGCCGGATTCTGCTTTTTAACGCCAGAATAACTGTAGGTTATCCAGTTAATTTCGATTATCTGGCAGATGGGCGAAAATTAACGGCAAGTTTTCCAGTTAATTTGCTGGCAGGAGGAAGGGACAGGAGGCAGGGTGAGAGGAGAGAATCTCGTTCGTTTTTCCTCGGCTTCACCGTTCTCGAGGTTTTCGACCTCTGATCCTGAATGAACCCACTGCTTGCTTGCGATTAACTTCAACCCCAGTATGCCACACGATTCACGCTAATCGATCCATGCTTTCTCTACTCCACGGTTACGGCGTTCTGCTGCGGCCAGAAAAGCTCAAGCTCGTGAGCGGAATTTCGAACAAGCGCCGGAGGCAGACTCCCCTGTCCAATGGTCCAAGCACCCCTCCATCCTAGGACATACATTAAAATAAAGGAGGGGTGATCATGTTCAAGTATAAGATCGATTCATGGGGAAGACTCGTTCCCTGCGTGAATGAGGAACCGATTCGCCAGCAGCAAACCACCTGCCCTGAGAAGAAAAAAGACCGGTTAGCCGGTGCCGGTCAAGGACCTTCAAGACCGCGGAAACGCCGAATTAAAAAGAGCAAAAAGATTCGCAATATACGTCACGGATGCAATTGTCGTTGTAACTGTTGCCGTCGCCGCAGAACCAATTAAACGAGAGATGTAAAGGCCGCCCTGCCGGGAGGCTTTTTTCTTTTTCCGGGCAGGCGGATAATCCGTTTATCCGCATAAGGGTATGGAGGAATTTAATCTATTACATAGAATTAAAGACAAATATCCTGAAATCCCCATAGAAGGGAAAATATTATTTAGATCCATAGGAGGATTCGCCATTGAAGAAATATGGGATCATTGCATTGTTATTAGTAGTACTTAGCAGTTTAGGGGGAACGGTTCCTTCATTAACGTTTGCGGAGGAAAGCGAAGTCGGACAAGCCGAACAAGCAGAACAAGACAACCAAGCAAACCAAGTCGATCTAATCGACCAGGTCATTAGCGAAGTTAAAGATGCCCTTGTGCTCTGTGTCGACAGTTCCAAGGTTTACATTGAAGGTCAGCAAGGGCGAATAGACCCCAATCATCTCGAAATCACTCCCTTTGTCGAAGACGGCACTACCTTCGTTCCGTTAAAATTCTTGTCCGAGCAACTTGGCGGAACCATGTCCTGGAGTTCAAAAACCAAGGAAACGACAATCGCTTTTAATGGCAATACCGCTCGTACGAAGCTGGGAGAGGCCAAGCTATATATCGATGATCGGGCCGTTGCGATGAGTGCCCCCGGCAAAACCGTGAACGGCACAACCTATCTGCCTTTGAGAAATGTTGTAGAAGATATTTTTCAAAAGGAACTTTTTTATAAAGACGGAATCATCCTTATAAGCAACGAAGCTAAGACGTACTCCGACAGCACGTTGGCAGGCCTCTCCAAAACATTGAAGCCTTATGTCGTGTATTCCGCGGGCTCGGATCTTCTATATATTTATGCTGACGGGACAAGAAATAACAAAGAGATTGAATACGAGTATTCGACGGAACCGCGTATTACGGGAACCAGCGAAAATTCATTCTATATTGAAGATCATAATTATAGGGACCAATTTTTTCATAAGATGGACCTCCAGGGGGAAATTGTGCAAACCTTCAAGACCAAATGGGGTAATGGAATGGCCCTTGGTTTAGCGAAAGAGGGTGTCCAGTACTATTCTTCAGCGCAAGATAACATTTATAAAGTTAGCGAGAATGATATAACCAATCCCAAAGTTATTGGGAAGGGGTATTTTGCTAAAGACGATGCTTTCGTCAAAGGTGAAACTTTTTGGTTTACGAACCAAACAGACGATGATCACGCCATTTACAAACTGCATAACGGCAAGCGGACGAAAATCTCGAAAAATAATTCCTTTCTGAAGTATGTTCACGATAATTGGATTTACTATGGGTATTATGAGAACAAACGGTGGACCCTTTATCGAATGACAATGGACGGGGGGCAAAAGACGAAATTAACAGGGGACGCAGATGTATGGCATTCGGTGATCTATAATCAAAAAATCTACTATCTCGACAATCATTCCAAAGTGTTGCGTGAAATGAACCTGGACGGTTCTAATAAACGTGTGGTCTGTAAATTATCCAAACAGGGGGAAGCCATTTTGGAGTTTGGGGGTGGATTTATTTATTTTACCGAGGAGAATCAGGATGGACCATGGACTGAAGCGACACAGGCCTTATATAAGGTTAGTCTTTCTAAAGGCACAAAGCAGCAGTTAGTGGATGTGCCGCTGGAATTTAGTCATTTTTGGCAACGAATTGAAAACGTCGCTGTCATAGGAGGAGTAGTTTACTATAGCTTAGACAACAGGATTTATGCTGTTGAAGGTGACGGTTCCAAGCCTAAGGAAATTCAATATATGCATGGTTCATATTTGTCCGAAGTATTTAGCCTGAAGATTCAATAATTCGTAGAATAAAGAGAGCATATTCTTTTTTAGAGTCCCGTAAAAAATGATCTTGAGCAGAACCCCAATGAATATACTAGAATGCCTAACGAAATGCCGCGTGGGTCTGAAGTTCCGTTATTTCATCGATCGGGAGGGGTTCTGTGAACAAGAAGAACAGATGGATCAATGCGCCGTATGCTTTTGCGCTCGGCATGTTTGCGATGATGGTGCCCAGCCAGGCTTTCAGCTCGTTCTACAGTTATTATTATGTGGAAAAGCTGGGGCTCGGCATCGGGCTGGCCACGCTGGCCCGTACGATCTTCCTGGTTTGGGATGCGGTGAATAACCCGATCTTCGGTTACTGGTCGGACCGGACGAAGAGTAGGCTCGGGCGGCGCAGACCCTGGGTCATTGGGGCGATCCCGCTATTTATGACGTTTTTCGTGTTGGTTTTTTCACCTCCGGGAGGCTTGACGGAAAACGGGCTGTTCGCCTGGTTTCTGGTCACCCTGATTCTGTACGAGACGGTCGCAACGGTGCTTTGGGTGAATTACGGCGCTTTATTTCCCGAACTGTTCCGCGGAGACCGCATTCGTGCCAAAGCTTCGGCCGTGGAGCAGGGCTATCAGATCGTTGCGCTGTTGATTGCCACCGCGGTAACTCCGCTCATTTACGCGGCCTTGGGTTTTTCAGTGATGGCGATTTTGTATGCTTGTATCTTCGGCCTTTGCATGTCGGTCTGGGTACTGAGCGTCCGGGAACGGCCGGATTCCAGCCAAGGCGAACCGATGAAGCTGATCCCCGCGTTCAAAGAGACGGTGAAGAACAAGAAGTTCTGGGTGTTCAATATTTCGAACTCCTTTGCCCAGACGGTTAATGGATTGCTCAGCTCGATGATTCCTTTTTATGCAAAATACGTGCTGCATATCCCCGAGGAGCAAGTCTCGATCCTGCTGGCCGCCGTCTTTGTCTCGGTGATTCCGTTGATTTTTGTGTGGTATTGGATCATCCGTAAAATGGATGGGGTCAAGGCGTGGCGTGTGTCGCTTGTCGTCTACGGACTTTCCATGATTCCGCTGTGGTTCGGTTACGACCTGGCCAGCGGCATTGCGGCCGGCGTGGTTGCGGGCTTCGGGCTGGCGGGCTTCCTGGTGACTCCGGCGATGGTCAGCGGGCGCATCATCGATGAGGACGCGGAGCGGACCGGATTAAGAAGAGAAGGGATTTATACGGCAGTAGCCGGGTTTATTACCCGTTCGAGCGGACTGATCTCGGCGCTGGCTTTTTTCATCGTCGGAATGATCTTCGGGTATGAAAGCGGCGATAACCCGGGGCCGTCACCGGAATTAACCTTCCGCTATCTCATTAGCGCCGTTCCGCTTTGCTTGCTTGCGATTTCGGTCATTTTGTCCTGCAGCGTAAAGTTCAATTTCAAGAAGTGATTGCTGTTTCGGATCCACATAAGGGCTCTCTCCTGTTATCTTAGCGGGGATGAGGAATGATATACTTCAATCCAATAGTCTCGACCCACCAGGAATAGGAGATAAAGCTGTGAGCATAGCGGTTATTCAAAAAGTAGAGCACGGTGAGCACAGGTATACCGCAACTTTCGAACGCAGCTTGAACTTTCCCATCCCGCAAGTATGGTCATTTCTCACGGAGAACGAGAAGCTGGGGCAATGGTTCCCGGAATAAAGCGTGGCCGAGCTTATCGAAGGCGGAGCGATCAAGTTCGATATGGGGGACGGCAGCTACGACGGTTATTGTGACTATTTAGCCTATGGCTGCGAATCCAAGTAATTAAGTCATATAATTGATTTTATTTATGGAGTAATGAACCTCAATGTGGTCGCTCTCAAAATATGTGTCTTCACCATCCGGGAGCATCCAATTTACACTAACGCTTCCCGGCTGAAAGTAACCATTCTGTTCTATGTAATCAGAATAGGTTACATACCACGGCACCAACGAGCTGCCTTTCCCATTTTCGTCCCTATATCGGTCATTGGTATCAAAACGTATAATGTTGCCATTATTGTCAAAAGTAAATCTTCCCTTAGCAGTAACACCCTTCCATTCAATCTCACCTTCAATGGTGTGGTCGTCAACGGCTGTCCATGACACGTACTCCTGTAAAAACAAGGACGGCATATATACTGCGTCTGCCAGCGCCGTGATCAACTGCCCCTGATCCATTTCTGCCCCGGTAGAACGGAAAAGCTGAAACTGCTTGGCAAGTACACCTGTCATAGAGCCGATTCCGTCCAACAGACTGTCTTTAGCCTGCAATGGAACCCCCGCAAATCGTCCTGTCAAGAAAGCGTGCCGGTCAGGTCTATTTACAAAATTGACCTGCATGTATTTAATCTTAATAGGCTCTTTTCCCGCCGACATACGAAACTTTGTGTTGTGAAAATATATCAGCATGTTATCCATAAAGGACTTTCCCATATAGCCCCCATTAATGATGTGTTGACGGAGCAGAGCAGGCAGCATGGCAACATAATCTTCCGTAAATATATTTTGTGTGCTTATTTGGCTTTTTGTTTCGGTCAAAGAATTTTTTACATCTGTCAGATATTGCTTCCAAAGTCTGCCGCCGGGTATTGCCAAATACATCGCTATGATTGCCAGCGCAATCATGACTATCACTATCCAAAGCATATATTCCACCTCATTGTGTAAAATGCTGTGCCTAATAGATTATCAGGCTCTAATTTGGATATATTTTGAGTTATCCCGTTGCTAAACTATTTTAAGAGCCTTTGACAATGCGCTTTTCGGTGTGTTCACTGTCTAATTCCCCCCATCAGGATTTCTATGAAATCGTCCACAAGCTGGTCGAAATCATCCATTTTATATAATTGATTTTCTACGGCACTCAAAACGAAACCGAGTAATGCACTAATAATCATCCATGAAGTGTTCGTTATATTGGGCTTCAAAACTTTTTGCGCTATCCCGTCAGCAAAGAAATTATTAAGCATAGCTATTCCCGAATTAGAAGGCTTGTCATCTTTACTTTCATTCGCAAATATGGCAGTCGTTCCACTGTACATAATAGCTTTTACCATTTCCGGCTCACCGCAAAGGCTCATAATAAAGACGTTCAAAATGCTATGCACTCGCTGATCTATCGAAAGTGTAGCGTCGCCATTTATGATGGCAGCCGCATTGCTTTCAACTTTTCTATAAAGCTCGTCGGACATATCCGTAATAATCTCTGCTTTGTCTTTGTAGTAAAGGTAAATGGTGGTCGGGGAATACTCGATTTTAGCGGCTATCTTTCTTATTGATAATTTTTCATAGCCCCCTTGTTCAATAAGCTCAATAGCGGCATTTTTTATTTTCTTTTTCATTACTGCTTTTTCAATATCACGCCGTTCTTTGATACCCATATAATCACTCCGGTTAACAGTGTTAATTTTATTTACGATGTTATTATCCCTTGATAATTGCAGTGTGTCAACGTAATTCGGATGATCGGTTTATCGCTTCCATTATCCCGTATAGAATAAGGATATTTACAGTTTCCTATTACGAACGCCCCTACTGGAGCCACAGGACCCAACTTGATGGATGTGCTCTCTAAAGCGGCATGAATCGGTTCTTTACCGGGGGTCACGCCAGCGCTCCGCAAAAAGATTGGAAATTCATAAAGAGATAGGGTAATTTAATATATAAGAATAAAAACGTTTTTAACGGCATAAGGAGAGAACAAATTGAGCACAGAGAAACTGGGAGTTCCATTAGAAGGTTTTGCTGAATTCAGCAGAACGGTTGCCGCGGAAGGCGCGGTATTGTTAAAGAATGAAGGACAAGTTCTACCCATTCGAAAAAGCGAAAGCGTTTCGATTTTCGGCAGAACCCAAGTGAATTATTACCGTAGCGGTACGGGCTCGGGCGGCAGCGTTCATGTATCCTACACAACTAACCTGCTGGGCGGCCTTCGCGGCAAAAAAAATATTACGGTCAACGAAGAATTGGCAGCCGTTTATGAGAAGTGGATTGAGCAAAATCCGTTCGATAACGGTGGAGGCGGCTGGGCGGCAGAGCCGTGGCACCAAAAGGAAATGCCATTAACGCCCGAACTGGTGCAAGCGGCAAGAAACAAATCCGACAAGGCAATCATCGTAATCGGCCGCACGGCGGGCGAAGACCAGGACAATGCCAATGAGCCGGGCAGCTATCAATTAACGGCGGAAGAAAAAGAGATGCTGAAGCAGGTAACGGCCTATTTTGAGCAAACGGTCGTCGTCCTGAATGTATCGAACATTATCGATATGAGCTGGATGAACGAGGCGGGTTATGTACATCCGATACCGTGCGTGATCTATGCTTGGCATGGCGGCATGGAAGGCGGCAATGCGATTGCCGACGTGCTGGTTGGGGATGTAACGCCGAGCGGCAAGCTTACCGATACGATCGCTTATTCGATCGAGGACTATCCGTCGACCCGAAATTACGGCAACGAACACCAAAACTTTTATCAGGAAGACATTTACGTAGGTTACCGCTATTTCGAAACGTTCTGCCCGGACCGCGTCCAATTCGAAATCGGTTTCGGCTTGTCTTATACGCAGTTCGATATCAAGCTTGAGGAAGCCAAACTGTTTACCAAAGAAGGTCAGACCTATATTGAAGCTGGCGCGAATGTAACCAATACGGGAACCGTCTATGCGGGAAAAGAGGTCGTTCAGGTCTACTACGAAGCTCCTCAAGGAAAGCTGGGCCAACCGGCCAAAGCATTGGCTGCCTTCGGCAAGACGAAGGAGTTGCAGCCGGGCGAATCGCAGCGTCTGATCTTGAGCTTTCCTGTGCACTCCATGGCTTCCTACGATGATGCCGGCGTGACGGGGTATCCTTCCGCCTACGTGCTGGAAGCGGGAACGTACCGGATATATGCAGGAAGTAGCGTCAAGAATCTGGTGGAAATCGCCGTCGAGGGGCAACGCGGTTATGTCGTGGAATCCCTTCAAGTCGTGGAGCAGTTGGAAGAGGCGCTCGCACCAACGGAAAGCTTTACCCGAATGAAGCCGGGCGCGCGCAAAGAAGACGGCACGTATGAACTTACCTTCGTAGAAGCGCCGAAGCGGAAAATTTCTTTGGCGGAACGGATTGAGAATCGCCTTCCGCAAACCTTGGAGCAGACTGGAGACCAAGGGTATAAATTGAAAGACGTGGCAGACGGAAAAGTCGGCTTGGAAACGTTCATCGCCCAGCTCAATGATCAGGATCTGGCTACGATCGTCAGAGGAGAAGGCATGAGCAGCCCGCTGGTTACGCCGGGTACGGCATCGGCGTTCGGCGGCGTAAGCGATAGCTTGTTCGGCTACGGGATCCCGGTGGGTTGCACCGCGGACGGTCCGTCAGGAATCCGGATGGACAGCGGGGAGAAGGCGACTCAGGTTTCCATTGGTACGCTGCTGGCCGCTACCTGGAACGCGGAATTGGTGGAAGAGCTGTACGTGATGGAAGGTCAAGAGCTGCTGAGAAACAACGTGGACACGTTGCTAGGACCTGGCCTCAATATCCGCCGCAGCCCGCTTAACGGCCGCAACTTCGAGTATTTTTCCGAAGATCCGCTCCTTACGGGGATTTTTGCTACGGCATGCACCCGCGGTATCATGAAAGGCGGCTCTAACGCCACGCTGAAACATTTCGCCTGCAATAATCAGGAGAAGTATCGCAGTAAGGTGGATGCGATCGTTTCCGAGCGCGCTCTTCGCGAGATTTACCTGAAAGGCTTTGAAATGGCAGTAAAACAGGGCGGCGCCAATTCGATCATGACATCGTACAATCCGGTTAACGGACATTGGGCGGCGTCCAACTATGATCTGAACACGACGATTCTGCGCGGAGAATGGGGCTACAAAGGCATTGTGATGACCGACTGGTGGGCCGTTATGAACGACGTGGTTCATGGGGGAGCCCCGGACCGGAAATATACGAACTGGATGGTTCGAGCACAGAATGACTTATACATGGTAGTCAGCAACTATGGTGCAGAAATCAATGCATATAACGACAATACCCTGGAATCCTTGGAAAACGGAACCTTGACCCGCGGCGAACTGCAGCGCTCGGCCATGAATATTTGTCAATTCTTGATGAATGCTCCGGTATTCTCGCGTAAACAAGTGATCGAGGAAACCGTCCATAAATTCGCGGCCAACTCCTCGCTTGCGGCGGGACAAGTCCAGGAACGAGTGCAAGAGCTGTCGCAAAATGCCCAGGTTACCCCGGTTGAATCGGGATCGGCCTTTTTCAAGGCTGATCAAGCCGGCCATTACCGGATCATCGTCAACATCATGTCCCCGGAACCCGAGCTGGCTCAAAGTGCTTGCAATGTAACGTTGAACGGGCAAGTGATGACGACCATTCAGACGAACGGAACCGAAGGCCAATGGATCAAGCAGAAGCTGGTGAAAATTGAGCTGGAAGCGGGGCTTTATGAGCTGAAGCTGGAGCACATCAAGCCGGGTATGCAGATCGACTGGATCGAATTTAAACAGGTATAATCAGCGGCATTCGTTACGGGAGACTCTTCGGGGTCTCTTTTTTAATGGATGGAATGGGTGGAATCGCACCGGACCCGAAAGCGGATTGAGGATGGGTATGGGTTAGTCATGCTTGGATTCGGGCTAATTGTGCACAGCTTAGTTATTTAACGTTACTTCTGAGCATTAACGTTACTTCTGAGCATTAACGTTACTTCTGAGCAATAATGTTACTCCTTTAGCAGTAATGTTACTTTTGAGCACTAATGTTACTTCTGAGCGCTAATGTTACTTCTGAGCACTAATTTACTTCTGAGCACTAATGTTACCCCCGAGCACTATGGTTACTTCTGATCTCTTATGGTTCTTCTGATCTCCAACGATACTTCCGTACTCTAAAAGTTTTCTGATCTCTCATCGGCTCATCCGTTCCATGGAAATTCTAACGGACACAGAAGCCGTTAAAGGAGGCAAATTCTCGCTTTCCAACGGCTAACGGACACAGGAGACCTTAATCTGCCGAAAAGTGCACAAAAGCTGCCGAATAGGCATGATTAAGGGCTCTGGTGACCGTTAGATTTTGAAATGCACCATTATGAGCAATTTAACGGCTCTGGTGTCCGTTAGAACGTGAAGGGTTGGCTCCCGAGGAAGCCAAAGCAGCTCGTTGGCAGCAAAGAGACGCCTGAAGAAGCCAAAACTAGCCCGTTGGCGGCAAAGCGGCTCCCGAGGAAGCCGAAAGTAGCCCATCGGCAGTAAAAGGTTGCCCTTCAAGCGGCATGTTTCTAGCAGCAAAAAGCTGCCCCGATAGAGTCGGCTGGTAAGCCGCCGACAGTGAAAAGTAGCCTGCTAGAGCCGAATGGAAGTCCGCCCATGGATAAGGTATAATGATACCAACAGCCTTTAGGCGGGAGTTTAGTCCGGCTGTAAGAAACTGAATCAGGAGAGTTGCAACTAATGAGAGGATTTAATATATGGCGTCCGATCGTGTTGATCGTGTCCGCGCTGGCTACAAATACGCTGGTTATGAATCTTTGCATTTTGTTTGGCATGCAGCCCGGGCCGGCAGAAAACGTCGGTTTTATTGCCATGATGATCGTCGCGCTCGTGATCTATACCCGCTTTACGAAACAACGCCGTCGCAGATAAATGCAATTATAATTCAAAAGCACCCAAGCACCCGCTTTTCTCCGATTCGTTGAGAGGGCAGGTGCTTTTTCGTTTGTTTTGAATGAGGAGGAGCTGTTGATCGGGATATAATAAAATGAATAGCAACAATCCCAAGGCGGCAATAAGGAGTGGATCGCGATGGCGCAATTGTCTGAAATGCATCTTGTTATTAGGAACGAGCTGCAACGAATTGAACAAGAGGAGCAGGTGCGTATTCTATTTGCTTGTGAAGCGGGAAGCAGGGCGTGGGGGGTTCCGTCCAAAGACAGCGATTATGATGTGCGGTTCTTGTATCTGCGGCCCGTCGATTCGTACTTGTCCCTTTTCGAGCCTCGGGATGTCATTGAAAGGCCCATCAGCAATCAGCTTGATATCCACGGATGGGATTTGAAAAAGGCGCTCTTGCTATTCCGTAAATCCAATCCTCCCTTGCTCGAATGGTTACAATCGCCGATTCAATATTATGAGAAGTATTCGGTTGCCAGGCAGATTCGTGATCTGTCTCCTTTATCGTTTTCTCCCCGCTCCTGTATGTACCATTATCTTCATATGGCAAAAAGAAACTACAGGGACTGTTTGTCAGGCGAAGAGGTCAAAATCAAGAAGTACCTTAATGTGCTTAGGCCCTTGTTAGCGTGCGGTTGGATCGTGAAATACGACAAAATGCCGCCCATGGTGTTCGAAATCATGGTTGAAGATCTAATGCCAGCGGGTAGCGAACTGAAGGAAGTTGTCCTGAGGCTGCTGGACCACAAAAAATCCGGCGCAGGGCTGGAAAATGAATCGTGGCTGCATCGGATTAACGAGTATACGGAACAGCGGATCGCGTATTTTGAACAGGCGGCAACCGGCCTTAAGACGGCGGATATCCATTTGGATGACCGGCTGGATCAACTGTTCCGTTCCGCGCTGCAAGAAGTATGGGCATAGCTGCTATTCCAGCGCTTTGATCAATTCAAGGTCGGCGCTGCAGAGGATATCCAAGTTCGAAAATATTTTCTCTGCGGGCCAGTCCCACCATTGCAAGTGCAGGAGATGATCGATTAACTCGTCGTCAAAACGTTTCTTGATGATCCGTGACGGATTTCCGCCCGCAATATGGTATGCGGGAATATCTTTGGTCACGACCGAATTGGCCGCCACGATCGCCCCGTCACCAATATGGATGCCCGGCATCACCGTTACGTTTTGACCGATCCATACGTCATTGCCGATGACCGTGTCGCCTTTGAACGGCAAATCGTCGAGGGAGGGCGTCGCTTTTTCCCAGCCATGTCCCATGATATTGAAAGGATACGTAGTTACGGAGTTCATCCGGTGGTTCGCGCCGTTCATAATAAATTCAACGCCTTTGGCGATGGCGCAAAACTTGCCGATGATCAGCCGATCGCCCAGAAATTCGTAGTGGTGAGTGACATGGGATTCGAAATTCTCGGCGCCATCGGCGTCGTCATAATAAGTGTACTCCCCTACGATAATGTTGGGCCGGGTAATCACATTTTTGATATAGCAAATCTGTTTGATATTTTCATTAGGATAGACGGCATTCGGATCAGGACCGATCTTGTTCATGGATTTTTGCCCCCTTCGATTTAGGAATCATTACCGATGAAGCATCGTCGCAGGCGTGAGCGTTTTCAACGGGAACTCAGTCTAGACTAGCGGAAAAATTTACAATAGTAAACTAAAACGAAAAAAAGCACTGACCTCGCAGGTCAGTGCTTTTTTATTATTTACACTTGATGACTTGGCCGCGGACTTCTCCATCGGGATGTTGAATGGTGTGCACATTGACATAGGAATTGCCTCTTTCGAATTCGCGGATCAGATCGCGGATCGTTTTTCCGCTTAAAGGGCCGACCAAGTCATTGCTGGTAAGGGTTCCCCGAACAACTCCGCGTTTCACGGAGATGCCGAATTTTGACGGACCGAACAGAAAAGCGACCACAGGACCGTTGACGCCTTTACGACCAAGATGAAGATGGGCTTGGGTTACCTGGTTTATATTTCGGACGATAAGGCAGAAAAATAACCGGTCACCGGTACGGTTCAGCCGAAAAGTAGCATTTCCCGTGGCAATCGTTCTTACGGGAGGCACTTCGTTTCTTCCATTCAAGAAAGCCTTAAACGATTTGATATCCATCACCCCTCGTCATTGATAAGGTATTTTATTGCATCGGCACGGATATGGTTTGTTTATTTGTCCTGCCTTCTGATTCTTAAGGACCGTTTTAAGGTAAATAGACAAAAATAATGCAACTTTTGGAAAGAGGTCTTCGTTTCAATAATGTATCATCACAAAGATCCAGGAATTGCAGAGACAGGAGGAGCAGATGAAAAAACTAATCATATTGACCCTATTGACGTGCAGCTTCTTGGCCGGTTGCGGCAACGCCGGGAATGAGGGCGCAAATGTGAAGCAGCCGGAAAATTCGGTGCAAGAGGAAAAACAGCCTATAAAGGAAAACCAGCCTGTACAGCACGACCAGCCTCAAACCGAAGCGCCTGCAACCGACAAGGACAGCGACAATTCTGCTGATTCCGGTACTTCAGTTACGGGAACCAAGGAAGCTTATCTTGAAAAGCTGGATGAGATCGAAGCGGGGCTTGCGGATCTGGAAGAATTGAATGAGGAAGGAACCACGGCATCGATGACCGAGGCCGCGGCGGAAACTTTCAATCGTTGGGATACGGCGCTGAATGAGATATACGGCGAGCTAAAGCAGCAGCTTTCCGCAAACGAGATGGATGATTTAAAAGAGAAGCAGCGGGAATGGATTAAGCAAAGAGATGAAATCGCGGAGAAGGAAGCCGCGGAATTCAAAGGCGGAACCATGGAGGGTTTGCAATTAGTGTCGACCAAAGCCCGGGTGACGAAGGAAAGATGTTATGAGCTGGTAAATCAGTATATGAAATGACCCGAAAAAACCCCGAAAAAACCCGGTGCCGCCCGAACGGTACTGGGTTTTTGTCATTCATCGGCGAGGATCAGACTGGTCGTCAGCTTCTTGAACTTGGGAAGGAAGCTTCTGTCCAAGCTGGCGTCGGTCACGATGGCATCGATTTGATCAAGCGGCGCTATGGACACGGTGACATCCTTGCCGAACTTGCTGCTGTCAGCAGCGATAAAGACTTCTTTGGCCTGCGCGATCATTTTTTTGCGCGTAATGGCTTCCTCGAGATTATAGTCGGAGATCCCCCGCTCCATTGTAATGCCACTGCAGCAGATAAAGGCTTTCCGGACATTCAACTCATGAAAGTTGAAAATATAGTCGAAAGCCACGACGGATTGCTCCTCGCTTCTGATTTTCCCCCCGATGATGATAAGCTCAACATCGCTATGTACCAGCTCGTTGATGACGGGGATGGAATTGGTGATGACGGTCAGCTTTTTTTTGTGCTTTATATATTTGGCGATCTGGAAGGTCGTCGATCCGCTATCAATGTAAATGCAATCGCCATCATGAATCAGCTCGCTGCATTTTCGGGCGATGGCTTCTTTCTGCTCCAGGTGGTTGATCATGCGCTCATCCATGGAAGGTTCGCCGAATCGCGTCTCTGCGAGTAAGAAGCGGCGATCGGCAGAACGAAGCAGTCCTTTATGAACCATGGAGCGGATTTTACTTTGACTACGCTAAGCGAGCTTCCGCAATTGATTCAGACCATTAACGTTATGCTGTCGCAGGGGAAGAGACCGGGCTGCGGCGTGAAATAAGGAGTTGGTTTCATACGCATTTTTACAGACGGACGCCACATGGTGTCCGTTTTGTTACAGTTTGCGGCGGGAAAATCTTTTAAAAACGCGACGATGCATAATTTTGGTTCGAATTGGGAATTTTTATAGTAAAAGATTAATTTATGAGGAGTTGGCGTGGATGAAAACATTAAATGTTGTGGCACTCACTTTATTGATTGTGGGTGGGCTTAACTGGCTGCTGATCGGTCTCTTTCAATATGATTTGGTGGCAGCCATTTTTGGAGGGCAGGATGCCATGTTATCCCGGGTCGTTTATGTAATCGTCGGCATTTGTGCCATTTACGCGATTAAATTCTATAACGATGTGAGCGAGGAAAGACGAGCCAGATAATTCAACGAGTCCGCTACTCCCTTGACTCCATACCAAAAGACACCTGTTAAGGTGTCTTTTTCGTTTTTACAGAATAGGGCTCAAACCGCCTACAATTCGTCGGCAATCCCCAGCAAGGCAATCCCGGCAATGACGATGATGATGACCGCATATTGCTTTTTGCTTAGCCGCTCTTTAAGGAAAATCCGGGACAGGATCACCGAAAAAATGCTGTAGGAAGCGATCAGCGGCGCGGCGATAATGGCATTGCTGGACATGGCGAATACATAGAAAAATTGTCCGATCGTTTCGAAAATGGCGGCATACCCTTTCACGCGTTCCGTGAAGAGGTTGAAGCGCTGTTTTTTAATGAACCTGAGGTATGTAAAAGCAAGTACGGCACAAATGAAAAAGGTGAACTCATAAGCGAGCAAGGCTGCGTCTTCGCTGATCAGACTCATCTCATCCAGATAAATCGCGTCGGCGAAAGTCCCGAGCCCGTCAATAATGCAGTAGAGAATCGGAAAAATGATCGCCATAAAGCCGATTTGATATTTTTTGTCTATCTTCGTGCTGCTGGCCTGAAGCGCTTCGTGCTCCGCTCTCTTTTCCAGAACGGCAATGGCGACCACGCCGGCGGTAATAATGGTGATGCCCAAAATTTCAACGGCATTCAAGCTGTGCGTGAAAAACAGGAACAACAGGATGGTCGTGACGGCGCCGGAAGAGTTCTGCACGGGCGAAGCGATGGATAATTCAATATAACGGAGTCCGATATAACCGATCGTCATCGACAGGATGTACAGCGCGGATACGGGCAGGTAACGGAACATGTCGGCGGGATCAAACGAGATTCCTTGAATGAGCATGTACGAGATACCGTGAATCCCCATCACGAGGCCGACCATAATGACGATTTTGATGTGACTGAACCGGTCGTTGCTGTCGCTCCCTTTTTTATAGAACAGATCCGCGCCTCCCCAGGCGAAGGCGGTGAGTAGGGCAAATACAAACCACATGGACAGTACTCCTTGCTATAAATTAATGACGTACACCTTGAATAAGCTTTCTCATTATACAGGCTGGTTCAGGAATGGTGTCAATGACAAAATAGGGTGGAGGAATCTGTCTTAATATGTCGAATTAAAGTGTTCAAGTAATACCGGAACCCCGTAGGATAAAACAGCTCAGAGAGAGAGTGATCGTGATGTCAGAGAAATTAATCGAATTGCACCAAAGGAACAAGTTAATGGTTTGGTTACTATGGGGGACTCTTCTGCTTGGGATTGCCATGTCGGCTCCCCACATAAGACAGACGCTGGCTATATCCGGTCTGCCGGTCGCGCTGCTGTGCGTTGTTCTGATTTGGAGAAAAATAGCCGTCCCTTACATCATGTACCTGGTATCGATAGGACTGAGCATGATCGCTTTCTTTTTTATTAATGAGAGCACGGGGTACAGCAGCTTGTTACTTATTTTTTTCACGCTAGCCCTCATTTCGATTTACCATAATTATCGTCCATTGCTGCTTAGCGGCCTACTTGCTATCGTGATGTCGAATTATTTTTTGCAGACCAAAGAGTTTCTGTTGGCTGAGAAAGATATTAACTTGAATGGCTATTTGATCGTCACCCTCACGGCTTTGATGGCACAGAGCCTGATTGGCGCCAAAATGAGAAGGAAGGCGGAAGCCAGCGCGACGGAGTCTGCGGTTGCGCAAAACCGGACAGAAGAAGTCTTGGTAGAGGTTAAGAATACGGTGGAGGTGCTGGGTCATTCGATCATAAGCTTGCAGGAGAATGCCACCCATACAGGGGAAATATCCAATCAGGTCGTATCCGCCTTCAATGAAATCGCGGTCGGCATCGAAACTGGGTCAACCAGCGTTTCCGATATATCGGAGGCTATCCATCGTGTGGATGAGAATGTAAGTGCCACAAGCCAGGCTTCCGTTAAAATGAGTGAACAATCCAAGGCTACCTCCGAGTTCACGATTCAAGGCAAATTCAAAATGGATGAATTGGCCGGCAAAATCCATGAAATCGACCATATCGTTCTCAGTACCTCCCTTGTTATGGGAGAAGTAAATGAGGAAAACCGGAAGATCGGAAGCATCGTGGATCTCATCAAGGACATTGCGAACCAGACGAACCTGCTTTCTTTGAATGCTTCCATCGAAGCGGCGAGAGCCGGAGAACATGGGCAGGGCTTTTCGGTAGTGGCTACCGAAATTCGGAAGTTGGCCCAGCATGCCCAGGAGGCATCTACCGACATCTCGGTCATTCTCGGATCGATTCAAAGCCGCATCGGGCAGGCGACGGATTTAGTGGAGCATGGCCGTACGGTTGTGGAAGCGGGTAAAGAATCGGCGATGAATGCGGAACAGCTATTTGCCGGAATCGAGTCGAATTCAACCGGGGTCCTGGAACAAGCGGAACAGGTCCGCGAAATGAATGAACGTTTACGCATGATTTCTGAAACTGTCGTCCAGGAGATTACCACGGTAGCCGCTTTCACGGAACAATCCGCAGCATCGGTTGAGCAGGTATTGGCAAGTTCACATGTGCAGCAGGAGCATGTAGTAGAGATCGTTACGTCGATTAATCAATTGCGGGAATTAATGAACAAGCTGGAAGAGATCATAAAATAATTTTTGTGCGCATGAATTGGGGTTATCCCCGCACCGGATGAGGATAAGGTGCGGAGATAACCCCTTTTTTGGGACTAGCCCATGGGCTAACGCTTGCTGCTAGCCAGCCCGTTATCGCAAATTTCCAGAACCTGCCTCGCCAGCTCGTCTCCCTGTCTCTCCAAGTTGGCCATCCACTCCAGCAGCTGTGCCTGTTCGGTTCTTTGCTCTTTCGACCAAGCCTGCTGGACCGAGGGAGCGGTTTTCAAGGTATCATCGCTTGGCATCGCTTCATAAAAAGCCGAAAGCCGCGAATGCATCGTTTCGTAAATTTCGGCCATTTCCGAGAGCTGCCGAGAGACATGTTCCCCTTGAGGGATGGATAGGGAATCGCGCAAATAAGCGGCCGCGCATTTCCGGGCGTCGGTCAGGGCCATCATGCAAAAATGATTGACGCTAAGCCTCCGGGAAATATCCGAATCCTTCGCCGTTTGATACCACGCTTCATCCAGCAGTCCTTCTCTCCACGTCTCCAGAGCGGCGTATCCCATCCGGTAGCCCCGGTTGTCGGTTTGGCTCATCGAGTCTACTTTGGCATACAGCGAGCGGAGCAGATTGTCGAAGCCGGAAGGAACCGGGCCTTGATCCCCGAACCGTACCATGGCGAAGGGCCACTGATCGACATAAAGATACCCTTTGCTTTCTTCCATGGAGGCCTGGAATTCGGGATCGTCATGAAGATCCCGGAAGGTCTCGTCATCAAAATAGGATCGGCAGAGCAATGTGCTTCCGTTATTAAGATATCCCGTAATGACGCCCCACTCGGGCGCCACGCGCAGGTTGATGGCAACAGGCAACTGATGTTTACGGATGCTGGCCAATACTTGTTCTTTCTCCGCTTTCCGTTGTTTCTGGCTGATCCGATCCGCCCAGATCGGTTGATAGCCATAGGCGGCAAAGGCAGGAACGGCATAATCGTAAGCCACTAAGGCATCGGCGGAGCTGTAGTCCCAGGCTGGCGTAAAAGCGATTCTCCAGCATGCGCCTGAGACGCCCATGACCTTTTCATACGAAGTTTGAATCCCCATACTTTTCAGGGACAGGTACATCGCACCGCCCCAGGAACAGTCCATTCCTTTGCCGAAGCCGAGCCGGTCAACCTGTTCGATAATGTAACTTTCGCTGGAATCGTCGTACCGGAACAAAGACATTCGATCGGGGCTGTAGCGGATGCGCTCACCCTCCTGGCAGCTGACGGCGTGAAGGCCTTCGGCATTCCGGTAAATCAGCAGCAAATAGTCTTGCCCTTCATTGTCGATGAGGCTTGGAAATAGCTCATGATTGGCCTGAAAATCATCCCACCGGAAATACTGGAGATGCGTCATTTTTTTCATCACGTTCAGATAAGCCGTTTCATTGCCGTAGGCCGCAAAGATAAAGTCCAGTTCGCCGTCCTTGGCCATGAAAGTTTGCGCGTCGATCCCGATGGTCAAGGTGTCCCCTTTTAAAGCATAATCGGAATAAACCCCGGAGGGAGTCTCGTATTTCACGAGCAGCACCTTGATCCGGTCACTTTGAATTTTAAATGGAAGGGTCTGTTCGCTTACGGGAAACGTCAATTGATTTCCGACAACAAACTGATTCACGAAGTGAGTGACTTCATGGCTCTCCTGTCCATCCGTATAACATGCGGAGAGAATGATTAATTCTTGCGGCATGAGGATGCTGTCGATGGAATGTCCCAAGATCATGGAGAGCAAGGGCAGCGTGGCCGTCTCGGGAAGCGATTTTCCCGTTTCCCACTTGGAAACAGCTTGTGCGCTTACATGGAGCTGCGCGGCGAGCTCCTCTTGCGAGAACTTCTTTTCCTTGCGAAGCATGGCGATTCGTTTGCCTACTTTATCCCCGTTATTCATCCGGTTTCTTCTCCCAAATCAGATTTCGACGTCGTTATCTTCATTATAAACATAGGTGGCAGAAACGCTATGTATCTTAGGACGAGTAACTCGGCTGGAACTCAACTGCTGGTTGAATGAGGATGAAGAGGGAGGTTTCCTGTCGGAAATGTCGAATACAACAAGGAGAGAAAAAACGCTCACGAATACGAATTACGAAGACGTATTTCAAGTTTTAATAGAAAGGGAACAGAGGCTTGAAGAACGTAAACTATACTTTGATGGGATTAAGAGGCCTGCTTGCCCTGTCTGTCGTTATTTATCATATCTATGTCTCGGCCGTGCTCGAGGGCTATATTCCCGAGATTCCCAAAGAGAACTATTTATATTTAATCAATTACGCGGGACCCATTTCCGTGAATCTGTTTTTTGTCATCAGCGGCTATTTAATTACGCAAAGTTTACTGAATAAAAGGACATTTGGAGAGTTTGCTGTTAATCGGTTACTACGCATATACCCCGTATTTTTTGCCATTCATCTGATCATTTTTATGGTCGGGCCGGTGATCGGCTATAAATGGATGGATGGGATCGGAGCAGGCGAGTATCTCATTCAATTCTTCTCGAATGCATTGCTTTTGCCGGGGATGTTCCCGTTGCCGATCGCTCAAATTGTTGCCTGGTCATTGAGTTACGAGTTGTTCTTCTATATCATTGCAGGCATGTTCTGGTTGGTATCCCGGAATTCCAAGCTGCCTAAGGCAGGAAAAGGTCTGCTTTATGCCCTGATGGTTGCCGCTGTAGCGGTCATTATTTACTATCGTAAGGACTTCTCGTTTTTTGCCGTGGGAGTCGCTTTATATTTCGGTCAAAATGGGATAAAAAAACGCTGGAAGCCGGTCAAATGGTTTTATTTCAACGGGGTTATCCTATTGGCGGCCATTTATATTTCCTACTATGTGATGGCATTTCCGATTGCGGTTGCCCTCGTCCTCAGCTTCCTGTTGTTTATTCCGGTCATCATGGAATACGGCTTTCTGTCTTTGTTCCTGCGTACGGGCCTGATGCGCTATTTGGGCAAAATCAGTTTCAGCTTGTATATGTGGCATACCATGGTAATGTTTCCCTTAAAAATCATCGTTCCAAGAATCGGTGGATTCTTAGGGAGTAATGATCTTTCTTTTAGCATTTATGCGCTTTTGTCGTTGGGCTTGTCCCTGCTCGTGTCGCATGTGTCTTACCGATATATAGAAGTTAAATTTACAAATGTAGTGAAATTGAGAGGGTTGAAAAAGCGTGCCGGGTCGATTTGAGCGGCCCATTTCATTGACAGAATCGGCGGCGAATGATATCTTCAAGCAGGCATTGATATTCCGTCTTATAATCTGTCCGGGAGGTTCAATCCCGGCGCAGCTATACCGATACACTTATTAAAAGCTCTTCGGATGAAGGGTTTTTTACATTATACAGAAAAGAATGTGATGACCTTGATGCAGCTTCGGTTACGACTGCAAAAGAAAGGCTGGCTGGACAAATATTTTACCGGCGAGTCGATGGATTACCGGCAAATTATCGCTTTGTTTATTCCGATTCTGATTGATCAGGCCTTTATCGTCGGGCTTAATCTGGTGAACACCGCCATGATCAGTTCGTCCGGCGTGGCCGCCGTGAGCGCGGTCAATATGGTGGATTCGCTGAATATTTTTCTGATCAACGTATTTGTTGCGGTCGCTACCGGCGGGACCGTGGTAGTAGCGCAGTATAAAGGCAGCGGCAACGACCTGATGGTCTCCAAAGCTTCGGCAAGCTCGGTCACGTCCGTGTCCATGCTGGCTTTGGGGATCGGCCTTCTGATCATGGGCTTTCACAACCCCGTTTTGAATGTGCTGTTCGGTTCTGCTTCGACCGATGTGCTGGACAGTGCTAGGGTGTACCTGATCGGCAGCAGTATTTCCTACGTCGGGATTGCGGTGGTGCAGGCCGTTTGCGGGGCGCTCCGGGGAGTCGGGAAGACGCGGGCCTCGCTGGCTCTGTCGCTGATTATGAATCTTCTGTACGTGTTGTTGAACGTGGTGTTCATCAACATTCTGGACATGGGCGTGTTCGGGATGACGCTCGCGGTGAATATCGCCCGCTATGTTGGGGCCGCCTGCGCGTTGTATTACTTGTTTAAATTGGATGCTACGCTGCAATTGCGGTTCCGTGACCTGTTTCATATTCCGCTGTCCATGCTTCGCAAAATCATGTTCATCGGCGTGCCGTTTGCGGCGGAGCAGATGTTTTTCAACGGAGGTAAACTGCTGACTCAGGTGTTTATCGTCAGCCTCGGCACTTATGCCATTGCGACCAACGCGATTACCGGTTCGCTCGCCATGGTGTTTCAAATTCCCGCAAGCGCCTTGTCCCTAACTATTGTAACGGTGGTTGGCCAATGCATCGGGCGAGGCAATATCGCCGATGCCCGGAAGTTTATCAAATCTTTTCTCTGGCTGGGGTCCGCCTCGCTTTTGCTGATCGGGCTGATCCTGATGCCATTGTTCCGCCCGCTGGTCAGCATTTTCAATCCGCCTCCGGAAATTGTGCACGATATTTTCCTGGTGTTGCTGGTCAATACGATCGCCCAGGTTCCGCTGTGGTCCATTAGCTTCATTCTGCCGTCCGCGCTGCGGGCCGCGGGTGATTCGCGGTTTACCTCGATCACGTCGATGATGACGATGTGGCTGTTCCGGGTTATTCTGGGCTACGTTCTCGGCATTGTGCTCGGCTTCGGCATTATGGGAGTCTGGCTGGCGATGAACTGCGAATGGGGCGTGCGCGGGGCCCTCTTCCTGTGGCGTTTCCGCGGCAAAAAGTGGTATGCGCACAAACTGATATAGGTAGGTAATAAATGATATAAGCGACAGACTGATAGCAATATTGTCTGGATATGAACACACAAATATAATCTACGAAAGCGAACTGATGGGGACTTTACCAAAGTAGACAGCAGTAGACACTCATGAAAAGGGCGATCCTATCCGTAGGGTCGCTTTCGCTTTTTGCTTTCGTTTAGGTTTAGTAGTTTAGCCCGGTGAGATACCGGCTATCTAAGTAAGCGGGTATGCAGTTTGGCTCGGGCAGGCTGGGTGGCTTGTGGATGAAAGTTGCAAAAGTGCATCATTTTTTCGAAACGAGACCCTTTTCAAGGGGATTGCTGCAAAAATACAGGATTAAAGGACTCAAACAGACCATGGCAATTGGATTTAGCCGAAATTGCTGCACAATTGCAGCAATTCTCTCTTTTGGTGGCTAAATCCTCGCCAAATCCTGCATTTTTGCAGTATTGCTGGAGTCACGCCGGAGGTGTGCAGTTACTTGTCGTATGGGTTGGAGTCACGCCGGAGGTGTGCAGTTACTTGTCGTATGGGTTGGAGTCACGCCGGAGGTGTGCAGTTACTTGTCGTGTGGCTTGGAGTCACGCCGGAGGTGCGCAGTTACTTGCAGTATGGGTTGGAGTCACGCTGGAGGTGTGCAGTTACTTGTTGGATGGGTTGGAGTCACGCCGGAGGTGTGCAGTTAATTGTCGTATGGGTTGGAGCCACGCTGGAGGTGCAGTTACGTGTCGTATGGGTTGGAGCCACGCTGGAGGTGTGCAGTTACTTGTCGTGTGGCTTGGAGTCACGCCGGAGGTGCGCAGTTACTTATCATATTGGCTGGAGATGCTTAGTTACTTATATTGTAGGCCAGGCTTGGCATAGAAAAGCTGCAAAAGTGCATCATTTTTTCGCTACAGAGACTCTTTCCAATAGAATTTCTGCAATAATACAGGAATAAAGGGCTCAAACAGACCATGGGAACTGAATTTAGTGAAATTGCTGCACAATTGCAGGAATTTTCTCTTTTGATGGCTAAATCCTCACCAAATCCTGCATTTTTGCAGTATGGGTTATAGCCACGCTGGAGGTGTACAGTTACTTGTCGGATGGGTTATAGCCACACTAGAGGTGCACAGTTACTTGTCGGATGAGTTATAGCCACGCTGGAGGTGTACAGTTACCTGTCGGATGGGTTATAGCCACACTAGAGGTGCGCAGTTACTTGTCGGATGGGTTATAGCCAGGCTGGAGTGTACAGTTACTTGTCGGATGGGTTATAGCCAGGCTGGAGGTGTACAGTTACTTGTCGTATGGGTTATAGCCAGGCTGGAGTGTACAGTTACCTGTCGGATCGGTTATAGCCACGCCGGAGGTGTACAGTTACTTGTCGGATGGGTTATAGCCAGGCTGGAGGTGCACAGTTACTTATCGGATGGGTTATAGCCAGGCTGGAGTGTACAGTTACTTGTCGGATGGGTTATAGCCAGGCTGGAGGTGCACAGTTACTTATCGGATGGGTTATAGCCACGCCGGAGGTATACAGTTACTTGTCATATTGGCGAAGCCGCGCCATGGCCAGTGGGCCGGGGACGCGCAATCCAGCGTTCCTGCCGTCACGTGGTCATACCGTCCGCCAATTCCACAAGCTTGTTCATCGTATTCCAGTTCCGGACCGTGGCTTGGACTCCCAATTTGTGGAGATTTACGGCCAGCTTGGAGTCGCGGATGCTTCCCCGGAACAGCAAATATACATCCCGGCCGGCGATGACGTACAGGTCGTCCCCGTAATTCACGGACTCCAGTTTCTCTATGCCGGCTGGTTCCGGCGCCCCCGGCAGCATGGCGACATGAAGGCTTTCTCCCACGCAGGTGGCAGCGGCCTCCGCCAGCAATTCCTCGGAAAAGGGACATTGCCGGGTGATCATTTTCATTTCCCGGTCCGTCCTCAGAATCACCATCAGCGAGATTCCGAACACCGACTCGATCATTTGCTCGATCTCTTTACGAAGGGTCGGCTCGTCCTTTTCCGATTCAAAAAGAATGTTTCCGCTCTGAATATAAGTTTGCACCCGGGTCAGCCCGATGTTTTCGAGCGCCGTTCGTAATTCGGCCATTTTGATCTTGTTTTTGCCGCCGACATTAATGCCCCGCAGCAGTGCGATATATATCGTCATTTCATTCCTCCGCGCGAATGCCTATTTCATTTTTACGTAAAAGATAACATGATCATAGCTAAAAAGCGACCTCCAAATCCGCCTTTCGGCATGGGGTTTTTCATTTGAATCCTTTCCGAAAAAAGGACATCCGCTGATTGTCTAGAATTAGTTTAACTCGAATGCATTAACGGGTTAGAGCAGAGGAAGGAAAGGCGGCTTCATAATGCGGCTCCGGTTGAACCGATGGTATACGCTCAAAAATCAGATGCTGGTTGGATTTCTTTTTGTCATGATGATCATCTTGTTCGTGGTCGGGATTATCACCTTCGACTCGGTGTCCCGGCTGCTGAAAAACAATGCGGAAAAGCATATCCAGCAGACGGCGATCCAGGCCAACGGCCGGCTTGAGGCGGTGCTGAATCAGATCGATTCACTGACCACTCAGGTCGCTACGGACCAGTACGTCCAGGAGCTCCTGCTCAACGAGCGCAACGGGAAGCTGGCGACGTTCTCGGAGCGGCAGAAACTGCTTGCGAGCATGAAAATCGTCCAGACCTACGCGGACGGCATTACCTCGGTGGAAATGTATAGCAGCGAGAACCGGCGGTTGTTTCCGCTGGATGGAAGCAGCTTGGACAAGAAGGTCAGCCTTGAATGGATCGTAAAGGCCAGGGAGAGCAAGGGCCGAATCGTATGGGTCGGGATCGATCCCATGGAACCGAATACGGTGCTGGCCATCCGCAGCATCAGCCTGATTGATCAATGGTTTATGCCGGGCGGGTATCTGCTTGTCCGGATGGACAGGGAGGCGTTCAAAATCAGCGAATCGCTTTCCGGCGGGGCCGGTAAAGAAGCCATGCTGGTCGTCGGCCAGAATTATACCCTGATCGCCGCCAATGACGAACGGTTCTCGGCCGTTAATATCAAGCCACTGATTGAAGCCGACGAGCCCTGGGTTTCGATCGGTAAAGAAAAGTACATGCTGGTCAAGCAGCAGTCCGTCGTCACGGGCTGGACCTTTCTGATCCTGACCCCGGTCAGCGCCATTACGGATGGAATTTCCGTGCTGCGTACGGCAATATTCGTATCGGCAGGGATCGGCACGCTGTTGTTTATCGTACTGTCCTTTCTGATGTCCACGATCATTACGCGACCGATTTTCAAATTGATAAAAACGATGCGGAGCGCCCGGCTGGGCGGACTGAAACCGATTGCTACCCAAATTTCGTCCACGATCGAGATCAACGAGTTGAATCATACGTACAATCAGATGGTTGAGCATATGAATGAACTGATCGAGCTGGTCTACGAAAAAGAAATCATCCAAAGCCGGACCGAGCTCAAGGCGCTTCAGGCCCAAATCCATCCCCATTTCCTGTTCAATACGCTGGAAGCGTTGTACTGGGCGCTGCAGGAGAGGCAGGAGGAGGAACTCGCCGAATATGTGGTGGCGATGGCGGATTTGTTCCGGTATACGATTACCGGGCCGAATAAGGAAGAGTGGGTCACCCTGGAGGATGAACTGGAGCATATCGAGCGATACCTGTTAATTATGAAAATGCGAATGGGAGAGCGGATGACCTGGTCGATTTCATCGCTTCCCGCTTATGCCTCCGTGAAAATGCCGAAGCTTCTGATCCAGCCGTTAGTCGAGAACGCGATCCTTCACGGCTTCGAGAGCAAAATCGGTGCGGGGAGCGTGTCCGTTACCGTAACGCTTGCGGATGATAACATGCACCTCGTGGTGACGGTAGAGGATGACGGAAAGGGCATGGACGACGAAATGCTTCGCACCATTGTCAACGCGCTTCAAACGGGGAAGATTCCATCCGCGAAGGGATCGGGGATGGGGATTTTCAATGTGCAGCAGAGGTTAAGGCTTTATTATGGCAGCGATTCCGAAGAGGAGCGGACCGGCTTGTCCATCCGGAGCGGCAACCACGGAGGAACCGCCGTTAGCCTGAGACTTCCAATCCAGACGGGAGAAATTTGATATGTTAAATACGAAAACGATCTTGATTGTCGATGATGAGCCCCGGACCAGACAAGGACTGAAAAATATGCTTGAAGCGTGGTCCGGTAGCCGCTATGAGGTCAAAACGGCGGACAATGCCCATGATGCGTTAAATATACTGAAGAGCGAACCGGTTCATCTGCTCATTACCGATATCCGCATGCCGGAAATCAGCGGATTGAATTTGGTCAAGCTGCTGGACTCGTCCTCCATGGCCTATAAGCCTGCGGTGATCCTCATTTCGGGATACGCCGAATTCGATTATGCCCATCAGGCGATTCAACTCGGCGTGGTCAATTATTTGCTGAAGCCGATCCGAAAGGATAAGCTGATCGATACGGTGGAACGCGCGCTGGAGGTCGGTGAGGAACGCAGCCGGATCAGCAAGATGCAACGGATCGTGGACCGCAAGCTGATTCAGGTGACCGAGGATCAGGAGCCGGTCAGCGAGCAGGTCAAGGAGGCGATTCGCTATGTGGAGACCCATCTGGATCAGGGATTCGGCCTGCGCGAAGTCGCGGAACACATTCATTTGAATCCGAGTTACTTCAGCGTCCTGTTCAAAGAACAAATGCAGATGACGTTCATCGAATACGTGACCCGGCTCCGCATCCAGAAGGCCAAAGAACTGCTGCTCCAAACAAGGCTGCCCATTGCGGAAATTGCGGAGCGCGTCGGCTATCAGACGACCAAGTATTTTAACAAGGTGTTCAAAGAATACGAGGGTCATAGCCCCGGGCTTTACCGAAGCGAAATCAAAAGTCAAACCCCCGAGGTTTAATTATTGAAAGCAATACCTAAAGAAAGTGGAATAATACCCAAATAAAGTGGAACAATTCCTAAACGCTGTGCCCTTATGCCCGTCTATGCCGGGGTGCTACACTGGCTTAAGAGGGAAAGCGCATACATCTTTTGCGATGATGAAAAAGGGGGACGGCTTAAATGAAAACAAAGGCGTTATTGGCCGCACTGCTGTTACTTGCGTTGACACTGGTTTTGGCCGCTTGCGACTACGGCAATGGCGGCAATAAGAGCAGCAGCCCCAACAGCGCCAATACGTCCAGAGGAGACGACGGCAATGCCGCCGACTCGACCGGTGAAAAAGTGACGATCAAGATGATGCATTTGTGGCCGGACGGCAGCAACTCCGCACAGAACAAGCTGGTTAAGCAAATTATCGGCGAATATGAGCAGGCTTATCCGAATGTTAAAGTCGAAACCGAAGCTCAGGAAAACGAGCAGTACAAAAACAAGATCAAAGTACTTTCCGCCTCGAACAATCTGCCGGATGTAGGCTTCACTTGGGCGGCAGGGTTCATAGAGCCGTATGTGAAAGGCAACATGTTTGCCCCGTTGGACGATCTATTGCTTGGCGAACTGAAGGACAAGTTCGTAGCCGGTACAACGGAGGCTTATGCCGTAGACGGCAAAACATATGCGCTTCCAGTCGAGCTGAACATTGTTCCGGTTTATTATAACAAGGAAATTTTCGCAAAGTATCATCTTCAGCCGCCTCAAACCTATGAGGAGTTGAAGAATATCGTCAAGACGCTGAACGACAATAAAGTGACCCCGATCGCCCTGGGCTCCAAGGACGCCTGGACAGGATCGATCTGGTACATGTACCTGGCCGACCGGATCGGCGGCCCTGACGTACTGGATCAGGCGATCGCGAGCGGTACTTTCAACGATCCGAGCCTGACCGAAGCGGCCAAGGAAGTGCAAGCGCTCGTGAACAGCAACGCATTTATCAAAGGATTTAATGGATTGTCAAACGATGAGGCCAAATCCGAATTCATGAATGAAAAAGTCGCCATGTATGCTATGGGGACCTGGGAAGTCCCGAATTATACGACCAGTCCGGATATCCCCCGGGAATTTAAAGATAAAATCGGGTTCTTCAAATTCCCGACCATCGAAGGAGGAAAGGGGAATATCAATGATTGGGTCGGGGGAGTCGGAGTAGGCTTGTTCGTATCCGAAAACTCCAAGGTGAAGGAAGATGCCAAGAAATTCGTCAGCTTCTTCGTAAAAAGGTGGGGAGAATTGTCCGTGACCGATGCGGGTATTATCCCGGGTACGAAGGTGGACACCTCCAGCGCGGATTTGCCGAAAATGTTCATCGACGTTCTGAACGAACTCAATAACGCAAACAAG
The DNA here is from genome assembly GCF_046559655.1 of Fontibacillus forbon. Lineage (NCBI taxonomy): Bacteria > Bacillati > Bacillota > Bacilli > Caryophanales > Paenibacillaceae > Fontibacillus > Fontibacillus forbon. The sequence continues at coordinate 550,723 of NZ_JBKGFV010000004.1, read as the reverse complement.
GTGATCCTGTATCTGGACATTCAAATGAAGCCTGTCGCTTCGGAAGAACACCAAAACCTGATTCAAGCGCTTCTCGGCAACGCGGTAACCCCGGAAGAGTTCGCCAAGAAACAGGAAGACGTACTGAAGACCGGAAAATAAATCCGGCACGAAGCAGAGGCAACGGATTGCCGATTCCGCCCTTTAGACTTTATCAAAAAGTCGATTGACGGACTCGCAGCTTAGTATTATCCTTTCCTATACAGCGTTCGTAAAAGGTTAATAAAGGAGATGTCCATACCATGCCCAATGTCGAACTTATCCACGAAGTAAACATAAAAAGGAAAGCGGTTGCATTCACGTTTGATGACGGCCCGAATCCCGTTTATACTCCCCAAGTATTGGAGATCTTCTCCGAAGCCGGGGCGAAAGCGACCTTTTTTATGATCGGAAGTCAAATGGAATTGCATCCCGAATTGGTGAAGCTTGCTTATGAACAAGGGCATGAGATCGGAAATCATACCTTTACGCATCCTGGTTTACCGGAGTTGCATAAGCAGGAAATCAAAGATGAGCTGATCCAAACGGACAGTCTGATCGAGAAGATTACGGGAACCGGGCCGAAAGTATTCCGACCGCCTTATTTTGCCTATAATGAACTGGTTGCCGGGATCGTCGGCGAGATGGGATATCCAGTGATCGGCGCCGTCAACGGGGAAGCGACCGACTGGGAGATGCCGGGCGTGGAGCATATCGTCGATAAGAGCCGGGAGCAGGTGAGACCGGGCAGTATTTTAATCTTCCACGATGGTTATGACGACCGGTCCCAAACCGTGGAGGCCGTCCGTATTCTCGTAACGGAACTGACCGCGGAAGGGTATGAATTGGTGACCGTCAGCGAACTGCTGCGGAGCATCTGATTACAAGCTAATTAAACCCGGCACCGGATGAATCCGGTACCGGGTTATTTAGTGAGATTCGGTTTATTTATCTTTAATAGTTTCATATATATTATCGGTGTATTTGGTAATGGCCTTGTCGTAATCCGGATACTCGTAACCGAGAGCCACTGCCACGGCTTGCGCGTATTTCCTGAACAATTCATAACACGTAAACAGGGACTTCCACATGTTCCGGGAGCTATTCTCCGAATAAGTCGTCAACAAATCTTCCCAGTCTTTTTTGGGAAGGTAACGTTCGATGAATTTATAATTTTTCCCCAAGCTGAAGGAATAGCCCTCCCTCGATCCAATCTCCCATGCCATCATTCTTAGCAAATTGGGCCGGGCAATCTCGTTTAAATGGTCGATGGCAAACAGGATTTCACTCCTCGCCAACCCTTTTACTATGTAGGTAGATACCATCCAGAATTCATTGCAGCAATCATCGAACTCTCGCGCGGTCGGCTTCTTGATCCAGTATTGCCTGTCATTGGGGCGGATTTCCCTTCTTACGAGGTCATCCTTATCGAGCAGAACCACTACCAGACCGTCGTTTTTTTCAAAATAATCGTCAGCTTCGCTGATCGGAATCAATGTCAGGTCCAGCTTGCGACCATCTTCAAAAAGAATGATATAAGAGAACCAATTCCCTAGTTCCGGGGGAAAGAGTTCCATATCCTCGGGTTTTTGCATCATTATGACCTGACCGAAGCGACCCAACCACTGATCGTTTTCTTTGAAAGCATCCATATCGGTCACAAAATAGGAAATGTCAAAATCCTGATAGTCATCGCGGGGAATATGCTCGTTGGTACGAGACCCCTCCAGCGTTACAAGCCGTATCCGATCCTCTCCGGCAGCAAAGCCGACAAGCATGTCCATCATTTCCCGCTCGCTTCTCACGGTAATCCCTCCTTTATTATCCTTAAATATTAAGATTCTTCTGTTCATTTGATTTATTGTCATATTATAATCACTACAGACAACCACGGCAGACATCATGAGAGCGGGAGTGAGAACAATGTATTTAGAAGGCAGCTACAACTCCTATATTATCGCGTTATCCGTCTTCATAGCGATTCTGGCTTCGTATTCAGCTTTAACGATTACGTCAAGGATTTCAAGAGAGACGGGGAGAACCCGTTTTTATTGGATATTGTGCGGATCCTTCGTCATGGGCACGGGCATTTGGGCAACGCATTTCGTCGGCATGCTGGCGTTCCATTTGAAACTGACCGTCAAATATCATGTTTGGCTTACTTTACTCTCGTTGGTAGTGAGCGTTATTGCTTCATTAATCGCTTTTTATTTCACTCTACAAAGGAAGATAGATTGGAAAAAATTTCTCGTCGGCGGTTTTGCGATGGGCGGCGGGATTTCCGCCATGCATTATGTGGGAATGGAAGCGATGAGGATGCCGGCCCATGTCTCCTATGATTCTCTGTACTGGATTTTGTCGGTCTGCATCGCCATGGCCGCGTCTTATGCGGCGCTACTGCTGCTTCATACCTTCCGGAACCATTACGGAACGAGTTGGTTGAAATGGATGTCCGCCTGGCTGATGGGGCTAGCCATTTGCGGAATGCACTATACTGGGATGAAAGCAGTCCGGTTTATCGGACATTCTGATGCGGTGTTGCATAAGGAACCGATATCGGACTATATGTTATTACTTGCCGTGAGTATCGTTATATTTAGTATTTTTCTGGTTTCCTGGGGCGCGTTGTTTTTCGACCGGTATTATCTTGAAAAAATGGCTTATCTGGATACGATCACAGGGCTTCCGAACCGGAATGAAATGAATCGGTTTTTTGACATACATAACGGGGAAGAGAGTATAGGCGTACTCTTCCTGGACCTGGACCAGTTTAAAACAGTCAATGACACCTTGGGTCATCATATTGGAGATTTGCTCATTCAGCAAGTAGGGTATCGGTTGAGCAAATTCGTACATAGCGGCCTGGAAGTGTTCCGGATGGGTGGCGATGAGTTTTTAGTGACGGTGGCGCCATGCGATCAGGAGCAAGCCAAGCGACTTGCGGAAGAAATCTTGAAGAGCATCAAGAAAGTGTATACCATTCAAGGAAACGAATTGTACATAACGGCAAGCATTGGCATCAGTATCAGTTCCGCACGTGAAAATGACCGATCGGTGCTGTTAAAATTCGCCGATACGGCGATGTATCGAGCTAAGGGAGCGGGCAAGAACCAGCATTGCGTATACAACGAGCAAATGGGGCTTCAGGAACTCCGGAAAATGGAGCTGGAGAAAGACCTGTATCTGGCTTTGGACAATAAACAATTTTATCTGGTGTATCAGCCGAGATGGAATGTGAGGGAAAATGAGCTGGCCGGCTGGGAAGCCCTGATCCGGTGGAATCATCCCCGACTTGGCGTGATATCGCCTTATGAATTTATACCTATCGCAGAGGAAACCGGACTGATCGTCCCGATGACCCGCTGGACCTTGAAGCAGGCTTGTCTCCAGTGCAGGGCATGGCATTCCCGGGGAGTGATGCAGCCCGTTTCCGTCAATCTCTCGGTTCGCTTGTTTCAGACGGAATGCTTGCAGGAAATGGTTCGAAGTACTTTGCAAGAGGCGGGTCTGGATCCCTTCTGGCTGGAACTGGAAATTACCGAATCGATGGTCCTGCACGACATCCATGAAATTATCGCCCAAATCGAAAGCATCCGCAGCATGGGAGTCAAGTTTGCGATGGACGATTTCGGAACAGGTTATTCTTCCATCGGATTGCTTGACCGTATTCCCCTGGATACGCTCAAACTGGACCGCTTGTTTACGAACAATCTGGAAAGCCCGACCAAACGGGCGATTATTAACGCCATTATTATGATGGCGGAAAATCTTGAGCTGGATATCGTCGCCGAAGGCGTAGAGAGCCAGGAACATGTCGACTTTTTGATGCAGCTTGGTTGCCATATCATGCAAGGGTACTATTACGGCAGACCGATGAGCACAGAGGAAATTGAAGAGTGGATGAAGCAGAGGAGCATTTTGAAATGATATCCGATACACGGGCATTGCATAGAAAAATATTGAATACCTACTGGGTTATTTTCGGCATATCGATTATGGCGGAACTGGTTGCCCTTTACTTCAAAGTGACGACTGAGCCTGACCGCGTCCGGTACTATATCATCCATGCGATGCTGGTTCCTTCGGTCATTCAGCTCCTTATGCTGGGAATCAACGAGGCTGCCTACCGGTTCAGGGTGGAGTGTAAGCTGCTGATTATTTTTAGCGGGACTTGCATCGCCTCCGCCCTATTGATTGCCAACCAGAGTATTCATTTGCAATACATTCTTCTGCTTCCCTTAATGATCTCGATGTTCTATTTCCATTTAAGAGAGCTTTACTTCGCTTTTGCCATAAACATAGGGACCTTTGGAACCCTGTACTGGGTGTTTCCGCAGATGCGGGAAGGCCTGGGGCGATATGAACTGTCGGCGTTTATTTTTATCATGATCGCGATGCTATTCATCTTGCGCGGAATCATTCAGCGAGGCGAGGAGCTTTGGAACGACCTCAAGCGCATGATGAGGACCGAGCAGGAGCTGCTCGTCAAAAATGCGGTGATGGACCGGATGGTAAAAATCGACGCGTTGACCGACCTGTACAACCACAAGACGCTGCATGAATATCTGGATCAGTTGATCGAACAGAGCAACAACTGCATGATGCCATTGCAGCTTGCCGTAATTGATATAGACGATTTCAAGAGCGTTAACGATAAGTTCGGCCACGCCGTCGGGGACGTAATTCTGAACCGTGTGGCATGCACCTTAAAGGAGTCCTTTTCCGAAAATGAAATTATCGGCCGCTACGGGGGCGAGGAATTCGTCGTGATCTTTCCGGGGAAAACGTTAGGGGAAGCTTATCGCGAAACCGAAAGAGCCCGGGAGAACATTTGGCGGGTTCGGCATGCGGAAATGAACGGCCGACGGATTTCGGTCAGCATCGGCTTGGCCGAATACCAGGAAGGCCGGACCCGGTCGGACTTGTTCGACCAGGCGGATACGCTTCTCTATGCGGCCAAGAAGAACGGAAAAAACCGGACCATGCTGCAAGCCATATGATGGCGTTGGTTGGGCAGCAAGGTCCGGTTGGGGTTAAAATTTAGCAGCGATGTAGCAATGGCTAGTCATGTACTGGTGCGCAGTCGTCTATCGATGCGTAGTGACCTGTCGATGCCCAGTCGTCTATCGATGTATAGTGACCTGTCGATGCCCAGTCGTCTATCGATGCATAGTGACCTGTCGATGCCCAGTCGTCCGTCGATGCGTAGTCGTCTGTCGAAATCCAGTCATATCGCCGGCCATTTTCCTCCGCCCGTTAAGTATTTTTCGGTCAAGATAGACAGCATTTGAATGCCGACTTCGTTATGCCCGCCTTCGGGGATGATGAGGTCGGCATATTTTTTGGACGGCTCGATGAACGCTTCATGCATCGGCTTTACCGTTGCCAGATACTGCTGGTGGATGGAATGAATGGAGCGGCCCCGTTCCTCCATGTCCCGCAGGACGCGGCGGAGCAGGCGGACATCGGAATCCGTGTCCACGAACACTTTGATGTTAAGGAGCTTTCGCAGCTTTTCGTCGTACAACACAAACAAGCCTTCCACGATTGCGATGCGGTTCGGCTTAAGCTGAACAGTCTCCGAAGTAGAACGGGTATAATCCGTAAAATCATACACCGGCGCATAGGCGGGTTGTCCTTTTTTCAGAAGCGTGAGGTGCTCGATCAGCAGCTCGTTATCGAAGGCGAAGGGATGATCATAGTTGGTCAGCAATCGTTCTTCCATCGATAGATCCGCTTGGTCTTTATAGTAATTATCCTGCGATATGAATGTAACTTTATCCGATCCGAGCTGCTCGATGACGGAGCGGGCAACCGTTGTTTTTCCGGAGCCGGTGCCGCCGGCGATACCGATAATTAGCATGGCGATTCAAATAACCTCCTAGGTAAATTCCCGTTGAACATTCCAGTATTGTAGCATAGCGGCGTTATTTTTTCACCATCATAGCCTACCGTTCGACCCCAAGCTGCTCTGTTGTGGCAGAATTATGGCGAATCGGCGCACCAAGCAGAACAGCAGTGTCAGCAAATCCAACGGACCCAACAGACTCAACAGACTCAACAGACTCAGCAAATTTTACAACCTCAACACGTACAAGACTTACTGGTTTACGGCTGACTGACCTCACGACTCCCAAATCCAGGGATCTACAGAGACTCATTTAACTTGTCCGATTGGAAAATTTCCAATTAATGCCACCAATAATCAAGTCCACGTGGATCTTCATTGCATAAAATCCAATGAAATTGCCCTGAGGATAGCAAAAAGTTAGTAATACCGCCCTTTTCGTTGGAAATTCTCCAATCAAGCTTCTTACTTACTCCCACTTTGTTTGCTTCATTGGAAAAAATCCAACGGGGCGGAAGGTAAATCGGAGTAGGCGGGAAGTTCACCAAAAAGTTTATTGGAAAGCTCGCCGAAAAGTGGTCCGCAAAGTAGTTAAAAGTAGTCCGTAAAGTAGTTGAAGAGTAGTCAGCAGGTTAGTTTTAAGTTAGTTGCAAGTTAGTTGAAAAGGAGTTGCAATGTAGTCGTAAGGATGGGGTGGCACGCTAACATTTGTCGGGGTTGCTCTATTGCTTCGAACTATTTTCTTTTGGCGCGCAGTACGAGGTTTTGTCCACTTATTCTAGTAGGATCTTCCTTCATCTCCTTACCTTCGTGTTATGTTATATAACACAAAATTTAAAAACTATCCTTAAATCTTAGCTATTTCCAATGAGAACAGCATTTTAAAGTTTTTTATTGCTATGAATGTAAAAATAATGTAAAGTAACTTATAAATATCTTGATACCAATGTCACAAATACTAACACAATAATTGACCTAAGTTCGATTTTTTGTCGCAATACATCGATTTTTATCCCTCACACTAGACTTTATGAGTCTCTTTCGACACAAATCTACTAATTCTTCCTGCTAGCTTTGTCGCTATCTTTCACCTGAACAATCCTACTCTACAATTCACCGCTTTATTCAATTGCATTAAAGAAGCGATTGCGGACGGTTGTGCACCTAGAATGGACATAAATGAACCTTAGTTTGGGAGCCGGATGGACAATTTGTTCGTCTCTCCCGGACAGCATGCATACGATCAGGCAGGGGAGCATCCTCAACTTATAGCGAAAAGAGGCTGTGACAGTATGATCCAACCCGTTTTACAGGTTCAAAATTTGCACACCAGTTTTTTTACGGATCGCGGCGAGGTTCCGGCGGTAGACGGTGTCAGCCTGACGGTACACCCCGGGGAAGTCCTCGGCATCGTCGGAGAATCGGGTTGCGGCAAAAGCGTGACATCCTTATCGGTACTAAAGCTCATTCCGGAGCCGCCGGGCAAAATTACCGGAGGGTCGATCCTGTTCAAGGGAAAGGACCTGGTTCCGCTTAAAGAACGTGAGATGAGGTCCATTCGCGGAGATTCGATCTCCATGATCTTTCAGGAGCCGATGACCTCGTTAAATCCGCTGTTTACGATTGGCGACCAGATCGGAGAGGCGGTCAGGCTGCACCGGGGAATCGGCAGAAAAGAAGCTCGCACACATACGTTGGAGATGCTCAGGAAGGTTGGGATTCCGCGGCCGGAAGCGGTGCTGGATGAGTATCCCCATCAACTGTCCGGGGGAATGCGCCAGCGGGTGATGATCGCGATGGCGATCTCCTGCAGCCCGGAGCTGCTCATCGCGGATGAACCGACCACAGCGCTGGATGTCACGATTCAGGCTCAGATTCTCGACTTGATCCGGCGGTTGAATGAAGAGAACGGCACGGCCGTCATGCTGATTACGCATGATCTTGGCGTTGTCGCCGAGATGTGCCATCGCGTAGTCGTTATGTATGCGGGTAAGGTCGTGGAGGAAGGCGCCGTTCGCGATATTTTTAAAAATCCGCTGCACCCTTACACAAGAGGACTAATCCAATCGGTGCCCCGGATGAACGAGCAGAGAAGCCGTTTGTTCTCCATACCGGGTAATGTGCCGGTGCTGCATGCGGATATGAAGGGATGCCGGTTTGCGGATCGTTGTCCGAGCGCGATGCCCCTGTGTCTGGAGCGGCTTCCTGAGCTTAGGGAATACGGCGGAACTGGGGCCGCACACAGCTGCCGGTGCTGGATCCATGAAATGCAGGAGGATGCCGTATGAGCGAACTCGAGCACGGACGAGAACTTGAGCCGGAGCCCTTGCTCCAGGTTGAGCATTTGAAAAAATATTTTCCGGTGAAAAGCGGACTTTTCCGCAAGGCAGATCAGTACGTGAAAGCCGTGGACGACATCTCCTTCTCCGTACGCCGGGGCGAGACGTTCGGCCTGGTCGGGGAGAGCGGCTGCGGGAAGTCGACGACCGGCCGGGCGCTATTGCGGCTGATCGAGCCGAGCGGGGGACGGGTGGTTTTTGAAGGGGAGGATATCACTGCTCTGCCTGCCGAACAGCTTCGGAAGAAGCGCAGGGACATGCAGATCGTCTTCCAGGATCCGTTCTCCTCGCTCGATCCGCGGCATACCGTGCGGAGGATATTGGAGGAACCATTGCTTGTGCACGGAATCGGTTCGGCGCAAGAGCGGCAGAACATTATCCACAAGCTCATCGACGTCGTCGGCTTGACGCAGAGCCATCTGCAGCGGTATCCGCATCAATTTTCCGGCGGTCAGCGGCAGCGGATCGGCATTGCCAGGGCGTTGTCGCTGCAGCCGAAGCTGATCGTGGCCGATGAACCGGTATCCGCGCTCGACGTGTCGATCCAGTCCCAAGTCGTCAACCTGCTGCAGGATTTGCAGGGCGAGTTCGGCTTGACCTATATTTTCATCGCGCATGACCTCAGCGTGGTGAAGCATATTTGCGACCGGGTCGCCGTGATGTACCTGGGCAGGATCGTGGAGATCGCGAGTACCGCCCAGCTGTACGAATCGCCGCAGCATCCTTATACGATCGCGCTTCTTTCCGCGGTCCCGGAGCCGGATCCCGATCTGAAGCGGGAGCGGATTCTTTTGCAGGGGGAAGTCCCGAGCCCCGTACATACGCCGGTCGGATGCGCTTTTCACACCCGCTGCCCGGTTGCAATGGATATCTGCCGGACCAAGCGGCCCGAATTGACCGAAACGGAAAGCGGACATCAGACGGCCTGCCATTTGTTCAGCGCGACTTTGTCGGCAGATAGGGCCATCTAGCCAAACCCGGTTTATAGCGGCCAAGGGCCGGCTTTATATAAACAAAAATGTGAATGGAAGAAGGGAGCCACAAGATGAAGATAAGAAGATGGAGCGGTACGGTGTTGGTCTTATTGCTAAGCGCGGCGGTAGCTCTCAGCGGATGCGGCGACAATGGGAACGGCGGGAATAACGGAGCCGGGACGAACGGCAATGCAAACGCGAATGCGAATACGGGGGAAAAAGAGAACGATAAGTCCAAGTCATCCCAGGATACGCTGATCGTCGGACGGGGAGGGGATTCGGCTTCCCTGGACGCTTCGATCGTAACCGATGGCGAGTCGCTGAAAATCGCCCATCAGGTATACGATTCCCTGGTGGAATACAAAGAAGGAACAACGGAAGTCCAACCGTCGCTGGCCGAAAGCTGGGAAGTATCGGATGACGGTTTGAAGTACACGTTCAAGCTGCGTTCGGGCGTAAAGTTCCATGACGGGACTGACTTTAATGCCGACGCCGTCGTATTCAACTTTACGCGCTGGTCCGATCCGAAGAGCGAATTTAAGTTCGAAGGCGATTCCTTCGACTATTACGATTCGATGTTCGGCCCGGACGGCAAGCGGGTGATCAAGGAAGTCAAGGCGGTGGACGCGGGGACGGTGGAGTTCGCGCTGAATCAGCCGCAGGCGCCTTTCCTGCAGAACCTTGCGATGACCTCCTTCGGGATTGCCAGCCCGGCGGCGATCCAGGAGAAGAAGGAGAACTTCAAGAACGAACCGGTCGGAACGGGCCCGTTTGTGTTCAAAGAGTGGAAGCGGAACGATTCGATTACCTTGGAGAAGAACCCGAACTACTGGAAAGAAGGGCTGCCGAAGCTGAATAAAGTCATCGTCCGCTCCATACCGGACAACTCCGCGAGATTCAACGCGCTGCAGGCCGGGGAGATCGACCTGATGGAAGATTTGAGTCCGGACGATCTGGCCACTTTGGAGGGCAACCCTGATTTGCAAAAGATCGAGCGCCCGGCGAACAATGTGGGTTATGTCGGATTTAATTTGAAGAAGAAACCGTTCGACGATGTCAAAGTCAGACAGGCGTTGAGCCATGCGGTGAATAAACAGGGAATTATCGACGCCTTCTTTGCGGGCCAGGCCGAACCGGCCGTCAATCCGCTGCCGCCATCGCTTTGGGGCTATAACGACAGTATCGAGGATTATCCTTACGATTTGGAAAAAGCCAAGCAATTGTTAGCGGAAGCGGGTTATCCGGACGGATTTCCGGAAGAGTTGACGTTCTACGCCATGCCGGTGTCGCGCCCTTATATGCCGGACGGCAAAAAGGTAGCCGAGGTCATTCAGGCCGATTTCGAGAAGATCGGCGTCAAAGTCAAAATCGAATCCCCGGAATGGGCGACCTATCTGGACGATGCCCAGGCCGGCGAGAAAGACGATTTATACATGCTCGGCTGGACCGGCGACAACGGAGATCCGGACAATTTCCTGTACGCCTTGCTTGACAAAGATTCCATCCCTTCGAATAACTACAGCTACTATGCCAATGACGAGCTGCATGAACTGTTGATCCAGGCGCAAATCGAAACGGATCAAGCCAAACGGGCCGAACTATACAAACAGGCCCAGGTCATCATCAAGCAGGATGCGCCATGGATTCCAATCGTTCATACCACGCCTCTGCTTGCGGCAAAAGCAAACTTGAAAGGCTACGTGCCGGCGCCGACCGGAACGGAGTATTACAGCAACATCTATTTTGAATAGATCGGGGATTCCCGATCCCTATGGCAGGTGAACCTCCCCTTGAAATCTTACGTTTTTAAAAGATTATTAATCATGGTTCCCGTGTTAATCGGCATGACGATCATTGTATTTTCCATTATTCACGCAATTCCGGGCGATCCTGCGGAGACCATCTTAGGCCAAAAAGCGACGGAGCAATCCAAAGAGGCGCTCAGAGAGCAGCTGGGCTTGAATAACCCTTGGTATCAACAGTATTTCACTTACATGGGTGAATTGCTGAAAGGGGATCTCGGGCAGTCGATCCGCACGAAAGTGCCGATTGCCCAAGAGATCCTGCCTTACCTGGCGGCTACGGCAGAATTGACGTTTGCCGCGATGTTGTTCGCCGTGTTCTTCGGCGTCAATGCCGGGATTATCAGTGCGTGGAGGCAAAACTCCTGGTTCGACTACATTTGTATGCTGATCGCGCTCATCGGGGTGTCCATGCCGATCTTCTGGCTTGGTTTAATGGAGCAGTGGGTGTTCTCGCTCAAACTGCATTGGCTGCCTTCGGGAGGGCGCATGAACCAGCGTGATCCGGTGGAGGCGATCACCAACCTGTATCTGCTGGACAGCATGCTGGCAGGCCGTTTCGACCAGTTCTGGACGGTCGTCAAACATCTTGTTTTGCCCAGCATCGCGCTTGGGACGATCCCGATGGCGATTATCGCCCGGATGACCCGTTCCAGCATGCTGGAGGTCATGAATTCGGATTTTATCCGTACCGCCAAAGCAAAAGGGTTGTCCCAGTTTATCGTCGTCTACAAGCATGCATTAAAGAACGCCACCATCCCTGTGCTGACCGTCATCGGTCTGCAGACCGGAGCGCTGCTCGGAGGAGCGGTGCTGACGGAGACGATTTTCGCCTGGCCCGGGGTGGGGCGGTACATTTATGAGGCGATCAGCTTCCGCGATTATCCGGTGATCCAATCCGGTATCCTGATGATCGCATTCGTCTTCGTGGTCATCAATCTGACCGTGGATCTGCTGTATGCGGCAGTCGATCCGCGCATCCGTTACCGGTGAGGGGGGAACCAGTACTATGGCTCAAATTACGGCTAATCCATCCACAACTTCCTTGATCCCGGATGAAAAGGTTTCCGGCCCCTGGAGCGATGCGTGGCGGGCTTTCCGCAAAAATAAAATAGCAATGGCCGGACTCATCATGATCATTTTCTTCATCGCGCTGGCCTTACTGGCCCCGGTGCTCGCTCCTTACGATTATAAAGCCCAGGAACTGACCAACCGGTTAAAGCCTCCTTCGTCCGCCCATTGGTTCGGAACGGATGACCTGGGGCGGGATCTGTTGTCGCGGGTGTTGTACGGAGCGCGAATCTCGCTTTGGGTCGGTACTTTCTCGGTCCTCGGCTCCATCGTGCTGGGGACGCTGTTGGGGATACTGGCCGGCTACTACAGCAAATGGGGGGATATGTTCATCTCGCGGCTGTTTGATATCTTGCTGGCGTTTCCCAGCATTTTGCTGGCGATCGCCATTGTGGCCATTCTCGGACCTTCGCTGCAAAACGCCTTGTACGCGATCGCGATCGTCAACATTCCGACTTACGGAAGGCTGGTCCGGGCAAAGGTGCTCAGCTTGAAGAATGAGGAGTATATAACCGCCGCCAAGGCGATCGGCATGAAAAACAGCGGCATTTTGCTGTGCCATATCTTGCCGAACAGCCTGACCCCGATCATCGTCCAAGGGACGCTGGGCATCGCTACCGCGATCATTGAGGCGGCCGCGCTTGGCTTTCTCGGTCTGGGCGCCCAACCCCCGGCTCCGGAATGGGGCAAAATGCTGTCCGACTCGCGGCAATTCATTGCTACGGCGCCTTGGACCGTTATTTTTCCCGGAATATCGATCATGCTGACCGTGCTCGCGTTCAATTTAATGGGAGACGGTTTGCGCGACGCGCTGGACCCCCGGATGAAACATTAGAGAGTATACGAAATGGACTATCCCTAAAGGGATGGTCCGTTTTTTCGGTTCATAATCTTGGTCCCGAACATGCAGGGTATCTTGGACAGGTTGGCTTCATTGCGTCAATTCGTGATACTCTATGAACATACCAATGAGAGGGGTAAATTGGAAAATGAAGATGAAGAAAATAACGGCCTCATTTTTATCGCTGCTATTGGCGGTAACCTTGTTAGCCCCGACTACCTTTGCCGCCGCCAATCCGGTGTCGCTGCAAGTGGACGGGGAGAAGATCGGTTTTGACGGACATGCACCCGTAATCGATCGCGGAACGACCTTGGTACCTGTGGAGGAACTGTTCGAAGCCTTGGATCTCAAGTTTGAGCAGGACGCCAAGGCCAAGCTAGTGAAGGGGACGAAGGGCGATCTGACCATTGAGCTTCAAAACGGCAACAAAGCCGTAGTCAACGGAGAGCCCCTTCCACTGATCTCCGAGCCAAAAGTGATTAAAGGCATTACATATCTTCCGGTACGTTCGATCGGAGAAGCGGCCGGATATGAAATCTATTGGGACGAGGCCTCGCGCACCGTTATCCTGAAAAGCAAAGAAGTCGCGGCCAGCGGCGGACGCGGATTTCTGTGGGAAGTGGAAAACGCCGGCAATAAGGTATATTTACTAGGCTCGATGCACATTGCGGACTCCAGCTTTTACCCGCTGCAACCCGCTATCGAAAATGCATTTACTGAAGCCGACTATCTGGGGGTAGAAGTCGATATTGCCAAAGCTGCCGACCCGGAAACCCAGCAGCTGGTGCTGAAGCTCGGATCTTATCAGGACGGAACCACGCTGAAGGATCATATTTCCGAAACCACTTACGCCAAGCTGGGTAAAATTCTGGCCGAAAACGGGCTCGACAAAAACGCCCTGGACGCCTTTAAACCATGGGTGGTCGAATCGACGCTTTCTTCGCTCCAGGCTGCCAAGACAGGATATGAAGGACAAACCGGCATCGACCTTTACTTCCTTACAAAGGCGATGGAGCGTAAACTTCCGATTATCGAACTGGAATCGTATGAATCCCAGCTCGGGATGTTTAATAACTTCTCGCAGAAGCTGCAGGAAGACAACCTGCTTGCCGTGTTGAATAATTTTGATCAAGTCGACGACAGCGTGGCAGCTATGGCTGAAATGTGGAAGACCGGCGACGATGAGGCCCTGCTGGAACTCGTCAAAGAAATGGGCAAGAACGAAGAATATAACAAGGCGATGCTCGTGGACCGTAACATTGGCATGGCCGATAAAATCGAAGGTTATTTGAAAGGCAAGGACTCCTCCGTCTACCTGATCGTGGTAGGAGCGGCGCATATGGCCGGAGACATCGGCATTGTCAACTTGCTTGAAGAGAAAGGATTCACCGTTACCAGAAAATAAATGACTTGGAAGCCGTCCGCTTTGCAGCGGGCGGTTTTTTGCTCATCTCTCGATTGAGTTCTATCAAGAAAGCGTTGCCAATGATATATTAGATAAAAAATTGTACGTTTCGGGGGTGAACTCGCCGTATGCAGCAATGGCTTGGGAAATCGCTCAAGCATAAGTTGTCTCTGTTAATCATCGTCGCCACGCTGGTTCCGCTGCTTTTTCTCGGATTGTTCTCCTACAAGATGGCTGAGGGCGTTTCCGAAGAAAAGGCCAAAATCTCCGGAATGAACACGCTCCGCCAACTGGAAGCCTACTTGGCGACCATGGTCGGGGATGCGGAAAGTATGTCGCTATTTCTGATCGGCAACAGCAGCGTCCAGACTTATTTGAAAGCGCCGAAGAGCGACCTGAAATTGCAGAACTCCATCTACCTTCTTCTGAACAGCCTGGCGTTCTCCAAAGACTATGTCGCCAATATCGTCATTGAGCCGCTCGATACGAAGCGCAGCATTACCCTTAAGTCGCTGATCCGCTCGCAGTTTGCCGACATTACGGAAACCGAGCCCGATTACTACGCGAACCATCCGAAATGGTGGTCTTCCGTCCACCGCCAGTGGACCTTTGAAGGGATGCGGGAGGTCATCACGCTGGCCAGGCCGGTCCGCAGCACCGACAAGTATAAGCCGATCGGCAAGCTGCAGATCAATCTGGACCAGTCGGTCATCGCCCATCAGGTCGGTCAGGCGGCGATGGAAGAGAGCGGCTTTGTCCTGCTGCTCGACGGGGAGAACCGGATTATTGCCGGTCCCCAGGAACTGGAGACCAGCTTGCCGCTCGGCCACTACTATCCCGGAATCGGTACGCTCGATGGAACAAGCGGAAGCTTTGACTATGGAGAGGGTATCGACAAAAAGACGATCCTGTACAGAACGATGGATAGCGTGGACTGGAAACTGGTAGGTATTATTCCGGCTCAGGAATACCGCTCGCAGAACCGCTATTTTCTTTCTTTAACGGCCGTGGCCGTCACCGCAGCCATCCTGCTCGTCATTATTTCCGTCCTTGTTTTAATCCAGCAAATTACGAACCCCCTATCCTCATTAACGAAATTCCTCAAGAACGCCAGTCCCGACGAGCCTTTGCCGACCCTGCCCGTGAAATCGATCGATGAAGTGGGGCAGTTGATTATCAGCTATAACCGGCTAAGCTCGCGGATCGTGAAGCTGAATGAGGAAGTCAAGCTGGGCGAATCGCTAAAAAAAGAAGCGGATATGCATGCTCTGCAAGTTCAAATCAATCCTCATTTTCTCTATAACACCTTGTCTTCCATCCATTGGCTGGCGCTCATGAACCAGGATACGAAAATCGCCGACATGGTCGGCTCCCTGAGCGACTTTTTGCGGTTCAGTCTGAACAATGGACAGGAATACTGCACGATCCAGCAAGAAATGATGCATGTTAAAAATTACGCCAATATCCAGTCCGCCCGCTATCCTGACCGCTTCGTGCTGCAAATCTATGCCGAGGATAGTCTGTACGATCAATTCATGTTAAAACTGCTGCTGCAGCCATTGGTGGAAAACGCGATGCTGCACGGTATTTTGAAACAGAAAGCGCCCGGTACGATAAACATTTTCATCACCCGGGAGGGGCAGCGCCTTGGGTTTGTCGTGGAAGACGACGGAGTGGGCATGCCTGCTGAGCGTCTGGAGTGGCTGCGAGGCCAGTTGGCCGAAGATCCGAGGTATGAATCGAAACGTCCGAGCTCCGCGCAAGGAAGCTACGGGTTACGCAATGTTCACAAGCGGCTGTTGCTTCACTACGGGAAGGACTCCGGGCTGCATGTAGAAAGCGCGGAGGGTAGCGGAACCCGGGTCAGCTTTACGATTCCGATCAAAGAAGAGCCTTGATCATGCAGCAACGGTCTTGGCCGAAAATAGACCGCAAAGGGGAAGACAGCAATGAAGGTGTTAATTGTTGACGATGAAGTGATCATCCGCACCGGGTTAAGCACGGTGATTCCCTGGGCGGAGCACGGGTTTACCGTCCTGGAGCCGGCGGCATCCGCCGAGGAAGCGCTGGAACGGATTCCGCTGGAGCTTCCGGAAATCATCATTACGGACATTCGCATGACCGGGCTTAGCGGGCTCGATCTGGCCCATGAGGTGAAGCTTCGTTTTCCCGAGATGGAATTAATCATCATCACGGGCTTCGATGACTTCGTATACGTTCAGCAAGCGCTTCGCGAAGGCGTCGGCGACTATCTGCTGAAGACGAGCCGGCCTAACGAAATCCTTCAGGCTGCAGAGCAGGCCGGACAGCGCTTGGAAGAGCGAAGGCGGCTCAATGAAATGGGGACGGCGCACAAACGATTGGCCAACCAAAGCTATCTCCGGAATTTGCTGAATAACGGGCCGGGCTTCGCTTCGGGGTCAGGGCTCGAGGATCAGCAAGCCGGGGAGGAGTTATCACGGCGTTATCCCGACCTGCGGCTGTCCGGGAAGGGGCAGGAATTGCAGGTATGGCTGCTGTCCGTCGAACAGAGGCCTGCGGGCCGGGGCGAGGCGGAAGAGGTACGATCCCCCGATGCGCAACCGGAAGACATCGGCACCCTGCTGGCAGCCCGGCTTCCCTGCGAATGGCTGCCATGGGGCGACGGGCTGTTGCTCCTCGTCCGGATGGAGGGAAACCATGACGGGTGGTGTCCGGTGGAATCGGCCATCGCTGCGGCGGAGCAGTCTTTGGGCTGCCGGATATCAGCCGCTTGCGGCCAGCCGGCACTGGGAGTCGGCGATCTGCGCAGAGCGGTTGAGACCGCTGAAGAGGCGGCCTCTTATCGCTGGCTGCTGCACCCGAAACGGCGTATCCGTTACGAACACGTCAGGCACCGCAAAGGCTGCCGAATCATCTGCTCCCAAGAGGAGGAGAATGAGCTTTCGTTATTGCTGCGGGGAGGAGCGCATGACGACCTTCGGGCATGGATTGATTCGCAGCTGGAGTGGATCAGGCTGGACGGACAGGCGACGCCCGGCACGCTAAGGGCTTATGCCCATTCGCTGGCCGTTGCCGGTCACCGCTGGCTGGAACGTGCCGCCGCCTCGATCAGCTATGGGTATTCTTTTTCCGATTTTGAAGAGGAATTTGATCTAAACCGGCTGGCCCAGCATCCCGAAGTGGTGCTGCATTGCCATTTGGAAACGATCATGCACGCATATAAGCGCATGGTTGAAGGGATCAGTCCGGTTCAGAGCGCCATCGCCTACATTTACGATCACCTTGGCCAAAGCCTGTCCCTGAACCAGGTGGCAAGGCATGTTCATATGAATCCGAACTATTTCAGCGCGATGTTCAAGCGGGAGACCGGACAAAATTACATCGAGTTCGTGACTCGGATGAAGATGCAGAAGGCGATGGCCATGCTGCGGGAAACGCCGGCCAAAGTTAGCGAGGTGGCGGGCGATATCGGGTACGGGGATTTGAAGTATTTTAACCGCCTGTTTAAAAAATTCACGGGCTTGACCCCGTCGGAATATCGGGAAAAATCCGAAAGATCTGAAAATCGTCCCGCTATCGACTGAATTTTCTCCCCTGTGGGCAAAGGCCCCCCTCTTTTATACTAAGGCTAATTCAACATGGCTTTCATGCAATCACATTCCATTCAAGGGGGACTGAAGATGAGATCCAAAGGAAGAATAGGCCTGCTGTTGCTGATTGTTGCGCTGCTGTTGTCCGCGTGCGGAGGAAACGGGGAGAAGGCCGGCGGCACGGCGAACAAAGAGGAAAAGGTAAAACTGACGGTTTGGCACAACTTTGCGGGCGATGATTTGCGGGCGAAAACCGTGAGAAGTTTTATCGACCAGTATGCCCAGGAGCACCCGGAGGTTGAACTGGATGCGCAGGCGATTCCACCGGACGGCTACCGTCAGCGTTTAAGCACCGTGGCGGCGGCGAATGAAATGCCGGATCTGTTCTTTGTCTATGCGGGGAGCCATTCTGCCGAACTTTACAATGCGAAATTGTTGCAACCGATTACGGAAGTACTGGATGGTCATCCGGAGTGGCGGGATAAATTTTTGCCGGGGGCTTTCGATGCCTACAAGTTTGAAGAAGGGCAAGTGTACACAGTTCCGCTGGGCATGTCGGCCACTTCGATTTTATACTATAACACCGCACTGTTTGAAAAGCATAACGTCAAAGTACCGACGACTTGGGATGAAATGTTGACGGCGATCAAGGTGTTCAACGAGAACGGAATAACGCCGATCGCGCTTGGAAACAAAGCGCCATGGGTGGCTCAATCGACGATTATCGGCTCGCTGGCCGACCGGGTGACCGGAACTGATTGGTTCAAAAATGCGGTAGCGCAAAAAGACGCCAAATTTACCGATCCGCAATTCGTGGAAGCGCTCGGCTACTTCAAACAGCTTGTGGATAACAAAGCGTTCCAGGAAGGCGCCAATAGTATCGATAACACGCAAGCGGAGCAGTATTTCATTCAGGGCAACGCGGCGATGATGGTCAGCGGAGCCTGGACGCTCACCAATCTGGCGGCTTCGGCCACGGAAGAGCAAATGAAGAGCATTGACGTGACCGTGCTGCCGGCCATTCCGGGCGGCAAGGGGGAAGCGAATACGATTACGGGCGGCGCCGGAGGCGGTCTGGCTCTGAGCAGCCGCACGGAAGGCAAGGCCAAGGAAGCGGCGCTGGAGCTGATCTATGCCGTCAGCGGACCAGAAGCCCAAAAGGCGATTGCGGAGAGCAATTCGATGGTCATGTACGATACGGAGATCGACCAGGCCAAGGTCAGCTCGCTGTACTACAAGGCCTATAGCCTGGTGAAAAAAACGGGGATCACCCCGGTCTATGATGCCTACTTGTCCGCGGATGCCGCGGATGTCATCAACAACGGGCTGCAGGAAATCATGATGGGCGGCACCCCGGAATCGGTCGCGCAAAAAGTGCAGGATGCGCAGGCGAGATCGGTGACTCCTTAAGCGAGCTATGCTTTGCCCGCGCCGGAAGCGGGAGATCGGGTTCCGGGTTCTGGGTTCCGTGTTACGTAATCCCGGCACCTTGAGAAACCGGTCTTCCTGGCGGCGTCGGCGATCTCACGACAGATTAGTTGCACTTGCTCAAGGAAGGAGGCTCTCGATTTATGCCAACCGCTTTGCGAAGCAGGGGGTTTATTGCCATCGCCTTAATCCCCGCGCTGCTGCTGTTTTTGACGTTTGTGATTCTGCCGGTGTTCTGGTCGGCCTATTATGGATTTTTCAGCTGGAAGGGTTTCGGCGCGGCGGCCTATATTGGACTGGACAATTACCGGGAGATGTTTCAGGATCCGATCTTTTGGCGGGCGCTCCGCAACAACCTCATCTTGGTGGCGTCATCCATCATCGGCCAGATTCCCGTAGCGTTGCTGCTTGCGCTTCTGCTGCTGAAAAATTCGTTCTTCTCGCGCTTCGTCCGCTCGGCCGTTTTTATGCCCATGGTGCTCTCCACCGTGGTGGTCGGGTTAATCTGGGGATATATCTATCACCCGCAGTTCGGCTTGGCTAACACGGTACTGAAGCTGATCGGGCTTGAATCATGGACCCGGGCCTGGCTGTCCGATCCCCAGGTGAACATGCTTGCCATCTCCATTCCGATCAACTGGAGCAATATCGGGCCGTACCTGGTCATTTTCATCGCCGCGTTGCAAAATATTTCGCCCGAAATCGACGATGCCGCCAAAATCGACGGCGCCGTGGGCTGGCGGAAACTTGTTTCCGTGACGCTCCCGATGATCTGGGGAACCGTCGTCGTTACCCTCGTGCTGTGCATCTCGGGCAGCCTCAAAGCCTTCGACCATGTCATCGTCATGACCGGAGGGGGGCCGGCCCGCTCCACGGAGCTGCTCGCGACCTACATGTACAACAGCACCTTCGATGTATACCGGTACGGGTACGGTTCGGCCGTGTCGACGATGATCATGATCATCAGTGCGCTCTTGATCGGCATCAACTACATCGTAACCCGGCAGAAGTCGGGTTAAGGGGAAGGAGGGAGCGACATGAAAATGGAGACTACTCCGCAGACGGGCGTTGTGAACGGGAGAAGGAGCAGGCCTAACAGGAACAGCGGAAACGTCAGCGGCAGAAATCTGGCGCTCAAGGGATTTTCCGGGATCGGCAAGCTGCTGCTGCTCGCCTACTCCGTGGTGACGCTTTACCCTTTGTACTGGTTGTTTATCAGCGCGTTCAAGAGTAATCAGGACTTCTTCAACCGGCCTTACGGCTTGCCGCTCGTCTGGATGAAGGAAAACATCGTTCGGGCGTGGGATCTCGGAAACATGGGACGGGCCATGATCAATTCGACCGTCGTCACGCTGGTTTCGGTTGCGTTAACGATTCTGCTCAGCGTGCTGGCGGGCTATGTACTGGCGCGGTTTCCGTTCCGTTTTAAGAAAACGGTGGTTGCCGTCTTTCTCGCGGGCATGCTGATTCCGATACACAGTACGTTGGTACCGTTATTCATCATCATGAAAAAAATCCACCTGCTCGACTCATACGGGGCTTTGATCTTGCCTTATACCGCATTTGAGCTGCCAATCGCGATTTTCTTGGCCATGGCTTATATGGCCTCGATTCCGAGAGAGATTGAGGAAGCGGCGATGATCGACGGCAACGGCTGGTGGGGCATTTTCGGAAAAATCGTGCTGCCGCTGTGCACGCCGATCATCGCCACGATTTCGATTCTTGCGTTCCTCAGATTCTGGAACGATTTCTCCTTTGCCCTCGTGTTCATCAACACGCAAGGACTCAAAACGCTGCCGCTCAGCCTGTCCCTGTTCTCGGACGGCTTCGGCACCGATTACAGCCTGACGATGGGCGCGATGGCGATCGCCGTCATCCCTACGATCATCGTCTATCTCATTCTGCAAGAGCAGATCATGAAAGGGATGGTCGCCGGATCGATCAAGGGCTGATGAAGTTGATGGTGGTAAGGCTGATAAGGCCTAATGAGGCTAATGAGGCTAATGAGTGCTGGTGCGGCTAATGAGACGGGTATGAGATTACTGATGTTACTGGTGTTACTGATGTTACTCATGTTACTCATGTTTCTGTGTGCAAGCGCCTGGCTAAACTCTCTTGAAACATAGCCATTATTTGCCGGAACATCTCTTGATTGGATAAACTCCAACCGGAGGGGGCTCCAGCGTCGCAAATAGCTCCTTCATTGGAACATTTCCAATGAAAAGCTCCAAGTAACTCATGATTTGGCGTTTTAATCTCTTTTTCGCTGGAACTCTTCCAATCAAGGCTCATACGGAGGAATCATAACATCCGATCATTGGAAAAAATCCAATCAGCCAGCGTTGACTTTGGCCCACTTTGTCTCAATTAGTCTCAATTAGTCTCAATTACTCTCAATTACTCTCACCTTTGGCCCACGAAAGAACGGGTAGCGGAAGAGGAACGGTGGGACGGTTTCGCTTTATATGCACAAGATTATTTAAGTATAGTATTCGAAAAAGACGCCCATTTGGGCGTCTTCTTTTAATTTCTTTTCCTTTTTTTGACATGAGAAAAGGATGGGAGTACAATACAATTATGTTAGTGATCACTAACATCGTTGGAGGAAAGAGAATGGAGACAAATGAGACATTGAAGGATAGACAGAAATCGGTGAGTAAGCGGAAATTTGCGGATAAGCGGAAATCGGTAAGTAAGCCGAAATCGACGGATAAGCGGAAGTTGACGAACAAGCAGAAGCTAACCAGCAAGGATAAGCTGATGCAGGCCGCGCTCTCGCTGATGGCGGAAAAGGGCTACAAGGGCGTTTCCACCAAGGAGATTGCCGCCGGGGCGGGGGTCAGTGAGATGACGCTGTTCCGCAATTTTGGCAGCAAGCTCAATTTGCTGGACGCGGCGATTGACCGGTTTTATTATACCGGAGCTATGGAGACGATTTTTGCGGAGCGGCTGAAGTGGGATTTGCGTAGCGATTTGCGGCTCATCGCCGAAACGTACCATGAAATCATGAACAGCAACCGGATGTGGATTCGCGTCGTTCTGCAGGAAGCGGATTTATCCGCCGTGCGGGAAAAGGCGCAAAAGTATCCGAGTCAGCTTCGGGAACTGCTTACGGACTATTTTTCCGCGATGATGGACAAAGGAAAGCTGATTCCGACCTCGCCCGAGGCGCAGGCGATCACGTTCATGTGGATGAATTACGGTGCGTTCATGACCCACCTGTACGGATCGGAAGGCATTACCCGCGTGGCGTTGACGGAGTTTTTGGATAGCAGCGTCGAATTGTTCGCCAGAGGTCTGACGCCTTAATTTTTGAGAGGAGTGTTTAAATGATAGGACAAACGAAAGCGGCGGGATTTCAAATCGGCGTGCGCCGGACTTTTCCCGTTTCCCGGGAGGCGGCCTGGACGTTCCTGCTTTCCCCGGAAGGGTTGAAGCTGTGGCTGGGAGATTTGCCGTCGCTGGAGCTTGAACCGGGACATGAGTATATCACCGGGGAAGGAAACTTCGGAGAGTTGCGCGTCATTAAGCCGTTGGAGCAACTCCGCATGACCTGGCAAAGAAAGGGCTGGGCACAGCCGTCCACCCTGCAGATCCGGCTCATTCCCAACCCTTCGCATGAAGGCAAAACGACGATCAGCTTTCACCAGGAGAAACTGGCGGATGCTTTTGCCCGGGAAGAGATGAAGCAGCATTGGGAGGCCGTAACGGCTGCGATCATGGAGCGGATGCAAAGCTGAGTTCCATTTCTTTTTGATGAAGCATTTTCTGTTATTTTTCTAATCAAACTCTAATGAACGTATAAAGACGCTTTAACCCGGCCCGAACTACAATAAGGATGCAAGGCGGACAAGCGCTAAGGCGCGTGCGAATTCTTATTTGTGGAGGTGGCTGTACATATATACAAATTCATGTGTGGCAGGTGCAATCCCGTTGGAAAAAATTCTGATTATCGAAGATGAGAAGCCGTTCGCAAGGCTCATGGAGCTGGAACTGCAGTATGAGGGTTATGAAACGCAGACGGCCCATGACGGCCGGAGCGGACTCGAAATGGCGCTGGCGGATACTTATGATTACATTTTACTGGATCTGATGCTGCCGAACCTGAACGGGATCGAGGTATGCAAGCGAATCCGGGCCTCAAAATCGACTCCGATCATTATGCTGACAGCACGCGATTCTTTAATTGACAAGGTCAATGGTCTCGACAGCGGCGCGGATGACTATATGCCGAAACCGATTGAGATCGAAGAACTGCTGGCCCGGTTAAGGACGATCAAACGGCGGGTTCGGGCCGCGGAGGCGACCGTTTATGAGGCAGGCGATCTTGAGCTTAATGTCAGCGCCCACACGGCGACCCGAAGCGGGCAGTCCATCGAGCTTTCGGCGCGGGAATTCGAGTTGCTTCATATGCTGATGAAGAACAAAAACCGTGCGCTCTCAAGGGAAACGCTGCTGGACCAGGTCTGGGGCACGCAGTTTATGGGACAAACCAATGTGGTCGACGTGTATATCCGCTACTTGCGTTCCAAAATGGATGACGGGTTTGGGACAAGGCTTATCCACACCCTCCGGGGCGTGGGCTACGTCCTCCGGGATCCCGAAGAAGAGAGGCGGTAGGCAAATGACCTTTACGAGAAAAACGATGCTGCTGATCACCGCTGTCATTGCTTGCATATTGATCGTGATTAACAGTCTGGTTTTCGTGCTGTACCGTGACTGGTCCGCCCGCAGCGAGCAGCGGCTGCTGCAAGCCCAGTTAAATGAGGTGAAGCAAAGAATTACCAATGTGACTTTTCTTCCTTCTTTGCTGCATCCGGGCAGAGGGTTGAAGATTTTTCAGCCCGATCTGGATCCATTGGAGTCCAGTCTTCATGAAGGACAGCGGCTGCAACTGATCGATAAGCATGGAGATACGCTGGCGAAGATCGATCGCGGTATGAGCGGTGAAGCGGTGTTGAAGGCGGAGCAAAAGGTAAGCTTGCCCGCTTACGGAACGGTCACCCTGGAAATTGCGGAAGACCGCGGAGCATACGGGGCTTCGGTGAGACAGGTCGGAACTTTCTTATTTCTTGGAACCGTACTCGGTATTGTTTTGACTTGTTTTTCGTCATATATTATCGCCAAACGGACGATCGCTCCGGTAAGGCAAATTGCAGAGAGGGTGCGAGACATGGACGAAGGGCTGCTGACCGAACGGCTGGAACTGCCGAAGCAGCGCGATGAAATCTACGTGCTGGCGGATACGTTCAACCAACTGCTGGAACGTATTCACGCCGGGGTTGAGCGGCAGAAGCAATTTATCAGCGACGCTTCGCATGAGCTGAAAACCCCGCTTTCTATTATTGAAGGGCATGCGAAGCTGCTGACCCGGTGGGGGAAGGAGAAGCCGGAGGTGCTGGAAGAGTCGCTAGGCTATATTTTAGCGGAGACGGCGCGGATACAACTGTTGTCCCAGCAATTGTTGATGGAAGCTGAGCTCGAAGAAAGGCCGATTTCCGTGGGACAAGAATGGACCGATCTCGCCGAGCTTCTGCAGCAAATTGTTGACCAAGGCCACGGCCTGTATCCTGAAGTTGAACTGGCCTACGACCGGTCCGAAGGTTCGTTCCTGGTAGGCGTTTCTTCGGTATTTCTGCAACAGGTGCTGCAAAATATCGTCATTAACGCCCTAAAGTACACGCCGGAGGGCGGACGCGTTCACGTCACGGCGTTTTCCGGACTCGGAGAGATCGCCGTCCGGGTTACGGACACGGGCATCGGTATTCCTTTTGAGGATCAGCCGCGGGTTTTCGAGCGCTTCTACCGGGTGGACCCGTCAAGAAGCCGCAGCAGCGGCGGCACCGGTCTGGGTCTCGCCATCGTCAAGAAGATCATGGACCGCATCGGCGGCATGATATCACTCGAAAGCACGCCGGGGCTTGGCACCACGGTAAACATGACCTTTCCTAAAGCTATTTTGAATCCATCTATTTAATGAAACAGGCCCAAGTCCGGTCAAGGCAAAGACAGGGAAACGGGCCTGTTTGTATGCAGTATGCCTTAGATATAAAGTAATGGTCTCGGGTGTTAGGTTTCTATGATATAGTCAACTTGTAAACTATTTTGTGACTATCATAGGACGACTGGAGAGATGAAATTGAAGAAATACGCTAGTATAGTGCTGGGCGTATCCGTCCTGCTGGGGATGGCGCCGGGTGAAATGGCGGAAGCTGCGCCGGCGGTTGCGGCAGGCCAACAGAAAGGGCAGGTTTCCGCCATTCCGACGCTGTCCGCCGTCTTGGTAAACGGAAAGTAGGTAAGTCTTGAGGGGTACAATATCGGAGGCAGTAATTATTTTAAACTGCGGGATCTGGCAAAAGCGTTGGAAACGACGGAGAAGCGGTTTGCGGTGGAATTCGACGGTGCTGCCAATGTCATTGATTTACGGCCCGGACAAGCCTATAAGAGCATCGGCGGCGAATTGGCCGGATCGGGCCGCATGGAACGGAAACAAGCAACGGCCGCCGGAACCAAAATCACGGTAAATGGGGCGGAAGCGCCGCTGGCCGCATATAATATCGGGGGCAGCACCTATTTCAAGCTGCGCGATTTGGGACAGGCCTTGAACATTCCGGTCATTTGGCGGAGAGCGGACGACAGCGTCCGAATTATGACTTCTTCCAAGGCATCCGTTACGGTGACCTCCGGCAAAGTTTTCGCAGGCACCGACGATTACTATTATTCCAACTGGTTTGAGCCGGCGAAGCGCTATCTTTTTAAAGAAGGAAGTACGTTGAACTTATTACAAGTGAAGGATGAACAAATACATATCCAGCAGTTTGACGAATCGCTCGGGAATGGAAAAGAATTTACGGTCCGGATGGAGCTTCCGCTGTTCGGCGGTTTTCACCGGGGAGAAGACGGCAACTATTACGTCGTTTACGGCCAATCCAATGACGAGCAATCCGATGCCAAGGCCGTTTACCGGGTGGTTCAATATGATTCCGGCTGGAACAAGCTGGCCCAGGCAGACATTGCGAACGTCTATGTGTCCGAACCGTTCGATGCCGGGAACCTGACGATGGACAGTTCCGGCGGCAAACTCGCCATTCACTCCACAAGACAGCGGTATACGAGTGATGATGGACTTCGTCATCAATCGAACATCAGCTTCCTGATCGATATGAAAACGATGGCGGTGCTGCAAAAAGGCGGACAATGGCCCGATAACCATGTCAGCCACTCTTTCGCCGCTTACGTGAAGTTCGACGGAAACCGCATTGTATACGTCGATCATGGCGACGCCTACCCCCGCTCGATCGTCATGCAGCTGGAGCAGGGAGGAGAGATTACCCGCGAGATCGATCTGATCACCTTTGCGGGGAAAACCGGTGACAATTATACCGGCGGATACTTGGGCGGACTGGAAGTGTCCAAATCTCATTATTTGGCGGCCGGATCCAGCCGGGCATACGGGGCTGAGCCTTCCGGCAGCGGACAGAACGTCTTCTTGAGCGTGGTGCCGAAAACGGCGCAAACCGAGTCGGAAGTGAAGACGGTTTGGCTGACGAAGCATGAATCCGATTCCCCGATCATGATCAAGGAAACCCACCTCGTCCGGCTCCAAGATGACAAATTCGTTTTGCTGTGGGGAGAAGAAGAGGGCTACGAGAACGAGCCGGTACTGCATGCCGCGGTGATGGACGGGCAGGGAAATCTGCTTGGAGAACCGGAGGCTTTACCGGGGGTACCGCTTCCGGGGAATATGACCCCGCTGGTGAACGGAGATTCCCTGATATGGTATTACGGGGAAGCGGACTACCGGGACCCTGTTTCCGAAGCCTCGAAATATTCGGATACGCTGGAATTTTATACGCTGAAAATGAATTAACCGCAAAAGCCCGGACCCTGATTTCGTTCAGGATCCGGGCTTTTTTTTCATAGCGGATAAATAAGCGCTACTGGCTTTGCGATACAAAAAACACTACTAGAAGGACCGCTGCCACGCAGAACAATACGAAAAAAGTGATTTTCCACGGGCTGCGCGGTACGGTGCCGGAAACCAGTCCGGTCTGCGCATTGACCATGTAGCGGTAAGGCTTGCCGCGGTAAGCGTAGCTTGCGTTCCATACCGGCAACAGCATGTGCTTGTAGGTAAGTCCGCTGTATTGGGTACGCGTATGCAGCCCGCGGATTTCATCGCCGCCGATCTGCTTCTCGATGCCGTCCTCAATCGCCTGGTCGATCCGCGCTTTGGCTTCCTGCCAGCCCTCGCTGCGGGACACGGAGTATTTCTCGGCCATAAAGCCGCTTAAGTATTCAGGCCGGTATTCTTTCAGCCTGGACAGGTCAAAGTTATCCAGCTTATCAAGCAGTTTTCCGTCATACCGCCTGGAGGCCGGGACCAGCACGTCGTCGAACCAGCGGTCATACTCGCCGCTGACCCGGTGCCAAACGGTGTATCGTTCCTGGGTCGTATACGTTTCGGTTTTGCCGTCGACGGTCCGGGTGTGCGTGACGGTACGGTAATGATAGTCGCCGCGTTCCGCCGTATAAACCGAGTCGGTTTCGGCATCGAAGGTCCAGTATGGGATATACAAGCCGGACAAGCGCGAGTTGATACTGCCTTTCTTTAAGGCGTTCGGCACGAACCACCGTTTGGATTTCCACGTCTTGAAATTAGACATGGCCTGTTCCATGGAAATCTGAAACGGAATGACCGTTTCCGGTTTGATGCTGGTCGAGTCTTCCAGAGGCAACACCTTGGACGATCCGCAAAAAGGGCAAATCGCCGCGGTTTCCAGCTCGGGAAGCACGATATCGCCGCCGCAGCTTTCGCAATGCAGCGTCTGCTTCCGGAAGCCCCAATCGGTCAGGTCGGCATTCTCCTCATCCGTCTCCGTCAGATCCAGATCATACTCCACGGGCGGGCTGCCGGAATCTTCAATGGCCTCTTCGCGGCCGCAATATTGGCATTTCAGGTTTTGCGCTTCGGAGTCGAACAGCATCGGTCCGCCGCAGCCGGAGCAGGGAAACGATACGGGAGCCTTCGCAGCGGCTCCTTTGGGTGCTGAAGCTTCCATCGCCATCCCCTACACTTTCGTGCCGCAGCCGGAACAGAATTTCGCGTTTTCCGTCAGCGGCGAGCCGCATTCCGAGCAGAACCGTTTAGGAACGCCGTTCCCTGCGGCATTCCCGGCTGCCTGGCCTCCGCCGTTCGCAGCGGGCGCCGGCTCGGCCGGCTTGTTCATCATCTGGCCCATCATCTGGGCCATCGCCATCCCGGCGCCAAGTCCGGCCCCCGTTCCGGCCGCGCCGGAGTCCGGGTTATTGGCCGCCTCGCGGATCGCCTCGGCGGTTTGATATTTCATGTACTGGTCCAGGTTGCCCGCGATGTTCATCGACGATTTGCGGTCGATCATCTGCTCGACCTCCGGCGGCAGCGACAGATTTTCGATCAGCAGCAGCGACAGGAACAGGCCCATGCTTTCGAAATGCGGCTGCAGGCGTTCCATCCCCAGGGCGCTCAGTTCCTCATAGGAAGAAGCCAGGTCCATGACGGGAATGCGGGATTCGCTGATCAAGTCGCTGATGCCGGTGACCAGGATCGATTTTAAATGCCCCGAAATCTGCTCGGTGGTGAAATCGCTGCGCGTTCCGAACAATTCCTTCAGGAATAGGGCCGGTTCCTTGACGCGGAAGGCGTAGCTTCCGAAGCCCCGCAACCGGATGGGGCCGAATTCGGTATCCCGCAGAATGACCGGGTTCGTCGTACCCCATTTCAAATTGGTGAAGTTGGTCGTGCTTACGAAGTATACATCCGCTTTGAACGGCGAATTGAACGCATGCGGCCAAGACTTAAGCGCGGTTAGCAGCGGCATGTTTTGCGTGGACAACGTATAAGTGCCGGGGCCGTACACATCGGCGATTTGTCCCTCGTTCACGAACACCGCGGCTTGAGATTCGCGGACAATCAGCTTGGCGCCCATTTTGATCGCATTATCGTATACTGGAAAGCGGTACACCATCGTGCTGGAATTTGCGGATTCATCCAGCCATTCGATGACTTCAATAAACTGGCCTTTCAAGAAAGAAAAAAGTCCCATCGTTCTACCCCCAACTACTTGAAGATTCTGCCTTCATTATACTTAAAGTTCGCGGGCAGGGATACCCGGTCGGCCGATTCGGGTTATATCATGGACGGTGCAGGACGAAGAGTGCCGGGACGAATTGCCGATATAGAATAAAAAAGTATAAAAAAAACACCAAAACAACAATTGTAAACGGTTCCAGGGGTGTCTAGACTGGGGTTACCGCGATGATATGCGGGCATAGTCAAGACCATCGAATCCAAGAAACCGGCATGAGGAGAGAGCGGCGTGAAACATTGGCGAAAATACATTGAGCGAAACCGTTGGAGCATTTCGAAGATTTTGAACACATCCTTTTTTCTGATGATTACGGTTCCGATCCTGCTCGTCACTTCGTATTCGGTGAGGTCGCTGAATTCCATTCTGTTGAACAATACGACGTCGCAGGCGATGCAGACGCTGGAACAGCAGTCGGACGGTTTTGATTCCAAAGCGCGCATGATCATCAATACCGTATCGGCCATTGCCAATGACGATCAAGTAATCTCGACGTCGGCAGCCATCCATAAAAACGACGGGGCCCTTAGTCAGTTTGATTTGCGGAAAGCGCTCGACAAGCAGTTGAACAATTATTTTCACTATACGCCCGATGTGGCGAGCGTGCTGTTTTTTTACAAAGATGAAGGTTCGTATGCCTACAAAAGAAACATGGATGTCGATGTGGCGGGGCTACGCCGCATGGGTTGGTACGAAGACACCGAAGAGCGGAAAAACAAGGTTCATCTTATGGGGATTCAGGAAAGCGCTTCAAGCATACCGGATGGCGAATATTACTTTACGGTGGCCGTGTCTCCGAAATACAGCACCTTATTTTACAATGTCGAGATGATCTATTGCGTGTTTCGTTCCTCCGATTTCATGGAACGGCTGGATGTGAGCGGCGGGGGCGGCGGAGACATTTACGTAGTGGGCCCGGAAGGCCAAGTGATGGCCTCGAATGACGACCAAGCGCTGCATGACGGAATGGGCGGATATGAATATCTGCAGCCGGCGCTTTCCGGCGCGAAGGGCAGTTACGTGAAGACCGTGAACAATGTGCAGTCCTATGTCATCTATACGACGTCCGATTTGGGTTGGAAATATGTCAAGGTCGTGCCGTACGAGCAAATTATCGATCAGGTAAAAAGCGTGTTCAGCAAAATCATTCTGTTCTCGGTGGGCGGGCTGATCGTGTTTTTGATCGCTTCCTATTGGCTGGTGCGCAGCATCGTCAATCCGATTATCCGGCTGTTTAAGGGGATGGCTTACATCAAATCGGGCAATTTGAAGACCCAGCTGGAAGCGTCGGGGCCGCTGGAAATTTACGTGCTCGGACACGCATTCAACGAAATGGTCGCCAATATGGACCGCTTGTTCGCCGAAGCCAAGGAGCAGGAAGACCAGAAACGCCTGGCGGAAATCAGGGCGCTCCAATCGCAGATCAACCCGCATTTTTTGCTGAATACGCTGAATACGATCAAACTGATGGCGACGATCTCCAAATCGGAAAACATCCAGAAGATGACCGACGCTCTGACCAAGCTGCTGTCGTCCACGTTTAATCGGGGAGGCATGTACGCGACGGTGGGCGAGGAGATTTCGCTGCTCGACGATTATATCCGGATTATGAAAATCCGCTACGGCGATTTATTCGATATTCATTACGAAGTGGATCCGGAAATCGGGCAGGCCTACATTTTGAAGCTGTTGCTGCAGCCGATCATCGAGAATGCGATCATTCACGGTTTGCACGAAAGGGAAACGCGCGGCAACATTTCCGTTTTCGGAGAATTGGGTGACGGCTGCTGCCGCTTTACGATCGAAGATGACGGAGTGGGCATCAAGGAAGAGGAACTTCCCTTCCTGCTGGAACGGAGAGTGAAGAGCAAAGAGAGCTTCAGCGGGCTTGGGATGAGAAACGTGCAGGAGCGCATCCGGCTCAATTACGGAGAGGCCTACGGACTCGAAATAACCAGCGTTTGGGGCGAAGGGACGAGCGTCTTGGTAGTACTGCCGTTATTATGGGAGGCGCCCCATGCTAAGGAGAAGGAGGAGCGGGAATGATCAGGGTGCTGCTGGTGGATGACGAGCCGATCGTTAGGATTGCCCTGAGGGAGTTGATTCCCTGGGAACGGTTCGGTTGCGAAATCGCGGCCGAGGCTTCCAATGGGCGGGAAGCGTTGAAACGGATTCAAGATGAAAGCATCGACTTGGTGCTGGTAGATATGCAGATGCCGCTCATGAACGGCATTGAATTTATGAAAGAACTTCGCGGCCTCGATGACGGCGGAGAGATCGTGGTTCTCGTTTTGAGCGCCTATTCCGATTACGGGTACGTGAGGGAAGCCTTTTTGTACGGTGCTTGCGATTACGTGATCAAAAACGATTTGGAGGAGAGTAAGGTATCGCCCGTGATTCGTAAAGCGGTCGATTTGATTCGGGCAAAGACGAGCGAAAGCGAACGAAAAGAGCAGGAGGCCCGTTCCATCCGCCAGAAGCAGCAGGAGCAGTGGCTGTTCCAGGCGGTGCAATCCGGTGGAGCCGAGCCGGACCCGGCGGTCTCCGTTCGAGGTGCCGACGACGGCCTGGAACAGTTTCGGATGTGGTGGGGCGATCGTGCAGGCTTTCGCCAGGGTATGGGCTGCGTCTTGCTTGACCGGGTGTACGGACGGCCGCTCGGGATCCAGGATCAGCAATCCCGGTTCGTGATGCACACGATCAGGCAGGTGGTCGAAGGGTACGGGCTGGAAATCGTAATGGCTCCGCTATCCGTGCTGGAGTATGCGGTGCTGGTGTTCGTGCCCGCCCGGCTTAGCGGCCAAGCCTTCAGAAGCCTGTTCACGGAGGTAATGCAAAAAGCGTTAAGCCATCTTCAGCAATACGTCAATGTCAACGGCGCGGTTGGACTTGCCGATCCGTCGTCGAACAGGCAGGACTGGGCCGGTCTCTACCGGCAGGCCATGCATTTGGCGCAGCTGCGTTTCTTTCGCGGGAGCGGGCAGGTGTTCTTTGCGGAAGCGATGCCGGTTTCCGCGGCGGAGGGCCATGCGCATGACGGGGTATGGAATATTCCCCGGCTGATTCGGGACATGGAGCAAGGGAATGCGGAATGGGAGCAGGAGTTGAACGCGGGTCTGAAGGTAATGACCGAAATGCGGCTTCTGTCCGTTGAGGCTGCGTTACAGCCTTACAAGGCATTGCTTTGGGAGCTTAGCTCGCTGTTGAGAGCCCAGGGGCTGGATTGGCGGCAAATTACGGATCAGGACGAACCGCCGGTTCGCCGGGTGGAGTACATGAACTCGATTGCCGAAATCAACGAGTACATCCTCACCCTCGCGGGACAGGCGGCTCGGGCCGTCCATCCCGCGTTCCGGGCGGCCGAGACGGTGCCGAGACTGGTGGACAAGGTGAAGCAGTGGATCGATCTCCATTACAATGAGCCTTTGTCGCTTACGGGCGCCAGCGAGATGGCGGGCATCAGCGAGAATTACTTGAGCAAGGTGTTTGCCAAGGAAATGGGCGAGACCTTTATCGAGTATGTAGCCCGGAAACGGATTGAAACGTCCATTCAGATGATGAAGAGCGGCATGAAGCTGTACGAAATCGGGGAGAAGGTCGGATATCCGAACCAGGGGCACTTTACGAAGGTATTCAAGCGGGTCACGGGCAAAACGCCGCTGGAATACCGGGAAAGCCTGCGATAACGAGTCGGATGCGCCATAAACGAAAGTGGATAGAAAGAGAGAAAAAAAGGATAAAAAGGAACAAGTGAAAGCGCATCCATCCTAGCTATAATGAACCATGAAAAGAACCTGAGCGATGCGAAACGCCCCTGAATGGCGGCGCTTTCATCCGCCGAACCGAGGCCAGGTTACTACCAAAATCACGGGAGGTCATAGTATGAGAACAAAAAAATGGGCAACCTTGCTGCTCATCTGCACGATGGTCCTGACGGCTTTATCGGGATGCTCCGGCGGCTCCGGCAAATCGGCGGAAGAGAACGGCGGCACCGCAAACAGCGGAGCGAAAGCGGAAAAGGTCACTTTAAAGCTGGCCATGTGGGACTCCAATAACGATTTTATTACCTTTTTGACCGAAAAAGTGAAGGAATACAGCAGCGTGAATCCCAACGTGAAGGTGGAAGTGGAATCGTTCAAAAGCGACAGCGATTATTTGCAGGCCATCAAGGTCAGAGCTGGCGGCGACGCGCTTCCGGACCTGATCGAGCTGAAGCCGAACTGGCTGGCCGATTTTAAAGAGCAGCTTATTCCGCTCGACGATCTCGGCGTCGTATCGAAAAACATTTATGCCAAAAACTACGCCGTGGACGGCAAAATTTTGGCCATTCCTTCGGTATCCTTCCCGGAACTGGTGTACTATCACCCAAGCGTGTTCGAGGAATTGAACCTGCAAGTGCCTACCACCTGGCCGCAGTTCATGGATCTGCTCAAAAAAATCAAAGACGAC
Organism: Fontibacillus forbon; assembly: GCF_046559655.1. Lineage (NCBI taxonomy): Bacteria > Bacillati > Bacillota > Bacilli > Caryophanales > Paenibacillaceae > Fontibacillus > Fontibacillus forbon. The sequence continues at coordinate 516,846 of NZ_JBKGFV010000004.1, read as the reverse complement.
GGCAAATACATCCCTTACGCGATGGGCGGAAAAGATGCTTGGCCGGACTATCCGTTCAACGAGTTTCTGCCGCATATTATCTCCGATAAAGAGAGCTACTTGAGCGATCTTGCCAAGGAAGACGCTCCATTCGGAGAGGGAACCCCATTCTATCAAGGCTATACGCAAATCGCCGAAATGTATAATGCCGGCGTTATGGGCCCGGATCCGCTCGGAATCGGCGCCGACCAGGCCAACGACCTGTTCATTTCCAAACAGGCGGCCGTGATGGCCTCCGGTCTATGGTTCGTGCCTACTTATGAAGCCAAAGCCGGGAATCTGGACGATTTGGCCGCTTTTCCGATGCCTTACCGCCAAACCGAGGATACGCCGCTCAAACTGATGATGTTTACGGACCATTTTTACGGAATCAGCAGTTCTTCCAAGCACCAAGAAGAGGCTAAAGCTTTCATGGAATGGTTCTACTCGCCGGAAGTTTACAAGGAATATCTGAACGGTGCGCAGCTGGATACCGCCTTTGAAGGCGTCGAATCGGACGTTCCTTTTCTGAAAACGTTCTATGCCTCGAACCAGCCGGAGAAATTCATGTACATTCCGGGCGACGCGGCTTACACCGAGCTGTCCAACGCGATCCAACTGGACGTGAAGGCGCTGGGTCAAGAGATGATGGCCGGGAAGTCCGTGGACGAAATCGTGAAAGACCTGAATGCCAAGTGGACCGAAGCCAGAAAAAATAAATAATATGCCGCTGCTTGGAGGGACGTGGATGAGATGAACTACAACTTGCAGAAGAAACTTGTGATATTCGGCTTTTTGGCCATACCGGTCGGCCTGCTGATGCTGTTCCTCCTATATCCTACGGTCAAGCTGTTTCAATTCAGCTTGACCGACTGGAACGGGATTTCCAAGACGTTCAATTACGTCGGCTTCAAAAATTACATCGCCGCCTTTCAGACCGACGGCGTTTGGGATGCGCTCGGAAACAATCTGCTCTATTTTATTATGCATCTGGTATTTATTCCGCTTGAAATCTCGATCGCGGTTTTGCTGAACAACAAAATCCGGGCCAGCCGTTTTTTCCGGTCCATGGTGTTCATGCCTTATATCCTGAACGGCGTTGCCGTGGCCTATATTTTCAGCTATCTGTACAACCCGATCAACGGGCCGTTTAACGCGCTGCTGGATTTGGTCGGACTTGAAGGCTTGATCCAGAACTGGCTCAGCGATCCCGGCGTCGTCAACTATTCGCTGGTGGCCGTATCGCTCTGGCGGTTCAGCGGGTTCCACGTCATCCTGTTCCTGGCCGGGCTGCAGTCGGTGCCTTACGATCTCTATGAAGCGGCTACCATCGACGGAGCCAACGGCTTCCAGAAATTCAGATACATTACGGTGCCGGGCATCAGCCGGGTCATCGAAATCGTATTGTTCCTGAATGTGCGCGGAGCGCTCCAGGTGTTCGACATTCCGTTCCTGATGACCCAAGGCGGTCCGGGGACAGCCAGTACCACGTTTACCGTGTACACGATCCAATCGGCGTTTAAATACAACAACTACGGGCTTGCTTCGGCGCTCGCCGTCATGCTGATGCTGATGATCATCATCTTCACCCAGCTTCAAGGCAAGCTGTTCGGCGGGAAGGAGGACAACTGATGAAGACCGCTCCGGCAACTCCCGCCGCCACGGGCTACCGGCCTTCGGTAGGGCAAAAATGGTGGACCACCTTAGGAATCTACTTGCTGTTCGGCTTGATCAGCCTGGTCGTCCTGTTCCCGATTCTGATCAATGTGTTTACCGCGTTCAAGACGGGTCCCGAGTTGATGAAGACATCTCCGCTGTCGCTTCCCGAGTCCTGGCAGTTCGGCAATTTGAAGACGGCGTTCGAGACGGGCAATATGCTCGTCGGGTTCCGCAATACCGCGGTTCTCGTGGTAGTCAGCGTCATCCTGAATACGGTGTTGGGTTCCATGACCGCCTACATTTTGAACCGGTTTAATTTCAAGCTGAAAAAAGCCATTATGGCCATGTTCATGGTCGCGATGGTCATCCCGTTTTATACGACGGAGGTCTCCCGTTTTCAGATCATCAAGTCGATGGGGCTGTATGACACGATCTTTGCTCCGCTCTTGATTTACGCGGGAACCGATCTGCTGCAAATCTTTATTTTCCTGCAATTCATCGAAAAGATTTCCAGCCAGCTCGATGAGAGCGCCATGATCGACGGAGCCACGTATACCACGATTTTCCGGAAAATCATCTTCCCGTTGCTGCTGCCGGCTTCGGCCACGCTGGCAATCATTAAAGCGGTGGATATCATGAACGACATGTATATTCCGTACCTGTACATGCCTTCGAAAGGGCTGCATACGCTGTCGACGGCGCTAATGACCTTCGTCGGCCAGCGGTCTTCGGATTTCGGCCAGCTGTCCGCGGCGATTCTCATCGTGCTGCTGCCGACCATCGTGATTTATCTGCTGCTGCAGAAATACATTTTCGCCGGCATCGCCGAAGGCGCGGTGAAAGGCTGACCATTTTACTAAAACAAGCTGCTCAAGGATGGAAGAATGAATCCTTGGGCAGCTTGTTTTGCTGTTTCGCCGAATTCTCTCTCCTTTCTCTTTTCATTGGACAAAATCCAATCAGGCGGGGGAATTCGGGAAAATTATTGTACTTGATTGGACAAAATCCAATCATGACTCGGGATTTTGGGCAGCTGATGTCAAATTGAGCCGTTTTGGCTGGATTTTATCCAATGAAGCGGCTTGAAGGCATGAGTTTGCAGGGAATGGTTGTAATTTTTCCAACCAAGTTGGTACAGGGCTGGTGCGGGAAGAAACCGGGGGTGGATCCGCTACGCTAGGTTCCAGGAATTGATGAGTTACTGAGTTACTGGGATGGTCGGAGTTACTGTGGAGGCAGAATGTGTATGGAGTTAGGAGTTATTGGGATGGTCGGAGTTACTGTGAAGGTAGAATGCGTATGGAGCTAGAGTTACTGGGATCGTTGGAGTCGCTGTGAGGTAGTGTGTATATGGAGTTGGAAGCTATTGGGATCGTTGGAGTATATGGTGCGCTGTCGGAAGCTACGGATTGACGAATTTGCCTAATCGGGTAAGGGAAGTTGAACGTCGGGCGGATTATGGACAGGGGCACCACTTTTACAGGCGATTGCGAAATCAGCGGCTTCAGCGGCCTCTTTTTCCGCGCCAGGCGTAAAGGGGTCTTGCCGGAAAAGAGGTGCTGTATAACCAGCTCACGATGCTGGTGGAGATCCACTGGCAAAGAAGGGCCTGGACAATAATCATCCAGTCGATGACGCAGGCCGTGAGGATAAAGATCGCCCCGTTCATCCAGAACAGCGTTTTGCCTGGATCGAAATGCTTTTGCCTGGACAAGGCAAGCGCCGCAAACCCGATGCCTCCGTTGGAAAAACGTTGGGTTAATAAAACGGCGATGCCGATTCCGAGCAAGACCGAACCGGCCAGCAGATCGAACCAAACATTGCCGAGCGGGCTGTCGAAGTAGACGCCGAAAATATTAACGGACACCGAAGTGGTTGTGATCACGCCGATCGTGCCGACGGTGCTGACCGTTCCGAGAAACGGGATCGCGGTCAATAGAAACAGAAAGTTCATCAGCCAGAAGCCGATGCTCATGGGGAAGGAAAACCAATGGTTCAGCAGCAATGCGAGTCCCCCTGCCCCGCCGGGAGGGATGGCATGCGGAAACAGAAATACGCCCATGCCGAATCCCTGGATGACGGAACCGGCGATAATTAGAGATGCTTTCAGACAGGATCGGCGAAAAAGATAGGCCTTCGTTCTGCTAGATAAGAGATTCACAAGCATCGCGTCCTTTAAGGAGTATATAGGGAAAGGCGTTGTTCCGTCAGATCACCCTGTCCCTTCTTCTCCCAATTGTATGCTTGTCAGCAGGCGGGAATGCCATACGTTTCGCTCGAACATCCACTCCAGAGGCCAAAAATTCTAACGGACATGACAGCCCTTAAAGTGTTCAAAACGGCTGCTTTCCGAATCTAACGGACACCAGAGCCCTTATTGGTAGCAATTTGCTTCAAATTGATGCCCAACGAGGAGATTAAGGTCTCCTGTGTCCGTTAGATTTATAAAGTCACGGATTTCAGGTCAATAACGTCCGCTGTGTCCGTTAGAATTTTTTTGATCATCAAACCGCCGGTCATTTGCCCAATGAAATTCGTAACAACGGAATGCGGGATGCGAGCAATGTTACCTGGCCCAGCTATATCTTTCCGCGCCACAGCACCACAATCGCCATTGGTTGATTCAAGTAATTTATTTACTGGAGCACCCGATACGCTCATTTCATTACAGTTACTTTAAACGCGCGGAAGGAAGTATGACTGGGAGAATAGATGACCCACAATTAAGTAGGCTAATCCTAAAGTTTCTTAAGCGCTGTGGAAGGAAATACGGTAAAACGCTAGAATCAAATAGCAGAGCAACAGCAGACAAAAAGCGTGCAAGGTAAGGTGAATCATTCGAACCAGTTGGAACCACATTGTGGGATACATAAATGCAAATCTTTCATCTTTACGGTGAATCCGACAACCAGGTAAATATCTCGAGTTTTTAATAATGAACTATATCCAAATAACGGAGGAAAGCGGCATGAAGGAAAAAGTGATCTTTTTGACGACGGACAGTATGGGAAATGGGGATCGGGAGCTGGGAACGCAGCTATTGGAAACCTTTTTTACGCTTTTAAAACAACAGGAGCCGCTTCCGGCGGCGGTGTTTTGCGTTAACAGGGGCGTGCTTGCGCTTACGGAGCAATCTTTTGCTTCCTTGCATCTTCGGGAGTTGGCCGCTCAAGGCGTACCCGTACTGGCCTGCGGGACTTGCGTGGATTATTACGGGATTTGCGACGAGATGACTGCCGGGGAAATTTCGAGCATGGGACGTTTTATGGAGTTGGCGCAGCGGTACGAGATTGTTACGATTGCCTGAAGAAGTGATAGAATAAGGTTACTGTGTGTGGATTTCTGTTCAAAGCGGGAACGGGAAAAGGGAAAAGGAAAAAGGGAAGAGGAAAAGGAGCAAACTATTATGAGCGGTCAACAAACTCTAGCGGAAACATTTAACCGGACTGCTTACCGCCTGTCGGGCCAGGGTCCGAGAAACGTGGAAGTGTTGAAGACGGTATTGGAGCAAGTCGATGGAACGACGGAGAGCGATACTTACGGCAAAGGCCGGGTCATTGAAGAGTTCCAACAGGAGATGGCGAGCTATTTGGGGAAGGATACGGCGGTATTTTTTCCGAGCGGGACGATGGCGCAGCAAATTGCCTTAAGAATCTGGTGCGACGACAAAAATCTCCAGCAAGTGGCGTATCATCCGTTGTGCCATTTGGAGATTCATGAAGAGGACGGTCTGAAGGAGCTGCATGGCATTAAGCCGGTATTGCTTGCCGATAAGGACCGTTTAATCACGTTGGAAGACGTTACGAATCTGGAGGAGGATATCGCCTGCCTGCTGTTGGAACTGCCGCAGCGAGAAATCGGGGGGCAATTGCCCGAATTCAGCGAACTTGAAGCGATCTCCGCTTACTGCCGGGAGAAAGGCATCAAGCTGCATCTGGACGGCGCGCGGTTGTACGAAATTTTACCTTACTATCAAAAAACGGCCGCAGAAGTCTGTGCATTGTTCGATAGTGTTTACGTTTCCTTTTACAAAACGATCGGCGGGGTTGCCGGAGCGATTCTGGCGGGGGATGCGGCCTTCACCGAAAAGTCGAAAGTGTGGAAAAGACGGCACGGCGGCGATCTGATCAGTCTGTATCCGTATATCTTGACCAGCGGGTACTATTTCAAAGAACGGATCGGCAAAATGGATCAATACTACCGTGATGCCATCGTGCTCGCCGAACGATTCAACCGGTGCCACAGCGTTGCTACCCGGCCCCTCGTGCCCGTATCCAATATGTTTCACGTCCATTTCGAAGTTCCGAAAGACAAGGTAGAGCCGGTGTTGATATCGCTTTACGAGGAATATGGGATCGGCATCACCGGGAATCTGAGAGATTTTGACGGGGGAACAAGCTATTTCGAACTTAGTGTAGGAGACATGTATCGCAATGTACCGCATGATAAGCAGGATGCAATGTTAAGGATGCTGGACGCGAAGCTGCGCGAGATTTAGGGCAAATGAAGAAAAGATGGCCTCTTAAGTAAGGAACCAAGGGGTCGTCTTTTTTTTGATTTTGGAGTTATCCAATAAATCATATTACATTATGACATATAAAAGTAACATGCGGTCATTCCATATTCTAATGGTCTTGGCATATAATCATTCTCGAAAGAGACGGGCCCTCTTATTTTATGACATAAAAAAGGCAGGTTGATATATATGCCGTATCATGCGGATGACAAGCGTTACGAGCAAATGATTTACAACCGCTGCGGTAAAAGCGGCATCAAACTTCCGGCGATATCGCTGGGGTTGTGGCAAAATTTCGGGGGCGACAAGCCTTTTGAGAATTCCCGGGCGATGATCACGACCGCATTCGATCTCGGAATTACTCATTTCGATCTCGCCAATAACTATGGACCACCGGCCGGATCGGCGGAAGAGACATTCGGGCAGGTGATGAAAAAGGATCTGCGGCCTTACCGGGATGAGCTTCTGATCACCACGAAAGCAGGCTACTATATGTGGCCCGGACCGTACGGGGAATGGGGATCGCGCAAAAACCTTCTCTCCAGCCTGGATCAAAGCCTGAAGCGGATGGGGCTGGATTACGTGGATATTTTCTACCATCACCGTCCGGACCCGGATACGCCTTTGGAGGAGTCGATGGGCGCGCTTGCGCATGCCGTGAAAGCCGGAAAGGCGCTGTATGTGGGGTTGTCCAATTACGGGCCTGAAGAAACCAAGCAGGCGGCGGAAATATTGAAACAACTCGGAACGCCTCTATTGGTGCACCAGCCGAATTACTCGATGTTGAACCGTTGGATTGAACAGGGGTTGCAGGAAGTTCTCCGGGAAGAGGGAGCCGGATCGGTAGCCTTTTGCCCGTTGGGCCGGGGACAATTGACGAATAAATATGTCCGCAAACTGGAGGAAGAGTCCGAGTCCAAGTCGCGGACCTTGAAGCCGGAGGCTGTCACGGCGGAGCGGATCGGGAAACTCCGCAAACTGGAGGCGATCGCCGAGCGCCGGGGACAAAGCCTCGCGCAGATGGCGTTAACCTGGGCATTGCGGGACGGAGGCGTAACTTCCGTGATCATCGGGGCCAGCCGGGTAAGCCAAATCGAAGAAAACGCCGCTGCCGTCCATCAACCGCCATTAACTGCGGAGGAACTGCGGGAAATCGACGAAGTCATGCACGGGATCGGGGATTTTCCTTGGTAATCAAGCTCCCTTTTGCTCCGCAGAAATTCTAACGGACACAGGAGCCGTTAAAGTAGGCGAAGCCGACTTTTTGAACGGCTAACGGACACAGGAGACGTTATTCTCTAAAAACGGTCACAAAATGTGGTGTTTTGGCAGGATTAAGGTCTCTGGTGTCCGTTAGAATTCAAAAAGAGTAATTTTAGGCCGTTTAGCGTCTCTGGTGTCCGTTAGATCAAAGTGTTTGGCGCTCTGATCTGATCTGATAGTAGTAAATACTGAGTTGGGCGGGAAGGCGGATGAACAGTACCATAGTAATGCAATAGCTCTTTTTGCGCTTTTATCGCGGACAAATTCGAAATAAAGTCCTTTCATAAGTAGGACAATAAGGAAACCAGGCTGCCGGACCCCGGCGGTCTTTTTTCTGCGCCAAAATACTCCCTTTTTCGCGCTTTGTTAACTTTAGTTAGGTTACAGGATTCGGGCCGATTTTTACAATAGAAGGGATGGAAATCTAGAGGAGAAGGGAGAACAGCTTCGTGAAATGGAAGAGGATATTCAAGCTGGCCTTGGCTGCGGCATTGTTCAGTACAACCGTGGCCCTGATGGCGCCATTAAGCCCGGTGCGTGCGGAGACGAAGGCCGCATCTTCTTTGAAACCGGTGTTTCTTGCGTCGGGAACGGACCATATGCTGGCGCTCCTGAGCGATGGAACGGTCCGAGCTTGGGGAGTCAATTATACGGGACAGCTGGGTACCGGCTCGACCCAATCTTTTAACTTTGCTATGCCGGTGTATCAGCAGGTCGGCGGAAAAACATCTTTGTTGAGCGATGTGACCGCACTGGCTGCCGGAGCCCAGTTTTCCGTCGCGCTGAAGAAGGATGGAACCGTCTGGACCTGGGGCGCCGATCTCAACGAGGAGCTCGGAAGAGATACGGATGGGTATTGGTCCACGTACGCAGAAAAGGTGGAAGGCCTTCCCGAGATTGCGCAAATTTCTTCGGGAGACGCACATACGCTGGCTTTGGCCGAGGATGGAACGGTTTGGGCTTGGGGGATTAATTTTAACGGACAGGCGGGGGATGGAACATCGGGGAATATGAATTATGCGAAGTTGCCTGTCCAGGTGAAAACTGCAGCAAATGCTTATTTAACCGATATTGTTAAAGTTCAAGCCGGGCAGTTTCACTCGCTTGCCTTGACAAAGACCGGGCGGGTTATGGCTTGGGGGGCCAATCAGAACCGGCAGCTCGGGGATGGAACGGGGACCTCCCGCAGTTATCCGGTCGTCGTAACCGTCAATGACGGTTCGCCGCTGGATCATGTCGCTCAGTTGGCGGCAGCGGGCTATCATTCCTTGGCGATCAAGGATGACGGTACCTTGTGGTCCTGGGGGTTCAATTCAACGGGGGAATTAGGACTTGGCCATTACAACATGCAAAGTCGGGCACAACCCGTGCTGGACGAAAACGGAGACCCTTTCGGAAACGTAACGGCTATCGGGGCCGGGCTGCTTCATTCCGCGGCTTTGCTTGGGGACGGAAGCCTTTGGACTTGGGGAGGCAATACGGGTATTTACGGAGACATAAGGTACCAGCTCGGCAGGGACCAGACTGCGTCGAATTCCCCGGTGCCGAAACCTGTGCTTGAGACAGAAGACGGGGTGAGCCGTGCCGAAGGATTCGTACAGGTTGTGGCAGGAAGCATGCATACTTCGGTCTTGAAAGCGGACGGATCGATCTGGGCCGTGGGAGGCAACAATTTCAATCAGATTGGCGGCAATCGGACGGAAGAGGCCCTGCCGAAGCTGTCCCAAATTACGCTGGCTAATTTGTCGGGTACTTATTGGAACGGAGGAGCTACAGGTTCGTCGCCGATCGGGGAAAAGGCGGAAGTAACCTTGCAGCTCGCGGATTATTGGGGCAACCCCGTTACGGTCGGAACCGACACTGTAGAGATGGTCGCCGATGGGCCGGGCGCGTTAGGTCCGGTTACTTATACCGGGGACGGCAAATTTACCGCGGAGCTGGAGCCTTACGGACTCGGAAGCGTGACGGTGTCCGCCAAAATTAACGGCTTGGCCGTGCCAGGCGAGCTGGCCTGGGACATTACTTCCGCAGCTCCAGATGCGGAGAAGTCTTCGCTAATCGCGGCGCCGAGCACGGCGATCGCGGACGGGAGCAGCTCCGTCAAGCTGAAGCTGGAGCTGCGGGACCGCTTCGGCAACGCCTTGACGCGCAGCGGAGGCGCCGTGTCTTTTGACGCCTCGTTCGGGGACGTCGGTCCGGTGACGGAGACGTCGTTTGGCGTTTACGAGGCGGAGCTCGCTTCGCGGCGGACGGGAACATCAACGGTGCAGGCTGTCTTGAACGGCCAGCCTTTCGGGCTGGAGGCGAAGGTTAAATTCACGGCGGGCGCCCCGGACAGCGCGCACTCGATCCTGAGCGCCGACGTTACGCGGCTGCCTGCAGATGGCAGCAGCGTGGCGACGGTTACGCTGCACGTTTACGATGCTTTGGGCAACGCGCTGACGGAGAGCGGGGGCCCGCTAGTATTCGAAAGCGATTTGGGGCAATTAAGCACGGTCACCGAGGGGGTGTACGGGATTTATACTGCGAGTTTAAGCTCGTCCATTCCCGGGTTGGCGACGGTAACCGCTTTGAAAGAGGGAGCTCTCATGGCCAAGCCGCTCGTGATTGAATTCACGCCGCTGCTGGTGGGCCTGGAGTTCGGCGTACCTACTTACAAAGTAGTTGCCGGGAAAACGGTACAAAGTGAAGTGAAGGCCGCCTATTCTAACGGCGATGTAGTTCCGGTTACTCGGGACAGTGCGCTGACGGTGAGTGATCCGGCGCTGGCCATCATAAGCGAAGGGGGACTCGTCACGGGAGTTTCACCCGGCAGCACAGTAATCAGGGCAACTTACGAAGGGCTGACGGCAACGGCGGATCTTACGGTGCAAGCCGCTCCGCCGGACCCGGGGACCAACCCCGATCCGGGCACGAATCCGGGAACCGGCACGAACCCCGGCCCAGGCCCCGGAACCGGTACGAACCCGAGTCCCGGCTCGGGCCCGGGGACTGCCCCGGGACAGGGCGCCGGAACTGACGCCCCTGAGACCGGGGAGGGTCCTGGCAGCGGCGGCTCCGGTCCGGGTACCGGAGAACCGGGCGCGGGAGGGCCGGAAGACGGTCTCCCGCCGGCGGGATCCGTCTTCACCGACGCGGCCGGCCATTGGGCCGAGGCCGACATCGGGCGCGCCGTGCGCGAAGGCCTCGTCACCGGTTATCCGGACCGGACGTTCCGGCCGGACGCCGGCGTGACGAGAGCCGAGTTCGCCGCGCTGCTCGTGCGGCTGCTCGGACTGGGCGATGATGCCGGCGCGGCATCGGCGACATCGGCATCCGCGAGCCCGGCCGCTGCGGCGGCGGACCGTCAGGCATGGCCCGCATGGGCCAGCGGCGCCATTGTCTTAGCCATGGAGACCGGCCTGATTGAGGGCTACGAAGACGGAACCTTCCGGCCGCATCGGCAAATCACGCGCTCCGAGATGGCGGTCATCCTCGCGCGAGCCTTGTTGGCCGCGCCGGGCCGGCAGCCGGTCGCGGTTTCGCCCGACGCCGATCCGCTACTTCCGTTCGGGGACCGGGAGGCAGTGCAACCTTGGGCTGCCGAAGCTTACCGGCAGCTGATCGCGGAGCAGCTGCTGCTCGGCGACGAACGCGCCCTGCTGCGGCCGAAAGCGCAGCTCACCCGGGCCGAAGCGGTGACGATGTTGCTTCGCTTCAAGCAGCGGAGCAACTAACCAATCCAAAAAACTGCCGAACGCAGACATGAAGCGTTCGGCAGTTTTTATATGGGAAGAAATAACTGGGTTTCCTCTAGTTATTTTTTCGCTATTAGGGGGGTCCGGCAAATTAACTGGAAAACCTCCATCTAATTTTTGTGCTATATATAAAATAAGCGAAAATTCGCAAAATTACTGTAGGTTTTCCATTTAATCACATGAAAACGTGAATATTGCTTAAATTAACGGGAGGTTTTCCAGTTAATGAAGAGAGACACGCCGGAGAAGGCGCAACAACAAGCGCAGCAGCCATTAACGCAATCACAGCCACCAAGGCCAGCGGCGCAACCCTTACCGTCACAGCAAATCGTTCCTTCCGATTCAGTTACTTTAAATAAGCCGCCCACCAGTCGAGCATACCCATCAATATCGTCAAACCCGTCAAACCCGTCAAACCCGTCAACTAACTTCCCGAAGAATGCCGGAAATTGTGGCATTTACGGCCATGCCGGAACAACTGCCCGAACGGATGAAAATGCCTTGCAAAGGTACAGTTCCTCCATTCATAGTCCTATAGCTTCCATCCAAAGTCGTGCTGCCTCCATGCCCCTGCCAACTTCCTTCGTTCCGGAAGCAAAACGGCAGACGGCTACGCTGGGGATGGGGTGCTTTTGGTCGCCGGAGGCCTTGTTCGGCCAACTTCCGGGAGTAATTCGAACCCGGACCGGCTACGCCGGGGGATCAACGGAAAAGCCGGAGTACCGTAGAATGGGAGATCACTCGGAAACGGTCCAAGTGGATTACGATCCCGGACAAATTTCTTACGAGCAGATATTGAAGGTGTTCTGGGACAACCATAATCCGGTGAATATTAATGGATATAAGGGGCGCCAGTACTTGTCCCTGTTGTTGTTCCATAATCGCGAGCAGGAGCTGGCCATCCAAAAATTGATCAGTCAACGCATAGAAAACGGTCATAACGAGCCGGATACGGAAATTGCGCCGTACACTGCTTTTTATCCTGCCGAGGAAAGGCATCAGAAATATTACCTGAAACGATTTCCTGATGCGATAGACAAGTTAAGGCAGTTGTATCCCGGGTCGCATGATCTCGAGAGTTCGACGATTGCAGCCAGATTAAACGGGTTGGCGAAGGGCTACACCAGTATGGAACGCATCAAGTGCGAGCTTGAGCATTGGCCAATAGGTGCTGCAGAGCGCAAACGACTATCGGAACTCATCGGGAAAATCCGGTGGTGACCGGATAACGCCATTCTTTCGCGGGAAACCTAGTTTTGGCAATCATGTGTAGCGGTGCCGGAATATACTGATTACATGCAAAATGAGAAGGCTTAGGAGTATTCGGGTAATAAGGAAAGAAGGAACTTAGTCTAGGGATTAAAGGGACGGTGTCGCAAGTGATTATCGGGGTACCCAAGGAAACGAAAAATAACGAGTACCGGGTCGGAATGACACCTGGTACGGTGGTGTCCTATGTGCATGCCGGACATCGGGTGCTGGTGGAGACCGGGGCCGGACGGGGAATCGGGTTTGCGGATGAAGACTATTCCGCTGCCGGGGCGGAGATTGTAATGACCGCCGCGGAGGCGTGGTCGGCGGAGATGGTGGTCAAAGTGAAGGAGCCGATCCCGGAGGAGTTTGCCTTCTTTCGGGCAGGCTTGATCTTGTTCACTTATTTGCATCTTGCGCCTGAACCGGAGTTGACGCAAGCGCTTGTTCGGCAGGGGGTGACGGCGGTCGCCTACGAGACGATTCAACTGAATGACGGGCGTCTGCCGCTGTTGATGCCGATGAGCGAAGTGGCGGGGCGAATGTCGATCCAGATCGGAGCGCATTTTCTGGAGAAAGCCCACGGCGGAAAAGGGCTGCTGCTGGGAGGCGTACCCGGGGTGGAGCCGGGAAAAGTGACGGTGATCGGCGGCGGCATTGTCGGAACCAACGCGGCCCGGATGGCCGTCGGCCTGGGCGCAGAAGTGACGATCATCGATTTGAGCGCGGAAAGGCTGCGCGAGATCGATGAACTGTTCCGAGGACGGGTCAAAACGCTCATCTCCAACCCGTTTAATATCGCCGAAGCCGTGCGCCGGGCCGACTTGTTGGTGGGGGCCGTGCTAATTCCCGGCGCGCGGGCGCCGCGGCTCGTGACGGAGGAGATGGTCAAGAGCATGTCCCCCGGTTCGGTCATCGTCGATGTGGCGATCGACCAAGGGGGTTCCATTGCGACGATCGACCGGATCACGACGCATGACCAGCCCGTCTACGAAAAGCACGGCGTCATCCACTATGCGGTCGCCAACATGCCCGGAGCGGTCGCCCGGACTTCCACCATCGCGCTGACGAACGTTACTACTCCCTACGGCCTCCAGATCGCCGACAAAGGCTGTCGAAAGGCAGCGCTTGACAATAGGGCTTTGGCGAAAGGCATCAACGTGATGGGGGGGCTGATCACCTATCCGGCCGTCGCGGAAGCGCAAGGTCAAGAAGCTGCCGACATTTTCGCATTATTGGGAAAATAAGACGAAAGGCAGGCGTGCAGGACAGGATCATCCTTAGCGACATTCGACGAGCAGCAGGATTAAGAGTCGGTCAAAATATCACAGACACCATCGCCAGCACCAATCGACCAAGGAGGGATTTCATTTTATGTTGCGGACGAAGATCATTTGTACACTGGGACCGGCGTGTGACCGGCCGGAGACGTTGAAAGAAATGATTCAGGCGGGGATGACCGTCGGACGGCTGAACATGGCCCATGGAGAACCTGAGGAGCATGCGCGGCGGATAGCAGGCGTCCGTCAGGCGGCCAGAGAACTGGACACGTTTATTCCGATCATGATGGATATCAAAGGGCCCGAGGTGCGGATCGGCAAGCTAAAAGAAGCCTTCTGTCAATTGATCTCAGGCGAGGAACTCGTTCTGACTACGGAGGAGGTCGAAGGCGATTGCACCCGGATTTCGGTCAATTATCCGGAAATGCCTCGGGTCGTCCATGAGAACGACCGGATTTTGATCGATGACGGTCTGGTGGAACTGCGTGTCATCTCGGCAACGGACAAGGAAATCCGATGCCGGATTATCAGCGGAGGGACGCTCAAACCCCGCAAGGGCGTCAATCTGCCGGGCATTAAGACGACGCTGCCGGGCGTAACGGAGCGGGATATCCGCCATATCGGCTTTGGACTGGAGCACGATATTGAAATGATTGCAGTGTCGTTTGTAAGAAAAGGTGACGATATCCGCGAAGTCCGCCGGATTCTGGAGGGGCGCGGCGCAGGCCATGTGCAGATTATTTCGAAAATTGAGAATGAGGAAGGCATCGAGCACCTGGATGACATCCTGGAAGCTTCGGACGGTATTATGGTGGCCCGCGGGGACCTCGGGGTTGAGGTTCCGGTCGAAAATGTTCCGATGATGCAGAAGGAAATGATCGACAAGTGTAACCTTGCCGGCAAACCCGTCATCGTGGCTACGCATATGCTGGAGTCGATGCAAGTCAACCCGCGTCCGACGCGGGCCGAAGTCAGCGATGTTTATAACGCCGTCATGCAGGGGGCGGATGTCGTCATGCTGTCGGGAGAGTCCGCCGCCGGCAAGTACCCCGTCCAGTCCGTCCAAACGATGGCCAGAGTGGCCCATCAGGCGGAAGAAACGATTGATTACCGGGAGCAATTCGACCGGAAAAGAGCGCAGCACGCCACCGACATTACGGAAGTCATCAGTCAGAGCGCGGTCAGCGCCGCTTTGGAATTGGATGCCAGGGCGATTATTACTTCCACGGAGAGCGGATTTACGGCGCGGATGGTATCCAAATACCGCCCGAAGGCGCCGATTTTGGCGATAACGCATGATCGACACGTTCTCTCCAAAGTGTGCCTGCTTTCGGGGGTATTTCCGTTCCAAGGCGAATCCGTGTCCACTACGGATGAAATGTTCGAGTCGGCCATTCAAACCGCGCTTAAGACCGGTTATGTAACCCCCGGAGATACCGTGGTGCTTTCCGCCGGGCTTCCGCTCGGACAGGCAGGGACGACGAATCTGATCCAGATCCAGCAGGTCAAGCCTTAAACGGAGCGAAGTACTTTTCTTTTTCTTGTACGATTCAACGGGGGGCCCATGGGTATTCACCTATTTCCTTACGCCTGCGTATTTTGTTTTGATGGGATATCAATGAAAAACGGAGGATACAACAATGGGTTACTATGTGCAGGTTGAGCCTGGCGTAAGAATTTATGTGGAGGATATAAACCCGGGCGGAAATAAAACCATCCTGTTTGTCCATGGGTGGCCATTGAGCCATAAGGCTTACGAATATCAGTTCAATGTGTTGCCTGGAAAAGGGTACCGGTGCATTGCGATGGATACCCGAGGGTTCGGTAAATCCGATAAGCCGTGGGAAGGATATAACCTGAACCGGATGGCGGACGATGTGAAAGGCGTGGTCGATGCGCTCGGATTGAGGAATTTCACGTTGGCGGGGCATTCTTACGGAGGGGCGACGGTCATTCGTTATATGGCCCGGCATCAGGGACACGGGGTATCCAAGCTGGCGCTATTTGCCGCGGCGGCGCCCAGTCTAACGCGCAGACCGGATTTTCCGTACGGAATGCCGAAAGAAGATGTGACGCAAATCGTGAATCAGACCTTAAATGATCGGCCGAATATGCTGCGGGGACTTAAGGAACTGTTCTTTTTCCAAAACATTTCGAATGCGTTAGGGGATTGGTTTTTCGATATCGGGCTTCCCGCGGCAGGTTATGCTACCGCTAAAGTAGCGATTTCCTTTAGGGATGAGAGCCTCTTCTCGGACCTGGGCAAAATTTGCGTGCCTACGCTGATTCTGCACGGCATTCACGATAAGGTATGCTATCCCGAGCTGGCCGTGGCGCAAAAAGAAGGGATTCCGGACGCCAAGCTCGTCTGGTTCGAGTTCAGCGGGCACAGTTTGTTCTATGAGGAGCGCGACAAGTTTAATAAAGAGCTCATGGAATTCATAGAGGGATAGGAAGATCCTATCCCTAATACACATATTTGCGTTGAGCCCAGTAGCTGAACACAAAGAGCGTGGCTTCGGTCAACAGCTTGGAGAGGATCAGCGGGATTCCTGCAGCAGTATGATAGGCATACATGAATCCATAGTTCAATAGCAGGACGAGTAGAACAAGGATAAAGTATTTGGGCAGAGAACGAGAGACGGATGCGCCGGAGGGTCTGCGGAACACGACATTCCGGTTCATCGCGTAGTTGACGATGGAGCTGCACAACCGTGCCCCGGCTACAGAGAGCAGCAGATTTCCGCCAAGATACTGGAGCAGCAGTAGTAGGACAAAATCCAACAGACCCGAAATCAACGAGGAAGCGCTGAACAGCAGGATCGGAAGGTACACCCGCAAGGAATCGGCCAACGGCCGGAAGTGCGAGGACTTGTTCTCATCCAGATACACCGTATCGATGAAGACCTCCCGGACGGAAATCCCTTCCTTATGGGCGGCCAGCAGCAGGTTCATCTCATACTCGAAACTGGCGCCCGGGATTTCGCACAGCCATTGCAGCAAGCCGGAAGAATAACCGCGGAGCCCGGTTTGCGTGTCGTAAATTTTGCTGCCGGTCGTAAAAGCGTATACCGCACGTGTCACCGCATTGCCAAATCGGCTGCGAGCCGGAACTTTTCCGGTGAAGTGGCGGCTGCCCAATACGATCCCGTTTCCTTCCTCTTTCAATATTTCACTCACGCGTAAAATATCGGAAGGCAGATGCTGCCCGTCACTGTCCGCACAGATGACGGCCTCCTGCGTTTCCGCCTGCAGCAAATGCCGGAAGCCTGTCTTAAGAGCGAGGCCCTTTCCCATATTGGCTTCATGCCGCAGCACCATGCAGCCTGCAGCCTCCGCCAGATCAAAGATGGGGCGGTAAGCTTCGCCGCTCCCATCATCCACAATCAAAATTTTCGTTAAGCACTTTCTCCGCAACTGCGAAATTAGCTGAAGTAAACGCTCATCCGGCTCATAGGCGGGAATAAGGATCGTCATCTTATTCCACCTCTTTTACATAGAGGATGTCGCTGACTCCGCGCTCGCGGTTTTTGCCTTGGGGGCTGTTCACGACACGGCCCATGAAATACATCGTTGAAGAGCCGCCGCCATCCAGATTATACGCTTCGGTACAGCCGAGATCGGCAAATACCTGGGCGAATTCATCCAGGGTCATCCCCCGGCTGTATCCGGTTTTTCGACCGTCGACCACTACGAAAACATAATGATTCGGGGCAATCATGCCGATGCCCGTTCGCGGATTGGCGTCTTGAATCGAGCGGTTGCCGAAGTTGGTGTCGATTTTGACATGGTCGAAATTCCCCTGAACTTCGCCGTCCTTGATCAGGACAGGCCCGAATGATAACGTCTGGATGACTCCTTCATCCAGGAGGGAGGCGGAGTCGACTTCCGTTTCCTCGTAGGATTTCATCGTCCCGTCATCCAGCAGGGCAAGCGCGGTCCTTGCGGGTTCGTCACGGTACAGCGTACCGTTCCGGATAATGACGCCATCCGACCGGAAACCGTAATAATCGCCATTGATGGCGAAGATGGCATCGTTATCGGCGGCAATGTCCGAGGTGTTCTCGGTAATGTTCCGCCCGAAGCTGTTGTCGGCGAAGGCCGAAAGCAGGCTGGCGGCATTTTTCATAGTAACGTCGGCTACAAAGTAAGTAATCCGGTCCGAACCTGAGCCGGTCTGCACTTGATCGATTTGAATTTGGATATTGTCGCTGTTATAACTCCAGTCATCGGATTCGGCCCGAGCCGAGGTTCCGCCCGCGCTACCGGCGCTTCCCGCATTCGGGCCGGTCTCCGTGCTGCCTTGATCCTCAACCACGACCTCCACGTGTTGTATTAAATACCGATCGGCAAGCCCGTATATAATTGCTCCCACCCCCAGAATCGCCAGAAACAGGATGGGATATAGTCTGCGTCTTTTGGTGTACCTTCTCACGATCTCGTTCACTCCTTTAACCAATGGCTGACCGGCTTCCTTCTGTAAGGAAGCGGCTCGTTCATGCCATCATGTTACTTGGAGTATCTGAAAGTGAACTGAAGGTTGGTTGAAGGCTTGGTGAATATTTCATTCAGGAAATATTGGATTTCTTGGTTGCCCCTTTGGACCGCATTTTGCGTATTCCGTGGAGGCCGAGCAGCAGCAGAGGAAAAAGAATTCCGAAAATGATGGAAAAAGGGGTCCAGGTCCTAGCCTCAAAGTTGTGTTCGTACAGTACATCGGGATAAATAAAAACGGACAGAGTTATTAAGATCCAGCCGAAGGGAAGCACCAGCGGTTGAATGTTTTTAATATTAAAGATTTGGCAATAGCCTGTAACGACCGCGTAAAAATATAAAGAGATGCGAAAAAACAGGGATATGAACCACATCAAAGCCATAATCGCTTCGATGCGCTGTAGAAAATTGCCGATGTTGATTTTTTGGGCCAGCATATAGCTGGGATACATTGTTTTTCCGGTAATCGTAGGTCCCAGCACAAGTATGGTTAAGGCAATAATCATCAGAAGTACCAAAGTGCCTATCATGCTCCCGATAAATACGGCTTTGTGGGCCTCGGAAGGCCGGTTGACGGAGGACGGAAAGATCATCATCAGAATCATGTTCGGCAGGTATACGATACTGAGGAAGGAGACTACGGCCGGGAGGAGCGGCCCGGGCCCTTGTTCCAGAATGGGCATTGCTTTTTCCCACTTGACTTGAGAAAACAGTAATATGGACATGGAAAGAAACAAAAGGAGGAACCAGGGAAACAGCAGTTCTGCTGAGCGGGCCAGTACCTCCACGCCCAAACGCACGCCCATCAGCACGATGGCACCGAACAGGATACTAATCGCCTGAATCGGGGTTTCCGGCATCATTTGGATCGTAATGAAGGTACCAACCTCCTGCAGTACCGCTGTGGCCCCGCCCAGGAACACGATGAGAAGCAGCAGAAAACAAACGCTTTTGCCCAGCCACTTGCCGAGCAGCTTCTCGGATAGTTGGACCAGGTTCATAACGGGGTAAAGCCGGGTCAATTTCAGTTGCAACGCCAGAATAAGGTTGCCTGCGCCAATTCCGATCAGGGCGGCTATCCAGGCATCCTGTTTTGCCGTTGCGGCCAAGCTGGAAGGAACGATCAAAATAGCGCTGCCGATCGTAAACAGGGCCGTTAAAATGCTGGTCTGACGTAAAGATATTTTTACTTTCACGATTTCCGCCCCTTTCTTTTATTGAATCAATCCGATGGCCGCAAAAAAATCGCTGATTGGCTTTAGGAGGGCGGTCACCAAAATCATAGGCGTCGGAATATTGCTGATGAACGTTTGGGCCATGCTGATCCCTACGCCCAGCAGCAAAAATAGAGAAAATCCCCACAACTCCCTCTTCTCCCCCTCCCGGAGCATTCGGGGAAGCTCGAACCAGACAACCAGTGCGGCCGTCATCAGTATCAACGTCACATTGAGCATCGGATTACCTCTTTTCCCTTATTTCATTAAGAAAAGAATCGGTGGTCGTCCCCGTCCGGCGGATCTGGTAATCGACCTGGATATGGACGGGAAGGTCCGGGAAATAACGTTCGTCCCAATCCTCCTTCATCGTTTTCCAGGCTTTCGGGTTTGAGCGGCGCAGGGCTTCTCCGAAACCGAAAATATCGACTTTAAACTGGGTTTGCACTTTTCGGATCACGGCTTCCATAATTTGAATCGTCTTTTGCTCCATCTCGGCTTCGAGCTTCCGGATCGTCTCCGGCTTGGTCAAATCCAGATTGCTGCATTCTACGGAACCCACGTTTCCTTCGGCACTGAACTTGATATCTATGCGGGGCCGGGATTGAATCAGGCTTCCTTTCACTTTGGCACGAGTCCGCAGCGATTCCAGAACTACCTTCCCATGATCCCCGCAACTTATATGGTTCACGGAGCTTTTCACGTCACCCAAGATGAGCCGGTACCCGCGGCTTTCCTTTTCGTTTAACCAACCGATCAACCGGTCCGATTTGAACACGGCAAAGCCGGAATAGACCAAATGGCTCGGCGTATAAATGTTTTCCACGTTGATTCTTTTTTCGCCGATGCTCTTGTCTCCCCTAATCTCCAGCCCCGTAAGGACCGGATGCTTACCCTTACTGGTAAGGTCATTGATCAGGTCGTCCAGGGTGACCGCTTTGGTAGGCGACCAGATTCTTTCCGAGGTTTGGAGGGAGTTGAACAGTTTATTGGCAGGTATGGACTCCAAGGGTGTCATGATCTTGAGGGTTTCCTCGGCGGTGCTTTTTCTGGCAACCGCGAAGAAGAAATCGGTCCGGAATTCGTGGTCCCTGAACAGCAGATCCAGCACCTCGGCCATTCCCTGCCGGGCTAGCGACTCGCCCATGATAAACATCCGCAGATGGGAAAAATAGATTTTCCGCGGGCTGGTCTGGGACATTCTTCTTGCCGCTTCGAAGAGGGTATCGCCTTCCGCGGTGTACAAGGTGGCCGGCGCCTGGGAGCTGCCGACCTTTTTGGAAGCAACCTGTCCCGGAACGGCGACCTGGACGGACAGCCGGTATCTGTCGCCGACCTTGTCCACCCCGGCCGCAACCGCGATTGCAAGATCGTTCAATTCCCTGCGGTTCCAGCAACCGCTCAAAAGGAACGCTGCGGCAAGCGTGAGTATAAGCAACCCCGGAATCCGTTTCATAAGTTTCACTCGCTTTCCCGCTATTCCCTCGATTTTTGAGGAGGCGTGCTTTTTCTGCGCGTAACGTTGTCCTTGCTTATCAACCGTGGTCGGTTAAGCATCATCCAGTGCGGCAGGCGTAACACCGCGTCTTTTTGCCCGTCCGGGATTAATGGAGCAAAAGGTGACATGTACGGGACACCGAACGAGCGGAGGCTGCATAAATGGAGCACAAGGGCGGTGACCCCGATGAAGATGCCGAATAGGCCGAAGGAACCGGCAAGGGCCATCAAGGGAAACCGAAGCATCCGAAAGGCGATGGACATATTGAAGGCCGGCAGCACAAAGCTGGAAATGGCCGTAATGGCAACCACGATGACCATGGCCGCCGAAATGATCCCGGCCTCCACGGCAGCCTGTCCGATGACCAGTGTCCCTACGATGGAAATCGCAGAGCCGATATTTTTGGGCAGTCGCACGCCGGCTTCCCGCAGAATCTCGAAGGTAACCTCCATCAGGACGGCTTCCACGAAGGCGGGAAAAGGAATTTGTTCCCTCTGGGCGGCGAGCCCGAATAAGAGCTGGGTCGGCAGCATTTCCTGATGAAACGTAGATACGGCAATGTACAGGGAAGGTCCCAGCAAGGAAATAAATATGCTCAAGTAACGCAGCATTCGCAAAAAACTGCTGATATCCGCCCGCTGGTAATAATCTTCGGCTGCATGCATGAACGAGACAAAGAGAGCCGGGGTGACGAGAACAAACGGAGTCCCATCGACAAGGATGACGATCTTGCCTTCCAGCAGTTCCGCCGCGATTACATCCGGACGTTCCGTATTATAAATGGTCGGAAAGGGTGTCAAAGTTTTATCCTGAATAGCTTCCTCGATATACCCGCTCTCCAAAATGCCGTCCACATCGATGCGGTCAAGCCGCTCGCGCACCTCCTGGACGATTTTCTCGTTGGCGATACCGCTGATGTACATCATACCTACGTCCGTCTGGGTTACCCGCCCGATCTGCCTGGTTTCCAACCAAAGATGGGGGTCCTTGATCTTCCGGCGAATCATGGCCGTATTCGTACGTAACGACTCGGAAAAAGCTTCCCGCGGCCCCCGGACGACATTTTCCGCGGATGTCTCCGTTACCCCGCGGTCTTTCCAGCCGCGAGTACCCAGAGCGATCCCGTTTTCGATGCCATCGACCAGGAAAATGGTGTCTCCCGACAATAACGAATGGAATAACGTTTTAAACTGACTAAAATTCTGAATTTCCTTATTTTGCAGGGAAACTTCCGCTAAAATTTGGCTTCCTTCGAAGGATGGAATATCTTCTTGTCCGGCTTCCCTGGAGGAGTTCACCATGCGTGCCAACGTCTTCATGATCGAATCGGTAATTGTGTTCTGATCCGCCAGTCCATCCGTGTAAAGGACGGCGACGTTCCGGCCTTCCTCCTCATCAAGCGAAATCTCCCGGATCATAATGTCCGTGCTGCTGCCAAGGGTCTTTCTGATGTGATCCAAATTGCTCTTGAGGTCTGCGCTTAAAACATCGGAGGAACTTGCCGGTTTCCGGGCGGATGTCTTTTCCTTCTCTGTCTCTTTCTCCTTGTTGACGCTTTTGACCGAATGGCCGCTTCTTCTTCGATAGCGCATAAGTTGTTCTTCCTCTCACGGATGCTATCCCCCCATTATTTCCGAAGGAAACATAAGGTAAACTTGCGGGCTTCGGACATTGTTTTGCAGTATAATTAACGAAAGACAGTTGATTTTGAAAAGAGGGGTCCCTTTGCATGAGAAGAATGAAATGATCGATCCTCAAGTGATCCTGGACGTGGTAAAACGGCAGAAACACTTGGTCAACTCCGGGACAACGAAGCCGCTATCGTTTCGGCTCCGGCAGCTCCAAACGCTGAAGACCGCGATCGGCAAACACGAAAAGGAAATCATGGAGGCGCTGCACAAGGATTTGCGCAAATCTGAATTCGAAGCGTATTCCACGGAAATCGGATACATGTATGACAGCATTGGCTATACGATAAAAAAACTGAAGCATTGGATGAAGCCGAAGCGGGTAAGGACGCCGATCATTCATTTTGGCTCGAAAAGCGTGATTTACTCCGAGCCGTATGGATCGGCTTTGATTATCGGTCCCTTCAACTATCCGTTTATGCTGGTGATGGACCCGCTGGTGGGGGTGATCGCTGCCGGAAATTGCGCGGTCGTCAAACCTTCGGAATTCGCGCCGCATGTGTCCGCGGTGATCGCCAAGCTGATTCGCGACAATTTTGACGGTGAATATATCACGGTGGTGGAGGGTGGCAAAGAGGCCACTTCCGCGCTGATTCACGCCCCGTTTGACGTCATCTTTTTTACGGGGAGTGCGCCTGTCGGAAAAATCGTGATGAAGGCCGCGGCCGAACATCTTGTCCCGGTTATCCTGGAGCTCGGCGGCAAAAGTCCGTGCCTGGTCGACAAGGATGCAAATCTCGATCTGGCCGCGAAACGGATTGTGTGGGGAAAATTTCTCAACGCCGGGCAGACTTGCGTCGCTCCCGACTATGTGGTGGCCCATCGGGAAATTAAACCGGCGCTCGTCGCCAAAATGAAAGAGCAAATGGCTGCTTTTTATGGAGTAAATCCGCAGCAAAGTCCGGACTTGGGGCGGATCGTGAACGACCGGCACTGGGAGCGTTTGACCGGACTATTGGAGCCATCCAAAATCGTTGCCGGCGGGGAAAGCGACCGTGTTGACCTGTATTTGGCTCCTACGCTGATGGATCATGTCACGTGGGATGACAAAGTGATGGAGGATGAAATCTTCGGGCCGATTCTTCCCGTGCTAGAATACAGCGATCTTGAACAGGCGGTGTCCCAGATAAATTTACGCCCTAAGCCGCTGGCGCTATATTTGTTCACAAGCAGCAAGGAGACCGAGCGTCGGGTGTTGGAAACGGCGACTTTCGGCGGCGGCTGCGTGAATGATACGCTGTTTCATTTGGTCACGCCTCATTTGCCTTTCGGCGGAGTCGGTTCCTCCGGGATGGGCTCCTATCATGGAAAGTACAGCTTCGAGGCGTTTTCGCACAAGAAAAGCGTGCTGAAGAAGTCCACCAAAATCAATCCGGGCTTTATTTTTCCGCCTTATTCGGAGAAAAAGCTCAGCCTGATCAAAAGGTTTATGAAGTGACCGCTTTTTGCGGCTTCCCAAGAACGTGGTACAATTTGGGGAGAATTACACAAGCAATCCATGACTATGACAAAACCATCTACTAGCGGGAGGGAACAGGGAATGAAGTATCGCAGATTGGGAAAAACGGAGCTGAACGTATCCGTCGTCGGCATCGGGACATGGCAATTCGGCGGAGAGTGGGGCCTGAATTTCACGCAGGACGAAGTTGATGCGATCCTCGACAAAGGCCAGGAACTCGGCATCAACCTCATTGACACGGCGGAATGCTACGGCGATCATTTATCCGAGTCTTTCATCGGGAACTATATCGGCCGCCGAAAGCGGGAGGATTGGATCATCGCGACGAAGTTCGGCCATCATTTTCATGAGCGGTTTACGCGGACCGATATGTACGGTGCGCAGGATGTGCTCAAGCAACTGGATAATTCCTTAAAAGCGCTCCAGACCGACTATATCGACCTGTACCAGTTCCATTCCGGACCGGATGCGGCCTTCGATAACGACGAATTGTGGACAGTGCTGGACAAGCAGAAGCAAGCCGGGAAAATTCGCCATCTCGGAACCTCCATCGGAAGCAACGACAACCTGCACCAGACCGATGCCTCGTCCAAGGTGAATTCCGAGGTCATTCAGGTCGTGTATAACCGGCTGGACCGGGTACCGGAAGAACGGGTATTTCCGTCCTGCCAGCGCCAGGACCTCGGGGTTCTGGCCAGAGTACCGCTGGCAAGCGGGTACTTGAGCGGCAAATACAAGCCGGGTGCCGTGTTTGATAACACCGATGTGCGGCATCGCCACGATCCGGAGAGCACGCGGCGCAAGCTCGAAGAAGTGGAGCAGATCGCCCGTAACGAAGTGCCGGAGGGTGTAGACATGGCCCAGTGGGCGCTGGCGTGGTGTCTTCGTCACCCAGCCGTTACCTCGGTCATTCCGGGCTGTAAAAACCCGGCGCAGGTAGAGTCGAATGCAAGCGCGGCGGAATTGGTAACGGATTGATGGATATAAGAGAGGAACCGGGGGTGAGAACCTCGGTTCCTCTCTTTTTTACTATATTCGACGAAATCTTTTAAATAGAAGCTGACATTTCGCAGGTAATATCTCAAATTATATTAAGTAATGACATTCTTATTAATTTTTATTTATTTTTTTACATTTTTCTTGTTGACGACTGTAAAATATAGGATTATAATTTCATATATATACATCATATGCTAGATTTTGGATGATGATCAGGGTTTATGCCGAATTGGTTTGGGGGGGTGATTCGCCATTTGATTTCCGCAACCACGATTCGCGCAGAAATGGAAGACCACATCAGGAAAGAAGGGACAACCCTTCATCAATTTGCAGAGCTTTCGGGAGTGAACGTAGGGACCTTAAGCGGCATTATAAATGGCAACCGGTCGATTTCCGTAGGACAATTGGATCGGATCACTACGGCCATGGGGCTTCCGGAGGGCGGTTTTTACGACCTGTACGTTGATGAGTGTTTTGTTCCACCGACTCCGCACTGGCGGCGGCTCAGACCGTTCTTGCTGCGTTGTGCCGAACTTAAGCGGCATGATTGCATTGAGCAGGTGCTGAATCGTTTGCTGGAGGATTTGAAGCAGGTCGTGGGCATCTTCGAAACGGCAGAGCTAATGTTAGAGCAGGGATGGAAGGAAGCGGCCGCAGTTTTGTATGAAGTTGTGATCGAAAGCGAAAGATCCAATCATTCGGAGCGGCTGGCGATGAGTTATTATCGGCTTTTTCAGATTTATCAAGCGGATGGAAAGAAGGGGTTCAAAGCAGCTCTGCAATTCCTTCCTTACCGTTATCGTTTGCCGGAAGCGTTAACCCTTGATGGATTGTTAATGCTCACCGAAGTGTTCGCCGTTAGGTTCAATTGGAACGAAGTCGAAAATTATGCGGATGAACTAAGTCAATTTGCCTGGAAATTGTATGAAAGAAAGATATGGAAGGACCCGGATTTCAATCCTGTTCGTCCGCTCGTCTTTTACTATGGGAAGGCTTATTTGTATAAATCGGGCACTTATGAAGTCCGCGGGATGTTTGAAGAGTCCAGGAAATGGATTGCCAAGTATGCAGATTTAAGCTGGTTTGAGGCAATGGATGAGGCGGGGATTGAGGAAGTTCGACTGTTACAAATGTTCGCCGAAGCTAATTATCTGTGCGTGGATATAAAAAGTGGCAATCGTTCAAAGATACCGGAGTATGTCTCCTTTTTAGAAGCGCATCCGGATGAAGTCGTCGAGGGATTGATTACGTTAATTGAATCCGCGAATCGCCATCAATTCTATATCGACGATGTTCTTGCCAAATTCTCAAATGAAATTGAACAATACAGAATAACTGGTAGGGACAACTGGTTTACCAAAAGAGCGGTAGAGGGCGATGATACGAAAGTTCCCCCCTATTTTTTTCGATACTCCGTTTTTTTTCAGGACTATGCCCTATATAACTTCAGAAAAGGCTTGTATGAAGAGGGCTTAAAACATATTTTATACAGCATGAATGTGTCCATTAAACTAAGTAGCAAAGACATACTGGTAAACAGCATGGCGATGTTCGAAATGCACCGTCCTTATGCTTCGGATACTCAATGCAAGGAATACTATGAACTATGTAGAAAGGTGTGGAAAAATGAAAAAGAAAATGTCTTGGGTGGTTTCGGGTATGCTTATGTTTAGTTTTGCTGTAGTCAGTGCAGGTCCAACAATTACTACATTTTTTCATGGATGGGGCGGGCGGTAAGTAGCTTTTTCAGATAAGGATATCTTTTCGTTAGGATCAGCTTAAAAAGCTGATCCTGTTTCATTTCTAAATCTGGAATTTTTTATGATATGCAAAATGTCTCGATATGCGCTATTTGGCAACATTCACTAAAATATGCATAGGGTGAGACGCTATGAACAATAAGGAGTATATCAAAATGAAAATCGAAAAAGAGAGACAAAAATTAAACCAGTTGGCTGAGCGGTACGGTTTGCGTCATAAGGCTGTACTCAATCAATCCCTGCTTCTGGATACATTGATTAATAAATACAACAAGACGAAATACGATCAAATTCAACGGAAGCAGCCGATTGCATGAAGCGAACCATGGTAACTTCGGTTTGGTGTGACGGTAGGGATTAAAGAGAGCTGTGCCCTGAAAAAGGACGCAGCTCTTTTGCATTTAGCGGAACGAGGTAACAAATCCTTGCAGTAGGGTTCGCACATCGTAATGATACTGGTTGATCGGCGAGATCGGCTTATCGATCCCGAGCAGCGTATAAACAGCAATTCTGGCAGCCCGGACCGAATATTCCTCGGTAAAGACGACATCATCCGGAATCTCGCAAAACTGGCTGATGAACGCCAGGTTCGTTGAGCCCTCGGGAACGACTTTCGGGCGATCGCTAACCGCTCTAGGCATAAATTGGGCCGTGATGAACGGCATCATGCATAGAATGCAGTTAGCCGAAGCGATAATGGCATCCATATCCTTTTCAAAATGCAAATGGTGCAGCAGCTCCGTCAGAATTTCTTCCCCGGTACAATCGCTCATTTTCTTCTTCACGAAATCTCCAACCCGGTCGGGATACAGCCCGTACCCCCAGAACACCTTCACATGCTCCGGCTGATTGCGGAAATGAGGCTGATGCGCCAGTACGATGGACATGAGCCAGCTGGATTCCTTGAAAGTCACCAAAGCACCGGTGCCTGCCTTGTTGCGGGAGAACGCCTCCATGAGGTCGAAGAACCGCGAATCCTGACAGGTCACCGTGAACGATTCCCATTTGGAGCCGTCGATGTGATCGTCGAAGGAAGACGGGTTGCCAAGGCCCGGTTTCTTGGCCGCGATCGTATCCCACAGCTTCCAGGAGCTGCCCTTGCCGTTCAACACCGGTGCCATGGTCATCGAACCGAGGCTGGAGCTTTCCGTCATTGAGCCGTTCGTAATGATCACCAGATCATTTTCGCTGAGATCCAGCGCTTTTTCCGCTCCGTCTTTCAAGTAATGCATGCGGGTTACGGTAATGCCGTCGCCGTCTTTGAAATCGAGGTCGGTTACCGTACATTTCATCTCAAAATCTACACCGTGCTCTTCCAAATATTTATGCAGCGGAAGGATGATGGAATCATACTGATTATATGGGGTGCGCGTGACGCCTTCGAGCGTGTGAATCCGCGGGAATTCATGCATAAAGCGGATCATGTATCTTTTCAGCTCCACGGCGCTGTGCCATGGCTGGAAGGCGAACGTAGTCGCCCACATGAACCAGAAGTTACTTTCGAAAAAGTGGGGGCCAAACCAGTCGTTGATGCGGGCCTTGCCCATTTTTTCTTCCGGCGTGATAATCAGCTTCGCCATGGCAATCCGGTCCGCCATATCAAAGCCCATCGACGTCACATCCTCGACCTGCCCCTCCTTGTTCACAAGCCGGGCATTCGAATGGGTGGGATGCGCCGTGTCAAAGGCGATAATTTCATCGCGTACGGATACCCGCGGATCGTCCAGCGAGGGAATGCTTTTAAGCAAATCCCATGTATTCTCGTAGGTTTCGTCATTCAGCATCCGGCCGCCGCGGATGACATAGCCCTGCACTTCGTTTCCGGCTCCGTCGTTGCTGCCGCCCAGTATTTTCATTTCCTCGATGATATGAATTTGTTGCCCGGGAAAATCGCAGTCTCTCACCAGAAAAGCCGCTCCCGCAAGCGAAGCAATGCCTCCGCCGACAAAGTACACCTGTCTGCCTTCTACATTCACTGTCATAACCCGTCGCCTCCAAAACAAATGTATTGTTCGATAGGAACACCCCTAATGTAGTCCTTTTTTTCGAAGCGGAACATCGTCAATGAAGGGCGAATGTACAGTTTTTGGACACCGGGTGATCATTGTATAGCAAATCGACCCGTTGCGGGAGGATTCGACAATTTGAACATAACAAAAAAAGACCTTTGCAAGAAACACGTTCCCCCGCTGAAGGTCTTGTAATGTAATGTCAGTTCTTTTTTTGCTCATACCGCTGCAGGGCCCGCTCGAAGTTCCCCTCCACCAGCTCGCTTAAGCGCTCGATGATCGCCTGAGGTTCTTCCTTCATACCATCCCGCATCCACTGGATTACGAGCCCGGTAAAGGCCAGCGTATAGAATTTGGCGATAAACAACTTATCTTTTTCTCCGACGTGCTTGTCGCAGGAGACTTCGTTAACGACGCCCATGATCAATTGATTCGTTACCGCATACAGGTAGGTATCCAGATGATTTCTGGCCAGGGAGTGCAGCGTGTTCAGGCAAAAGGCTTTATTGTTTTCGATATACGTAAAAATTTTGTGAAAGCCATGGGTCCAAGTTGTATAACTTCGGTATTGCGCAATCGTATCGACCGCTTCCGTCTGATAAATCCAGCCGAGCAGCTCATAGATATCCTGAAAATGATAATAGAAGGTTTGCCGGTTCAGCCCGCAATCCTCGACCAAATGCTTGACGGTGATTTTGTTCAGCGGAGTTTCCTCCATCATCTGTTTCAGGGAGGCGGCTAACGCTTTTTTGGTTAGGATGGAATTGGACAAATCAATCACCTGCACCCGTAAATAATACTAAATCGGCTTGCAATTCTATTATACGCGGGTCCCGCAGCATTCTCAAAAATAGTATAATGGGAAAAGTTGAGAGGTGATGTGAATATGCCGCATAAAATTTTGCTTGTTGAAGATGATGCCTCCATCGTGGAGATGCTGGCCGGATATCTGAAGAAGGAAGGATACGCGGTGGTTTCCGCCGATAACGGCGAAGACGGAGTTGCTCGGTTCCGGAGCGAACCGTTTGATCTTCTTGTCGTCGATATTATGATGCCCAAGCTGGACGGGATCGAAGTAATCAAGATCGTGAGGGAGACCAGTTCGGTTCCGATATTGATCATGTCCGCCAAGGATAATGATATCGACAAAGCGATCGGCCTCGGGTTCGGGGCGGATGATTATATCGCCAAGCCGTTTTCCCTGATCGAGATTACGGCCCGGGTCAAAGCGGCGATCCGCAGAGCGACGCTATATGCCCAGCGCGAGCCGGAGGAGAAGCAGGATGCACTTGTGAACCTGGACGGACTGATCGTGGATCTGGACAATTACGTCGTCCGCAGAGATGGCGAGGATATCAAGCTGACGGCCAAGGAGGCCGAAATCCTCAAGCTGTTTCTTAAAAACCCGAACCGCGTATTTACCAAAGCGCAAATTTACGGGTTTATTTGGAATGACGATTATCTGGGTGACGAGAACGTTATTAATGTACATATCCGCCGATTGCGGGAGAAAATCGAAGAAGATCCTTCCGACCCGAAATACTTGAAAACCTTGTGGGGCATCGGATACAAGTGGGATGGCCGCGAATGACGGAGCTGGTTCTGATCGGCATTATTTTAATTTTGTCGGGACTGCTCTACAGGCAGCATTATGCCAACAGGAAAAGAAGCCATCAACTTCGGCGCATGCACGAAAAGCTGAACGTGATTCTGGCCGAGGATTCCAGCGAGAAACTGCTGCTGTTTACGGAAGATCCCGAGCTCAGGTCAATCCTGACCGATATCAACCGGGTGCTGGAGTACAATCAGCGGATTCTTGCGGAGCGGAGTGGAACCGAGCAATCGATACGCCGGATGCTGTCCAACATTTCGCATGATTTGAAGACACCGTTGACCGTCGTTCTGGGATATATCGAAACGATTCATCTTGATCCGGACATGAATGCGGAAGAACGGGCGGATTTGCTGGTAAAGGTGCACCGCAAAGCCAATGAAG
Organism: Fontibacillus forbon; assembly: GCF_046559655.1. NCBI lineage: Bacteria > Bacillati > Bacillota > Bacilli > Caryophanales > Paenibacillaceae > Fontibacillus > Fontibacillus forbon. Next base: position 486,005 of record NZ_JBKGFV010000004.1, on the reverse strand, counting down.
TGATGGAGATGATCCGGCAATTTTTCGATTTGGCGAAGCTGGAATCCGGGGATCAGCCGCTGCCGTTGGCGCGGGTCCATTTAAATGAAGTTTGCCGCAGAAACATGCTATCCTTTTATGATGTGCTTACGGGAAAAGACATCGAAGTGGAAATCAAGATTCCGGACGAGCCCATATATGCTTACGCTAACGAAAATGCCCTGGACCGGATCCTGAATAATCTGATCTCCAACGCGATTCGCTACGGCAGCGAAGGGAACGTCGTCGGTTTGACCTTAAGGCAAGAGTCCGACCAAGTGTGCGTGGACGTGTGGGACCGGGGGAAGGGCATCGGGGAAATTCACCAGAATAAGGTGTTTGAGCGGATGTATACGCTGGAGGACTCCCGGAACAAATCGTACCAGGGCAGCGGTCTGGGTTTGACGATTACCCGGAGGCTTGCGCAAAACATGGGCGGAGATATCACGCTTTATAGCAGACCGTACGAGAAAACCATTTTCACCGTGCAACTGAAGTCGTTCCGGTATTAATCCGTCAGGAATTACGAAACAAAAGCTTATAGAAAGCAGAAAGGTCTGCTCGCTATAGGCTTTTTTCCGGATCACGCCGAACTTAAGAATTAAGTAAGAATTGATTAATAAATACGACCATATCGGCTTTTACAATAAAGCTATAAGAATAAGCAAGAAGCAAAGGAGTGGTCAGGGAATGAGCCATATCGTCAGAACGACCCGATTAACCAAAGTGTTTCAGGGAAAAGAAGTGGTATCCGATGTCAGTATGAGCATTAAACAGGGAGAGATTTACGGTTTCCTGGGGCCGAACGGAGCAGGTAAAACGACGATCATGAAAATGCTCACGAATCTGGTGAAACCGACCGGCGGCGAAATCGAGATTTTTGGGGAAAAGCTGACTCCAAAGTTGTACGCATTGCTTGGGCGGATGGGGACGATCATCGAATATCCGGTTTTTTACGACAAGCTTAAGGCGAGAGAGAATTTGGAGCTACATTGCGAGTATATGGGTTACTATAACAAGAAATCGATTGATGACGCGCTTGAACTGGTAAATTTGAAAAATATCGATCATAAACCGGTCAAGGATTTCTCGCTGGGGATGAAGCAGAGACTGGGAATCGCCAGAGCGATTATTACCAAGCCCGAACTGCTGATCCTGGATGAGCCCATTAACGGGCTGGATCCGGTAGGGATCAAGGAAATCCGCGACCTGTTCAAAATGCTGTCCAAAGAATACGGGATGACGCTGCTCATATCCAGTCATATTTTAGGGGAAATGGAGCTCATGGCGGACACGATCGGCGTAATCAATCACGGACGGTTGATCGAAGAAGTTCCGATGGAACGGGTTCGGGAGCGGAACACCGAATATATCGAGATTACGGTGAGCGACAGCAAGAAGGCCGCATTTATTCTGTCGAATGATTTGAGCTTAACGAATTTCAAAGTAATCGACGACCATAATCTTCGCGTTTACGATATCCGGGCGGCGCAGAACGAAATCAGCAAAGTGCTGATCATGAACGATGTGATGATTGAGTCGATTCACAAAAAGAACAGTTCGCTGGAAGATTACTTTATCTCGTTATTGAACGGGGGTGGCTTGAGTGCTTAATTTAATGAAGCTGGAATTGAAAAAATATAAAATCCGGGGCAGCATTAAGGGCGGATTTATCGCTACGTTCATCATTATGGCTTTCATCATCCTGTTGAACTACGACAAACCGGATACCCCCTTCGCCAGTTATGAAGAAGTATTTGGATTCAGCGATACCTTCGTGTCCTTAACGTTCATTATTTTCGCTTCGGTGCTTCTATGTAAATATATTATCGATGAATATAAAAGCGGCTCCATCACCGTGCTGTTCATGTATCCGCTCCAGCGGAAGAAGCTCTTGGCCGCCAAAATAATCATCGTGGTCCTGTTTACTTTTATTTTCGGGGTTATCGCCCGAGTCCTGATTTTTACCGGGTTTTATTTATATAATCAATATGCTCATTTTATTCCGGGTGACCCGGCGGCTTCCTTGCTTATGGAACAAGGTGTTAAAACCCTTGTAAACTCCGCCGTGGCCAGCTGTATCAGTCTCGTACCGCTCTATTTCGGGATGCGCAAGCATTCGGTTCCCACTACGATCGTGACCGCGATTATCATTGGAGCGATCCTGAATTCTAACAATGGATCCGATTTTACATTGAGTTCGATTTTTATTATCCCTGCAACCATTGGCGTCATCGGTCTTCTGATCGCGTATTTATCTATCCGGAATGTCGAGGTTAAGGATGTTATGTAATGGAGGTGGGAGCCTGAAATGATAAATTTAATGAAACTGGAATTGAAGAAATATAAACTCAAGGGTACCATTCTGGGCGGATTCATCGCCATTCTGGTGTTCATGGGTTCCCTTATCGGGGTGAATTACGACGAGCCTTTGAAAAGCTACAAAGAGGCGTACGTGTTAACGAACTCCGCTTCGTTCATATTCATCATTTTTGCTTCAGTACTGTTATCAAAGTTCATTATCGATGAATACAAAAGCAAAACCGTGACCGTGTTGTTCATGTACCCTTTAAGCCGGAAAAAATTCCTGCAGGCAAAAATGCTGATCGTCCTCCTGTATACTTTTGTTTTCGGGATCCTTTCCCGGGTACTGATCTTCACGGGATTTCATATTTTCAATCGGATCGCCCTTATAGTAAACGAGGATCTGACGAGCAAGATGCTGGTGGACTACGGAGTCGGATTCTTGGTGAGCACGGTTATGACCAGTTGCATCAGTCTTGTTCCGCTTTACTTCGGAATGCGAAAGTACTCGGTGTCCGCAACTATTGTGTCCGGAATTTTCCTTATGGCGGTTTTGAATATCGGCAGCGGTACGGAGTTCACCTTGAATTCCATTATATATGTCCCGGCTACGGTTGCAGTGGCCGGCGTCCTGGTTGGCTATTTAGCGATCCGGAATGTGGAGAGAAAAGATATCGTGTGAAAAATAGGGCAGATAGATATATGAAAGTCTAATTACGATATTCGATATGTCCATGTATGGTGGAGTTTTTGCGAGATTGTCTTTCAAATAGTGGACACTCGCAAAGGTACGATACCGGATTGTCCACGGAAAAAATCCTTTATTTAGGGCCCTAGGATAGTCTCTTTCCACAATATATGGACATTCGCATAGTGCATCCGAAAACCACTTGGTGTCCACTTTTAGGTGGACACTTTTCTGTTTTGTCCGTATCTGGAGAACAAGAGCGGGCATCTCTCTCAACTTAATCTCCCCCAGAACTCCAGTGCCTTTTCGTTTTCTAAATATGTACTTTCCGGATAGACAAAAAAGCCTTAATGTCCACCTAAAAGTGGACACCAAGGCTTTTTCCTTATTGAAGTATTTCGATCGATATATAGACGGTGTTGAAGCTTTGGATTCAATATGTTGATTTTCGATGTTAAAGGCAAGTAATTTCCTTTTCGGAAAAGTGTCCGCCTAATAGAAGACACTTTATTAGGATTTGTCCGTCATACACGAACACTAGCGATGAACGGTTCAAAAGGCTAGGAGGAATGGCTGATCTTCTTGTATTCGTTGGGAGTAACGCCGACGATCCGCTTGAACAATTTGTTGAAGTAGGCGGGATCGGGGTAACCGACCTCGGTGCCGACTTCATGGATTTTCAGCTCGCTGGAATGGAGCAGCAGTTGCTTGGCTTTGCGAATCCGCACTTCGATCAGGTAATCGGTGATCGTCAGGCCGGTTTCATGCTTGAACAGCTTGCTGAGATAACTGGGCGTCAAGTATACCATGCTGGCCAGGTTACCGAGCTCCGCCGGCTCGTCGTAATGCTCTGCGATCCATTTTTTGACGATTTCTACGGACTTGCCACCCTGAGTAAGCCGTCCCTCCCGGATTTGTTGCAGGCCTTTGGAGAACTCGCCTGTAAAGCTGTCTTTCATCTCATCAAACCTTAGACAAGACTGGAGTTGTTCTTCCAACCAGGCAGGGATGACGGGCCCAAAGATTTTCCCCCATTCATGTAATTCAGCACCGGCGGCTTCAAAGGCCAGTTCGCAAAACCGGAGTATCGCCTCGCGCGAGGCTTTTGCCAATTCGAGCTCATGAAGCTGGGACTCCAGATTTTTAAGCGCTTGGGGAATATTCAATACCTGCATGGACTGAATGAGTGCATCCCGGTTTCGGGCAAACAGCTCGTTCACTTCAGGCTCTTTCCCAAATTCCTGGATATAAGAGCAATAGCTCCAAGGCTCCTTGCAGTACATACCGCGGTCACAGGCCCGTCTCGCTTCAGAATAAGCCTTGCTGAGATCCGCAGGATCAGTGTATTCGGGGCTGGATCCGGCCTGTACGATGCCGGGATGGGGGAACTGCCGCAGCGATTCCGCCAGACGGGCTATTTCCTCCGGTCCAGGCGGGTTTTCGTAATAGTTAATCAGGATAATTTCCCTTTCCCTTGTATCTATAACGTCAAACCGGTTTTGAGGCAGACGCCTTAGCAGGGTGATGCTGGAATGAAGGGCCTCCAAATCACTGCCTTTAATAATCGTTACCGAAAAATGGGGTAAGGGCAAGATCAGTTCAGGCATTTGCTGGCAAAGGGAAGGTAGGCTTCTTAGGTAAGTGAGGAGAAGTTTTGAGCGCAATTGTTGCTCTTTACCCAAAGCCAGCTCCTTTTCATCGTCCAATTGATATAGCAGCCCGAACAGCTGTTTTTTGTTGATCGGCTTCAGTAAATAATCTACCGCAGAGTACCTAAGCGCTTGCCGGGCATATTCGAAATCGGTGAATCCGCTCATGATAATGCAGCGGGTATCCGGCCGGATTTGTTTCAGTTCCCGGGCCAACTCCAGGCCGTCAACCAAGGGCATCCGGATATCGGTAATGACAACGTCAAACTCGGAATCCGCCGTAAAATCCAGCACCTCTTGCCCGTTAGAGAAAGAGCCGGCAATGTGAAACCGGTCGCTCTCTTTGCCAATCATCTTCGCCAATCCTTCGCGAATGGAGGTTTCATCATCGACAATAACGATCCTGAGCATAGCGTACTCCTCCTTACTGATATCTTTACGGTTCCCCGGCTTTCATGAGGCCCGAGATACGCAGGATGACCGTGGTTCCTTCTCCAAGCGCACTGTTCACCGCAAGACTTGAAGTATCCCCGTAATGCAACCTGACGCGTTCATTCACATTGCGCAGGCCGATGCCGAATTTATCGGTCTTCCCGTCGGTCAGGCTTTGGTTAAGCGCATCCAGCCTTTCTTCGCTCATGCCGACCCCGTTGTCATGGATGGAGAACATCACGTCGTCCCGTTCGTTCCAGGCTGTTATCGTGATGGCGCCAGGTTCGGCTTGTTTCTCCAATCCGTGGAAAATGGCGTTTTCCACGATAGGCTGAAACACCAGCTTGATAATCGGCAAGGCGTAATAGGTTTCCGGAATCATAAATTGATAGCTGATTTTATCCGGAAACCGGAGTTGCAGAAGCTGCAAATAATTTTCAACATGCTCCAGCTCCTGCCGGACGGTTACGATTTCATCGCTGCGGCGGGTAATGCTGTAGCGAAGCAGCAGGCCTAATAAATAGGTCAACTCTGCGACGCGGTCGTCGTCGTTCAGTTCGGCCAGCATGCGGATGGATTCCAGCGTATTGTATATGAAATGCGGATTGATCTGGTTTTGCAGCGCCAGGATATCCGCCTTTTGCTTGCTTTTTTCCGTTTCGTAAACTTCCTGAAGCAGTTCGCGGATTCGGCCGAGCATCCGGTTGAAGTGGCTGCCCAGCATTCCGATCTCGTCGTTATATTTGACGTTCACCCGAACATCCAGCTTGCCGCGCTGTACTTGCTTCATTAACTGGACCGTGCGTTTCAGCGGCTTGGTAAGCGCATAGGAAATAATCATGGCCACCAGCAAGGCAAAAGAAATGATCGACAGCGTCATGATCATCATAGCGTTGCGGCTCTGCTTCATCGGAGCGAGCAGTTCCTTGAGCGGGATATAGACGAGCGTCTTCCATCCCGTGCTTTCGGAAACGGAATAGACCGCCATATACGGTTCGCCGTCGATGTCGAGCCGGAAGTTGCCCCGCGGCGCAGTCGCCTGGGCGAGCAGAGGGCTTCCGCTTAAATCTTTGCCTAGCTCGGCCGGATCGCTGTTATAGACGACCTTTCCAAGGTCATCCACGATCAACGTGTCTCCATGGGTTACCGTATTCAGGGGCTGAATAATTCCCTCGAACAAACTGATGTCGACATCGATGACGATCATTCCGATATTTTTGAGCGTGCTGACAGACTGGATAGAACGCATGACGGTAAAAACTTGCCGTTGTTCGGAAACGTTGACGCGAATCGGGTGGGTGCCGGTCAGTACCGAAGCGGTGCTGGCCTGCTCGGTCCGAACCCTCCATTCCTCCAATCTTTCGTAAGGATACAGCTCATTGATCCCAGGCTTGTTATAGTAAAAAATCGAATTGTAATGATCGATCATGTAGACGGCGGAGATTTCTTCCTTCGTGTTCGCCAGATACATAAGAAACATATTGACGCTTGAGTTCTTGTCCCAATCCGTCCCCTTCTGGTCGAGATATTTTTGAACGTCCTTGTTATACAGGGGAAGGATGGTATACCGCTTCAGATCCGCAATATACCTGTCGACTTTATCCATCGCGTTGTCCGTCATCTGGCCTGCCGACGCCGTCGTGCTGGCGAGCACCGAGTTGGAATTGGTTCGGTAGGAAGAGTAACTGACATAAGTGATCGGCAGAGTAATTAAAAATACGAAAATGACTACCAGTTTTTTCTGCATCGACAGATTGGCAAAAATCATCCAGGATTTACGGAATAGATTACGGATCAGCTTAATCAAAAGAACCCCTCGTCCTTTCCTGCAGATTGCCTCCTATTTTACCGCACCGCTCGCAACTCCTTCAAAGATATATTTTTGGAGGAAGAAATACAGCACTACGGTCGGCAGCAAAATGAGGAGAATCGCCGCGCTAATCAAATTCCAGTTGGCGATGTTGATGCCCTGAAAGCGCATAAGAACAGTCGTTACGACGCCAAGGCTCTGCTTCGGCATGTAAAGATAGGGAGTGTACATGTCATTGTAAATGCTAATGGATTTCAAAATGATCAGCGTCGACGTTGCCGGCGTCAGCAGCGGGAAAATGATCGACCGGTAAATCCGGAAGAGCGATGCGCCTTCCACCATGGCATTTTCATCGAGATCCACCGGAATGTTGCGGATGAACTGCAAATAGAGAATGATCTGGATGACGTCGGCTCCGATATACAAAATGATGGGAGCGCCCATCGTATTGTACAGTCCCAGCGATTTGATGATGCCGAAGGTAGCTACCTGGGTCGTGATGCTTGGAATGACGGTGGCAAACAGATAAAGCCCGAACACCGCTTTTTTCATTCTAAAATTAAATCGGCCAAGCACATAGGCTACCATCGTGCCAAACATAATGTTAAATACGAGCGCTACGCAGATAATGATCAACGTATTGCCGAACCCGCTCAGGAGCCCGCCCCGTTCAAAGACAACTTTAAAGTTTTCGAAGTTGAAAAAGCTTTTCGGCAGGGCCATGGTGCTGGCCGTGTTGAATTCCGCGTCCGCTTTGAAAGAGTTCACGATCACCACATAAGGAGGAAACAAGACGACGAATACCCCAATCAGCAAAGTGAGGTACTTCAGCGCATCCGTAAACGTAAATTTTCTCGCGTTCATTTGTTGTTTCCTCCTCTGCTAAGCACAAATTGCTGAAGTCCTACTACGGCAATGACAAAGAACAGTAGAATGATGCTCATGGCGGATGCAAGACCGTAATTGTTGAAGGCGAATGCGGTTTCAACCACGCGCTGCACATAGGTTTGGCTCGCTCCGGCAGGTCCGCCCTTGGTCAGAACGAACGGCAGGTCGAAGACTTCGAGCGCTCCCGTTACGGTAAGGAACAGGTTTAACTGGATGACCGGTTTCATGTTGGGTAAGGTAATGCGCCAAAAGGTTTGCCAGGCATTCGCGCCGTCGATTTTGGAAGCCTCGTAAATGTCCTTCGGAATAGCCTGAAGTGATGCGATATAGATGACCATGTTATAGCCCATGAACCGCCAAAGTCCCGTCGATGCAAGGGAGTAGTTGACGAGTCCGGCGGTGCCTAGCCAACTGGTTTCGCCCAGCTTGGTCAGCCCGATACTGTTCAGGAACAAGTTCAGCGAACCCTGCGTAGTATCAAACACATAGCCGAACATGAAGGCTACCGCAACGCCATTCATAATATAGGGCAGGAACAGGAGCAGCCGGAAGCCGTTTCTTCCCCGCAGCCTGCCGTTCAGAACAACGGCGAAATAAATGGCCACGACGTTCTGGATCAGCCCCATGACAAAGTAAGCAAAGTTATGCGTAAAGACCCCGAAAATATCGGGATTCGAAAATACTTCTTTATAGTTATCCAGGCCAACCCAGGGCTTCTCCGGGCTGTAACCATCCCAATCCGTAAAGCTGAAGAAAACGAGCTTGGCGGCCGGGTAATAGGTGAAGAGCAGCAATAATGCTACCGGTATGAGCAGGAATGTAAAAATGATGATATTTTTTTGTTTATTGTAGGTCATAGTCTTGAACATTCCTTATATCCCTTCTTTCCGCGTCTGATGATTGAAAGCAAAATGGATTATCGCCACCGATAACCCATTTTGCCAGAGGATTAATAACCGAGATCTTTTTTAGCTTTGGCCCACGCCTTGTTCCACTTGTCGAGAACCGTTTGAGGGTCTTTCGCAAGTACGAATTCCTGTGCGATCGCAGGCAGGTCGATTTGTGCTTTGTTCGAGATTTCGATTACCTTCGGATCATCGGCTACGCCTTCTTGCATCTCCACGCCGGTAGCCTGGAATTCGGCCAGTTGGGACAGTTTGGATTCCCGGCCTTGAAGCGGGGAAATAAAGCCTGCGAAATCTTCATAACCGGATTCTTCGATCATCCAGGTCAGGAAAGCTTTGGTCGCTTCCAGGTTTTTGCTGTCTTTGTTCACCGCGTAGAAAAAGTCAGGGTTAAACGGCGCGCGATTCGAGCCGGAATTATCATAAGGAAGCGGGAAGAAGCCGATGTTGTCGGATTCGGCACCTACGCCGATGACTTGGTTGATTACCCAGTTGCCAAGGAAGTACATGGCCATTTTGCCGCTGGCGATATCTTTTTTGGATTGCTCCCAGTTTGTGGAGTTGATGTCTTTTTCCAGATAGCCTTTTTCGGACAAGGTTCTCAGCAGCATCATCGCTTTACCATAGCCGTTATCCATGGAGAACGGAGCTTCCATGTTGATTCTTTCGTTAGGGAAGTCTTTGTTGTTCTCGATGATGCGCGGCATATCGTATACCCAGCTTCCCAGCGGCCACTTGTCTTTAAAGTTGGAAGAGAGCGGGATGACGCCGTTTTGTTTCAACTTTTCACAAGCTGCCAGGAATTCGTCCCAGGTTTTCGGAACTTCCGTAATACCGGCATCCGCGAACGCTTTTTTGTTGTATACGATCCCCGAAGTCGAGTTGCCGGTAGTGATGCCGTAAAGTTTGCCGTCGAACGATTTGAAGTCTTTGAAGGTCAGCTCGCTGCTGAACTGCAAGTCATCGAGCGAAGCGAAATATTTCGGAAGATCGGAATTCGGAATGTCCGGAATGAACATCAGGTCCGGCAACTCGCCGCTGGCCATCCGTACTTTGATTTGCTGGTTATAGTCGGTTTGGCTGGCTTCGAACTCGATTTTAATGTCGGGATATTTCTCGTTAAAACGTTTGACGTATTCGTCGTACTCCTTGCCGATCATATCCGTGCGGTTCGTCAGGAAAGTGACCTTGCCGCTAAGCTTTTCGGCTGTTCCTTCGCCGCTGTTCCCGCCGGAATTTTCCCCTGCGGAATTGGTCGTGCCCGAGTTCCCGGCATTTCCGTCGTTTCCGGCTTTGTTATTGCCGTTATTGCCGCCGCAGCCGGCCAGAATGGCGGATAATGCGAAAACCATCAGAAATGTGAGTATCACACTCTTCTTCATGCTTCGATCGCCCCTCGTTTATGGTATTTGTTAGCGCTTACACATAAATTGTAACCTAATTGTTAGTGGACTTTAAATGTGCTGAGTTATTTTTTATTGTCCTTGATTGTCTTGTTTTAAGGGTGTATTTTCATATTATATTACAGAAAGCAATCAGGAAATGGGTAATTTGTTCTAACCTTAATCTAACAAAACGCTAACAAAAATGTTGATATTTAAAGAGAAACAGGGATAATGAGAGATAAGACATCGTTTTCATGGAGGGCATATGAGCAAACAACAGGAGTTGAACAATTGGAGCTTCAAGGCTTGTGACGAGACGGAGTGGAATGCGGCGCGCGTCCCCGGTACGGTACACAGCGATTTGCTGCGACAGGGGAAAATATCGGATCCGTTTTATGGAACGAATGAGCATGATTTGCAGTGGATCGATAAGAAAAACTGGGAATACCGAACGACGTTTAAGTTGGATGGCGGCTGGGATGCCTGTTCTCATATCGAACTTGTATTCGAAGGGTTGGACACGTATGCGGACGTGTTCCTGAACGGGCAGCCTATTCTGTCCGCGGATAATATGTTTAGAGCCTGGAGCGCAGAGATCAAAGAACTGGTTATACAGGATGAGAATATCTTGAACATCGTCTTTCGTTCGCCGATTTCGGAGGACTTGCCCAAACTTGAGAAGCTGGGCTACGCTCTTCCGGCTCCTAATGACCAGTCGGAGCTGGGCGGATTGGGTGATCGCCGGTTGAGCGTCTTCGCACGCAAGGCGCCGTATCACTACGGCTGGGATTGGGGTCCGCGCTTGGTGACCAGTGGAATCTGGCGGCCGGTGCGTTTGAACGGTTGGTCCGGCCCCCGGCTGACCGACTTGTTTATCCGGCAGGACGAGGTGAGCGGAGAGGTCGCGAAGCTTACCGCGATGGCGGAAATCGAAGCCGATGAGGCTTGGCAAGGCAATTTGGCGATAGCGGTTCACGGAATGGCCTGGCAGAGAGAGGTCGCTCTGCAGCAGGGACGGCAGACGGTGGAACTGGAGCTTGAAATTGCAGAACCGCGCTTGTGGTGGTGTCGCGGACTCGGCGAGCCGGAGATGTATGAATTTAGCGCGAGCCTAAAGGATACTGCCGGCAAAGAGGTAGCGGAGCGGTCTGTCAAAACGGGTCTGCGGCAGATTAAATTAATCCGCGAAAAGGATGCTGCGGGTGCGTCCTTCAGCTTTGAGCTGAACGGGGTGCCCGTGTTTGCCAAAGGGGCGAACCATATCCCGAACGACAGCTTTATTCCGGAAGTCACCGCCGAGCGTTACCGGCATGAAATTGCCTCCGCCGCCGAATCCAATATGAACATGTTGCGCGTCTGGGGCGGCGGATTTTATGAGGAGGACGTCTTCTACGATTTGTGCGACGAGTACGGGTTGCTGGTGTGGCAGGACTTCATGTTCGCCTGCAGCATGTATCCCGGCGATGAAGTATTTTTGCAAAGCGTCGCGGCGGAAGCGGAATATAATGTGAAGCGCCTGCGGAATCATCCAAGCATCGCTTTATGGTGCGGAAATAATGAGATGGACTCGGCTTGGGCGCATTATGATGAAGATGGCGGATGGGGATGGAAGCAAAACTATACCCCGGAGCAGCGAGAGCATATCTGGGCCGATTACGAGGCGGTCTTCCATAAGCTGCTCCCGGAAGCCGTGGAACGTTTGGGCGGAGGCGTGGCTTACTGGCCTTCATCGCCGCTGCGCGAACTGACCGGCGACGAGCGTCAGCATGCCACGAAGGTCACCGGGGAAGGGGACGTGCATTATTGGGGCGTATGGCACGCGGTTGAACCCTTCTCGAATTACAATGAACGCATAGGGCGATTTATGAGCGAATACGGATTCCAATCCTTCCCTGAGCTCTCTTCGGTGTTGCGTTATGCAACAGAAGAACAGCTTGAACTGGAGTCGGATGTGATGCTGGCCCATCAAAAGAACGGCAGGGGCAATCAGCTCATCAAGGAATACATGGAGCAGTATTTGCCGGAGCCGCGGGATTTCAAATCGTTCCTGTATATGAGCCAGGTATTGCAGGCCGAAGCGATTCAGATCGCGATTGAGGCGCACCGCAGAAATAAGCCGTTCTGCATGGGGACGTTGTATTGGCAAATGAACGATTGCTGGCCGGTTGCTTCCTGGGCCGGAATGGACTATTACGGACGCTGGAAAGCGCTGCAATATATTGTGCGGCGCAGCTTCCGCGAAGTCATGCTGTCGGTCGTGGGGGGAGATGCGGGCAAGGAGAAGGATACCGATAAGGACGCCGTCATCTTCCATGCCGTGTCCGACCGTCAGGAGGAGCTCCGGGCGGAACTCCATCTGTCGCTCTATGATTTCAGCGGCGCCCTGCTGCATGAACAGTCCAAGGCCGTCAACCTGGGCGCGGATTCGGCAGCGGAAGTGTACCGCGTCTCGGCGGCGGAGCTGCTGAACGGGCACGACCGCAGTAATGCCGTATTGCTCGCCAGTCTGGAGAGCGGCGGCCGCGTGCTGGACAGCCAGCATTTCTACTTTGATTCCTTCAGAGAACTGAAGCTGCCGCAGGCGGCAATCGCTGTTGAAGAAGTCCCTGGCAGCGAGGGCTGCGCCTTTACGCTGAAGACGGACGCACTCGCCAGAAGGGTGTGGCTGCACGCCGAAGAAGAGGGCATCTTCTCGGATAACTTCTTCGATTTGATTCCTGGGCGGCCGGTTACCGTAGAGTTCCGGCGCCGCAGCGGTTCCGGAAACGAAGCCTTTGTCGCCGGCTCGCCGGGAACCGTATCCGTGCGGTCCATGTGCGATTTTATGGCATAATTTTGGCAGAAATACAGTTGTTATAGGTATAGGGCAAAGAGCCGTCCGGCGATATTTCCGGGCGGTTTTTCTTATTGGAACTTGGATTTCCGAACTCGGGACGGCCTTGTTGTATGAAGCAAGGTTCGTTGCATCCCTGAAAAAAACAGAGTATCCTTGAATAGATTTCAAAAACCTTCAGGAAGAAGCAAGGTGGGCTATGGTTCGGAATATTCGCGATATTGCAAAATCCGCCGGGGTTTCGGTTTCAACCGTCTCCAAGGTGATCAACAATTATCCTAATGTGAGCGCCAAAACCAAAGAGCGCGTAATGCAGGTGGTTCAGGAGGAACAATTTGTTCCGAATTCCACGGCGCGGGGCTTGGTCAAGGGTAGTTCCCAAACTTTGGGGCTCTTTTTGACGACCGGATTATCGCATCCCTTTTTTGTACAGCTTCTTGCCGGTTTGGAACGATCGCTAAAAGAGTCGGGCTACGATCTGATCTATTTGGCCCAGATCGACTGGAATCCGGACTACAGCCTGGTCCGTCACTGCCGCAGCCGACAAGTGGACGGGGTGCTTATTTTCGGCTTTCAGCGGAACGATCTCAATTTCGAGGAAATGCTTCAATCCGAAATTCCCACGATGTTTATTGATTTGGATTTGTTGGGACGCCGCGCGGGTTATATTACTTCGGACAATATAAACAGCATTAAACAAGCCGTAAGTTATTTGATCGGGCTAAAACACCGGAAAATCGCTTTCGTGGCCGGTTATCTCGATTCCTATGTAGGTAAGCTAAGATTCGAAGGCTATCGCCAGGGCGTTGAAGAAGCGGATCTGCCCTATAGATCGGATTATATTTATTTTGGCGATTTTACGAAAGAGAGCGGGTACATGGCGATGAAGCAGTTTCTGCAATGCTCCGAATTTCCCACGGCGGTGATCTGCAGTTCGGATATGAGCGCGGTCGGCGTGATGGAAGCGGCGGTGGAAGCAGGGCTGAATGTGCCTCGGGATTTATCGGTCATCGGATTCGATGATATCGAGATTTCCAAGTATACGCAGCCGCCTCTTACGACGATACGCCAGGATTTTCGAAGAATTGGCCGTCAGTCGATCGAGTTACTGGATCAGATGATTCGCACGCCGCATGTTGCGCCGCCTGCAATGATTGTACCCACCGAGTTTGTGATCCGCGGATCGTGCGAGGTTTGCCGGGAAATCTAGTTAAGCCATTATTTCATAGAGAAGAGTTGAAACTAGCAATGAGGAGTTCTCTGTCATCCAATCAGAGCAAATTTATTCTAACCATTATACTGCTTCTGCTGAAAATCGGACTGATGCGCTACTTCTTTTATGAGGGGATTCATTGGAAAGGCTTGCCGGCCGAAGCTTTGTCGGCACTGGCTCTTCTATGTCTGGTGGATTTGATTTTCCCCATAAAAAAGAAAGGCCCAGTCTACTGGAGCTTTAATTTCGTTTATTCATTCATGCTGTTTGCGGCCACATTGTATTTTGCGCATTTTGGGACGGTGCCGACCTATGCGGTGCTGAGCGAGCTCAACCAGGTGCCGCAAATCCGGGCTAGCGTCAATGCCCTGATCCGGCCGGAACAGTTCCTGTTCTTTGCCGATTTTGCGGTATTGGCGATATATAGGGTCGCATCGCGCATCCGGGAACACCGCCGGAACCGCAGGCTCAGCTTTCGGAGCAGCACTTGGGGGCAGAGCTATCGCACCGGCTGGGGCTGGAGAATCGGAGTCGCCTGTGTTTTGATCATCAGTGTGGTGATCTCCGGGCTGTTTGTACGCTCCGGTAAAAAAATCGACAACGAACTGGTTCGCGCGGAAAGTATCGGTTTTTTGAATTTCCAGGTGGATGCCGCGCTTCGCAATCATGAAGAAGAAGAGATGATCGCAAAAGGCAATATTCAAGAAACGATCGCAAGCATCCAAAGCCTGCAGGCGGGATACCCTTACCGGGAGGAAGCGGCGGGAGAAACTCCGAAATACTTCGGAGCCGCCCAAGGCATGAATCTGATCGTGATTCAAATGGAGTCGTTTCAGAACTTCCCCATTCATTTGAAGGTGGGGGACCAGGAAGTAACGCCGGTGTTGAACTCGTTGGCGGAGGAAGGGGCTTACTTCCCGCATATGTACCAGCAAATCGGACCGGGGAACACCTCGGATGCGGAATTCATGTCCAACACCTCGATTTACCCGACGGCGGCGGTGGCCATGTCCAAGGGGTTCGGAAGCCGAGAGTTGCCAAGCTTGCCTCGCTTGCTTCAGCAGCATGGCTATGTGGCGAACACTTTCCATATTAACAAAGTGACTTTTTGGGACCGCAATAAGCTGTATCCGGCGTTAAACTTTGATAAGTATTATGACAAGCCGTCCTTTAAGAATGATCATTTCAATGATTTCGGGGCTTCGGACGAGGAGATGTACCGCGTAGGGATAGAGAAACTGACGGAATTGCAAAACCAGGGCAAGCCTTTCTACGCCCAGTTTGTCACGACATCGAGCCATTCCCCGTTCGTGGTGCCGGAGGATAAAGTGAAAATCCAATTGCCCGACAACCTGAAGGGAACGAATCTCGGCAATTATATCACGGCAATGAATTACACGGACTACGCGATCGGGAAACTGATCGACCAGTTGAAGGAAACCGGAATGTGGGACCATACGATGCTGGCGATTTACGGCGACCACTTCGGCATTCAACCGAGCGAGACCGGGGCCGCCGAAATTACGGAGAAGCTCGGTATCCCTTATGACGACCGGATCAGCCGGTTCAATATTCCGTTCATTGTGCATATTCCGGGGCAAAAGCTGGGCATCGTCTCCGACGTGACCGGAGGTCAGGTCGACATGATGCCGACGGTAGCCAATCTGCTTGGGGTGTCCCTGAAGGACGATAAGTTTACCGCGCTCGGCCAGGATCTGCTGAACATCGACCGCAACGTAATCGGCATGCGTTACTATCTGCCTACAGGCTCGTTTTTCAACAACGAGGTCATGTTCGTTCCCGGCCAGGGATTCGATGACGGCACCGCCGTATCGCTGGACACGCTGGAACCGGTGACGGACATCTCCGCTTACCGCAGCGACTATGAGTACATTACCCGGTTAATGAAGCTGTCCGACGAGTACGTCAAGCTTCTACCGAAGCGGCATTAGGATATAAAAAAGAGTTGTTCCCGGTGGTCATATCAATGACTGAGGGACAACTCTTTTTTTCAATTAATATAACTGTATAACCTACAGCTAATTTTGGGGAATTGGCTACTTTCACGAAATTAACTGTAAAACCTCCATCTAATTTTAGGGTTTTGGCCTCTTGTGGGCGAATTGAGCGAAAATAGCTGTAGTTTTTCCAGTTAATCTACTTTAAAGCAGGTTAGCGGAGAAAATAGCTGGAGGAAATCCAGTTATCCCAAAATACGATATGGCTGGTGGGCACTTGCCGAAATAATTTCGGAGGCTTCCTCCATTTGCAGCAGATAGGACGCTTCGCTCAACTGTCCCTCGTTGTACCTCTGTGTCAATTGCTGTTGCAGCTGTGTTGTCTGCAGTGAGATAACCGAATCGACTTGCTTATCATTTGATGTTGCGATCTCAGACAACGACTGGCCGTCCAATAAAGCATCATACAGCGCTTTGTCGGTGGAAAGACCCAGGGAGTCGATCAAAGTGTCCTTTCCGGTCTCTTTCGTATTATCTAAACTCGTCAACTTGGCCGATATCGCAGCAGCGCAAGCTATATTCGATGTATGTCCCGAAATGCCGGGAATGACGGTAATCACGCAGGCCATGGTACCTACGATGACGATCTGTTTTATATTCATTAAAAGATTCCTCTCTCATTACTGGAGTTTATGTAACTGTGTATCTACAGGTATTACGAATCAATGGGCGATATAGTTTCAATCCAATTTCCGGTTCTAAGTATCTGGCTTAGGGTAATTTTAGGTGGGATGTAAAATTGCAGAAACTTTTATCGGTCTTGATGCGTCATATAGTCATGAAACATCCATGGTTTGTTTAATTTGAGGGAGGATGGAACTGTGAGGAAAATATGGACTACTCTTTTAGCGGCAATCCTGGTCGTTCCCATGTTGCTAACAAACACTGCGCAAGCCGCACCGGCAATCAGCGTGTATATTGACGGCAATCGGCTGGCAACGGATCAGGCGCCGGTGGTCGTGCAGGGCCGCGTGTTGCTTCCGCTTCGCGCGATTTTTGAAGCGCTGGACGCAACGGTGAACTGGAACCAGTGGACGCAAACGGTGACAGCAAGTAAAGATAATACGACAGTAGTTTTAAAATTGAAATCGAAAACGGCAACGATTAACAATCAGACCGTATCGCTTGATGTGCCTGCACAGGCCATCAAAGGCAGAACGATGGTTCCGGTGCGCTTTGTCAGTGAAGCGCTCGGCGAGGCGGTAAACTGGAATTCCAGTGCCAAGACCGTTTCGATCGTCACCGGCGGAAGTTCTGAAGAACCTGGAACATTAACCCCGGTTTCGTATGTTACTTTGCGAGATGTAGGCAACACGGGAGACGGACGCGATTTGGAAGTCAGCTTCTCGCGGTCTTCGAATGAATCGCTTGTCGATCACTACCGGATTTTGGTAGTAAAAGCGGCGAATGCTTCGGGCTTCAATCTGTCCTCGGCCCTGAAAGTGAGCTCGGCCAATTATACGACGGTTCGTCCAAGCGGATCTGACCCGGCGGTTACGCTGTCTTCGGGTGCCAAGGACGTTGACGGATCCAATATTCAATCCAATCAACCCTATGTTGCCTACGTATTGGCCGTAGGAAAAAACAACGCAGGCAGCGCGTTATCTAATGCTTCGTCCAAGATCACGCTGGACACCGGCGTATCCGTAGCTGCGGTTACGAACGTAAGATCCAGTGATATCAGCGATTACGGGGATGGACGGGATATGTCCGTAGGCTTTACCCGTGCATCGACGGAGAGTAATATTTTGAACTACCGCGTGTTCGTCGTGAAGACCAAAGATGCGGGCAGCTTCAATTTGGCTTCGGCAAACGCCAACCAATATTACACCACGGTGAACAAATCGACCGGTAGCAGCACTACGCTGACAGGAACATTGTCTTCTTCGTCGCGGGACACTTCCGGCGATTTGATCAAAAACGGTGTTGCCTACACGTCGTTCGTGCTCTCCATGAGCAATACGAGCACCGCGTCCAACAAGTTGTCTTCGGCTTCGTCGTCGATCACGCTTGGCGCGGGCACGGTGACTGCACCGATCATTACGCTGGTTGAAGATATCAGCGATAGCGGGGATGGTCGTGATTTACGTGTGAGCTTCACTAAGATTTCCGACGAATCAAAGATTTCGGGATATCGCGTTTTCGTAGTTAAAGCAAGTGATTATTCGAACTTCACGCTGTCCCGGGCAAACGCAGTATCAAGCTCGAATTACACGGACATTAGCAAGACGGGTTACAACCAAAGCAAGCCGTTGAATTCTACATCCAGAGATGTAGATGGTGCCCTGATCCGTAACGGCGTCAGCTACCGCGTCTTCGTTATGGCGGTCGGCAGCGGCAGCAATGCGGGTAATAACGCTTTGTCCTCGGCTTCGAATGCCGTTACCTTGTTGAACAATTACAGCGTAGGCACCGTGTCGAATCTGTATGTTAGCGATGTAAATGATTATAATGACGGCCGCGACCTGTTGGTTTCTTATGATCGGGCGTCCGATGAATCGAATATCAGCTATTATCGGATTATGGTCGTGAAGACCGCTAATGCGGGAAGCTTTACGCTTTCGAAGGCTAATAATGTATCCAGCAGCAGATATACGCAAGCCAGCACGGGAACGAATTTCAATAAGGTGCTGGCTTCCAACGCTGTAGATGTTGACGGGGATCTCATCCGCAACGGAGTAAGTTATCGCGTATTCGTTCTGTCCGTGGGCAGAGGCAGCTATGCAGGCGATAACACGTTGTCCGCTGCTTCATCGGCAATTACGCTAGGGAACAACTACAGCGTAGGCAAGGTTTCGACCCCGGTGGTTAATGATATCGGCGACATCGGCGATGGGCGAGATATGCAAGTGACGTTCAATCGGGCGTCCGATGAAAGCAATATCAACCACTACCGGATTCTGGTCGTAAGAGCGGGTAACTCATCAGCCTTTACGCTAGCTAAAGCAGCTGCCAGCCCGTACTTCACCACCGTATACAAGGGCGGAAATACGCTGACCCAAACGTTGCCGTCCGGAGCAAGAGACGTGGATGGGGCTTTGATTCAGAACGGCGTCAAATACCGTGTATTCGTTCTATCCGTAAAGAATAACAATTACAGCGGCGATAGCGCTCTGTCTTCCGAGTCGGCGGAAATTACGCTGGCGGATAATTCGAACGTGCAGCGTGTTACCGGGTTGAGTGTTTGGTCCGAGACCGCTAACAGTACCGGCACCGCCGGCGATATCAAAGTCAGCTTTAACAAGCCGGCTAACGAAAGCAATATCGCGGAATATCGCATTCTGGTCGTTCCATCGGCACAAGCCGGAAGCTTTTCGCTACGGGACGCTAATAATGTAACTTCGCCGGAAAACTATACCTCTGTTGCTCCAGCCGGAGGAAATATCACTAACTATTCGGTACGAAGTCAGAATGATGTATATGGTCGCGCAATTAATACCACTACTCCTTACCAAGTATTCGTTTTGTCGGTAGCCAAGTCGGGGTATGGATTAACAAATGCCCTTTCCGATGCTTCGGGTCTAGTGACTGTAAATCCACCTGCAGCAGTTCCGGTAGAGAAGGTTAATGCTGCGAGTGCTGTTGCAGTAAACAACACGGAGATTGCAGTCAGCTTCTACGAGCCCGGTAACAATGCCAATATTGCATCGTATGCGATTGTGGCTGTAAAACAAGGCGAGTTTATGAATCTGGATACTGCAATCGGTGCATACTCGAACGGCAAGTCCGAGGTGGTTGGGCCAGGTACAAAACAAGGTACTGTTAGACAGGATATCTGGGGGAATGCTCTAAGCACGACAGATTCTGTATATGACATCTACATCTTGTCGATTCCTACTGACACCCGTTCCGCTCTGTACGCTTTGTCCGGGAAGTTTACCTCAAATCAGTTTCCAAAGGCTGATCCACAGGCGGGCGAGCCAATGAAAGAAACCGATCCGGCGTCAAAAGTGCAACCATAATAAATATTGGAGCACATCTGTAACAACACCAAAAAAACTGCCGATTCATTACGAATCGGCAGTTTTTGTAATTTTATAACGGTTAAACCGGTGAATATATCAAGTCACCTTATACCGGAGACGGCAATCTGGCCGCGGAGAAGATAGTATTCGTTCCGAGGGACAGGATTCTTCCTTCGGTCGGAATGAACAGAGAGGGAGCAAACGTCACTTCGACCGTATCCCCTGCATTAAGTTGAAGAATCTCGCTTACAAAATTGCTCTGGGACGTACTTGAATTAGGCGTGTTGAGAATGAAGTCGTCATCCAAGCCAACGATAGTCCCGTTCACTAGAAGCCGGATTATGACGTCGCTGATTCGGGTGGCCGCGCTGATATTTTGAGTATACTGCACTGCTGCAATGATGATGTAAACGCCGGATTGTTTGGGGGTAAACGTGGATGTTGCCGCATCATATTCACCGGCCAGGTCGAAAAGTTCCCTTGGAAACGGAACCTTTAACTCGGAATTGATGATGAGTTCTTGGGTATTAGTAGCTCTAAAAGCGGAGGCCCGCACAAGGCTTGAACTATCTCCGTTATTATTTACATTGATCGTCGGATTTCCGAAATTGGTAATCGTGTCGGTAATGGCTTCCTGCTGGTTTTGCAGCTGCGTTTGTAATTGAGCTTGCGCTTGAAGCTGGGCCTGTGCCTGTGCCTGCAGTTGAGCTTGAAGTTGCGCCTGTGCCTGGAGCTGTGCTTGTGCCTGTGCCTGGAGTTGGGATTGAATTTGGGATTGTGTTTGGGATTGCTGCTGCGCCTGTGCCTGGAGCTGTGTCTGAATCTGAGATTGGATTTGTGCCTGTTGTTGCGTCTGTGCTTGAAGCTGGGATTGAATTTGCGATTGTTGTTGAGCCTGTTGTTGAGCCTGCTGCTGGACCTGCCTTTGTAACTGCCTGAGTTTCAGTAAGAACAGGTCTTTGTTGCCCGGTTTGCAATTCTTCTGATGGCGTACCTTATACATTGGAACCCTCCGTCTCGATTATATAATCAACTATTGCCCTTCGGTTATATATATGGCAGATGAGTAGGAGGGACTTGGGGCAAATGGACATGGAGATTCGCACATTTAAGAAAAAAACCGCGAAAGGACGAACCTCCGCGGGCTAAAGCTTGCTGCTACACTTTTATATCTAAATTTTTGCCCAGGTTGGGATGAACGCTGCTCTGTTCCAGCATTTGAACAAGATTCTGTCCTTGTGTCTCCGCCTGGCTTTTGGCCATGCTTAACACCTGGATTCCTACGCTTTGAGAAAGACTGACCTGGCTCATGGCCATGGATGCTGCTGCGATATCCATATTCACACCTCCCTATTTTGTTATCGGCAGACGATGGCGTATTCTAAAGAATTTTCATCCGTCCCTGATTTGACATTAGTTTGCAACCTTTTGTACGCTAAAACTAATTATATTTGGACTATCGGCCCAGGGCATGTCATGGACGGAAACGGCCGCCGAAGGGATAGCTTATCATGAATTGGAGTGAATATGTTCTGCCGGACGGTACTTTAAACGGGCGGAATTTATGGAAAAGAGTGCCGCTTTACAAAGGGATGAACGGAAAGTTCGTGGAACGGATCTATCTTTCTCCGGAAGCAAGCTATATTTTTAAACCGCTGACGAACGGGGAGAGCAAGGATCGGGAGACATGGATTTACAAGCATGTACTGAATGTATTTCCGCCGATTTATCCCCGGTTGTTCGCTTCCTCGGAGGTAGGAGCAGGGGAGGCGGGTTGGTCGATTTTTGAGGATCTCGGACCGCTGCGGCATTCGTATGATTTGGAGTTGGCCAGGGAAGTGGCGGAACAAATGGCCTGTTGGCATGCTTTTCCGGAAGGTCATTGGTCCGGCTTAACCGGCCCGGGACCGAAACCGCCGATCGAAGTGATCGTCGGAGACTTGATGGCACGGAGGGACGAGGCCGAAGCTGCGTTGAATAAAGTCGGCGGATCGGTGAGCATGGATTGGTTGATACGCGGAGTTACGGAAGGTCTGGTACGGACCTATCCCCGGGTTATGTCACATGGGGACCTTCATTTGGGTAATTATGCCAGAGCGGCAGACGGTAGGATGTATATCATCGACTGGGAGCACGCTCATTTGAATACCCCGTTTTGGGATTTGTATCACCTGATCGATATATCGCATCCTTTGTTTCCGAAGCGGATGAGCATGCCGGACAGGGAAATACTACTCGATTATTACTTGAAGCAATGTGATCACTTCGGACGCAAGTGGAACCGGGAAGGTTTCATCCGCGATTATTGCCGGTTTTCGGCGGTATTTTCCCTCTGGATGCTCCTGCTCATATCAGGGGATTTGGAGCGGGGGGACAGTGTCTGGCCCCGGGACCGGTTGTTGTCCCAAAAGAACGAAACTGAGGACAATTTGAACGGTTGCTTAACAAGGCTATTGTTTGTGAATGATGAAGGAGACAAGCCGGCATAGCACCTCAGGCCGCTAATGAGGAAATTTATGAGGAGGGGCAGATTTACAATATGACAAAAGTCGGATTAGTGATGCGAAAAATCCAGTTTGCCGAATCCCAGGGACCGCGGGTTTTTGCCGAAAGATTGCGAGATATCGCCAGGGAACTTGGAGTAGAGATCGTGTTTATCTCCCCTGAGCGCCATGTCAGCGGGCACGATTGGCTTCCCGGTTACGAGCACGAGAAAGGCGATCTGGTTAATTACGATGTCGTGCTGGACCAAATTGAAGCGCATCAGATCGAGCATGTCATTTACACGGTATCCGGGTTTACCTTCCTAAAGATGTTTCTCCCCAAAAGCGTGCTGTTCCCGCACAGCTTTCCTGATCCCGCTTTGACCGGATATGAAATGATGAAGCCGTTCTATGGAATCGTGGACAAGGCGATCGTGCAGACGGAATTTTTGAAAAGACAGCTGGATACCGTGTTTGGAGTCAGGGATGTGGACGTGATTCCGATCGGGTTCAGCGAGAAACTGGCGGAGAGACATTTTGATCCCGCTTCGGTCGTAGATAACCGGATATTGTGGATCGGCCGGGATGAGGAAAACCGGCGACCGGATCTCGTGCTGGAATATGCCCGCCGGAACCCGGATAAGGAAGTGTTTATGGTTTTCGGTGGATTGCGGTACAAAGAGAGCATGAAAAAATACGACATACCTTCCAATGTCAACTTGCGGTTTGCGTTGTCGCAGGATGAAATATTCGCGCTGATGAACTCATCGAAAGTGTATTGGAGCTGCTCCAAATTCGATACGTTCGCCATGCCGCTGACCGAGGCGCTTGCCATGGGGAAAATCGTCGTCAAGCCGGAGCATCCTTGTTACGATCACATCAGTTCCCGTCATGCTTTTGCGGGCAATGAGAAGAACTGGTTTGAACTGGTCAACATGGCGGCAGCTTCACCGCTGAAGGTTTCCTTGGACAATCGGGATTATGCCTTCGCCAAATTTTCAAGTTCGGTCATGAGGAAGGGGTATCAAGACTTCTTCCAACGTTGGCTGAGTTAATACCGGAAAAAGCGAGGGAAGAGGAGTTTCGCGATAAGCGTCGAAAACAATTCCAGGAAATAGAGGGAAGGATGCCACATATGATAAATAACCGAAAGGCTTCCTTTTCTATTTCTGCGGTTTCGCGGACAGATGATCCGTTTCATTTGCACGTAAGTTCGCTGTTGTCTCTTGAATTGAAAGCGTTTTATTAAATGGATGCCATCACGGCGGAACGGAGGATTTGCAATGACACTGGGACAACGATTGGGCTATGAGCCCGAGGCCAAGCTGCTGATTCTCAATGCGGACGATTTCGGGATGTGCCATGCCGAGAACCTTGCCATTCAACAGCTGTTTACGGAGGAAGTGATTTCCTCGGCTACTTTGATGACGCCCTGCGGTTGGGCGAAAGAGGCGGCGCTTTGGAGCACGGCTCACCCCGAGTACCAAGTGGGCGTACATCTTACTTTTACCAGCGAGTGGGGAGGGTATAAATGGGGGCCGGTTACCCGTAACGGAGACGTGAGCACTCTGGTTACGAAGGAAGGTTACTTTCCGGCTGATTGCGCATCCTTCGAGCCGCAGGGTGACCGGGAACAGGTTCGGTTAGAAATGATCAACCAAATTGAGATGGCCCGTTCCATGGGAGTGGATCCTACTCATCTGGACAATCACATGGGCAGTTTGTACGGACTGGCAACCGGCAATCATTTTTTGGACGTCGTATTCGAAGTGTGCGTGCAGTACGGACTTCCTTTCCGGATGCCGCGGTCATTGCCCGATATGAATAAATTGCCTGCGGAAGCCGCCGAGATCGCAAGACGTGTGGGTGAGCTGGCGGACAGCCTGGGCGTCGTGATCCTGGATCATTTGATCGGACTTCCGTTCGGCAAACAACCGGGGGAAACCTATGAATCCTACAAGCGGGATATGATTGGAGCGCTGCGATCCCTGCAGCCGGGGGTGTCGGAAATCATCATCCATCCTGCCTTGGCGGGCGAGGAACTGCGTTCCATCCACAACGAATGGGAAAAGAGACAATGGGATTACGAGTTGTTCCGCGACCCCGAAATCCGTGAGACGCTTCAGCAGGAAGGGATCAAGATGATTACCTGGAAGGAGCTGCGCCAACTGCAACGGCAGGGAAAATAAGGAGCCTTAGCTTATGCCTACCTAATTCGGCTATACTACCTCCAAACGATAGTACGGAAGACTAATGGAAGGCACGAATCCGAGCTTCTGGGCCAGATAATAAGAGCCTTCATTCTCTCTACGGCAGGCCCAGACAGGTTCCAGGCCATGCTCCAGACAGTAGGCGATCAAAGCCAGGCTGACGTGAAAAGCGTAGCCTTTACCGCGGGCGGATTCGGCGGTTTCGATGCCGATTTCCAACTGGTTTCCGTTCCGGTAGGCGGAAAATGCGGTGGATACCGCTTCACCGTTTTTAAGGAGGCTGAAGCCGTACCCTTCGGCGAGAAACTGCTCCGCGTCGATCCAGAAAAGATTGGGGCTGACGCGTCCATTCAATTTATGAAAGATCTCCCCGTTCGTAGGGATGATATGAAAGGACTCGGCGGAAGATTGACTGGCCGCGGCTTCATACTTTTGCCGGTCAAACGTGAAATTGATTCTGCTGTTTTCCGTTATGGGTTGGTTGAAGTCAGACGTGTTGCGCAATGCTGTATCGTTGTTACTCTGCCCGGGCCCGATGAGCGATCGGATGAAGGTATTCCAGTTGTCCGGATATGCTTGCAGCCATTCCGCAGATTCCCGGATTTGTCCTGCATTCAGCAGATAGTTTCGTAATCCTTCAAGAAAAGCACGGTTTTCCGTATTTCCGAACAGCAGGGACATCCCATTGGAATGAGCGATATAAAAGGCTTCCGGACGAATAGGATCATCCACGTACACGGTTCCCTTAACCTTTCCGGAAAGGACGCTTTCGGCAAATAAGGTATTGATCGGCACTTGCTCCAACGGTTCTATAGCCTTGCTATAATCCTCCACGTTCAATCTGATCAAAGGTATTCCCCCTTTTACTAAATGAAGTCTATTTATGAACTATCATAGGCATAAGGCAAGCCGACTTCACCAAGATTTATCACAAAACGGCAACAGGCACCGGCGGTTAATCACCGCCGATGCCTGTTTTTTTGTAATATCCGCTTTAGATCACGCTAATCCGGAGCATTTCTCCCATCGTGTCGCTATCAATAGGGCGGCTGTAGTAATAGCCCTGAATTTGATCGCAATCGTTTTGACGCAGGAAGTCGAACTGCTCTTTCGTCTCGACCCCTTCCGCCAGCACAGTCAAGCCTAACGATTTGCCCAATTGGATAATCGACTGAAGCAGCGAATTGTCCCTCGGTGAGGTCGGCGTATTCTGGATAAAAGTCCGGTCGATTTTGAGCACCTGAAGCGGCAATTCTTTCAAGTAGTAGATGGATGAATAGCCTGTTCCGAAGTCATCGATCGATAAGGAAATACCCCTGCGTTTCAGGGAATCCAGACGGTCCTTGATCAACACCGGATCATTCAGAAGCGACTCGGTAACCTCCAGCTCCAGATACTGGGGTTCCAGCCCGGTTTGCTCCAGCACCGTCTCTACGGTACGGACGAACTGCGGGTGTCTGAACTGAACCGCCGATACGTTCACGGAAACCGGCAGTTTGGGGTAACCGGCATCCTGCCATTTTTTATTGGTACGGCACGCTTCCCATAGCACCCATTCCCCAAGTTCTACGATAAAGCCGCTATCCTCGGCAATCGGAATGAAGGAGGCGGGCGAGACACGTCCGTGTTCCGGGTCGTTCCAGCGGATCAGCGCCTCCAGGCCGGTAAGGGCGTGGGTAGTGAGATCGATTTTAGGCTGGTAGAAAAGCTCAAATTCGCCTTCCGCCAGCGCGCGAGGCAGTTTTTTCTCGATTTGGACGCGCTCCAGCAGTTTGTCTACCAGATAGTAATCAAAGTAATGCGGATCGCTCAGCGATTCGCTTTTTGCTTCTTTCATGGCCAGTTCCGCATGCTTCAACAGTTGAGGCACATCCTGACCGTCATCCGGGAAAATGCTGATGCCCATAGAGAAGCCGATGCTAATCTCCTCGCCATGCATCATATACGGTTTCTTTAGCAGACCGCTTAAATTGCTGGCCATTTTATGGATTTGCAACGGATCGGAGAGACGGGACAGCAAAATGATAAACTCATCCGCGAAGCTCCGGCATATTGGAGTTCCTTCGCCGAAGCAGCCGCGAATCCGGTCCGCAACTCCGACAAGAATCTCGTTGCCTGCAGCTTCCCCGTAACTTTCGTTAATATATCTGAATCGGTTCAGGTTTACCCGCAAAATGGCGGCGGTTTTCTGTTCGCTGCCGGTTAGGGACAACTCCGATTTAACAACTTCTTTAAAACGGTTCATGTTCAAGAGTCCTGTTATCGGATCGAAGTAAGAGAGTTGGCGGATCTTCTGGTTGGAAGCGTCCCGCTCCTCCATTTCTTTGGTGACGTCGAACTGGAGTCCGATAAAGTACAGCGGTTTGCCGTCCGAATCGAGAATGGGGCTAATGATGAACTGGTTCCAGAAAGTGCTCCCGTCCTTTTTGTAATTTTTGATCGTGACCGTGTCCGCCCGGCCTTCCTTGATCGCCCGGCGAATGACGCCAAGATGTTCTTTATCCGTCTCTTCTCCTTGAAGAAACCGGCTATTTCGCATCAAAACCTCTTCCCGGGAATATCCGGTAATCTGCTCGAACCCTTGGTTGACGTATACGAGCGGATTGTCCTTCAAATTGGGATCGGTAATCGCCAAGCCGACGTTCATCAAATCGATGGAACTCAGCAAGGCGGAAGCATTGATCATAGACTCGATTCGGGCAGGATAGACTTCCTTGTCCACTGTAAGACCCCCTAAAAATGAACCGTAAACGGGTAGGTTGAACTGATGATGTCCGGTATACGGGAGTACATCTCAATTCCATCATACATGGGGGCCATTCAGGAAATCAATGGATACTTTTTCGACAACCGAAAAATGAGCCCTCCAATACGAAATATGAAGCCTTACCTCTGTCCCTGAATCAACTTAGAATTAAAGTATGGATTTTGGAAGTGCTTACACATTAAAGCCCATGAACAGCTTGGAGGTCAGAGGGAATGGAAATGCAACAGACTACTAAACCTGCAGCCATGACACAAAAAGAGACGCCGCCATCAGAGAGGCGCAAATGGCTGAAAAAACTGTATTCGCAAAGACATGTTCAAATCATGGCCCTTCTAGGCATCGCCTGGATGATTATTTTCAACTACGTTCCCATGTACGGCATCATCATTGCGTTTAAGGATTACGATATCATCAGAACCATTTCCGAAGCCCCTTGGGTCGGACTGGAGCATTTCAAAGAATTTTTGTCGGATGAGAATTTTGGCTATGTCATGAAAAATACGCTCGGCATCAGCTTAATCAAGCTGTTGACGTTCCCGCTGCCGATTTTATTTGCTCTCTTCTTGAATGAGGTACGCTCGCTGCGCTTCAAAAAAGCAATCCAGACGATTTCTTATCTGCCTCACTTCTTGTCTTGGGTCGTGCTGGGCGGAATTCTTGCAACCTGGTTGTCGGACGTGGGAATTATTAATGAAATCTTGATGGCGCTGCACCTGGTTGATCAGCCGATTTCTTACCTGGCCGAACCGAAGTACTTCTGGACGATCGTCATCACTTCGGATGTGTGGAAGGAGCTCGGTTGGTCCGCGATTATCTATCTGGCCGCGATTACGAGCATTTCTCCTGAAATGTACGAGGCCGCTAAAATCGACGGTGCCGGTCGTTTCCAGCAAATGTGGTACGTTACGCTTCCGGCAATCAAAGCCACGATTAGCATCCTGTTTATTTTGGCTGTCAGCGGCGTACTGAACTCGAACTTCGACCAGATCCTGGTATTGCGCAACGCGTTAAACGACAGCGCTAGTAATGTCATTGATTACTATGTATATTATACAGGTATTTCTTCCGGCCGATATTCGTACTCTGCGGCAATCGGATTGTTTAAATCCGTCATTGCGATCACGCTGCTGCTGATTGCGAACCAAGTATCCAAAAAACTCAACGACACCTCGTTGTTTTAGGCCAAGGAGGACATGCACATGTTTTTAACCAAACGCAGAACAAAAGGCGATGTCGCCTTCGATATCCTTAACAATCTGGGAATGCTCCTTATCTGCTTTGTTACGCTGTATCCGATTTGGTATGTATTGATCAATTCCTTCAACGACGGCAAGGATGCCATGTTGGGGGGGATATACTGGTGGCCGCGGGTATTCAGTGTGGAGAACTATGAGGCTGTATTCAATAATGCCGGCATTATGACCGCAATGGGGCTCACCGTTGCCAAGACCGTCCTCGGGGTGGTGGCGCACGTATTTTTCACGGCCATGGTAGCTTATGCCTTCTCGCGCAAGGGTCTGATCGGCGGCAAGCTTTATATCCTGATGGGAACGATCACCATGATCTTCTCCGGCGGTCTTATTCCGACTTATCTGCTCATTCGCGATCTGCACTTGCTTGACAACTTTTGGGTTTATATTATTCCGGTGCTGTTCAGCTTTTTTGATCTCATTATCTTCATGACCTTTTTCCGCGAAATTCCCGACGGCCTGGAAGAGGCGGCACGAATCGACGGGGCGAACGACTGGACGGTCTTCCTAAGGGTTGTGCTTCCGGTATCTATGCCGGTGCTCGCTACCATCGCCCTGTTCCACGGGGTATATCAATGGAACGACTACTTTACGGGGATTATCTACGTCAATAACGAATCGCTGCAGCCGATTCAGACCTTCCTTTACCGGGTGGTAGCACAGTCGAGTTCCAATATTATGACTACAGCCTTGCAAGGAAGCGCAGTCACCAAAACGGTAACTTCGCAGTCCGTTAAATTGGCGACGATGGTTGTCACAACGCTTCCGATCGTATTTGCATATCCGTTCCTGCAGCGTTATTTCGTCAAAGGAATGATGATCGGTTCCATCAAGGGCTAATCTTCAGCGTGGTTCCGCCTTAATTTCAGTAACTCCTCCGGGCCGCTTCACGGCGGCTTTGGGGTTGCACTTTATAGCATTTTAACAATTTCAGAAAAGGGGTAAAAAAGCATGGGCATGAAAAGTAAGTCCAAAAAAATGATGATGCTTTTGATGGCATGTATCATGATTCTGTCTCTGGCCGCTTGCGGCGGTAACGGCAAAAATGCAGCCAAAACGGAAAACGCTAACAACACGTCGAAGGAGACGGCAACGCCGTCCGAACCGGCTGCTAAACCATCGGCTGATGAACCGGGCTGGAAGTCCGACACGTCTCCGATTACGTTCGACTGGTATCTGAACTTTGCCTGGTTCCCGAATAAATGGGGCGTGGATCCAACATCTCAATATGTAACGAAAAAGACTGGCGTTGACATTAACTTCATCGTTCCTGCCGGTAACGAAAACGAGAAGCTGAATACGCTGATCGCTTCCGGAAAACTGCCTGACTTCATCACCCTTGGCTGGTATGAAGACGGCGTGAAGAAAATGATCGAAGGCGGCCTTGTTGAGCCGCTGAATAAATTGGCCGAAGAATATGATCCATACTTCTTCAAAGTGGCCGACCCGGACAAACTTGGTTGGTACGAGCAACAAGACGGCAACGTATATGGATATCCAAACTCTTCCTCGTCCCCTAAAGACTATGAGAAATATGGCGATACTTATGTATCCAACCAAACTTTCGTAGTTCGCAAGGACATTTATGAAGCAATCGGCAGCCCTGATATGCGTACGCCTGAAGGCTTCGTAGCCGCTCTGAAAGCAGCTAAAGAGAAATTCCCTGAAATCGACGGTCAGCCGATCATCCCGCTTGGCCTGCATGAGTTCACGCCAACCGGAAATGATTCTTTGGAAGGCTACATTCAGAACTTCCTGGCCATTCCGAGAGAAAAGGACGGCAAGCTGTATGACCGCGAAAGCGATCCTGAATATGTACGCTGGATGAAGACATTGCGTCAAGCTAATCAAGAAGGTTTGCTGGCGAAGGATATCTTCATCGACAAGCGCGCGCAAATGGAAGAAAAAATCGTACAAGGCCGTTACTTTGCCATGTTGTACCAACGTACGGATTTTGCGGCTCAATTGGGCACCTTGTTCCAACAAGATCCTAACAAGATCTATATCGCCGTGGACGGTCCGGCTAACACCAACCTGGATGCGCCTAAGCTGAACGGCCCTTCTATTTCCGGCTGGACAGTAACCCTGATCTCCAAGGATGTTAAGGATAAAGCTCGCGCAATCAAGTTCCTGAGCTACCTGATGAGTGAAGAAGGCCAAAAGGACCTTTTCCTTGGTGAAAAAGGCGTCAGCTATGATACAATTGACGGAAAAGACCAATTCAAGCCTGAAGCATTTGATCTGATGAATAAAGACCGCGCGGCATTCGACAAGCAATACGGATCCTCGTTCACATTCTGGATGATGCAAGATACTAACATTACGAATCAATGGGCCCCTCAAGCAGTAGAGCCATACAAGCAATTGGAAGACTGGACTCGCGGCAAGACGAACAGTGTCTCGGAATTCGACTTGATTGATCCGTTGGCCAACTCCGATGAGGGTATCATCCTTACCAAAATCAAAGATCTGCGCGGCAAAACGTTGCCTAAGCTGTTGATGGCTTCTTCCGAGGCCGAATTCGACAAGATTTATGCAGATTACATGAAGAAGAAAGAAGACTTGGGCAATGCCAAAGTAATGGCATTCCAACAAACGAAATACGAAGAGAACAAGAAAAAGCTTGGCATGCAATAATAGCACGCCCAAAAGCCCGCGTGCAGCGGGCTTTTGGGTGTTTATAAAAAGGAGTCACCGTCTATGAAGAGCAAGCGCTGGATATCGATATGGGATTCCTTCATGTATTGGTTCGGGCGCCGCTCGCTGCAGAGCCGCCTGATTGCCGCCTATGTTTTTATTATTTTGGGACCTTGCGCGTTGGTATCTTTTTATTCGTATGAAATGATTAACAACATGTATGTGCGGGATGCCAGGGACAAGAACCAATCTTTGCTGGATATGGAGGAACTCCATATCGATACGCAGATCGAATCCATGGCCCGGGCCATGGAAGTAGCGTATGAGGATCCGGATGCAAAAGACTACCTGGCTAATACAAGCGAACCTGATACCGAAGATCTGGTTAATTTCGGGAATAACAGCTTCAAGGATCTGACGCGTATTCAATATTACAACCCTAATGTAGAGCATCTTCGGATGTTCTCCAGCAACAACATTATTGAAATTTGGCCGATGTTCCTGCGCGAAAGCAGAGTAGCTGACGAAGTTTGGTACCAGAAGGCCATGCGGATGAAGGGAACGGAATCCTGGTCTTTCCTAAACAATGATCCCGATATCCTTAACCGCTACAAGGGACAGTCCCCGGCATTAACGCCAAAGGTATCGCTTCTCCGTGAAATGAGCATTCCGGCCAATCATCATGTAGGTATGGTTCAAGTAGATATGCTGCTGGAGAAGTTTAGCCCCAGAACCTACTCTGTCATTCAGGACAGCCAATCGCAAATGTTGATCGTGGATAGTGAGTCTCAGATTTTCACCCGGGAGAAAGATTCTTTCCTGGCGGCCAATCCAAAGATGCAAACAGTGATCCGGGAGCGGCTTCAGCATTACAGGGCAACCGGGGAATGGGATTATAATTACTCGGAGAACGGAAATTCATTTCTTCTGCTGCGCAAGCCGATCGAGCGAATCCATGCGGATCTGCTTAATATCGTATCCATGGACAATGTGATGGAAGAAATATCACATACACGCAATTTACTAATCGGTGCCAACATCGTCTTTATAACATTGGTAACGGTCATAGCCTATATAATGAATGCATTTATCTTGAAAAATCTTCGTCTGCTGACCGAAGAGATGAAAAAGGTCCGGAGGGGAGAGGCATACAGCGGAATCGTCATCCGCGGGGGCGGCGAAGTCGGGGAACTGGCACATCACTTCTCGAAGCTGATGAAGACCATCAATACACTGCTGGCGCAGGCTGTATACAAGCAGGCCTTGACCAAGGAAGCGGAACTGCGTACGCTTCATAGCCAAATCGACGCTCATTTCCTCTACAATACATTAGAGAACATTAAGATGCTGGCCGAAATCGAGAATCAGAGGGCCATCTCCGATGCGCTGACTTCTCTTGGCGGCATGATGAGGTATAACTTCAAATGGTCCGGAGAGTACGTGAAGCTCCGCGATGAAATCCGGCACATCGAGAACTATACAGAGGTTATGAATATCCGATTTGATGAGCCCATTCAGCTCCAGCTCGATATACCTGATGATTATATGGAATTGGAGGTGCTCAAGATGTCGCTTCAACCGATTGTCGAAAATGCCGTAAAGCATGCCTGGACGGGAGAAGAGCCGGGTACCCGGGAAGTTTACATTCGCGTCGCCGAATATCAGGAAGAGAATATCCGGATTTCGGTGACGGATAACGGGGAAGGGATCGAACCCGAACAGTTGGACAGGTTGAACGCGGAGCTGAGTCTGATCGGCGCAAGGGAGAAAGTTCCCGGCGGTTTCGGAAAGGATGAAAAGGCCCGGGGAATCGGGTTAATCAATGTCCAGGAGAGGATCCGGTTGTTCTTCGGCCAGGCTTACGGTTTGGAAGTGCTCAGCGAGCCGGGCGGCTATACCAGCGTGGTTATGATCATACCCAAAGTGCTTTTGACAGGAGGGGCAGGCAATAATGATAAAGTTGTTGATCGTCGATGACGAGAAAAATATCCGGCTCGGGTTGAAGACAATGATTGAGCGGGAATTTCCGGGTCTCTATCAGGTGATGACAGCGACACAGGGCGCCGAAGCGCTGGAGTTATACCGCTCCGAGGGGGCGGACGTCGTTATTACCGATATCCGTATGCCTGTTATGGATGGTATCGCACTGATTGAAAAGCTGTCGGGGACCTCCAGACCGGATGATCTGGGCCATCGGCCGATCGTCATTATCCTCAGCGGCTATGAAGATTTCGAATACGCTAAAGCCGCGATCAGGTATCAGGTTATGGACTATCTATTGAAGCCGATTCGCCGGGATGAACT
This sequence comes from Fontibacillus forbon, assembly GCF_046559655.1. NCBI lineage: Bacteria > Bacillati > Bacillota > Bacilli > Caryophanales > Paenibacillaceae > Fontibacillus > Fontibacillus forbon. The sequence goes on along the minus strand of NZ_JBKGFV010000004.1, from coordinate 452,246 downwards.
GTTTGCCGCCCTGCGCAAAAGTGAGGAGGACCTGAAGAAGCGTTCGCAGTTGGCCGAACAGATTGCAACAACGGAAGCTTACCGGATTCAACTGCAGACAAGGCGTCTTCAGGAGTTTCTGCTGCAGCCGGAGATAACGGAGGAAGAGGCGGCCAAACTGGGGGAGGAAATCGGATTCGAAGGTTACTCCCTTCCTTTTTCGGTAGCCGTGCTGAGCTATAGATATGAAGATGGAAGACGGATGAATAGGGACGAACTTAAATCGCTGGCCGAACATATGCTCAGCAGCGTTCAAGGCCATTTAAATGCTTCTTTGTTGGACAGTGAAGGCCGGGTTGTGCTGATCGGAGGTCCGCAGCGGAAATTCGCGGAATTGTCGCAACTCGCCGCAGAGAAAGATCTGGGCGGACTTCTGATGGGGATCAGCGAGGAGGGAAGCCGACAGGAGGATATCGCCAAATGTTACGCGAATGCCCGGACGTCGCTGGAATACACCTTCATTTTTCCGAAAACGCGGCTGATTTGGTACAGTGAACTGCAGGGAAAAAGGGTGACGTTTCCCGTACCGGAGGAGGATATCCGCAAGCTTGGCAACATTCTGGGCACCAACCGGGAAAAAGAAATCGGGGCGCTTCTGCATGACATCTTCCGGATCGAGGTTTTGCCCGGGATCGATATCGCTTATCTGGAAGCCGTAAGCAGACGCATCAACGAACAGGTGCTGGACGAAGTTTTTCGGATTTACGGGGAAGCTTCTATTGAAGTATTGAAGCTCTACCGGAAAGTGGGCACGATGACGAACTTCCGCCACTTCCATGACTATTACAGATCGCTGGAGCAGTTGCTGCTCGGGCTAGACGAATATATTAAGGGAATCCGTTCGGCTCATAGCGAACATGGGGATATGAGGGAAGCGGTCGCCTATATCGAAGAAAACTATCATCGTGCGCTGAATATGGCGATGGTGAGCAACTATGTCTCTCTGAATTATTCCTATTTCAGCGAAGCTTTTAAAGCCTATACGGGAGAAAGCTTTGTGCTGTATTTGAAGAAAGTGCGCATTCGCAAGGCGAAAGAGATGATCGGAACCGATACGCTGAAATTGTCGGAGATCGGAGCCGCAGTCGGCTTCGAGAATACGAAGCAGTTCTCCAGGGTGTTTAAGGAACTGGAGGGAATTTCTCCGTTCGAATACCGCGGCAAGTTGTTTGCGGGCCATGAACGGCTTGCGGGTTCCGGGCGGGGCAATCATGAGGAACTGGAATGAACTAAAGAATAGTTCAACTTATATAGCCGGAATCCGGTTACTGGAAACCCCTGCAAACAGATCTTCATCCTATCAATCGAGGATAAAAGAGATGTCGCAGGGGCTTTTTAATTGTGCCATTGGAAGTGATATTCTTCATTCAGTGGACAAGGGGTTCGGTGATAACATAAACATATTTAGTGTGCCGAACCGGGATATTGCTGCAAATTTGTAAAGTATCGCTTTATGACGATAACGCAATGACGCGGGAACTCGGATGGAATTGGGCGGCGTACGGGAACAGGGGGATGGAGATGGGAAAAGCAACCGGATTTTTGGAATATCAGAGGGAAGTGCCGGGCGAAATTCAGCCGTTGGGACGGATATCTTCCTGGGAGGAATTTTCGGTTCCGCTGGAAGAAGAGAAGCTGAGGGTTCAGGGCGCCCGGTGCATGGATTGCGGGACTCCATTTTGCCATGCCGGACGACTGATCTCGGGAATGGCATCCGGTTGCCCGGTGCACAATCTGATTCCCGAATGGAACGACCTGGTGTATCGCGGAAGCTGGAAGGAAGCCTTGAAACGGCTGCAGAAAATAAACAATTTTCCGGAGTTCACCGGCCGCGTTTGTCCTGCCCCATGCGAAGGAGCGTGTACGGTAGGCAAGAACGGTTCTCCCGTAACGATCAAGAGCATCGAGAAGGCGATCATCGATAGAGGCTTTGCCGAAGGCTGGATTCAGCCGGAAATTCCGGAGACGCGGACCGGAAAAAGAGTGGCCGTCGTCGGTTCCGGTCCGGCCGGACTGGCGTGTGCGGATCAGCTGAATCAAGCGGGACATACGGTGACGGTTTATGAACGTGCGGACCGGATCGGCGGCCTGCTCATGTACGGCATTCCGAACATGAAGCTTGATAAAGCTACAGTACAACGCCGCGTAGACCTTCTTGTAGCCGAAGGCATCGATTTTGTGACCGGCTGCGAAGTAGGGAAAGACCTTACCACGGATCAATTGCTGGAGTCTTACGATGCGGTTGTGTTATGCGGCGGTTCTACGCGGATGCGGGACCTGAACGTGGAAGGAAGAGAGCTGGAAGGGATCTATCAAGCGATGGACTTTCTGACGCAAAATACGCGGAGTCTGTTGGATTCCGGCCTGGAAGACGGCCGGTATATTTCCGCCAAAGGCAAGGATATCGTCGTGATCGGCGGAGGAGACACCGGGACGGACTGCGTGGCTACGGCGATCCGTCATGGTTGCCGCAGCGTTACGCAACTGGAAATCATGCCGCAGCCGCCTTTGACCCGACAGCCGGCAAATCCTTGGCCGGAATGGCCGAAGGTGCTGAAGACGGATTACGGCCAGCAGGAGGCGATCCGGGTGTTCGGCAGCGATCCCCGCAGGTATTTGACCTCGACGAAGCGCTTTGTCGGCGACGAACGGGGAGCCGTTTCCGGGGTGCAAATTTCGGAGATTGAATGGAAGACCTCGGACCAAGGCGGGATGATTCCGTCATTCATCCCGGGAACCGAACAAGTACTACCGGCGGACATGGTCTTGCTGGCGCTCGGGTTTACCGGACCGGAAGAGGGCTTGTTGTCGCAATTGGGCATTCAGCAAGATGCGCGCTCCAACGTGAAAACCGAGGAAGGAAGCTACAGCACTAACGTTGAGGGGATATTTGCCGCCGGAGACATGCGCCGCGGACAGAGTCTGGTCGTTTGGGCGATCCAAGAAGGCCGTCAGGCAGCCAAAGAGGTCAATCGTTACCTTCTTAAAGAAACCGTGAGTTCCGCGATTTAATCCCTTGAAGAAATAATAAGTTGCAAAAGAAGAAAGAAAGGCTGTACTGGATTGATCCGGTGCAGCCTTTTTGAATGGGCATCAGCAACCGTTAACGCAGTTTGTCCTCCGCTTTCTTGATGGATGCCGAAATTTTCAGTTCCAGATTGTAGATGTTTTGCTTGTTCTTCAGCACTTGGGAAGAGAGGGTATGCAGCCGGGCGAGCGTGTCGGACGTACGGTCGGCATCACTCTTTTTCACAGCTGCCTTAAAATTGCTCCATTCCGTGGAAATCAGTTTGTTCGTGGACGCCATAGCGCTCTTCTCCGCCTTGATTTTGCTCTTATGGACATCGCTTTCGCCGAGAATCTTCCGGATTTCCTCCGACTTACGGCTCTTTTCCTTCTTGGCCGCCTGGAGTGCGGATTCTTTGTTACGGATATCGTGCCTGGCCAGCGTGCTGGCGGCTTTAAGACCGTCGGCCTGACTTTGGAGCAGCTTGTACAACGTCTTGTCTTTTAGCTTTTTAGCGGCGGAAGCCTGTTTGCTGATTGAGGAATAGGAGTCGAACAGCGGTTGATACTTGGTTTTAACGGATTTCACTTGATCATCAAGCTTGCGGATGGTATCTCCGTCGATGTCCTTGATTTTTTTGCGGGCGGCGGTAAGCCGGGCTTCATTGTCATAATGAAGCGCAGAGGTTTTGCTCGTCAGGGAACTTTGCTCATCTTGTAGCTTGGAAAAGTCGGCGTACTGTTTGATGATTTTGGTTCGCAATGCGCCTCCGGCGGCATCGGCGGTCTTGTTCAATTGGGTTCCAAGGGAATCGGTAAATTCAATGGTTGCGGCCATAACCGTCCGCCCTCCCTGGAGCGATGTAAGCCATACGGCCACGGCAAGCACCATCAGGATATGTTTCTTCATTTTTGTACACTCCTCCTTGATTCTGATTAAAAGTATCCGGATTGCTCCGGGGACTTCCGGACGACAAAAAGCACCCGCAAGAAAGGCACGGTCTGTGCCTTTGCTTACGGGTGCTTCCATCGCAAGTGTATTACATCCTATTTTTGTAAAATATACATGATAACCCCTGCGCTTGTCAATCCATCCTAAGGGAGAAGGGAGATTAATTTAGTCTCCCGGGTTGCAAATCAACTTGCAGGTATTCCAGCTTGCGGATAATCTCTTTTTGCCATTTGAGATCTCCCAAGCTGGACGCAAGGTTCAACAGATCCAAGTAATCGTCGATTTGCAGCGAAGATTTGCGGGTAGATACTTTCATGGGCTTCAAACTCCTTATTATGTGAAATTCCGAATCCTAGTCGGACAAATCAATAATGATAATCATTATCATATGCTAATTATCATTATGCACAAATTAGAGCAAAAAGTAAATATCAACCTTCACTCCTGAAAAAGGATTTGGCTTGACAATGTCTCGGATATATGGAAAATGAGGAGAAATAATACAAGGGAGGCACTATGGAAACTGAATCGCTGCTAAAAGTGGAAGAGTTGGCGCTGAAAAAATACAAAATTTTTAAACAAAGCCAGCTCCGTTACATCGCAAGAGCCATGCTTGCCAGCATGTTCATCGGATTCGGGGTAATTGTAGCCTTCAAGACAGGAAACTTCTTCTACTTGGAGCATTCACCGTTGACCTATCCGATGGCGGCCGTAACATTCGGCGCGGCTATCATCCTGATCGCTTACGGCGGCGGAGATCTGTTTACCGGAAATACCTTTTATTACACGTACGCCGCACTGCGAAAGAAGCTGAAGTGGCTTCAGGTCGTGAAATTGTGGGTGCTCAGTTATCTCGGCAACATTCTCGGGGCCTGTGCTTTTGCGCTGCTTATCTATCTGACGGGACTATTCACGGATTCTTCCGTAAATAGCTTTCTGCTGAATGTCGTGGAACATAAGATGAGTACGTCGACGATCGAATTGTTTTTCCGGGCGATTCTGTGTAACTGGCTGGTTTGTCTGGCCTTCTTTGTACCGATGTCGCTCCAGGGCGACGGAGCTAAAATGTTTGCCATGATGCTGTTCGTTTTTTGTTTTTTCATTTCGGGATACGAGCACAGTATCGCCAACATGTGTACTTTCGCGATCGCTCTGGTGCTTAATCACCCGGGGACGATTTCCTTCGGCGGAGTGGTACATAATCTGGTCCCGGTTACTTTGGGTAATCTGGTGGGCGGCGTTCTATTGATGGGTTATATGTACTATTTTGTTAATAAACCGTTTCTGGATGCGGAGAACACCCCCGATTCGACAAAAAAATAAAGTTGAGCAAGACCTGACGCTGCTTATAGGCAGTGGCAGGTCTTTGTTTTTTTCAATGATAAGTTTCGCAGGTTAGGTAAAAAATCCTATTTCAACTTCCAGAAATATGTTAAAATTAAACGGAAAAGGATGAATATCCTGGAAAAATGGACTCAAAGTCACTGCTTCAAGTACAATGACTCCCGCTCCTTGTTCCTGTTCTCTCACTTTTCTCTTCTAGTGGCCGGGTGTAAGACCATACTATCAAAGGGTGCATGATGATGAAGCGAAACCTCTGGATGCTCATTTTTGCCGTCCTGCTTGTAACTGTAACGTCCTTCCCTAATTCCGTCCTTGGAGCCGGAGGCGTGCGTTATAACGTAGCCTATTACACCGAGCTTGACTATCCTCCCTACAAGTTCAATCAACACGGGTATCCTTCCGGGTTCGATCTTGAACTGACCCGAATGGTGTTTGAAGATGACCGGTATTCAATCTATTTTACTTTTGATACTTGGGATGCCTCCTATGATCGGCTTAAGAAAGAAGAGATCGATACCGTCGGGCTGATGGCGGTGATGGATAGCCGGAAGGACGATCTGCTTTATTCCAAACCCGTAATGCGTACATATGCTGGCGTTTATGCCAGGGAATATTTTGACGATGAAGTAACGGTCGAAACCTTGTCGAACTATACCGTCGGGGTTGCGGCCGGACAATACACGGAACAACAGCTCAAGGAAAAGGTGGGTTTGGACAGTTACAGCACTTTTCCGACGGTAGAAGAAGGGCTTAAAGCGTTAAGAGAGGGATCGATCGATCTTCTGTTCGAAAACCAGCAAGTCGTCAATTATTTGATGGTCAAAGAAGGCCTCAACGAAGAAATCCGCCAGGTCATGCATGATTTATATCCCGTGGACATTGCCTATGGCGTAAGCAAAGGCTCGCCCGATCTGGTTAATTACATCAATCAAAGAATCGATGATCTGCGAGGGGAAGAGAATTATGAAGAGTTGTACGAAAAATATTTCTTCAAACATTCCGATTTTTACGGGGAGCGGATCCGCAACCGATACATATTAGCCGGCTGTGTGCTTGTGTTGCTCATTGCCTTAAGTTATGTGCTGCTTAAGCTGTATATCAACCGGCTCCGGAGAACGATTTACGGGGAGAAAGAATTTTCCAAAGATGTCCTGGATCATACGAACCTGTTTATATGGGCGGTTCAAGGGGACAAGACGATTCTCCGCTTCAATAAATATGCCGAATGGCTAACCGGGATTAAGGAAGCTGACGCTGTCGGCATGAGATACGATAATCTGCCCGTTCTGAAGGAGCGTTACTGCGAATTGTTCGCCCTTTTGGACGATGCATTAACCATGAAATTCGCGGATGACCGGGAAATGACGCTGGAATGCGCGGACGGAAGCCCGCCTAAAGTATTTTTGTTCCGCTCGGCGACGATCCGGGGCTTATCGGGAGACCCGGACGTGTTTATCGTGGCGGGAGTGGATATCCAGGAACGCAAAACGTATGAGAACAAGCTGCAAAGCAGCTATCAGGAGCTGGAGGCTACCTATGAAGAACTGGCGGCGACCCAAGAGGAGTTGGAGCTGCAGTTCGACGAATTGATCAAAAAAGAGGACAAGCTGCGGATCAGCGAAGAGCGGTTCAGATTAGCGACGTTGGGATCGGGCGCGGTCATTTGGGATACGGTACCCGATTCTGACTATTATTTCGTATCCGACCGGATGTTTGAGCTGCTCGGGTACGACAGGATCGAGGTACCGCATAGCATCGAGGGCTGGAAAATGCTCGTCCACCCGGACGATCTCGTCGATGCCATGGAGCGGCGCCAGGACTATTTGAACGGAAAGACGCCGGTATATGAATGCGAGTACCGCATGCGCAAAAAGGACGACTCTTATATTTGGATCGAGGCCCGTGGCAGACTCCGGAAAAACAGCGAGGGCCAGATCGTCCGGTTTGCCGGGTCCCTGATCGATATTACGGACCGCAAGGAGTCGGAGCTTCGCCTGCAGCAGAGCTATCAGGATTTGGAGGCGGTATGCGAGGAGCTGACGGCGGCCCAAGAGGAACTGCGCATCAATTATGAACAGCTGCTGGAGAATCAAGAGATGCTCCGTCGGAATGAGGAGCGCTACCGCCTTGTTACGGAAGCCTCCAATGGAGGCATTTGGGAAATCGACCTGGTGCGGAAAAGGTATTACTATTCCCAAAGATGGTTCGAGCTATTGGGATACAGTTATGAAGATCATGTGACCAGCGAAATGATTACGGACATTATTCATCCGGACGATATGGACAATTATGAGCGCGAAATGGAAGCGGCTATTGATAATCGCAAGTCCCTGTTTGAATGCGAATATCGGCTCCGTACGAAAAACGGGGAGTACCGCTGGTTCCAGGCCCGCGGGAAAATCGTGTTTAATGAGACGGGAGAAGCCTGCCGGTTTACGGGATCGATTACAGATATCCATGAATTGAAATTGTCTCAACAACGTCTTCAACATCTGGCTTATTACGATGCCCTAAGCGATTTGCCGAACCGCTTGTACTTGCTGGAGGAGCTGGAAGCGGTGTTCTCCCGTCCCGACGGGAAAGCGGCCTTATTTTTCGTAGATACGGATAACTTTAAATATATTAATGACACGCTTGGACACAAATTCGGCGACCGTCTGCTGATGGATGTCAGCGCCCGTCTCTCCGGGATCATAGGAGAGGAAGGGACCCTGTTCCGCCTCGGCGGGGATGAGTTCGTCATCCTTATGAAGGACATGGAGCGGAAAGAGCAGGCGGTTGAACTTGCTGATCGGTTGCTTGAAGGATTCTACACACCGTTTCATATCCATGACAGCGACCTTTATGTCTCGGTCAGCATCGGTATTTCCTATTATCCGCAAGACGGCCAAAGCGCGGAGGAAATATTGAAGAATGCGGACGTAGCCATGTATGCGGCCAAAGAAGCAGGCAAAGGGAAATACATGGTCTTTGATCCTTCGTTTCTGCAGGCGTTCAATGAGCGGGTACAACTGGAGAAATATTTGCGGCAAGGCCTGCAAAATGACGAGTTTCTGCTCCATTATCAGCCGCAGCTCAGCTTGAAAACGGGCCGGATTAACGGCTTTGAATCGTTGATCCGTTGGAACAGTCCGGAGTTAGGGTTTGTTTCGCCGCTCACGTTTATCAAGGTTGCGGAAGATAGCAGACTGATCGTTTCCATTGGCGAATGGGTTATTTTACAGTCATGTATGTTCGCCAAACGGCTGCAGGATGAGGGACACGGAACCTATAAAATCGCCGTCAATATTTCGGTCATTCAGCTGCTTCAGGATAATTTCGTCGATAAGGTCATGGCGGCGCTTGAAATGACCGGTCTTGAGCCGCAATATCTGGAGCTGGAAATTACGGAATCGACCATCGTGGAGTCGTTTGACCGGCTTATACAAAACTTGTTTTTCTTAAGATCCAAGGGAATACAGATTGCGCTCGACGATTTCGGCACGGGGTATTCATCGCTCGGTTATCTTAAGCAATTGCCGATCACGACACTGAAGATCGATAAAACGTTTATCGAGCAGGTGCCAAAAGACGATGACAATCGTTCGCTTGCCCGGGCGATCGTACTGATCGGCAGGAAGATGGGACTTCAGGTGGTGGCGGAAGGCGTTGAAACGGAGGAGCAAATGCTGCATGTCAAACGGGCTAAGTGCGACGTGATTCAAGGATATTACATCAGCAAACCGCTTCCGGAAGAGGAAGCGATCAGGTTACTCCGCAGCAATCCCGTCTATGACATCAGCGGGAAAGCTCACGTCTGAATCCGGAATGAAGGAATAAAAGAGCAGGAAATCCTTGGGATCGCCTCAGATTGTCGATAAATCCCTGTCAGGATTATCCGCCGTTCCTGGACGCGATCCAGGTGGATGGACATCGACCTCATGTTCGCACGCATATGGCTGCGGTTATTTATGCTTGTCCATAGCATTGCGCAGTCACCGTAACCGGCAATTTTGCTATGCCGGGAACACAAATAACGCCCATTTGGGGCCTTATTTCCCCAAATAGGCAAGGTATTAGGAAAATAGCGTCCTCCTGGGACGTTATTTTAATACAAACCGGCTGAAAGAGCTCCAAATGGTCATTTCCTCTGAAATAAGGGCCCGAAAGTTCGCTGTTTCTTGCTAAGTATCCAAAAACGCGGAATAACGTACTAAATAGGCGCTATTCTAGCGGAGCAGATGAAAGTAGAGAGCACCTGCGAATCGGCAAATGCTCGCCTTGTTTGTGCTGTCCGTTTACCGAACTCCAGCCAGGCCCTTTCACGTCAACCTGACCTGCTTTATTTATAGACATCGTTGAAAACAATGTAATCGTCGGCATACTGGCCGAAATGGATTGGCGCGTAGTTGTTGGGGATACTTAGACGCTTACATCCGGGTCGGTCAGGAAAGCCGTAATCGGCATGGAAGCCGCACCTAGCGCCGTTGAGCGGATGCCGAGTTTGGCGAAATCGACATGCGTTTTTTTTCGGTGATAGGACAAGCTACGGCTCTTGATCGTGCGCAGCATGGCCTCTTCGAACAGCTCGCCGGCCAGCGACAAACGGTTGCCGATGACGATGAGTTCCGGGTTGAGGATATTAACCAGATTGGCCAGGCCTACGCCGAGTTGGGAGCCGATTTCATTAAGCAGATTAACGGCTTCTTGATCGCCTTGTTTGGCGGCCTTCAGGACATCCTCCAGATCGGGGGCGTCGTCTCCCGGCCAGATGGCGGCCGCCCGGTCCAGCATGGCCTTTTCCGAAGCTAGCGTCTCCCAGCATCCCCGGTTACCGCAGCGGCAAAGCGGCCCGTTCTCGGCAACGGTCATATGGCCGACCTCGCCGGAGAAATTAGAAGTGCCGCGGTACAGTGCTCCTCCAACGATAATTCCGGAACCGATCCCTACCCCGATGCTTAAGTAGATCAGATTAAGCGAATCCTTTCCGACACCGTAAAGCTTCTCGCCAATGGCTCCGGCATTCGCCTCGTTATCTATATGAATGTTGCCGCCAAACTCTTCAGCGAGCGCTCCGGCCAGATCGACGTGTTCCCAGCCCAGATTGGGAGCGGAAACGACGCTGCTTTTTTCATCGACGAGTCCGGGAACTCCGATGCCGATCCCAACGATTCCGTAGGGTGATTCCGGCAGCTTGCGGCTGAGCTGGGAGATGGTTTTGCGGATTTGGTCCATAACCGCCTCCGGTGAAAAATCACTCAAAGGAACGTTTTTCTCACGGATGACGTTACCCTCTAAATCGACCAGCACGGCTAGCAGGTCACTGACCCGAATGTCTACGCCGATGGCGAAGCCTGCATGTTTATTAAAAAGAAGCAGAGTCGGTTTTCGTCCGCCGCTCGATTCGCCCGGACCGATTTCGGTGACGAGATTGCTGTCGATCAGTTCGGATACGAGCGAGGAGACCGTCGCTTTGTTCAGTCCAATGCCGGCTGCGATATCCGCACGGGACAAGGGCTGGCGCTGACGGATCGTGTCCAGCACGATGCTCTTGTTCATTTTTTTTATCAACTGCTGGTCGCCGGTAATTTTCATCATAATCCTCCGTATAGACTTGCTCATATCTGCCATCATAACATAAAAACAAAATGGTAACTGAATAACTTAGTTAGTTTACTAGACAAACTAAGTATAACGTGATACGATCTAGTTGAAAAGGGCATGCGATGAATTCGATAGGGCATGCTACCTTTGGAACCAAGTTCAAAAAATGCGATTTTCACCACCTAGATTACGTTCCAGACTGAAAATTGATTTATTGAACCATCTTTTTAAGGGAGCCCATGAAAGGGCTTACTAAAAAATTAAAATCATGCAGGGAGGACTCAAAAGTGAGTTATTTCAAGAACATTAGCAAGATTTCGTATGAAGGCACAGGCTCCACCAACCCTCTGGCATTTAAACATTATAACGAAAATGAAGTCGTACTCGGAAAATCGATGAAAGAACACCTTCGGTTTGCTGTAGCTTACTGGCATACATTTACAATGAACGGTACCGATCCTTTCGGTCAAGCCAACATGATCCGTCCTTGGGAAACCGTATCCGGCCTGGATCTGGCTAAAGAACGCGTTGAAGTTAACTTTGAATTCCTCGAAAAACTCGGCGCTCCTTATTACTGCTTCCATGACGTTGACGTAGCTCCTGAAGGCGCAACTTTGAAAGAATCCAACGCGAATCTTGATGTGATCGTCGCCAAACTGAAAGAAGGCATGAAATCTACAGGCGTTAAACTGCTCTGGAATACGGCCAACATGTTCTCGAACCCGCGTTATGTCCATGGTGCAGCAACGACTTCGAATGCCGACGTATTCGCCTATGCAGCTGCTCAAGTCAAAAAAGGCTTGGAAACTGCGGTTGAACTGGGATCCGAGAACTACGTATTCTGGGGCGGCCGCGAAGGTTACGAGTCCCTGTTGAACACCGATATGGGCCTTGAGCTTGACAACCTGGCAAGATTCTTCCAAATGGCTGTGGACTATGCCAAAGAAATCGGCTACACCGGCCAATTCCTGATCGAGCCAAAACCAAAAGAGCCAACAAAACACCAATATGATTTCGACGCAGCTACTACGATCGCGTTCTTGCAAAAATACGGCTTGGATAAGCACTTCAAGCTTAACCTGGAAGCTAACCATGCTACTTTGGCAGGCCACACATTCGAACATGAACTGCGCGTTGCCCGTATCAACAACATGCTCGGTTCGATCGACGCTAACCAAGGCGACATGCTGCTCGGCTGGGATACCGACGAATTCCCGACTGATCTGTATTCCGTTACACTTGCTATGTACGAAATTCTCGAAAACGGCGGCATCGGCTCTGGCGGCGTAAACTTCGACGCGAAAGTAAGACGTACTTCTTTCGAGCCTGAAGATTTGTTCTATGCTCACATCGCAGGTATGGATACCTTTGCGAAAGGCCTGAAAGTGGCTGCCAAAATGAAAGAAGAAAAATTCATCGACGGATTGCTTGAAGAGCGCTATTCCAGCTTCAAATCCGGTATCGGCGCCGACATCGTGTCCGGTAAAGCCAACTTCAAATCGTTGGAAGCTTATGCTCTTGAGCACAGCGACATCCGTAACAAATCGAACCACCTCGAACTGGTGAAAGCCCGTTTGAACGAATATATCTTCGGAACAAAATAAGCAGTCGGAATGAATGAATACCGGTGCGATTGATCTTTGATTGAAACAGCAAAAAGGGACGCCTGCCGTCCCTTTTTGTGGTATTTGGCCTGCCTGGTTGGTTGCGGCTTGGATGACTAGTTGGATGAAGGGAGAGCGTCACGGATGAAATATGTTATAGGGATTGACCTTGGCACAAGCTCGGTAAAAACGGTGCTGGTGAACAAGGAGGGAGAAATCAAAGGGGAAGCAACGGCTGCTTACCCGCTGATTCAGGAGCGTCCGGGCTATAGCGAACAAAATCCGGAGGAATGGGTAGACGGAACGATCGTCTGCCTGAAGCAATTGCTCCAGGAAAACGGAGTTTCGGGCGACGATATCGAAGGCGTGTCCTTCTCGGGACAAATGCACGGCATGGTCCTGATGGATGAGCAGAACAATGTGCTGCGCAACGCGATTCTGTGGAATGATACGCGCACGACGAAGGAGTGCCGGGAAATCGAGCAGAAGCTCGGCGGCAAGCTGCTCGACGTTACGCGCAATGCGGCTCTGGAAGGATTTACGTTGCCGAAAATCCTGTGGGTGCAAAAGCATGAGCCCGAGCTGTTCGCCAAGGCGGCACGGTTCGTGCTGCCGAAGGATTACCTTCGCTACCGGATGACCGGGCGCGTAGAGATGGAAATCTCCGATGCCGCAGGCACGCTGCTGCTGAACGTTCCGGAAGGGGCCTGGAGCGAGGAGATCGCTCAGGCGTTCGGCCTTCCGGAAGGGTTCTGCCCGCCGCTGGTCGGCAGCACGGAGCAAACCGGCACGCTGCTGCCGGAATTCGCGCAGCAGAGCGGGCTCTCGCCGGACACCCGTGTGTTCGGCGGCGGCGCGGACAATGCCTGCGGCGCGGTAGGCGCCGGCATTGTCCGCAAGGGCGATGCGCTGTGCAGCATCGGCACGTCCGGCGTTGTCCTCACGTACGAAGAGGACAAGAACAAGGACTTCGCCGGCAAGGTGCACTTCTTCAACCATGCACATCCGGGCGCTTTTTACGCCATGGGCGTGACCCTGGCGGCAGGCTATTCGCTGAGCTGGTTCAAGGACTCGCTGGCGCCGGAGCTTAGCTTCAATGAACTGCTGGAGCCTGTCGGCTCGCTGCCTCCAGGCGCGGACGGCCTCTTGTTCACGCCGTATCTGGTCGGCGAACGTACGCCGCATGCGGACAGCGTGATCCGCGGTAGCTTCATCGGCCTCTCCGGCACGCACCGCCGCGAGCACCTCGCCCGCGCGGTGATGGAAGGCATCACTTTCTCGCTAGCCGAGTCCGTGGCCTTGTTCCGCGAGGCCAGCATCACCGTCGAACGCGTCATTTCCATCGGCGGCGGCGCCAAGAATCCAGTCTGGCTGCAAATGCAAGCCGACATCTTCGGCACGCCGGTCGTGTCGCTGAAGAACGAGCAAGGCCCGGCCATGGGCTCGGCCATGATGGCCGCCGTCGGCTGCGGCTGGTTCGGCAGCTTGAAAGAGTGCGCCGACAAGTTTATCGGCTACGGCAAAACGTACGAGCCGATCCCGGCCAACGTGGAAACTTACGGCCGCTTGTTCAAGCTGTATCAGCAAGTTTACTCCGCAACCCGCTCGCTGAACGAGGGGCTTCAGGAATTCCGCGGCTAACGCGGTTAGCAGGAAAAGTAGCTGAATAACAACATGCAAAAAGCGCGTGATTCCTTTTATGGTGAAGGGATCACGCGCTTTTGACGTTGAAGACGCTAAACTGGGCGCTCTGCTGGACAATTAGCTGTATTTCCTCCAGTTAATTTCCCCCAACTCGGTCATTCTGGGCAATTAGCTGTATTTTCTACAGTTAATTTCCGCTTTCTCCGCCGTTTTCACATCATGAGCTCAAATTAGCTGTAGGATTTCCAGTTAATCTGCTCAAACGGGGTTTGCCAAAGGAATTAACTGTAGGTTTTCCAGTTAATCTTCGACGCACGGCCTGCTGATTGCGCCATGGCGCCCAGCCTCAAGGAGAACAAATTAGTTACTTAACTAACTGGATTCCAAACCGCGTGCATCGTGCAAACTTTATGGAAACTTCACCCCATTGTAGTAGGATTACCGAGGCTGACACACGAATGCGCAAAGAGGAGGTTAAGAGTAACCTGTTAAGAGTAAAAGGCTATGAGGTGCCGAAAAGCGCAGGATGCGTTAGGCCTCCGACAGCTTGCCGTCCTCGATGTAGACGATGCGGTCGCACAGGTCGAGCATGCGCTGGTCATGGGTGACCATGACGGCCGCCTTGCCGCGGTGCTTGACCTCGTCGGCGAGCATTTGCACGACATCGCGGCCGCGCTCGGAATCGAGGCTGGCGGTCGGCTCGTCGGCGAGGATGATCTCGGGATCGTTCATCCAAGCCCGAGCGATGGCCGCGCGCTGCCGCTCTCCGCCGGACAGGCTTTCCGGGTAGTTGCGAAGCCGATGATCGAGACCGAGGCGCTCAAGCAAGGCGTCGGCTTTCTTTTTGGACTCGGCCTTCGGCTTGCCGGCCAGTTCCCCGATCAGCAACAGCTGGTCCCTGACGGTTAAGTAGGGGATCAGGTTGGCGGATTGAAAAATGAATCCGATCTTCGCAAGCCGCACGTCATTCAGCTCCGGCCCGGACAGCCGGCTGATATCTCTGCCGCCGATCAGAATCTTGCCGCTGGATGGGGATAGTAAGGCACCGGCGACGGAGAGGAAGGTGCTTTTTCCGGCTCCGGAGGGGCCTACGACGGCCACGAATTCCCCGGCTTTTACCTCCAGAGAAACTTGGTCAAGTACCTTGACCGAAGCAGCACCGTCCCCGTACACTTTGCTGACCTTGTCGAGCAGCAGCAGCGTGTCCTTTTTAGGAGTAGATCCCATATTTACGTCCTGTTCTTTTAACATGGTATTCATTATGCAGCCCTCCCTATAGCTTCCATCGCATCTACTTTGGCTACCCGCAAAAGGGATAGCAACGAGCCGATCACCGCCACCGCCAAAAACAGCAGCGAGCTTCCGCCAACCAGCTTGAGGTTCAATTCAAACGGCATGCTGTCCGGCAGTATGAACGATACTCCGTAAGTCAATGCAATCCCGATGGCGAGACTGAAGATGGATAGGGAGAGGACCTGGAAAAGCAGACTGCGTGCCAGGAACCCTGTTTTGGCGCCAATCGCTTTCAGCACGCCGAACTGGTTCATTTTCTGAATCGTGATCACGTAGAAGAATACGGCCAAAACGAATGCGGCAATAATAAACAGAAATGCAATCATCATCAGCAAAGAGCCTTGTTCTTCCTTATAGCCCGGTATTCCTTTGAGGGCTTCGGCCTTGGTGACCACTTCGATGCCGTCCACTTGATCGCCGATGGACTTGGCTGCGGAACCGGCTGCTTTTAAGGCAATAGCGTTAAAAGCAACACCTGCACTATCCGCATCTCCATCCACGGCTCCCTCTGCAACGGTCGGACGCGAATCTGCCGTAATCGTCTTCCATCCGGTGAAATTCATATGAAGGACAGGGGCGTGGCTGAACGATTGGCCATCGGTAAAACCGACAATCTTAAATGAGCGGTCGGAGATTTGATCTTCGATCACGTCGCCGAGCTTCAGTCCATGTTCATCTTTAAAAGAAGAATCCGCCACGACCTCATCGGCTGCGGTATCTCCGATCATCCGGCCTTCCGTTATTTCGGGCGCGAGCATGCCGTCCGCTTCGATCGCGAAGAAGGTGGCGTCGATTTTTTTCGGCGAGCCGGCTTGGGTCACCGAAGACATCTGAACGCCGAGCGGCGCGGCTTCCAATCCGCCGGATTTCTCGGCTGCACGGCCTACCTGGGTCAGCATGTCTTCCGTTATCACCGACCGGTTCAATCGGTGGTCGCTGTTCTGATCCACCACCAGGTAATCCGCGTTCATATTTTGAATCGAAGAGGCGTTATCGGAAGACAGTCCCTTGGCCAGGCCGGAAACAAAGAGGACCAGCCAGGCGATCAGCACCATGATCAACGAAATCAGCATATAACGCGTTTTGGAATGCTTTAATTCACGTAAGGCGAGAAACATCCCTATTCAGCTCCTATCCGGTTATCTATTTATGAGCGATTCCTCGCTGCAAAAATAACTATAGACAGGGTGTGTGAACTGAATATGAACGGAACCTTAGCAGGGCGGACAATGTCCCAAAAGTAATTCATACGATAAATGAAATGGAGGATATTCATCCTATTAATCATTGGATGATTTCAGCGGTAAAATGACCCGGAATTTCGTGCCTTTGCCGAGTTCGCTATCCACTTCGATTTCCCCTCCGTGCATTTCGACGATTTTATGGGCGATCGCCAGCCCTAATCCGCTGCTTCCCTCTTTACGGTTTCTTGATTTATCGGCCCGGTAGAACCGTTGGAAAATATTCGGCAGGTCGCTCTCCGAAATTCCGATGCCCGTATCGGCAATTTCGGCAACCAGACGGTTTTTCTCGACTGGATGCAGAGTGATCGAGATGGTGCCGCCCTCTTCCGTAAACTTGATGCTGTTCGTAATCAGGTTGATCCAAACCTGGTGCAGCAGCTTGCCGTCCGCATGGATGAAGAGCGAAGGCAGCTCCATTTTGATGGCCAGTTCTTTTTCGCGCCAGCTCCATTCGGTCATGAACAGCACTTGCCTGATTTGGGCGCCCACATCGAAGCTGATCTTCTCTAATATCGCTTCTTCCTTATCCAGCGACGCAAGCGTCAGCAGCTGTTTGCTGAGTTGCGACATTCTCCGGCTCTCATCCTCGATGATCGCGAGATAGTGGCGGCGCTGCTCCTGCGGCAAATCGGAGGTCAGAAGCGTGTGCGAAAATCCTTGGATCGACGCCAGCGGCGACTGGATTTCATGGGACACGTTGGAGACGAATTCCTGGCGCATCGCTTCGAGCTGCCCCAAACTTTTGGCCATGTCCGAGAAGTTAACGGCCAGCTTTCCGATTTCATCGTCGCGTTTGACGTCCAGTTTGATGTTGTATTTTCCCCGGGCCAGCATTTTGGTTGCCTCGCTCAATTTGACGATGGGCTTGACCAAATATCGGGTGCTGAAGGCAACCAGAAGGATGCTTAGCACAATGGAGACGAGGAGTATGATCGAAAAGAAAGTCCGCATTTCTCCGAATTGGATCATGGCGTTGGGGCGCAGGAACAAAGCGTAGGTTTCCCCATCCGACTGTTTCAACGGTACGCCGATCGTGTTGCCGAGATCATTGTCGAAGAATCCGGTGATTAACAATCCGGTGGGGAACCCGGCAATTCCGTGATACACCTGACCGTCGAGGACCATCCGGACGGCTTGCGGATCGAGAGCGGTTTCCCGGAAATTTTCCCCGTAAAAGGCACCTTGGCCCTGCTCGTCCACCACATAAAACTGATAGCCCAGCTTCCCTATATGGTTCAGGTAGGATTCAAGATGGATCTCCCCGTTCCGCTCGTAGAACTGTTTGATCTGTTCGGCCATATGCGTGACTTTTTCGTCATTAAACGGCTTCAAGCGATACTGGTAATATAGATTCGCGGCGAGGAAAGCCAGCGAACTGCTGAGAATCATCACGATGACGGTCGTGGCGACGAAACGATGGTATAGGTTTCTCACTTGGCGGCCTCCAGTTTATAGCCTACGCCCCGGACCGTGGTGATCGTAAAGTCGTCGCTGCAATCGGCAAACCGGTCCCGCAAGCGCTTGATATGGACGTCTACCGTCCGGTCGTCGCCGACAAAGTCGAAGCCCCAAATATGTCCGATCAATTCTTCGCGGGTAAAAATCCGGTTCGGGTAGCTGGCCAACTGGGACAGCAGCTCGAATTCCTTCATCGGCAGCAGCAGCTGTTGCCCTTTGCACACGACCTCATAGCTTTTGCGGTCAATGACGGTATCGCCAAGCCGGATCGTTTCCGCATTAACCATTTGGTAGCGTCTCAGCAGCGCTTTGATCCGAAACAGCAGTTCTTTTGGCTCGAACGGCTTGGTGACGTAATCATCGGTTCCTACGGCATAGCCCTGCTCCTTGTCGGACAACTGGTCTTTGGCTGTCAGCAAAATGACGGGCACATCGTAATCTTCCCGGATCTCCTCGCAGAGCTGAAACCCGTCCTTTCCCGGCATCATGACATCGATAACGGCGAGCTGCACGGGCCTTGAAGCCAAAATAGCCGAGGCCTCGATTCCGTCGGCAGATTCGATGACGCCATAACCTTCTCCTTGCAAATAATAAGTCAACAATTCCCGGATGTGGGGATCGTCGTCGGCAATTAAAATATGGATCACGGTTTAAGCAACTCCTTGAATGGATTTCTCCGGCTATCTTCGAATGATGACAATATATCTTAACTGCTCAAAATAAACAATTAGGCGGCAATTCAGCTGAAATCCAGCCGAAAATGAGCCGATGTTATACTTGCGGAAGCCGTTTTGCTAATAATGAGGTCATAATCGGGTCAGCCGCAATGCTTGCTTGGTCATGTTATAATTTTGTTAATCGGCCGCCCGGCGGAAAGGAGAGCGATATGATCATAGGGGGCATCTACCGAAAATACTTCAAAAACAACCTGTTCATGAAAATCATCCTGTTCTTCTCCATGATCATGATATTGACGATCATTACGTTCTCCTATCTGATGTATCGGGTGATGTCGGAAGCCGCGGTTCAGCGGCAAATGGACGTGCAGAAGAGCGCGATTGAGAGCGTTTCGAATTATATCTCCGGCAAGTACGAATCCGTTCAGCGGATGCTGAGGGATGTCTACCGCGACCGGGAACTGGCTTATAATACGTCCTATTTTATGGAGCATCCTTATCAGGACTACGTGAAGTACAGGCTGGACCGGTTTTTCAACGATACGGGTTCCACTACGGATACGGTACAGTATTTCAGAAACCAGGTCGAGGATGACCGGGATATCATGAGCCTTATGCTATACAGCGCGGATATACAGCAATTATACGCCTATAATAGTTTTAAGCAGTTTAAAATCATACCGACCAACGCCTCCCGTTCCTATGTTCCCGATGCGATGTATCTGGAGGAAGAAACCGGCGTTTCCCTGCCGAATATCTGGATCCGCAAGACAATCGGCTTGCCGGAAACGCCGGTATACTCGGTACGGGTTCCCGTCAATAATGATCAGTCATTGCGAAACATGGGGCAGTTGGTCGTCTATTTCGACACGAACCGGGTGCAGGATAGCCTGGAACGCTTTCGTGATAATCTGAAAGGCCAAATTCTTGTAATTTCAAGCAAAGGCGATGTTCTGTTCGATAGTTCGGGCACGTATTACGGCCGTGAATATCCCCATTTTGATCAGGTCAATTCCGCGTATGACAACGGAACGATAGGCAATGACCTGATCGTCACGAAACTGATGCAAAACCAGGGCGGTTTCACTGTCCTGAGTACGGTCCCGAAACATGAACTTGCCAAAACTTATCGCGGTCTCCGGAACACCATCCTGACGATCAGCTCGATTTGCATTTTGGTGGCGATCATCCTGCCGTCCCTGTTTATCATCAATTTTGCCAAACGGACTTACGGCATCGTCCGCTTTACGCGCAAGGTAAGAAACGGCGATTTGTCGGTGCGCATCGAAGACGACCGTGATGATGAGCTTGGGCTCATCTCCAAGAGCTTTAACAGCGTGCTCGATAATTTGAATCTCTATATCAACAGGGTCTATAAGGCGGAAATCAAGCAAAAGCAATCCGAATTGAAAGCGCTGGAATCCAGGGTCAATCCGCATTTTCTGTACAACACGCTGGAAGTGATCCGCATGCGCGCCGTTTCGCAGGGAGCGAACGATGTCGGCGAAATGATCTACAGCCTGTCGATGCTCTTTAAGAACTATGTTCAGCAAAAGCGGAATTACACGCTAAAGGATGAACTGGAAGCCTGCCGGATGTATCTTGAGTTGTTTCGGATCCGTTATAAGGACAGGCTGGCGTATGAAATTCATTATGACAAGGAACTTGAAACCAGGCCCGTCATGAAAATGTCCCTACAGCCCATCATCGAAAATTACATCATCCACGGGCTGCGGACGGACCGGGCCGATAACATCGTCTCGATTTCCGTAGTTCCTTCCGATGGAGGGATACTGCAAGCCAAGGTGGAGGATAACGGGTGGGGGATTCCCCCGGACAGGCTGGAGGAAATTAATCAAGGACTTCAGAGATACGATGAATATGCGGAATCTTTCGGCCTGCGGAGCATCCACGAGAGATTGAAACTGCTGTACGGGGATGCTTATGGAGTGGAAGTACACAGCGAAGAGGGTAGGGGGACGACGGTGGTCGTGACTTTTCCCGAGCTAGAGGAAGGTGACCGGAATGTATAAAGTATTTCTTGTGGACGATGAGCCGTTTATCATCGAAGGATTGTACGATATCGTGGATTGGGCCCAGCTCGGCATGGAGATCGTCGGCCAGGCCGAAAACGGGAAAGCCGCTCTACAGGCATTGCAAGAAAAGCCGGTCGACATTCTGATTACCGATATTTCGATGCCGGAAATGACCGGCCTGCACCTGATCCGCGAGGCGCGAAGGTTCAAGCCGGCGTTAAAGGTGATCGTGTTAAGCGGATATGACGAATTTGCCTATTTGAAAGAAGGAATGGCGCTAGGCATTGAAAATTATTTGCTGAAACCGATCAATCTGGAGGAGTTCCGCGGAACTTTGACCAGCGTCCGCGACAAGCTTGAATTGTCCCGGAGCAATGAGGCTTTGAACGAATACAGCATCCGCATTCTGCGTGATAATGTGATGCATCGTTGGTTGTTCAACCAAATCGGCACCCTGGAATTCAAAGAGAGAGCCGACTTGCTTGGCATCGACATCGACAAGCCGCTCGTTCTGATCTCGCTGCTGCGGTTCAGGTTGAATTCCGCCGGCTCTTTTAATCTGATCGAACGGGAATTGGGCGGAGATCCGGGCGTGGTTCCGTTTCGCAATAACGATAGCGATATTGTGCTGCTGCATCATTTTGAGGATGCGGAGCAGGGCAAACAAGAGGTTCAGGAGAGAATCGACCGACTTACCTCAATTTTGTCCCCTTATCAGCCCCAAATCTCCCTCGGCAGCGTAGAGAACAGGGATTCGGGAGCGTCACTCAGCTATGAAAACGCGAAGAAGGCCCAGGAATATTTTATGATTTTTCCGGAACAGGATATCATAAGCTACGACAGTCTGAACGCCCGCTCCGCGACCGCCGCCGAGGCGTCTTCCTTTGACTGGAACGAAAGCTCGAGACTGCTGCTCGCCCGGGACAAAGAGGGACTTTTCGCTTTGATTGACCGGCAGTTTACCTCATTGGGGGAGTCGGGTGCCGCGTCTCCGGCTTTGCTCCAGGAAGTGTCTCTGGAATGGATGATCCGTTTTAAGCTGGAACTGCAGGAAATTCGCCATACCGAAGACATCGGTTTGTTTTCGGGCGGATTTGAGCAGATCCAATCGGCAACCACGTTGGAGGAGCTTGTTGCCATTGTGAAGAAGACGGCTGCTGCGGTCATGGAGGCCCTG
Organism: Fontibacillus forbon; assembly: GCF_046559655.1. Lineage (NCBI taxonomy): Bacteria > Bacillati > Bacillota > Bacilli > Caryophanales > Paenibacillaceae > Fontibacillus > Fontibacillus forbon. The sequence continues at coordinate 430,189 of NZ_JBKGFV010000004.1, read as the reverse complement.
AGCCGGGATGTCAAAAGCCCGGTCGTGCAGCAGGTGTTGAACACCATCCAGGATTCTTATAATCAGGATCTCTCGCTTAAGACACTGGGGAATACGTACAAGATCCATCCGGTTTATTTGGGTCAGCTGTTTCATAAAGAAGTAGGCGAATCGTTCACCGAATACATCAACCGTTACCGGATCGACAAGGCCAAGGAAATGCTGAAGACGACAAACCAGAAAGTTCATGAAATCGCCCGCAATGTCGGCTACTGGGAAACTGGATATTTTTACAAGCAATTCAAAAAATATGTCGGGGTATCGCCCACGGAATTCAAAGGGTTAGGTTAGCATTAATTCTGCTGGCCGACTCTTTTCTTTATTTTGAACCATGATTTATTTATTTTCTCTTCTATTTGAAAATGCTTTCATGCCTTACAGTAAAGATAGATTTAATGCTTCTACATCAAAGGGAGGTTATACCTAAATGAGCAAAAAAAGAAAAAGCTTCTCCTTGCTACTGACTTCGTTGGTTGCGCTTACGTTAATTGTTAGCGCTTGCGGCGGTAACAAAGCGGCCGACAATTCGGCGGCAACAGGCAATTCGGGCAATTCAACAAAGGCCGAAAAGCCGGTTGAACTGATCTGGTACACCATCGGCGCTCCACAAAAAGACTTGAACCGCGTGGTGGAGGAAGTCAACAAGTACACCTTGGAAAAAATCAATGCTACCATCGACATGAAAATGATCGACTTCGGGGATTACACGCAAAAAATGCAAGTCATGGCCGCTTCCGGCGAGCCGATGGACATCATGTTCACATGCTCCTGGGCATTCGACTATGTTCAAAATGCGCGGAAAGGCGCTTTTATGGAGTTGGATGACCTGTTAGACAAATACGGGCAAGGCATCAAGGAAACGTTGGACCCGGCTTTCCTGGAAGGCTCCAAGGTTGACGGACATAACTATGCGATTCCTGCCAATAAGGAACTCCCGGCCCAAGAAGTGTGGCGTTTCAACAAAGAATTGCTCGACAAGTACAATCTGGACATGAGCCAGGCCACAACGATGGAAAGCTTGGAGCCGATGCTCAAAACGATCAAGGAAAACGAACCGGGCATCACTCCTTACGCCATGGTGAAGGATTTCATGCCGGTTATGCCATTTGACTACGTCATCGAGAAAATGCCGATGGCCGTATATATGGACACGAAGGACTACAAGGTTGTCAACATCCTCGAAACTCCGGAAGCGAAATCGACGCTGGATACCGTCCGCAAGTACTACCAAGCGGGTTACGTTTCTCCGGAAGTAGCGACGACGACATCCGTTGACGATCTGTATAAATCCGGCAAATGGTTCATGGACCGTGCGGCAACGCAGCCGCTGGCCGATAACCTCTGGTCCGCTAGCTACGGGTATCCTGTAGTTTCGACGCCAGCCAGCCAACCGTACATTTACAACTGGTCCGTAATGGGCTCCATGCAAGCCATTTCCGCCAACTCCGAGCATCCGGAGAAAGCGATGGAATTCCTGAACCTGCTGAACACGGATCCTTATCTGCGCAACCTGATCGACTCGGGTATCGAAGGCGTTCATTATGAAAAAGTGAATGACACTTCGGTGAAAAACCTGGCCGATGCCAAAAACTACGACATGCCTACATTCTCGCTAGGCAACGTCATGATCACTTTCTTGAATGATGGGGACCCGGAAAATAAATGGGACGAATTCAAGAAATTCAACGCATCGGGCATCAACGCTCCGTTGCTTGGCTTCAACTTCGATACTTCCGCGGTAACGAATGAAATCGCGGCCGTGCAAAACGTGAAGGAAGAGTTCTGGTCTTCCCTGATGACCGGTACGGTAGATCCGAACGAATACCTGGCAAAAGCGAACGAGAAATTCAAAGCAGCCGGACTCGACAAGATCATTGCCGAAGCGCAAAAACAAATCGATGAGTGGAGAGCCGCTAACAACAAGTAATTAAAGCTTCATGAGGCTTAGGAAGATCGGGCGGGTGAAGATCCTAACGCCCGATCTTTTTTACACTCGTCAGGTTTTCATTTTAGCGATCAGGAGGGATTTGCATGAAAATGGTAGGCGGATTTTTTCGCGATATCATCAAAAATAAAGTGTTGCTGCTAATGGTTCTGCCGGGTGCGTTATGGTTCCTCTTCTTCTCCTACATGCCGATGTTCGGCACGATTATAGCCTTTAAGCAATACCGCTTCAGCCGGGACGGCTTCTGGGCGAGCATCGTCAACAGCAAATGGGTGGGCTTGGACAATTTTAAATTTTTGTTCAGTACGAACGATGCCTACATCATCACGAGAAACACCTTACTCTATAATGTCGCGTTCATTTTCCTCGGCCTGATTTTATCCGTGCTGATGGCCGTGGTGCTGAGCGAGATCGCCAACAAAAGGCTGGCCAAAGTATATCAAACCGGCATGTTCCTTCCCTACTTTCTGTCCTGGGTTATCGTCGGTTATTTCGCATTCAGCTTCCTCAGCTCCGAGCGCGGGCTGCTCAACCAGGTTTTCCAGAGCCTCGGCTGGGAGTCGATGCAATGGTATAACGACCCCAAGGTTTGGCCTTATATTCTTATCCTTGTGTATTTGTGGAAAGCCGTCGGTTACAACAGCGTAGTTTATTTGGCGGCGATTATGGGGATCGATAAGTCGCTTTATGAAGCGGCCATGATCGATGGCGCGAGCAAGTTTCAGCAAATCCGCAACATCACGATTCCACTGCTGACTCCGATCATCACGATCATGACCCTATTGGCGGTCGGTAAAATCTTTTATGCGGACTTCGGTTTGTTCTATCAGGTTCCGCGAGATTCCGGCACCCTGTATTCGGTTACGAACGTTATCGATACGTATGTCTATCGCGGACTCAAAACGACCGGCGAGATCGGCATGAGTACGGCGGCAGGTCTGTATCAATCCGTCGTAGGCTTTGTTCTGGTCATGACCTCGAATTATATCGTACGCAAATTTGACAAGGACAGCGCCTTGTTCTAATCCACCGGAAGGAGTGAGTAACATGTCTGCGAGAACCTATAAAGCACGCGATTTTCATCGGCTTTCAACGCCCTGGAACGTAATCTTCAATCTCTTTGCCGGTATTTTCGCCTTTTTGTGCGTATTTCCGTTTATATTCGTCGTCATCATTTCTTTCACGGACGAAAACGTGCTGGCAAGAGACGGCTACAAATTGATCCCTGCAGGGTGGAGCCTGGAAGCCTACCGCTACGTGTTCCAAACCGGGGATACTTTGCTTCGATCCTACGGGGTAACGATCTTCGTGACCATAGTGGGAACGATCGTCAGTTTGCTGTTTATTTCTTTTTATGCCTACGCCATTTCGCGTAAAAGCTTTAAATACCGCAATTTCTTCGCGTTTTTCGCCTTCTTTACGATGCTGTTCAACGGCGGGTTGGTACCGACCTACATTATCGTGACCCAAATGCTTTCGCTTAAAGATTCGGTTTGGGCCCTGATTTTGCCGCTGGCGGTCAACGCCTTCTATATCATGATTCTGCGTACGTTTTACAGTACAAGCGTTCCCGACGCGATTATCGAATCAGGGAAAATCGACGGAGCGGGAGAATTCCGGATTTTTCTCAAACTCGTATTGCCGTTATCCCTTCCCGGTTTGGCAACCATCGGGTTGTTCAGCACCTTGGGGTATTGGAACGACTGGTTTAACGCCTTATTGTACATCGACAATCCGAATCTGGTTCCGCTTCAATCCATGCTGATGCGTATCGAAACCAGCATGCAGTTCATTTTGCAAAATTCGCAAAACAGCTCCTTGAGTCTTGAGGCGTTGCGTTCATTGCCGCAGGATACGTCGCGGATGGCCATGGTTGTACTGGCGACGGGGCCGATCATTTTTGCATATCCGTTTTTCCAGCGTTATTTCATTCAAGGTCTTACGGTAGGGGCAGTTAAAGAATAGGATCATTTGGAGGAGAGAGTGGAAACCATGATCTATAAAGACAAAACTAAGCCGATACAGGAGCGGGCGGAGCATTTGCTCAGCCTGATGACTTTGGAAGAAAAGGTCGGCCAGCTGATCCAGCCGTTCGGCTGGCAGACTTATGAGCATATAGACGGAAAAATAGAGCTGACGGAAAGCTTTAAAAAACAAGTGGCGGACGGAGGCGTCGGGTCCTTATATGGCGTGCTTCGCGCCGACCCTTGGACGGGAGTGACCCTGGAGAGCGGATTGTCTCCCCGCCAGGGCGCCGAGGCGGTCAACGAGATCCAGCGGTGTGCGATCGAGCATTCCCGGCTCGGCATCCCGATCCTGATCGGGGAAGAATGCTCTCATGGGCATATGGCCATCGGTGCCACCGTATTCCCCGTGCCGTTGTCGCTCGGCAGTACCTGGAACGTGGATTTGTACCGGGAAATGTGCCGGGCGGTGGCCCTGGAAACCCGCAGTCAGGGCGGGGCGGTGACGTATTCGCCCGTGCTTGACGTCGTCCGCGATCCCCGCTGGGGACGGACGGAGGAATGCTTCGGGGAGGATGCGTATCTGATCGGCGAAATGGCGGTGGCTTCGGTAGAAGGGCTGCAGGGAAGCAGCCTGGACGGAGAAGACAGCGTTGCCGCCACCCTGAAACATTTCGTAGGCTATGGCAGCTCCGAAGGCGGCCGCAATGCCGGTCCGGTCCATATGGGACGGCGCGAGCTGCTTGAGGTGGACCTGCTGCCTTTCCGCAAAGCCGTGGAAGCGGGAGCGGCCTCCATCATGCCGGCCTACAACGAAATCGACGGCGTGCCTTGCACGACCAATACCGAATTGTTGGACGGCGTCCTTCGCGGCGAGTGGGGCTTTGACGGCATGGTCATTACGGACTGCGGCGCTATCGACATGCTGGCATCCGGCCATGACGTGGCCGGGGACGGACGGGATGCCGCCGTTCAGGCGATCGAGGCGGGCATCGATATGGAGATGTCCGGCGAGATGTTCGGCAAGCATCTGCTTGATGCGGTCCGGTCCGGCCAGTTGGCTGAGGCAGTGGTCGACCAGGCCGTCAGCCGCGTTCTGACGCTGAAGTTCAAGCTGGGGCTGTTCGAACAGCCTTATGCCGATCCGGAGAAAGCCGAGCGGGTGATCGGCAGCGCCGAACATGTGGAATTGGCCCGGAAAATCGCGGGGGAAGGCATCGTGCTGTTGAAAAACGAAGGCGGCGTGCTGCCGTTGTCGAAGTCGGCGGGAACCATCGCCGTTATCGGCCCGAACGCTGACGTTGGTTATAACCAGCTTGGCGATTATACTTCGCCGCAGCCGCGGTCGAAAGTCACGACCGTGCTTGGCGGCGTACGCGACAAGTTAGCCGCTGCGCCGGAGCGGGTGCTGTATGCCCCGGGATGCCGAATCAAAGGCGATTCCAAAGAAGGCTTTGAACTTGCTTTATCCTGTGCGGAGCAGGCCGATACGGTAGTGATGGTCGTCGGCGGTTCCAGCGCCCGGGACTTTGGCGAAGGAAGCATCGATTTGAAGACGGGGGCTTCCAAAGTGACCGGAAATTCGGAAAGCGACATGGATTGCGGCGAAGGCATCGACCGCTTGTCCCTTAAGCTGTCGGGAGTCCAATTGGAACTGATTCAGGAAGTTCATAAATTGGGCAAGCCGCTAATCGTGGTTTATATCAATGGACGGCCGATCACTGAACCTTGGATCGACGAGCACGCGGACGCCATTGTGGAGGCCTGGTATCCGGGGCAGGAGGGCGGACATGCGATCGCCGACGTGTTATTCGGTGACATTAATCCGTCGGGCCGCTTGACGATTTCGATTCCGAAGGATGTCGGTCAGCTTCCGGTTTACTATAACGGCAAGCGTTCGCGCGGCAAGAGATATCTGGAAGCCGATTCACAGCCGCGATATCCGTTCGGATATGGCCTTAGTTATACGCAATTTAAATATGAGAATCTAAGCGTCGGACCGGAGTCGATCCTTGCGGACGGATCGGCAAAGGTGGCGGTGGAAGTGACAAATACCGGCGAGCGGGCCGGCGCTGAAGTAGTCCAGTTGTACGTAACCGACGTAGCCAGCATCGTAACGAGACCGGCCAAGGAATTGAAAGGCTTCCGCAAGGTAGAGCTCGCGCCGGGTGAATCCCGGCGGGTGGAGTTTACCATCGGAGCGGAAGAGCTGCAATACATCGGCCGGGATTACAAGCCGGTCGTGGAACCCGGGGAATTCGTAATTCACGTCGGAAGCCATGTGAATGAGACGCTGAGCGCCAAGCTGATCGTACGGGAGGGTTAATGCTATGGAACGGATCAAACGGTTTATCCGGGAGCTGGCCGATGTGCAGTGGCTGGAGCAATCGGAACTGAGAGAGTGGGAAATCACGACCTCCGAATATCGGCTTCCCGGGCAGTATACCGAGGAAAAGAATTATCCGGAGGGACAGCATTTTGAGCGGTTCCCCAGCACGCAAGGAACGACGTATTTCTTCCGGATGATGCTTGAGGTGCCGGAATCGTGGCAAGGCGGCCATGCCGGGCTCGTATTTGCCTCCGGTGGCGAAGGTTTGCTGCGCATCAACGGGAAATCGTACCAGGGCCTGGACCGGAATCATACTTTCGTAACCTTGCCTGCCGGGCCGGGAGATCATCCGCTGGAGCTGGAGATCGAACTGTTCGATCCGATTCCCGAACCGGTGGATCCCCTGAACCGTCAAGCGGTTATTCAGCCGCCGATTACATCGATCGACAGCAGGCTGGTCCTGGTCAATCGCCCGGTGCAAAGCTTAATGTACACGGCAACCGTAATCCGCGATTCGGCCGTGCTGCTGCCGGAACAGGATTTCCGGCGCACCCGCTTGATCGAGGCGCTGCATGCCGCGATGGACGAATTCGTTCCCTTGGACTTTACGGCGATTGCTGAAGGCCAGGCTATCACGGAACTGGAGCAGCGGCTCCGGGAACGGGTGAAGAGCATAGGAGGATCTGCCGAAGGCTTGATCCATATGGTCGGCCAGTCCCATATCGATATCGCTTGGCTGTGGCCGGCCAGGGAAACGGTGCGCAAGGCGAGCCGGACGTTTTCGACCGTTGACGCCCTGATGCGCGAGTATCCGGAGTACCGCTATACGCAGAGCCAGCCGCAGTTGTTCGCCTATTTAAAGGAGAACGACCCCGAGCTGTACGAACGGGTAAAGCAGCGGATCAAAGAAGGCCGCTGGGAACTCGTCGGCGGCATGTGGGTTGAACCGGATTTGAATTTGCCTAGCGGGGAATCGCTGATGCGGCAAATGCTGTACGGGCAGCATTTTTATCAAGAGGAGTTCGGCATGACGTCGGAGATCGAATGGCTGCCCGATACGTTCGGCTACTGCGCTTCACTGCCTCAGATTTTACGTCATGGCGGCGTGCGTTACTTCATGACGACCAAGCTGGGCTGGAACGACACGAACGTGTTCCCGTACGATCTGTTTCACTGGGTCGGGATTGACGGAACGCCGATGCTGTCCTATTTGAATCATGGAGTCAACGAAAATACGCTCCCTAAAGATATTCACGATCATTGGCAATCTTATCGGGAGAAAGCTGCGCACCCGGAACAGATGCTGCTGTACGGCCACGGCGACGGTGGCGGAGGCGTAACCCGCGAGATGCTGGAATATAATGATCGGGCCGAGCTTATGGTCGGACAGCCTGCCAGCGAGTACAGTACCGCGGCCGAGTTCTTTGCCGGAATCGATGCGGCGCATCCGGAGCTTCCGGCCTGGCACGGCGATCTGTACCTGGAGCTGCACCGCGGCACCTACACGACGCATGGCCGCAACAAGCGGAACAACCGAAAAGCGGAAATTTTATACCGCGAGGCGGAGGTTTGGAATACGCTGGTGGTTCCGGGTATGCAGGAAGAGCGTACTGACGCAATCCGGAAAGACTTGAATGAAGGCTGGAAGCTGATTTTACTGAATCAGTTCCATGACATTATTCCGGGATCGGCGATCACAGAAACTTATGAGACATCGGAAAAGGAATATAGAGAAATTTTCGGCAAAGGCAATGCCGGGTTGTTGCAGGGTCTGGAGTCTCTGGCCGGAGAGGTGGCGACGGAGGGCGAGGGTAAGCCTTATATCGTCTTTAACAGTCTGGGCTGGTCCCGCGATACGGCGGTTTCCATCCGCGACCACGGGCTTAGCGGCACTCTTAGTGCATATGACGAAAACGGCGGACAACTGATCCTGGATGGCGCTTCTGGAGTACAAGGCGAAGATAACGCGGTCCGGGTTCACGTACCCGGAATTCCGGCCTTCGGCTACAAGACGATTTGGCTGCGAAGCGAAGCTAAACAGGAACAGATGCCGGGATCGTCTGCCCGCGAGAAAACATTCCCAAGCGAATGGGAAACGGAGTATTACCGATTAAAATTCAATGAGCGCGGTGAAATCGTCAGCCTTTGGGATAAAGACGCCGGCAGGGAAGTCGTCAAAGCGGGCGAAGCCGCGAACCGGTTCCATTTCTTCCATGACCGGCCTACGCTGTGGGATGCCTGGGATATCGACAGCCGCTACGAGCGGCAGCCGGCCGGCCAAGCGGAACTGCTGGAAAGTCGGGTGGTTGCGGCCGGAGCCGTGCGGGACGTGCTGCGGTTCCGGTGGAGCATCGGACAATCGGAGATTACTCAGGATTTGATCCTGTATCATCACGACCGGCGGATCGATTTTGAGACCAAGGTAAGCTGGAACGAAGCTCACAAGCTGCTCAAGGTCGGCTTCCCGATCGATGTCGTCACGGATAAAGCGACCTACGAAATTCCGTTCGGCGCTTTGGAAAGGGTTACGCACCGGAATACGAGCTGGGAGCAGGCGCAATACGAAGTCTGCGGACATCGCTTCGTCGATGTATCCGAGCGCGGCTATGGCGTCAGCCTGCTGAATGACTGCAAGTACGGCTACGACGTGCAGGGCAGCACGATTCGCCTGTCCTTGCTGCGCGCGCCGAAATGGCCGGACGTGACCGCCGATTTGGGCGATCATGAATTTACGTATTCGCTGTATCCGCATGCCGGGGATTGGCAATCGGCGCATACGGTGCGCGCTGCGGCGGAACTGAATCTGGATCCGGCGGTCATTGCCGCCGAAGCCCGTGCAGGTTCGTTGCCGCCGGTGCACTCGCTGATCGGCTTCACGGGCGAGCATGTCGTGCTCGATACGGTCAAACCGGCCGAAGACGGCAGCGGCGTGATTCTTCGCTTCTATGAATCGTCCGGCGGCCGCGAACGCGTGGAGTTGAACTGGATCCAGCCGTATAGCGGGGTATTCCTGTCCGACGCGCTGGAGCGGGAGGTTGAGCCGCTGGGCGCCACGGCGGGGCCGATCAAGCTGGACTTTGCCCCGTATGAGATCAAAACACTGAAAATAAACAACTAACCCAAAATACATGTTCAAAAAGTCGAGTGATCGAAAGTCGACTTTTTGAACTCCCTTAAAAGGAGCGGTCGATAGCCCATGGAACAATTTAGACTACCGAAAATACCGATGCCGAAGCTGGAGCTTCCGCAGGCCGTTCAAGACGTGCTTGCCGACGCCGAAGTCAAGCTCGCCCATCGCCCCAAGCTGCTGCAATTGTTCAAAAACTGTTTTCCGAACACGCTGGAAACGACGACCAAGCTGATGGAGGACGGCACGACTTTTGTCATTACCGGCGATATTCCGGCCTCCTGGCTGCGCGACTCGGTGGAGCAGGTGATCCACTACGTACCGCTGGCCAAGAACGACTCCGATCTGCAGCGGATCATTAGCGGCCTGATCAAACGCCATATCATGTACATTCATGTCGATCCTTACGCCAACGCGTTTAACGAATCGGCCAATGACTGGCACTGGAACACAACGGACGTGACGGAAATGTCCCCATGGGTATGGGAGCGCAAGTTCGAAATCGACTCGCTGTGCTTCGTCGTCCGGTTGGCCTATGCGTACTGGAAGGAAACCGAGCGGACCGACATTTTCGATGCCGGCTTCAAAGCGGCGATGCGGCGGATCTACGACGTGTTCAAAACCGAGCAGCATCATTTTGAACAATCGCCGTACCGTTTCTCCCGGAACAACGGAATTCCTGAAGATTCGCTGCGCAACGGCGGTCTCGGCATGCCGGTTAATTACACGGGAATGATCTGGTCGGGCTTCCGCTCCAGCGACGACGCTTGCGACTTCCACTACAACATTCCGGGCAATATGTTCGCTGTGGTGGCGCTGCGCCAAATGCAGGAATTTGCGGAGTGGGTGTTCCGCGATATGGATTTCCTGGCTGAATTGAAGGAACTGGAGTTCGAGGTCGATCACGGAATCAAGCTGTACGGTATCTACCGCCATCCTGAATTCGGGCCGATCTATGCCTACGAAACCGACGGCTTCGGCAACTACTGCCTGATGGACGACGCGGGTACGCCGGGTCTGATGTCCATCCCGTATCTCGGCTATGTGACCGCGGACGATGAAATTTACCAAAATACGCGGCGTTTCGCGCTCAGCAAGGAAAATCCGTTCTACTTCGAGGGGAAAGCCGCCAAGGGTATCGGCAGCCCGCATACGCCGAAGGATTACATCTGGCATATGGCCTTGTCGATGCAGGGCATCACGGCGCAGACCAAGGAAGAGAAGCTGGAGATGATCGCGATGCTGGAGGCGACCGACGCGGATACCGGCTACATGCATGAGGGCTTCCATGCCGACGATCCGCACACTTTTACACGCAAGTGGTTCGCCTGGTCGAACAGCCTGTTCTCGCAGCTCGTGTACCGGGCCATGCAGGAAGGCATTTTGTAAGTCGGCCGGCTTATCTTGAACTAACCTGAATCTATAAATAAATGTTCTTATAAAAGGAGACATGATCATGAGCAAAATTATTGGCGAATCCCTGACAAACATGCCTTGGCAGGAGAAGCCCGAAGGCTTGAATGCACCGGTTTGGCGTTATTCCTCTAACCCGATCATCGAGCGCCACGCGATCCCGAATTCCAACAGCGTGTTCAACTCCGCCGTCGTGCCTTTTGAGGGCGGGTTTGCCGGCGTGTTCCGCTGCGACTCGCGTTCGGTCAGCATGGATATTTTTGCCGGATTCAGCGACGACGGCGTGAACTGGAACATCAATCACGATCCGATCCAATTCGAAGGCGACGAAGAAGTAATCCAGCGGGAATACCGCTACGATCCGCGGGTGTGCAAGATCGGGGACCGTTACTACATCACCTGGTGCAACGGCTATCACGGCCCGACCATCGGCATCGCATACACGACCGATTTCAAAACGTTCCATCAGCTGGAAAACGCCTTTTTGCCTTATAACCGTAACGGAGTACTGTTCCCGCGCAAAATCGGGGATTACTATGCTATGGTCAGCCGTCCTAGCGACACGGGCCACACGCCGTTCGGAGACATCTTCTACAGCGTAAGCCCGGACCTCACGTTCTGGGGGAAACACCGCTACGTGATGGGTACGATCAGCGGCGACGAGTCCGCATGGCAATCCAAAAAAATCGGCCCCGGGCCGGTTCCGATCGAAACCGACAAAGGCTGGCTCCTGATCTATCACGGCGTCATCAATACCTGCAACGGGTTCGTTTACCGCATGGGATGCGCGCTCCTGGACATCAATGAGCCTTGGAAAGTGCTCGCCCGTTCCCGCAATTACATCCTCGGCCCGGAAACGCTGTACGAATGCGTAGGAGACGTGCCGAACGTAACCTTCCCGTGCGCCGCCCTGACCGATGCCGACACCGGCCGCATTGCCATCTATTACGGCTGCGCCGATACGGTGACGGGACTCGCTTTCACGACCGTGGACGAGTTGCTGGATTACATGGAAAAGTATCCTTTGGAAGCATAAGCGGAAGTATAAGCGCAATACGGAAACAGGCAATGAACAGGAACCGGAAGAGCCATCGATTACGGAAGTCAATAGTGAATCAATGACGGGCTTTTCCGAAACAGGAGAACCGCTATCCTGCTTCGCTTGAAGCGAGGGTGGCGGTTCTTTATTCCTCCCGGCCGGTTCCGGCTAATGGGATTGGGGCATGATCAACCCGATCGCGACGATCCCATCTTTAATTTTTCTACCGATATCTTTAGTTTAGCTTCTATATGAAACCGGGCCGGTACGATAAATTAATGAGGAATGACCTGACTCAGAAAAACAATTATGATCCAAATAGCTAAAGAAGGCGGGGAATCAAGGCATGAATAAAAAAAGAACGGCCCATATCATTTCCCACACACACTGGGATAGAGAATGGTACTTGCCATATGAAAAGCATCATGTCCGGCTCGTAGCGCTGGTGGACGCGCTGCTGGACAAACTGGACCAGGGCGGCGAGTTCAAAAGCTTCTATCTGGACGGTCAGACGATCATTTTGGAGGACTATCTCCAGGTCCGCCCCGAAAATAAAGAACGGCTGGAAGCCCATATCCGGGAAGGCCGCATTTTGATCGGCCCGTGGTATATTTTGCAGGATGCGTTCTTGACTAGCGGAGAAGCGAATGTGCGCAACATGCAAATCGGCCATCAGGACGCCAAACGGTATGGGGAGCCGGCCAAGATCGGCTATTTCCCCGATACGTTCGGCCTTGTCGGGCAGACGCCGCAGCTGATGAAGCAGTCCGGGATCGATAACGCTTTTTTCGGGCGCGGCGTGAAGCCGACCGGGTTCAATAATACCGTTTCCGACGGCGGGTATGAGTCCTCTTTCTCCGAACTGATCTGGGAGGGGCCGGACGGCTCGAAGGTGCTCGGCATTCTGTTCGCGAACTGGTATTCCAACGGGAACGAGGTTCCGACGGATGAAGCGGAGGCGAAGGCGTTCTGGGACCGCAAGCTGGCCGACGCCGAGAAATACGCGTCCACCGGGGAACTGCTGTTCATGAACGGCTGCGACCATCAGCCGATCCAGCTCGATCTGCCGGAAGCGATCGAAACGGCCTCCCGGTTATACCCGGATACGGAGTTTGTCCACTCCAGCCTGCCGCAGTATTTGCAGTCGCTGGAAGGGGCAATGGACCGGGAGTTGTCTTCCGTGAAAGGCGAACTGCGCAGCCAGCGCACGGACGGCTGGGGGACGCTCGTCAATACGGCGTCGGCCCGGGTGTACCTGAAGCAAATGAACCAGGAAGGTCAAGCTTTGCTCGAAAAAGTGGCTGAACCGCTGGCCTCGTTTGCGCATTTTCTGGGCAAGGAATACCCGCATCACCTGTTTACTTATGCCTGGAAAACGCTGATGCAGAACCATCCGCACGACAGCATCTGCGGCTGCAGCGTGGATGAAGTGCACCGCGAAATGGTAACGCGCTTCGCCAAAAGCCGCCATGTCGCCGAGGCCGTCATCGACGACAGCAAGCAAGTAATCGCCGAGGCGGTCGATACATCGGGGTTCGCCGCCTACGGGGAAGATCCGCTGCCTTTGGTCGCGATGAATACGACGGGCTGGGCTCGTACCGGCGTTATTTCGGTGGAGCTGGATGCCGCCCGCTTGTATTTGCGGGAAGGCTTTACGCTGGAGGAAACCGCCCGCCGGATGAAGGAGGCCGATTTGTCCGGCCGCGTTCTGGTCGACGAAGCCGGGAAGACGGTGGAATGCACCGTGGAAGATCTGGGGCTCCTGTTCGGCTACGATTTGCCGGATGACAAGTTCCGTCAGCCTTACATGTGCCGCCGGGTCCGGATCACGTTCCAGGCGGAAGACGTTCCGGCGCTCGGACTCCGCGCTTATGCGTGGGTACGCCGGGAGAAGGAGGCATCCAGCTCCATTCCTCAAACCGCGGGTTCATTGCTGACCGGCCACCTCGTCATGGAAAATACGTCGCTCAAGGTGGAAATCGCGGAGGACGGCTCCTTTGCGCTGATCGATAAAACATCGGGCCGCACTTACCGGGATCTCGGCGTTTACGAGGATACCGGGGATATCGGCAACGAATATATGTACCGTCAACCGGAAGGCGAACAAGCGCTTACCACGAAGGGGCTGGCCGCGCAAATCCGCGTGCTGGAGGATACGCCGTACCGCGCATCCATAGAGATCCGCCACCACTGGGAAATCCCCGCTTCCGCGGACGATACGCTGGATGCGGAACAGCGGGCGCTCGTCTATTATCCCGAGCGCAAGGCGCAGCGCAGCAAGCGCCTCGTTCCATTGGAAATCATCACCGTTCTCTCCTTGGAAAAAGGCGGCAAAGGGCTGCATATCGAAAGCAGCCTCGATAACCGGGCGAAGGATCACCGGATTCGCGTTCTGTTTCCGACCGATCTCGCAGCAGCCAAGCATCAGGTCGATTCCATGTTCGAAATCGCCGTCAGGGACAACGAGCCGGCTCCGGAATGGGCAAACCCGAGCAATACCCAGCATCAACAAGCCTTTGTGGAAATTAGCGACGGCCATGCCGGCCTGGCGGTAGCCAACCTGGGCCTGAACGAATACGAAGTGCTGCGGGACGGTCGCAATACGATCGCCGTGACGCTGCTCCGTTCCGTCGGCGAGTTGGGCGACTGGGGCCTGTTCCCGACGCCCGAGGCGCAATGCCTCGGCGAGCATACTTTCCGCCTGGAACTGATCCCCTACGGCCATGAAGGCGGCGGGGCGTTCGGCGCCTATACCGAAGCCTACCAGTTCCAGATTCCGTGGACGGTGTGCCAGACGGGTATGCACACCGGGCAAATCGCTCCGCTCGGAACGCCGCTGCGGTGGGAGGGAGCCGAGCTGGCTTTCTCTTCGCTCAAAATGAACGAGGAGACGGGGGATCTGCTGCTCCGCTGGTACAATATGAGCAATAGGGACGCTGAACTGACCTTCAGTCCGGAAATGAAGTCGGAGTATTTATATAAGACGACTATATTGGAGGAGCCCGCACAGCCTTTGTCCGGAAACACGGCCGGAGGGCTTTCCTTACCGGTCGGGCCCTGCGAGATCGTGACGATCGGAATTCGCAGATAAGCTCCGGTTCCATATAAGTTATTCTAAGCAGAAGAGACTGCCGAACGGCCGCTAAGGGTCATTTTCGGCAGTCTCTTTTCATGCTCACGGGTTAACCGGATCGTTTCATTTTTCCTTTTCGGCATAAATTCCGTGCAGCAAAATGTCGACCATGCGGCCGACGTCTTCGGCGGAAGGCACTCCGTTTCCCCGCGTCTCCATCATTCCGTATAATGAACCGACATACATCTGTATGAACAGATCGAAATCAAATTCGCGGATCACGCCTTGCCGGATCCCTTCTTTTACCAGTTTTCCGACTCCGCTCCAACCCTCGCGAATGTATTTCTCCGCGTGGCTCCATGCCTGAGGGTAGCTGCGCCGCAGATCATCCAGCAGGCGCAGATCTTTAATCATGATTGCGCTCGGGAGCACTACCAGCGCTTCCCGTATTTTTTCCCGCAAAGAGAAGGACGGATTCTTAAGTATCATCGCTTCCGTATATTTCATTTCGTCGATCGCATCCAAGGTTAAGGCGGTGACCAGTTCCTCTTTTGATGCAAAGTATTGGTACAGCGTCTTTGAGCTGATTCCGAGCTGCGCCGTGATATCGCGAATCGAGAACTTCAGCCCCCGGTAGGCGAATTCGTTTTTTGCCGCTTCCATAATTTTTGTTCTCACGCCCGGATTCCTCCTTCCCGTTGGAGCAATCCCGGTATGAAGAATAGCGGATACAGCATCAGAAACAGGTTGGGAATCCACCATAACAGATCGAAATCAAGCCGAATGCTCCAGAAAGCGATGGCCTGAAGCCCGGAGCAGAAAGTCAAAACCATGGATATGAGGGCTAGCGGCTTCCATAAGGGATTCTTCTTTGCCGATAAAGCAATCGCCATCAGGCCTGTTCCCGAAATGAACAGGTCAAGCGGCAAAAACGACATGTTCCATGACACAAGCAGCGGGTTGCTATAGTCTTGGTAAGCATAGGTTTTGGGAATCCACTCTAAAAAGGTTATCGCCCAGTAAATGATGAATCCGACATCGGTCATAACCATTAAACTTTTTAAGCTCAGACGCATTTCTGAAAAACTCCTCCTTCTCGGAAAACGTGGAAAACAAAAATGTTTATTTATTTTCCAGTTTATTTTCCATTCCCTTTTATGTCAAGCTAAGCCATACGGAAAACAAAAATCCCCCGATGTGGGGGGATTCAGATTGTCGATAAACCCACGTCATGAGACGTTGGGCTTATCTTTTTCTCATGCGCATTGTATTTTCAAACCTGAAAAGCGGGGGATCATCCCCGCTTTCCCAGCCGATCCAGGTGGATAGCCATTTTCTTCATGTTGTTCTGCACGGCGGCTGTCATCAGGGCTTGCCTCTTACGTTAGCCAATCCGCGCCAAACGGCAATAGCAAAACCCACGGAGATCTTTAGCATCCGCGAAGCTTCGCTCAATCGTTTCTTTTCGTGTGCGGTATAACTGTTCGCCGTCCCGGATCAGCCGGGTGTTTCGCACCCTCCTCAATAATTGACTCCTCTGCCGGAATAATGCCCTTTTTGGGCGCTATTTTGTGCTTTTGGGTCACGTAGCATGAAATAGCGGACTTTTGGGATCTAATTTTCGCAGGAAATGACCCTTTGAAGCTGCTTTGGCAGGTTTCCATAAAAATAAAGATCCAAAAGGACACTATTTCTCTATGCCTGTCCCATTCGAGGAAATAAGGATCTAAAAGGTCGTTATTGCGACATGAAGAAGATGGGGCACCCGAGAAACCCCGCCCTTGAAAAAGGACGGGGTTTCTCGACAATTCGATTCCCCCAATGAGGTGGGATCTCCTGTACATCGTCTAACTGTCCTCAAGCCTTCAATTCGATCTCGAACGTCTTGATTTCATAAGGATTCAACACGAAGGAAATGCCCGGCGAATTACTCCATGATTCGTCGGATTGTTCCATTAAGTTGCACTCTCTCCAGGCAACGATTCTATGGTCGCTGTCCAGCTCCAGCGCCTTGCGGCTGCCCGAATAGTCATGGATCCGGACGATCACGGTATCCCGGTCCTCGGCTTTCTTGACGGCCGAGATCATGGCCGTACGGCCGGACAATTTGAACAGCGAGCTAGCCGGGCCTTGGGCGGCGCCAAGGGAATGACGCAGCGGGTTGTTCAATATCCAGGCTTCACGCACGGTATCGCCCTGCAGCCAGTCCCCTTGATGCGGGAACAGGGAATAGGTGAACCGGTGGTATCCTTGATCGGCTTCGATATCCGGATGCGTCGCGCATTTGATTAGCGAGAGACGAAGCACATTGTCCTTGATGTCGTAGCCGTATTTGCAATCGTTCATCAGGCTGACGCCGTAGCCTTTATCGGACAGATCGGCCCACTGGTGGCCCACGGTTTCAAACCGGGCGGCATCCCAACTTGTATTCCAATGGGTCGGACGCTTGACGTTGCCGAACTGCACGTCGAACGTGGCTTCCGTAGCCCGCACATGGACGGGGAAGGCCACTTTGAGCAATTGTTGGCGTTCGTGCCAGTCGGCTTCCGTGACGAAGTCGATCCGGCGGCTTCCGGCATACAGGATCATGTCCTGTTCGATTTTCGACTGCCCGTAGGACCAGCTAAAATGAACTACCGTGCGAATAGGGCCGGACTCCACCAGTTTGCAGGATTGGAGATCTCCGAGTTCCCTCGACTTTTGCTGGTAAAAAATATCGATGTCCCAGGCTTCGTGAGCAAGCGGTTTATCCTCGAACAGCTGGAACAGATTGCCCCGCTTGCCTGCGGCCAGCACTTCCCTTTGTTCTTCCCGGTCGTATAGCCGGGTTAACTGGCCTTGCTCATTCCATTCAAGCTCATAGAATGGGGTTGTAAGTCCGCGTTCCCGGTGGATGAACGGCGAATTCTGATCCGCCGCTTGCGGGGCCGCGGATTCGAAGGCGATCACGGCATAGCCTAGAGCGGGAACGTTCGGCACCTCCACGATCCAGACTCCATCGCCGCGCTGTACCGCGAGACGGTTGCCGGAGACGTCGCTCCAGACGCCGGTTTCCAATCCGGGGCGTACCGGAATTTCCGCCAGCCGTGTTTCCGTCCACGGGGAAGAATTCCAAACCGTGAAGACTTGAGCGTCGCCTGTTTCCGGCATCCCAACGGCCTGAACCGCAGCTTCTACCGTCTGCATGGCAAGCTGCTCGGCTTGTTCGTATTCGATCGTGCTGTCCTCATACACTTCCCGGATGGAAGAGCCGGGGATAATGTCATGGAACTGGTTGCGCAGAATGATCTTCCAGCCGTCATTGAGCTTCGCGGCGGGATACAGGGACCAGTCGCCCTTCGCTACGCTCTGCAGTACGTTCAGCCACTCCGCTTCGCGATACAGCAGCTCCAGCTTGCGGTTCATCCGCTTGTTATGCGCCTGGCTCGTGTAGGTACCCCGGTGATATTCCAGATACAGCTCGCCGTCCCAGGTATGGACATAGCTGTCGGTTTGGTTTACCGTCTCGCCAAGCTTTCGGAAGTAGTCTCCGGCCGTGCCGGTGCTTAAGTTTGGAAGCCCCGGCAACTTGTCGAGCCGGCGGCGCATTTCCAGCATGTCGCGGTTGACCCCGCCGCCCCCGTCTCCATAGCCGTAAGAGAACAGGAGTTCCTGGTTCAGCTCTTTATCCCGGTAGGCATCCCAGCTTCCCTTCACCGTTTTCGGGATGATTTGCCCGTTATACGTATAGAACCAGGACCCCGGCTGCGACCAAGGCTCGGTGGTGGTGATGAAATGGGTCAAAATTTCGGTCCCGTCGATCCCGCGCCATTTGAACGTATCATGCGGCATCCGGTTGTACTGGTTCCAGCTGATTTTCGTGGTCATGAACGTATGGATGCCGGACTTTTTCAAAATCTGCGGGAGAGACCAGCTGTAGCCGAATACGTCGGGAAGCCACAAGTAGTCGCAGTCCGCTCCGAACTCCTGCTTGAAGAAGCGGGTTCCGACAAGCAATTGGCGCACCAGCGATTCACCGGAGGTCAGATTGCAGTCGGCTTCCAGCCACATGCCGCCCCCGGCTTCCCAGCGGCCTTCCGCAACCCGCTCCCGGATCGCCTCATACAGTTCGGGATAATCCTTTTTGACGTAATCGTAAAGCTGTGGCTGGGTTTGTAAAAAGGTGTACTCGGGATACATTTCCATCAATCTCATGACGGTGGAAAACGAGCGGGCGCATTTCTCCCGGGTATGCTTCAGCCTCCACAGCCAGGCCACATCGATATGGGTATGACCGATGCAGGTAATATTGACGAGGGACGTTTTGTCCATCCCTTCGATTTGTTCGTTGAGAAAGTCTCTGGCCGCATGGACCGAGGCGTAAAAGTCGTCCGAACCCGGCACCCGCCAGTCGATCAGAGCGAGGGACCGGTCGGCGTATTGCAGCAGCTTCGCGCGCTCGGGCAAATTTTCGTCCAGGACGCGTACCGTTTCCGAGACCGCCAGGGCGGTGTAGTAGTAATCGTCGACGGCCTCATCCAGCCAGCACAGCTCGGCCAGCTTGATGCCGTGGGTCTGGTTTCGCGGCCGCCCGCCGCCTTCCAAACCGGACCACAACCGGAACAGAAGCTGCTGCGTTGTCCCGGCCAGACTGTCCGGCAGGAACACTTCTTTATGATTGGAATCGACGCCCTGATAAGGCTGGCCGTGCAAATAAAATAGCGATTCAAAGCCGGAATTGTTGCCCGCTCCGGTTTCGCCGAAATCAAAGCGGCCCAGAATTTTCTCTCCGGCCCACGACTTCGGAATGTCCGCTTCGGCAGACAGCCACAGATATAAATCGCGGCCGCTCCAGGTATCGCCCGTACGCATTTTGCTCCAATTCGCCGAGACTTCGGGCAGGGAGGGGTTAATTTCTTGTCGAGTGTCTTCCAGACTGTGAAAGAAAGGGATAGGTCTGCTATCGCGGTAACGGTAGGCGGATAATTCGTTTATGCGTGCTTGCAGTTTGTGCTGCGTGAGAAACATCAGGAAAGAACCCCCTTTGGAATCTTAGGGGCAAACGCGAAGAAAAAAAGGAAGGCGAAGTCCAAACACGACTTCGAAAGTGTTGTTTTGCGGTGATCTTAGGGGATCATGGTCTATTATAATCAGAGCGATGGCAGAATTCAAACACAAAAATAATTGGCGCTTGCTTTCGGAAAATACGGATTGCAGCTTAGGGGGCGGCGGTGATACACTGAAACGCGAACCCAAAATCGACAGGACAGGAAGTGTCCCGCTTTGAACAAAATTCGCCGTTTTTATCTAAATCACTTGAAACGGAAAATGTTTAACAAGATCATCCTGCTCTATTCCGCCATCATGATGATTTTGTTTCTGATCGCGGCGGTCATGGTTTATGAGTATCAAGTGCAGCGGATCATCCGTGAGGAAACCGACGCCAATTTAAAAACCGCGCACGTTTTGAGCATATATTTGAACCGGCAGTACGAGAACATTCAGAACACGGTGCAGCAAATTTACGGCGACGCGGCGCTCAGCGACGATTTGGTCTATTTTTTGAATAACCGGTACGAAAGCTATTTAAGCCATCGCCTGAATTTGTTCAGCAGGCCCGGCGAACAACGGATCCGATCGTTCAGCTCGCTCCTGAAATCCTATCTGGAACAAAATCCGGGGGCTACGGGAGTTACGATATACAGCTATCCGAAAGATTTCTACATGCAAATCCGGCCGGTAAGTCAGCAGCTCAAATATGAAACCGGTTCCAAAGCCGAGTGGGAGTCCTGGTTCGTCCGCCGCAGAATCTATGCCTGGGATACGATTCATCAGGATGCCCGGTTTTGGGATTCCGCCGCTTCGGCCCAGGCGGGTGTCTACTCCTATACCCGTGAGCTTCAGGATCCCTGGACGCTGGAAAAGATGGGGATGATGATGGTGGAGTTCGACACGAAACAGCTATCCGCCTGGCTGAATACAAGGACGCCGGAAATCCGCGGGCGGATTCTGGTGATGAGTTCCCAGGGAACGGTCATTTACGATTCACAGGGAGAGGGGGGCTATTTCGGACAGACGTATCCGTACCGGGCGGAATTGGATAACACGGGAAAATGGATTGAGCTTGATGAGATGTCCAAGGTGAATGTGCTGAGCGTCGGGAACGCGGAATTATCGGTCGTCGGGATCGTGTCCAAATCTTCGATTCACGATAGCACGGTGCGCCTGAGGAACAGCCTGGTGATCGGCACCCTCCTGTTTATCGCGGCCAGCTTTATCATTACGAGTACGGTCATGCGGAAATACTCCAAGAAAATCCAGCGGATTATCCGCTCGATGAGCCGGATCGGGGAGGGTGACTTATCCATCCGGATACAGATGCCGGGCGAAGATGAGCTTCAGCAAATCTCGGAACGGGTCAACGATATGTGCGAACGTCTGGAGCTGTACATCGACAAAATGTATACGTCGGAAATCAGGCAGAAGCATGCCGAATTAGTCGCGCTGCAATCGCAGATTCATCCCCATTTCTTGTACAACACGCTGGAATCGATCCGGATGAAGGCCTATTCCTCCGGTGCCAAGGATGTGGGACAAATGATTTACAGCCTTTCCGTCATGTTCCGCAGCATGGTCAAAAAGGATACGGTAGTTACGGTCCAGGAAGAGATCGAACTGTGCTCCATTTATCTGGACTTGTTCCGGATCCGCTATGAAGGCCGCCTGAATGTGGAGATTAGCACGGACGGCGAGATCGGGAATTGCCGAATCATTAAGCTGCTCATCCAGCCTATCGTGGAAAATTATATCGTTCACGGATTCCGGTCGCTGGACAGCGATAACGAAATATCGCTCCATACCGTACGTGACAAAGACCGGATTGCGATTACGGTAGCGGATAACGGGAAGGGGATACCGGCGGAAAGACTGAAGGAAATCAACCGGATGCTGTCGGCTCCGCCTTCTCCCCAGCCTGCCGGGGGCGGAGGTTCATCGATCGGTCTGATCAATGTCCATGAAAGAATACGCATGAACTATGGAGACGAATACGGAGTCACCGTATGCAGCCAGGAAGGGCAAGGTACAACCGTCCGCATTGAAATACCGCTTCTGAGGGAGGGATTCATGTGATGAAAAAGGTGTTATTCGTGGATGACGAGCCGTTGATCGCCCAAGGGTTGAGCTCGATACTCGACTGGAGCAAATACGGCATCGAAATTGCCGGGACGGCGAATGACGGATTGAGCGCTCTGGAGATGATTCGGGAGGAATCCGTGGATTTATTGGTTACCGATATCATGATGCCGCGAATGAACGGGCTCGAACTAATCCGAAAGATTAAGGAAGCCGGGTTAAAGGTCAAATTCGTGGTGCTGAGCGGGTATGAGGAATTCGAATATGTCAAAGCGGGGATTACGCTAGGGATTGAAAATTATATCCTGAAACCGATTAACCTTGAGGAACTGGAATTCACGATCCGCCATATCCGCGGGGATTGGGACCGGGATGAACTGCAGCAGGTTCATTTTGAAGAGGATTGGGAAGTGCTGCGAAGCAACATCCTGCAACGCTGGGTCAGCGGGGAGATCGAAAGCCAGGAATTCAAGCACCGCGCCGAATTGTTGGGCCTGCCGCTAAACTGCGGTTTATACCAGTTGTTCGTCGTTAGGCCGATTACGGGGGAATATCCTGATGCGCCGGAAATCCTCAGAAACGAAATGGGGGAGAAATGCCGGGAACTGGCCAAGGCGGTCGAGAAGTCGAAGACGGCAGAGGCGGAAGTTATCAGCTTCATGGATCCGGACGGCGATTTGGTCATCCTGTATGCTTTCGGGGGGCAAAAAGACGCTTCCGCAGCGCAGCATCAGCTGCTTTTGGCCGCCGAGGCCGTGCAAAACGGCTCGGAGGCAAGTTTCTGGATTTCGGAAGGCGGAGCGGGATGTGATTCCAAAGGCGTTCAGAACAGTTACGGCCTTGCAAAGGCGGTATTCCGCAGGTACCTGATTTCCGGGGAGGAACGCATCCGGTTTACCGCATTAACGAAGCCGGAGGAGGCCGGATTACCGTCTTTGGAGTGGGATAACGAGCATTACGTCGAGCTGTTGATCGAAGGCAGGATCGAGGTTGTCGAGCCGTTCATCGAACGGGTTCTGCGGAGCGCCACCAGGGAGCACTTAACGCCGCGGGAGTCCTGCGTCAACACGGCCCTCCGGCTTATGCTCGCCGTCAAAGAAAGGGAGGACAATCCCGATTACAGCGAAGTGTTTGCGCCGATCGGGAGAATCAGCACGCTGCCTGCCCTGATCCGGCATGTCACCTCCGTTGTCCGGAGAAGTCTGGAGAAGCAAGAGACCGGCCGTGAAGACTTCAGTCCGCATGTAGCTTTTTTGGTCGAGCAGGTACACCGGCATTACGCGGAAGAGCTGTCTTTAAAGACGCTAAGCCAAAAAGCGGGTTTGCACCCGAATTATTTGGGTCAACTGTTCCAGCAGGAGGTCGGAAACAGCTTTTCGGATTACGTCAACCAATACCGGATTGAAAAGGCGACCCAGCTTTTGATAAACACGGACCGTAAAACTACGGAGATCGCGCTTGGCGTCGGCTACCTTGACACCTCTTATTTCTATCGGCAGTTCAAAAAGTACGCCGGAGTTTCGCCGACGGAATTGCGCCATATGTACAACAAATAGGTCGTAATTTTTCCGGGATAGCCGCATGACAGGTCAACCTTTTTGGGTTGGCCTGTTGTTTTTTTAAAGACTGTTCTTTAATTTATCCATGGATTTCTAGGGTTTTTCAACTTGTTGAAGATAGCGCTTACTTGGCAAAATAGAGTTAGTTAAGGGCAAACGTAACAGAAGGGCGGTTTATTCGCCGGTGCTTTGTTTTTGGTCTTAGGGGATCCATGACGGAGCAGTTACATGCGTAATCAGAAAACATTTCAACATCCCTTGGAAACGCTTAACTCCATAGGGTACAGCAGGCAAAGGAGGAAGGATCGTGGCAGCATTTTGGAGAAAAGTCGTCCGCAACCGGGCGCTGCTGATCATGGTTATACCAGGAACCGTCTGGTTTCTTATTTTTGCCTACTTGCCGATGTTCGGTTCAATCCTTGCATTTAAAGATTTCCGAATCAGCCGTGACGGATTTTTCGCCAGCGTGTTCAACAGCAAGTGGGTAGGGCTCAAAAATTTCGAGTACTTGTTTACGACCAGCGATGCATACGTGATCACAAGAAACACGATCTTGTACAACCTGGTTCTCATTTTTCTCGGGCTGGTCATTTCCGTCGGCTTTGCGATTCTCTTAAGCGAACTGGTCAACAAACGGATGGCGAAGGTGTATCAAACCGGGATGTTTCTCCCGCACTTCCTGTCCTGGGTCATTATCAGTTATTTCGCGTTCACCTTCCTGAGCATGGACAAAGGGACGCTGAACCAGATCATTACCTTCTTCGGCGGGGAGCGGATCAGCTGGTATTCGGAACCCAAATACTGGCCGTTCATCATCGTATTCGTCGGGATCTGGAAGAGCGTCGGCTATAACAGCGTTATTTATCTCGCCGCCATCACCGGGATCGACAAGTCTTACTACGAAGCGGCCGTCATCGACGGGGCGACCAAATGGAAGCAGATCCGCTACATTACCATACCGCTGCTTAAACCGCTCATGATCATTTTGACGATTCTGGCCATCGGCGGCATTTTTCGCTCCGATTTCGGGTTGTTTTACCAGTTGCCGAAGGATGCGGGTGCCTTGTACCCTGTAACCAATGTCATCGATACCTTCGTTTATCGCGGCTTGATCAATATGGGGGACATCGGCATGAGTACCGCAGCGGGCCTTTACCAATCACTGGTCGGTTTGGTGCTCATTCTGGCAGCCAATGCGATCGTCAGAAAAATTGAGAAAGATCATGCGATCTTTTAGAGCCGGGGGGATAGCCAATGACATCAAGACCTGTTCAAATCGAAATGCCGCTCAAGCCGGGAAAAAAGAAGCAGCGGGATTTCAATGAAATCACCCCGGCATGGAACGTATTTTTCAATATCGTGATCGGGCTGTTTTCTTTCTCTTGCGTCTTTCCGTTCCTGTTCGTCATTATCATCTCTTTGACCGATGAGCAGACGCTGGCGCTGGAAGGCTTCAGCCTTTGGCCCAGCAAATTCAGCACCGCCGCCTACAGCTACATCTTCGAGACCGGGCACGAATTACTTGTTTCGTTCGGCGTCACACTGCTGGTGACCATAATGGGTACGCTGTTCACCTTGATTCTGGTGACGACCTACGCGTATGCCGTATCCAGAAGAAGTTTTGAATTCCGCGGCTTTTTCAGTTTTCTTGCGTTTTTTACGATGCTGTTTTCCGGCGGGATGGTTCCCGGATATATTGTGATGACCCAGTTCCTGCATTTGCAGAATACGGTTTGGTCCCTAATTCTTCCGTTGTCCTTGAGCGCTTTTTCGATCATCGTCATGCGGACGTTTTTCCAAACCACGGTTCCCGATGAGATCATCGAATCCGCCAAAATCGATGGGGCAGGGGAGTTCCTGACTTTTGTTAGAATCGTGCTCCCCGTATCCTTGCCGGGTATTGCCACCATCGGGCTGTTCAGTTGCCTGGCTTATTGGAACGACTGGTTCAATGCGCTGCTTTATTACAATAAACCGGATTTAACGCCGCCGTTGCAGTTCATGCTGATGAAGATCGAGAAAAACATGGACTTTTTGATCAAAAACGCCCAAAACCTCGGTTCCTTCAACGCCGCAGCGAGTCTGCCGACGGAAACCGTAAGAATGGCGATGGTCGTGCTTGCCACTCTTCCGATCGTGATGGCGTATCCGTTCTTCCAGCGTTATTTTGTGCAAGGTCTGACCGTCGGCTCGGTAAAAGGTTAAACCTGAACCGGCAGGCAGGTCCATAACTATGGTTGTTTCCGCTCCCACACCCGCCGTAGAATCGTAGCAGCTGCCCGGCCGGAGTGAGTGCGGTTTCAATAAATGCTCTTATCATCCAACTTGTACGTAGGGGGAAACAAAATGAACAAGAAGAAGTCCCTTTTTATGGTCTTGTCTTTGATTTTGGCGCTGTCCGCGGTTCTCGCGGGATGCGGCGGAGAGAAGAAAAGCAATGGGCCGGCAAAAGAGGGAGAGGCTGTGCAGAGCGACGGCTCGATCGACGTCTCCAAACTGGACCCGGTGACATTGAAGCTGTACCTGATCGGTCCAAGCCAGAACGACCTGCCGAAAGTGCAGGAAGAAATCAATAAATACGTATCCGAAAAAATCAACGCCAAGGTCGACATTACGATGATCGACTGGGGCGATTACAGCCAGCGCATGCAGGTCATTACCAGCTCGGGCGAAGACTACGACATCGCGTTCACCAGCTCCTGGGCGTTCGACTATCTTCCGAATGCCGCCAAGGGCGCGTTTATGCCGCTGAACGACCTGCTTGACCAATACGGCAAGGGGATTAAAGAAGTGTTGGATCCCCGCTTCCTCGAAGGTACGAAAGTTAACGGGGTTAACTACGGAATTCCGGCCAACAAAGAACTGGCCCAACAATTTGTTTGGCGTTTCAACAAGAAGTATCTGGACAAATACAATCTCGATATTTCCAACCTAACGACGCTGGAAGACCTGGAACCGCTCCTGAAAACGATTAAAGAGAACGAACCGGCCGACATCACTCCTTTGGCCGTTCCGAAAAACTTCAAGCCGTATCTGCCGTTCGATTTCGTATTGGGCGATGAGATTCCGATCGGTATGTACATTGATACCAAAGACAATAAATACGTGAATATTCTGGAATCGCCTGAGCTCAAAGCCGCACTGCAAACGATGCGGAAATATTACAAAGCGGGTTATGTCCGCGAAGATATCGCCACGCTGGAAGGCATCGACAACATGAAGACCGGCAAATGGCTGGTCGACCGTGAAATTACGCAGCCTTACGCCGAACTCGGCTGGTCGAGAAGCGCGGGCTACGACATCGTAACGAAACCGATGCATGATCCGATCATTTATACGAGCTCTGCCGCCGGGTCCATGCTCGCGATTTCTTCCTACTCCAAAAATCCGGAGCGGGCGATGATGTTCCTGAATCTGCTGAATACGGACGCTTATTTGCGTAACCTGATTCAATACGGAATTGAAGACGTCCACTACAAGAAAGTGGAGGACCCTTACATCGAGGATCTTCCGGCAATGAATGAAAATTATGCAATGCCGGGCTTTGCGCTGGGCAACATGTTCCTGACTTACCTGCATGAAGGCGAGCCGAAAGACAAATGGGATGCCTTCGAAAAATTCAACTCGTCGGCGATCGTTGCGCCTACTTTCGGTTTCAACTTCGATACCGCACCGGTGAAGACGGAAGTCGCAGCGGTCACGAACGTAGCCAAAGAGTTTATTCCGGCGCTGTACACCGGATCGGTGGATCCGGACGAATATTTGCCGAAGGCGCTTCAGAAGTTCAAGGACGCCGGAATCGATAGAGTCATTGCGGAAGCTCAAAAGCAGTTTGATGCCTGGAAAGCCGAGCAAAAATAGAAATTCGGAGAAACGGGCGGCGGGTACGGCCGTTTCTCTTTTTTCATACCCCAAAACAGGAGGTTGAATGATGAAAAGAGTGAAGCTGGACTATTTTACGAAAACGAAGTGGAAAAAGGTCATGATGTCAGCAGCCGGAGCGGCGCTTCTCGCCGGAGTTATTCTCGGAACGCCCGGAAAAGCGGAGGCGGCACAGCCGCATTCGTCCTACTGGTATCCGGATACTTTGCTGGAATGGTCTCCGGCAACCGACAAGGATGCGGCGTTTAACCGGGGGTCGGTGAAGCTTCGGAAAGACCGGTTCCTTGGGGGCGTCGTGAATCCAAGCGCCAAGCCGGAGGCGAAGGTCATCGCGCTGTCCTCCATGTTTCCGAGCACGAGCGGGGCTCCTTCCCAAGGGTCCGAGAAGTTTCACACTTACACGTTCAGTTTCTGGCAGTACATCGACAAGCTCGTCATGTGGGGCGGTTCGGCCGGGGAAGGGCTAATTGTACCGCCAAGCGCGGATGTGATCGATGCGGCGCACAAAAACGGGGTACCCGTTTTTGGAACCGTTTTCTTGCCGCAGACCGAGCACGGCGGCAAGCTGGAATGGATGCATGATCTGCTGCAACAGCGCAAAGACGGTACGTTCCCCGTTGCGGATAAATTGGTGGAGGCGGCCCGGTATTACGGGTTCGACGGCTGGTTCATCAATCAGGAGACGCAGGGAGCTTCCAAAGGGGATGCCGCCGACATGCAGCGCTTCCTGGAATATTTGCAGCAAATCAAAGGCTCCGAGTTGGAGATCATCTGGTACGATTCCATGATTAACGAGGGCAACATAAAGTGGCAGGGGGCCCTGACCGACAAAAACGCGATGTTTTTCCAGAATGGGACCAATAGGGTATCCGACGCGATGTTTCTGGATTTTCGCTGGCAATACAAAGATGAAGAAAACGGGAAATACGATTACGTGACTCCGTATCTGAACTCCCCGGCGAAAGCGAATGAACTCGGGCGAAGTCCTTACGATTTGTTCGCGGGCATTGACGTGGAGGCAAAGGGTTACGAGGGTAGTTACAACTGGCCGATCTTGTTCCCGAATGGGAAAAAAGCGACCACATCGCTTGGCATCTATCGCCCGGATTGGGCGTTTAACAGTTCGGAGACGAATGAACAGTATATGAAGAAAGAGCAGATTTTTTGGGTTGGGCTTGGCGGTAATCCGGCGGAAACTAAGGCTGCTGCGAGCGGTGCGGAGGACGGGGATCCTTATGCCTGGCGTGGAATTGCCCATGATATTGCCGACAAGAGCGTGATTTCCGGTCCGGAGTTCATTACGCATTTTAATACGGGGAACGGGCATCTGTTTGCGGTCAACGGGAAAGTCATGCGGGAGAAGGACTGGAGCAATCGAAGTCTCCAGGACATTTTGCCGACCTGGCGCTGGATCGCCGAATCGGACGGCACAGGGAAAGCGCTTACCCCGAGCTTCGATTTTACCAAATCGTATTACGGCGGCAGTTCGTTGAAAGTGGCGGGAGACCTGACCGCGGATAATCCGACTCAGGTGAAGCTGTATAAAACGAACATTCCGGTCGCGGCGACGAGTGAATTGTCGTTGATTTATCAGGACAATGCGGCCACAGCGGGCATGGTTCAAATCGGGGTGTCTTTCTCGGATGACCCGGAGGAGGTTGTCTTTTTCCAACCGAAAAAATGGACTTCCGCAGGAGATGCAGATGCAGGTTCGTGGAAAGAGGGCAGCGTCCAGCTCAACAAGCATAAGGGCCGCACGATCAGCGGCATTTCGCTGAAGTTCGCTTCCTCCAAGGCCGTAGCCGGTTATGAGGCGTTTATCGGAGAGTTGGCCGTAACGCAGAAGCAGGACAAAGCCAACCAACCGAAGGCCGTGACCGACCTGAAAGTAACGGAAAACGACTTCCGGGACGGCATCTACGGCGATGCGCGCCTGACTTGGGAAGCACCGAAGGACAGCGGCGACGTGATGTATTATCAAGTCTACCGCGTCAAGCCGGACGGCGCTTATGAGTTGGCGGGGATGACCGGGAACACGGTCTATTATGTGCCTGAAATGAAGCGGTTGAACAAGGAAGAGGCTACGAAAATGGTCGTCATTCCCGTGAATCGGCAGTATGAACAGGGGAAACCGGCCTCCGTTACCTTTAACTGGCCGACTTATCCGAAGCCGATCGCCGCTTTTGAGGCGGACCGTACGCTAATCGCTCCGGGCGAAAGCGTGCAGTTTACCGACAAGTCCTCGGAAGTCACGGAAAGCTGGGCGTGGAGCTTCCCCGGCGGGGAGCCGTCGGGTAGCACGGAGCGGAATCCGAAGGTGACCTATAAGGAAGAAGGCACGTTTGAAGTGACTTTGAAGGCGATCAATGAGGTCGGGGAGGACGTAGTGAAGCGGCAAATGATCACAGTCACCAAGGAAGCCGCCGGAGGGGTATCCGATCTGGCCTTTGGCAAGAAAGCGACCGCATCCAGTTATGTGAATGAGAAGGAAGCTCCGCCGTTTGCCCTGGACGGCGACGACAAGACCAAATGGTGCGCGGTGGGCGATGCTCCCCATACGTTGACGGTAGATCTCGGTGCCGAACATAAAGTCAGCGAGTTCGTCGTCAAACACGCCGAAGCGGGCGGGGAAGCCGCGGCATTCAATACGCGCAGCTTCCGGATCCAACTCAGCTTGGACGGGGAAAACTGGACCGATGCGGTGCAGGTGACCGACAACGCGAAGGGCGTCAGCAAGCATGCCATTGCTTTGACTTCGGCCCGCTATGCCCGGCTTGTCGTGGAAAAGCCGACCCAGGGCGGGGATACGGCCGCGCGGATTTATGGATTCGAAGTGATGGGACTGAAATAATCGCCGGCTCATGAAAGTCCGCTCTTCCGGAATGGGAAGAAGCCGTCCCGAAAGAAAGATAACGCCCAAACAGGGCGTTATTTCCGGAAGTAGCGGGTTCATGAACAGAATAGCGCCCTTTAAGGGCGCTATTCTGTTCAAAAGAGGCGCTGTGAAGCCAAATGGCCAATTTTCGGCCTAAATAAGGGCCTAATATACCGCTATTTCCCCGAATAACGCTATTACGCACGAATAGCGCCCTGAAAGTCCCTTATTTCATTTCACCCGCAAGCGAGCGTTAATCTTAATCCGACCGAGAAAAAATCCTGCCAAGACTTATAAGTCTTCCTGGCAGGATTTTTAGCGTAAATGCTCTAAACCTCGTCCCAGATCCGCTTGACGTTGTCGAAGGCGATCTTCGTGCCTGTCAGGCAGTCCTCCATACCCTCATACTCGATGGAAAGGAAGCCGTCATAGCCGGAGCTTTTGATGGCCCGGATAATTTCCGGCAAATCGATATCGCCATGGCCGGCGATCGCTCCGCGCAGGTAGTTTCCGCCGGAGCTTCGGAACCAGCCTTCTCCGGGATTGCGGTAGGACGGACGGATGTAAAAGTCCTTGATATGCACCATGGAGGCATATTTCAGGTTGCTTTTGACCGCAGTGACCGGATTTTCGTCCACGCATACGAAGTTGCCCACATCCAGCGTCGTTTTGTAATTCGGACGGTCCACCGCATGAAGCAGCGCCTGCACGCGATCGCTTGCTTGCACATAGTACCCGTGGTTCTCCACGCTGGTCGTAATTCCGTACTGCGCCGCGTGCTCGGCGATCCGGCGGCAGGCCGCGGCGATTTTGTCCAGATCCTCGTTAAACCGCAGGATGGAGGTATCTTCGCGGGATGCGACGTCATGCCGCATCAGTTTCGCACCCAAGCGATGCACGCGGTCCACCTCGCCGATCACCCTGGCAATCTCCGCCTCGTAGTCTTCATCCGTATCCGTGATAAAGTTGGCCCCGATCGCGTAGTTCGATATTTCGATGCCGGCAGCCTTGGCTTTGTTCACAATTTGTTCTTCCAGTCCGGGATCGCTGTCGAAGTCGAATCCGAGCCCCGGCACGATTTCAATATGACTGGCCCCTATGCCCGCGGCCCAGTCGATGACTTCCGCGATATTCATCCGGCCTTGATCCATGGCCTGGTACAGGCTGTAAGAACTAATCCCTAACTTCATGTTTTGTCATCTCCCTATTTTAGTTAGCCTCGATAAGATTGGATGAAGGAGACCGCTTTGGCAATATCCTCCGCGGGATTGGCGCCCACTTCCCGTTCGATCGTCAAATATCCGGCGTAGCCGATTTCCTGGAGCGCGGCGAAGTAAGCTTGAAAGTCGACCTGTCCCGCGCCGAGCGGAACTTCCTCGAAGGCTGCGCCCGAAGCAGCCATCTCCGCGATTTTCTGATGGTCCATCGCGCTATAGCCCAGAAATCCGTAAACGTCTTTCGGGTCGACCAGGCGAAGCCGCTTGCCGTCTTTAACATGCGTATGGACGATGTAATCGCGCAGCGTTTTGACGCCTTGCACAGGATCGTCACCCGTCACCATGACCATGTTGGCGGGATCGAAATTGACGGAAACGCCGTTGGTGCTGAGCGTATCCAAAAAGCTCTTCAAATGCGCCGCCGGCTCGGGACCGGTCTCAATCGCAAAATAAGCGTTCATACTCT
This sequence comes from Fontibacillus forbon, assembly GCF_046559655.1. NCBI lineage: Bacteria > Bacillati > Bacillota > Bacilli > Caryophanales > Paenibacillaceae > Fontibacillus > Fontibacillus forbon. The sequence continues at coordinate 398,148 of NZ_JBKGFV010000004.1, read as the reverse complement.
TGGCATATACGCCAAGCTCTTCGCAGGCCCGCTGCATCGATTCATAGATGCGGCTGCCTGCATCCTCCGGCACGATGCCGATATGCGTGGTCACGATATTCGTGCCGAGTTCCACGGCCAAGTCGAGAATCCGCTTGGATTTCTCGATTTTTGCCGGGTTTGCCTCCGCATCCTGAAAGCCGTGTCCGGCCAAATCGCCGCACAGCGCGGAAATTTCCAGGCCGAGTCCTTCAATGAAGCTGCGCAGTTCCTTGCGCTTGCTCCCGGTAAGGACCTCCGGGTCCATTTCGCCGGAAACCGCATAGATTTGCACGCCGTCGGCCCCGACTTCCTTGGCTTTTTTCAACCCCTCAATCACACCAATCCCGAAGCTGTCCACGATCACGCCGATTTTGTTGTTCAAGTTCATATTAAATTCGCCTCCTTATATAAATTTGACTTCGTGACCTAAAGTTCGACTTTTTGTTTCCAATAAAACTAAGAGCAAAAAGTCGGGTTTTCAGCACCGAGAAGGTTGAATAAAGCTAGGGACCGAGTAGCGGAGCTACACGTTTTCGTAGAAAACGACTTCGGAAGCATACGCTGGAAAAACCTACGTGAGCAACTTAAATGTTTCCGAAGGAAACATGCTTCGAAAGCATACGCTAGGCCCGGCTGCATTCAAGATTCGACGCCGATATACTCCTTGAATAACTTCGTGATCAAAAGCCGACTTTTTGGTTTTCAATAAAATAAAGAGCAAACAGTCGGGTTTTCAGCACCGAGAAGGTTGAATAAAGCTAGGGACCGAGTAGTGGAGCTACACGTTTTCGTAGAAAACGACTTCGGAAGCATACGCTGGAAAAACCTACGTGAGCAACTTAAATGTTTCCGAAGGAAACATGCTTCGAAAGCATACGCTAGGCCCGGCTGCATTCAAGATTCGACGCCGATATACTCCTTGAATAACTTCGTGATCAAAAGCCGACTTTTTGGTTTCCTCTAAAAGTGGATTTCGCGGCCTTCGGCGGCGGATTGATAGATCGCATTCAAAACCTTGATCATCTCCACGCCGTCTTCCACCGGACAGATATTTTCGGTCAAACCGAGGCAGTTGTCGACAAAGTGATTGATTTCCGTATCGAAGCTTCCCTGAAAATCAAAGCCGGGAGTGCTGATTTGCGGCTCGATATTAAGGATGGTGTTGTGGCGTTCCGTCACGATGGACAGCACGGGCTCGATTTCGGCCCCGCCTTTGTCTCCGTAAATATTAACCTGTGCCGAGTTGTCCTTGGCATGGAGCGAGAAGCTGACATCGACCAGCAGCGAGGCGCCGTTTTCAAAGCGGATGAGCGCGTTGGCCATATCTTCTACGGTATTAAAGGAGCCATCGTAATCGGCCGCTTTATAGAAATCGTAATTTTCGATATTGGAGCGATTTCCGAGTTTGGTGTATGTGTTGCCGCTCACCGATTTGACTTTTGGCTTGCCCATCAAATACCAGCAAAGGTCGATGACATGCACGCCGATGTCGATCAGCGGCCCGCCGCCGGAGCGTTCCTTGTCCGCAAACCAGCCGCCCGGATTGCCGAGACGTCGAATCAGGCTGGCTTTGGCAAAATAAATCTCTCCCAGTTCCCCGGCATCCATGAATTTTTTCAGTACGGCGATGTTGGCGGCATGACGGCGGACATAGCCGACTTGAAGCAGCTTGCCGGTTTCGCGCACGGCTTGCTCTACCTGAAGAGCCTCGTCTACCGTTTTGCACAGCGGCTTTTCGCATAACACGTTTTTGCCTGCCCGGAGGGCTGCAACGCTGATTTCGGCATGCGAGTCATTCCAGGTGCAAATGCTGACGGCCTCAACCAGGGGGTTAGCAAGCAGTTCCCTATAGTCGGTATAAACGTGGGGGATATTGTATTTGCGGGCGGTCTCCCTGGCCCGTTCTTCGTTAAGATCACATACGGCGACTAACTCCGCCTTGGGGTTTGATAAATACGCTTGTAAATGGGATTCCGAGATCGATCCGTTACCGATAAGGCCAACCTTCAGTTCGCTCATTACGATCGCTTACATCCTTTCGATTTTTGCGTGAATCTGTTACAATGATCCCTGTCAATTCACACAAATATGTTATATTTGTTCAATCACCAATAAATTAGCACACTAATCTCAAAGGGGGAATGTGCGGTATGACAAAGTATATGGACTATATGATCAGTCCGCACCCGATTCGGGTCTTCAATCCGGCCGTCGAGCCGGCGCGGCTGAAAATCAAATCGCTTTCCGTGGTGAGCGCCGGGCATTTGCCCGGAAGAACGATGCAGCGCGTGGATGCCACTTTCGAGCACTGGGCATTCGTGTCGATCGCGGGCGGCGAGGGGTATTACCAGGTCGATCGCGGCGAAAAGCAACGTGTTCCGGCCGGATCGTGGTTCTGTCTCTACCCCGGGGCTACATTCAATTACGGGCCGGATTCGGGGGGATATTGGGACGAGTACTATTTTTCGGTGGAAGGGGAACGGGTTGCGGAGTGGCTGAAGGATTGGCTGCATGATCCGGATCAGGTGAAAAGAGCCTCATTCGACGACACGCTGCTCCATAAAATGGAGATGATGTTCATGCTGATCGACAGCGGCAATCCGAGCAACCTGGACCGTGCGGCCTTGCAGTTGGAAGCGCTGCTGTATGAGCTTGTTTCCCAAGGGGACCGGGCGGAAGCGGGGAACCGGGGCAGGTTTGCGCTACAGATCATCGAGGATCTGGGCAATGTGTTGTATTTGCCGGCGGAACCGGAGGAAATTGCGGCAAAACATCATATTTCCGTATCGACGCTAAGGCGGGTCGTTCATGAATATTCGGGATACCCTTTGAATGAATTCATTCACCGGCTCAAAGTGGCGGAAGCGAAAAGAGTGTTGCTTAACACAGATGTCAGCGTGAAAGAAATCAGCGAAGCTTTGGGATACAAAGACATGTTTTATTTTTCGCGAGTGTTCAAAAGAATTACCGGCGTTTCTCCGAGAAGCTACCGAAACAGGGCCGGAATGTAATTATTAAATAGATATCTTGAATCAAAGCGGACACAGCCAGACAGACGACAGACGGAGGTAAAGATATTTATGACGTTGCTCAAATTACAATTTACGGGTTTAAACGAAGAATTGATGCGCGGAGTAACAGAGCTGGCCGGGATACTCGGCATAGATCCGCAGTCCGGAGATGGGCTAAACATAGAGGTAGTACGGGAAGAAGGCCCGCTGAAGGTATCCCGCGAAGGAAACCGGGGCCGGATCCAATACGATCGGAAGATCCATTTTTACCGCGGTCTGGGCCTTTTTGCGGAATATGCGAAAGCGGAAGAAAGCTTCGAGATTACCGAGCTGCCGAGGTTCGACTTCAACGGGACGATGCTGGACGCCTCGCGGAACGCGGTCATGCGTGTGGATACGGTCAAGCAGTTTATCCGGTATATGGCCCTCATGGGCCTTAACGGATTAATGATGTATACCGAGGATACGTTTGAAATCGAAGAACTGCCGTATTTCGGATATATGCGGGGCCGTTATACGAAGTCGGAACTCCGCGAGTGCGACGATTACGCCGATTTGTTCGGCATCGAGATGATTCCCTGCATTCAGACGCTCGGTCACTTGCTCCATGCCCTGAAATGGAACTATGCGGAATCCATTAAAGACCACAACGACATTCTGCTCGCCGGAGAGCCCAAGACCTATGAATTCATTGAGACCATGATTCGTACGGCTTCGGAGACATTCCGGTCGAAGCGTATTCATATCGGCATGGATGAAGCGTTCCAGGTGGGCCTGGGCCGCTATTTACGCCAGCACGGGTACCGCAACCGGTTCGAGATCATGAACGAGCACGTAGGTAAAGTGTTGGAGATCACGAACAAATACGGGCTGCATCCGATGATTTGGAGCGACATGTATTTCAATTTGCTGGCTAACGATAACCAGGGGCAGCTATATAATATCAATGCGGACTTTTCGGCTGAAAATATGTCAAAAATCCCGAGCGGGGTCCAGTTCGTGTTTTGGGATTACGGACGGGGCGAGGAAGATGGGTACGAGAAGATTTACGACATGCATATGAAGTTCGGCTCGCTGCCGATTTTTGCCGGCGGGATTCACATGTGGAACTCGATCGCTCCAAACTACGGAAAGACATGGACCACGAGCCATCCGGCGCTCCGGGCAGCCAAGAAAAAAGGGCTGAAGGAAGTGTTCGCCACCGCTTGGGGGGACAATGGGAATGAGACTAACCATTACGTCATTCTGGCCGGGCTGCAGCTGTTTGCCGAGCACGGCTACGGAGATGAAGTCGACGATGAGACTCTTGCTAAGCGCCTCAAAGCTTGCACCGGATTGGATCTGTTCGAACCGCTCATCTCCCTGAAATACATGGACGAGGTTCCTGGCGTAGACGCCGGGAATCACTGGATGGCCAATCCGTCCAAATTTCTGCTGTGGCAGGATTTGATGGTCGGGATGTTCGACGGACACATCGGACCGGACGCCGAAGCGGAATTGCCCGATTTTTATGCCGGTATGGAAGGGAAATGGCGCACGGTAAAAGAGGACATGCCCGCTCCGTACAACCTGCTGTTTGAAACTTATGAGCGGCTTGCGGCGGTGCTGGCTTTAAAAGCTGCCTTGGGCGTACGCATCACAAGAAACTATAAAGAACAACGGAAAGATGAGCTGGCTTCCATCGTCAGGCATGATCTGCCGGACCTTATTTCACGCGTGGAAAGCTTGCGTCTGGCCCATCGCGGGATGTGGATGCATACGTATAAGGCGTTCGGCTGGGAAGCGCTTGATATCCGCTACGGCGGGTTGAAGGCCCGGATTCAAAGCGCGGGAGACCGGCTGTCGGATTATGCGGAGGGACGAGTATCCTCGCTGGAAGAGCTAGAAGCGGAACGCCTGGTCTTTGACCAAAACGGAGTGCCGACGGCGCCGTTGAACGTGAATGCCAATTATCAGGGTATCTTTTCCGCAGCAGCTTTGATTTAGAAAAGGCTATACAAACCCGAAAGACTGCCCGCAATCGGGCAGTCTTTTTAATGCCTATACATATCTGTCCAACAATTCGGACAGCATTTTCTTCATTTCCTCCACCAGCAGGGATGGCTGCTTGACCGTGGCTTCCCGGCCCAGTCCGATAAAAAACCTGGCCAGAAAAGGAATTTCCCCCATCGGAATCGTTCCTTCCAAATAACCGGACCCGTCCTCCCGGACATGCATCGGGACCCGTCGAGACAGCTCTGGTTCGCACAGTTCCACTCCCATTTTGCTCAGTTCTACAAAGCATTCCGCATTATGGCGCTTGGAACGGATATGCGCTTCCCAATTTGCCAAATTGATGTGGCGAAGGTCCAAGGGCTCCATGTCGGGAAGAGCCGTAGCCGACAAGATGCGGTCGCACCGGAACAGCCGAAAATCCCCGCGCCGGAAGCAGTAGGCCGGACAATACCAGAGGCCACCGCTGGCGTAGATGCCGACCGGCTGGATGTCCCGGCAAGCCGTGTCCTCCCTTGATTCGTATTCGATACGGACAACCTGCTGTCGCACCGCCGCGTCCAACAATACGCCCAAATGCGGGAACGATGATTGTCTTTGCGGAGTTACGAAATCAACCCGGTTTTTCATCTCGTCGATCCGGTCGCGGACATCTCCGGGCATGAAGTTGTAGAACTTGCCGAGAGCGGAGGAAGCTTCCGTTTCGAACGGAAGGAAGGAGTAATGACGAAGGGCATGGCTGGCGAAAAAGATAGCGACCGCCTCCTCCTCCGTAAAGGCGATGGGAGGCAGGACCCGCTCGTTCAGAACCTGGTACCCGCCGTGAGGACCGACCTCAGAATAAAGCGGGACGCCAAGCTCGCTCAGTTCCTGCAGATCCCTTAATATCGTTCTCGTAGAAACGCCGAATTCGTCAGCCAGTTCCCTGACCGTGAATTTTCGTTTCCGGTTCACGGTCATCATCAATTCCATCAAACGCTTGGATTTGGACATGTTAATCCCCAACCTGAATTTTTTTATTTGTGACAATAGTTGTCACTATTATGTCTTACAATGGGAACCAAGTCCAGCCGAGTTGATGGCATGTAGCGGCGGATAAATTGTAGAAGAAAGAGGCGAAGTTACAATGAATATGATATTAACCCCGTTTTTGATGATGGATGGAAACGCAGCGGAGGCTATCTCGTTTTATGAACACGTGCTTGGAGCCAAGGTCCTGTTTAAGCAAACTTTCGGCGAGATGCCGAATCCCCCGGAAGAGCTTTTGAATGGGCCGGACGGCAAGCGGATTGCCCATTCCGTCTTGAAAATCGGCGAGTCGCAATTGTTCGTGGCCGATACGGACCCCGGCGAATTGCTTCAGCAGGGAAATCAGGTTACGGTTTGCATTACGCTTGCGGAGGCGGAACAAGCGAGGGAGATTTTTGATCAATTGCAGGAGGATGGACAAGTAAAGCTTCCCTTGGCACCTATCTATTTCAGTCCCGCATACGGAATCGTCACGGATAAATTCGGCGTTACCTTTCTTGTATTTACCGGAGGGAGCAAGGAATAAGGATTAGGGATTAGGGAGTAAGTAGTAAGAGTAACCAAGTAACTGGATTTCCTACAGCTAATTTTGTCTCGATTGTCCCTTGAGCTAATTTAGATGGAAAACCTCCATCTATTTCGCAGAATTGAGCCTCTTCTTTAGGAAAACCGTCAAATTAACTGTAGGTTTTCCAGCTAGTTGTCCCGTGGGAGCACTTTCAGCGAATATAACTGTAGGTTTTCCAGCTAAATTGAGCCTTACAAAGAAGAAGAGCACCACCGAGGCTACGGGTGTCGGTTAGCGACTATCGACTATCGACTATCGACTATCGGCTATCGGCTATCGTTTATGCGGTAGTGCTCTTCGTCTTGGCTTGGCGGGGGCTTATTCCTCCTGATCCTTGTGATATAGTTACTTAAAAGGAAGAAAGGAGGGAGGCCCCATGCTTCAGGAAATCACGGAACGAGAACTTCTTCTCCAGATTGATGCATCGGAAGGCAAGGAGGCGCTCTTTTTCCACACTCCCTTGTGCGGGACTTGTCGGCTGGCGGAGCGGATGCTGGAGATAGTAGAAGAGACGGGGGCTCCGGTCCGGGTGTTGAAGATGAACATTAATTTTGCTCCCGTTTTGCGGGACAAGTGGCAAATCACCAGCGTCCCTTGTTTGATCGTTCTGGAAAATGGAATCCCGATCCGTAAGGAGTACGCGCTGCGGTCCGTAGTAGATTTGCATGAGTGGCTGACGCGGTAATCCGGTATCTTCTCTTGAATGAGGAGTGGATTTTCGAAAATTAATTCCAACTCCCCGAAATATAGGCAAACACACCGGGTGCGAATCTCGCATAAGGTGTAAGGTATTCAACTACCGGTTTTGGGAAGGGAGTTTTGGCGGGAATGTCAGAACGGGAGCTTCATTATTTTGCGCGCGGCAATACGGCAGCAGGCCTGTACAGCCTTACGGATTCGTTGTTTGAGGGCGTTGAGAGCCTATACGTTATCCACGGTTATCCCGGAGGAACGGCGGAAGCGCTGAGCCGTTTGGCCTCGGAGTGGGAAGGGCGAAAGTGGAATTTACAGCTGATTCACCATCCCTTGGACAGCGATTTGCTGGAGGCGATCGTAATCGAGGATCTGTCGGTCGGAGTGGTGGACGGGGCGATTTGGCCCGAAAATGCAAGTCCGGCAGGAAAAAAAGTGTCGTTCATCCATTTGGACGAAGCGCTTGAGCGGGAAAAGCTGGCCGGGGCCGAAGATCAAATTCAAGCGTTGGAGAAGGAGATCGCGGATCTTTACGCGCAAGCCTATGCCACATTCTTGAGCACGCTGCGGATTCACGATGAATGGGAGAAATTCTATATCGACAATCTGGATCGCGAAAAGATGGATCGTTTGGCCTTGGACTGGTCCGATACTTACTTGAAGCGGCAGGAAGATGATGGCAAGGAGGCGCGGGTGAAGCACCGCTTTCTCGGGGCGGCTACCTGGCGAGGGGCGGTCGATTATGTACCTAATTTGACCGATCGTCTGAATACGCGCATCTTTGTGAAAGGCCGTCCGGGATCGGGGAAATCGACGTTGTTCCGCAAGCTGGCCGGCTTGGCCGCCGAACGGGGAATCGACACGGAAGTATATCATTGCGGATTTGACCCGAACAGCCTGGATATGCTGATCTTTCCGGAGCTCAGCCTGGCGATTTTCGACAGCACGGCCCCGCATGAACATTTTCCTGTCCGGGAAGGAGACAGCATCCTCGACGTCTATGAACTGGCGATTGCTCCAGGGACCGACGAGGAGTATGCCGATGCCATCGGCGTCATCAAGGAGCGTTATACGGCTTCGATGAAACGGTCAATTTCGCTCCTGGCCGAAGTCAAGCAGACGGTCGGGCAGTTGGAGGCAATCTATCGGAAAGCCGCTGACGGAACCATCATATCAAAACTTCTGATCACTTTAAAAAGTGAAATCGCCGAGGCAGCGGAAGCGCAACAAATTAGTTCACTCTATTAATTATTCATACCTTTACGGAATGAAGCATACGTGATAAGCCCGCTATAAACCTGGCGGGCTTTTTGATATGATGAACTAGATATTGTTGGAAATTACATACCTTTATAAAGGGCGGTGTATTCATTACATGAAAATGCAGGACGCGATGGACGTAGCCGGGAGGCTTTGCCGGAATATCGAAGAGGTCGTGGTAGGGAAAAAAGAAGTGATAGAGCTGCTCTTGGCCTCGCTGTTAGGGAATGGACATGTCCTTCTGGAGGATGTGCCCGGTACCGGAAAAACCTTGCTCGCCAAGGCGCTTGCCCGCTCGCTGGACGGGACATTCAAACGGGTTCAGTTTACGCCCGATTTGCTCCCTTCCGATCTGAGCGGAATCAATTTTTATAATCAGAAGAACGGCGATTTTGAATTTCGCCAGGGGCCGCTTTTCACCCATGTTCTGCTGGCCGATGAAATCAACCGGGCCACGCCGCGCACGCAGTCGAGCCTGCTGGAATGCATGGAAGAACGCCAGGTGACGATCGACGGGTTCACTCACAAACTCGAGGCTCCTTTCTTCGTCATGGCTACTCAGAACCCGATCGACAATCAGGGGACGTTTCCGCTGCCGGAAGCCCAGCTCGACCGGTTCCTGATGCGGATATCCATGGGCTATCCCACCTTTGAAGAAGGGGTGGACATCCTTCAACGGTTCCGTCAGCGAAATCCTTTGGACGAGCTGTCGCCTGTGGCGACGGGCGAAGAAATATCCGCCGCCCAGCGCTGCGCGGCGGAAGTGCATGTACCGCAGGACCTCCTCGGTTACATCGTTCGGATTACCGAAGCGACGCGCAAGCACCCGGAGGTCAGACTGGGCGCCAGTCCGCGGGCCAGCGGCGCTCTGCTGCGCTCGTCGCAAGGCTATGCGCTACTCCGGGGACGCGATTATGTCACGCCGGATGACATTAAGGAAGTTGCCGTTCCGGTGCTGGCTCACCGGCTGCTGCTGCGCCACGGCCTTAAAGCCGGAGAATCGCCGGAGCGCGCAATTGTCCGGCAGGTGCTCTCCGAGGTGGAGGTGCCCACGGAGGACTTGCTGACCGCCAAGGGGAAGCAGGTGAACTGACTTATGCTTCCCTGGTTTATCGTCACCGTATTTTTGATACTGTTCCTGTTGGCCAGGATCTATCAGCGTTGGTCCTTAACGGGTGTAAAGTATACCCGGTATTTCACGAAGGCGGCCGTGTTTGAAGATGAATCCCTGGAAATGGTGGAGGTCATTTCGAACGCCAAGCCGTTGCCGTTGCCCTGGCTCCGGCTGGAGTCCAGCATGGCGGCGGGGATCATGTTCGGCAGGCAAAAAAATCTGGACGTGTATGCGGGAGATATTTATCAGAATCATATCAGCCTGTTTTATCTTCGGCCGTACCGTCAAATCACGCGGCGTCATCAGTTGTCGTGCCCGCGGCGCGGTTTGTACCGCCTGGAGTCGGCCACGCTGACGACGGGGGATCCGCTGGGCATCGTGAAGAAAGTCAGGCAGTTCGCTTTGAATCTTGAGCTGCTCGTGTATCCGCGGATTTTGGCGCTGGAGGATTTCCCGCTTCCGAACCACAGCTGGCTCGGCGAGCTAGCCGTACGGCGTTGGATCGTGGAGGACCCGTTCCTGACGTCGGGAATCCGCGAATACCGTTCCGGCGATGCGCTGAAAAGCATCAACTGGAAGGCCACCGCGCGGACAGGCACCATGCAGGTGCATCAGCGCGAATACACGGCAGATCATCGGTTGATTATCTGCCTGAACGTAGAGTCGAGTGAGACAATGTGGAGGAATATTCTCGATCCGGAGCGGATTGAGCTTGGCATCCGGTTTGCTGCCTCCGTAGCGAGCTATGCGCTGCAAAACGGGATTGAAACCGGCCTGCTGTGCAATGGGCGGTTAATGGATGGCCCCCGGGACCCGGTCCGGATTGAACCTTCCGGTGATGGTGGACAGCTGGAATGGCTGCTGGAAACCATGGCCCGGCTGGCTTTGGATCGAACCGCGTCGATGTCGAGATTGCTGGAAGAAGCGGTCGAAGCCAACGCCAGAGATACCGATTATCTCATCATTTCTTGCCATCAAGGGGAGAAGCTTCGCATTCAGGCCGAACTGCTGCAGCGGAATGGCAACGGGATCGAATGGATGGAAATTCCGGAAATCGCGCACGCGTGAAGTCCGGGGATGGAAATATATTTGGATAAGGGATTATGGGAGGGAAGATCGATGACAATGGTTCAATATTACCGCGCGACGGAAGTCGAAATGGATGTCCTGTATGGCGCATTTCAAACCGGGTTTTCGGATTACATCATCAAATTCAATTTTACGATGGAACAGTTTGCCGACCGTTTTTTTGGTCCCGAGGGCAATGCAAGGGAGCATTCCTTCGTTGCGTTGCGCGGAGACGTACCGGTCGGAATCGCCCTTGGCGGCATCAAATCGTATGAAGGCATTCGCACCATGCGTCTTGGCTCGCTGGCAATAGACCCGGAGGAGCGGGGACAGGGGGTCAGCGCACGGCTGATGGAACTGCACCGGGAAGAGGCCATCAAACAGGGATGCCGACAGTTGATGTTGGAAGTTATCGTAGGGAACGACCGGGCGATCTCTTTTTACCGTAAACAGGGGTATTCGAAAGTGTACGATCTGTCTTATTTCAGCTTAAATGACATGAGCTGCCGGAAATCCGCAGGCGATAAGGAGGAAGCCGAAATTACGGTGTCGCGGATCGATTGGAATAGTTTCCAATCCGGGGTCGAGAGCAACCGCTATTTTCATGTGAATTGGCAGAATGATCTGGAGTACATCCAGTCGTCGGGCGATTATGTATTTTACGGTGCTTTTCATGATGGAAAAAGGATCGGAACCCTCGGAATTACTTCCACCGGACGAATCAGCATCCTGTTCGTGGATCCTTCTTCCCGGTGCCGCGGAGCGGCGACATTGCTGCTGGAGACAGCCGTCAAAGAACACGCTCTCGCCAAAATGTCCATCTCCATGACCAATAACGCGCTGATGGAAGGGTTTCTGAGCCGTTATGGATTCCAACGTGATTCCATTTCGTTATACGAGATGTACATAACATTATGATTCTGGCCGTGAGCCGTGAGCCGCGAGCCGCATTTTGTAGCCTCATCATGGAGGTGATGACTGAGCATGAAATCCGTCCATACCCATCTTGATTATTTCACCAGGTCGCTGGCGCTGTGGGGCTTATGTCTTCTCGAGACCGCGTTTTTTCTGCCCGTAATCGTACTTGCGTATACCTACCTGGTATTGCCCGAATATCTGAGTTTTCGGGTGTTATGCGCTCTTCCTCTCGTATCTCTCGCCGGCGTGCTGGTTCGGGCCGGCCTGCCGGTACTTTGGAAGCAAGTTGCAGCATCCTTGCTGTTGGGAGCGGGATTCGCCGGGCTGGCTGCTGTCGCCGGATCCGGGACGGGTTCCAAAATGGAGTTTCCGATTTTTTTGCTTGCGGGAATGGCCTTTGGCATTCAAGGCACTTCATCCGCAGGGCGGGGAAACAGACTGAAACTGTATTGGTACGGAATCGCCGGCTATTTGCTCGCAGGCATCCTGTTTCCGCGGTTTCCCCAACTCGCGGAATCACTTCCGCTGGTTACCTGGTCGGGCGTTTTCTGTCTGGCCTGGGCGTTATTTTCTTCCAATGCGATGTATTTGCGGTACAGCACGTTTTCGGAGGAGGGAGCGGGTAATCCGCTGCCGCACGGATTGCGGCGGCATAACATGATCTGGATCGGAGCGATCGTGCTTGTGGCTGTTATGCTGGCGGCCGGGGCAGGGCGCTGGGTCGGCGGAGTGCTATTGGGCCTGTTGCGGCAAATCTTCGGCTGGTTGTTCCGTCCTCGGGATGAGCCTGAGCCGGTTCCGGAAGATGTGATGCAGCCGCCTGCGATGGAATTATCGCCGCCGCCTGAGACGCATGAGCCGGGGTGGCTGTCGCAGGTTTTGGATACCGTGTTTTTTGGAATCGGAACACTCGTGGTTTTCGCGCTGCTCGCGGCGGTGTTGTATTGGTTATACAAGAACGCGGGCGGCATATGGCGCCGGTGGATCGACGGCTTCCTGAGCTTGATGGGCAAGACGAGCACGGACGCGAAAAACGAGGCTTATGTGGATGAAGAAACTACGCTGAAGGCGTGGGAGTCGGGGATGAAGAAATGGAGAGGGTGGCTCGGCCCCTTCTCTTCCCGTCGCGGCAGAGGGGAACGGTGGGAGGATCTCTCCGATAACCGGGAACGGGTTCGTTACTTGTACCGGCGCATGTTAAAAGCGGAGCAAGCCGAAGGATACGAAGTAAAACCGCACTTTACGCCGCAGGAGACGGAAGCGGACATTCGCAGGTTTCCCGCATCCAAGCCGCGGGCCGGAAAAAGTGACTGGGGGAAACGCCGGTCGACCGCCGATGCTCTCCTCGGTTTGTATTACCGGGTCCGTTACGGCGGGCAGGAACCGGAGGGGGATGAAGTCACCCGGATCAAAACGGAGATGAAGCTGTAAAAATAAAGAAACCTCAACCCTTTGGACATCGTCCGGGGTTGAGGTTTCTTTATTTATATTAATTGAGCTCCCTATTCGGGCTGTACCGTCTGCTTGATGATTTCAAGCTTTCTGAAACGGTGAGGCTCTTTATCGAGCAATTTAAACAACAAATTCTGATGTTCCAGCGTTTCCCCTACATTCATTTCAGGGTGTCTCCCGTAAAGCCATCCCCCGATGGTGTCGACATCCTCCGTATCCAGGTCGGACATCAGCACATCGTTGATCTGGTTAACGGTCACTTTACCGTCGACGACGACGTGGGTATCGCTGAGCTGTACAAGCGGTTGTTCTTCTTCCTTGTCGAATTCGTCGCGAATTTCGCCGACGATCTCTTCCAGAATATCCTCAATGGTGACAAGGCCGGCCGTTCCGCCGTATTCGTCGATCAGAATGGCAATGTGAGTGCCTTCGCGCTGCATCCGCTTAAGCAGCTCATTGACCGGAGTGACCTCGGATACAGCCATGACCGGCTGCAGCAGTGAAGCAACCTCCAGATTCGGGTTGTCTTCATAAGCAAGGAAAAATTGCTTGGTATTCACGATACCGATAACATTGTCTTTGCTTTGCTCCACGACCGGGAACCGGGTATATTGCTGTTCCTTGATAATGTCCAGGTTTTCCTGGCGCGTTTTATCCGTATATAAGCACACCATATCGGTGCGGGGGACCATAATTTCCTTGGCGAGCAGGTTATCAAAAGCAAAAATCCGGTTCACATATCCGTATTCGCTTTGATTGATCTTTCCGCTCTCGAAGCTTTCATTGATGATGATCTGCAATTCCTCTTCCGAGTGGGCCTCCTCATGCTCGGACGCAGGTTTGACCCCGATCAGCCTTACGAGCTGGTTGGCCGAACCGTTCAACGTCCAGATAAAAGGACGCATAATCTTGGTAAAATAAATGAGCGGTTTCGCCGTAAACATGGCGACGCTCTCCGCTTTACGGATGGCGATCGTTTTCGGCGCCAATTCGCCGACAACGACGTGAAGATAAGTGATTACTACAAACGCGATAATGAATGAAAGCACACCGCTTAATGCTTCAGGTATATGGAGACTGTGGAACACCGGATGCAATATTTTCTCCACCGTAGGTTCCCCCAGCCAACCGAGTCCGAGAGCCGTAATGGTGATCCCCAATTGGCACGCCGATAAGTAGCCGTCAAGATTCGAGGTTACCTGTTTGACGGATAACGCCTTCTTGTGCCCTTCGGCGATCAATTGATCCACTCTGCTTGCCCGTACCCGGACGATCGCGAATTCTACCGCCACGAAAAATGCCGTCAGCGCAATCAGAACCACGACCAAAACCAAATTTAATACCAAAAGCCTGTCACTGTCCATTCTCTACATCTACTCCTTTTTGTTTAGAAAATATGAATAAAAACATAAGACTATTATATAGCAATTTAAATATGAATGCGAACTTGAAGCGGCTTTTTTGCTTTGGAAATAGACTTTAATGTTCGTGTTTTACAATGATTTTGGTGGTTACTATGAATTTATTATTTCTGGGTTACGTCAAAATACGAATAATAAAATAATTGGTTATTGACTCGTACGCCTTTTAACGATATTATTACTAGCGTGAATGTGACAACTGAAATGTGTCTTACAAACGATTCGTATATCCTCAAAAATACGGTTTGAGGGTCTCTACAAGGAACCACAAATTCCTGGCTACGAATGGGTGCTTATGCATACCTATTCATAGCCGGGATTTTTTTATGCCTATTTATCCATAGACCCAGGAGGAGACAGATGAGTAAATACGATGTAATTGTGGTTGGTGCCGGTCCTGCAGGGATTTTTGCTTGTTACGAATTGACCCGGAAAGCGCCGCACTGGAAAGTGCTGCTGGTTGACAAAGGGCATGATATTTATCGGCGCCGGTGTCCGATTTTGGAGGAAAAAATAACGCTTTGTCCTCCGGCCGCGGGTAAGAAGGAATTTGCCGGTTGCCTGCCGGCATGCTCCATTACCGCGGGATTTGGCGGTGCTGGTGCCTATAGTGACGGCAAGTTTAATATTACGACCGAGTTCGGCGGCTGGCTGACCGATTACATTGCGCCTTCCAAAGTGCTTGAACTGATTACCTATGTGGATTCGATCAATCTCGAGCACGGGGCGACTCAGAGCATCACCGATCCGATGACCGACGCGATCCGGGGGATCGAACAGCGGGGATATGCCGCGGGATTGAAACTGCTGCGTGCCCGGGTCCGTCATCTCGGCACCGAACAAAACCTGGAGATTTTGAAATCCATATATGAACACTTGAATACGCGGATCGACATGGTTTATAAAGCGGAAGTGGAAGACCTGATTACCGTCAAGGAAGACGGGAAGCATCGCGTTCAGGGCATTGTTTTGAAAAACGGCGATACGTATGAGGCGGACCAGGTGATGGTGGCACCGGGACGCGACGGTTCGGCCTGGCTGACCGACATATTGAAGAAGCGCCGCCTGAAGATGACGAACAATCAAGTGGATGTAGGCGTCCGGGTGGAAACCTCCGATGTCGTCATGAGAGAGATCAATGAGCATCTCTATGAAGGAAAGTTCATTTTCAATACTTCGGTGGGCACGCGTGTCCGTACGTTTTGCAGCAATCCGTCGGGACATGTCGTAGTGGAGAACCATAGCGGCGTCATGGCGGCCAACGGCCATTCCTATAAGGATCCCGCGCTGGGATCGTCCAATACAAATTTTGCGCTGCTGGTTTCGCACAAGTTTACCGATCCGTTCGATAAACCGAACGAATATGCGAGGGAGATTTGCCAGCGGGCGAACGATCTTTCGAACGGCGGCGTCATCATCCAGAAGTACGGGGATATTTTGCGCGGACGGCGTTCGACGGCAGGGCGCATTTCGGAGGGCTTTCTGGAGCCGACTCTGAAAGAAGCCGTTCCGGGAGATCTGGGGCTCGTGCTGCCTTACAATACGATGAAAAGCTTGATCGAAATGGTCGAGGCGCTCGAAAAAGTCACCCCGGGCATCGCCTCCGAGCATACGCTCTTCTATGGCGTCGAGGCCAAATTCTATTCGGCGCGTCCGAAGCTGTCGGAATCGCTGGAAACCGAAATCGCCGGCCTTTACTGCGGCGGGGACGGGGCCGGAATCACCCGCGGCCTGGCCCAGGCGGGAGCGGCCGGTGTCTGGATCGCCCGCGGTATGCTGGAGAAGGCGGGAGTTTAGCGCCAAGGAGCGGAGGAGCGAGTTAGGGAAGAAGTAAGTGATAAGGCGAGTGAAGGAGTACGCAAGGAGTATGGATAGAGTAATCAGGGAGTAATCAAGGAGTATAGATAGAGTAATCAAGATGTATGCAAGAAGTATGGATAGAGTAATCAAGCTGTACGCAAGGAGTATGGATAGAACAATCAAGGAGTAATCAGGGAGTAAGAAAGGAGTAAGCGAAAGGGTGGGTGAATGAGATCATGAAGGTTAAGCCGTGGTTTCATTGGATGTTATCCAATCAAAACTATCTCGGATGCTTGTTCCAGCTACGCTCATTGGAGAAAATACAATGAAGGTGCGCCCTTTTAGCTAAATTCAACTTTAAATGGAGGCTTTGGTTGGAAAACTTCCAATCGGGCTTTTCCCTACTCCCGGATTATTGAATCTCATTGGAAATTATCCAATGACGGGAAATAAGACAATGATTAAACAGAGAACGGTGGAGCATAGGATGCTCCACCGTTCTTTTTAAATTACCTGGGAATAGGAATAAGGCTGGACCATGCTGCTATCTTGCTGGTAACGAATCTCTTCATTGATCTCCTTGTATACGTGGACCGAATAAAAGAGAGTAGTAACGATACCGATCAATAAAGGCAATACGGCAAGGGCGATGGGGATGTAAAGACTTGTTTCGCCGGCAGCCGCTATCCGTTCTTCCCGAATTTCCGGGAAGTTGGCCAAGCGGGAATTAAGTGCCCTGATTTTCCGCCGGGCATGATGCAGATAGATCTTGTTGGCGAACAGGGCAAAGATGGCCTGAAGGACGATATTGGCGACCAGAACCGCGACGACGACGTCTCCCGAGAAATAATATACGGGGAACATGATAGCGCGGAAAATATTGACCATGAAGCTCATCACGACCAGGTAGAGCAGCAGATACAGATACATTCCGCGGTACAGCATCCAATACCCGCCGAACAGGAAGGCGGGCCAATTCCAGCGCCGGTCTTCCTTCCAAAACCCCAAATACTCGTCGGCCTTCTTGCCGACGAACAAAGCCAAGTCATCTTCTGTTGGCTCCGTGTTTAGTCCCTGCCGCCCTGCCCCGGCCGCATATCCGGCTGAACCGGGTTGTTGCGCGAACGAAGGTGGGGGAACGGCCGTTTCTTCCCGTGGTTTCACCACGTTCCCGCAACTAACGCAAAATTTGTCATCCTCAAAAAGTTTAGTACCGCAATTTGAACAAAACATGGCTACCTCCGACCGACTTATTTCAACTGCATCGTAATAGTTCGAAAGAACTAAGTCATTTATATTTATCGGAAAAGATGAGGCAGAAATGAATAGAGCCAGTAGATTGTTTCGGCATCTTTGTGCAAACGATTGACCCATGCCGGAAAGCGATGATATAATGCAGCACATAAAGGTTAAGTAAACGTTTAAGTAGCTGCGTGCGGGACCACTTTTCCGTAGCGGCAAAGGGGGAAATGCGGCATGGAAAGAGCTTACGTATTGGGGCGGAGCGCCTGGCGCACGATCGAGGAAGGCAATGAACGGGAATGGCTGATCGGCAACGGGATCGGCGGTTATGCGAGCCATTCGGTGCCCGGGGGCGGGTTCCGGATGTCCCACGGATATCTGATCGCTTCGACCAAAGCGCCCGTGAACCGGGTGCTGGTGTTTACCAGAACCCAGGAGCAGGTGCAGATCGGCGGCAAAACCTATGATTTGACGTCGCAGCAATACGTGAATTGGCGGAAGGACGGACAGCATTATTTAACACGCTTTAAACTGGATACCGTCCCGGAGTATCACTATCAGGTGGAGGACGTATCGATCCGCAAAACGATTGCCATGGAATACGGCCGCAATACGGCGACTGTCTGTTATGAAGTGACGGGGGGCCGGGAGCAAACGACCTTAAAGCTGGTCCCGCTGTTCAATCACCGTTCGCCGGGCGAAGCTTCGGAGAAGGGGAGTCTCTCTTTTAAAACGGAGCAGACGGGAAAGAGGCTTAAGCTGATACCCGACGGTCAGCCGGAAACGGCAATCTACTTCATGACCTCCGAGGGAGAATACGTGGACAGATCCGCGTTTCCGGTGACGATGGCAACGCCGCCCTATTTATATGAAGAGGCTCACTATTACAAGTTTGAGAATCGTAACGGATTCATGGGGGTGGACTACCATTATACTCCCTATGAAATTCACGTTGCTTTGAAACCGTATGAAAAGAAATCCTTCTATGTAAAATGTTCCATAGATTGTCTCGACGACAAAGACGGATTCACCATAGTCCGTGAATATAAGCAACGAATGGATGGGCTGGTGGCCCATGCCGGTTACGGAAACCGGTTGGCCGACCGTCTGGTGGAGGCTGCCGACCATTTTATCGTTCACCGTGAATCGACGGGACTTAAAACCGTGCTTGCCGGGTATCCCTGGTTTACCGACTGGGGACGGGATACGATGATCGCGATGCAAGGGCTTGCGTTATCGACCAAGCGGTTCGGGGATGCCAGAGAAATTCTGGAATCGTTCTCCAGGTACGTACAGAACGGGCTGATCCCGAATATGTTTCCCGATGACGGCCAGGAGCCGCTCTATAATACGGTCGACGCTTCACTCTGGTATTTTCATTCCGTTCATGAGTACCTGCGTTATACCGGAAGTCCCGAGGATTACCGGTTTATTGAGGAGAAAATTTATCCGAAGCTTAAAGAAATCGTTAGGGCCTATAAAACAGGAACCGACTTCTCCATAGGCATGGACGAGGACGGGTTAATCCATGCAGGCGGTGGATTGGATCAAGTGACCTGGATGGATGTACGGGTTGGCGAATGGGTAGTCACCCCGCGGCACGGGAAACCGGTGGAAATCAATGCCCTATGGTACAATGCGCTTTGTGTTATGGCGGAACTGGCGGAACGTTTTGGGGACATGGAGCCATATGATGCATTAGCACGAAAAGTGCGCGAATCCTTCAACCGCCGGTTTTGGAATGAAGAGGCGGAGTGTTTGTACGATGTGGTCGATGTGGACCAGGGCCAGGGGTTATTGGAAAATGACGCAAAAATCAGGCCGAATCAAATCTGGGCAGTCTCGCTACCGTTTACAATGCTTCCCGCAGAGAAAGAAAAAGCGGTCGTAGGTACCGTATATAAGCATTTGTATACACCTTACGGGCTGCGGTCGCTTTCTTTTGAAGATCCGGAATATAAGCCCCGGTATATCGGCAAGCTCATTGACCGGGACGGCGCCTATCATATGGGAACCGTATGGGCCTTCCCGCTAGGTGCGTTTATTTCCGCTTACTGTAAAGTAAACGGTTACAGCGAGGAAGCCGTGTCCGCGGCCAAGGAGATGTGCGAGGTGTTCGAGGATCATCTTCAGGACGGGGCCATCGGTGGGATCGCCGAGATCTTTGACGGCGAGTTTGCCTGCACGGGCCGCGGTTGCTTCTCGCAGGCATGGAGCGTCGGGGAGATTTTGCGGGCGTATACCGAGGACGTTTTGCCTTATTTAAATTAAGCAGTTGTTCAAATAACTCGTGATTTAAACCCTGGGAACAAAGGCGCGACAATTTTATATGATTGGAGTGAATCCATTGTCGGTACAGAAGGAAATAGATGTGATTATGGATTATGGCGATCCGGCGGTAACCGGAGGCATTTCGGTTTTTGACAAGGCGTTTGACGAAAAGTTTTATTATAACGGCGATGATCTGGGAGCAGTTTATACGCCGGAGAAAACGATGTTTCGCTTATGGGCGCCGACGGCGTCGGAGGCGAAGGTCGTGTTGTATTCCTCCTGGGACAGCCTGCCTATGCGGGAACGGGCGATGACCCGCGATGTGCAAGGGACGTGGGTACTGGAAACGGCTGGGGATTACCACGGCGTTTATTACACGTACCGGGTCAAGGTAGGCGCCAGTTGGAACGAGGCGGCCGATCCTTATGCCAAGGCGGTCGGAGTGAATGGCGACCGGGCGGTCGTTCTCGATATGGGCCGTACCGATCCCGAGCGGTGGACCGGAGCGATGCCGCCGTTTTCTTCGCCTGTGGACGCGGTGATTTATGAACTGCATGTCCGGGATTTATCGATCCATCCCGACAGTGGTATCAAGCATAAGGGAAAATACCTCGGCCTTGCCGAAAGCGGCACTCGTGGGCCTGGGGGTATTCCGACAGGACTGGATCATATCGCGGGTCTGGGCATCACGCATATTCAGCTGCAGCCGATTTACGACTATTCCACGGAGAGCGTGGATGAAACCAAGCTGGATCAGCCGCATTTTAACTGGGGCTACGATCCGAAAAATTATAACGTCCCCGAGGGATCTTACGCTACCGATCCGTATGCGCCGGCCTCCCGGATCAGCGAATTGAAGCAGTGCGTCCAGAGTCTTCATGACCGGGGTTTGCGGGTGATCATGGACGTGGTTTATAACCACGTGTATGACGGGTATCTGGTCAACTTCACCAAGCTGGTTCCGGGGTACTATCTACGCTACAACCCCGACGGAACTTTCTCGAACGGTTCGTTCTGCGGCAATGAATGCGCATCCGAAAGACCGATGATGAGAAAATTCATCGTCGAATCCGTATTGCATTGGATCCGCGAGTATCATATCGACGGCTTCCGGTTCGATTTGATGGGCCTGATCGACGTGGATACGATGAACGAAATCCGGCGCCGGATCAATGAGATCGATCCTTCGATCCTGATGATCGGCGAAGGCTGGAACATGGCAACCGTCCTGCCGGAGGATCGTCGCGCCCATCAAGGCAACGCCTGGCGCATGCCGAATATCGCTCATTTCAACGACGGCATCCGCGATACGGTGAAAGGGGACACCTTTATTTTCGGATCGAAAGGCTTTGTCAGCCGGGGCGGCGGGCTTGAGGACGGCGTCAAACGCGGCGTTGTCGGCGGCATCCGCTACGACGGGGTGATTGAACAGTTTGCGGAAGAGCCGGTGCAAAACGTCAATTACGTGGAATGCCACGATAACCATACCCTATGGGATAAGCTGAATATTTCCTCCGCGAATGAACCGGAAGAACAACGTACTCGAATGCACCGGCTCGCCTCGGCGATGATTCTCACGGGTCAAGGTATCCCGTTCATTCATGCCGGACAGGAATTCATGCGAACCAAAAACGGGGTGGAGAACAGCTATAAATCGGCGATCGAGATCAACTGGCTGGATTGGGGACGCTGCGCAAGTCGTCAAAATGACGTATTATACATGGCGAGCCTTATTAAGCTGCGGAAGTCCCACCCCGCTTTCCGATTGCGGACGGCTCAGGAAGTTCGCGAGCATTTGTATTTTGAACCGGCGCCGGGTCATGCCGTGGCTTATACGCTGCGGAATCATGCCGGAGGCGATTCCGACCGCCATCTGTATGTGCTCTACAACGCCAATGCGGATCCGGTTTCCTTGGAACTGCCTGATCTGGGAGCGTGGCAAGTGCATTACGGAAACGAATTTGTTCAAACACTCGGAAATAACAAACTGGAAGTCCATGGGATCGGCATGGTTGTTTTGAACATAACTCCATAAACTGTCCCATGCTGAACAAATGAATAGCTTATAAATAACCGCAGGATGAACACTTGAATGAGTGAACAACCTGCGGTTTTTGAATTTGCAGAAACCGGATGCAAAATCAGGGGGTTTACATAAAATTTCTGAAAATAAAGGAATTATTCGACAAGATTTCCCTTACTTTTACAAATAACTGTGTTAAGATGTGTTCAAGCGTTTTGCGCAAACGTTTGAACAAACCTGAATGAATCATGACGTGAGAGGAGGGAAATTCAAAATGGAGGCATTGATATGGACGGAGCATGGCCGATTGGAACTTGTCGAGCAGGAAGGTCCGTCTTGTTGCAAGGCAGGAGACGTAAAGATAAAAGTCGAACTGACCGGCATTTGCGGTACGGATCTTGCCGTTATTTCCGGGAAGGAACCGGGACTTCCCGGCGTGATTCGCGGCCACGAAGCCGTGGGGACCGTCGTTGACATTGGCGCTGCGGTAAATCGGGTTCAAGTAGGGGACCGGGTCGTGATCGACCCTAATCAAAGCTGCGGAGAATGCCGGTTCTGCCGGAAAGGGCAGTTGCATCTCTGCATCGGTTCGGATGGACAAGGAATGCCGATCGCCGGTCTGAATATTCCCGGTACGTTTGCCCCTTATTTCGTTACCGACGAATTTTTTGTTCACAAGTTACCGGAGGGCATGAGTTGGGAGGCGGCGGTCCTTGTCGAGCCTCTTGCATGCGTACTGCATAATTTCAAGGAAGCCGAAGTAACCCGGGAAGACCGGGTTTTGATATTGGGATCCGGCCCGATGGGGCTGCTGTGTCAAATCGTAAGCAGATCCCTGGGGTGCATCACCATGGCGACGGAAATAAATCCTTACCGGTTGTCGTATTCTCGGCGGTTTTCGGAGAAGGTCATCACACCTGGGGAGTTAACAGGGGAGACAGGCCTCCAGCTACGGGAATCAGGGAAATATGATGTTGTCATCGATACGGTTGGAACTCAAATGGGTCTTGCGGAGCAATGGGTAGAGCGAGGCGGAAGAATTGTTCCCTTCGGCATTAACGGAGGTTTTCAATATCTTTTAACTCCGACTCATTACACTCAGAATGCCGTCAAAATCATAGGAGCCGGAGAATATCTGAATACCTTCGAAACGGCGCTCCAATTTGCGGCAAACCATCCCGATCTGGCGTCTTTGGTGACGAAACGTTATCCGCTTAAACATTATGAGACGGCCATTCACGAGCTTTTGGGCTATGAGTTGTCAACGGGTAATATGCTGCCGTCCGAAACGATGAAAACCGTGTTCGCGTTCTGAGCGGAATTTTTGAAGAAAGGGGATGGCTGTCTATGGCACGCCAAGAGGGATTGAGACATATATACCGTTATCTGGCCTCCCGCCAGCGCGAAGAACTGCCGCCGATCTGGATTCCGGCGGTTTGGAACGAATGCCGATACCCGGATATCCTGAACACGAAAAATAATGAAATTGAAGTTCACCCCGTACCTTTTTTCTTGCATCATCTTAATTACCTGTTTCAATTATCACAATCACACGCCTTCTCGGAGGGAAGAAACCTGGATCGAAGCGTCATTTATTCATCTCTGGTCCGTTATTCCGCGGCATGGGACTACAACCATGACGGAAGGATTCAATCGGGGACCTTTTTGCGGTTTATGATTTTGCTCCCGATGCTAAAGAAGATGGGCGTAAATATACTGTATTTGCTTCCGGTCACAAGGTACAGCCAAATGCATTGGAAGGGCGATGTCGGTTCCCCCTACGCGGTTCATTCGTTGTTTGATCTTGATCCCGAGCTGCACGATCCCTTGCTGGACGGTATCGCCGAATTTACGATTCATGACGAAATGGGCTCGCTCGTTGAGGCTTGCCATCTGCTGGGCATGAAAGTCGTCGTGGATTTTATCCCCCGGGTGACCGCCCGGGATAGTGAAATTATTGAGGAGCATCCGGATTGGGTGTACTGGATCGGCAAAGAACATCTGGACGGTTTCCGTCCGCCGCACATTCCGGAACTCGGGTTCTTTGAAGAATGCAAGCCGGACAAGCTGGAGACCGTCTATCGCAGCGCGGAAACGTCTTCGTTTCTGGGCAAATTTTCCCCGCCGCCGAATGAACTGAATCCGCTGCTTTGGCAGTGCCTCAAGCAACGTGCCCGGCAATCCGGCGAGCCGCTGCTTTCCCTTGTGGAGGCGGAAATGGGAATTACGACGGCGCCGGCACATTCCGACTGGATCAATGACGTTCAGCCGATCTGGACGGATATCGCCTTTTATAGGCTGTACAAGGACGTTTCGCCGCAAGTCCGGCACCTGATACAGCCCGGCCAACCGCCGTACGTGCTGTTTGACACGATCAAATGCAATATGTACCCCGGATCTCAGCCGAATCAAGAATTGTGGGACATGCTGGTGGAAGCCGTTGAATTCAACCTACATACTTACGGCATCGACGGGTTTCGGATCGACATCGGTCATGTTCTGCCCGTGGCGCTTCTCGAGGAAATGTTCCGGCGAATCAAGGAAATCAGGCCGAACGCCATCCTGATCAGCGAAGATTTGTTTAACCGCAACCACCGAAAGGCGGCGAGTACCGGCTATAATATCATGCTGGGCAGCGGCTGGAACATCATGACGGATATTTCCGTGGAGTCGCTGCAGGCTTATCTTAAGGAACTTCCGGAACTGGCCATTCACGTCTTTGCCTGTTCCGAAACGGCGGATACGCCGAGAATTACCAGCCGTGGAGGAATCCCGCTGGCACGGATGATGAGTGTGTTTAACAGCTTTTTGCCGAACGCCGTTCCCTATTTGACTACGGGAATGGAGATGAACGAAGAGCAGCCGCTGAACTGCGGCCTTGGAGACAATACGGGAGGCGCGGATATCCCGCGGGCATTTTTCAACAAGTTAACGATTAACTGGACTCATCCGCTGCCCATGATCCCCCTCCTGAACCGCTTGTACTCATGCAAGAACCAGCTGGACTATCTGGTGCAGCCCCGTAATTTTTTTATACCGGATGCCCAGGGCGAGGTGCTGCTTTACGCCTATTTGTCCGGAGGCGAGTTGCTTGTCGGCTGCTTTAATTTAAGTCCTGAAGTACCGCAAACCGTAAAACTGGATGCCGTATATCCCGCATCGGAAGGATGGACGGTCCTGATCGACAGCCGGGCCGATTCGGAGCCGGCATGGTTGCCTTCCGCAGCGGACCGGCATGGCGAGTCGTTGCTTCAACCCTATCAGGGCATGATTTTCTATCATCCCCAAATCAAAATATAAAGACACGGAGGCAGGTGCAAAGATGGGATCACATCCGAAGAAGCTGGTGATTTGGCATGAATTCGACGGACCGGGAGATACCTCCATTGAACTCTTGGAACGTCTATGCCTCGAATACTCCAGGCAAAATGACATTCAGGTTATTCCCGAAGTGATGAATATTTCGGAGCTGGTTACCCGATTGAACCAAGTGGGCGAGGGAGGCGAAGCCCCCCAAATGGCCTTGGTTCCAGCGGATATGGCCGGATTCGGGGAGAAAGCGAAGTATTCCAGGGTACCGGACGGGTTGCTGTCGTTGGTGGCCCCGCATGGCTCCGGTTTTCTCCAGTCCATGCGGTCGGAAGGAATAGCCTATGGCTTGCCGGTGCTTACGGGAAATCATTTGGTGCTGTATTACAATCGCGAAATTTATCCGGAGCCTCCAGTCTCCTGGGAGGAGATCGAAGATCTTGGAGACGGATTGAAGGAAAAAGGCATTATACCCGTCGCCGCCGATTTGCGGGAGCCTTACTGGTTCATCCCCTTTTTGACGGCATTCGGAGGCTGGCCCATGTTGGAAGGCACCCCCTATCTTCCCAAGAGCGAGATGAAGCAGTCCTTGCAATATGTTCGAATCCGGATGGACCGCGGCCTTTTGGCCAGCATGAACGGTTCGACGGAATTGCTGGAGGGATTCATTGCCGGGGAAGTCGGTGCAATCATTTGCGGAGAGTGGATCTATAATCACCTGGACCGGCATATGAAGAAAAGGCTAGGCGTTGCCCGGCTTCCTTCCATTCAAGGGCGTCCTTCCATTTCCATGTCCTCGGCGATAGGCCTTGTTTTTCCCGGCTATTCGCTGGAATCGGAGCTGAGGGAGGAGATTGTTTCTTTTGCAGCCTTCATGCTAAGTGCAGAGAGCCAAATGAAATGGGGGACGGAGGTTCAGCGGATTCCCGTTCATTCCAAGGCACGCGAGAAGTTGAAAGACTTGACCGACGTTAATAGGGGATTACTTACGACATTGTTGGAAGAGAGCCGGTCCATGCCGATTGAACCGGCCATGGCTTCGGTTTGGGAGGCGGTCCGCGCCGGTCTGCTAATCTTGGCGGAAGAAGGCGAGGAGGCTGCCTGGAGCGCGATGGATCAACAATTTAAGCAGTCTGTGGGAGTCTTGTAAACAATAAAATTAGGAATGAGGGATGATCCATGAAAACGAGCGTATTTAGCCAAATTTCAATCGACGGTAAACTGACATTGGGTCCGGGTCAGTCCAGCAAACCCTTGTTCAGTCTCTTTGACGGTCAGGATATGGAATACATTCATAAATTTCGGGGAAAGGTCGACGGGATTATGGTCGGGAAAAATACGATCACTACGGATAACCCCTTTTTGACGAACCGTTATGAAGAGAATAAGAATCCGGTGCGGATCATCCCCACAAGAACCATGGATATTCCGATGGATAGCAACGTGCTGACGGATGGGGGCCAAACCCTCCTTGTAACGACGGAAAACGGCAAGGATGAACATAAGATCGAACAGCTGCGGGAACGGGGCAAGGAATGCCTGATTTGCGGGAAAGACGAGGTGGATTTCGGACAATTGTTCACCCTGCTGGAGGAGAAGTACGGGATCAACAGCCTGATGGTGGAAGGCGGAGGCTTTCTGAATTGGCATGTTTTCAATCAGGACCTGGTCGATGAGATCATACTGATGCAGCTTCCGATCATTATCGGCGGGGCGTCCAATATTACGCTGGTCGATGGAGAAGGATACACCAAGCTCGATTTTGCCAAAAAATTCAAGGTGGTCGAAGTGGAGCCGAAGGATAATTACACCTTGCTGCGCTATTTAAAAGCGGTTTGAATATGGAGGATCAGGTTAAATGAGCGATGAGTTAAAAAAGGATTTTTACAAAAACGTATATAAAATTGCCCTTCCGGTAACGCTGCAAAGCCTGATCATGTCTTTGCTCACGCTCACGGACCAGTTGATGGTGGGACAGTTGGGCGATGTGGCCATCGCTTCCGTCGGAATGGCGACGAAAATATACGGAGTCATTTCCGTAGTGCTGGCCGGTCTTTCTGCCGGCGTTTCGATCTATGCGGCCCAGTTCTGGGGAAAACAGGACCGCAAGAGTATCTCCCAATTGCTCGGTATCGGCCTCATGGCCGGGTTTGCATTGTCGTTTCTGTTTACGTTGCTCGTATTTTTTCAGCCCCAGCTTTGCCTGTCCTTATTTACGACGGATGAGCGGATCTTGGGGGAGGGATACATTTTTCTGCAGATCATCTCGCTGAGCTATGTGCCGACGATGTTTACTATGATGTATTCCGCCATCTTAAGAAGCACGACGCACGTTAAATTGCCGATGTTCGTCAGCTTGTTTACGGTAGGTCTGAACATCGTGTTGAATTATTTGCTGATCTTCGGGAATTGGGGTTTTCCGGAATTGGGGTTAAAAGGATCGGCTATCGCAACGTTAATCGCCCGAATCGTGGAGTGCGCGTTGATCATTGGAGCGGTCTACAAGTTCAGGCTTCCGGGTTCGGTCGATTTCGGCAGCCTGTTCGAGGTCCCCAGACCTCTCCTGAGAAAGTTCGTTCAAACGACTTATCCCATCATCCTCACCGAATTCATTTGGGTGATGGGCGAGACGGCCTATGCCATGATTTACAGCCGGATGGGGACCTCCGAAATGACGGCCATGACGATTACCTTTCCGTTGCAGGGCATCTGTATCGGGTTGCTTTCAGGCCTGGCCAGTGCAGGCGGGGTGATGGTCGGCAACAAGCTGGGAGCCGGGGAAGAAGAAACGGCCATGCAGTATGCCAAACGGTTCATCGTATTGGGCATCTCCGTTTCCGTTGTCGTCGGCCTGGTGATTGCGGCAGCTTCGCCTTGGTATGTTTCTTTCTTTAATATTTCAGGAGAAGCCCATCGTTTGGGAATTTACCTGGTTTGGGTATTTGCCGCTTTCTTATGGGTCAAGGTCGGAAACATGATCATGGCCGGCGGAATTTTGAACAGCGGCGGGGACAGCAAGTTCGTGTTCGCGATGGAATCCGCGGCAACGTGGCTGATCGGGGTTCCGTCAGGGCTGTTGCTGTCGTTTGTCTTCAAACAACCGGTCTACCTGGTGTATCTTGTGCTTTCGCTGGAGGAGGTTGTTCGGCTAATTATCGGCTTGGCCCGGATCCGGTCGCGCAAGTGGATTAAAAACCTGGTTGGCGATATCGCGGCATAAGCCCGTGGGCTCTGAAGAGCGTGAAAGAAGCGCACAATTGATTTTGAATTTTTTGACTAAGTAGCTATTAAAAAAGGCAGGACCCGCGTTATTATGCAGGTCCTGCCTTTTATATCATTATTGCTTAGATCGTCACCGAAGATCTTTGCGCCTGGATTTCGCCGTGGGCGCTGACCGTATAGCTGCGGTCATAGATCCGGATCGCGGCCGGCGTGTCGGTTTCGTTCGTCACGGTGATGCTGTCTTCGCCAACGTTCACTTTCAACGTTGCTCCGCGGAACATCACATTGAACGAGAAGGATTTCCAGTGCGAAGGGATAAACGGCTGAAGCACCAGTTCGTCATCTTTCACGCGCAAGCCGGCGAACCCTTGGATGACGGCCATCCAGGTTCCCGCCATGCTTGTGGTGTGGCAGCCGTCTTCGGTATCGTTATTGTAGTTGTCCAGATCCAGACGCGCGGTGCGCAGGTACATTTCATACGCCTTCTCCTGATAGCCGAGCTCACAGGCCATAATGGAGTGCACGCAAGGGGACAGGGAGGACTCGTGAACGGTCAACGGTTCATAAAAGTCGAAGTTCCGTTTTTTCGTTTCGAGATCGTATCTGTCGCTCAGGAAGAACAGGCCTTGCAACACGTCCGCTTGTTTAATGTAGCAGGAACGCAGGATCCGGTCCCAGGACCAGTTCTGGTTGATCGGCAAGTTTTCCGGCGCCAGGTCTTTGACCGGAACCAGATCCTTGTCGAGGAAGCCGTCCTGCTGCAGGAAGACTCCGCGCTCTTCGTCGACCGGATAGTACATATTGTCGATGATGTGCTGCCATTTGGCGGTTTCTTCGTTCGTCAGCGTCAATTTGTCGATCAGCTCGAGATAGCGGGCGTTTTCGTTCTTTTTCAAATAATCGAGCACTTCCAGCGTATACTCCATCGTCCAGCAAGCAATCCGGTTGGTATACCAGTTGTTGTTGACGTTGTTCTCGTATTCGTTCGGGCCGGTTACGCCGAGCATCACGTATTTGCCTTTTACGCTGGAGAAGTTGACGCGTTCTTCCCAGAAGCGGGAGATTTCCGCAAGCACTTCCAGGCCGTATTGGCTCAGATAGGATTTATCTCCGGTGTAATTTACATAGTTGTAAATCGCGTAGGCGATAGCACCGTTCCGGTGAATCTCCTCAAAAGTGATCTCCCATTCGTTATGGCATTCTTCGCCGTTCATAGTAACCATCGGATAAAGCGCGCCTTTGGTAAAGCCGAGCTTCTTGGTGTTCTCCTTCGCTTTTTCCAGGTGCTTGTAACGGTAAATCAGCAAGTTGCGGGCAATGCCCGAATCCGCGGTGCTCAGATAGAACGGTACGCAGTAGGCTTCGGTATCCCAGTAGGTGCTGCCGCCGTATTTTTCGCCCGTGAAGCCCTTCGGCCCGATGTTCAGACGATCGTCTTCTCCGGTGTAAGTTTGATTCAGTTGGAAAATGTTAAAGCGGATTCCTTGCTGAGCAGAGACGTCGCCTTCAATAATGATGTCGCTGCCTTTCCATTTTTCGGCCCAGGCATCGGCCTGTTCTTGACGCAGGCTGTCGAAACCGGCCGCATGCGCTTCAAGCAACGCCTTTTTGCCTGCTTCCACAAGCTGCCCTAATCCGTGATTGCGGGAAGTCACGTTGGCTACGTATTTGTAGAGAGTAAGCGTAGCGCCTTGTTCGACTTCAAAAGCGGCTTCCGCGGAAACGTATTTTTCGCGTTCGGAAACGGAGGCTTCGAACTCCAGCTTCTCGCCGTTTTTATATACATCGAATGACATAACGGACGTAACGTGAAAATCGAGTTTTTTGGTTTTTAAGGTTAGGTAGGAGATCTCGGGTGCCGCCGATTTTTCTACCTCCAGCCAGAACTTCTCGTCATAGTTGGAGTCCTTGTTCTGGACGTCTCCGTCCAGGTAAGGCACGACGCGGATGGTTCCGGAAAAATTGACCGGGGTAACCGAGTAGCGGATAGCTCCGATTTCCCGGCGTTTCATGCTGACGAAGCGGACGGATTCCACCTGAACCTCTTTACCGTTCTCCATTACAGCGACAAAACGGCGGGAAAGGTAGCCTTCCTTCATGTTCAGTTCACGCACGAAATCTTTGACCTCGCATTTGGCCAGATCCAGCGATTCGCCGTTAATGAGCACGTTGATTCCGATCCAGTTCGTACTGTTAAGAACTTTCGCGAAATATTCCGGATATCCGTTTTTCCACCAGCCTACGCGGGTTTTATCGGGATAATAGACCCCGGCCATATAGCTTCCCTGAAGGGATTTACCGCTGTATTGCTCTTCGAAATTAGCCCGCTGGCCCATAAATCCGTTACCGATACTGAATATACTTTCGGAAATTTCGTGCGTAGCAGGGTCAAAGGATTCCTCGATGATAGACCATTCATCCATTTTTAAATATTGTTTCACGATTTACCGGCTCCTTCTTAAAGTAATTCTAGTGAATAAGGTTATATGAATAGGATTGCTAAAAAAGAATGTCCGTTCTCTTGCGCATGATCATTGATGCCTGGTTGATCGTTAGTATCCCCCCGTTATACGGATGCAATCTCTTGCAGACGCGTTACCGTCATCTCTCCAAGCGAGGCGACAACGAGATTGGCTTTGCCCAGCGTGCTCGGGGATCCGATGCCAACGCTGCGCATCCCGGCCCGACTAGCCGCTTCGACTCCGGCTTCCGCGTCTTCAAAGACGACGCATTGTTCCGGCGGAACGCCCAGTTCGGAAGCTCCGAGCGTAAATACTTCGGGGTCGGGCTTCGCGCTGGTTGTGCGGGTGCCGTCGATGATGGCGTCAAAATACGGTGTGAGTCCCGTATTGTTCAGAATCGTCATGGCGTTTTTACTGGCGGAGCCCAGGGCGACTTTCAAGCCATTCTCCCGGCAATCCTTCAGAAAATCAAGCGCTCCCGGCAGAATTTCGGAATCATCCATTTTGGTGATCATTTCGAAATACCAGTTGTTTTTGCGCTCAGCGAGCTCCAGTTTTGTTGCTTCTTCCAACTCAATTCCGCCGACGCTCAGCAGAATATCAAGCGAAGCCATCCGGCTTACGCCTTTCAGCCGTTCGTTATCCTGCTCCGTAAATTCGAAGCCCAACTCTTCGGCGAGGCGCTTCCAGGCAAGATAATGATATTTGGCGGTGTCGACGAGCACACCGTCCAGGTCGAATAAACATGCTTTAATTGAGGTCATAACCTCTCCTCCTCCAATAGCGCAAACGTTTGAACAAATTGCAAAAAATAAAAGAAGCCAGCGCTTCGATTATTTTTTGTGTCCCGCCCTTATTTTTTCGATATCGAATACATGGAAGACTCACGAACCATCAACCGGTGCGGAATGATTTGCCGCTTCTGATAGGACTTGTCGCTGTTGTTTTGAATCGACTGGATCAGAACCTGGGAAGCGGTATATCCCAAATTGTAAATTCCGATATCAATGCTGCTGAGCGGTGGTGTCGACAATTCAGACAAAGGAATATTGTTGAAACTGACCAAACATAAATCTTCGGGGACTTTGTATTTGAGCTCATGCAGGCCACGCAACACGCCGAATGATACGACGTCGTCGATCAGGACCAGGCCCGTAGGACGGTTGGGCAAATTCATAAAGAAAGACATGGCCCGATAGCCGCTATCCTGCAGAAATTCCCCTTCAACAATCCATTCAGGTCGCATTTCAAGTCCAGAATCATGCAATGCATCCAGATAACCCTTTAGCCGATCCTTGGAAACGACCAGGTCGGGAGGTCCGCTGACGAACCCGATCCGTTCATGTCCCAAAGAAATCAAATGCTTCGTGGCATCATAGGATGCTTGAACGTTGTCATTATCCACCGATAAAATATCGGGATATTGTTCACTTCGTCCGATTAGAACAAAATGATGACCGTTCTCGTGCAGAAAATCGATAACTGGGTCGTCTTGCCTCGAATAAAGTAAAATCACTCCGTCTACCCGGCGTCCATTAATCAGTCTGGATACGCCTTCAACCTCTTCCTTCTCGTTGGCTCCCGAACTGATCAGCACATCATAACCTAAGCGGCTCGCTTGTGTGACAATTCCGCGAATTAACTCCATAAAGAAGAAGTTGGAAAACAATTCTTCGGCAGACTTCGGCAACATGATGCAAATACTGTTGGTAGTTTTGGATACCAGGCTCTTTGCCATGATATTCGGATGGTATCCAAGCTGATCCATAATGTCCTTTACTTTTCTCGAAGTTTCGGCGCTTATTCTTGGATGATTGGACAGCACCCGGGACACGGTAGAGGGTGATACTCCGGCCTTTTTGGCAACATCTTTTATGGTAACAGCCATAAAAAACCTCCTCTGTGGAACCGTTTGCTTTACATTGTAATATTAATCTAAACATAACGGAAAGTAAATAGATAAAGCCGCGAAAGGGTGTCATATATTGCGCATTTTCACCTAGGGATGGGAATGATTGAGAGATTTTTACTTTAATCTTGAAATAATAAGTAATTAAGAGTAATCCTGAGTTTTATAAAGTAAACAGTGGATTTAGGGATAAAATCTTCTAAATATCAATCGTGCAAACGTTTTAACATTTGGAAGCGCTTAAGATAATATAATGAGAAATATAAAAGCGCTTTCCTGGCTGGGTGTACTCCTTAGACGGCAACAGACTTATTATACATTTTTAGTCAAACGTTTGCGCAAATTTCGAATCGGAAAGGAGGCCTATTCGCACAGTCTTTTTTTGCATGCAAAGATTTGATTACCTGCAGTGAACATTCATTTAGGAGGTCTAAGCGAAATGCACAAAAGATTGAAGGGCTGGGTTTCCCGGCTGCTCATTTTTGTCCTGATTGTCGGCTCATTCGGCAGTTTTCTCACCCAAGCGCGAGCGGATGATCCGACCGTAAGTAGCTCCGGACTCGCCAGTCCGGTTATCGGAGAAGGAAGTGCAACCGGAACGCAGGTGACGTTCAATTATCAGGGGACCGGGCTGGAGCAGAAGGCTATAGTTAAGGGCGACTTCTTTAACAACTGGGAGGAAATCCCCCTAACTTTGGCAGAGGGCAACGTATGGACCCTGACTCGAGAAATTGAAGCGGGCTGGTACCAATACGGGCTGGATGTGGATGGCTGGAAGGGCGATCCGCTGAATCCGGTCAAGAATGGCGGCAATCCCGGATTATCCGTTCCGGGAATCAAGTTTAACCAATCACCGCCTTCGGAAATCGGATTAGGGGAATCCACGGTGATCGATGCGGTCTATTTTACGGGTGATCGCGATACCAAAGATCCGGTACAGCTTACGTTAACCAAGGGGCTGAACGGAGTTTCCTTCGACAGTACCACAGGTAAACTTAGCGTTGCGGCTAATGCCGACACCGGCAATATTGAGATTGAGGCCAAGCATGAGCCTTGGAAAATCGTCAAAACGGTAAAGGTGACCGAAAATGCACTGAAGAGCCCGGCTATTAACAATGACGGGACGGTGACGTTTAACATACCCGAGGATAAACTTCCATCCGGGGTGACCTCGGCCCATCTGGTAGGACAAATGAATGGCTGGAACGAAAAAACGGCCGAGGCATTAATTTTGAAGGATGGAGTTTACAGCCTTACTATTCCTCTCTCAGCCGGCATCTACGAATATAAATTCATTCCGAATCAAGGCAGCTGGAGCGGGGATTTCCTGGATCCGTTGAATCCGAGAAAATCGGGCGGAAACCCGCCGAATTCGGTAGCGATCGTGCCCGGCATCGTGATCGAATCCGATGAAAACGTCGCCATTGGCGGAGAATTGGAACTTGCAGCCAGGCTATTGGATACCGAAGGCAATTATGCAGAGGTTACGCCAACCTGGTCTTTGAAGAATCCGGTATCCGGGGTGGCGATTCAACAAAATATTCTAACCGTCGAACCGGGTACGGCTTCGGGTCAAGTTACGATCGTAGCGGCTTATGACAAGTACACAACCGAAGCAACGGTCAATCTGGTGGATAATTTGAATGCTTACACCATTAACTACTACCGTTTTGACGAAACGGCCGATCAGTGGAACTTATGGATGTTTCCCGTAAAACCGGACGAAGGAAAGAGTAAGCGAGGTGATTTTAACCAAACGCCAGAGGGGTATGCCCAGGGAACTTATTATTTTCCGTACAAGCAAATTGGGGTGATCCCAAGGCTATCTACAGCCGATAATGAATGGGCCGACCAAGATGCCGAGCGGACGGTGCGGATCAAAGAGGGCAAGAACGTCGAAGTCTGGATCGTTCAAGGAATCAGCGAAGTATTTTATGAAAAGCCGGATTTAGAAAAATTGAAGGATGAAAAATATCGCCGGATTCAGTTTACTTATGTCAAAGACGACGCCGATTTTAACGATTGGAGCGTGTGGACATGGTATACCGGATACAAAGATAAGGATTTCTCCTTTGCGGCCGGCCAGGTCGACGGCAACAAATCGACCGTCATCATTCCGATCACTTCCGAAGTGGGCAAAATCGGATTCAAGATCCACAAAAGAGAAGGAAGCGATGGTTGGGCATTGATCGACCAGGACTATGACCGGGAGATTCAAACCGGCAGCGAAGTGCTGACCAAAGTGGTTGTCGATGCGGGGAAAGGGGCATTCCGTACCTTGCCCGGGACAACGGCACCGTTCTTGGAAGACGGCAATGCCACCTTCTATTATCGGGATTTCGGATTATTCAAACTGAATGAAATGGACAGCATCGAAAGCGTGAAACTGAAAATCAACGGCAATGAATATCCGATGGATTACAGCCGGGAAGACGAAAGGTTTACCTACACGCTGCGGAACCTGGAAGAAGGCACCTTCGAGTATTCTTACCTTGTAACCAAAGGCGGAATTACCGAGGAAGTGCTTGATCCGAAAAATACAGCGGACGGGAAATCACGGATCACGTACAAGGTGCTGCACCCGTCCATTCAATCCGAAACTATGCCGGCCGAGATTTCCTACAATGAAAACTCGGTGCTCTCTTTAAACTTGGCAGGGATTGCAGATGATGAAATCCGCAGCATTTATGCCGATCTGTCCGCATTGGGCGGTAAAACGGAGACGGTGATCGACAATGGCCTCCAAGCTTTGACGATCGCGGTAAAAGATTCGGTTCCGACAGGCATGAAGAACATTCCCGTAACGGTAGTAGACGTGTATGGCAATAAATATACGCATGCTGCCTCCGTAACCGTCAAAACGCGGCAATCGGTCGGAAAAGACGATTTCGACTGGGATGAGGCACGAATCTATTTCATGCTGACGGATCGATTCTTGAACGGGGATACCGGCAACGATGATCCGAACGAGGAGAGTTACGACCTCAGCCACGCGGAAACCTATCACGGCGGGGATTTTAAAGGCGTTACCGAAAAGATCGGATATCTGAAAGATCTCGGCATCAACACGATCTGGATTACGCCGATCGTAGATAATATCGACTTTAACAAGGGAGTCGATTTTAACAGCAATCAATATGCTTACCACGGCTATTGGGCAAAAGACTTTACTGAAATCGACGAGCATCTCGGGGATTTGGCAGATTTCCAGAAACTCTTGGATACCGCTCATGACAATGGCATCAAGGTGATGGTTGACGTTGTCTTGAACCATACCGGCTATGGCATGGATCAGTTGAGTCCAAACTGGAGCGGTTTAAGTAATCTTCCTACAGAGACTGAGCGCGGAGTATTCACCGGAATGCTGCGGGATACCAACGAGGATCCCGTAATTAAGAACAAAGTAGCCGGTCTTCCCGACTTCAAAACGGAAGATCCCGCGGTGCGCGAGCAAATTATCGAATGGCAATCCGACTGGATCGAGAAGTCCAAGACCGCTAGCGGCAACACGATCGACTATTTCCGCGTAGATACGATCAAACATGTGGAGAATGCAACCTGGATGGCTTTCAAAAACCGGATGACCGAAATCAATCCGGCCTTCAAAATGATCGGGGAAAACTTCGGCGCAAGCGTGGATAATGACGGCGGTTTTCTGCGTACGGGCACGATGGATTCCGAGCTTGATTTCGCGTTTAAAGGAATTGCGAGCGAATTCGTCAAAGGCGGAATTCAGTCCGCCGAACGGAAGCTTCAGGACCGCAACGGAAAAATCGATAATGCGGCCACGCTCGGCCAGTTCCTGAGCAGCCATGACGAGAACGGATTCCTGGCAAGCTTGGTGCCGGAGGGAGATCGTCAAAAATTCAAGGACGGAACTCTGGACGCAGAGGTATTGAAGGGCTTGCAGGCTCAACATAAGATTGCGGCTTCCTTGCAAATTACGGCCAAGGGCCAACCCGTCATCTATTATGGCGAAGAAGTAGGACAGTCCGGCATGAACGCCGGGGATATGTCCAAAGGAGAGTTTAGCGAAAACCGGTACGATTTCAACTGGGACGGATTGAACGACCCGACTTACAGCCATATTTACGAACACTATAAGAAAATGCTGCATATTCGCGACAGCTATTCGCAGATATTCTCCAAAGGGACCCGTGCGCAAATCGGGGGCTCCGACATGGACGGATATGATGTGTTTACCCGGACGTACCAAGGCAAGAGCGTAGTCGTCGGTATTAATACCAAAACCACTGCACAGCAAATTTCTTTTACGGTACCGGGCTACAAAAATACGAAATGGGTTGAGCAGTACGGCAATCAAACGGTGCAGGCAGACAGTGACGGTAAAGTGACGTTAACTCTGCCGTCCAGTCTGGACGGAGGGACGATCGTGCTGGCCGCGGTTTCGAGCCCGGTAACTCCTCCGGGACCATCGAATCCTGACTCGGGATCCTCGGGATCTTCCGTTGTTCCAAGCACCACGGCACCAACTCCGGCAACTTCCGAATCCGTGAAGGTAACGGCTAAAGCCGGCGAGAACGGCCGTAAGACGGCAGAAGTGAACGCGGCCGATTTGGAGAAAGCCATTGCGGCAGCCGTGAACAGCAAGAAAGCGGTAATCATTCAAGTCTCCGGGGTAGCTGCGGGAGAAGCAGCTGAGCTCGTGATCCCGGGAAGCGCAGTTGCCAAGGCCGCGGAGCAAAAGGCCGCTCTTCAACTCGCATTCCCTGAGGTTACGATCGAACTTCCTGTCGGGAGCATTCCGGCTGCCTCGATTCATGCGGACGGAAAAATCGTATTCAGCAAAGAAGCGCCGAGTACCGAAACGGCGGAAAAACTGAAAGGCAAAATCATCGCCAAGGACGGGGCATATGCTCCGGCTGGAAACATTCATGATTTCAAAATTTCCAGTATGGGAGCCGACAAACAAGCCGTTGAAGTAAACCTTGGGACCAAAGTTAAAATAACGCTGACTCTGGACGAAGCGGCCTTGAGGGGAATTGGGGACAAGAACAAGGCAGGAGTCTATGCGGTCAACGAAGACGGGTCCGTGGTATACGTAGGCGGAAAATGGGACGGCAACAGCATTACTTTCCTGAGTGACCAATTGGCTAGTTTTGTGGTCATGGAATACAACAAAACGTTCAGCGACGTGACGAGCGGCTGGGCCAAGGAGTATGTTGAACTGCTTGCGGCGAGACATATCGCTTCCGGGGTGGATGCCGAACGGTTTAACCCGAAGGGCAGCGTGACCCGCGGAGAATTCGCGGCGTTCCTGGGGCGGACCTTGGGACTCGATGCCGAAGGTAGGCATTTCAACCTTAGCGATGTCGCCCAAGACAGCTATTATGCCGGCTATGTCGCGGAGTTGAACCGGCTGGGAATCGTAACGGGGTACGAGGACGGCACGTTCCGCGGTAATCAGACGATAAGCAGAGAACAAATGGCGACAATCCTGATGAAGGCGTATGCTCATGTGACCGGGCAAACGGCAAGTGAAGTCGCCGGGGCCGTCGATGCCGGTTTCTCCGACCTGGGCGAGGCATCTTCTTATGCCGTGGATAGCATCAAGGCAGCAAAAGCATTGGGAATTATTAATGGGATGGGGAATAACGCGTTTGAACCTGGAGCGACATCCACGCGCGAACAGGTAGCGGCCGTGCTGATCCATTTCATGGAGAAAGCGGAATTATAATTTTAATAGTCATCTTTAAAAGGCCTCCTTCCGCGATGGAAGGAGGCTTTTTTTGCCGACCGGGTTTATTGGGACTGCGTCAATACCGCATATCCGTAAGCCGGGAGCTTTACGGCGAGTTTGCCGTTGTCCGTTTCGTAGCTATGTCCGCTCATTGCGTCGCGCCATGTTCGTCCGGCGGCAGGAACTTCCAAAGTTTGCCCCGCATCGTAGTTGTTCAGCAGCACGAGCACGGATTCCTTGCCGAGCCGGCGCTCATAGACGAGCTTGCTGCCGCCTTCTTCCGCAAGCAGGAAGGTGATGGAGCCTGTCCGCAGGGCGGAAAGGTCTTTGCGGACCGAGATCAGCTTGCGGTAGAATTCAAACAAACCGCGATCCTGCTTGTCCGGATCCCACTCCATGCACTTGCGGCAGTCGGGATCCTGCTCGCCGTCGAGGCCGATTTCGTCGCCATAAAAGATGCACGGCGTGCCGCCATAGGTAAATTGAAAAAGAGCGGCCAGCTTCATTTTGTTCTTGTCGCCTTCGCAGAGCGTCAGAAGGCGCGGCGTGTCATGGCTGTCCAGCAGATTGAAGGCCACTTCGCTGGCCTGCTGCGGATATCGCGACAACTGCCTGCCGATCGCGCTGGCAAATCCTTTGGCATCCAGGGTACCGCGCACTACGTAATCGAGCACGGCATCGGTAAAAGGATAGTTCATAACCGCATCGAACTGGTCGCCCTGAAGCCAAGGGGAAGATTCATGCCAAATTTCGCCGAGAATGTAGGCGTCCGGATTGACAGCTTTCACCGTTTTGCGGAAGTCGCGCCAGAATTGATGGTCCACTTCGTCGGCTACATCCAGTCTCCAGCCGTCGATGCCGACCTCCTTGATCCAAAACTCCGCTACGTTCAGCAAGTATTCCTTAACTTCAGGGTTGTCCGTATTTAATTTCGGCATGAGCGGCTCGAAAGAAAAGGTATCGTAAGTCGGGACTCCGTCGTTGACCTCAAGCGGAAATTCGCGAACCGAGAACCAATCCTTGTAACGGGATTGCTCGCCCTTTTCCAAGACGTCGACAAACGGAGCAAACGTTTTGCCCGAATGATTAAAGACCGCATCGAACAAGACGCGAATGCCGCGTTCGTGGCAAGCCTGGACCACCTTTTTCACCATTTCGATATCACCGAAGTGGGGATCGATTTTCATATAGTCGGCCGTGTCGTACTTATGGTTCGTCGTTGCCTCGAACAAGGGGGTAAAATAAATGCCCGTGATCCCGAGTTCGCTGAGATGATCGAGATGATCGATGACGCCTTGAAGGTCGCCTCCAAAGAAATTTTCCCGTTCCGGTTTTCCGCCCCAAGGCAATACGCCAGCGGGATCATTGTCCGGATTGCCGTTGGCAAAGCGCTCGGGGAAAATTTGATAGAATACGGCGTCCTTCACCCAAGCCGGTACCTTGAACACGTCGGCGGGGTTAATGAACGGGTACTCGAACAGCCGGTCCGGGACCGGAGGACGCTCCCTGGAGAAATCGTTCTCCGTCATCCAAATCTCTTCTTCACCCGATTTCAGCAAAAAGCCGTATTTCAATCTGCGGTAGGTCGGCTTGATTGCGCATTCCCAATAATCGAACATGTCATCCGAAGTGAACTTCGACATGGGGATCAGCTCTTTGCTTTGATTCCATATGTATTTGTCGCCCGCGAAGGCGTAAACTTCGGAAAGGTCGTCTTTTTTGGCGCGGAGGCGAAGATGGATCGTCTCGGGATCATAGGCATAGGACCAGTTCAGTTTGGGACGGTGATAGACCGCTTCAAGCAGCATGATTAATTTCCTCCTTAGTCTTGGCTAGTGTGGTTCCGTCTCGCTGATTTATCGAAGACAATGCTTAACGGCACGATGTTATTCTTATAAGATATACTAACCGTTTTGGGGTATTGCTATATCATCGAGCCGCGCTAAAAAAGGCACATCCCGGCA
Organism: Fontibacillus forbon; assembly: GCF_046559655.1. Taxonomy (NCBI): domain Bacteria; kingdom Bacillati; phylum Bacillota; class Bacilli; order Caryophanales; family Paenibacillaceae; genus Fontibacillus; species Fontibacillus forbon. The sequence goes on along the minus strand of NZ_JBKGFV010000004.1, from coordinate 357,698 downwards.
ATGATAAAGCCGAGGATGTACCTTTGAGATAACATTGCCTTCAAGTTGTAGACGGGAAGTGTGACGGTTGCTATGCGGACGGACCCGCTCATGGTTCAGGATTATAGCATTGTTCAAACCATTGCACAAGATAGAGGAGTTCAAGGGGATTTTCCTTTCCCGAACAAGGACATGAGTTTCTCGGAAATGCCTTGCGAATAGGCTAAAGATGCACACAATTTTAATGATGGTACGAGCAATAAAAAACAGCAATTGTGCGAAAACGGGAGCATACGGGAGTGTTCTGGAGAAATATGAGCATATATGCCTAAAAACATCATGTGCAAACGTTTTTACAATGTGTTTGCTATGTTGTATGATTATTTCATCGATAAAGCGCTTTCTACTCAGAAATGATGACTAATTCCACAAGAAACGCATATAAAACGGAATTTTCTCGATCATCTCTGAAATCGTTTGCGCAAAGTTTCTGTAAACCGTGCTTCGTATAAAATTTGGGAGGGGTTAGCTTTATGAAATTCAAGAAAACACTAGTTTTAATCGCTACACTGTCGTTGTTTGCATCGATTACGGCGGCGTGCGGCGGCAACGGTAACAACACAACTAACAACGCAGCAAATCAGCCTGCACCGTCGAACTCGGCTGCGGAGAATCAGAATACCGGAACCGACCAAGCGACAACTGAAGAAATCAAGCCTGAAGAAGGCGCTGAGCTTCTGGTATGGGAAAGTAGAGAAGAGATTGCATTTACTGAGCAAATTGCGCAACAGTTTGAAGAAAAATACGGTGTAAAGGTTAGAGTTGAAGAAGTGCCGGTTCCGGATCAAATCGGTAGATTGACTACTGACGGTCCGTCTGGTCTTGGAGCAGATATCATCGTAATTCCTTCCGATCACATCGGTAATGCAGTAACTTCCGGATTGATCTTGGAAAATGACATATTTGCAGAGCAAACGAAAGCAAGAAATACTGAGGCGTCTATTGTGGGGGCTTCCTTTGACGGTAAGCTGTATGGATACCCAAGAGCGGCTGAAACAACAGCTCTCTACTACAATAAATCCCTTATCCCTGAGGCTCCAAAATCGTTTGAAGAATTAATTGAGTTCGGTAAAAAATTCACCGATAAAACTAAGAAAAAATACGCTCTCATGTGGGAATCCGGAAACTTGTATTTTAACTATCCATTCATCGCAAGCAATGGTGGTTATCTCTTCGGTGACAACGGGACGAACAAAGACGATATCGGTCTTGCAACCCCTGAAGCAGTTGCAGGCATGAAAGTTTTCCAAGATCTTAAACAAGTCCTTCCTGTACCGAGCGGTGATATCAACGGCGACATTAAACGCGGCTTGTTCACTGCAGGAGATGTTGCAATGGATATCAACGGTCCATGGGAACTTGCAGCATATAAAGAAGCTCTCGGGGACAATTTAGGTCTGGCTCCGGTTCCTACGGTTCTTGGTAAAACGGCTATTACTTTCTCCGGTATCAAAACTTATGATGTAAGTTCATTTACTAAGTATCCAAATGCCGCCAAATTGTATGCTGACTTTGCAACAAACAAAGACGGACAATTGCTTCTTAGTGAATTGATCGGTTCAATTCCTACTAACCTGGAAGCTTTGGAAACTGACCAAATCAAAAACGATCCATTTATTTCCGGGTTTGCAGAGCAAGCTAAGAATTCGGAGCCGATGCCTTCGATTCCTGAAATGAATAACGTTTGGGGTGCGGCGAATGCAGCTTTTGCTGACATCTGGAACAAAGATGTAGATCCAAAAGCAACCCTTGAAAATGCAGTTAAGCAAATTACTGATTTGAACAACGGGGTAGCTGCGGAATAATTCCGAATCGCCCAAATGATTTATCACCCGCCGCTATTAGCGGCGGGTAACCTTGATTTCCGAGGGAGAGGAGAAGGTGGAGAATGGGTCAGCATCGGAATAAAGCAACGATACTGTCAGTACTGTTTATGGGATTGGGACAAATATATAACCGCCAATATATAAAGGGATTGCTTTTTCTGGCATTTGAAGCTTTTAGTATTTTCTATTTCATAAATAATTTAGGTGTTGCACTATGGGGAATTGTAACATTAGGTGATACACCGAGAACCCCCAATAATCTTCATGATTACGACCATTCGATATTTATAATGATTCAAAGCTTGATTACGCTGATCTATCTTGTTGTTTTCTTGATTGCTTATTACTTTAATATTCGAGATGCCAGAAAAATTGGCAATGAAAGAGATCAAGGCAAAGAGCCTAATAATTTCAAACAATCCATTCGCTACATTTTGGATTATAAATTTGCAGTAACACTTTTGACTTTGCCTGCACTTGGTATTTTGTTTTTTACAGTAATGCCAATTATTTTTATGATCATGCTGGCATTTACAAATTATTCTGCCCCGAAGCATATTCCGCCGGCCATGCTGGTAGACTGGGTCGGATTCGATACGTTTAAAAATTTATTGGCTCTTAAAAGCTGGAGCAAAACCTTCTATGGAGTTCTTACCTGGACGATTATCTGGGCGGTATTATCAACTGTAACTACATACTTCGGAGGTATGCTTGTAGCGTTGCTTATTAACCAAAAGGGAATTAAATTTAAAGGTTTTTGGAGAACCATTTTAATTATTCCTTACGCAATACCGCAAATCATTTCACTTCTTGTTATGAGAAACATGTTTAACGGTCAATTTGGGCCGATCAATCAGTATTTGAACTATTTTGGTATACCTGGAGCACCGTGGCTGACACATGAAACATGGGCAAGAGTAATGGTTATTCTTGTTAATATGTGGGTAGGTGTGCCAGTATCCATGCTGTTAATTATGGGAGTGTTGACGACTATTCCGAAAGATATGTACGAGGCTGCAGAAGTAGATGGGGCTACGGGATATCAGAAATTTAAAATCGTTACATTGCCAATGATTTTGTTTACTACTGCTCCAACCTTGATTACACAGTTTGCAGGAAACATTAATAACTTCAATATTATTTTCCTATTAACTGGGGGCGATCCGGTCAAAGGGACCTATCAAAACGCGGGTGCAACTGATTTGCTGGTGACATGGTTGTATAAGCTTACGTTAACCAATAATCGGTACAACATGGCTTCAGCAATAGGTATTATTATCTTTTTGATCATTGCCTCATTCTCGATTTACAACTATCGCAGAACTAAGTCCTTTAAAGAGGAGGATATGATCCAATGAGCCGGTTAAAAGTTCGGAATGGAATCCGTTTAACTTCCAGTTATGTTGTATTGACTATTTTGGCTATTTCCGCGATTTACCCAGCTCTTTGGATCGTACTTGGAGCATTTCGCCCAGGTAAATCGCTGTATAGTAAAACATTGTTCCCTGAGAAGTTCACACTGGACCATTTTAGTGAGTTATTTACTTCGAATCAAATCATGTTCCCGCAATGGTACATGAACACATTGAAGGTATCTCTGGCTTCGATGATTTTAGGCGTATTGCTTACTCTGCTGACTAGCTATGCCCTTTCAAGATTTCGTTTTCGCGGCCGCCAAAATGCATTGTCAGTACTATTAATATTGGGAATGTTCCCTGGATTTATGAGTATGATCGCTATCTTTCTTCTATTCAAAGAATGGGGTCTTCTAGATACTCATATCGCTCTTATTCTGGTTTATGCCGCCGGGGCTCCTTTAGGATTAACCCTTATTACCAAAGGCTTCTTTGATACGATACCACGATCACTTGATGAGGCGGCTCGGATCGATGGAGCAAGTAATTTCAAAATATTCAGCTCCATCATTTTGCCTTTGTCCAGACCGATTTTGACTTATCTTGCTTTATTGCAATTTGTTGGACCGTGGGTAGACTTTATCTTCGCGAGATTGATTCTACGTTCTAAGCCGAAATGGACGGTGGCAGTAGGGATGTGGGACATGGTTGCTAACAGCCAGAACACCAATTTTACCGTGTTCGCGGCTGGTGCGGTACTAATCGCGGTTCCGATTACGATTTTGTTTATGTTTATGCAGCGCTTGCTTGTTGAAGGATTGACGTCCGGCGCGAGCAAAGGTTAAACGAAAAGTTTTGACAAGGGTATAGCCTCAGAAACTTAGGCCTTCTGAGATCCTATACCCTTTTCAATACATACGATTGTCCGTCAAAAGGGGGATACATAAGTGAAGCTTAGGGGTCCGATTCAATTCAAGTCGGTTGGAATGAAGCTATTTATCATCCTGTTCGTTACAGTCGTTCTTATGTCAACAATTCTCGGAATAAGCTCTTACTTGATGTCGAGGGAAATTATTCGCGGACAAGTTGGATCTGCCTCTTCACAAGCGATTGAGCAGGCCGCTGACAAGTTGGATATTATCTTTGCAGAATATGAGTCGATCTCCCGGCAAATGGCGGTGGATCAAATTTTAAAGACGGATTTGGAAACGGTAACAACCACGGATGTTGGAATCATCAAAAAGACTGATGCGGAAACAAGAATAAAGAACAAGCTGGATTCTATGAAAGGTTCGGATGATCGATTGCTCGGGATCCGACTGGTAAGTAAAGACCTCTCCAGCATCTATGCCTCGTCCGGGGCGAGCGGGACTCAACAAGACAATGAAAATGTAAAGGCCAGAATCCAAAACATAATAGATGGAGCAGGAAAAACCGTATGGATTCCCGGCTTGAAAAAGGGCTTTTTTGAAAGTTTCAATGAACCGACGATTACGATGGGCAGAGTGCTGCAAAACCTTAAGCGTCCGGAAGCCGAGTATATTTTACTTATAGAGATTAAAGATAAGGCCTTGGTAAATATGCTATCAAACTTGAAAATCGGGAAAACCGGCGAAGTACGCGTCATTACAAGCGAGAACACCATCGTTCATTCTTCCGATCCAAGCTTGATCGAAACGAAGTCCTTTATCGGTCTGGATGAGGAACGAGTAAAGAGCGGCCAAAATTCTTTCGATGCGAATGATGAAAACGGCGTGAAGCAACTTGTCGTATTCAGACAGCTGGAAACCGTGAATTGGCGTCTTATCGGGTATGCCCCGGAAAGCGACTTCCTGAGCGCGGCCGACAGGCTGATTTATGTCACTTTATTTGTTTTGATCCTGGCGATTCTGGTGGCATCCGCCATCGGCTATTATCTGTTCAGAATGGTCGGTAAGCCGCTGCAGAAGCTGTCCCGTTTGATGGAAGAGGGAGAGCGGGGGAATCTGAAGGTACGCACGAATTTCAAAGGCAAGGATGAAATCGGGCGCCTGGGACAAAGCTTTAATAACATGTTGGGACAAATCTCGCTGCTGGTCGACCGGACCAACGGATCTACCCGGGAACTGCTGGGAACCGCCGAAAATCTGACCAAAGCTTCGCGAGATACTTCCGTGACGGCCGGCGAAATCGCGGCTGCTACGGGCGAAATCGCTCAGGGCGCCTCAAGCCTGGCCGAAGAAGCGGAGAAGGGCACGGAGCTGGCGGAAGAAATCGGGATCCAGATGAACCGTATGGCCGATTTGAATGACGCCATGGACGAGTCGGCGGGCCGTGTGATAGCAGTCAGCCGCCAGGGCCGGGACTATATGGAGCAGTTGGTGGACAAGACCGAGGCTGTGTCCCGCATGACTACCGTGATCGAAGAAAATTCCGGCAAGTTGAGCAGAAGCACTTACTCCATTCGCAGTATTTTGGCACCGATGGTTGAGATGACGAAGCAGACGAATATTTTGTCGTTGAATGCTTCGATTGAGGCGTCCCGCGCAGGTTCCGCAGGCAAGGGCTTCATGGTAATCGCGGAGGAGATTCGTAAACTGTCGGCTCAATCGAATGATTCGATCCAGAATGTATCGGCCATGACCGAGGAGATCCAGGCCGCCATCGAAGATACGGTCAACGTATTGTCGAGCGTGACGCCGATGTTTGACGAGCAGCTTGCCTCCGTTAGAGAAGCCTCTTCGATCTTCCAGGACGTAAGCCGGGAAATGGAGAGTTTCGTCGGTGAAATTCAAGCCTCCTCCGCTTCCGTAAAAGAGTTGTTGGTGTCCCAAAGCTCGCTGAGGGATTTCATCACGAGCGTCAGCTCGGTCGTTCAACAGACAAACGCATCTACCGAGGAAGTAGCCTCCATGTCATCCGAACAGTATAAGGTCAGTGAAGAACTTGTACGCCTTTCGAACCGGCTGGAGGAACTGTCGGAATCGCTGAAAAAATCGTTAAGCGTATTTCAGGTAGAGGCAGCCGAATAACAATCCTAATAAAATGGAACAAGAAACAAGAAGATGCAGAGGGGCCGTTTTTCCGGGCAAATTAGCCCGGGATGAGGCTCCTGTTTTTTTATATGGGATTTGTCGAAGATGGTAGACCGTACATGCCAATCATTATATAATCAAACAAGCAGAAACATCTTCCCTTTGCGGTATGCTTCACGATTTTCCGATAACGTTTCCGGAAACGTTGCATCTGGGAGTTGCACAAACACAGAAATGGAGTTTCGAAATGAACAAAAGATGGTGGAAAGAGGCTGTAGCCTATCAAATTTATCCGCGGAGCTTTATGGATAGCAACGGAGACGGCATCGGAGATTTGCAGGGCGTAATCTCCAAGCTGGATTACTTGGAGGAGCTCGGCATCGACGTGATCTGGATTTGTCCGATCTATAAATCTCCGAACGATGACAACGGATACGACGTTTCGGATTATGAGGACATTATGGCCGAGTTCGGGACGATGGCGGACTTTGACGAGTTGCTGCGCGAGGTGCATCGGCGGGGCATGAAGCTGATCATGGACCTGGTGATCAATCACACCTCGGATGAGCATCCCTGGTTCATCGAGTCCAGGTCGTCGCTGGACAACCCGAAGCGCGATTATTATATTTGGGCCGATCCTAAGGACGGGATCGAACCTAACAATTGGGCCAGCCTGTTCGGCGGCTCGATTTGGGAGTACGATGAGGGGACCGGCCAGTATTTCATGCATGTCTTTTCGCGGAGGCAGCCGGACCTGAACTGGGAAAATCCCCGGATGCGCAGACAGATTTACGATATGGTCAACCGGTGGCTGGATAAGGGGATCGACGGCTTCCGGGTGGATGCGATTTCCCATATCAAGAAGACGGCGGGATTCCCGGATATGCCGAATCCCAGTAATTTGCGGTATCTGCCGTCGGAAGCGGGGCATATGAACCGGGAAGGCATTCATGAGCTGTTATCGGAGCTTAAGCGGGAGACGTTCGACAAGTATGATATTATGACGGTCGGCGAAGCCAGCGGAGTCAGCGTGTCAGAGGCGGATCTCTGGGTGGGCGAAGAAGACGGAAAGTTCGATATGATCTTTCAGTTCGAGCATATGGGCTTGTGGCAGAAGAACCTGGATAACGGCCTTGATCTGCTCCGGCTGAAAGAGATTTTGTCAGGATGGCAGAAGGGACTGGAAGACAAAGGCTGGAACGCGCTGTTCCTGGAAAACCATGACCAGCCCCGCTCCGTGTCCACCTGGGGCGATGATGGGGAGCATTGGGATAAGTCGGCCAAGGCACTGGCGACGATGTACTTTCTGATGCAGGGAACTCCGTTCATTTATCAGGGCCAGGAGATCGGGATGACCAATGTACAGTTCCATTCCATTGATGACTATAACGATGTATCGATGAGAAACTGGTACAACATCGAAAGGGCGAACGGAAAGAGCCACGATGAAATCATGCCGGTGATCTGGAAGAACGGACGGGACAATTCCAGGACGCCAATGCCTTGGAACGACTCGGATAACGGAGGATTTACTTCAGGCACGCCTTGGTTCGGGGTCAATCCGAACTACCCGGACATTAATGTGCAAAAGTCGATTCGGAATCCGGATTCAATCTTTCACTATTACAAGAAACTGATTGCCTTGCGGAAAGAGCACCCGGTTGCCGTATACGGTACGTATGACCTGATCCTGCCCGACGATCACTATATCTATGCCTATACGCGGACGCTCGGCAAGGATAAGCTGTTGATCATCGTTAATCTTTTCGCGGATGAAACAGAGTTCATCCTACCCCAGGACGTTGTCTGGATTTCTTCCGAACTGCTGCTTAGCAATGTTGAGGCGGACCCGGAGGAAAGTATTTTAGCGCTTAATTTAAAGCCCTATGAAGCCCGGGTTTACCGGTTAAACGGATAACGATTGCAAGAGAACAGAAGCGGCCTGCTGTTACCGGACCCGAGAGGGGCTTGGCAACGCAGGCCGCGTTTCATTCTATTCGATGATCAAGGTGGTGTATCCCGGAATCGTCAGCTTGTTCCCTTCCAAGGTTGCACCTTCGCGGGTAGCTTTCAGGACGGACTTGAAGCTGTAGTCTTTCCCGGCTTTGGTCAAATCGATACTTTGCTCGGTTTCCGTAAGATTATGCGCAACCAGCACGGTCTGCTGATCGGTCAGGCGAAGATAAGCGGTAACGGACTTATTGCCGGAATCCACATCTCCGATGGTGCCGTCTTTTAACGCAGGCACGCTGTTTCTGATTGCGATCAGTTTACGGTAATGGGACTGAAGTGAGTCCTGATCGGAGATTTGCTCTTCAACGCTCGTGCCTTCCGCCCCCGTATTGAAATTCACGGCTTCCCAGGTAGTTTGCCCCTGGCCGCTGCCTCCTTTGTGCCATTGCATAGGTTCGCGGATGCTTTCGTCCGGTTTGGCGCCGAGCATGCCGATTTCCTCCCCGTAATAGATGAACGGATTACCAGGGAGAGTCAACAGCAGACCGGCTGCCATTTTTGCATGGTCTACATTCCCGTCCAGCTGAGTCATAACCCGGTTGATATCATGGTTGGTCAGGAAAGTGGCATCCACAAACTCATCCCCGGACTTTTCTCTAAACAGGCTATAGGTTTTTTCCAGCGTTAAACCGATATTGTTGTCTTTTTCTTTTTTTGCTGAATGGATGATACTTTCCGACAGGCCAAAATTAAAACCGGATTCAAGCGCATTATCCAGATAATTTGCAATCAAGGCGGCGGAGGGGTCCCAAATTTCTCCCACAAGATAAGTATCCGGATATTTTTCCACGAGGCTGCTACGGAACTCTTGCCACCATTTCACGTTTGCATCGGTCGTTTCTTGCCCCTTGTCGGTCCGGAGATCCTCGTATATATGCTTCGCGGCATCGAGCCGGAAGCCGTCAACGCCTTGCTCCAGCCAGAATAGACCGGTATCTTTCATTTCTTGGCGAACCTCCGGATTGTCGAAATCGAGGTCCGGCATGCCTTCCCAGAAGATGCCCATATAATGGTCTCCACCTGCGTTGTGCCATGGATTTCTGCTGCTGGCCGAACTCGTACCCCGGGTCTTCAATTTCTGATCTTCCGCCCAAATATACCAGTCACGGTATTTGCTTTCCTTGTCCCGGGCTGCCTCGAGAAACCAAGGATGTTCCTTGCTGGTATGATTAACAACCAGGTCCATAATCACTTTGATTCCGCGTTTGTGCGCTTCATCAAGAAACTCTTCAAAATCCTCCATCGTCCCGTAGTCGGGGTTGATGCTGCGGTAATCGGTCACATCATAACCATGATAGCTCGGCGAAGGATTGATCGGCATGAGCCAAATTCCGCCGATCCCAAGATCATCGTCCGTATCGGGATTCCCGTCGTTCAGGTAATCGAGCTTTTCCGTCAACCCCTTGAAATCCCCGATCCCGTCTCCGTCGGAATCATAAAAAGAACGGACGAATACTTCGTAAAAAACAGTCGACGGCTGTGGGTCTATGGCCACGGTCTTGGCGGAAGCCGTATTGGCATTTTCGGCTTTAGAGACGTTATTGCCGGATCCCCCCGAGGTGCAGCCGGTGAGAAGAACAACCGTTAAGGTAGCGCTTCCAATCCATTTAATGCATCGGCGTAAAAGTTTGGCTTGTTGCATATTCATGTTTTTTTATTCCCCCTATTACATAACATTGCTATTGTCTTCATCATACTTGAGATTATCATTTTGTTAAAACGTTTGCACATCGAAAGTTTGTCTTAAATGGTAATATGGAACGATGAAAAGCGATTAAGTAAATATAATCGCTTATTTTCTTTAATTATCGACTAATAACTAAGGTTTACGCTCAATTTAAGATGTAAAAATTAGATGTCTTATTTCGACTATATTCTAAAAATAGGAAGAAAACAGACTTTCTTCTATTATTTTAAAGATAAACTAGAACTTTAGAACTATTTCTTACATAAAGTCCCAATTGATCGTTGACGAATAGCAGGGTTTTGTAAATGATATAGGTAGGTGATAACGCTTGCATAAAAACATTAGGAGGGATACGGAGATTGAGTCGTGAAAAAATGATTGTTGTCTCTGACAATGACAGTTTATGCCGCTTTCTGTTTCGATTTCTGTCTGAGCACGGGTTTGATGTCTATTGCGGCCCGGCTGACCATTCGGCCGTCGTCCACCTGATACGTGCCCACGCTCCAACCCTGATCATGGTCGATATGACGACCTCCGCTAAGGCAGGCATTGATTTATGCACCGAAATCCGGCGGTTCAGCGATAGTCCGATTCTTCTGGTCTGCGCCGGTTCCGAAGAGGCTTTGACCATATCCGGGTTAAGCGCAGGCGGAGATGATTACATCTGTACTCCATTCAACCGTGAACTGCTGCTCGCACAGGTCCAGGCGCTAATCCGCAGATATAAAGGCGCTTTTCCGGTCAATCAGCGGCATTTGCTGCATTTTCCGGGATTAGAAATCGACCTGTCGAGCCAGTCGGTTACCTCCCATGGCCAGGAAACCGTGCTATCCGCCAAAGAATTTCAACTTCTCGTGCTCCTCGCCAAACACCCCAATCGCATTTTTCACATTGAATCCCTGTATGACTTGATTTGGAGCGACAGCAAGCTTGGCGATCTCCGGACGGTCATGGTCCATATCTATAACCTGCGACAAAAAATCGAAATTAACCCCAGCGAACCATTCTATATCCACACCGTCAGGGGCGCCGGATATAAGTTTAACGGGAAAGCCGCGCAATGACCCAAAGATCCTTTGAAATCCGGATTAAATATTATATATCTTCTTGTTTGGACTTTAACTGAACTTTAACTGGAATTGATAAGATAAAAATGATGGTGCTAACGTTTGCACAAGTGCAAAAACCGGTTAGTCCGTAGAATGTTCTGAAAGAAGATGAGCCGGAAAGATCGGCAGAAAATCCAAAGGGGGACAAGCATGGACCATCATTTTTCCGCGATTTACAAGATGTTTGAAGACGTTACAGTCCGGTATCCTGATCGTTGCTGTCTGGAATTCGGCGAAACTCGGTTGAGTTACGGTGAAGTTAACGAAAGAGCGAACCGGCTTGCCCGCTATTTGAAAGACAAAGGCGCGGGACCGGAGCAATTGATCGGAATTTTTCTGGAGCGTTCGCCTGACCTGATTGTCTCGATTCTTGCCGTGCTGAAATCCGGGGCCGCCTACGTACCGATCAACACGGCTCTTCCAGAAGAACGGATTGCGCATATGGTTGAAGGTGCCAAACTCAAACTCATCCTTTCGACTGCTCGCCTGGAATCCAAAATGAATGCAGTTCGGCAATCCGGGGCCGCTATTTCGGACAGCTGGGTGTTGCTTGATCAAGAAAACGATGAGATTTATGCGCTATCCGGAGAGAATCTGGGGCTCGATAGTGCTCCTTCCGATTTGGCTTACGTCATTTATACCTCAGGTTCGACCGGAAAACCGAAAGGGGTCCAAATCGAGCATCGGGGGATTCCGAACCTCGTGCATGCTCAAATAGAACATTTTCATTTGAACGACCGGGACAGAGTGCTGCAGTATGCCTCCCTCTCTTTTGACGCTTCTGTTTCCGAGATCTTCACGACGCTGATCTCCGGAGCAACGCTCGTGCTCCTGCCGGGCGAAGGAACCTATGCCGGGGAAGACCTGCACCGGATATTGAAGGATCAGCGGATTTCCGTCGTTACCCTGGTGCCGTCTCTGTTGAATGGGCTGCCGCAGGAAGAACTTCCGCACCTTAAAACATTGATCACGGCAGGCGAGGCCTGCACGAGGAAGCTGATTCAGTATTGGGCACCGAGAGTCCGTTTTCTTAATGCCTACGGGCCTACAGAAACTACGGTCTGCGCTACCGTTCATCATTGTACCGCCGACGATATTTCGATTTCGCTCGGGGAAGCGCTGGCCGGTAGTGCGGTCTATCTGCTGAATGCCCGTATGGAGCCCGTAAAGCCAGGTGAGACCGGGGAATTGTACATTTCCAGCGTCGGGTTGGCCCGTGGATATTTGGATGCACAGGAACTGACGGACAAGGCGTTCCTGGACAATCCTTTTGCGGACGGCTTCAACGACCGGTTGTACCGTACGGGCGACCTGTGCGTGAGAAGGCCGGATGGAGCCTTGGAATGGGTAGGACGAGCCGATCGGCAGGTGAAGGTGTCCGGAATCCGCGTCGAGCTTGGGGGATTGGAGCATGCGCTGAGGGAATATAACGGAATTGAAGAGGCAGTAGTAGTTTATCAATCGGAAAAAAATTATGTGGGTGCCTATTTGAAAGCGGCGCACGGATTCAAGCCGAACATTAGCGAGGTTCGCAGTTACTTGCTGTCCAAGTTCCCAAGTTACATGATTCCTACCCGCTATTTGTTTTTGGAGCAATTCCCCTTGTTGACCAGCGGCAAAATCGATCGTCAGCATCTTCCGTCCATGGAGGATGCGCGGCCGGATCTTGATGTTCCTTACGTCGCTCCCGGAAGTTACCTGGAAAAAGAGCTTGCCGCGATCTGGAGCGAGGTGCTGAAGCTCGATAAAGTGGGTATACACGACAACTTTTTCGAACTTGGCGGACAGTCGCTGATGGCGACTCAAATCGTATCCCGCATCCGGTCGCTTATCGGAGGGGATGTTCCGCTGCATATCATTTTCGGGACCAAGCCGACCATTGAGCAAATGGCTGCAACGCTGGAACAATATCAGTTGGAACAGCTTGATCCGGCCGAGTTGGAACTGTTGCTCGCCGAACTGGAAAACCAAGCCTAGGAGGGAGAACATGAAAATACTGCTGGTTCAGTCGATGGAGTATCTGTATCCTTACGGCGGGGCGCATAAAGCTAACCGTATCCTGATGGAAGGACTCGCAGCGAAAGGGCACGAATGCCGCGTGATTTCTCCCGCGGTGTCCATCACCGGATTCGAAGAACTTCTGTCGGCGCAGCTGCGTTCCGGCGCAATTGAAGTATTGGAGGATCATCCCGGCGAGAAGCTGGTCATTTTAAAAAGCGGTGTCATCTCCTACACCATAAAAGAAAGATTCAAAGTGTTCCCGTTCATCAGGAGCATCATTGAGCAATTTTCCCCGGACATCACGGTCGTATCGGAAGACAATACCCATTTGCTGCTGGAAACGGTACTGGAAACTGGTACGCGGAGTATTTATCTCTCGCACAGCCAGGCGACGCTGCCCTTCGGGCCGGAGTGCTTTCAGGAAGACTTGTCGAAGATAGATTTGTACAAGAGACTGGACGGCATCATTTCGGTTAGCGAATATTTGAAGGATTACTTTACGGCTTATGCGGGCGTCGATTCCGAGGTCATCTATTTTCCTTCGTACGGTCCGGGTCCGTTTCCTTTCCTGGCGAGCTTTGACAATATGTATATTACCGCAATCAATCCTTCGGCGATCAAAGGTTTTTCGATTTTCATCGGATTGGCACGGAAGATGCCTTACCTCAACTTTGCGGCGGTTCCGACCTGGGCGACGAAGGAAGACGAACTGGAAGAAATGAGAGCTCTTCCGAACATAACCATATTGAAGCCAGCCGAAAATATTAACGATATTTACAAGCAGACCAAGGTGTTCCTAATGCCTTCGCTGTGGGGGGAATCGTTCGGCCAGGTCGTCGTCGAGGCGATGCTACGGGGTATCCCCGTCCTCGCCAGCCATGTCGGCGGATTGCCGGAAGCGAAGCAGCAATTGGATTACATTTTGCCGGTCCGGCCCATCCGGGAGTACGTCAAGGAAGAGGTGCTTGCGGACAGCGTCCCGATTCCGGTCATTCCGGAGCAGGAACTCGGACCATGGGTGGAAGCCTTGGACCGGCTGACTTCCGATCGGGATCACTATGAGTCGTTATCCGCAGCTTCTTACGAACACGCCAACCGTTTCCATGCCTCGTTAGGCATTGAGCCGTTTGAGGCCTATTTCCGGAAAGTCATCGATAAGGCTGAAGACCGTATCCAAGGCGAGACTGCGGCGGCGTCGGCGTCGGCGTCGGCCATGGATCAGGCGCATACCCGCCATAAGTCCGAGGTGCTGGAGCGGATCCAAACGCTCCCTTCTGAGAAGCGCGACCGGCTGCTCGCGATGCTACAGGAAAGAAGGTGAGCCTTTGAGCGAATTAATGGATCGGATCGGCATGCTGCCCCCGGAAAAGCGGCAGCAATTGCTAAATAAAATCAAAGCGAAGGCGGCGGGGCAAGCGGGATCCAGACCGGTGATCGAGCCGCTGACCCGGGTCGGATCCCGGTTTTTTCATGAATTCCCGCTTTCTTTTTCCCAAGAACGGCTCTGGTTCATGTATCAGTGGGAGCCGGACAGCCCGGCTTACAACATTCCGTGCTTGTTCAACATCCCGGTGGAACTGGATATTCCCCGGTTAAAAGAAGCCGTCAACGTGCTTATTGAACGCCATGAAATTTTACGTACGACTTATAAGGCTTCGGGAGAAGAGACGGTTCAGGTGGTTCAGCCCTTTTCGCCGCTGGATTTGCCGGTTTACTATCTCGACGGCCTTGCCGGACAGGAGGAGGTACGTAGTAACGAGCTGGAGGCGCTGGTTAGCCAGAAGTCTGCTATCCCTTTTCAGTTGGAAAGTGAGTTGCCCATTCGAGCTTATATATTTACGCTGGGCCAGCGGGAGCATTATTTACTGCTGAATATTCATCATATCGCTTGCGACGGCTGGTCGCTCGGCATCATCATGAGCGAGATTCAAGAGGCCTACATCGCGTTAGGCCGGAACCGGGCTCAGGCTATGCAGAAGCCGCCTCTGGTCGTACAGTACGCCGATTATGCCGTCTGGCAGCGGAAATTCATGGCCGGCAAAGAGCTTGATTACCATAAGGAGTACTGGCTCCGGCAATTCCAGGGAGAACTTCCCGTGCTGGAGCTGCCGACCGATTTCCCGCGCCCGCCGGTGAAAACCTCTCGAGGGGCTCATATTATCAAGCCGCTTCCGGAAGTGTTCCATTCCCGGTTGCAAGCATGGTGCAGGGACGAAGACGTCACACCGTACATGCTGATGCTCGCCGCATACGCCGTGCTTCTGTATGGTTATACCGGGCAGACCGACCTGATCATCGGTTCCCCGACGGCCAATCGCAGCATGGAACAAATCGAACCGAACATCGGCTTTTTCGTCAATACGCTGCCGATCCGGATCAAGCTTGACGAGTCTTCCACCTTCCGCGAGACGGTACGGCAGGTTAAGAGACTCGCGCTTGAGGCGCAGGAGCATCAGAATTTCCCGCTGGACAAGCTGATCGAACTGTTGCCGATCGAAAGGGACTTAAGCCGCAACCCCTTGTTCCAGGTGATGTTTGTCCTGCAGAACATGCATGTGGGCTGGGAGGAGGCGGAGGAGTTTCCGCTCCGGTTCAGCAATTCGGTGCCTACGAACAGTTCCAAGTTCGACCTCACCCTTTCGGCAAATGCATATAATTTACAGGTGGAATACAGTGTGGACCTGTTCCTGGAATCGACCATGCAAAGAATGCTTGACCACTATGTCCATTTGCTCGACAGGGCCTGCGCATCTCCGGATCGGGTTCTTGCGGATATGCAGCTGTTGACCTGTCCCGAGCGTCTTCAACTGCTTGAAGAGTGGGTTGGAGATACGGCCCTCTATGAAAAAGGCTTTCATGTCGTATCGCAAATCGAGGCGCAGGCGGCCGCCAGGGGGGATCATCCGGCGCTTGTCTTCGAAGATGTTTCTTTTACCTATGGGGAAATGAACTCCCGCGCCAACCGCCTGGCCCACTATTTACGCAATCAGGGGATCGGTCCCGAAGTGACGGTTGGAATTTACATGGAGCGGTCTGCGGATTTCGTCATCGCCATGCTCGCCGTGCTGAAAGCGGGAGGCGCCTTTGTGCCGCTGGATCCTTCGTATCCCAAGGACCGGCTGGCTTCCATGGTGGTTCAGTCCGGGATGGGGATGCTTCTGACGCAGAGCAAAATAGCGACGGACCTGGAACTGCCGGAATCCGGCGTCACCGTCTATGCCATGGACGACCCGGAATCGGTAAGCGGGTTGGCGCGTTTTGGCGATGAGAACCCCGTTTTGGCCACGGATGCCTCCAGCCTGATGTATATCGTATTTACATCCGGAACGACCGGGGCTCCGAAAGGGGTCGCAGTGGAGCTGGCCCAATTCCACAACTATATCCGCGGGCTGATCGGCCGTCTGGAATTAACGGAGCCGCTTGGCTTTGCCATGGCTTCGACCTTTGCTGCGGATCTCGGAATGAGCAATGTGTTCGGGGCTTTATGCACCGGCGGAACGCTGCATGTACTGTCTTACGAGCTTTCATGCGATCCCGACGGGGTGGCAAGCTACTTCGGAAACCACGCGATCGATGTGATGAAGGTGGTGCCGAGTCACTTCGAGGTACTGCTGGAGGCAGCGAATCCCGTTGAAGTCATCCCTCGGAAGGTTCTGATTTTAGCGGGTGAGGCCTTAAGCTGGGAAACCGTGAGAAAAATCAGAGCGTTGAAGCCGGGCGTTAGATTGGAAAATCACTATGGCCCGACGGAGACGACCGTGTCGGCCTTCGCCTACCGGATCCCGGACGAAGTACCGGAACACCGATCTACCCATGTGCCGATCGGCTATCCGTTCGGCAATGTGCGCCGCTACATCCTCGACGGCAGGCTCCGGCCGGTGCCGGTCGGCGTGCCCGGGGAGCTGTATATCGGCGGCGCCGGGGTCGCCCGGGGATATCACGGCAGGCCGGAGCTGACGAAGGAGCGCTTCCTGCCGAATCCGTACGCTACGGATGATGAAGAAGGCGGCGTATTGTACCGGACGGGCGACCGCGTGCGTTATTTGCGAGACGGCGCCGTGGAAATCGTGGGCCGGATGGACCGCCAGATTAAAATTCGCGGCTACCGGATCGAGCTTGGGGAGATCGAAGCCGTATTGACTTCATTCGCTTTTGTCACCGATGCCGCCGTCCGGCTTAAGGAGACCGTCGCAGGAGAGAAAAAGATTGTCGCCTATTTTGTTTACAGGCGAGATTCGGAGCTGGAGCAGCCGCTTACCGAGCTCAAACGGCTGCTTAAGGATAAATTGCCGGAGTATATGATTCCTGCTCTTATCGTGGAACTGGACGCCCTTCCTTTGAACCCGAACGGTAAAGTAGATGTTCGTCAACTGGACGCCATGGAGCTTCCAAACTTGGCGGGAGCAGGGAACGGGGGCGAAGCCCCGCGTACGGCCACGGAAAAGGCCGTTTATGAAGTATGGAAGGACATTCTCGGCCTGGAGACGTTCGGCATAGACGACGGCTTTTTCGAGCTGGGGGGCGAATCGTTCAAGGCGCTGAAGGCGGTAAGACGGCTTGGCGACTGGATCGGCATTATGGATTTCTTCAAGCATCCGACGGTACGGACTTTGGCGGAATACATCGACGCAGGGAAGCCTTCGGACCGCCATCTGCTGCACAAGCTGACGCGGCATCTTCCGGGGAGACGGACCGATTTTTCGCTAGTGTGCGTTCCTTACGCGGGAGGCAGCGCGATTACTTACCAGCCTCTGGCCGTGCAAATGCCGGAGAACATTGAGCTTTATGCGCTGGATTTGCCCGGTCACGATTACAGCCGTAAGGATGAGGCGTTGCTGCCTATCCGGGAAGTGGCACGCCAGTGCATCGAGGAGATCAAGCATACGGTAAAAGGCCCCGTCGTACTGTACGGGCACTGCGTGGGCGGCGCCCTGACGATGGAAATCGCCAGGCAGCTCGGGGAGGAACAGTACCCGCTGCTGCGGGTATTTCTGGGCGGAACCTTCCCGATTGCCCGCATTCCCGGCCGGTTCTTCGACTGGTATTCCAAGCTGTTTCCGTCCGACCGAAGCATGTCCAACAAGTCGTATCACGCCTTTCTCAAGGCGCTCGGCGGGTTTACGGAAGTGGAGGACCTTGAGGAGCGGGATTTCATGATCCGCTGTCTGCGGCATGACGCCAGGGAAAGCGAGGACTATTTCACCGGGGCGTATGCGGAGAAGGCATGGCCGAAACTCAGCTGCCCCGTCACCTGCATCATTGGAGAAAAGGACAGGGCCACCGAGCTGTATGAGGAACGGTACAAAGAGTGGGAGTATTTCAGCAACCGGGTGGATCTGATCGTGATTCCGAAATCCGGGCATTATTTTATCAAGCATCAGGCAGATCAAGTGACCCGCTGGATTCATGACATTGTTCTTGAGAAGGACGAACCGGATTCTTGCCGCGCAGGAGCGGATTCGTTGAAGGGAACGGAAAGTGCGGAGCGCACGGTTGCGAAAAAGAAAGTGGCAGTGCCGAATCTGAATATGTTTTTCCTGGTCATTTTCGGGCAGCTGTTATCGGTCCTTGGCTCAGGACTCACAGGCATTGCACTCGGGGTATGGGTGTTCGCCCAGACCGGAGCCGTGGGGGATTTTGCCGCCATTTCCTCCGCCTCGCTCATTCCCGGCATTCTCGTCCTGCCGATTGCCGGCGCGATCGTCGACCGTTACGACCGGCGGCTGGTGATGCTGTTCAGCGACATCATGATGGCGGTTCCCATCGCCGTAATGGCGGTGCTGATGGCTACCGGATCGCTTGAGATCTGGCATATTTATGTCACCTCCGCGGTCGGTTCCGTGGCCCGGTCTTTCCACCGGCCCGCCTTCGTTGCTTCGATCGCGCAGATTATCCCGAAGCAGTATCTGGGACATGCGAACGGCATCGTGCAACTGGCCAGCTCGAGTAGCGAAATGATAGCCCCGCTGGTCGGTGTCGCGCTGTACACTACCATCGGAATGGCCAACATCTTTATTCTGGATTTTCTGAGCTTTGTCGTGGCGATTGCGACGCTTGCCATCGTAAGATTCCCGAATACCTTGTTCCGAAAAAGGGAAGAGACGTTCGTGAAGGAAGTGCTGATGGGCTGGAAGTTCATTATCAGACGACCGGGGATGTTGTACATGATTGCCTTTTTCCTGATAGGCAATATTTTGTTCGGCCTGGCTACCGTGCTGATCCAGCCGTTAGTACTGTCCTTCGGCTCGGCGCCGGATCTTGCCGCGGTGACGACGATGGGTGCCGTCGGCGCGATGACCGGCGGATTGCTGATGAGTATTTGGGGCGGAACCAAACGAATGGCAACGGGGATGGTCGGTTTCGTTATACTGGAAGGGCTCTTCATGATCCTTGCCGGACTCCAACCCAATGTCATCCTCACCGCTGCAGGAGTGTTCGGAATCTGGTTCTCCGTGACGCTGGTGAATACGCACTGGCAGTCGCTGATCCAGACCAAAGTGGGGCTGGAACTGCAGGGCCGGGTGCTGGCGACGAACCAGATGATCGCGATGTCCAGCATGCCGGTAGGCTATTTGCTGGCCGGTACACTGGCCGATTCCGTGTTCAACACGGCGATGAATCCCGGCGGAGCGCTGGCCGGTACGCTGGGGCCGATTATCGGCACGGGCCAGGGCCGGGGCATCGGGCTGCTGATCATCTGCGTAGGCGTGCTTGCCATGGCCTGGGCGATTGCCGGTTTTAACTTCAAGCCGTTACGCAACATGGAGGACGATTTGGAGGACGCCGTGCCCGATGCGGTCATCGAGGACCGGGATACCTTGCAAGCCCGGCTGGATAGCCAGGTGATGAATAATCATTCCGCCGTCGGCGCCGGACATTCGCTGGAAGTATGACGTTATAGATTTTGCAGTCTTTAATCAAATCAAACAGACTACCTCGGCTCTCATTGCACCGAGGTAGTCTGTTTTTTTAAATTTGCTATTCTTAATTCATGTTATAAACAATTCATAAATTGAATATAAAGCTGCTCTTGGTCGATGAGTTCCAGATTCTCAGGAAACTCGCCGCTTCCGGCGCAAACAGACATTTTATAAGCGGGATCAATAGGATATTGCCTGAAATGGCAGTCCCGGAATTCCTGTTCCGTCTGCAGCGTGATGCCGGTGGATTGTTTCCGGATGGCGAAGGAAGCGAGGGGTAGCGATAATCCGAGCCCGGAGGCTTTAACATAGCTTTCTTTTAGCGTCCACAAATCGAAGAAGTACTCTCCTCTGAGCTCGGCCGGCAACGCCTGCAAATCCCGGAATTCCTGTTCCGCAAAGCAGTACTCCGCAACGCCCATGTCCGCTTCGAGGATTTCTTCAGCATCGATGCCGCAAAGCGAGTTCGCAAGGATGCCGACAACCCATTGTCCCGAATGGGAATGATTGAAATGATAGCCGGTATCCCCGGATAACAGGGGTTTGCCGAAACGGTTGAAATTTATCCGGATTTCACTGTTTTTGAAGGCGAGAGTCCGGCATATCATATACCGGGACAGGATGTCGGCCGTCATGCAACGCAAGGCGTCAGCCCGGTGAAAGAACCGGCTTATTTTCTCCTGTTTTTGGGAAGGCAGAGCTTCAAGGAGTTTGCGCTCCAGCATCGGATCAGGCTCCTGCTCCAGTTTGACGGCGTACACTCGGATCATACTGTTTCTCCTATTTTAAGTTTTACCAACGGTAAGATTTTCTGGTACTAATAGTATAACAAACGATTGCCGGCATGTATTTATTACATGAATTAAGGGTAATAACTAGCAGGAAAATTTGCGAATAAATTAATCCTATAAAATTACTTGTGTTTATGTTATGATACGTCTGTGAAGCTGATCAGACATGCAGCAGTCATCAATATTTATAGGTTCTATAGGGGGAATCGGAAGATGGAAACATTGTGGATCATCATTAACGTAGCCGTCATGCTCGTGCTGCTTGGCGTTCTTCTCTGGATGCAGAAGAAACATATATCTTTTACGAAGCGGGTATTTACCGGTCTTGGTTTGGGTCTCGTGTTCGGGGTTATTCTTCAGCTGATCTACCAGGCGGATTCGGAAGTGCTGGCCAAGTCGACGGATTGGTTCAATCTGGTGGGACGCGGTTATGTCGGCCTATTGCAAATGGTTGTCGTTCCGTTGATCATGGTTTCGATTATTTCGGCCATTACGAAGCTGAAGGGAAAACAAAACCTCGGTAAAATCAGCGGATTGATCATTGCCGTGCTGTTGATTACTACGGCGATTGCAGCAACGGTAAGTATCGTGACCAGCCTGAGCTTCGACTTGAAGGCGATCGAAATTGAAGCCGGTGAGCAGGAACAAGCTCGTGGCGCGAAACTTGAGGAACGTGTGGGCGAAGTCGCGGACAAATCGATTCCGCAGCAGGTGCTGGATTTTATTCCTACGAATCCGTTTGCGGATATGACCGGCGCACGCAGTACTTCAACGCTTGCCGTCGTTATTTTCTCGGCCTTCATCGGAGTAGCCGTGCTTGGACTGGATAAAAAGAAACCGGAACAAGCCGATACGTTCCGTAAAATTGTGGAATCCGTGTACGCTGTCGTGATGCGAATCGTAACGCTGGTGCTCCGGCTGACGCCTTACGGGATTTTGGCGCTCATTACCAATACCGTAGCGACCACTAATCCCGAGGAAATCCTCAAACTGATCAAGTTTGTAGGGGCTTCTTATGTAGCTTTGATCGTGATGTTTATCATTCATCTGATTTTGCTGGCGCTGTTCGGGTACAATCCGGTACAGTACGTGAGAAAAGTACTGCCGACGCTGGTATTCGCGTTTACTTCGCGCTCCAGTGCCGCTACTATTCCGCTTAACGTGGAAACTCAAACGAAGCGACTCGGCGTACCGGAAGGGATCGCCAATCTGTCGGCTTCGTTCGGGGCAACGATCGGCCAAAACGGCTGCGCCGGCATTTATCCGGCCATGCTGGCCGTGATGATCGCACCTACGGTCGGAATCGATCCGCTCAGCTGGGATTTCATCCTGACGCTGATTCTGGTCGTAACGATCAGTTCCTTCGGTGTTGCCGGTGTCGGCGGCGGCGCGACCTTCGCTTCGCTCATCGTGTTGTCCACGATGAACCTGCCGGTAGCTCTCGCAGGCTTGCTGATCTCCGTTGAACCGTTGATCGATATGGGCCGTACGGCGCTTAACGTCAACGATTCGATCACGGCCGGCGTCATTACCGGCAAGGTGCTAGGCGAGAACGATCAAGATGTATTCAAGCGCAACGTGGATCTGGATGTTGTGCAGGCTTAATAGATTATTTGTCCGTAGAAAAACCGCCGGAGCCCCGAGCTTCGGCGGTTTTTTTTGTATAGTCCTGGAAGGGGGTTTTTTTGTTTGTAATGAAACGCCTTTGCCGAGCGTATTAACCTGCTGAAGGCTTGAAGATGGGGATGGGTAACCCTTTTGGACGCGAATAATGCAGAGGCGTTCGTTCGGGCACACTTCCGCCGCGGCACCCGATTAAGTCCTTTGAGCTATATAAGATGAACTAAAGAATAAGATGCAGACAAGGGAGTAAAATGATTCCGAAGAAACGGCAGTGATCGCCTTTGTGAGCGAATTTTCAACTTTATTTGATTTTATATAATCAATGAAATTTGGGAACAACAGCGATCGCAGGAACATTTTACGGACTTGCCTTCATATCCATTTCAATAGTTCATCCTATTATAGGTTTGCAGGAAACACGTGTTTTGGCAAAGAAAGGTTAAACAACAGCGAAAGGAGGGAAAGACATGATACAGCAGCGCGCGCTGTCTCATCCCTTAACGGAAATGGACAAGCGGGAAGCCGTGTCCGGGGATACGGAATTCGCCGCTATTTTCGAGGCTTATTACGAACGGATCTTTAATTATATACGGTACCGGGTGGAATGCCGGTATACCGCCGAGGATTTGACCAGCCAGGTATTCGAGAAAACATTGGCCAAACGGTCCACTTTCCGGGCCGACCGCTCTCCGTTTGAAGTATGGCTGTTTGCCATTGCCCGCAATACGGTGAACGATTATTTTCGGCGGCAACGCCGTCAGCGGTTATTTTCCCTGGATCTGTTCAAAGAGGCCGTATCCGGGCAAAAAGGGCCGGAGTCTCTGGCCATGGGAAAGGAATCGGAGGAACATTTGAACCGGGCGCTACTATCGCTGAACGCTAAGGAACGGCACATCATTGCCCTTAAATTCGGGGCCGATCTGAAAAATGTGCAAATCGCCGAATTGACGGAGATGAGCGAAAGCAATGTCGGCGTGACTTTATTTCGCGTCATGAAGAAATTGAAGATTGAACTGGAGAGGATGGATGCACATGATTAACGGGAAAGAAACGGAAAAGCGGTTTGGCGAAGATCTGGACGATTGCCTGAACGGCAAGCCGCCTGCTTCTTTTGATAAACCGGAGGAATATAGGGCTCTTCTTCAGCTCGGAGAAAGATTGGCCGCCGCCGATCTCGGCAGCAAAGACCATAAAGAGGGCGTACGGAACAGGTTGCTGCAACAAGCGGCGTCCCGGAAGGCGGGAGCAGGCCGCAAACGCAACCAGTTTTCCAAAGGATTGGCCGTTGCGGCAGCGACCGTCGTCATGCTAATAGGAGTTCTGTTTACCCAGCCTTCGTTTGCCAGCGGTTTGCTGCAAAAGATCGTCTCCACGATCTCGCTGGGCCATATTACGATCTCCCAGGTCGAACCGCCACCAGAGGATTTGTCTTACCCGATTCCTGAGTCTTTGGTGGGCCAACTGTTCAACAAGGACGGTCAGGTGTTGTACGAGGTGAATGGAAAGACGGGGGCGCTTTATACGGCGGCCGGCGAGGAGATCGATGGGATCGAGAACGGTAAAATTGTTACCAAGGCCGAAGCGGAAGCGGAGCTAAAAGAGGGAATCCGGACGCTGACGGATCCAACCGCGTTAGATGAATATACCAACTTCAAGGTAGGACTCCCCACTTACCTGCCCGAAGGTTATGCTTTCGACCGGGCCGAACAATACGTGGATGATCAGGGGAACGCCAGCCCCAAATACATTGATCTGTACTTCACCAAGGGAGACAGCGGCAAGCAAATCCACATTCAAGAGCGCTATGCCGACGAGGAAACCGCCTATGAACAATCGACAAGCGGGACGATCGAAAGCGCAAAGGTAAATGGCGTTGACGCCGTGATCATTAACGAGAAATCGATCGATTGGGAGGCTGACGGCATCCTTTACAGCGTCATGACCAAGAGGATGGGAGAATCCATTGAGAAAAGCGAACTGATCAAAATCGCCGAGTCGGTGAAATAAAGGCTGCATTAAGAAGACAGACCCGCAGGAAGGACACTTTAAAGTGCTCCTCCTGCGGGCCATTTTTTTGAGGGATTCATTGGAGATAATCCAATAACATTGACCTATCTTCCTGGACAAAACGGATTGACTGGAAACTTTCCAATGAATTCAGGTGTATAGGGGCTTTCACCCGCATGATCGTTCCAAATGATTGGATATTATCCAATCAAGACAGGGTAGAGGCTGGTTCGTAAGCTTCCCGGTTGGAAGAAATCCAATCAAGCCCAGTACAAGAAAAGTACCGAAAAGTAAGTACTAAAAAGAGCTTACAGAATGACCATATTTTTCTCGTCAAAAACAATTTCCTGCGGTTCGTCGGGCTCAGGCTCCGAGCCGGTATTCATGCCGTGAATGGTGAGTTGACCGTTTCCGTTGACATGGACCGAGCCATTGGAGTAAACGTAGCCGGTCAATTCGGCCTTATTGTTTCCACCCAAGACGATCGAACCTGCGCCGTAAAGCGAGAACTGATTCATGCCGTTTAAGGTGCCGGTAGTCGAATCGTCTACAAACACCTTACCCGCCAGCAGCGTTCCGTGCACATTGAGATGCCTTGTGTAAAAGTCGCCTGAAATGACTACTTTCGGATTGCTGTTAAAGTTCGTAGTCCCGTTAACTCTGATAAATTTGCCGGTTCCGGCCCGCAGATTGATTTCTCCGCCGTTGGCGATCAGGTTCCTTTCGATAATGATATTCCCTGTTGCCGATAAGGACGTTCCGTTTTCCATGGTTAGTTCTCCATTAATAACCAAGTCGCCGTCAACGGTGACGGCAGCCTTGGACATCAATTTAAAGGAATTGAGTGCCGTAGATTTGGCGAAGTGTTTGTTTTGCTTGACTTCGAAGTTATCAGGTTCGGTCGGTTTCGCCTGGAGGAGGACATTTTTAATTTCATTCGCCTCCTTGTCTACCTTGGCGATGAGGGTAGAAACCTCGACCCGACCCGGTAAAACAACACCGTGCCCGGGCGAAGTAGGGGTAATGGTCTGCCCTTTGACGGTGGAATGGTTATTATTTAGGCCGCCTGCTGCATAGACGCTGCCTTCAATAATTGCGCCATTTAGCATCATGGCCCCTTGGCTAACCACCGCGAAACCGTTGTTTCCACCGCCGGCGGGAGGATCGTCCGGCACATAAGAAAGCGTAACTTCGATTTTTTTACTTGCGGTCTGGGTTATCTTTCCCGACTTCCCTTGAACGGCGATGACTGCGGAGTATTTCAGTTTGTCTTTATCGAGTAAAACACTGTCTGTATCCAAGCTGGTCGAAGCCGTAGTTGCGACGGTATCGCTAACCTTTTCAAGCGTTATTTTCTCTTCCTCTTTCAAGGCCATGACGGCACTTCGGATTTCGGCCAGCTTCACCATTAGCTTCGTTTCCCCATCGGCTTGCGCAGCCATCAGATCGGACGATACGTTGACCATTCCTTGCGAATTGGCCACGGTACGCATAAGCAGCGTTCCGATGACGAGCAGGATGGCAATAAGAAATAGAGTAGAGAGCAGGGCGTAACCTTGTTCGTTTTTGCCGGACTTCGCCTTCATTTCAAATCACCTCACGAGATTAATTTAACAGAGACGAACAAATAGAGGGGCTCCACGTTTTTCTCGTCGACCAGGCGGCAGGTCAGATGGAGTTGCAACTCTTGTTTAACCTTTATAAAATAAGAGTCTCTTATGTCGAGTTCACTATCGCTTGCAAGGGTGCCGTTAATATACAGCTTTCCGTCTTGTATGCTTACGGATGTATGGACGGTGCTGCCGCTCAGGACGTCCGTCATGATTTCCGCATTGAGAACCGTGAACGACCCGGTGGTTACGCCGGGAGAGTCTACGGATACGGTATTCTTTAACTTGGTTTGCAGCTCGGCGCTAAGCGTGATGGCTTTGTTTCTCAGTTCGGTCTCGTGATTGACTCTTCCAAAAGCCAGCAGCGAGGTTGATAGGATCGTGGATACGAGTACCATAAGCAATCCTGCCAAGGCCAAGGACGCAAGCAATTCGACCAGGGACAGACCGTCTTCGTTCCGAAAGTTCATGGTCCGCTTCCGCATGCTTAGCTCCCTCCTGTTGGCGCGTAGCTTTTTTTGGCTGCGCCGACAATTGAGACTTTATGCCTATATCGATCGGGCTGTTCCGGGTCAGGATTCCAATAAGTTGTGATAGTGATGTACAAAACATCGGGGTGTGAGGTATATTTAGGATAGTTTCGACAAATTTGCGTATCAATGACATAAATATCCTTGTCTTGTTCTGGTAGGGAATTTCGTGCACAGGTGGCTTGTCCCTGCAGATCGTCGAAGGACATCGCCTGCACTTCGTGCAACCTGGCATTGGCAAGATGGGTGGCTGACAGCTTCTGATTGGTCAGTTGGCTTTGAGCCTCGCTATTAACAAAATAGGACATAAAATATAAACTGACGATCGAGAGTATTACTAACGCAGCCGCTACTTCTATCAGCGTCAAGCCGTCCTCCCTAGCGATCGTGGATCCGAGGGAGTTTTTTGTGCGTGGATTTAGCTTCATCATGACAATTCCTCTCTCTCATCGGTGTTCGTAAATCTTGTTGTCAAAAATTGCTGCTTCAGAAGGAGAATTGTTTGAAAAATAGGTAAAATGTACTATTTTATAATAGCATCAAATAGGTAAAAGGTATATAATCATTACAAACACTTACTAGTATTTTCCACGAATATAGTACCCTACGTAATTATGTTGACATTTCTGACTATGATTCCAGTCTCCGCCTGCAACTACTAGATATTTCTACTCAATTAAGAGGGTGTGAAACATGTACACGATCAAAAAACGTCTGGGTGAACTTCTTCTCGAATCCGGAATCATTACGGATTCGCAATTGCAGACCGCACTCGAAGAACAGCGGAGCACCAAAAAAAAGCTCGGTGACGTGTTGTTGTCACAGGGAGTTCTTACAGAGCATCAATTGATCGAAGTGCTGGAATTCCAGCTTGGCATCCCGCATGTAACCTTGTCAAGGTTTCAAATCGACCCCAAGTTAAGCCAAATTATTCCTGAAACGATGGCCAAGCGATATCAGGTCATGCCGATCCGCGTAGACGGCAGGAAACTGATGGTCGCTATGGCCGACCCGCTCGACCTGTTCGTTATCGACGACTTGCGGATGAGCACGGGCTTTACGATTGAGCCGGCGATCATCTCAAGAGGGGAACTCCAGCGCGGAATCGCCCGCTTATACGGACTGCAGGACTCCATGAATGAAATGATCAAGGATCTGGCAAACGGAGACGGCTCCTTAGAGGTGGAACAGTCGGTGATCACCGACGAAGATTCCCCGGTCGTCCGGCTGGTTCAGCAAATGATCGAGCAGGCCGTACGTCTCGGCGCGAGCGATATTCATGTCGATCCCATGGAGACCCAGGTAGCAATCCGGTACCGGATTGACGGGATGTTGCGGAGTGAACGCTCCATTCCGAAATCGATGCAGGGCGTCATCATCGCACGTCTGAAAATATTAGGCAATTTGAATATCGCCGAGCGCCGTC
The DNA here is from genome assembly GCF_046559655.1 of Fontibacillus forbon. NCBI lineage: Bacteria > Bacillati > Bacillota > Bacilli > Caryophanales > Paenibacillaceae > Fontibacillus > Fontibacillus forbon. The sequence continues at coordinate 329,747 of NZ_JBKGFV010000004.1, read as the reverse complement.
TTCCTCAGGACGGAAGAATCAAAATGACGGTCGACGGCAAAGGCATTGATATTCGATTGTCCTCTCTCCCTACGGTGCATGGCGAGAAGATCGTTATGCGGCTGCTTGATCTTGCGGCAGGCGTAAAAGGAATCGACCGGTTGGGGATGACGGAGTACAACTTGGGACTGTTCCGGCGGATGATCGAGAAACAGCATGGCATCGTCCTGCTGACGGGTCCTACGGGCAGCGGTAAAACAACGACCCTGTATTCCGCGCTGCAGCATTTGAACCGGGAGGAGACCAACATCATCACCGTCGAGGACCCGGTGGAATACATGCTGGAAGGCGTAAATCAAATGCAGGTTCACACGGCGGCCGGGTTGACTTTTGCCAAAGGGTTGCGCTCCATCTTGCGGCAGGACCCCAATGTAATCATGGTCGGGGAAATCCGGGATTTCGAGACGGCGGAGATCGCGATCCGGGCTTCGTTGACGGGGCATCTTGTATTCTCCACATTGCATACGAACGACGCGGTAAGCACAGTGGTGAGGCTTCGCGACATGGGCGTAGAACCTTATTTGATTTCGTCGTCCTTGGTCGGCGTAGTCGCCCAGCGGCTGGTCCGGTGTATTTGTCCGGACTGCAAGGCGCCGTACACCCCGGATATGCAGGAAAAAATATATTTAGAGCGCATTGGCATAAAGGCGGAAACCTTATATCGGGGAAAAGGCTGCGGTACATGCGGGAAGAGCGGTTATCGCGGCCGGATGGCGATCCATGAGGTTCTCATGGTAGACGATGAGCTCCGCACCGCGGTCGTAAACGGGGTATCCATTCACGAATTGCGTCAGCACGCCGCAGGGCAAGGGATGAAATCACTATTCGAAGACGGGCTGCTTAAAATGCTTGAAGGGAAGACAACGCTGCGGGAAATTCTCCGGGAGGCAGGAGAGGAAGAGGAGGTAGGGCAGCGGTGAATGAAGAGAAGGAACTTTTTGCCGGATTATTGAGACAAGCCTTTAACATGGGCGCGTCGGATCTTCATGTGACGGTGAATTCGCCGCCGGTGCTTCGTATCGATGGAGAGCTTCAACGTCTGGGAGATGAACTGCTGACGCCGAATCAATTGGATGAGTTCATACGGGATATGATGAACGAGAGCCAATATGACAAGTTTACCGAAAAAGGAGAACTGGACTTTTCTTACGGGGTTCCCGGAGTTTCGCGGTTTCGGGTAAACGTTTTTCGGCAGCGCGGCTCCGTTAGCATCGCTGCCCGGGTAATTTCGCCGTCGGTTCCTTCCTTCGAGTCGTTGAAGCTGCCGCCTGTTCTGATTAAACTGGCGCAAAAGCCGCAGGGATTGTTTCTCGTGACCGGTCCGACGGGCAGCGGCAAGTCAACGACTCTTGCTTCGCTGATCGACCATGTCAACAAGACTCAGCGTAAGCACATCGTGACGCTGGAGGACCCGATCGAGTATCTTCACCGTCATGACCAGTCGATTATAAACCAGCGGGAAGTAGGCTTGGACACGCTGTCGTTCGAAAACGGTCTCCGGGCCGCGTTGCGTCAAGATCCCGATATTATTCTGGTAGGAGAAATGCGGGATCCGGAGACGATTCGGACGGCGATAACCGCAGCCGAGACGGGGCACCTTGTTTTTGCCACGCTGCATACCTCCGATGCGCCGCAAACGATCGACCGCATCATCGACGCATTTCCGCCGGAACAGCAAGGTCAGATTCGTATCCAACTGGCTTCGACGTTGCTGATTGTACTTTCGCAGCGTTTGCTGCCCGCCCGAAGCGGCAAGGGCCGCGTCTGCGCAACGGAGGTGCTGCTCAACTCACCGGCGGTGGGAAATCTGATTCGCACGGAAAAGGTTCACCAAATCAAGAGCGTAATGCAGACCAGCTTCCAGCTTGGCATGCATACGTTGGAGATGAATTTGCGTGAACTGTTGCGGCAAGGGGCTATCGACGAAGCCGCCGCAAAACCGTACTTCACGGAAGGACAGATGTGATATGCCCGCATTCAAGTATCAAGGGAAGGACGTTGCGACCGGAAAATCGCGGCGCGGAGTGATTCAGGCTCCGGACCGGAACTCCGCGCTGGCCGAGCTCAAGCGACAGCGATGTATCGTCACCGGACTTCAGGAGAGGCGGGAAACCGTCTGGAACAAGGAGTTTTATCTCGGTAGCCCGGTCAAAAACGAGCAGTTCGTCGTCTATTGCCGCCAGTTTGCCACGATGATCCGGGCCGGGATTTCCATTGTGGAGGCTACAGCCGTGCTGGCGGAGCAATCGGAGAGCAAGCCGCTGAAGAAGGCGCTGTACGAAGTAACCGCCGAACTGCGCAAAGGCAATACGTTTTCCGGTGCCATCTCCGCTTACCCGCGGATCTTCCCGTCCATCTTTGTTCATATGATCCGGGCCGGGGAAGAGTCGGGGAGCATGGAAGATACGCTTGAACGGCTGGCCGTTTATTTCGAAAAGGCCCATTATACCCGCGAGAAAGTAAAATCCGCGATGACGTATCCGTTGATCGTCAGCATCATGGCGGTGCTGGTTATCGTCTTTTTGTTGAAATTCATTATTCCGCGTTTTCAATCCATGTTCACGCAGTTTGGCGGAGATCTCCCGGCGATTACTAAATTTACGTTGACGCTCAGCCAAAGCATCGAGTCACACTGGTATGTATGGCTGTTGGGCGCGGCGGCGCTGATCGCGGCGGTTTATTTATTGCTTCGCTGGGAGCGCGGAGCGTATGCCTGGGACTACGTCAAGTTGAAGCTGCCGGTATTCGGCTTGCTGAACCGAAAGAGCGCGATTGCGCAAATGACGCGCACCCTGTCCTCGTTATATGCCAGTGCGGTGCCCGTACTACAGTCGCTGGCGATTGTGGAGAAAGTGGTCGGCAACCGCGTCATCGGAGCCACCATCCGGGAAAGCCAGAACTCGCTTCGCCAGGGCAGACCGCTTTCGGAACCGCTCAGAGGTTCCTGGATCTTCCCGCCGCTTGTGACCCAGATGATTCTGGTCGGCGAGGAGACCGGTTCGATCGACGTTATGCTCGAAAAGGTAGCGGATTTTTACGAACGGGATGTAGAGAATAGCGTGGACAAGCTCAAGCAGTTGATTGAGCCGATTATGATCGTCATTCTGGCCGGCGTCGTGGGCTTTATCATGGCTTCTATCATGATCCCGATGCTAAGCCTTTATGGAAATATCAATTAGATGAATATTTTAGGAGGTTAATCTTTATGACAGCACTTATCCAAAGATTAAGGAAAGAAGAAAAAGGACTCACCCTGATCGAACTTTTGGCCGTCATCGTCATCATCGGCGTCATCGCCGCCATCGCCGTACCGATCATCACCGGGGTAATCAAAGACACGAAGGACAGCGCCCGCGTTGCGACGGCAAACCAATTGTTTGAAGCCGCTAAACTGCGGTCGATTGCGCAAAACAATGGAGTGTTGAAGGGAGAACATACTCTTACAGATTTGCTTGATGAGGATTATATACAGAAGGGGCTTACAGATCCGAAGTCGGGTAAAGCATTTGGTGCCGGTACTCAAGTAAATCTTTCGGATTTGACTTCGACGACGGCAACCATTGTGACTTTGGTAACCGATGACGGCACCTTGAATTATACCTTGGCGAATTTGAAAAATGGTGATAAAGGAAGCGCTCCGCCTACAAGTGAAGGTAGCGGATCATAAACTGACAAACCATGAACCTGACCATGATGCTGCTTAATATCGTCATCGGCCTGGCCGCCGGCTGGGTGCTCGCCCAAGCCGGCATCTGGCTGCTGGTCCGGCGCGGGCTGGCGCCGGACGCCACGGAACCTTCGGCGGCAAACAACGCCGAAGGCCTGGCGACTCAGGCTCGCGTCCGGTTCCCGGTGCGAGGCCGCCTGGCCGCGAACAGCGCCGCTGCCTTCGGGACGGCGGCGCTGTTCGCCTTAATGTACATGCGCTTCGGCTTGTCCGGCGCATGGGTGATCGGACTGCTGCTGTCCGCGCTGTCCGTGTTGATTTCGTTTACGGATCTGACCGCAAGGGTCATTCCGAACGGGGCGCTCTTGGTCTTCGCATCCACGCTGCTGACTGCCGTGTTGCTCTGGAGCGACAGGCCACTATTGAACCATGCGTTGGGTGCGCTAGTCGGCGGCGGGTTTCTGCTTTTGCTGGCGGTGGTCACCTCGGGTCGCGGAATGGGCATGGGGGACGTAAAGTTACTTGCCCTACTCGGCTGGGTGATCGGATTTCCCGGCGTTATCATAGCCTTGTTTCTGGCCAGTTTGACTGGGGCTGTGGCAGGATTGCTCCTGAAGGTTGCGCGCCGTGAGGAAGGTCGCCAAACCATTGCTTTCGGTCCCTTTTTAGCTTTCGGCACCTTGGTTGTTTACATGTATGGAGAGGAGATCATCCATTGGTATCTGTCAAACGTAGTTCATCTTTAATGAAGGGCTGGGGCCGTAAGGCTGCGCTAGGCATGACGATTGACGAGGACGGCATTCGGATCGTTCGCTTTAATCCAAAGCTCGGAACCGTGGAAGGCACGGATATGCTACCGTTGCCTTCGCTTTTTGACGAGGACGGGGTACAGGGGATTTCGTCCCATGTAGAGGCAGTGAAGCAGTGGGTGCATAAATCCGGATTGGCCGGGAGCAGAGTCCATCTTTCGGCACCAACCTCGCAATCCTTCATTCGACTTATTCGAGTGCCTAAAGCGAAAGGAAAACAGCTTCGACAGGTGACCGAATTGGAAGTGGAAAGCAGCATCCGGTTTCCTTTCGAGGATCCGATCGTTGACTACTATTGGTTTGATGACGACGGTAGTGAAGAAGGTACGATCCGGGCCTTTGTTGCGGCGGTTCCTCATTCCATCGTCAAGGAGGCCGTAACCGTATTGGAACTGGCCGGACTTCAGGTCGCTTCCGTGGATTTGGCGACGATCGCGCTTGAACGGATCCTGAAACAGCAAAATCTGCTTGCCAGTGACTGTTTGATGGCTGTTAATTTCAAGTTAAAGGAAGCCGAGGTGTATTTATATCACCGGGGAATCCCGGATTTTATCCGGACTTTTCCGCTCGAGCCGATGTCGGAAGACAATTTGAATACCTGGCGTTACGGAGAGATTGTCTCGTCGGTTACGCGTATCATGAACTTTTATGAGTTTACGTTGCATGACGGCAATGAACGGATCAAAGAAATCATGATCACCGGAAATGCTCCGGACAAATCGATGATATTGAATCAAATGAATGAAGCTTTTAGCGAGGTAGCGGTGTCCGAGATCGATCTGTCTTCCTATTTTTCCGATCCGGATTTATCAAACCGTGACAGTTATGCCATCGCGCTTGGCTTGGCGTTGAGAGGGGGAAAGGGAAGATGATCGAGATCAATCTCTTACCCCCGCGGCAACGGCCGGCCTGGACCAGGCTGCTTATGCCTCTGGCCTTTATCGTAATCGGCCTGGGCCTTGCTGTATATTTGACCATGGATTATTTGGACGTCCTTCAGTCTGCGGATGACTCGCGACAAAACATCGAAACGGCCCAGCAACGTCAGACCGAATTGCAGGAAGAAATCCAAAGATTAAGCCAAAGTCAGGGACTGAGCGGAGAGGCTGCCGAATGGATCGACCTGCTTCTGACGCTACGTCCGGATTTTAGTTCCATGCTAAGTGAAATGGAGAACCCGTTGCCTGCCGGAGGTCAATTGCAAACCGTTCAATATGGCGGGGGAGTGCTCGAATGGACCTGTTCTTTTAAAACATTGAGTGAAGCAGCCGCGTATTCCCTTGCCATTCAACGTAACTCCGGCGAAGGAAGCGTCTTGATCCATTCCGTTACCCAAAAGCTCGGTATGTATGTAGGAAAATTTCAATTTCAGCTTGTGAACCTGGATCCTGTGGGAGAGGCAGGTGACGAAGGATGATATCTAGTCGTTCTGACCGGGGATCCGGTGTAATATTATTGCTTGCTGTTATTCTTTTTTTAGGGATAGGAGTTTTCTATTTCTTCTGGTATCGGCCTGCAGTAACCGAATCCAGGGCTCTGTTTGCCGAGCAGGAGGAAACCCTGAACTTTTTGCAACAAACGGAAGCAATTGCCGAGGAAAAACGTAAAGATACTGAAGCAGCAGACAATCAAAAATTTGAACAAGCGAAGGTCCCGAGTTTGCCTGATCGTGAGCAAATTTTACGAGATGTTGAAACGGCTGCGAAGACATCGGGGATGACCGTGAACGAAGTTGCGTTTTTGTCTACAAATGAGTTATCGCAGGATATTCAGGGAACCGGAGAAGAAGCTGGGACAGCAGATGCTGGAAAAAATCTGCTATCCGAATTGAATACGACCAAGCTGGAGACAGAGGGGTTGGCATCGGTCAGCCTGGAGGTTCGACTGAGCGGAACACTGCCGCAAATGAAAAGCTTCGCGGCAAACCTTCAAAAAGAAGAACGGTTGTATATATCTACTTCATTGCTGTTTGGAGATGAAAGCAATAACAGTACCACGGTGGCCGCTGTGATGGGATTGACTGCCTTATATCGTCCAGTGAAAATTGAGTAGACAAGATGGAGACTGCCGCTCTTTGGAACGGCAGTTTTTAATAAATTGCTTGTTTGGCGGCACAGGTTGTCTGGAGCGGAGTTGATATTACATAATTTCCAGCACTTTATTAACATTTCCTGATACTTTTTCCCCGGAGTCCCGTATATATAACTATAATGCGGAAAGGTGGTGCATCTGCCAAGATGGATGCATGGGTACTATGGCTGATTGCCGCAGGAATTATTTTGGTGCTTGAAATGTTTACGCTGACTTTTTATATGCTGTGGTTCTGTATCGGAACCTTGGTTGCGGCGTTGGTAGCATGGATTGCGCCGGATGCGTATTTACTTCAAGTAGTGGCAGGGAGTGTGGTAGCGCTGATTTTGACGGTTTTCACAAAACCGATTTCCAGAAAATTTCGCGCCGCCAAAGGATTTGAGGATACCGGTACCGAACTGGTAGGGAGACAGGGAGTCGTCGTCGAACCGATTGAAGAGGGGCAATATGGCATTGTCAAAATCGGGGGAGACACCTGGAGTGCCACGTCCGCTCAAACTCTGGCAAAAGATGAGCGGGTTCGGGTGCTGAGACGAAGCAGTACGATTATCGAAGTAGAACGATGGGAGGAATTCACTTAATGGAATGGGCAATTATTGCCGTCATTGTCGTAGTTGTCGTCGTATTTATCTCACTCACGGTCAAAATCGTGCCGCAACAGCGGGTAGGCGTAGTGGAGCGGCTCGGTAGATTCAATCGGCTGATGAACCCGGGGCTCAATATTTTGATTCCGGTAATCGATCAGGTTCGCACTTATCATGACCTGCGGATTCAACAAGCCAATGTGCCGCCGCAAACGGTAATTACGAAAGATAACGTTCAGGTTCAAATCGATACGATCATTTTCTATCAAGTTGTTGGCCCTGAACAGGCAACATACGGGATTTCGGATTATGTTTACGGGGTCCGGAACATTTCGACCGCGACGATGCGGCAAATCATCGGTAAGATGGAGCTCGACGAGACGTTGTCCGGCCGGGAAAAAATTTCGACGGACATCCGGCTTGCGCTTGACGAAGCAACCGAAAAATGGGGCGTGCGGATTGAGCGCGTCGAAGTAATCGACATTAAACCGCCGCTTGATATTCAGGAAGCGATGGATAAGCAAATGAAGGCCGAGCGGAACAAACGGGCGATCGTCCTTGAAGCCGAAGCCGCTAAGCAGGATATGATCCTGCGTGCCGAAGGGGATAAGCAAAGTAAGATCCTCAAGGCGGAAGGTGACAAGGAAGCGCGGATCCGCGAAGCGGAAGGCTTGCGTCAGGCGCAGGAACTGGAAGCTCTCGGGGAAGCGAAAGCGATCGAGGCGGTTGCTCAGGCCGAGCAGGTCCGTATCGAAATGCTGCGTAACGCCGCGCTCAACGAGCAAGTATTGGCATACCAATCCTTTGAAGCCCTTAAAGAAGTGGCGAAAGGCCCTGCCAACAAAGTGTTCATTCCTTCCAACGCGATCGAAACACTGGGTAGCCTCGGCGCCATCGGCGAGATTTTCAAAGCCGGTAAATAAGTTCACTGTACACGTTGCAAAGTCTCCGAAACCAATGCATTTGTTGGTATCGGAGACTTTTTGCTGGGAGGAGGAATGTTGGGTTATCTGTGGGCTATGCGGTAATGACCTATATGGTGCGAATGTGCAAAGGTGCCCAGGTGTGTCGCTGCAGCTGTATGTTGAAATGTTGCAAACAGGTGATGCGACCAGATAACGTTGTGATGGACTGCGCAGTGACTTGATAGGCAGTGAGAGTAAATAGTGCACTATATTGAGCTGCATAGCGGATTGAGGCCGGTGAAGATATGCAGTCATCAAGGGTGCTGGACTGTTGAAGGGAGACAAAACTACTGTGCTGGTTTCGGTTAGCCGGAGTTTTCATATGTACTTCCTAGTTCGAGAAAATTAGATGGAAAACCTACAGGTAATTTGTCCGAAATCCCCCGAAATCAATAATTAACTGGAATACCTACAGTTAATTTGGCGGATTCAGGGCTAAGTTGGCCAGATGGGCAAAATTAACTGTATGATTTCCAGTTAATGATCCGAGATAGCAGAATCCACTTAAATTAACTGGAGAAAATCCAGTTAATTTATTCGGAAATGAGGCGGGATGAGGGTTCTTCTTCGAATAGGACCTCCAAGGACCCAACAAAAAAGGTTGGACAAGGATAATCCATCCGAGTCCAACCTTTGACCGATTAATTTTTGCTGGAAGCCAATTGATCCTTCATGCGTTGCAATTCTTCGGCAACGGCTGCGTTGTCTTCCGAATTTGTTGCGGAATTTGCGCCGCTTCCTGCGTAGGATTGACCTGAAAGCTGGGTTCCGGCTTCCCATTCGAGGATTTTTTCTTCCATGCGTTCAAAGCCGCGTGCGGCTGCGCCGTAATCCATGCCGCGGCTGAAGTTCGGCCGCTCCATTTGCTCATGCTCTTCCACTTTGCGGGCTCGTGCGGCTAGTTCGTTGCGCTTTTCTTTCAGGCGGGCATGTTCTTCTTTGCCTTCTTTCAAGCGGTATTCCAGCTCAGCTACGCGATCCTGGGCTTCTTTCGCTTCCGTCGCGTATTGCTGCGACTGTTCCTCGTAATGGATTTTGGCGGCAGCGGCCACTTTTGCACCGGCTTCATCACCGGCTTCAAGCGCGGACAGCGCGCGAAGCTCGCTCTCCTTCGCTGCTTTGGCGGCATCTTCGCTCTTACGGAGGCGGATGCTAGCGTTCATCTGCTGTTCTTTCAGCATATTTTCGGCTATGCGAATATCGTCCTCCAGGTTGCGCAAATACTGCCCCGTCATGATAACCGGATCTTCCAGTTTGTTTAATACTTCATGAAGGCTAGCTTTTGTCAGGTTGGCAATTCGGTTGAACAGACTCATTGAAATTCTCTCCTTTGGTTGGATAGTAGTTTTATAGTTTGGCAAAAACGTGTAGTATTACTGCTGCTTAATAGTGCGTGAAATGGTCGTCGAATCCGAAGTTGCCGATCGGCTCTTTCGGGACGATCACGCTGGCGATGAGATAAAGGGCAACTACGGTTCCAAAGCTGCACAGTGCCGCTACAACGGCGATCAGCCGGACCACGGTAGGGTCGATTCCGAACCAACGGGCGATGCCGCCGCAAAGGCCGCTGATCTGTTTGTCGGTTGCCGAACGATACAATTTTTTCATGATTGAACACTCGCTTTCTTTTTTATGTCAGTTTGGATTATTATTAAAGTCCGCTGTTGATGTCTTAATTCTACCGTGATTTATATTGCGGCATAACAGGCTTGAGACGGTTTCTGAACTGGACCTTGGTCGGGCCCGATCCTCGCCAGGAGACGGAAGCGGCATAAATTTGCGGGATTGCAGTATAACATTAAAGAGCCGCAATTCGCGGAAAAAGTCGATTAGGGATGGAAAGGAAGTGCCTGAATGAGTATCCTGGTTTTGCAAGGAAGCGCAAGAGACGAAGGGAATACGGAGCAGCTGAGCAAACTGGTGTTGGAGGGAATTGAACACAAGGAAATTTTATTGCGGGACAAACGTATCCTGCCGATTAATGATCAACGGCATGCGGAGGGTGGATTTGATCCCGTCGATGATGATTACGACGACGTCATTCGCGAAGTGCTGCAGCATGATACGCTCTTGTTTGCGACTCCGGTCTACTGGTACACCATATCGGGAATTATGAAGAACTTCATCGATCGCTGGTCCCAAAGTCTCCGGGATTCCCGGTTCGATTTCAAAACCGAGATGGCGCAAAAAAAAGCGTACGTCCTTGTTGTGGGCGGGGACAATCCCCGGATTAAAGCGATGCCGCTAATTCAGCAACTAAAATACACCTTCGATTTTGTGGGCATGCCGCTCGAAGGTTATATTATCGGTAAAGCAAGCAAGCCGGGGGAGATTTTGAATGATAAACGGGCGATTCAAGAGGCAGGATGGCTTAATGCGGAATTGCAAAAATTAGGGTTGACAGTAATTGGATAACCATATATGATAAAAATCACACTTAACCGATTGGAATAGAATAATATTCTACCGGTCAACCGGAGACTTGTTGCGGCCTGTTCAGGCGGCGGAGGTCTCCGGTTTTTATTTTAATCAGGGAGGTAGGAGAACATGGCAGCAGCTGAAAAAGTAGAATTTGGATGGTTTATTCCGACAACGGGGGATGGCAAGCATATCGGGGTGAAGCCCGAGCGGGAATCTACGCTGGAGTATATGATCCAGGTGGCGCAAACCGCGGAACAGGCAGGATTTGAGTTTGCGCTGATTCCTACAGGCAACAGTTGCATCGATGCCTGGATCGTCGGGTCGGCGCTTGCCGCGCAAACGAAGACGCTGAAGCCGCTTGTAGCCATGCGGCCCGGGTTGATCGCTCCGGTGCTGGCCGCCCGGATGGGGGCTTCCCTGGATGTGATCTCCGGCGGGAGAGCCTTGATTAATGTAGTTACCGGCGGTTACCCGGATGATTTGCGGGTTACGGGAGACCCGCTGTATCACGATCATGACGCCAGGTACGACCGGACGCTTGAGTTTCTGAGCATCGTGAAGCAAGTCTGGACCGAATCGCATGAGTTTTCCGTGGAAGGATTTTTGCGCAGCGGGGGACGCACCGGCGTGCATTTTGACGGGGAGTACTATCAGATTGACGGCGGAGTTTCGAAACCGGCTCCGGTGCAAAAACCTCACCCGCCGCTCTATTTCGGCGGAAGTTCGCCTGCCGGCAAGCGGGTAGCCGCCGAAACGGCGGACGTCTATCTGCTCTGGGCGGAGACGATACCGCAGATCCGGGAGCAGATTGAAGAAGTCGATTCCTATTTGGAGGAATTGCGCATTGCGAAAGGCATTAACCGTACGCTGCGGTACGGTCTCCGTGCGCAGTTGGTCGTGAGGGATACGGAGGAGGAGGCCTGGGCCGCCGCCCGCGAAATCACGAGCCTCGCCGCACCGGAATTGCTGAATGTGATCGATCAGGTTCATGCGAAGACCGATGCTACGAATCAACAGCGTCAGACCGAACTGTGGAAGCAGTCGCAGGATAACGATTACGTAATCGGCCCGAATCTTTGGGCGGGGTTGTCGCGTATTCGCGGAGGCGGAGCGGTTGCGTTCGTGGGAACCCCGGATCAGGTATCGGACCGTCTGCTTGAATTTGTGGACGCGGGAATCAGCACGTTTGTGTTATCCGGATACCCGCACGTCGAGGAGGCGCAAATTGCCGGAGAAAAATTGCTTCCGCTATTCAAAACGAAATGGGAGGCCCGAATCGGGCAAACCGTATAGATAGGACTTAAGAGAGGGAGATGGAGAAATCATGAAAAAGCTGTTGTTGAAAAACGCCGTTGCCTTGCTCGGACTCGCTTTGGTGCTGGCGGGCTGCTCCGCCAAGGCGAGCAACAATTCGGGTCAGGCAGGAGAGGGGGCTTCCGCCGCGGCGGACGGGAAGGCCAAGGATAAGGGAACCGTCGTCGTCAACATAGGGACCCAGGGAATCAGCCTGCTGTCGCTCTCGCATGAAAAAGGGTGGATCGATGAGGCGTTTGCCGCGGCCGGAGCCGAAATCAAGTTTACCGATTTTCCCAGCGGTCCGCCTCACTTTGAGGCCATCGCGGCCGGACATCTGGATTTCGGACTCGTCGGTAACGGTCCGGTAATCGCCGGCCAGGCAGGAGATATCGATTTTAAGGAAATTGCGGTCATCTCCGATGGCAAGCGGGGGGATACCATCCTCGTTCATGAGGGATCGGGAATAAAGGAGGTAGCCGATCTGAAGGGAAAAAAAGTGGCCGTAGCCAAAGGAAGCTCCGCTTATGCCTTCGTATACAGGGCGGCGGTACAGCAGGGCTTAAAGCCTTCGGACATCGAGTTGATCCAGCTCCAGCCGGATGAAGCTCAGCCTGCTTTTCAATCTAAGGCCGTCGACGCCTGGGCCGTTTGGGAGCCCTATGTTACTTTGGCTACCAACCAGGGAGCCGTGGGGATTGCGGACGGGGAAAAGTTGAACCTGGCTAGCCCGAGCTTTGCGATCGTAAGGGGGAAATTTGCCGAGGAGCATCCGGAACTCGTCACCATTTTTTTGAAAGAGTTGGATAAGGTCATTACTTGGAGCAGTGAGCATCCAGAGGAGACCGCGCAATTTTTTACCGAGAAGAAAAAGGTCGATGCCGGCCTGATCCAGCTCCTTTTGGGCAAATCGCGGTATTCCGTGGAACCGGTCAGCGATGCCTACATAAAGGCGCAGCAGGAGACGGCGGATCTGCTGTTTGAAACCGGCGGAATCCGGAAGCAGATTGATGTCAGTAAGGTCGTAGAGAACCGTTTTGTTGAAGAAGCGCTTCAAAATCAGTAATTCTGCGATCCGCATATCGAGGTGATATTCATGTCATTAATCAAAGAGACAACCGTCAAAACCGTCAAAGCACCTTCTTCCGTTCATCGTACCAAAGCAGTGCGACATTCAATAAAAAGTTTCACGCTGAAAATATGGCAGACCGGTTGGGTCCGGGGAAGTCTACTTCCTTTGTTTCTCATCGCGATATGGCAATATGCGAGCTCGGCAGGGTGGATTCCGGGAACGTTGCTTCCATCGCCATATGCCATTGCGGTGCAAGGATATGAGTTGCTCATCACCGGAGAATTACTACGCCATTTGGGGATCAGCGTCGCCCGGGCGGCGTCGGGCTTTCTGGTCGGCGGCTCCATCGGACTTGCGGCCGGCCTCGCGGTAGGATTTCTGCGCCCGGCCGAGCAGGCGCTCGATCCGATGCTGCAAATGCTGCGGACCATCCCGCATCTTGCGATCACACCGCTGTTCATTCTTTGGTTCGGCATTGGCGAGACTTCGAAAATTCTGCTGATCGCGCTGGGTGCTTTTTTTCCGCTATATGTAAACACCTTCCTCGGGATTCGAGGCGTAGACCGGAAATTGGTTGAAGTGGCGAGGGTGCTTGAGTTCAGTCGCTGGCAGCAAATCCGGCTGGTGATCCTGCCGGGCGCTCTGCCGAATGTGCTGCTGGGAGTCCGGTTGTCCCTGGGCGTGTCCTGGCTCGGGCTGGTCGTCGCCGAAATGATGGGTTCCAGTTCCGGGGTCGGCTATCTGATTCAAGACGCGAGACAATTTTCGGTCATCACGATCGTGTTCGTGGGGATTGCCATTTTTGCCGCGGTGGGCAAATTGTCGGATTCCCTGGTCCGGTGGCTGGAGAAACGGCTGCTGAAGTGGCGGGAGAATTTCACGGGATAGTGAGATAATGGAATAATTTTAGCAAAAATGTTACAGGGAAATAGGGACCCGGGGCAAATGCCTCGGGTTTCTTTTTGCCGAAGCGTGATGTTCGCATCATTTATCTTTTTATATTGCATTAACATAGCAGGATTATACTAGAGAGATGGATAATACTTAAAATTGAAGAATAAAATTGACTTATCATCCAAGGAGGACCTTCCATTGCCTAAACTCATTAATTTTGCGCACCGCGGAGCGGCCGGACACCGTCCGGAGAATACGATCGCCTCATTTGCCTATGCCCTGGAGCTTGGAGCTACCGGGATTGAAACCGATGTACAGATGACTAAAGACGGGCACCTGGTGCTGATCCATGACGAAACCTTGCAACGGACGGCGGGAAATCCGAGCTGGGTTAAGGATTTGACGCTGGAGGAAGTACGCTCACAAGAAGCCGGATCCTGGTACCATGAGGATTATAGAGGGGAAAAGATCCCGACGCTGGATGAGTTGTTGGAGCTCGTAAAGGACACGGATACCATCGTTAATCTTGAGCTGAAAAACGGTTTCGTACAGTACCCTGAACTGGAACGCAAGGTCATCGAAACGGTAAGAGCATTTGGATTGGCGGAGCGCACAATTATTTCTAGCTTCAATCATTATTCTCTGGTGGATTGCAAAAAGATTGCACCGGAAATCCGGACCGGTATTCTGTATGGGGAAGGCTTGTATGAGCCATGGGAATATGCGAAGAACATTGGCGCAGAAGCGCTGCACGCTTTCCATTATGCAGTCCGGCCTGAGTTTGTTGCCGCTGCCGCCGGGCAGGGGGTAGTTTATAATCCCTTTACTGTAAATGAAAAACACGAGATGGCAGGGTTGATCAAGGCGGGGGTAGCCGGCATCATTACCGATTACCCTGACCGGTTGGCCGAACTGCTGTCCGATCAAGGAGCGTGACCGGATGAAAAAAACATGGCTGCTGGGACTCGGTTTTTTCAGCATCAGTTTGACCTGGGCGTTGTATAACGCCTTTGTACCGCTATTTTTGGACAATTATCTGAAAAGCGCGGCATTGATCGGGTTCATGATGACGATCGATAACTATTTCGCGATGTTTCTGCAGCCATGGATCGGTCACCGCAGCGATAAAACGACTACGAAGTATGGCAGACGGATGCCGTATCTGCTCATCGGGATGCCACTGGGGGCCGTATTTGCCGCGTTGATTCCTTTACATACGGGATTAATAACCCTGGTATTGTTCATGATGTTAATGAACTTGTCCATGAGTTTGTTCCGGGCACCGACGGTGGCGCTAATGCCGGACATCACTCCGGAAAAGGATCGGACGAGAGCCAACGGGATTATCAATTTCATGGGCGGGATCGGTTCGGTGTTGGCTTTTGGCATCGGTTCGATGCTATACGGAATAGGTTCTTTCGTGCCGTTTTTGTTTGCCGGCATTGTGATGCTGGGCTCGATGTTTATTCTAAAAAAGGTAATTAAAGAACCGATCCTTCTGGAAAGCCACCCCGACGCCAAGCCGAGCGGGCCGCAGGTAGGGATCAAGGACCAGCTCGACAGAACGACATTGTTCATTTTGGGCGCGATTTTCTTCTGGTTCGTAGCCTATCAAGGCGTCGAGGCGCTGTTCACCCTATATGGTACGAAGCATGTCGGGATGAGCGACGGGGAGGCTTCGTTCTCGCTGACCTTCTTCTCGTTGGCGTTTCTCCTGTTCGCGCTTCCGAGCGGATGGCTGGGAGCCAAATTCGGCAAGAAAAAAATCATTATGATCGGCGTAATGGGCTTGTTCCTTGTCTTCGGATCCGTGGTTTTCGTAGATTCCGTGTTTTTGCTCAGGCTGGTGCTAATCATCGGCGGTATTTTCTGGGCCTGCATCAACATCAATTCTTATCCGTGGGTCATTTCGACCGGACGGGAAGAGAGCATCGGTACGCGGACAGGGATTTACTATTTCGTTTCTTCGCTTGCCGCGATCGTGTCTCCGCCGCTCCTCGGCTGGATCATCGACGTATTCGGCTACCCGGCACTGTTCATCAGTGCCTCCGTAGGGCTGCTCCTGGCTCTGGGTTGTCTGTTTGGGGCTTCCTCGGAAGAGAGACCCGCAGGGAAAGGACCTTTGGACAGGACGCCGGTAACCGTGGAGTAGTGAGTAGTGCCTGTAAGGGATAAAAAGGTAGAAAACCTCCGAAAACGGGCGGATAGAATCGCCTGTTTTCGGAGGTTTTTGGTTTGGGTCGGGCTGCCCGGTTAGACCGGGCGAGCAAATGAAAAATAACTGGATTTTCTCCAGTTATTTTTCCGGGAAATTGCTTTTCAAATGAATTAGATGGAAAACCTCCATCTAATTTTACCCATATTGCCGGATCCTGCTTTATTACACCGGATTAACTGTAGTTTTTCCAGTTAATTTCGATCATCCGGCAGATTGATACAAATTAACTGTAGTTTTTCCAGTTAATTTGCAGGCAGGAGGAAGGCTCGTTCGAAGAACGGGAGCTTTCCGCTTAGGAAGTTTTTTTGCGGGAGCGCAGTGCGGCCCAAAGCGCCGCGAGGGAGACGAGCAGCGCGGCGACCGACAGCACCAACGTTGCTGTTTCGGTAGCGGAGGCGCCGCTCTGCTCCGCTACGCCTGCAGGCTCGCTCGTCGCCGCCGCGTTCTCCGCGCCGCTGCCAGACGCGGCACCATTCGCGCCAGCGCCATTACCCGCGCCGCTGTCAGCAGTGCCGCTATCCGCACCCGCATCGGCACCAGCCTCAGTACCGGCGCCATTCGCGGCGCCGGCGTTGTCATGCCCATGATCGGCATGGCCGCTATTCGAGCCATTCGACGAACCGGCATCCGCATCCGCAGTGACCTTCGTGATCGAGTGCGGCGTGTCGGCACCTTCTTCACCGCTCCATTCCACGATCGAACCGTCGCTGTAATACTGGAATGCATCCCAAGCCAGGGAGGCATCAGCGGCCGGATTTTTGCCGACAAAGTCAAATTGTTGAAACTCGCCGGGACCGATTCCCTCATCTTCAGCGGACCAGGTTACTACGGTTACCTTTCCGGATTCGTTCTTGGTAAGCTCAACCTTCCAATCGGGGACGGGCCGATACTGCTTAAAATCTAAACCTTCGGGTATTTTAAGCGATACCTTCACGGTTGGAATGTCTTTTTCCACCGGAATTTTGATAGTGTAGGTTTCCCAAGCCCCTGGTGCGGATACATCGGGTTTTACGGTAACATGGGCGCTTGCCAACCCGGAAAACAGCAGCAAGCCTGCTGCAACAGCCGAACATAGCGTAACAGCGCGGGATATAAGCTTTTTCATAAATTTTCCCCTTTCTAATGCCGGAATGATTTCTCGTTATGAAGAATTGTCCACTTGCAGCGTAAAATCATGGTCGATCGTGTCCAAGGTTTTTAACAGAATATGGACGTTTATGTTCCAACTGCCCCCCATGGTAATGATGCTCTCACCGCTTTCCTGGCTTCCGCCAGGCATCACTACCTCAATAACCCCCATATCCATTTCGTTGGATGTCAGGCGCAAGGTGACTTGTTCGATATCTTCAACAGGTGTTCCGGCCGGATCTTTCACGTCGATCGCAAATTGATTTTTGCCGATCCTATTGGGCGTGATGTTCAAGATAATCCGGTATCCTTGGACCGAAGCCTCAAGGTGTCCCGTGGCTTGATCTGACTTAGCGCCTTCACCGGTGGAAGCCGGAGGCAGGTTTGCAAGTAATGCGGCAAGTGCCAGTACGACTAGGCCCAGGACGAACTCGGTCCATACGCCGCGGCCCAGAGGGCGGTTGCGTCTTCTGCCGCGAATAAAGCCAGACAAGGCCAAGCCGAGCATGACCAGGAACAAGACCATTTTTGCGACCAGCGCCAGACCATAGCCGGTATGAAAAAGAGTATACAGCGACGGAATATGGAGCAGGGCGCCGTAGGAGCCGGAAAACAGCAGAACGGCGACGCATCCGGCAGCCATTGCCGAGAAACGGTTGACCGTTTCCCAGTATACGGTTGTGCGGGTGTCCGGCGGCGAATCGCTATCCGTGCCGATTTCCGCCGCAGCTTGCAGCGAGACGTCTGACGACAAGTCGCCAGGCATACGTTTTTTTACAGCATCCGGCAGCAAAAAGGCAATCGCCAACAGGCCGCCTAGCCAAAGGGATGATGAAGACAAGTGCAAATAATCCGCGGCTATGGCTAGGGTCTTTCCTTCCGCAGCGGCCGCATGGCCGATGAATGCTTTGGAGAGAAAGAGTCCCTGGCTGAAAAGAAAGGCGGCTCCGGCAACAACACGGCTGCCTAGACCATGAAGCGGGCGGCGAGCTTGACTGCTGCGGATTAAGAGCAGCGTTGTCCCGGCTAGCAACAGCAGTAGTAACATCTGAATGAACCAGACGGTACCGAAACTGGTCTGCTCCAGGGTTGTTTGTAACAGCTTCAAATCCCAGACGCTTGTCCATGAACTGCCTGCAATGCTGACGACTTGCTGGGGCAGGCTAACAATGATGCCTGCAGCAGTAACCGCAAGGCCGACGAGAAGGACAAATTTGCTGCGTGGCGTGGCTGATTGCCCCACAATTCGCGCTCTTCGCGGCAGTAAAACAAAATGATAGAGTAGGGTTCCGGAATACATGACCATTCCCGCATACCAGAGCCAACGGATAACCAGCAGGTCCCCGCTGGGCCCGCCAGGGGTATCATCACATTCACCCGAGGTGCTCTGAGGACCGGCGCTTGCATCAGGTTGGCCAACTTGGAAAAGAATAGTTCCCGTAACCGGATGTCCGTCACTGGAAACGACTTTCCACTTGATGGTATAGGCCCCGTCAGCCAACTGCGGGGTCAGACCTGCGACAAGTCTGTCGGGATGCTGCGGATCGATAGCGGCATTATCTTGATCTACCCGTTCTCCAGTAGGGCTGAGCACATCCAGTGAGAAAAAGGCAGGCTCAATCGACTCATCAAACTGAATGAAGATCGAAGCGGGCGATTCTGCCAATACTTCGTTGGATGAGGGAGATGACGATACGACATGTGCGTGAGCGGCAACGGATGACGGCGCCACAGCAAACCAACATCCCAAGAAGAGCATCAACATCAAGAATATTTTTCTAATTTTCGAAAAAATCAAGAGCACCACCTATAAATGCAATGACTTATTTAACATTTTGATACCATTTTACAATTATTATTTCCGGTTGAGTATAGCTAAAACTTCCAATCCAATCCAATAATGACGCTCAATATGTCTAAAATGTGTCTATTAGCCCTTTATTGTACTGTGAATAAAAGGAATAATTCTTCACCCCTTGTGTTAGATATTTAAAAATCCGCTGGAGTGCGTTAAAATGGTAAACATATTTACATTTGAAGGAGGAAACGTTAGTGGCATCGAACATCAAGGTGGGTATAGTAGGATATGGAAATTTGGGTCGCGGTGTAGAAAAGGCGATCAAACAAAACCCCGACATGGAACTCAGCGCGATCTTTTCAAGAAGACAACCCAATGATGTTGCGGCGGCAAACGGCGTCGTACACATTTCCGAGGTGGAGAAGTACAAAGGCGAGATCGATGTATTGATCCTTTGCGGCGGCTCGGCCACAGACCTTCCTGAACAAGGACCTGAACTTGCGGCTTTGTTCAACACGGTGGACAGTTTCGATACCCATGCGAAAATCCCCGACTATTTTGAGCAAGTCAACGCGGCAGCGGTTAAAGGCGGAAATGTCAGCGTGATTTCGACCGGTTGGGATCCGGGCTTGTTTTCTCTGAACCGCTTGCTGGCCGAAGCCGTTTTACCGGAGGGGAAAGAGTATACTTTCTGGGGCAAAGGCGTGAGCCAAGGGCATTCTGATGCCATTCGTCGCGTACAGGGCGTGAAGAACGGAGTTCAATATACAATCCCGATCGAATCTGCTGTGGATCGTGTCCGTAGCGGTGAGAATCCGGAGTTGTCGACCAAGGAGAAGCACCTGCGCGAGTGTTATGTCGTAGCTGAAGAAGGAGCGGATTTGGCGAAGATCGAACGGGAAATTAAAGAAATGCCAAATTACTTTGCGGATTATTTGACGACCGTAAACTTTATCAGCGAAGAGGAGCTTAAGCAAAACCACTCCACCATGCCACACGGCGGTACCGTTCTCCGCAGCGGACGTACCGGGGAGAACAGCACGCAAATCATTGAATTCGGGCTCAAGCTGGACAGCAATCCTGAATTTACGGCAAGTGTACTCATTGCCTATGCACGTGCAGTGTACAAGCTCTCCAAACAAGGACAATCGGGAGCGAAAACCGTGTTCGATATTCCTTTCGGGCTCCTGTCTCCGAAAACGCCGGAACAACTTCGCAAAGAACTGCTATAGTTTAACATCTAAATTAACTGGTTAATTCAGTATTACAAGGGCTGCCTAGGTCATTAAGCCGGGTGGCTCTTTTTTTATTATCACGAACATTTATACGTCTACCATTCGAAATTTATGAACAAGTAAGTGATTTATATCACGTAGATTCATTTTATATATGACAATTTTGCGAACTCAAGCCCTTGGGCGATGCAATGTGAACAATTATCAAAATCGCCGAATTTGACGTAATTTGAACTTAAACGACCTTAAATCGGAATTGGGTGAAGAGAAGAGTGAAAAGGACAAGGGGTTAAATGTAAAAATATTGCAAATATACCTATCTCTATGAATTGTCATTATTTCGCAGCTTCCCTAACATAAAACTTAACTGATATATAAGAATTCATCTCGCTCATCGTGATGAGGTTCGCAATTTAGAAAGGGGTATCGGAATCCTATGAAAAGGAAGGGATTGCTGTTAGCTGTTTTTTCAGCGTTTCTTGTCCTCCTGACCGGATGCAACAATTTAGCCGTACTTAACCCGAAAGGTCCGGTGGCCAAGACGCAATCTAATGTCATTATCTTCTCGATCCTGGTAATGGCTCTAGTTTTGCTGGTTGTCTATATTCTGTACGTTTACATGCTTACCAAATACCGCGCTTCCAAAGCCGCTCCCGACTATGAGCCGCCTCATGTGGAGGGGAATAAATGGCTGGAAATCACCTGGATTGCAATTCCGGTCATTATTGTAGCGATTTTGTCGGTCGTTACGGTTCGGAGTACTTCCGCCGTAGAGAAGGTGCCTGAAGGCTACGAAGATCAAAAACCGCTCGTAATTTACGCGGCGTCTTCCAACTGGAAGTGGCACTTCAGTTATCCGGAGGAAGGGATTGAGACGGTCAACTACGTCAACTTCCCGACAAACCGTCCGGTTGAGTTCAGATTGTACGCCTATGGGCCGATCACAAGCTTCTGGATCCCGCAGCTTGGCGGACAGAAGTATGCGATGAGCGATATGGTCAACAAGCTTAACCTTGTGGCCGAGCACGCAGGATCTTACATGGGCAAAAACTCCAACTTCTCGGGCGAAGGCTTCGCTCACATGGAGTTTGAGGCACTGGCCATGACGCCTCAGGAATACGAAGAATGGCTTGAAGAAGTAAAAACGACGGCTCCGGAACTGACGGAGCAGGAATTCGATGCTTTACTTAAAGAAAGCCATGTCGGCAGAAAAACATATTCTTCTACGCATCTGACTTTCAGACCGGCTCCAGAGGGTGAAAATGGCGGCCACAACCATGGGGGTTCGGAAGGCACGAATATGGATTCGGAGTCCGGAGAAATGGATCATTCCGAGATGGACCACTCCGAAATGGATATGGAACAAACGGGTACAGACAACGCCGGAGCGGCGGATCACGGCTCGCACGGCAATTAATAGAACGGAAGGGAGTTAGCTAGACATGAAATGGGACGAATTTTTCGTCACTGGCGAGCCGATGATTTATGGCGCGATGGTCAGCATCGTCGTTGCATCGTTAGCGATTCTTATCGGCCTGACCTATTTTAAAAAATGGGGCTACTTATGGCGCGAATGGTTGACTACCGTCGATCATAAGCGGATCGGGATCATGTATATTATCTCTGCGCTGCTCATGTTGTTCCGCGGCGGCGTTGACGCGCTTTTGATGCGGGGACAGCTGGCTATGCCGGACAACGGGCTGCTCGACGGGCAGCATTATAACGAAATTTTTACGACCCACGGGGTCATCATGATTTTATTCATGGCCATGCCGTTTATTATCGGCTTGATGAACGTCGTAGTGCCGCTGCAAATCGGGGCTCGCGACGTGGCATTTCCTCGGCTCAATGCGGTCAGCTTCTGGCTGTTCTTTGCCGGAGCGATGCTGTTCAATATCTCCTTCGTCATCGGCGGATCGCCGGATGCGGGTTGGACGGCATACTTCCCGTTGGCAAGTTTGGAGTTCAGCCCGACGGTAGGGAATAACTACTATTCGATCGCGATTCAGATTGCGGGTATCGGTACGCTGATGACAGGCGTCAACTTTATCGCTACGATTCTGAAAATGCGTGCGAAAGGCATGACCCTGATGAAGATGCCGATGTTTACGTGGTCGGTACTCATTACTTGCGTCATTATTCTGTTCGCCTTCCCGGTATTGACCGTGGCGCTGGCATTAATGATGTTCGACCGCTTATTCGGATCGCAGTTCTTTACGATGGCCAATGGCGGGATGGATATGCTTTGGGCCAACCTGTTCTGGGTTTGGGGGCATCCTGAGGTTTATATCGTTATCTTGCCTGCGTTTGGTATTTACAGTGAAATTATTTCCACATTCTCTCGGAAAAATTTGTATGGCTATAAATCCATGGTTTGGAGTATGGTCGTCATTTCGCTGCTGTCCTTCCTTGTATGGGCTCACCACTTCTACACGATGGGCCACGGCGTGATGGTCAACGGCGTCTTCTCGATCACCACGATGGCGATTGCGATACCGACCGGGGTTAAAATATTCAACTGGCTCTTTACGATGCAGAAAGGCCGAATCGAGTTCACCACACCGATGCTGTACTCGCTCGCCTTTATCCCGATCTTCACGATCGGCGGCGTGACCGGCGTTATGCTTGCGATGGCGAGCGCCGATTATCAATACCATAACACGATGTTCCTGGTGGCCCATTTCCACTACGTGCTTATTCCGGGTACCGTGTTCGCCGTCATTGCCGGATTCTATTACTGGTTCCCGAAATTGTTCGGGTTCCGGCTCAATGAACGCCAGGGGAAACGTGCTTTCTGGTGGATCATTATCAGCTTCAATGTCACCTTCTTCCCGCTGTTCTTCCTTGGACTTAAAGGGATGACGCGCCGGATGTACACTTACTCGGAAAGTACGGGCTTCGGTCCGCTGAATTTACTTGCTTCGATCGGCTCTGTCGGTCTTGCCATCGGCTTTATTCTCTTGGTCTATAATATCTACTGGAGCTTCCGTTATGCTCCGAGAGATAAGACGGGTGACCCTTGGAATGCGCGGACGCTCGAGTGGAGTACGCACAGCCCGATTCCGGAGTATAACTTCGCGATCGAACCGACAGTTAAGGGGCTGGATCCGTTCTGGGAAGCCAAAAAAGGCGGACATCAGCTCTACAAAGGTGAATATGAAGAAATTCATATGCCGAATAACAGCGGACAGCCATTTATTTTGGGAATCATTTTCTTCTTCTTCGGATTCTTCATGGTGTTCAGCTGGTGGGTTCCGGCGATCGTCGCCGGCATCGGCGTAGTGGTTATGCTGGCGGTGCGTTCGTTTGAACGCGACCATGGGCGGCATATCCCGGTAAAAGAAATTCTGGAGACGGAATCAAGATTGCGGGGTGAACAGGCGTGAAAATAGATCATACGTTACCGCTGGAGTATCGTTCCGAAGAAAACAGCAACCGTATTTTCGGATTCTGGCTGTTCCTCGGAGCTGAAATTGTTCTGTTCTCGACTTTGTTTGCCGTCTACTTTACTCTTTGGAATCGTACAGGCAACGGACCGTCGGGGCATGAGATTTTCGAAATCGGACCGGTCATGATCGAAACGTTCCTGCTGCTTACAAGCAGCTTTACGATCGGCCTGGTTATCAACAGTATGCGGCAGGGCTTGAAAAAGCCGGCGATGGTGTTCTTTTTCATCACGTTGCTGCTAGGCGCCGGGTTCCTCGGGGTCGAAATCATGGAGTTTGTAACTTATGTAAATGAAGGTGCGACGCTGCAAACGAGCGCGTTCCTGTCCAGCCTGTTCGTCCTGCTCGGGACGCACGGCGCCCACGTAACGTTGGGTCTGCTGTGGGGCATCGGACTGATGATTCAGATCGGGCGTGAAGGCTTCACGCTCGATACGGCGAACAAGTCGTTTATTTTCTCGCTGTATTGGCACTTCCTGGACGTAGTCTGGATTTTCATCTTCAGCTTCGTCTATTTGAAAGGACTGATGTGACATGAAAAAACTATTCCCTGTTAAACACGTCATGGGATATTTGTTCTCATTGATCCTGTCCATTGTTGCCTTGTCCGTTGTTTTCTTCGACTTGTCTCTGGCTGTCGGAATGACCATTCTTCTCGTATGTGCGGTCATCCAAATGGGTGTTCAGCTCATCCTGTTTATGCACATCGGTGAAGATGGCTCCAAAAAGGAGTTGTATACGAATATTGCCTACGCTTTGTTTGTGGGCCTGGTCACCATATTCGGTACGCTGTTCACGATGATTTGGGGATATAAGTAAGAGAGGGCGGTTCGCGAGTCGCCCTTCGTCTGATTCATTCTTCCGATCGCTGTCGTTCGCGGATTTCCTTATTGTATAGAACCATATGGTAGAAATCCGCTCACAAAGGCGAACGCTGACGCTTCTCCAGAACGAATTCAGTCTGCGTGCGACTCGGTCACCGCGTGAAGGAAGTAGGAATTATATGAAAGCCGTAGCACCTTATTAAAGGGGGCTGCGGCTTTTTTTTGCGTAATTTTACTTGGTGAGTAAGGGGCTTAGATATTCCGCAATTCGCTGGAAGGTGTCGTCGGCTCGTTGGTTCACGTAGTCTCTGGCCTTGCCGTAATGCGGGTCGTTCGAGAAATCTTTGGTTGCAGAGTCAACCAGATGTTCCCGGGCTTGTTGCAGAATTTGCTGCAAATCACTGTCGGGTCCTATATTTTTGAACATTTCTGTGTAGGAACTCACCAACCCGGAGATTTCGGTTTCGGAATAATTTTTTTTGCTGAGCTTTTCGGTAATAGCATAATCCTCAGTCTGTTCTTTGCTTACATTCATGATGTGTACCTTTGAACGGTAACCGTAGAAGTTTTCCTCTAGCGAGTGGTGGTTTACCGCTTTTTTGGCGTTGTGTTCGGTGTATTGGCTTATTAACTCGTCGAAGCCGTTCTTAATATCCCCGGATAAATATTTCTGGCTGAACGCAGCCAGGGCAATCGACGATGCAGCCAGTTCTAAAGGAGCTTCATAAGAATCAAGCTGTGACTTAATACCTCCAAAGAAATTGATTCCCTGCGAAGGGAGCGTATCCAGGCCGTCCGTGATTTTTTGCAATGCCGATTCGATCTCGGTAATTTCTTTCGCGTCATAGGAATCAAAATACTTCGTTTCGGATAAATATTGGCTGAACACCAGCCATTGATCCTTCGGCTTATAAGAGAAAATATCGTTAGGATCGCCGTTCTGCGCATGGATGTCCATTAAGAAAACTTCATCCGTATAATCTTTGAACCGGATCAACTCGTTGGAAAACGTTAATTTGACAGATTGTCCGTTCCTCGAAACTTCAATTTCTTTTCCTGCCATGGAATCGGCATAGGCCTGCCAATCCACGGTATTTTTCATGCGGGCAGAACAAGCGCCTTGATACGAAAGATCAATTTTCATTTTAGACCTCCTGGCAGATATCATTTTATGTAAATTCATTTTAGTAAAAGTGGTTTTTCAAACTTAAAAATAATATCGGTTAAATGAATGGTTAAATTTACCTTTCTTGTTGGGAATTTGATAGCTAAGTGGTGAACGATTACTTTAAAGTGAATATATCCGGGGACCAAGAGCGAATGATAAGCAAAATGATCATTTTTCAAAAAGGTCTTTACATACCCCTTGGGGGTATAATATAATGAGGATGCAAAGGACAACAAAACGCCGGCCTTTTGCAGGCAGGCGGGAGGAGGTGGATCATGGCAGCTGAACTTGAGCCGACGAAGACAACTCACGAAGCGGCGGAGTCATGCTGCGAGAGCGAGGGCCACGGAAGACATAGCCATCACTCGGCAGCGGTCAAGAGCAATCTGACAAGCCGGCTTAACCGGATCGAGGGTCAGATCCGCGGGATCAAGGGAATGATCGAGAAAGATACTTACTGCGACGATGTCCTGAATCAGATTGCGGCGGTTCAATCCGCATTGAATAGCGTAGGCAAGCTGCTTTTGGAAGGGCATATGAAGAGTTGCGTCATTGAACGCATTCAGGCAGGCGAGATGGAAGTCGTCGACGAACTGCTGATTACGGTTAATAAATTAATGAAATAATAACTTAAACTCAGGAGGCATTTATTTATGACAAACATTACGCTGCAAGTAGAAGGCATGTCATGCAATCATTGCGTCAATTCGGTCGAAGGGGCTTTGAAGGAACTTGGCGCTACGGCGAAAGTAGATCTTTCGGCAAAAAGCGTGGCTGTCTCTTATGACGAAAGCAAGCTGACCGTAGAAGCTATTAAAGAAGCCATCGAAGAACAAGGGTACGACGTAGTTTAACAGACGGCTCTCATTTATAGCTTTAATCACGATGAAGGCTACATTATTTTGTTGTTACCGAAGCTTCGATTCAGCCAGAACGTGAGACAGAAATTTTTTCTGTCGTCCGAAATATACCCCCGGTATGTATGTGTGGAGGAGGAAATACAGATGGAAAATGCATTATCGGCTACAAAAGATGATCAGTCGGCAACATTGCAAATTACGGGAATGACCTGTGCGGCCTGTGCCAACCGGATCGAGAAGGGACTGAACCGGCTTGAAGGGGTGGAGCTGGCGAACGTTAACTTTGCTTTGGAAACGGCTCAGGTAAAATTTTCGCCCGGCGATGTTTCCCTGGATGACATCATGAAAAAAGTGAGTCAGTTAGGATACAGTGCGGCGGTCAAAAAATCGGAGCAGGAGACCGAGGATGCCCGGGCCAGGGAAATTTCCCGGCAAAAAGTCAAGCTGATCTTGTCGGCGATTTTGTCTTTTCCTCTCCTGTGGGCTATGGCCGGACACTTTTCCTTTACTTCGTTCATCTGGACTCCCGAGATTTTTATGAATCCCTGGTTTCAGCTCGTACTGGCGACGCCGGTCCAATTCATTATCGGCCGCGGTTTTTATGTCGGCGCCTATAAAGCGCTGCGCAGCCGCAGTGCCAATATGGACGTATTGGTTGCGCTAGGGACGTCGGCGGCTTATTTTTACAGCCTCTATCTGAGTCTGGACGCCCTGTCGATGCCGCACGGGCATACCCCCCAGCTGTATTATGAAACGAGTTCCATTCTGATCACGCTGATTCTGCTTGGCAAATGGTTCGAGGCTTTGGCCAAAGGCCGTTCGTCGCAGGCGATAAAAACGCTGATGGGTTTGCAGGCCAAAACGGCGCTCGTGCTTAAAGACGGGGTGGAGACGACCGTGCCGATTGAGGCGGTGGTACCCGGCGATATTTTGATCGTTAAGCCGGGCGAGAAAATCCCGGTCGACGGAGAAGTCGTGTTTGGCATATCGGCCGTGGACGAGTCGATGTTAACCGGGGAAAGCATCCCCGTGGAGAAAAAAGAAGGCGATACGGTCATCGGCGCCACGGTTAATAAAAACGGCGCACTCCGCGTCCGGGCGACCAAGGTCGGCCATGAAACCGCCCTGGCCCAGATCATCCGCGTCGTCGAGGAGGCTCAGGGCTCGAAGGCACCCATCCAGCGGGTGGCCGATGTCATCTCCGGTATCTTTGTCCCTATCGTAGTAGGCATCGCCGTAGTAACCTTCCTGGTCTGGTTCTTCCTGGTGCAGCCGGGGAACTTCCCGGAAGCGCTGGAGAAGGCGATCGCCGTCCTCGTCATTGCTTGTCCTTGTGCGCTGGGTCTGGCGACGCCGACCTCGATTATGGCCGGATCCGGCCGGGCGGCCGAGTACGGCATCCTGTTCAAGGGCGGCGAGCACCTGGAGAGCGCTCAGGCGTTGGATACGATCGTGCTCGACAAAACCGGCACGATCACCCGCGGACAGCCTGAGCTGAACGAAGTCGTTCCGGCCGCGGGCTGGAACGAGCAAGAGCTGCTGCGCCTGGCAGGCAGCGCCGAGCGCAGCTCGGAGCATCCGCTGGCGGAAGCGGTCGTAGCCGGGGCCAGGGAACGGGGCCTCGATCTGCCGGAGGCTTCCGCGTTCGAAGCGGTGCCCGGGCACGGCATCGCCGCCGTGGTGGAAGGCCGCCGCGTGCTGGCCGGAACGCGCCGTTTGATGGCGCGGGAGGGCGTTGACGCCGGCGCCGCCTTCGCCGCAATGACGGCGATGGAGGAAGCAGGGAAGACCGTGCTATTGATCGCCGTCGAAGGAATTTACGCCGGGATGCTTGCCGTCAGCGACACGGTGAAGGACACCTCCAAAGCGGCGGTTGCCCGGCTGAAGGAACTTGGCTTGCGCGTGGTTATGATTACCGGCGACAACGAAAGAACGGCCAAGGCGATTGCCGGGGAAGTCGGCATCGATGAAGTATTGGCCGAAGTACTGCCGGAAGGCAAAGCCGCAGAAGTGAAGAAGCTGCAGGAGTCGGGACGCAAGGTGGCCATGGTCGGCGACGGCATCAATGATGCCCCGGCGCTGGCGATCGCGGACGTCGGGATTGCGATCGGCACGGGCACGGACGTGGCCATGGAAGCCGCCGACGTCACGCTGATGCGCGGCGACCTCCACGGGGTGCCGGACGCCATCCTGATGAGCAAGCGCACGATGCGCAATATCAAGCAGAATCTCTTCTGGGCACTGGCGTACAACACCATCGGCATCCCTGTAGCCGCCGTGGGCTTCCTTGCCCCTTGGCTCGCGGGAGCGGCCATGGCGCTCAGCTCGGTGTCCGTAGTGCTTAACGCACTCCGATTGCAAAGGGTCAAATTGTAAACTAAATAAAACGGAAGCCTTCCATGAACCATGATTCTTCGGTTCGCGGAAGGCTTCTTTTAGGTTTACTATTTGATTTTTTCCCGGATATAGCCTTGTTCGTGGAGTGCGGCGATGAAATGCTTCATCAGCTTGATATTGCGGTCCAACATGTGAGCATCCGGCGTTTTGCTGGTGTCGTCCAAGCTTAGGATTGCCATCTGTTTTTTTGGTTGGAGCTTGATATAGGCGGAAGGCTGGGCCTCCAGCTCCTCGTGCAGCCCATCTTGCTTCAATATGGAACGGAGCAAGCTGGGATGCGAGGCTTTGGCGTGAAACTGCTTATTCATGGCCGTATTGGGCAGCGTAACGTGGCGAAGCTGCGGATGAAACGGCAGAAATAGCGGACGACTTAATTTGCATAGATGGAATTCCAGTTTACGCCGGGGAGAATAGCTGTACTTCATACCGACGACCAGTTGGTTTGAAGAGCCGGAACCGGAATCCGTCACTGTTACAATAATCGTGCCCAATCCATGGCCTAACGGTATCTTTACATGCTGCCCCGTATATTTCCAGTCTTTGAACGACCCGGGGACATAGGTTCCGCGTGCGGTATGCGCGTACTCCTGCAGCAGAGCCGTCGATTTCGATACCCACCATGGTTTGCGGATCTTCTTAGTGTTCTGCATCCCTCTTATCCTCCTTGCGGGCCGTTCCCCGTGGCGCAGGAAGACGCCCTTCTTTCCGTAAAGCTTCCCGGAGCAGGTATTCGATATGACCATTCACACTTCGGAATTCGTCAGCCGCCCAGCGCTCCAAAGCTTCATAAAGAATCGGGTCCAGGCGCAGCGGAAAGCTCTTTTTGCCGGCCATTGCGAAAGGCTCCTCTTAATACAACGTGCTCGTATTGATGACCGGCTGGGCGGAACGGTCGGATACGACGGCAACGAGCAGGTTGTTGATCATGGCGGCTTTCCGTTCGTCGTCCAGTTCGACTACATTGTCGCTTTGCAGGCGGGAGATGGCCATTTGAACCATCGTGACCGCGCCGTCGACGATTTTTTCCCGGGCGGCGATGATCGCTTCGGCCTGCTGGCGCTGCAGCATCGCGCTGGCGATTTCGGTCGAGTAGGCCAAATGGGTCAGCCGTGATTCGATCACTTTCACTCCGGCAATGGTCAGGCGTTTCTGCAATTCATCGGTCAGTTCCAAAGCGATCTCTTCCGTATTGGCACGAAGGGAGAATCCGGTAGTGTCCGGCTGATCGTACGGATATTTGCTGGCCACATGGCGCAGGGCCGTTTCGCTTTGAATTTCGACGAAGGTTTCGTACTCATCGACTTCGAACAGGGCTTTGGCCGAATCGACCACCGAGAATACGACGACGGCGGCGATTTCAATCGGATTTCCGCTCACATCGTTTACTTTCAGCTTCGCGCTGTTAAAGTTGCGAACCCGCAGCGAGACTCTTCTCCGGGTGGAAAACGGTATCGCCAGGTAAAAGCCGCTCTTGCGGATGACGCCGATATAACGTCCGAAGAAAGTCACGACATTGGCCTGATTCGGCTGCACGATCGTTAAGCCGGTAAGCAGTACGAAGGCTACACAGCAAGCAATAATGCCGGCAACCATAGGAACGATGTCTCCCAGCGTAATCAGATAAACGCCTGCACCCGTAATTCCCAGTATGAACAGCAGGGCGATAAAGCCGTTCAAATACGAAAGTTCTTTCTCTTTCAACATGTCCGAACACTCCTTTGGGTTGAATATTAATTTGATATGTTTATGATATCACTTATTGAATATATTGTAAATTGCTAACTTAAAAAAATGTCCCCGCAGTCATTGGCATGACTTGGGGACAACCGGTTTTCGTTTCGGTATGGAAAGTCTATGCGTGTTCCGTTCCTTCCCGCGTTTAGCTAATCCAGGTCGTTCCGGCATCGCTTACGCTCCAGGATCCGTCTTCCAGCTTCAGTGTAATTTTGGTCCCGATGGCTCCGTTGCCGGCCCGATACTTGGAGCCTTCGATCACGGCGGCCGCTTCGCTGACATCCACTTTTTTCACCTGCAGCAGGATGCCTTCCAGCACCAATTTGTCTTTGAAGCCTTCTTCTTGCTTCAGCTCATCAAAGGCCGCATCCCGGACTTCAACCCCGTAGGAATCGAAGGAGGCCATAATGTAAGCTTTATCTTGTTCCGTAAGTTGCGTCAATTCGCTGAAATCGATGGAAATGTACTTCATATCGGAATTCAAACCTTCATCCATCTCGAACATGGCATGAAAAGCAAGGCTGTACAGTTGCCCGGCCGTCCCCATCATTTCTTTGTCCGAGGGGTGATCGGCCTCGCTTGACCCGGTTTCAGAGGTTGGCTCGCTTCCGGGGGCAGGCCCCGTAACCTCCGGCTGCATTTGGGTTTCGTCCAAACTTCCGGACAAGTCGTTCAAATCGCCTTTGTCGATGATCTCCCGGCCGTTTGTTTCCGGGTTGTTGCCGGATTCGGCATACGTGGCGGATTCGCCGTTTTTATGGTTACCGCAAGCGCTTAGCAGAAGGGATAAAGCGAACAGAGCGACCGCGATTTGCTTGACCCTCATGAGATAACCCCCTTTCGAACATATAGACGTTCCGGAAATAACAATAGTTTCCAATGTACTCCAAACCGGGACGAAACAAGCCGAAAATAAGACTTTATTCCCGGATCCATCGAATCCGGACCGGTAGCAGGGCAACAACGTCTACAGCGAAGCGACAATGTCCGCCAGGCGGGCGATGCCGGATTCCAGTTCATCCAATGAGGCAAAGGCATAAGAAAGTCTTATCCGGTTGCATGCTTCCGGGTCGTATAGATGGCCCGGATTGATCAGAATTCCTTTTTTCAGCGCGGCATCGAACAATTTTCTTGGTGCAGCGGCTCGATGAAGCTTCAGCCAGATATAGAATCCTCCTTTGGGAACGCTCCAATCGGCCAATCCTCCGCCGAAATACTTTTGCAGGAACCCCAAAGTGGCTTGCCTCCGTATGCGCAGCTTTGCCCGCAGGTTTTCCGCATGGGCATCATACATGCCGCTGGACAGCCACTCCGCCGCAATCCGCTGCGAAAAGGCGCTGGAACCGTAATCGCTTTGCATTTTAATGTCGGCCAGCCGCTCAATAACGTGCTGCGGTCCGGTGATCCACCCGATGCGAAGACCCGGGCTGAGCGTTTTGGACAGGCTGCCCATATACAGCACTCCGCCGCTGGAGTCCAGCGCTTTCAGCGGAGGGGGAGGCGGCTCGTCCAGCCACAAATCGCGGTAAACATCATCTTCAAGGATAGGTAATCCGGATGTTTGGCACACCTCAAGCAGCCGCTTCCGGCGCTGCTGGCTCATGACGATCCCGGTCGGATTGTGAAAGGTAGGGATGGTGTAAAGGAGCGCGCCGCCGTACTGTTTGGCGTAAGGAGCGACGAGCTCGGGGCGCAGTCCTTCCTCGTCCATCGGCACCCCCTGCAGCTTCATTCCGGCCGATTGGAACACCGGTACCGAATATAGATAGGATGGCCGCTCCAAGAGCACCGTCGATCCCCGTTGCAGCAACCCCACTGAGATCAGTTGCAGCGCCTGCAACGCACCGGATACGACCAGGATGGATGCCGGGGAGGCCTTGATGCCCAGGTTATTCAGCCGGGCGGCAAGTACTTCGCGCAGCATGGGATCGCCATTCGGCTCTCCGTAGCCCAAATCGGGGACATGGTCGGCCAGGCGGCGAAGGAGCAGGCTCATTTCCGCCTGGGGAAGCAGTTCCGGAGATAATTCGCCAGTCCCCAGACGCAGGATGCCCGGGCGGAATTCCGCCCGGTTGATTTCCTGGACGGCCGGCAAATTTGGCCGGTGTATCCCGGCGCTGACATAGGCGTTCCAGTCCGGCGGCGGAGTGGAGGCCAGTATGCCCCAGGTATGATTCACGACCCTGGTGCCGCCGCCACGCCCGCCCTCGATCATACCGGCCGCAGTGAGTTCTCCAAGTGCGGCGACAATGGTGCTGCGGTTTACGCCAAAGCTCTCCGCCATGACGCGCTGGGAAGGCAGCCGCGTGCCGACCGGCCATTCGCCGCCGGCGATTTTGTCCCGGAGATATTCGGTGATTTGTATATGCAATGGGATTGGAGAAAGGCGGTCGGGCCGCCAAAAGGATTTTTCCATAGTAAAGTTCTCCCTGGGGTAATTTGAGACAGGTCATGATCTTATTAATAATTATATAGTTTGGTTGGTTTTGTATCCATCCAAATGGATGGAGCCAAGTTTGCACCTTGACGTTAAAATGGAGTTCTGAACAGCTAATCATGCTTTTTCAGCTAAGAAAGAGAGGGAGAAACAGGTTATGTGGGGTGCCTTTATTCATGGGATAGTGCTTGCATTCGGACTGATCTTGCCGCTGGGCGTACAAAATGTTTTTATTTTCAATCAAGGGGCTGCGGGCCGAAAATGGACCCGCACATGGCCGGCCGTCATCACGGCGGCTTTATGCGATACGGTTCTGATTCTGCTTGCGGTGCTGGGCGTTTCCGTCATTGTATTTACCTTGGAGTGGCTAAAATTAATTTTATTCATTGCCGGAGCGTGCTTTATGATCTACATGGGCTGGTCGATCTGGAAAAGTACGCCGGCAGGAAGCTCGGCAGAACCGGCGGGGCTTACGGCTCGAAAACAGGCGATGTTCGCCATGTCGGTATCTTTGTTGAATCCGCATGCGATCATGGACACCATCGGAGTAATTGGAGCCAGTTCGTTGAACTACGAAGGGAATGCCAAGATAGGGTTTACGCTGGCCACCATCCTGATTTCATGGATATGGTTTGCCGGGCTTTCGCTGGCTGGCCGGATGGTCGGCGGTGTGAGCCGGAGCGGGGTTTTGTTGAAGCGGATGAATCAAGTTTCGGCGGTTGTCGTCTGGATCATGGCGGTATATTTGCTGCTGAGCGGGGTAGTTTGGAGTTCATAGGTAAGTTACCGGTAGCTTGCATGACTTCGGACGTTTTTTGCTAGCTGTCCCCATCGCCTGCATTGCGTTGTTCAAGTTGAAGACCTTGCGCGCCGGTGATGAAAGTTTGATAATGAAACTAGTGGTTATATTAAAGGGACTAGAACAACTTACGGATATCCGGGAAGACTTTTCGAAAACCTATCTTGCGCGCAGGCAATACAATTTATATTAAGACGTTTGGGAGTGAATAGGGAATGAATGACATCATCGCACAGCTTAAAAATCACCGCTCGATTCGGAAATATAGCGCTAAGCCTGTTACCCGGGAGCAGATCGAAGAGATCGTCGGGGCGGCCCAGATGGCATCCAGCTCAAGCAATGTCCAGGCGTTCAGCGTGATCGCGGTTACCGATCAGGCACGGAAGGACAAGCTGGAGGAGCTCTGCGGACATCAGAGCTACATTGGGGAATGCCCGGTTTTCCTCGTCTGGTGCGGGGACCTGTCCCGATTGAAGTCCGCCGCGGATCGGCATCTGCCGGAGCGGGAGACCTATGAGGACACGACGGAGAATTTCATCGTGGCTACGGTCGATGCAGCGCTGGCGGCCCAGAATGCGGCGGTCGCCGCAGAATCGCTCGGGCTCGGTATCGTCTATATCGGCGGGATTCGCAACCGGAGCGAGGAAGTCGCCGAACTGCTTGGCCTCCCGGAGTTGGCATATCCCGTGTTCGGAATGTGCGTCGGCTATCCCGATCAGAAGCCGGGACTGCGCCCGCGATTGCCTCAGGAAGCGGTGTTGCATTGGAACGAGTATGACCGCGAGCGTTCGGAAAACGGCGTGCAGCAATACGATGAGGTTATGGTGAAGTATCTGCGGGAGCGGACCGGCGGAGCCAAGGATACCCCATGGTCCATGTTGATGGCGGAGAAGCTTGCCCAGCCCGCCCGGCTTCATATGCGGGAGTTTTTGCTACAGCGCGGGTTCGAATTGAAGTAATTGCACGGAGGGGGAGAAACGGCAGGGGCCATGGACTTTATTTCGAACCCTCCATATAATGGAATAGGACTCATACTATGATTAAGTTTAAGAGGTAGGCCTTATGAAAAATTTTGAAACGGAGGAATCCGTACCTTTTTACAAGAAGCTGAAGGAAATGATCGTGGAGGACATCGAGAGCGGCAAGCTCAAGCAGGGAGACAAGCTTCCGTCCGAACGCGATCTCGCGGAACGACACAAAATCAGCCGGATGACGGCAAGGCACGCCCTTTCGCTGCTGGAGAGGGAAGGCTTCGTCGAACGGACGGTCGGGGCCGGCACGTTTGTGTCCAACAAGAAAATCCGGATGGATTTTACGTTCAACAGCTTTTCCAAAGCGATGCTGGATATCGGGATGAAGCCGACGACGCAGACGCTGGACATGAAGATGGTGCCGGCAACCTCTTCGGTGGCAAAGGCGTTGAATCTGGCCGAGGATGAAATGCTTTTCTCGTTGAAAAGATTGCGGCTGGCCGACGGGATTCCGGTCGCCATCGAACTTTCGCAAATTCCGTACCGTTATTGCCAGGGTATCGAGAAGTATATGAACGAAAATGTATCCCTGTATCAAATTTTGGAGGACGTTTACTCGATCCAGCTGCACAAAGCGACCCAGTATACCCGGATTGCGATCAGCGACGAGATGGAGAGCCGGCTTTTAAAGATCCAAAACGAAAGCGCCTGCATTCTGCTGGAAACAGTCGCCTATGATACGGAAGGGCGGAGCATCGAATTTTCGCAATCGGTCACACGCGGAGACATCGTCAGCTTTTATACCGAATTGACGCTCTAAATTAACTTTTTCCGATATTGGTATATACCAATATCGGAAAAAGCATTGACTTCCCCTAGATCATGAAGTTATACTAAGTCCATAAATGGTATATACCAATAAATATGGTATATACCATTAAAGCGATTTCAGTGCAGCTTAAGAAGGAGGAAACAGGCATGTTTAACTTTAACGAAGACAATTTCCGGAAAGTAACGAAAGGTGCGGTCGGCCTGCGCGGGCAAATCGAGGAGATCGGAGAGAAGCTCACGGCACGCGGCTACAAAAACTTGTTCTTGATCGGTTCCGGAGGGTCGATCGCGATTATGTATCCTTTTGAATATATGATCAAAACGACGTCAACCCTCCCGGTATATGCGGAAATCGCAGCGGAATTTGTGCTTTACGACCACAAGCAGTTCGGTCCGGATTCCCTGGTGATCCTGTCCTCGCTGTCCGGAACCACGAAGGAAACCGTGGAAGCGGCGAAATTCTGCAAAGATAAAGGGGCTACCACCATCGGCCTCGTCGGCGAGCTCGGCACGCCTTTGGCGGAATTGTCCGATTATACGCTCGTAAATTATTCGGAAAACGATACGGCCTCCGATTCGATTTATTTGCAGCTGTATCTGCTCATTTTCAAATTGCTGGCCGCCCGGGGCGAGTTTCCGGAATATGCGCGGTTTGCGGATGAACTGGAGACCATGCCCGAAGTGCTGCTGGACGTGAAACGGGCAACGGAAGGGCCGGCCGAAGCCTTCGTGAACAAATACAAAGATGAAACCTTCCACATGTTGATCGGATCGGGAAGCGTATGGGGAGAAACGTATTCTTATGCGATGTGCGTTCTGGAGGAAATGCAATGGATCCGCACCAAATCGGTCCATGCCGCGGAATTTTTCCATGGCACGCTTGAACTGGTCGAACGGGATACGAGCATGATCCTGATGACCGGTGAAGACGAAAGCCGTCCGCTGATGGAGCGGGTGGAACGTTTTGCCCGGAAATATACGGACAAGCTGAGCATTTTTGATACGAAGGAATATGAACTTAAGGGAATCAGCGACCAGTTCCGCAAGTATTTGTCCCCGCTGATCATCGCCTCGCTGTTTGAGCGCGTGAGCGTGCAGTTGGAGGCGCAGCGCAATCATCCGTTGTCCACCCGCAGATACTACAGAACCGTGGAATATTAAGATTCAAGAATGCTTAGGGTAGGATCGGGTCCGAGGCAAGGAGCTTCGGACCGGAATGATTTTTGCACAAGGGGAAAGGAGATAAGGAACCATGAAAGTTATCGGATTCGGAGACAATGTCGTCGACCAATATCAGCACACCGGGGTGATGTATCCCGGAGGGAATGCGGTTAATTTTGCGGTTTACGCCCATAAGCTGGGCGTGGATTCGGCCTATCTGGGCGTGTTCGGACGTGATGAAGCAGCGGATTTGATCAAGGCGTCGCTTTTGAAAGAAAGGATCGATATTTCGCAATGCATTGACCGCAATGGTGTAAGCGGTTACTGTCAGGTCAATCTGGTGGACGGGGACCGTGTATTCGTCGATTGGAACGAGGGCGGAATTTCCACGGAGCAGCCCGTCGTGGTGGAGCAGGCACAGGTCGATTATCTGCGGGATTTTCGGCTGATTCATTCCAGTTGCTTTTCGCGGCTGGAGAACGAGCTGCCTAAACTGCGCGGGTTGGATGCGCTTGTATCCTTCGACTTTTCGGATGAACCCCAGTTCCATGATGATGCTTATTTGGCAAAGGTTTGTCCTTATATAGATTTTGCGCTGCTGTCATGCAGCGAACTTACGACTTTGCAGATCGAGCAAATGCTGAAGCGGGTAACCGGCTTTGGCGCGGGAGCGGCCCTGATCACCCGGGGCTCGAAAGGTTCGATCTTCTATGACGGCGTCCGGTTTTACGAAGGAAAAGTCGATTATGTCGTTCCCGTCGACACGATGGGGGCCGGGGATGCTTTCGTAACGGCGTTTCTGGTCCACTTGCTGGAGTCGGGCTGGAGAAAGGGGCATTTCCCTGGAGAAGGGGAAGTCATCGAGGGATTGCGGAAGGCGGCGGCGTTTTCGGCGCAAATCTGCCTGGTGGAAGGCTCGTTCGGTTACGGCAAAGCTTATGTCTGAAAGATTCTAATCCTTTGAAGGGCAAAGGGGAGCATATCCATGGAAAAAGCCAAAAGGTTCTGGGCGATACAGCAGAATAAAGTCGTTTATTTGGCCATTCTCATCGTATTTATAGTTATCGGTTTTGCCGCGCCGAAGGGTGCGGAAAGCTACGGGGCCTGGACGCTGGTTCCGCCGGTAGTGATGTTCTTGTTCGTGCTTACCACGAGAAAAATTCTCGAAGGCTTCCTGTGGGGCAGCTTTCTGGCTGTCTTTATGAAATATAAGGCGCAAACGCTGACCGTGTACAATGACAAGCTCATCGAGCAGCTTAGCGATCCCGACAATCTGTCGCTGATCGTGATATTTATGCTGTTCGGCTGCCTGATCGCCGTGTTCGAGAAGAGCGGCGTGGCGGCGGCGTTCGGGGAATGGGCCTCGAAAAAAGCGAAGGGCGGCAAAATGGGGCTGTTCATCACCTATCTGATGACCCTGCTGCTGTCGATTGATGATTATTTAAGCGCCCTGACGGTCGGAACCTGCATGACGCCGGTCAACGACAAGTTCAAAACCCCGCGCGAAATGAACGCGATGGTGCTGAGAACGACCGCGGTTCCGCCTTGTACGTTGCATCCGATCGGCTCTTGGTCGATATTTATCGCCAGCCTGCTTGTGGCGAACCATTTTGCGGCACCCGGTAAAGGCATGGCAGAGTATATGAAAATGGTGCCGTTCCTGTTCTATCCGATTATCATTATTCTAGTGACCTTGCTCGCAATAGTAGGGGTTATTCCGAAAATCGGACCGATGAAAAAGGCTTATGCGCGGGTTGCCGCCGGGGGTTCGGTATCTCCGGAGGAAAACCCTGAAGACGAGACGCAGGAAGCTGCGGCTGCCGTTGCCGCTGTTGCTGCAGAGGACGCAGCGCAGAAACCGGCGAAAAAGCCGGCCAGGATCATCAATTTTTTCATTCCGATTATCGTACTTCTGGCTTCCACGATTTACTTCGACATGAACATTCAAATGGGTCTGATCGTCACCGTCATTGTTACGGCGATCGTGTTTATCGCACAGGGTATTTTCAATGCGGAGGAGTATATCGAAACCTTGCTGGGCGGCATGAAGGACATGTTGATGCTTACCGTGTTGCTGATCGTTTCTTTTGTCGTAAGCAGCTCCGTCGATGAAATCGGATTTACCAAGTATATCGTCGGAATAACGGGCTCGAAGGTATCGGCTGCACTGTTGCCGTTCCTGATCTTTGCGGCATTCTCGATTACGGAATTCCTGGTGTCGCTGAACTGGGCTTTGTATATTATGGCGATTCCGATCCTGATTCCGCTCTGCGAAGCGACCGGGGCGAATCCTTATCTCACGATCGCCGCTCTGATCTCGGCGGGGATTTGGGGCAGCAATGCGTGCTTCTACTCGGACGCCGGCATCGTGGTTTCCGCTTCCGGGAAAATCGATCTATACAGGCACGGTATGTCCACGATTCCGTATGCTTTGATTGCACTGGTGCTTTCCGCGGGCGCTTATCTGGCGGCCGGGTTCATTTTCTAATAGGAGGCGAAGACGATGACGGATCGGGCAGATTTGGTTTTGGTCTCGGACAGCCTGTTTACCGGCCTGGCGGATAAGCCGGAGCCCGGATATGTGGCGGTTTCGGGGAATGTGATTACGTCGGTGGGTCCGAAGGAGGCAATGGACGCCTGGATCGGGCCCGATACGGTGGTGCGAGATTTCGGCGGTGCGCTGATTACTGCGGGTTTTCACGATAATCACACCTTTTTTACGGGAAGCGTGCTGACTACGCTGGGCTTGGATCTGTCGGGCTGCGGATCTTGGGAAGCAGCTCTTGAATCGGTAAAAACCTATGCGGCCGGGCTTCCGGAAGGAAGCGATATTTACGGACACGGCTGGCAAGGCGAAGCATGGGGGGAGGAGCCTCCGCAGGCGCCGCTGGATGAGATCTTTCCGGGACGAGCCGTCGCGCTATTCAACGCAGAGCGCAGCTACTGCTGGATGAATGCCAAAGCGATGGAGAAGTACCGGTATACTCCGGATGCCTGCCATCCCGAAGCGGTCGCCGAACTGCTGCGGGAGCTGGCGAGTGACAAAGAGCAGATGGCGCGGAAATTCACCGATTTCGGAGCCATGCTGGCGAAACGCGGCGTCACCTCGATCAAAGATATCGCCTTTGACGATTATTTGGGGATGCTGGACATCCTGGAATCGCTGGAAAAAGAAGGCCGGCTCGGCGTTCGGGTCAATTTCTCCTCGCAGCCGAATTCGCGGCCGATCGATTTTGCATTCGGGGAACGATGCACGGCCGACTATCAGGGCGACTTTCTCCGCTTCCAAGGATACAAGCTGATGACGGACGGCATTATCGCCGATTTCACCGGCGATCTGCTGGAGCCGTACGCGAATGATGCCACGACGACGAACCGGAAGCCGGCCGATTACGGGAAGGTGCGGCAGGCCGCATTGGAAGCCGACCGGAGAGGCTTCAAGGTGTGCATCCATGCCGAAGGGGATGCCGCGGTGCGGCAGGCGGTATTCATTCTGGAGGAGTGCCGGAGGCAGTCGGGAATGAAGCTGCGCCATTCCATCGCCAATCTGGAATTGACGCACCCGGATGATTTGCGGCGAATGGGACAGGCCGGCATCGTTGCGGAAGTGTATTCGCAAATTCTGCTGATGAACGATTCGGAGGAATCGGCCTATATGCGCGAATTCGCAGGGGAAGAGCGGGAGGGGAATTTCTATAATTACGGAACGATGCGGCGCGAAGGCGTTGTCGTTACGATGGGAACGGACTTGCCCTTGATGTATCCGAGCGTACCGGACTCCCTCTATGCGGTAACTGCCCGGAAGTTTGCGGACGGTTCGCCGGAAGGCGGCTGGCATAAGGAAAACGGGCTGTCCATAGCCGAAGTATTGAAAGCATGGACGATCTCAGGGGCTTACCATAATGGCCTGGAGGATAAGACGGGCACGCTGGAGCCGGGAAAATATGCGGATATCGCCGTACTCGACCGGGATTTGTTCCAAACTCCGGAGGAGAATTGGCGGGACGCCAAAGTCATATTTACGTTATCAGATGGACGCATTGTCCATGATCAAGGATAAACAAAGCGGAGGCTGCCCTAGAGGGTGGCCTCCGTTTGCGATGCAGCCGATGCGGCGTCGGGTTTTTCGCCACCATCCTTGCGATGATAGCGGCGGCGGGATACAAAGTAAACGGCAGCGAATCCCGTTCCCAACACGGTTAGCAACAATCCGCCGGAGAGGCCTAACATGCGGGGCGAAAGGACTTCCAGCAAGAACCCGCCGAGAAACATCGCGGTTCCCATGATCGTATTTTGCAAGGTGGCGAGCATCCCCATGAACCGCCCCCGCATCCGGCCCGGCACGATCGTCATCAGAAGCGTTTGGTTGCAGGCGTTTCCTATGGCGGAGCATACGGCCATACAAGCCAGCAGCAGTAGCAGCAGCCCAAAGGATCCGCTTTGACTGATCAGCACATGAAAGATTCCTTCC
This sequence comes from Fontibacillus forbon, assembly GCF_046559655.1. Classification (NCBI taxonomy): domain Bacteria; kingdom Bacillati; phylum Bacillota; class Bacilli; order Caryophanales; family Paenibacillaceae; genus Fontibacillus; species Fontibacillus forbon. The sequence continues at coordinate 288,434 of NZ_JBKGFV010000004.1, read as the reverse complement.
GCCAATAACGCGAGGATGGCGGTGGCTTTAATATGGCGGGCGAATTTGCCGGTCAGTCCCGATCCTACCACCAGCCCGGCGCCAAGGGCTCCGTATAATATTCCGATGCCCAGGTCGCCCATATGGAAAACGTTCACCGCATACACGCTGAGCAAAATATTGAAGATACCGTCTCCAATCGGCCAGACCGCAAAAATTATTAGCATCAGCCGGAGAAACGGGGCGCCGGAAAGCAGCTCACGGAATGCGGCCGTAGTAGTCTGGCAGGTTTCGTTAGTTCGCCGCCGCGCGGAAGCGCGTTTCCGTCTGAATCCGGGACGACCCTTTGGTGAGGTTGATTCGATATGATACTCCGACGGGAGTACAGTCTCTTCCGCTCTGTTAGGCCCGGCATGGCTTTCGGATTGTATCGCCGGTTCAGCGCCCGCCCGCAGCAGCGGCTGCGAATCAGGAATGTGCGGAGCCTTATGAAGGATAGGTAGCCGCATTAGGAGCAACGCGCAAACCAGAAACGACAGACAATTCAGGAGGAAAGTGGTCTCCACGCCGAGCAGCGAGGAAATCGCTCCGCCCGTCACGGAGCCGCCGATCAGGACGAGCCCGACCAGAACCTCTTCCAAGCTGTTTACGTGCAGCAGGTTTTCTTTCCGGACCAAGTTGGGGATCAAAGACATGCGGGCCGGCGAATATAGCGCTTCGCCGGCTGCCATCAGAAACGAGCTAACGTAAATGATCCATACGTCACCGGCATCCCGGACAAGCAGCGGCGATAAGGCGAAAGCAGCCCGGACCAGATCCGTAGCAATCATGATGCGCTTTTTAGAGAACCGGTCCGCAAGCATGCCTCCCAAGGGGCCAAAGATCAAGAAGGGCAGAAGCCGGATGGCAAACGTAATGCCGACGGCCAGCCCGGATCCGGAGAGCGAGAGCAGCAGACCTAGCACGGCGACTTGGCTGAAACGGTCCCCCATGCCATTAACGATACTTGCCGCGAAAAGCCGGGCATAATTTTTTTCCTGTTTTAACAAGGACCAGTGATTCAAGTTGAGAACTCCTTTCTAATCCGGGCAATAAGAGGCCTATCTAATTTTATGATCATCTAATTAGTTGACCGAAAAAAGAGGGAAGCCGGCATAAAACCGTGTTCCCTTCTTCCCGCGGTATGATATTATGGACGATCAGATCAGGATCTTCCCCACAGTTCCGGCGGATTCAGTTCATAGATCCCGTTTTCCCGGTACATATAATGATGCATAATGAACTCGCGGCGGATCGTGGCAAAATCTCCGTGGTATTTTTTAATGTATTCGTTGATTTCTTTCTCGGTGTATTTCTTATGCGGCTCCAAACCTTGCACCAGATGCTCGAGGACAAACCGCTTTTTCTTTAACTGCGCAGGCAAATGCTTCAGCATCCCGTCTTTGGTGAAGAAATTGCGGATGACCGCCATTTTTTCCAAGGCCTTCTCATTCGCAGCATTGCTGTCATTGCCGGATTCGGACTCGGGGTTCGTTCCGATGTTCAATATGGCCTGAGCCTGTAAGGAAAGGCTCTTTTCATTCAAATAGAAATAGATCGTGTTTTTGTCCCGGCGTTCAAAAATCAGGTCGGCTTCACGCAATTTGGTCATATGATGGGTGATGGTGGGAGGCGAGACGCCCAGTTTGCCGGCCAGTGCCTGTCCGTGAAGCGGCCCGTTCTTAAGTAAAGCGATGATCCGGATGCGGGTGACGTCGCCAATCGTTTTATGAAAGTGGACTAGACGGTCTAATTGCATGAGGCATCCTCCTGGCAAAATGATTTGACGTTACGCTAATTAGATGATTATCAAATTATTGCATTTGAGAAGTCCATTGTCAATAGGAGCTGTTGACAGGGCGACAAGCTGGCCTCAACGCTAAATTTGCGTCGTAGCCGACGTGATGCGCTCTGCTCTAACGGACATGGGAGACGTTAATAACCTCAAATTTCGCTTTTTTATAAGCTAACGGACACCAGAGACCTTAATTAGGCAGAATTCGGCTCAATAAGGTCACAGTACGGAGAATAACGTCTCTCATGTCCGTTAGAACCGGCGAGGGCTCGCCGCCCATAGCCCAAAAGCCAAAGCCTCAAGCCTATAGTCCATAGTCTAGCCTGTATCAAAAATTCGCAGCCGCAATTCGTAGTTACCTTGGCCACAAACGGCAGTACGAAGTTCAGTTCATGGCTAGTGGTGGACACCGCGGTTCCCAGTCAGTGAACTGCACTCGAATCCGCAAAACCGGAAAGGAACTGCGGCCGCAAACCCGCAGGCTGCCTTCCTGTAGCAGGGCCTCCGTTAAAGGCCGTAGAATCGCCGGGCGTTGTTAAACAGGATATGGCATCCTTCCTCATGAGTTAACCCGTGCAGCCGGGCCCATGCCGCCGCGACGTCACGGACCATGGCGGGATGGGTAGCCTGCCCGGCAAAGGGACCTTCGAATGGCCAAGGGCCGTCGGTCTCCGCCATGACGAGGTCAGCGGGATAGCTGCGTGCCAGTTCCATGATTTCCGGCTCGTAGACCAGGTCCGGGGTGAAGGAGACGTAATAACCGCGCTCCGCCATGCGGCGCACGGTGTGCTGCGAACCCTTGAACCAGTGAAAATGAGCTTGCCCGATTCCATGACGTTCCAAGAGATCGCAAACCAGGTCTGCGTCTTCATAGACGGCATGAAGTACTACGGGTTTGCCAAGGTTCTTCGCAAGCTCCAGAAGCTGATTCAGTAAGGCGATATAAGGCTCAAGGTCAAAGGGCTTGCCTTGCTTCTCCGCCTCTAGCCTGTTGTAATAAGGCAGCCCGATTTCGCCTACGGCAGCCATGCTGGAAGCTTGAGATTTCATCCAATCCAGCAACGCTCGCGTTTCCTCGGGAGAAGGCACAGACTGTTCGGGATGGTAGCCGAATGCCGGAATAACGAGCCCAGGATATTGTGCCGCCAGCTCCAGATTGGTTTGAGAGGAAGCCAGATTCATCGACACGCCGATCAATGCATTTAATCCGTATTCCTCTGCATTTTGCAGGATCCGGTGTCTGGCTTCTTCCTCGTAGTGATCGAGATGGATATGAGCGTCGATCAAAGGGAAGAAGGAATCCGAATTAGACTTGATACGGGGGTTCATAAGGTTGTTTCACTCCTTCTGCTTAGGTATATTTCCTCAAGGATCTCTTTGAATTCACCAAAATTCGTCAAATATCCCTATGCATTTTCATAACTTTTGACCTATAATGTTAAAGAGTTCCATTACAAAACTACCAATTTTTGCGCTTTCGGAATTTGCAAATGTAGTCAGACTTGGGCATTAGGAGGCAGGGGCCGGTGGTTGCTTCAAGAATTGAAATAGGACAACTGAAACTGGACCAGGATCCGGATGCCGGACAATGGCTTAAGGCGTTGCGGGACGTACATCCGGAAATTTATTATCATTCTTCAAGAGTAGCCATGCTGGCCGAGAAGATAGCGGTACCGCTGGGATTATCGGAGCAGCAAACCGAGCAATTGGTCAGAGGCTGCTTTTTGCATGATATCGGCAAAACGCTTATTCCGCGCGAGCTTATCACCCAGCGCGATCCTTTGACGAATGAGCAATGGGAAATGCTCAAGCACCATGCGGTCATCGGAGCACGTATGGCGGAAAGCAATCCCGGATTCGGGCAGGAAATTGTCGACATTGTAAGATATCATCATGAGCGGTGGGACGGAAGGGGCTATCCCGAGGGGCTAAGCGAGGAAGAAATACCGCTTGGAGCCCGGATTTGTGCGGTCATCGATGCCTTTGACTCGATGACCTCGAACAAAATTTACCGCCGGAGAATCAAATTGAGCGAGGCCAGACTGGAGCTGATTCGCCATGCAGGCACCCAGTTTGATCCGGAGGTCGTTCATGCCATGATGATACTGCCTGAACAGACATTGGATATTTATTCATTGTAAATAACGCTTATCCATGTTTAAGAAGCCAATCCGGCAGGCGGAGGAACCGCCTGTCAGATTGGCTTTTTGCGTTGTTCTTCTTTCATCCGCGCTCCGATCTCACGTTTAAGCTCCAAGAAGCCGGGATCCTCCGTCAGGTCTTCTCGCCGGGGCCGGGCAAAAGGCACATCCACCCGGTGAAGCACGGTGGCCGGTCGGCCCGATAACAAATAGATCGTATCGGACAGAATCAGCGCCTCATCGACACTGTGCGTGATGAGAATCACCGACCGGCGGCTGTCCTCCCAAAGATCGAGCAGCCAGCGCTGCATGTCGCTCCGCGTCAATTCGTCCAGAGAGCTGAACGGCTCATCAAGACAGATCACTTCCTGCGGTGCGAGCAGTCCCCGAAGAAAGGAGGCCCGCTGTTGCATGCCTCCCGACAGCATGTGCGGGAAAGCTTTCTCAAAGCCGCCCAGCCCGGCCCGGTTCATCCATGCGCGTGCTTCTTCGCGCGCAGCCTCACTTGCTCCGCCTGTAATTTCACGGGCAAGCAACACATTGTCCAGCGTGTTCCGCCAGGGGAACAGGGCCGGCTTTTGCGGCACGTAGCTGATGAGCCCGCGCTGGCCGGTAACGTTCTCTCCTCCCATAAGGATGGTTCCCCGGTCCGGCTTCAGTAAACCGCCGATCACATGAAAGAGCGTGCTCTTGCCGCAACCGGAAGGGCCGATAATGGAAACGAATTTACCGGCGGGGAGAGATAATGAAACGTCGTTCAGCACCGGCAGATGTTGGCGGCGTTCGCGAAAGGCCAGGCTGATTCCCCGAATTTCCAATGATGCCGGAGGGGAGATAGGGGATGATTCCGTATGCATGATAGTCAAAAACCTCCCTTCTATTTGTCGTCCTTCGCCGGTTTATAACGGATCAGCCATTTTTCCAGCAGAGCGATTAGCCCGAACATGGCCAGGCTGATGGTGACGATAATGGCGATGGCGAGAAAAATTTTGTCCGTGCGAAAGGAAGACTTCTGCAGCATCATGTAGTAACCGATGCCTTTGTCGGCACCGATCCATTCGGCGATGACCGCGCCCATAACGCTGTATGTAGCCGCAATCTTGACCCCCGACAGAATGGAGGGAAGCGCGTGCGGAATCTCCAGCTTGGTGAAGATCTGGGCTTTGGAGGCCCCGGCCATTCTCATATAATCCAGCATGACGCGGTCGGCCCGGCTTAGCCCGTCCATCGCCGCCACGGCTACCGGAAAAAAGCAGACGAGCGTGATCACGATGATTTTCGGAAGAATGCCGAACCCGAACCAGATCATGAGCAAGGGAGCGAGTGCGATCGTCGGCACGTTTTGGCTAAGGATAATCAAAGGATAGAGCGATGATTTCAGGAACGGGACAATATGCAGCGCAAAGGCCACGAGCAGTCCGAAAGCCGTACCGATAGCGAATCCCATCAGCAAAAGGCGCAGCGTAGCCAAGGTGTGCTCCCACAAGCCGGCGGCGCCGGCCGATGCTTCCTTGGCGATATCGGCGGGACTCGGGAGGATCCACTTTTCAATATGAAAAAGCGAGGTCGCGGCTTGCCAAAGGATCAGAAACAGGATGACCGCCACTAAGGGCGGCCATACGCTGTTCCAAAGCTGGCGGAGTTTCATGGACGATATTTCTCGGTCAGCTTGTCCATACTGACGCCCTTGGGATTGTAAGAAATTTTGATTTGCGAGATGATCCCCGTGCTGCCGAATTCCATTACCGCTTCGTTCATCTGCTTGACGATGGCCAGCAGTTCCTCCAGATCGCCTTCCATCGTCGTTTCCAGCGGATTGACCTGGTACTTGACCCCGGATGCCTGAATAACCTCGATGGCACGGTCGACATAAGGGATTACGTCTTCGCCGTTCGGCGTTTTCGGTATAATCTGAATGCTTAAAAGTGCGTTTGGCATGGTTGTAGTTCATCCTCTCAATTTAGATTAGGAATGGCATGGCTTCTTATTGCTCAGGCAAAAAATCATTCGTAAAGGCTTTGTCGGTGTCGAGCGGTGTTTCGATCAGCTTGCGTTCATGCATCCAATCCGAGTAATTTTGCCAGACTTCGCGTTTTTGCTCGCCCCAGCGTACGGCATCGTCCTGATATTTCGGGCTAAGCCATTTCTGGCTGGCCACGACCAAATCCTTGTCCAATTCGGGAACGGCCTTCAGCAGGATGTCCGCCGATTCTTCCGGATGGTCAATTGCATACTGATAACCTTTCGACGTGGCACGCAAAAAGGCTTTAACGAGCTCTGGGTCACTTTCGATCGTTTTTTCATTCGTGACCAGGACCGGGGTATAATAATCCAGTTTATCCGAATAGTCTTTAACATATTGCATGTCCAGCGGTTCGCCGCGCAGTTCGGCCTCGATGCCTGTCCAGGCATAAAAAATCCAGGCGAAATCGATGTCCCGCTTAACCGCCGTGAAATAGTCGGCTTCACCCATATTAATGAATTTCACTTTGCTCACATCGGCTCCGGAAAGATCCATTACCGACTTCAGGATCGCTTCTTCCACGGGAGAGCCCCAGCCGCCGTAGGTTTTGCCCTCATAATCTTTAGGGGATTTGATGCCCCGGTCTACCGGAGCCGCAAAGCCGGAGGTGTTATGCTGAATCACTGCGGCGATCGATACGAGCGGGACGCCTTGGGTTCGGCCCTGGGTCACGCTCTCCTGGTAACTGACGCCGAAAGGAACTTCACCCGAGGCGACCATAGCGTCCGCACCGCCGGATCCCGGGAGGACGATATCGACATTCAGGCCTTCCTCCTTGTAGAAACCCTGTTCCTTGGCTGCATAAAGTCCGGTGTGGTTCGTGTTGGGACTCCAGTCCAGGACGACTTTTACGTTCTTTAATGTAGCGTGGATTTCTTTGTCGGAGGCTGCGGGTTCGTTTCCGGCAGGGTTGTTTGCTTTTTCGTTGTTTTGGCCGCAGGCCGTTAGGACTGTCAAGAGCATTCCGCACAACAAGAGTAGTGTCCATTTTGGTTGCTTCACAGAAATTCTCTCCTTTTCGGATAATGAATTTCCGCAGTTTCTCGTTCGTTCATGTCCTGAAGCGATTCTGAATGGCGACAGCGTCCCGGGGGATGAGGATACAAAAAAAGCGCCCCGGATCGGGACGCGTAGGTTCATGGCAATGAATAAATATGTCCATGCTAAACATTCTTCCTACGCTGGCATTACCCAGATCAGGTTAAAGGGTCAGTGTCTTTGCGGGACACAATCTCAGCCGGCCGATTTCCAGCTCCCCTGAACTATAAACTGCGGATTACACTAGTTATTATAGTCCGGCATCAATTTTATGTCCAGCAAGAGGTTGGTTTTTGATTTGCTTTTTACTTCCCGGCGGAGTATAATGAAAACAATTGAAGTTTTGAGAAGTGATATTCAGATATTGAAAAGAGTGTCAATTTCTAAAAATGAACTTTTTTCAATATGTGAATTTTTTTATGTAAAAAAGGAGCATGTTAATCTTTAAACAGGAGGTAATCTTTCATGGAAACAGGAACAGTAAAATGGTTCAACGCTGAAAAAGGCTTCGGTTTTATCGAAGTTGAAGGCGGAAATGACGTTTTCGTTCATTTCAGCGCAATCACAGGCGAAGGCTTCAAAACGCTTGACGAAGGCCAACGTGTACAATTCAACGTTGTTCAAGGCAACCGCGGACCGCAAGCCGAGAACGTCGTAAAACTGTAATGCAGGCATAACTGCTCTTAACGCGTGCGTTAAGGGCAGTTTTTGTTTTTTTATGAATACAGTTCGCCTGAGCAAAAGAACACTATAGGAGGTAATCATGAACTACCGTAAAAAAACGATAGAAGAAATTCCTGAGGAGAACACGCCGGTATGGTCTTGCATGAGCGAGGATTGCAACGGATGGATGAGGGATAACTTTGCGTTTGATTACATTCCGGTATGTCCGCTGTGTTCCTCTGAAATGGTTAAAGAAACAAAGATGCTTCCGCAACTCATTAACACCAACTCCATGAAAGCGGATCGTTAACCGATCCGGGCCTGCCTTAGAATAATAGTAAAGCTGCCTAGGGTGCTGCATTCAGCACTCCGGGCAGCTTTTTTGATTTCGGGAATGAGTAACTCGTAGAAAAGGATTGCATCAAATTGTGAAATCTAATATCTTTGAAATATTATGGACAACGATGCTACTGCAAACAATAGGAGGGAATTCCCCGTGTATAGTAACTTCAAGGTGGGATCCCAGATTCTTGAAATCCCCTCCAGCAAGAGCCAGAGGAGATTCGCTCTGCTGCTCGCCCTTCTCATAGTAATAATATCCGCGGCGGCGCTTCCTTTTGGAATGAAAGCCCTTCCTGCCTTCGGGCCTTTTCTGCCGATTTTTATTTCCTGGTTTATTTTTGGCGATCTGTTAACCGCCTTTATTTTGTTTAACCAATATCGTGCTTCCGGGGTTCCGTCTCTCCTGGTGATGTCCTGCACCTATCTCTTTACGGGGTTAATTACTGCATTGCACATCCTGTCTTTTCCGGGAGTGTTCTCGGAGGAAGGAATGCTAGGGGCCGACAACCAGACGGCGGCCTGGCTGTGGATTTATTGGCACGGGGGATTTCCCGTTGGAATTTTGTTATATTTATATGTAGGGAAGCGGTTCCCTAAGCCGATTTCATCCAAAAGTGAAATTTCAGCGTACGCGGCATTGAGCTTAGTACTTACTTTTATGGTTGTATTTTTATTGTTCAAATTGTCTACTTCGTGGAGTCATTTGTTTCCGGTGCTGGTTGAATCGGAAGGGTACTGGAATGTGTTGGCTTCCGGTGTCGGTCCAGTCGTAGGGCTCATTAATCTGGCCGCGCTTCTGATGGTGGCGGTCCGCTTCCGCGGACGCGGCGTACTGCATCTGTGGATTTCCATAGCCTTGCTTGCTCTGTTGTTCGATATTCTCCTCACGCTGTTTGCGGGAAATCGTTACAGTCTAGGCTGGTATCTGGCCAGAATCAATTCGGTTATCGCCGCAACGGTGGTGCTATGCTCGGTAGTTAACGAGGTGAACCGGCTGTTTATCCGGCTCTCGGACCAGCATAAGCAGCTCTTGCAATCCGGCAAACAGCTCGAGAAGGCAAACGAGGAACTTGTTCGCTTGTCCAGTCTTGACGGATTGACAGAGATTCCGAACCGAAGACGGTTGAATGAAATCATGAGCTGGGAACTGGTTGCTCCGGAAGAGAGGCAGACCCCGCTATCGTTATTGATTCTGGATGTGGACTCCTTTAAAGCATATAACGATCATTACGGGCATTTGGGGGGCGATCAGGTGTTGAAAACGATTGCCAAAACCATTTCCGCGGAAGTTAAGCCGTTTTTCGGATTTGCCGCGAGGTATGGAGGAGAAGAGTTTGCCATTCTGCTGTCCGGGCTGGATGCCCGGGGCACCTATGACGTTGCGGAAGGGATCAGGCTGGCCGTGGAAAATTTGCAGATCCCCCATGCCGGTTCATCGGCCACTCGGGAAGTGACCGTCAGTATCGGCGGGTTTTGTATACCGCCGTTTCACAAGATTAACGAAGACGGATTCATTTCCTTGGCCGATAAGTGTCTGTACGAAGCGAAGAACGGGGGACGCAACCGTTGCGTCGTTAAGGGATGGACCCGGGAGCACCGGCAGCCGGAGCCTAAGCTTGAGCCGGCGGATCGGTAATGCCGGTGATCGCGCGGTACTCTTTTAGCATAAACAATCTCCAGCGGAGAATCATGCCAAAGGCAAGCAAGAAGAAGACCGAGCCCGTTTGCAGGACGGAGATGTATTGCTCCACCACTTCGTGAAGCGCCAGCCGGATAACCAGAAGCCCGATCAGAATGTAGGCGAAGCCGGGGGAACGTTTGGCAAACACTTCACCGCCGACGATTTCGAAATGCGTGGTCCGGATTAACGGATAGGAGAAAAGCAGCGCCCCTACCACGAAAGCAATCAGTGCCCAGCTAAGGGGAATGTGCATCTCCGGTGCAATGAACATCGCGAATCCCGTGGCCATGCCGAGCGGCGGGATGATGATTTTCTTGATCGTCACGGGCTTGCGGCTGGCCTTCAGCCGGATAATGAGCACGGAGACCGCCATCAAGGCGGCGCCGATGGTTACGACCCATTGGATATAAGAAGAGTTAATCAGACTATTCATAATAAGGGATATCCTTTCATTGCTTAATATCTAATAGACGAGCGAGAATATTATACCATATCCTTAAGTTTGCCAAAAATTCAAGGTTTCTGTACAGTAGGCTGTTTCAATTATGCCACTCAAGGGGGAAAGTAAATGAATAGCGACTTTAACATCGCCACACACTGCCTGCTGTTCCTGTACACCCGCGAGGAAAAGATGGCAAACAGCGAACAAATTGCCTGCAGTGTATCAACCCATCCGGCACGCGTCCGGAAGGTGCTAAGCCTGCTGCGCAAGCAGGGTTATGTGGCTACAAAAGAAGGGGTAGGCGGCGGTTACCACTTGAACGTTCAGATGGATGAGGTTACTTTGGGAGATCTGTACCGGCTTTTTGCCCGCGGTTCGCTGCACCGCGGATGGTGCTCGGGCAGCGAGCAATCGCCTTGCCTGGTTTCATCCAATATCCATTCCGTTATGGAGCTTATTTTTAACGGCGGCGAAGAGCGGCTGGAATCTTATTTCAGTGAAATTACATTATCCGACGTGCATCGTCTGCTCCGGAAACGCGATACGGAAGACGGCCGGACGGATGGGGGAGGAGCAGGGAATGAGTGTATTGAGCGCTAAAGACGAAACGCTGTTTTATGTAGGTACTTATGCATCGGAAGAGGATGAGGGGATTCACCTTTGCGGTTTGAACCGGCAGACGGGGGAACTCCGCTTGGTTTATAGTACTCGTGGCATCAAAAATCCGTCCTTCCTCATTTTGAATGATGACGCATCCCGGCTGTACGCGGTGAGCGAACAAGGGGAAGGGGCGGTTGTCAGTTATGAGGTTGTTCTCGGGGATGGCAGTTTGAGAAAACTGAATTCGCTGCCGACGAAAGGCGCGGATCCTTGCCACTTGTCGCTGTCCCGCGATGGCAGCCTGCTGGCCGCCAATTACTCCAGCGGGCATGTAGATCGCTTTTCGCTTGACGAGCAAGGAGCGCTCGGCGAATTGACCGCCCTCGTGCAGCATGTCGGGCAGGGGTTCCGCCAGGACCGGCAGGAAGCCGCGCATGCGCACAGCGTAGTTCCCAACGAAGCCGGGGATTATGTTTATGTGTCCGATCTCGGTCTTGACCAAATCGTCTACTATCGGGTGGAAGAAGGCAAACTGACGACTCAAGGCGAAATAAAGCTGCCCCCGGGGGCTGGACCGCGGCATTTTGTTTTTCACCCGGACGGATATCACGCTTACGGGATTAATGAATTGAACAATACGGTTACGGTCTTTGCCTATAATCCGGTACAGGGACATCTGGAAATCCTGCAGCATATTGCGACGATTCCTGAGGATTTTGCGGGGGAGAGCTATCCTGCGGATATACACCTTTCCGCGGATGGCCGTTACTTGTACGGTTCCAATCGCGGACATGACAGCATCGTCCGGTTTGCGGTCGATGCCGCCGCCGGGACGCTCAGCGAGCCGGAATGGACGGGAACCGGCGGGAGTTGGCCACGCAATTTCGCCGTCTTGGAGGACTATGTGATCGTTGCGAATCAGAATAGCGATAATGTGGTTGTCTTCAGCAGGGATGCGGAAACCGGCAGCCTGACTGCAATCGGGCAAGAGCTGGCTATCAAGCAGCCTTCCTGTGTCGAACCGGTGCTGGTTGCAAAATAAAAATCGAAATAGTTGCTGCATGATTACCGCAGGGCCCTGGGCCTCGCGGTTTTTTGTTTGTTGTCCGATTTTTATTTCATGCCCGTGTCTCTTATGCTGCTAGTTTCGTCCGTTCGTTGGATATAATCCAGCCTATTGGCAGCTATAAAGCCTGGCCCTCAGCCTTGATTGGATAAAATCCAACCAAGACTTAAGAATACAGGCCTAAACGGGGGAAATACGGACGATTCGTTGGAATTCTTCCAATGAAGCACCTTTAACGGTATCCGGTACGAGCGTTCGTTGGATATTTTCCAAGGAAGGGCGTGAATGCCGAGCGGGTAAGGGGACCGTTAGGTGTTATTGGAGTTCAATCGATAGAGATAGTTCCACTTAAACCCGAGGACATGTACAACAGCGGCAGCGGTAACTCTGTTGGATATCCTTGGGATTTTCGGAATGCACAGATCCGATAGCATCGTTTGGAACATCCGTGATCCTTCCGAAATGGTGCAAAGCAGATTGATTGCTTCCTTGGATAAATCCAACGAGCCTCCCCTGATCGGCTTAGATCCGAGGGCTTCACTGGATATTTCCAATGAAATTCATCCGGATTTTCTCAGGAAGAAGTCCATCCGTAATTCCATTGGAATTATCCAATGGAGATCTTAGATATCGTGTTCTCCTGCTTAACCGAGTGGAAATATCCAATGAAGCTGCGGCTAAGGATTTTTACGGTTGGGACGAGCTTATTGTGGAACGCCTAGGAGACAAATTTATTTTATAAAAAAGGTTTGACAACTACATCATGGGCATTTAAAATAACACCATAACATACTAAACAGGTAGGAATAATCCAAGATAAGTTCTAGCCGTACGGACGGAGGAACGCTCTACTAACCAAAGCAGACACGGGTAGCGGCTCGGTCTGACCGACCGGTGCAGGGGCGTTTCTCCGTTTTTTTACAGTTAGAGCTGTCCTAACCGGGATGAAAAAGAGAAGAGACAGGAGTGATACGGATGAGCAAAAGATTGAAAAAAGGGGTTCTGATCGGGTTGGCTCTGACCATGGCGGCGGTGCTCGCGGCTTGCGGGTCGGACACCGAAGCAAAGAACGGGGCGAAGAACGACGGGGGCAAGAAAAGCGTAGAGCTGCTAAACGTATCCTACGATCCGACACGGGAATTATACGAAAAATACAATGAGGCGTTCGCGGCATATTGGGAACAGGAAAAAGGCCAAAAGGTGACGATCAAGCAGTCGCACGGCGGCTCTGGCAAGCAGGGCCGGGCGGTCATCGACGGTCTGGAAGCCGATGTGGTTACGCTGGCGCTGGGTTACGACATCGACGCCATAAAGGAAACCGGACTGATCGCTGAGGACTGGCAGCAGAAATATGATTTGAACAGCTCGCCGTATACCTCGACAATCGTGTTCCTGGTACGGAAAGGGAATCCGAAAGGAATTAAAGATTGGAATGATCTAATTAAGGACGGCGTGGAAGTCATTACGCCAAATCCGCAAACGTCGGGCGGTGCCCGGTGGAACTATTTGGCGGCATGGGGCTATGCCTTGCATCAAAACAACAACGATGAAGCCAAGGCGCAAGAGTTTGTCAAAGAGCTGTTCCAGCATGTGCCGGTATTAGACAGCGGGGCCCGCGGAGCGACTACTACGTTCGTAGAACGGGGACTTGGCGACGTTCTGCTTGCTTGGGAAAATGAAGCCTGGTTGTCCGTAAAAGAACTCGGACCGGACAAATTCGATATCGTCTATCCATCCGAAAGCATCCTGGCCGAACCGCCTGTAGCCGTTGTCGATAAAAATGTCGACAAGAACGGGACGCGCGAAGTCGCGGAAGCTTATCTGGAGTATTTGTATTCCGAGGAAGGCCAAACGATCGCGGCAGAGAATTATTACCGTCCGACGCTGGAGAGCGTAAAGACGAAATTTGCCGATCAATTCCCGGAAATCAAACTGTTTACGATTGATGAAGTATTCGGAGGCTGGGACGAAGCGCAGCCGAAGCATTTCAATGACGGAGGAATCTTTAGCCAGATTTACACGCCTAAATAACCGACCGTAACCAACGGAGGCGCGTTCCGGCACAGTAAGGTTTATCCGTACCGGAACGCGGAAGAAAGGATGAAGGTTCATGCAAACTAGCGCTTCCAAGCGCGGGGTGCTGCCCGGTTTCGGGCTCACCATGGGCTACAGTGTGCTTTATCTCAGTCTTGTAGTGCTGATTCCGTTATCCGCGCTGCTGCTGAACTCGACGGGACTGACCTGGGAGAAGTTTTGGGATGTGGCCACCGACCCTCGGGTGCTGGCTTCCTACAAAATCAGTTTCTTGACCGCAGCCGCCGCCGGACTCATCGATACGGTGCTCGGATTGCTGCTGGCCTGGGTTCTGGTCAGATATGATTTTCCCGGGAAAAGGCTGTTTGACGCCATGATCGACCTGCCGTTTGCGCTTCCTACTGCGGTAGCCGGGGTGTCGTTGACGGCGATTTATTCCCAAAACGGCTGGATCGGCTCGCTGTTTGAACCGTTGGGCATCCGCCTGGCCTTTTCACCCATCGGAATTACGCTTGCCCTTATGTTTATCGGTATTCCTTTCGTCGTCAGGACGGTGCAGCCGGTGCTGCAGGACCTGGATGCGGAGGTGGAGGAAGCAGCGGCTACGCTGGGAGCGAGCCGGTTCCGCACCTTCCGCTCCGTGGTTCTTCCGGAATTGCTGCCGCCGCTGTTGACGGGCTTCGCGCTTGCTTTCTCACGCGGCATCGGAGAGTACGGGTCGGTCGTCTTTATTTCCGGCAACATGCCGATGAAGACGGAGATCGCTCCGCTCCTCATCATGTCGAAGCTGGAGCAGTTCGATTATGCCGGTGCTACGGCGGTCGCCTTGCTGCTGCTGCTGATCTCGTTCATTCTGATGTTGCTCATTAATTCGCTGCAGCGCAGGGTTCGCAAAACGGCGCGTTAATGGGCGGGAGAGTTTGTACGATATCCGAATGAGAAAGAATACCGGAGAAAGGGGTTTTAGCAAATGGCCGGTTCCGTACCTTTGACATCCACAAAACCTTCGACGTCCAGAAACCAGTCGACGCGGTCGACCGGGGCCGTCAAATGGATTTTGATCGGCGCGGCTTTACTTGTATTGATTTGGCTGATCGTTTTGCCGCTGGCTGTTGTTATTATCGAATCTTTGAAAAAAGGGCTCGGCGTTTACGTGGAAGCGATTCGCGATCCCGACGCCATGTCCGCTTTGAAATTGACTTTGCTGGTGGCCGTCGTTACGGTGCCGCTGAATACGATATTCGGGGTGGCCGCGGCCTGGGCCATTACGAAGTTCAATTTCCGCGGCAAGCAGGTGTTGGTGACGCTGATTGATTTGCCTTTTGCCGTTTCGCCCGTTATCGGCGGTCTCATCTACGTACTTGTATATGGTGCTCATGGCTGGTTTGGCCCTTGGCTTCAGGAACATGATCTGAAAGTGATATTCGCCCTTCCGGGAATTATTTTGGCAACCCTGTTCGTTACCTTTCCGTTCGTTGCGCGGGAGCTGATTCCGTTGATGGAGGATCAGGGGCAACAAGAGGAAGAAGCGGCGGTGACGCTTGGGGCGCGCGGCTTCCGGATTTTCTGGAAAGTGACGCTGCCGAATATCAAATGGGGATTGCTGTACGGAATTATTTTGTGTAATGCCAGAGCGATGGGAGAGTTCGGTGCGGTTTCCGTCGTATCCGGACACATCCGGGGAGAGACTAATACGCTGCCGCTGCATGTGGAAATTCTGTATAACGAGTATCAGTTTTCCGCATCGTTCGCCGTAGCTTCCTTGCTGCTGCTGCTGGCGCTTGTTACTTTGTTGCTGAAAAGCTGGTTTACGCGCAAGAGTCAGCATCATAGCTGACTAACAAAGTAAGTAAGAATTAAGGTAAACCAGGATAAGAATAGGAGGGCTGCATCCATGGCAAAACCGTTAAAGGTAGATGGTGTCTGGTTGGAACGAATCGCGGGGCTGTTGAATGAAATGGAGTTCGGATCGTTGAACATCGTTGTTCACGAGGGGCAGATCGTCCAAGTCGAGCGGACCGAACGAAAACGGTATGAACTGGGTGCCGCAAGTCCGGCGAAATCGGCCAGTGTTTCCCGCCATGCAGCCAAACCTCTGCGAAAAACCGAATCCCGATAAATAGGAAGCCTCCGCCCGGGGATGAATGGGACGGAGGCTTCTTTTTTATTCCGGAAGGAGAACCCGTTTAGCTATTTAACTTGTGATCGCGTCTTGCGGCTTACGGTGTGAAATTACTATCGGCTATTTGCCTTCCGGACTGTTTGATGGCTGTTCTGGATTGTTCCCGGTGAGCCCGGACCATTCGTCAACGGTTTCCCCTGGCTCGTCTTGATCGTTGCCGAAGTGTCCAACATACGGACGCGATTTACGCGGCTTGCTACCGGTGAAGCGAAAGCCTGCAAGGAACAGCAAAACCTGAATCGCCAGAATATACGGGGCAAATGCAGGGTCCAGCAATTGGAGAAGAAACAGGGCCGCAATGAACACGGACCAAAGCCGTTGCAGCACATATCCCGCGCCAAGGCGGTACCCGCCCAAGAGGGCAGGATACAGGAGCAACAGCGAGAAAATCGCCGATGCAAATTGAGTCCAGATATTCAAATATTCCTCGAAACTGCCACCCGTGACAGGTATTTCTCCGCTCAGCATACGCATCAGCCAGCTTATCTCATAGAGCAGCGCCGCTGCAAACAAAAAGGGCAAGGCCGGGCGTATTTGTTTCCATAATGCATAGCCCCACCCAGGACTTTCCGTCCGCCGAAGCAGCTTGTCCCGTTCTTCGCATAAACGTTCGGTTTCACGTTCCAGCGTTTTAAGCAGCAACGGCAGACGGGCGGCGTCCCGGTCTCCGGCGTAGGCGGAAATCTGCGCAAGCCCGTCCGCTGTAATGTAAGGCGCCGCCCGGCAGGCCAACAGCCGGTCCATCATCAACTGCTCTTCCGCCCGGGAAAGTTCACTCCGTCCGTCCGCTTGAATCAGCGGGCTTTCCGCGGCGGCGTATAGTTCCAAGCTTGTGCTGATCCGGTGAAGCCGGGAGCGCTCTCTAAGCCTCATCGACCACTCGGTTGCTCCGTATAAGCCGAGGAAAAGCCCCAGCGCCAGAAAAGCGGTTAAGGAGACGGAATCGTGCTGATGCAGCCAGATTATCCATTCCGACAGTGACACCGATATCACCCTTTCGATATTCCTCCTTCCACTATTGCATACGTTCATGGCGTATTTCAAGCGCCTCGGAGGAATACGCCCTCTTTTTCACATAAAAAGGAGTTAAGTCTTGTCAACGCGCGGAAGCTCCGCTTTACCGGAGGATATTCGCTATCCATTGAAAATGGGTAAATAGTTGATGGTACTACGTAGCAGGAGGGATACCGCATGGATTTTGGCCAGATTGCGTTGAAGCTCGTCATCGGATTTATCGGATTGTGGCTGCTGACCCGTCTACTTGGTAAAAAAGAGATTTCCCAACTGACCCCTTTTGATTTTGTTTCTTCGCTGATGTTAAGCGAACTGGTGGGGAATACGGTGTATCAGAAGGATGTCCGGTTCATCCATCTTCTGTATGCGTTATTTTTGTGGGGATTTCTATCCTATTTGTTTGAAAAAGTAACGCAGCATGCGCGGCGGGCACGGGGAGCACTTGACGGTAAGCCCTCCATTCTGATTCGGGACGGAGAAGTGGATCTGAAGGAACTGAAGAAGAACAGCCTTGACTTCGACCAGCTGCGCATGCTGCTCCGGCAGCATGACGTTTTTTTTATTCGCGAGGTCGCTTATGCTATATTTGAAGCCAACGGATCGCTCAGCGTGATGAAGAAGCCGGACGAAGAAACAGTGAAACGGCGGGACCTTGGGATTCAATCCAAGCCTGTCCATCTGTCCTATTGCCTGATTGAGGACGGGGAGATCCATTCCGAAAGTCTGGAACTGATCGAAAAAAACGAAGCTTGGCTGCGCGAGAAATTGAAAGAGCAGAATTGCAACCGGGTGGAGGATGCGGCTTATGCGGAATGGAAGGAGGGGGAGGGGCTGTATATTTTAAAATACAAACAAGGCTCTTTCCGGAAACCGCGCTCAAAATAATTCAGGTTGGAAAATGCCGAATCGGCGAGAAAACGGGTTGGGCAGGGTAATAGAAGTAAAGACCGGGCGCAAGAGTATCTTTGCATTGGCGCATACTATTGGGATGGAAATTCATCCCGAAGCGGAAGGAGTTTATTAAATGAAAATTACGATATTCGGAAGTACGGGAACTATAGGAAAAGCCGTTTTGGAGGAAGCCCTGCGGAGGGGACACGAGGTTACGGCTGTGGTGCGTGATATCAATAAACTGAATGACTTGGCCGGCAGGGAAAAGCTTCGGGTGGTTACGGGAGATATTTTGATGCCGGAGTCCGTAGCGGGTTCGGTTGAAGGCAGCGATGTGGTGATTAGTGCTTACGGACCGCGCTTCGGTGCGGAGAATGAGCTATCCGAGGCGACGCGTTCCCTGATCGAAGGCGTACGCCGGGGCGGAGTCCGACGATTGATCGCCGTCGGGGGCGCCGGAGGTCTGGAAGTGGCGCCGGGCGTCCGGCTGCTGGAAACGCCTGATTTTCCGGAAGAGATTGCTCCGCTGGCTCGTGCTCATGAGGATGCGTTTAACATTTACCGGGACTGTGATATCGTCTGGACCGTGCTGAGTCCCGCCGCCGTGATCGAGCCGGGCAAACGGACCGGCATGTTCAGGATCGGGATGAATCAGCTGGTTACCGACGAACGGGAGCAAAGCCGGATTTCGGTGGAGGATTACGCCGTGGCGATGTTGGACGAAGTGGAAGATCCGCAATTCATCCAGGCTCGTTTTACGGTGGCGTATTAAGCGGACATGGTCAACGAAAACGTTTGTGGGGAATAGGGATAGGAGTGTACAAGAACAAGTTTTTTGGAGTAGATTAAATGTATGAAAATAACGTATTCAGACCCCACTGATTTTGGTGGGGTTGTTTATAATGACGGCATTAAAATGTTGCAGGGTCGGGAAGAGGAGGGGAAGGGATGAAATTTTTGACGTCGGAGCAAATGAGGGAAGTCGACCGTTATACGATCGAGGAGTTGGGTCTGCCGGCGATGTCATTAATGGAAAATGCGGGACGAAGCATCGCGGAAGAGGTGCTGCGGTTTTGCTCGTCGCGAAGTTCCGCAGGCGGCCGATTGGTGACGGAGCCGCAACAGGCTGGAAGACTGACGGGACGTAAGCCGGGGGAGCTGTATATTGAGGAGCATGGGGGCGGCGGTGCCGGACTTACCGGGGAGCATTGGCTCATTCTTGTCGGCAAAGGAAATAACGGCGGCGATGGTTTGGTTTGCGCCCGTCACTTGGCGGACGCGGGCGTCGCGGTGACCCTGGTCTATGCGGAGCCGCCGGAGAATTTACGCGGCGAAGCTTTGGCCCAGTACGAGATCGCGAAAGCGCTCGGACTGCCGGGCGTGGTGTACGACCCGGAAGCGGGTGGGCTTCCCATGCTGAGGGGAAGCGGGGGACGAGAGCGGAGGGTCACCGGTCTCGTGGATGCGCTGCTCGGCACCGGAAGCAAAGGGGCGCCGCGCGGCGCCTACGCTTCCCTGATCCGGGAAGCGAACGACAGCGGTCTGCCGGTGATTTCGGCAGACATCCCGAGCGGGCTGGACGCCGATACGGGCGCAGTCCATGATCCCTGCATGCAGGCCCGGATTACGGTGAGCCTCGCCTTTCTGAAGGCAGGGCTGACGCAGTATCCGGGAGTTAAGGCGGCAGGGGAAGTCATCGTGCGCTATATCGGCATCCCGCGCACGCTGCCGCCGGGCTTGGAGGCGGCAGGCGAGGTTGTGACGGAGGAGACGCTGCGAGCGGAGCTCGGCGTCGAGATTGACCGGCCACGCGAGGGTGACGGTCATAAGGGCACATACGGGCACGTGCTGCTTGCCGCAGGCAGCTTGGCCATGAGCGGCGCCGGCCTGCTGGCCGCAAAGGCCGCGCTTCGCGCCGGCTGCGGCCTCGCCACGTGGGCGCTGCCGGCGGCACTGCTGCCGCGGATGCTCGGGGCGGTGCCCGAGCTGATGCTGGCGCCGGCCGAGGACGGCGGGACCGGCGCCTGGAACGAAGCCGCAGCGGGCGAGGTGCTGCGGCTGCTGGAGGCGCGCGATGTGCTCGCCGTCGGCCCGGGGCTGGGCCGCTTCCCGGGCGAGGCATCGTTCTTGCGCGCCTTATGGGAGGGCGCTTCGCGTCCCCTGGTCGTGGACGCGGACGCCCTGAACATCCTCGCCGCGGCCGGAGGCCCCGCGGCGTGGCGGCGCCGGGATGCAGCGACGGTGCTGACGCCGCATCCCGGCGAGATGGCCCGCTTGACCGGCCTCGGAACGGCCGAGGTCCAGCGGGACCGGATCGGCGTCGCCCGCCGGTTCGCCGCCGAACACAGAGTGACGCTCGTCCTGAAGGGCGCGCGTACCGTGATCGCGTCCCCGGACGGCCGCGTCTTCGTGAACGTCACCGGCCATCCCGGCATGGCGACGGGCGGGTCCGGCGATGTCCTGACCGGCGTCATCGCCGGACTGCTGGCGCAGGGCCTGGACGAGGTCCAGGCGGCCGTGCTCGGTGTGTACCTGCACGGCTTGGCCGGTGAACAAGCCGCCGCCGGCCGCGCCAATCCGGCCTCGCTGCTGGCCGGTGACATTATTGAAGCCCTCTAGGCTAGCAGCAAAAGAGGCTTGGTAGCTCGCGCCTGGCGCCCCGGGCGCACCCTTAGTGGTCAATTAGATGGATTTTATCCAGCTAATTATGCCGTTTGCCGGGATTTCCCCAGATTAACTGGAAAACATCCATCTATTTTCGGCTTTGAGCAGGCTAATGCTGCTTATAAAGAAAAATAACTGGAGGTTTTCCAGTTATTCTCCCTGAACAGTTCGCTTTCCGATAATTAACTGCATGTTTTCCAGTTAATGGATCATTCTGTTTTTTTTATTCTCTTCGGCAGTTATTCTTCAAGAGCATACAGTTGCATACACAGGAAAAAGTTGAAGTTATGGTCGAGTAACATTCCTAATTCGGTTTACTTGGTGATCCCCGGTTAAATCGATTCTTGGTCGATTGAGCGAAATAAAGGTATCGTTTGGTTTGCTTGGTAGCGGGGTGGCTAATTTGTGTTAGTTAAGCGAACATATACTGGTTGGGTAAAGCAACTATTGGCTGTGCAGAGTAACTTTTGCGGTTTTGTAAGTTTTTGTTGAGCCCCTGCAGCTTGGCTTGGTTGGAATATCTCCAATGAAAACAATAGTTGGATTACTTTAAGGGTACGCGGTTGGATGAAATCCAATGAAATGGCGTACTGCTGGCCGAAAAGCGTAATTATGGCGATGATTGATTGGAGTTTATCCAATGAGGCCTGCCAATTCGCTTTTGAACGCCAGATGGTTGGATTTATTCCAATCAAGCGTAAGCCAATAGCCAGGTGTATGCGTTCAATCCGGCTTACTCGCGCCAAAGTCTCTCCCGGATTGCTGCAATGTAAAGTCTTGAACCGCTTACCAACGATATTACGTAGTGACCATAGCTCCGCCGTTGACGTGCAATACTTCGCCTGTTGCAAAGGAGGAGTCGTCGCTTGCGAGGTAGACGTAGGCGGGGGCGAGCTCGAAAGGCTGGCCGGCGCGCTTGATGGGAGCGTCCGTACCGAAGACGGCTACTTCCTCCGCGGAAAAGCTGGATGGGATTAGCGGCGTCCACACGGAACCCGGGGCTACCGCGTTAACGCGAATGCCGCAGTCGATCAGGGAGAGCGCCAGGGAACGGGTGAAGGACACGATCGCCCCTTTAGTCGACGAATAGTCGATGAGCGTTTTATGTCCTTGATAAGCGGTAATCGAGGCGGTGTTGATGATCGTGCTGCCGCATTTTAAGTGGGGCAGGGCCGCCTGAACCATGAAGAAAAACGGGAAAATATTGGTCTGGAACGTCTGATATAACTGGGCTTCGGTGATGTCCGCAATGCTCTTTTGCGGATACTGGACTCCATGGTTGTTTACCAGGACGTCAAGCCGGCCGAAGCAGGTGACGGTCTCCCGAACGACGCATTCGCAGTTTTGTTTCCATCGAAGGTCTATTTTCATGAGCAAGCAGCGTTGACCCAATTCCTCGATCCGCTGTTTGGTGGCGAGCGCGTCGGAAGTTTCCCAGAGATAAGGAATGACGAGGTCGGCTCCCTCCTTGGCAAAAGCGATCGCCGTCGCGCGTCCGATGCCGCTGTCACCACCGGTGATGATGGCGACTTTGCCTTTCAATTTGCAGCTGCCGCGGTACTCCGGATTTTCCGAAATCGGCCGGGGATGCATCAGACTTTCCAAACCGGGTTGAACGGGCTGATGCTGCGGCGGGAATGCGATGGACTGTTCGTTACATACCGTTTCCTGGCCGAAATAAGGGTATACGGGGATCATTTGATTTTACAAGCTCCTCCCTGGACATGGTCCACTAAATATCTCATGATTCATCACTATGCGATCGCCTAGTAATGGGTGCCCGGATGAAGTGAAAACCACCTGAATGTCCGGTATACTTTGATTGACTTTTTATTAAAATATTGATAGCATTAATTTAAAGCATACTGATTTTATCGGAATTAATTCCTAGAGATAAGGAGAGTGGCCCATATGGCAAAAGTTACGATCGTTAACGGGACTCCGACGCCCGGATCGCGGTTGACGGCAGTGGTTTCGTTGGCGGAGGAATTGCTTGTTAAGGAAGGATTTCAAGTGCAGCACGTGAATGTTGGAGAGCTCCCGCCGGAGGACCTGATACATACCAAGTTTGAGAGCGAGGCTATCGTCAAGGCTAACGCGCTTGTTGCCGAGGCGGACGCCGTAATCGTAGCCAGTCCGGTATACAAAGCCTCCTATACGGGCGTGCTCAAAACGTTTTTGGATCTGATTCCGCAAAAAGGACTGGCCGGCAAAATTATTCTCCCGCTCTTTATCGGAGGGAGCTTGGCGCATCTGTTGTCGATCGACTATTCTCTGAAACCGGTATTGTCCGCGCTCGGCGCGCGTCATATTTTGGGCGGCGTGTATACGGTCGATTCCCAAGTGGCCCGGAATGATCAAGGCGGATTCGACATCGCCGAGGAGTTGAAAGGAAGATTGGAAGACAATCTTCAGGAATTAGCACAGGAGACCCGGCGACGGATTGCTTCTGCTGAACTTGCTTAATAAGATTTTTGTCGATGCCGAGACGGGCTGTCGGGACAAACCAACGTTCCGAAAGCCCGCTTTTTTCTATGTAGACGGTTGGAATGGAGCGGCGCGGATAGTACAATGAGGAAAGTTGCGAAAACAAACAAAGGGGGATCCACGAAAGATATGCAAAAATTAGTGTTTTTTGTAGGAGTCGCCGGGACCGGCAAAACGACGGTAGCCCGCAAACTGGCGGAACGTATGCAGGCTGCTTTTTTGGACCGGGATACGGTCGGAGGACGTTTTGTTGAAAAAATTCTGGAGATGAACGGGCTCGACGTGAATGACCGTGACTCCGATTTTTATAAGAAACACCTGAGAGACCTGGAGTACGACACGACGAAAGACCTCTGCATCGAGAATCTGGCGGCGGGCCAGAACGTGTTCATGATTTCGCCGTTTACGGCGGAATTGAAAAACAAAGCCTGGATCGAAGAAGTGTTGGCGTCTGCCGGCAGGTCCAAACAGGAAGTTGATGTCAAAGTGATCGTGGTCGCCCTGAAGGACATGGAAACGCAAAAAGAGCGCATCATCGACAGACAGACCGAGCGCGACACCTGGAAGCTGGAGCACTGGGACGATTTTAAACACCGCGTCCAGTTCGTACCGGAGATCCATTGGGATATCCCGCAATCCTCCATCCTCGTATTCGACAACAGCGGCGAACTGACCGAGGAAAAGGCCGACAGCGTGTTCCGGTTCGTAGCCGGGGAGTAGCGACAAGATTTGAATATACAAAAAGAGCGTTCCGTTTGGAATGCTCTTTTTTGTTTCTATTAAGAAGTGGGGGAGCCTCTTCACTCTTAATATGAATTCGCCGGTTTGTTCGGTTTGTTGAACAATGATGTAAATAAGCTGCGAACCACCGGACCTGCCAATAACACTTGCAAGGGATAGGCCACGACGAAATTTTTCAAGAAAATGAGGATGTAACTTTTGAGGATGGAATCTTCCGAATGACCGTGACCCAGGATCGAGGCGATCAGTCCGTAAAAAGACATAAAGAAGGCCATGCCCAGCACCATGCACGTTGAAATCGCAAGAACTACATGGAGTTTTTTTGATTTATTTATCGGGAGTTTAAAAGCGATTTTTTTGGCGGCCGGTCCTACAATGAATAAATCCAAGGCGAGTGCTATCATAAAACCGATCAGAAACTCGGCAGCTATGGTACCCCATCCTATTTTTCCGATCAATCCGTTTAGGAGCAGATTGTAGATCGTCATCATCGTCACCATGAAGAAGCACATCATCATTCCAAAATAAAAACTTTCTTTCTTTGTTGTCGGCATCTGTGTTCAACCTTTCAAATTTGAGATGTGATCATTATGCAGAAACAAAAGAATTCGTGTAAGTGAACATTTTGTGAATGATGAATCCTACATCTGGCCAATTGATGCTCAAACAAGCAGCAATGCATCCAAATCAATAATCTCGATCTCGCGTTGACCCTGTTGCAGGATCCAGCCCGCGGCTTGAAAATCTCCAAGCTTGCGGCTGATGGTTTCCGGTGTGGTGCCTAAATGGGAAGCGAGGTCTTTGCGGCTCATCGGCAGCTGGATCGTGCTCTGCTTTTGGGCTTCTACCTGACCTGAAAGATACATGGCAATTCTGGATTCCACGGTTTCGGTGGCGATTCGTGCCGCCTGTTTTTCGCTGGTAGCCAAACGGGAGGAAAACTCCGACAGCATTTTAAGCGCGATTTGCGGATATTTCAGCAAAAAGCTTTGCAGGGCTTCACGGCTCATTACGCATAGCTCCAAGGGCTCGAGGGATTCGGCGTAGGCTTCATGAAGCGATTCGGCGAACAGGGACAATTCCCCGGTGAATTCCCCCGGCCCGAGAATCCGCACAAGCTGCTCTTTGCCGTTGCCGGACAAGCGATAGATTTTCATGCTGCCTTTATGCACGATATATAGTCCCTCCGAAGGCTCGCCGGAGCGGTAGATCATCTGGCCGCGCGGATAAGAGACCGAGTGTGCGGCCTGGACGATTTCTTCAAGCTCGGCGTTACTCAGATGATTGAAGAGCGGGACGATCGAAATGCAGTATTTATTCGAGCCATGGTGATTACAGGTTTTTTCTTCACTCACTTTACTCATCCTCCCTTGTCATATATTAACCTATTTGTCCCGGTGCCGGTTGTGCATCTAATTGCTGTACCGTGCTCTTTTTCGAGTGGAACCGGTTGAGCCGGATGGCGTTGAGGATGACGAGCAACACGCTAAGCTCATGGATGAACATGCCGGAAGCCAGGAACACTTTTCCGAACAGAACTCCGGAGAGAAGTAGGGCTACGGTACCTACAGCCAAGAATGTGTTTTGTTTCATGTTGCGGACGGTGGATTTGGCAAGGGAATAAGCGTGTGAAAATTGGTCCAGAGAATCGGCCATCAGCACAACGTCGGCCGTTTCCATGGAGATGTCCGTGCCTCCTTCGCCCATGGCCAGACCGATATCGGCCGTGGCAATCGCGGGGGCATCGTTGATGCCGTCACCGGCCATGGCTACGCGATGGCCGGCGCTTTTCAATTCTTTAATGAAAGAGGCCTTGCCTTCCGGGAGCATTTCGGCGTGCGCCTCGTCCAGTCCAAGCCGGCGTCTCACCAATTCCGCTGCATGGCGGTTATCTCCGGTAAGCATAATCACCCTTCGTACGCCCGCTTTACGCAATTGCGTGATTGCCCGCTCCGCTTCCGGGCGGATTTGATCGGCGATGCAGATCATGCCGGCCAGTTTATCGTCAATCCCGATATAGATGACGGTATTCCCCAGTTTTTCGCGGTTAGCCGCATAAGCTTCATCTTCCATGGAAATGTGGATCCCTTCGGCTTCCATTTCTTTTCGGTTCCCGATGACGACGATATGCCCGCGGTTCACCGCCCGGATTCCTCTGCCCTTGGTCACGGTTGTCTGCTCCAACTGAGCTTCAAGCCGGAGATTCCTTTTTTGCGCTTCCTTCACGAGGGTAAGCCCCAGGGGATGTTCGGAGGCGGTCTCCACCTCGGCGGCCAAGCGGAGCAATTCGTCGGCATCTCCGGAAAAGTCACGGATATCCGTAATTTCCGGCCGCCCGCGCGTTAACGTTCCCGTCTTGTCGAAGACCGCGACGTCGATTTTCGCAAGGCTTTCCATGGCTTCCCCGCCCTTGATCAGTACGCCGTGCCTTGCGCCGTTTCCGATTCCGGATACGATGGACACCGGGGCGCCGATCACCAGTGCGCCGGGACAGGCGATGACCAGAAAAGTGATTGCCATGTCCAGTTTGCCGGTTAATAAGAATACGAGTATGGACAACGCTACGGCAGAGGGGGTATAAATCCGGGCAAAGCGGTCAAGAAATTTCTGGGTCTTGGACTTGGATTCCTGAGCTTCTTCCACGAGCTCGATCATTCTGGCAAACGCCGTATTTTCCCCGACCTTTTCCGCAATGACTTCAATGAACCCGTTGTCCACGATCGTACCGCAAAAAACAGGATCGCCAACCGATTTGGTTGCCGGAATGGGCTCTCCGGTGATTGCGGCTTCGTTCATGGCGGCTCCGCCCGCCGCGATGAAGCCGTCAACCGCGACCCGCTCTCCGGAGCGGATGACAACGCGGTCGCCTTCGGCAAGGTTTTGAACCGGAACAGTTATCATTTCCTTTTCCACTAGGATCGTAGCTTCAAGAGGAGCCAAATCAATCAGCGATTTCAGCGAAGAACGCGTCTTTTCCAGGGTACGGGACTCCAGAAAGGCTCCGAACAGAAATAAAAAGGTGACTGCGGAAGATTCTACGTATTCTCCAAGGTACAGGGCTCCGATCACGGCAATGATCACGAGAAGTTCGATGCTGAAGGCCCGCATGCGTAAGGCTTGGAATGCTTTGAGGGCAATCGGAAAACCGGCGATAACCGTTGCGGTCAGCAGCGCCGCTTGCCGCCATTCGTGTAAGCCCGAGAGATAAAGAGCGGAGGCGGCGAGAAGCAATAGTCCGGCGGCGGCTGTAATAAAAGAAGTTTGTCTGGCATTCATGCTTAACACCTCCTTTCTTCAAGAAACGTTTTGCGAAATGACGGGATATCCAAGACCGGAGATTACTTTTCTCAGCGCTTCCGGCTGTACCTTTTCCTCATGGTACTTGATGCGAACTTTGCCCGCATGAAACAGAACCTTTGCTTCGTCCACTCCGGCCGTGTTATTCAGCGCAGTTTCGATTTTTTTAATGCATGAGGGGCAGGAGAGGGGCTCCAGGCCAAACACCAGTTTTTTCATCGTTTTTATCCTCCAGTTTTGGATTGGCTTTCTTATTTGTTTAAAGCATAAGGCGAATTTGCTCAGGATACCTTGATCCCGCTCAAGTTTCAGAGAGGCTTCCAAACCTTTACACAATTTCTGGCATCTGTTTTATAATAAAACCATAGGGTTTTCCAAACGTTTACAAAGGTCGTTATGAAACTGCCATCTATGACGTAAGGCTCGGGTCGCGAGGCAATGAACGCCGGGCAAGAGCCAGTGCAGCAGGAGGGATGTTCATGGCTATTATTTTTACATATTTAAAAAAATACCGAATCGCCGCCATTTCGGCATTTTGCATGATGCTGATCGAGCTTGCCGTGGAATTGACGCAGCCGATGATCATTTCCAGGATCATTGATGATGGCATCCGGCAGCAGCAGCTTTCTGTCGCCTGGATATGGGGGGGCGTATTGTTGGCGAGCGCGATCGTGGCGTTCGCAGCGGGTATCACGAGTTCTTTTTTTGCGTCCCATGCCAGCCAGGGGTTCGGTTATGACCTGCGGGACAAGCTGTACGAGAAGGTGGAGAAATTCTCCTATCCCGTATTCAGCCGTTTCGCCACGTCTTCCTTGATTACGCGGCTGACGGGCGATATTACCCAGTTGCAGGATATGGTGTTCATGAGCTTGCGGTTTGCGACGCGTGTTCCGCTTGTCGTGCTAGGCAGTATCATTATGGCGCTGGTAGTCCATGTGAAGCTCGGGCTGATGCTGACCGTGCTTGTCCCGGTTTTGTTGGTGTTCGTGTTTTGGATGATCAAGATGACCTCGAAGGGGTTTCGGGCCGTTCAGCAACGGCTGGACAAGCTTAACGGCGTCATCCAGGAGAATTTGACGGGCATGCGGCTGATCCGTGTGTTTGTGCGCCGGGATCATGAGACAGGCCGCTTCGAAGAGCGGAGCAAAGAGCTGATGAACGGAACGGTTTCGGCGCTTCGGCTAGCCGAAACGACGATGCCGTTCGCTTTGCTGATTATGAATGCGGGCATTCTGGCCGTTCTCTGGTTCGGCCGGATCGACATCGCCGCCGGCAGCGCATCGGTCGGGGAAGTGGTCGCGGTGGCGAATTATTCGCTGCGAACCATCGGCGCATTATCGGCTCTCTCCTGGATCATGACCTCTTATTCCCGCGCCTCCGCTTCGGCGCAGCGGGTCGGGGAAGTGTTGAACACCGGGGACGCCGCAGCCGGAAACTTGAGCGGGAATAACCCGGACGGCAATACCGGCGTCAACATTGGCACTAACACCGGCACTAACACCAACACAAGCGCCAGCACCAAACTTTCGGGCCGGGTTGAATTTTCCGGGGTAGGATTCACTTATCCCGACAGCGATTTGGCCGTATTGCGGGATATCTCCTTTGCCGTTCAGGCAGGGCAAAGGGTGACGATTTTGGGTTCAACGGGTTCCGGGAAATCGTCGCTCGTTCAGCTCCTTCTCCGGTTGCAGGAACCGACGGCGGGAAGAATCTCGATCGATGGACAAGACATCGCCGAGTTGGAGAGCTCCCGGCTTCGGGAATCGATCGGCTACGTGCCGCAAGAGGTGATTCTGTTCTCCGGCACGGTGCGGGACAATATCGCCTGGGGACGGGAGGATGCGACGCTGGAGGAGATCAGGGAAGCCGCCCGGCAGGCGCAGATTCATGAGACGGTGAAGGCGCTGCCGCACGGTTACGATACGATGCTTGGCCAGCGCGGCGTCAACCTGTCCGGCGGCCAGAAACAGCGGCTCTCGATCGCCCGCGCGCTCGTAAGAAAGCCGTCCATCCTCATTCTGGACGACAGTACGAGCGCGCTGGATACCCGTACCGAGACCGCTCTGCTCCAAGCACTGGACACGCTGTCGTGCACCACCTTCCTGATCACGCAAAAAATCAGTGCCACGGTTTCGGCGGACCTTGTACTGCTGCTGGATGACGGGGAACTGATCGCCTCAGGCAAGCATGCCGAGCTGCTGGGAGATTCTCCGCTGTACCGGCGCATCGTCGAGTCCCAGCAGAGGGAGGTGGAGAAACATGTTTAAGGCACTGCTTGAGCCTTTCCGGCATCCGTATCCCCGGTCCGTGATCCATCAAGGGGGCGGAGCGGGACGTAAGACAAAAGCGAAAGCCAAGAACTGGTCCGGCACGCTGGGCCGGCTCTGGCAGTATCTCGCCCGGCGCAAAGCCAAGCTTACGTTGGTGCTTCTGATGGTCGTGTTCAGCTCGGGTTTGGCGCTGTTGGGACCTTATCTGTTGGGCGTGGCTGTCGACGATTATCTGGAGGGGAGCGGCGGCCGGCCGTGGTTGCTCTTTTTGACCGGCCTCGGCCTTGTTTATGCCGGTTCGTCGCTGATCAGCTGGCTGCAAAATATATGGATGATCGAAATTGCCCAGGAAACGGTATACCGCTTGCGGAGCGACTTGTTTTCCAAGCTTCACCGCCTGCCGATTCCTTTTTACGGGAAAAGGCAGCAGGGCGAAATCATGAGCCGGGTGACGAACGACATCGAGAACGTCAGCTCGACCTTGAACAGTTCGGCGATCCAGATTTTCTCCAGTGTCCTGACGCTGGCGGGTACGGTGACCGTGATGCTGTTGCTCAGCCCGCTGCTGACGCTGCTGACGTTTCTCGTCGTCCCGCTGATGGCGATCGGCATGCGCTGGATCACCCGGCGGACGGGGCCGCTGTATAAACAGCGGCAGCGCGATCTCGGCAACCTGAACGGCTATATAGAGGAGACGTTATCCGGACAGAGGATTATCAAGGCGTTTTCCCAGGAGGAGAGGGTCATTCGCGAGTTCAGGGAGCGCAATGACGCGATCCGGCAGTCCGGCTTCTGGGCGCAAACCATCTCCGGCTTCATTCCGAAGCTGATGAATGCGCTCAATAACCTCAGCTTCGCGCTCGTCGCCGGGATCGGCGGCGTGCTGGCTATCCGGGGCACGGTAACCATCGGGGTGATCATCGTGTTCGTCGAGTACGCCAGGCAGTTTACGCGGCCGCTGAACGACCTCGCGAACCAGTGGAATACGCTGCTTTCGGCGATTGCCGGGGCGGAGCGCGTATTTGAAGTGCTTGATGAGGAGGAGGAATCCGGGGATGAAGCGGAGGCCGTGGCCTTGCTGGAGGTAAAAGGCGCGGTCGCTTTTGAGAATGTTACGTTTTCCTATGAAAAAGAGGGCAAAGGCGAAGGCGACACGCTGGAGGATATCACGTTTATGGCCGAACCCGGTGAAATGGTTGCGCTCGTAGGGCCGACCGGAGCGGGGAAAACGACGCTGATCCAGCTGCTTTCCCGGTTTTACGACCCTGACAAGGGAACGATTACGCTCGATGGCCGCGATATTACCGTCATTACCCGGGACAGTCTGCGCAGCCACATGGCCTTCGTGCTTCAGGATTCATTTTTGTTTCAGGGGACGATCCGGGAAAATATCCGCTTCGGCAGACTGGATGCGACCGATGCTGAAGTGGAGGAGGCAGCCAAACTCGCCAATGCCCATTCTTTCATCACCCGTCTTGCGGACGGCTACGATAAAAAGCTTGGCGTGGGCGGCGACGGAATCAGCCAGGGCCAGAAGCAGTTGCTGGCGATTGCGCGGGCGATTTTGGCGGATCCGTCCATTCTGGTGCTCGACGAGGCGACCAGCAGCATCGATACGGTGACCGAGATCAAGATCCAGGAGGGACTGCAGCGGCTGATGCAGGGACGAACGAGTTTCGTGATCGCCCACCGGCTGAATACGATCCGGCAGGCCGACAAGATTTTGGTGCTTCGGGAAGGGCGGCTGATCGAGCAGGGAGACCATGACTCGCTGCTGAGGCAGGGCGGTTTTTATAGCGAGTTGTATCAAGGACATTTCGAGGATTCGGAAACCGGGCCGGGGAGGTAAGCCAATTGGACGTATTCGGAGCGCAGGGATATTTGCGAAGCATGGCTTTGCTTAGGGAGGAGGTCCCCTCTTTTAAGCGGTACCCGTTTGAATTGCCGGCGGTGGCCACCATGGAACGGCTGGATTTTCATCCCAAAGTAACGTATATCGTCGGGGAAAACGGGATGGGAAAATCGACGCTGCTGGAGGCGGTCGCCGTAGCCCTCGGGTTTAACCCGGAAGGGGGCACGCTGAACTTCACCTTTTCTACGGCGTCCACGCATTCGGAGTTGTATCGCTACCTCCGGCCGATCCGGGGGCCGCAGAAGCCCAGGGACGGTTTCTTTTTTCGAGCGGAGAGTTATTACAATCTGGCAACGGAGATCGATGCGATCGACCGGGAGCACCGGACGCTCAACCTCGGCACGCCGATCGTCGAATCCTACGGCGGGAAATCCTTGCATATGATGTCGCACGGGGAGTCTTTTTTTGCCACATTCATGAACCGTTTCGGCGGCAGGGGACTGTATATTCTGGACGAGCCGGAGGCGGCGCTGTCCCCGTTCCGGCAAATGGCGATGCTGGCGCGCATTCATGAACTGGTGGGCCAGCGCTCCCAATTCATCATATCGACGCACTCCCCGATTCTGATGGCTTACCCGGACAGCCTGATTTATCAGTTGACGCCCGAGGGCGTCCGCACGGTAAATTTGGAGGAGACGGATCATTTCGTGATCATGAAGGAATTCATGAATAACCGCGACAAAATGCTGCGGGAGCTGTTGGAGTAGGAGGAAGAGCAGGAAGAGCAGGGGGGCAAAAAATGAACCGGAAAACACTGAAAACAGGAAGGCCGGTACTGTTGGCTGTGATGGTTCTGCTGCTTTCGCTATTGTTCGTGCTGGGCGGATGCGACAGACATGAACCTGAGCCGGAGTTGACGACCCTACGACTGGATGAATTGTATTCCGGGGATATCGGAAATGTCGACTACATCGAAATCCGTAGCGGATCAACCGGGGAGCTAGTGAAAGTTTCGGATCCGGCAGTAATCGGGGATTGGATAAGCGAAGTACGTCACCTTGAGTTTGTCCCCGACCCTAATCAGGAAGACCGGGTGGGTTATTTGTATGCCGTCACTTTATACGAGCACGAGGAAGCGAAGCTGTCTTTTACTCCGGGCAGTACGAGCGGCCACTATTACATACACAATGATGAATTAGAGCTGAAGATCGAACAATTATTCGAAAGCATGAGGTGAGTTGACGATGAAAATGTATATGTTAAAGGTGATTAAATACGGTATCTGCCCGGTGCAGTTGCATTCCACTGATAACCGAATGTACCGGGCTTAAAGGTTGGCGTTATCAGGCGGCTGCACCTACTCTATCTTTTGCAAACGAAAAAGGGAGAGAGGGGTACAAATCTATGAATAACAAGATATTGAAAGAGGATTGGAAATCGGAAGAGGCGAAGGGGTTTCAGGGTTGGGACTTTTCTTATTTGAACGGTCGCATGGCGGAGGAGGCATTGCCTTGGGACTATAAAGAGGCTGTCTCAAAATACATGAGTGATCATACCATCATGCTGGATATGGGCACCGGCGGCGGTGAGTTTCTGTTATCCCTGTCGCCTCCGGGTGGGAGGACGTATGCAACAGAAGCTTACCTTCCCAACTATGACTTGTGCCGCGACAAGCTTCCGCCTTATGGCATAGAGGTTAAGCTGGTTGAGGAT
The DNA here is from genome assembly GCF_046559655.1 of Fontibacillus forbon. Taxonomy (NCBI): domain Bacteria; kingdom Bacillati; phylum Bacillota; class Bacilli; order Caryophanales; family Paenibacillaceae; genus Fontibacillus; species Fontibacillus forbon. The sequence continues at coordinate 255,480 of NZ_JBKGFV010000004.1, read as the reverse complement.
GACGATGATTTGCCGTTTGAAAGCAGTATGTTCGACCTCGTAATCAACCGGCATGAGGCGTTTACGGTGGAGGAAGTCTACCGGGTTTTGAAACCGGGAGGGATGTTTGTAACCCAGCAGGTGGGCGGGTTGAACAACCGTGAACTGTCGCGATTTTTGCTGGGCGGGGATGTGATGATCACCGATGCGGAATTCGACTTAGATCATAGTGTTCGAAAGTTGGAACAAGCCGGCTTTACGGTGTTGGAACAACGGGAGTGTTTTTCTGAGGTACAGTTTTTTGATATCGGTGCGTTGGTGTACTTTGCTAAAATCATCGAATGGGAGTTCCCCGGATTTTCGGTGGATCGTTGTTTCGGACAACTCTGCAAGCTGCAGGAAAGCTTGAACCAGGATGGATTTGTGACAAGCAGGGAGCATCGCTTTTTTATTTTAACGCGTAAATGATTGATGTGATGAAATTATATCTGTTTATATAGGAGGAAGACGTATGCCGTACTTCACGATATTTGCTTCGCGAAACGATACTAAGGATATCACGGCTCTAATTCTTGAGGTTTTCAGTGGCGGATTCAAGGTGAGTGGACCGTCCCGTGAAATGGTGATTCAGCCGAAGGGTTGGTTTAATAAAAACAAAATAACGATCCGGGTAGCCTCCGAGGACAGTGATCCGGATTATTTTGAGAACAATGTCCCGGGGATGATGGGGTTTTACCAGCGCATTCCGTTCGAGGATGAAGATTTGCAATACCGGGTCCTGACGCAGATTTCCGTTATCAATACGATGCTGGCGATCGAGACCGAGAAGGAATACAGCCAAGACTATCTGGAATTGTTTGTTGCATTGGCTGGAAAATTAAACGGGATCTGCTTTCTTCCCGACGGCATGCTTTTGGATGGGACGGGCAAGGTGATCGTAACGGCTGACGGAAAATCCGGTCCTTCCGATTTTAGACCCTATGCCTGCACGAAAAAGATCAGGGGAGAAGACAAATTCTCTCCCGAAGGCGGGCAAAGAAAGCAGAGAAGCATGGAATACCTGAAGGAACGGGAGGTTCCGTATCTTGAAACTTTACCGGAGCTTCCTCCTCTGGGAGAGCTGGCGGTGAAATCGCGGGAGCAGATCGCCCGCAGGGCGGTTGCCCTGCTGATCGTCATTCAATATGCCTGCGATGTGAATCAGGGTGAAGATTTGCAGGAATCCAAAGGGTTCGTGATGGATATGCTGGACAAATTCGGAGTGACGGATGAACTGACCGAATTTGAACGGGATCTGTTGGAGCAACCGGAGCCGGATCGTCGGGACGCCATCAATCTGGTGTGGCAATATGAAGCCTATTGGGGCCTCCTATGGGGGCTTGGTCTGCTGGAAGAGCTGGATTTTCCCGATGACACGTGTGATTGCGAATATGCGATAAACGTGGTGTCCAGCTGCGACTCCTTTGCCGAGTTTATGGATAAAACGTCAATGCGCCGTCCGGAGGACATTTTGGATGAAGCGGATAAAATCTACCGCCTCCACTGGGCGTGCGTCAACGCGCGGATTAAGGGCCAAGAAGCCCCGGCAGGCTTGAACGAAAGCGTCGTGCTCGAGCGCCGCCGGGCTTTGTTCTGGATGATTGGCTACCGGGATGAAGCCTGGAATGACATCAGCATGGATACGTAGACAAGGCGCAGCGGTGAGGTGCAGGGGCGGGATGTGCATTTAGGAAGGATTACGAGTGACACAGGGACCGGCACTGGCATACAAGAACACACCAACAGGCACGAGCACGGGTAGGTACGGATCGACACGCCCAGTAGGCACGTAGAACAGGCACTCAACAACACATCAACAGGCAGTACGTAGTACGGACACGCATCGATACGCCCAGCAAGGCATGTAGTACAGGCACATCGACACACCAACAAGTACGTGGTACGAAGGGCTAACCAAGAAGACATTGCGGCGGGAACGCGTGAACTTAACTGGAAAATCTACAGGTAATTTTCGTGTATTTAGCCGGAACTCATATTTAAATGGAAAACCTCCAGTTAATTCAGCGATTAATGGGCTTATGGGCCGAGTATCGCCTAAATAGCTGGAGGTTTTCCAGCTAATTTCGAAAAGATGAAGGAAAACGGCAAATTAACTGGAGGAAATCCAGTTAATTTAATCTGCAGTAGGTTGCAGTAGGTTGCAGTAGGTTGCAGTAGGTTGCAGTAGGTTGCAGTAGTCCGCAATAGTCCGCAATAATCCGCAGTAACTCCAAGTACTCCAAGTACTCCAAGTACTCCAAGTACTCCAAGTACTCCAAGTACTCCAAGTACTCCCCTTTAGCCTCCGTAGCCCCCGTACTCTCCGGTGCCCTTGATAACCCCCGGTAGCCTCCGATCTCCCAAAAGTAGCCCATTAATCCCACTTTAATCAGCTTTAGACAACCACGCGCTCACAAAGGCGGGTTAAAGGTTATTGATCATCATCGCCTACAAGTTCTGTCCGCTGTCCACGGTGATGATTTGGCCGGTCATCGCCTCTTGCTCCAGGGCGGCGCACACCATGCGGGCGATATCCTCGGGTGCGGCGATGCGCTGTAGGAGCAGGTGCGGGGCAAGCTGATGCATTTGTTCCTCTTTGCCTTCCCACCAGCGGGTGGCCACCGCTCCGGGCACGATGCAGTTAACCGTGATATCCGGGGCTAAAGCCCGGGCCAGCGATTTGGTCAAGCCGTGAACCGCGGCTTTGGATACGGCATAAGGTAGCGAGGAGCCCGATCCGGTTAGGCCTGCTATACTGCCAAGGTTGACGATGGCTCCGGTCTTGTTTTTCATCATCCAGGGAGCCGCAGCCCGCGCGCAGAAAAACATCCCCTTTACATTCACAGCGTAAAGATCATCCCATACGGCCTCATTTGCACCCTCCAGATCGTTCAGTGGAATATGCTTAGTGATTCCGGCATTATTCACCAGCAAATCAATCGACCCGAATCGTGCGGCCAATTGATCGGCCATATTCCGGACTTCCGCCTCATTGGCGACATTAGCTTGGATGGCGACGGCGCGGCCCCCCTGGCTGACAATCGTTCGAACTGTATCTTCCGCCTCGTCCTTGGAGCGGGAATAATTGACCCCTACGGCAGCACCGCGTTCAGCCAACGCCAAACTAATCGCCCGGCCGATTCCTGTTCCGCCCCCGGTGACAAGCACTACTTTATTGTTCAGGTTCATGGATAAACCTCCTCGTAATCTGTGTGATACAACGTATTTTATCTTTCTATCAATTATTTGTATAATTGAATTAAATGATTAAACAGTTCGAAAATATTGAATTTGAAATCCGGTGATAAAAGTATGGATATGAAAAACTTGAAGACGTTCCACTTGATCGTAAAATACGGAAGCTTTATACGGGCCGCCGAAGAAATGAACTATGCGCAGTCCACGGTCACGATGCAGATGCAGAGGCTTGAATCCGAACTGGGCGTGGAACTGCTCGAACGAGGCAAAACCATCGCGCTAACAGAGGCGGGGCGACTGTTTTACGGGCAAAGTTTGCAAATCGTGAACAGGCTGGAGCAATTGAAAAGCAATCTGGCGGATATTCAGTCGGGCGAAGCGGGGCATGTTCGCCTCGGCGTGACGGAGCCGACCGCAAGCTACCGCTTGCCGGGATTATTGGGCCGTTTCCAAGCCATGTTTCCGAAAATAAAACTGTCCGTGGACATTGGAAGCAGCGTGAATATGAGCGAGCAGATCCTTAAAGGGGAATTGGGTTTTGCGCTTTGTTCGGCCCCTGATCTCACAACCGGGCTATATTTCGAGCCGCTGTTTCAAGAAAAGTTCGTCGTCCTCCTACCTGAAGACCATGTTCTGGCCAGCCGGTCAACCCTGGCTCCGGCCGACTTTCAGGGCCATCGCTTGCTTATCACATCGGCCGCTTGCCCGTACCGCAGAAAACTGGAAATGGCGCTCAAGGAAGCGGCGGTTACTCCGCTGGATACGATGGAAATCGGCGGTATGACGGCGCTCCAGTATTATGTTGCTGCGGGACTGGGAATCGCGCTTGTTCCTGAAATCGGTCTGAGCCTAGTTCCTGCCGGAACCACGGCACGACAAATGGATGTGCCGATCAATATGAGCATCGGTCTTTTAAGCAGGGGGCCGGAAGCCCCGTTGACCCTGACGGCAGCCAAAGTCTATCGGTTTTTGCAGCAGGAGTTGGAGTTAGGCGGTATTGGGCACCGTTAGATATCGGCACGCCAGTAATTATCAATGAAGCGGATTCGGACAACATGGCGCATCCGCTGACAGGCAGGAATGTTCATTCCCCGGTACACTGAGTTTGAAAGGAGATGAGTATAATGGAAACACTGAGGTTGTTGCGTGACGCCATCGACTATATCGAAGCGCATTTGCAGAGTGAAATCGAGATCGATGATGTGGCCAAGACGGCGCTGTCCTCGAGATATCATTTTCAGCGCATGTTCCATGCCCTGACCGGTTTTACCGTAACCGAGTACATCCGGAACCGGCGGCTGACGCTGGCTGCGGAGGAGTTGGCTGGAGGCGACCGCAAGGTGATCGATACCGCGCTGAAATATGGCTATGACAGCCCGGAGGCGTTCACCAAAGCATTTACCCGGCTGCATGGCGTATCGCCGTCCATAGCCAGGAAAAAAGACGTGAAGCTGAAGTCGTTTCCGCCGCTCTCTTTTCAAATTCAAATTAGAGGGGTAACGGAAATGAACTACCGCATTACGGAGGAAAAGGGCTGTACCGTCATCGGCAAGGAGGTTATCGTTCACAGCGATCCTCAAGAAGAAGTGCCGCGGTTTGTGGAGCAAATTTGGAAGGACGGCACGCATGACGCGATCAATGAGGCTGTCGGCAGGGAAGCGGGTTCGCTGCTTTTCGGTTACCATTACGATTTCGGCGAAGACGGAGGCAAACGTTACTTAATGGGCTGCGAGCTACCCGGGGACCGTGAAGTTCCCAACGGCCTCACCGTTTTGGAGCTGCCGCAGCAAACATATGCGGTCTTTGAAGGTTACGAGGCGATCACGGAAGATATTGAGATCGGAACTGGGATTATAGACGTATGGAAACGAATTTATGCCGAATGGTTTCCCTCGGCCAATTTCGAGCAGGCAGAGGGACCGTGCATCGAAAAATACTACTGGCTGGACGAACGACAAGTGGATTCAAAGAGCGAGGTCTGGATTCCGGTCAGAAGAAAAGGCTAACCATAAAAAAATCGCTATCCTCCATGGTGACGCAAGGCGCCGGAGAATAGCGATATTTTTTAGTTTACAGATCGTCGAACCCGTTATCGTCGCCGACTTTGCCGTAGTTGCGGGATTTGGCCTCGAAGAAGTCGGTCTTCGTCGCGTTGAGTGCTTCGTCGGAGAACGGCTTGATCCACGGCATGCAGTTGACGTCGACGCCTTGGTAGCCTTTTTCCAGACCCATCAAGGTGAGGCGTTTATTGGCAATGTATTTGATGTAGTCGGACAGCTCGTTCAGATCGATGCCGCGAACCTCTTTCAGCGTATAATGGGCCCAGTTCGTTTCCAACTCAACGGCACGGTCGATGGTGCGGTATACATAGTCGATATTCTCTTTGGTGTTCAGCTCCGGATAGTCGATCAGCAACTGCTTGAACACTTCGGCGAAGAAGTAGCAGTGCTGGTTCTCGTCGCGTTGAATGTAGGAGATCATTTGACTCGTGCCCATCATTTTTTGGTCGCGGGCCAGGTTGTAGAAGAAAGCAAATGTACTGTAGAAGAAAATGCCTTCCAGGATGAGATCCGCCACTAGCGCCTCGAAAAAGGATTGCGGAGTAGCATCGTCGCGGAAGTTTTGATAGATGTCGGAAATGAACTTGTTGCGTTCCAGCAGTACCGGGTCATGCTTCCAGTATTCGAATATCTCCTTTTGCTCTTGATCGGAAACGATGGAGGAGAGCACGTAGGAATACGACTGGTTGTGCACGACTTCTTGCTGCCCGATAATCGCCGAAATGGCCTCCAGCGAGGAGTCGGTAAAGTACCGCTTCACGTCGCCGACGAACATCGTCTGCATCGAATCCAGTACCGCGAGCAGCGAGATGTTGATTTTAAAGGTGCGCTGTTCCTCGGAATCAAGCTGGACGAACTGCTGGGCATCCTTGTTCATCGGAATTTCGTCGGCGATCCAGTGGTTGAGGAGCAGTACTTTGTACAGTTTATACATATGCGGCATACGGATGTCGTTCCAGTTCAGAATCCCAGAGCACTCGCCGCCAATGATCCGTGTAGATTTATTCGGTGCCTCCGTGTTAAAAATCGTTTGCAGTTGCATGGATTTCATCTCCTTGATTAATCAGTCGTAGTCCGTTCGTGCAGTACGATCGGCCGGCTGGCCGATTGTGCTAGGTGTGGAAGTGTGTGTTCGAAGACACTAAGCGATAAGCACCCGCTCGTTATATCCGCAATAGCGGACTTTCAGGGCCTTATTGGCCCCAATTTAGTAACTTTCATCCCAATAGCGGACTTTCGGGGCGCTATTTCGGCGAAAAAGGGGATAGCGTTCACAAAGGCCTCTCTCAGCCAGAATAGCGCCCTAAAAGTCCGCTATTCTGGTCAAAATCGTTCAGGCCAGGGAAATAGCGCCCTAAAAGTCCGCTATTTCTGGCGCAAGGAGCAGCAGGTGTTGAAATAGCACCGAGTCGGAATTTACGAAGCGCAGGACTCGCACTCTTCAATGGTCAATGCCCGGCTGCGCACATAGTAGGTCGATTTCAGGCCGGCCTTCCAGGCGTGCAAATGGAGTTCCAGGAACTCGCTTGCTTTGATGTCCGGGCGCACATAGAAGTTGAAGCTTTGCGCCTGGTCCACGTGACGTTGGCGAGCCGACGCCATGTTAATGGACGCATGCTGGTCGACCAGGAATGCCGTCTTGTAGTACCAAATCGTTTTCTCGGACAGATCCGGTGCCGGGTTGGCGATTTTGTACGTCGTTTTCTCTTCATAAGAGAGCAGCTCATAGAGCGGGTCAATACTAGCGGTAGAACCGGCGATGATCGAGGTCGAGCCGTTCGGCGCGATCGCGAACATCCAGGCGTTGCGGACGCCGTTCTTGCTGACTTGTTCGGCAAGTTCTTTCCATTGTTCCGTCGTTACGAATTTGCCCTCGCGGGAGCCGTCCGTGTATCCGCGATAAGTGAAGTACTGCCCGTTCTCCCAGTCGGAGCCGGCGAACTTCGGATAGCGGCCCTTTTCGATGGCCAGTTCCATGCTGGATTTGACCAGCAGGTAGTTGATCTTCTCGTAAAGCGCATCGTTATAGGCGACGGCTTCGTCGGATTCCCAACGGATGCCTTCGAGCGCGAGCAGGTGGTGCAAGCCGAACGTGCCAAGGCCGATGGCCCGGTACTGGCTGTTCGTATACTGCGCTTGCAGGACTTCGATATTGTTGATGTCGATGACGTTGTCGAGCATGCGCGTCTGGATCGGCACAAGCCGGTCGAGTACGCCGGCCGGTACGGCCCGGGCCAGATGGATCGAGTTCAGGTTGCAGACCACGAAATCGCCGGGGATTTTCGAGACGACGATCCGGGTTTGTCCGTCCTTCGTCACGAGTTCTTCTTGCTCGACCACGGTCGGCGACTGGTTCTGCATAATTTCCGTGCACAGGTTGGACGAGTAGATCATGCCGTGCGCCCGGTTCGGGTTGGCGCGGTTGACCGTATCGCGGTAGAACATGTACGGCGTTCCCGTCTCCAGCTGCGATTTCATGATCCGTTTCATGATATCGATCGCCGGCATCGTGATGCGGGACAAGGTCGGGTGATTGACCGCTTCGGCATATTTTTCGCGGAACTGGCCATTGCCGAATTCGTTATCATAAAAGTCTTCCAGGCCGAGCGGACGGCCGCTTGCATCTTTCCAGCCCATCGTTTTCTTCACTTCGTGCGGGCAGAACAGATTCCATTCGCCGCGCGCTTCTACGGCTTCCATGAACAAGTCCGGCAGGCAGACGCCGTGGAACACGTCATGGGCGCGCATCCGCTCGTCGCCGTTGTTCAGCTTAAGGTCGAGGAAGGCGAGAATGTCTTTATGAAACACGTCCAGGTAAACGGCGATCGCGCCTTTGCGCGTGCCGAGCTGGTCGACGCTGACGGCCGTGTTGTTCAGCTGGCGAATCCACGGGATGACGCCGGAGCTGGTATTTTTGTGGCCGCGGATATCGGAGCCGCGGGCGCGCACTTTGCCGAGGTAGACGCCGATCCCGCCGCCCATTTTGCTGAGCCGGGCCACGTCGGTATTGGAGTCGAAAATGCCTTCCAGCGAGTCGTCCACCGTATCGATGAAGCAGCTGGAGAGCTGGCCGGCGACTTTTTTGCCCGCATTGGACATCGTCGGGGTGGCAGCCGTCATATAGATATTGCTCATCGCCCAATAAGCTTCCTTAACGAGCTCAAGGCGAGTTTCCGCAGGCTCCCGGTGCATGAGGTACATGGCGATGACCATATAACGTTCTTGCGGGAGCTCCATGATCCGGCCTTCGAAATCGGTCGCCAAATAGCGCTCGGTCAAAGTCAGAAGGCCGATGTAGTCAAACAGCAGGTCGCGGGAAGGATCGATGCATTGGCCCAATTCCTCGATTTGCTCCTTGGTGTAGTACTCCAGCAATTCCTCGCGGTAGATGCCGATTTTGCACAAATCGGTGATCAGATGATAGAACGAACCGTAAGGTTCTTCCGGATAGGCTTTGTAGCGGCGGTTGACGGCCGCTTTTTTGTAGAGGGAGGTCAGCAAAGAACGTGCTGCCGCAAACTTCCAGTCCGGCTCTTCTTTCGTGACGAGTTCTAGCGCCGACATCGTGAATGCGCTGCTGATTTCCTCTCCGGTTACTTCGTCGCGTCTAAGCTTGGCGTTTACGCCGCGCAGCAGGCGCTCCTTGTCCAGTGTATGTAATCCGTCCAGAATGCGATCGGCGTAAACGCCGAGACGATCGTTATCGAACGCAAGTTGACGGTTGTTAGGCTTGGTGACGAGTTGTGGCATGTAGAATTCCTCGCTTTCATGGCATGGGATGTGATGGACCGGACCGGTTTGAAGGTTTCGAATGCCGGTCGAATCTATAAATTTTCAATTCTCAAATTGAGAATAATCAAGGAAAAAGGGGCGCCCTCGGAATAGACGCCAGCGGTGATTTTTCTTTTCGCTATGAAAAGCATCACAGATTATCAATTATACTAGAAAGTCGGAAAGCTAGAAAGAGAAAGTTGGCTCCCAAAGGGCCGGTTGATCTTGCGACAGGCTGGCCGCAATATCGATGAGACGCTGGTTGGAGCTGCCTCTGTAGAGCAGGGAGGGGTCCCGCAGTTCTTCGACGAAACGTCCGTCTACCAGCACTTGGCAGCGTTCGAGCAATCGAAATTCCGGCGAATCCCGGTGTTCGGTCAATTCTTCGTACGTATACCCGCTGTAAATCCAGATGGGTATGGGCTGCCCGGCCTCGAGGCGCAAGTGATCGACAAAGGCGCCGACCTCGGCGGCGGAGAAAAACGGATCCCCGCCCAAAATGCTGACCCCGCTGAGCAGCGGGTTGTTTTTGATGTCGGTGATGATTTCCAGTTCGCGCTCCGGCGTCAGCAGCTCGCCGTAATTGAAGTTCCAGGTGGCTGCACTGAAGCAGCCTTTGCAGTAATGCCGGCAGCCGCTGACGAAGATGGCGGCACGAAGGCCTTCGCCTTCATTGATGGATTCCGGGTAGTAGCCGCATATGTTCATGAATCGTGTTTCACCCGGTCGCGGACTTCGGCCTGCTTCGCGGCATTGAAACGGGTCTGAAAATCACCTGTCAGATACCCGGTCACGCGGCGCAACCGGCGGATATAAACGTCCTTCTCGTGGCTATTGCAGGAAGGGCAGGTGGCCCCGATGATGCCCTCAAACCCGCACGCGGAGCAGCGGTCGATCGGATGGTTGATGCTAAAGTAGCTGACCTGCTGCGACAATGCATATTGAACGATTTGCAGGAATGCCGCCGGATTGCTGCGGGCGTTTCCGTTCAACTCGATATAAGAGATGGCTCCCGCATTGCACAGTCCGTGGAACGCGGCTTCCAGCCGAATCTTTTTCGCGGCGCTAATCTTGTAGTACACAGGGATGTGGAAAGAATTTGTGTAATACTCCCGGTCGACGACACCCGGCACCGTGCCGTAGAAAGCCCGGTCACGCTTGGTGAATTTGCCGGACAACCCTTCCGCCGGCGTGGCGAATAACGTGATGTTCAGGTTGTGCAATTCGCCTTGTCTGTCGCAGTAGTCGCGCATATAGGCAATCAGATCGTAAGCTTTTTGGTAAACCTGTTCGTCTTCGCCATGATGCTTGCCGTACATGGCCTTCATGCATTCCGCCAGCCCGATGAATCCGATGGACAGGGAGCCGTGTTTGATCAATTCGCCGACGTTTTCCTCCGGGTCCAGCTTCTCGCCGCCTTCCCAAACGCCTTCGCGCATCATGAAATCGGACGCTTTCGCTTTTTGCGCGGCTTGGATTTTGAAGCGATGAAGCAGTCCTTCCAGCGCGATGTCGAGGTAATGGTCGAGTTCATGGTAGAAGCCGCGCTCATCCGCAACGTTTCTCCGTCCCAACGCGATCCCGTGCTCAAGTCCGAGCTTGACGAGGTTTAGCGTATTAAAGGAAAGATTGCCTTTTCCGGACAGGTGATTGCGTCCGAAGCGGTCGCTCAGCACCCGCGTGCGGCAGCCCATCGTAGCGAATTCGGTATCCGGATCGGTTGGATCGTAGTGCATGAGATTCAACGGGGCATCCAGGTTGGCGAAGTTCGGATACAGCCGCTTGGCCGAGCATTCCGCCGACTTCAAAAAGAGATGATAGTTCGGCTCGCCCGGGTTTTGGTTGACGCCTTGCTTGCATTTGAAAATCTGGATCGGGAAGATCGGCGTTTCTCCGCTGCCGAGTCCGCGCATCGTAGCCGTCAGCAGGGAGCTGATGACGAGTTGGCCTTCCGGCGACGTGCAGGTGCCGTAGTTGATGCTGGTGAACGGAATTTGTCCTCCCGCGCGGCTGGACATCGTATTCAGGTTGTGAATCAGACTCTCCGCGCCTTGCAGTGTCTCGCTTTCGGTTTCTTTTAACGCATATTTAAAAGATTTCGGATATTGGGCTTGAAGGTCGCTGCGGCTCATGTCGATTACACCGCCAAAGTCCGCCTCGCCATTGCCTTCCTCGAAATACTCCAGTCCTTTGCGGAAGTATTTGGCGAAGGATTTTGCCACGTAAGGAGCCAGGTCGTAATCAAGCATGTTGGCCGATACGCCGCCGTATTGGGAGTTTTGCTGGGATTGGAAAATAATCGCGACGAGCGCCATCGCGGTCATGATCGAGTTCGGCGGACGGACGCTGCCGTTGCCGGTGTTGAAGCCTTCGCGCAGCAGTTTGGCAAACGGAATGAAAATGCAATTCGTCGTGCCGATCGCGTATTGATCGAGGTCATGCACATAGACTACATTGTCCTTGATCGCCTGGACGACCCGGGGCGGCATGACAAAATGGTTTGCATACCATTTCGAGTACTCGCTGCCGAATTTGCTCATTTTGCCGGAGAAGCTTTCCCCGTTCAAGTTGGCGTTTTCCCGCAAGACCTCCAAATTCGAGCTCTCGACGATTTCTTCGCCAAGGCGGATAACCTCTTCCATCATTTGCTCCCGGTTTGTTTCCGTATCGATCCGATTCATTAATGCCATGTAATAGTTCTCCTCCCCGATAACTAGGTAAAATCCCATATAAAAAGCATTTCCAACCCGGCAAGGCCGAAAATGCCCGAATGTCTCCAGAATGATAGCTGTAGGAAGGCGGAACCATGAAGTCAAAATCAAAGCTATGTAAGAGCTGCATCGGACACCTCCCTGTTCCTCGCAGGTTAGCGCGGTGTCTTCCAAACGGGCAGGTCTCCTGGCTTTCGGTCATGCGCCGGCGCCTTCCCGGGGGAGTTATAGAACTCCCTTAGTGGCATTATGCCGGCGAATTGCCTTGGGATGATCACAAGAGATTCCCAAGCGCTCCGATTACAGTGGCGGGACCGCAGCGGATTCGCACCGCCTTCCCTTTTAAGACCCGGCGTCTAGGGCGCCGGACCACCCGTTCACACTATATTTTGTTGTCTTGTAAATATATTAACCCCATATATTGTGTTTGTAAATGGGCCTAGCTTAAATTGAACGGCTGAAAAAAATGAAAAATCCCCTGAAAGCAACCGCAGTGCGGTCCAGCGGGGATGAAAAATTTTTTTGAAATTTTTAGTCCGAAAATTCCGAAACCAGGTTTGTCCCATGGATTATCTTGGAAGCTCCTGGGCGTATTTTTTTCTTAGCTGATTCAACTCGTTCAACTTGTGCAGATGATCCTCCGGATTCCTCATTCCTACCGCGACAATCAAATTTTCTACTATAAACGTAGGGGCAATCATGGAGTGGAATTCCCACGTTTCTCCCCGGCTGGCAAACAGCGTGATATCGCATTGATCGGAAAAGTCGGCAACGAGCCGGTCCGTGATGAGCAAAGTCCGGTAACCGGTCTCTTTGGCATGATCGACGATCACCTTCGCTTCCGGCAGCAGCCGGACGAACCCGAACAGGACCACGAGATCTTCCCCTGTCAGGTGAAGAAGATCCTCAAACAACTCGCTCCCGCCGCGGTCCAAGCGATGGAGAGACAGGCCGAATCGGCCGAGCCTGTAATGAAGCAGCTCCGTGAGCCCGGCCGAAGGGCCCGGACCATAGATGTAGATGCGCCTTGCCGAGGTCAGGGCGGTGACGGCGGCTTCGAAGGAATCGGCAGAGTAGTGGGTCAGCGTTTCTTCGAGATGCCTCATGCTTGTTGCGAGAAACTGCTGGGGGAGCGGGCTGGCGTCCGCTTTGTCCATAATGTTTTTCATTTTTGCCGCAGGCGTCACATCGAGTTGACTCCTCAGCTTGGTTTTGAAATCTTTTATATTTTTGAAACCGACCGTGCGCCAAAACCGCGAGACCGAGGCAATGCTCAGCCCCAGCGCGTCGGCAATTTCCTGTTCGGTGGAGAACAGGACGGTTTGCGAGTTTTTTTGGATATAATCCGCAATTTTAAACTGGCCCGGTGACAGGGCCTCGGTATTCCAGTCCAGCTTCACGAGATATGCCCTCACTTTCTTTGTCTGGTGCTTGATAGAAATAGATTAACATACCGGATTTAATAAGGGCAAAAGCGATACGTATCCAATCGGAGAAACAAGGGGCGCGTTGATGATGACGTGTATTTTTTCATTATTATAATTTATGTAATTTTATTTACATGATTTTAACGTTCCCGGACATCGAATTTAATAATTGGATTCTATATTGGGATTAGCCTGAAGCAAGGGCGTTTGAACAACTTAATTCAAGGAGGGGAAGCAAGTGATTCGGTCCCAAAAAAGATATGTGCTTACGCAATCGCAAAAAATGATGGTGTTTATTTTGTCTATGTCCCTGTACGGCTTGTCCAACATGATTACGGAGCTGATTCCATCCCTGCGGCTCGGTCCGGTGGAATTTTCGGTGGAGTACTTCGCTTTTATTCCGTTGACGCTATGCATTCTGTTCCATCCGTTTTATGCCGCCGTCGGCGCGGCGCTGGGCGAAGTGATTTTCGGCGAGATCATGCTCGGCCAGTTCGGCGGTCTCGGGGAGCTGGAGAAATTTATCGGATTTTCTCTAGCTATGTTCATTGCCGGGAGTCTCGTCAATGATCCGCGAAATCGCAGGCAGGTCGGGATTGCCGCGATTACCGGGGTTGTCATCCACCAGTTTATCAGCAGCGCGGTAGACATTGCCAAGGTATGGGTGGGGGTAGAGGAATTTGAAGCCGTACCGGGCTTGGCGCAAAGCGTAGTGGTCGTAGAAGGGGTTTCTTTTCTGAATGACGTCTTGTTCTCCGGTATTCTGTTCGCTCTGTTGCCGACCTTGTATCTGGTGCCCCGATTGTACGGCAAAATCGAACCTTTGCTCGGCATGAAACCGCGCGATAACCGGGTGAAATATTCGTTGGGTGAAATCATAGCTCCGCGACTGATCGTTATCTCGATTGTTCTGGCTCTTGTAGCGGTAGGCGCAGAGTTTCTGGCTGAGTCGGATATGGCGTTGATCGACTGGGATGCGGATTTCCTGGAGAGCATCGGCGGATGGTTCATCTGGGTCAGTATCGGTGCGGCGGCGATCGTGGCGCTGATCACGATTCTGCTGCTGATTCGCAAAGGCAAAAAAATGCCGCAACATATGGATGGGAGCGGTCAGGTTTAATGGGGAACGAAAACAATATCGTTGTCATGGAAGGGGTCAATTTTACATATCCGGGTGCCGAGCACCCGGTGCTGAACGGAGTTTCCCTGGAGATCAAGCGCGGCGATTTTGTCGCCGTGATCGGCGGAAACGGTAGCGGTAAATCCACGTTGTGTAAAACGCTGAACGGATTGATACCGCACTATTATGTGGGAGATTACGAGGGCAGCGTTCAAGTGAACGGGCTGGATACGCTCAAGCATAACGTGGCACAGCTGTCCCGTCATGTCGGTTACGTGTACCAGGATTTTGAAAATCAATTGATCCGTCCGACGGTATTGGACGACGCGGGATTCGCCCCGCTTAATTATGGCTTCGAAGACTATAAGGAGCGCGGACGCCGGGCGCTCCGGCTGGTTGATCTGCAATGCGATCCGAAGGAATTCATCTGGCAGCTCAGCGGCGGGCAAAAGCATCAGCTCGCCTTGGCCGGTGCGATCTCGCTCGATCCCGACATCCTGATCATCGACGAGCCGGTTGCGCAGCTTGACCCAAGCCATGCCGGGAAGATTTATGATCTGTTACGGAATTTGAACGAGTGCCATGGAAAAACCATTATCGTGATCGAGCATCATACCGAGTTTATCGCCGAGTACTGCAAGACGGTGGTGCTTATGGATGCGGGGCGGGTTCTCTGGTCCAAGCCGGTAAAGGAAGCGCTGCGCGAGCTGGGCCAACTGGAGGCGAGTCATATTTACCCGCCCCAAGTCACGCAGGCCGCTGCGAAAGTGTTCGAGTCCGGCATGGGGCTTGATGCTAGAGGGACCGGAGAAGAAGCAGGGGCAGGGGGGCACCGGTACCCGGTTACCCTGGAGGAAGCCGTGCAGTATTTTGGCCGACTCCAGGAGGAGCGATATGAGGAGGGAGTTTTGGATCCCACCGACTCCCTGGGCACAAGCGATTCAGCGGGACTTGCCGGTTCGATTGACTCCTCAAACGCCGTGAATCCCGTTATCGAAGTCAAGCATGCCCGTTTCTCCTACCGGACGGTCACGAGGGAGCGAAAGGTGGTGCTGGACGATGTCAGCGTAACGTTCAACCCGGGCGATCTGGTTGCCCTGGTAGGGAATAATGGGGCCGGGAAGTCTTCTTTCCTGAAGCTGGTCACCGGAGTGACGAAGCCGGAGGCTGGATATGTCCGGGTGAAAGGCATAGACACGCTGCGAACTCCGCCGGAGCAGCTTGCCGATATGGTGACTTACATTTATCAAAATCCCGAAGAAATGTTCATTGAAGACTCGATTCGCAAGGATGTGGAGTTCTTCTTGAAGGCCCGCCGCGTGATCGGCTACGAACAGAAGGTGGATGACATTCTGGACAGCTTCGGGCTAACGGAGCTTCAGCACCGCGACGGACGCCTGCTAAGCGGCGGACAGCAGCGTCGCGCCTCGCTGGCGATCGGGGTGGCTATGAATCCATCGGTCATTTTGCTGGATGAGCCGACGGCCAATCTCGATATTGCCACCCGCAAGGATATTACGCGCTTGCTGCAGCAATTGAACCGCCACGTGGAAACGGTGATCGTAGCGACCCATGATATGCAGCTTGTTGCGGAGTGGGCCAATCGCGTCATCGTCATGCATCAAGGCCGGATGATCCGGAACGGGACGCGGGAGTCGGTGTTTGCCGATGCCGACCTGCTGGAGCTGGCCGGGTTGACGGCGCCGCAAATTTTGGAGCTGTGCCGGAATCTTGGCTTGCCGCAGCTTTGTTACACGGTAGATGAATTCGCCCAGCGCTGGAAGGCTATAGGAAGAAAGGAGGCGTTGGTTCATGGAATATGTACGTAAGCTTATGGACCGGGTATCGGTCGAAGGCGTCAAAATAGAATTGCTTAACACGGCCTACGGCAACGGCGATACTTTCCTCGCCAAGCTGGACCCGCGGACTTTGTTCCTGTGGTATTTGTATTTCGGAATCGCCCCGTGGTTCATCCATAATGTGATTTTGTTGTTCGGCTTGTTTTTCCTCATGGCATTAACGACGATGATGTCGCGGGTGAGTCCGCTTATTATAGGGATTTTGTGCCTCGGGCTGTTGAGTCAGGCCGGGTATCTGCTGATCGTATCCTGGTTGTTCGGGGGAGGCGGGGAAAGCATCCTGCCGCTGCTGAAGCTGACGCTGAAATTGTCCGTCATTTCACTGGCCAGCATTACCGTGTTCTGTTCGATGGACCCCGAGAAACTGAGCGACGGCCTGCTTAGCATCGGAGTGCCGAAGCAGGTTTCATTCGGCATTGCTTACGGTTACCGGATGCTCCCCAGCTTGCTGGAGGAGTACCATCACATTTTCCTTTCGTTCCGGTTGCGCGGAAGGGCACCGGAGCGGCACGGTTTTTTATATCTACGGAGCATCGTTTATTTTCTGAAAATTGCCGTACTTTCTTTTTACCCGTTAATACTGAGCATCGCCAAAAGAACGCGCACTACGGTGGAAGCCCTGGAGACCAAAGGTTTCTCCTATGCCTACCAGTCGCCCCGGGTCAAGCGGATCAAGTTGTCGTATATGAAATTCACGCTCCGCGACGCCTTATTCCTGGCCGTCTCAGCGTTCTATGTGGCTACACTGTATATTCTGGCCGTACAATTTAACCTCTAATAAAGGAGAACACTTATGAAAATCGATCTGCACACCCATGTGAAGCTTTCCAAGAAAAGTGAATTCAGTCCCGCTTATTTCAAGGAGATGATGGCCGAAGCGAAAGGGAACGGGCTGGACGCCATCGCGATGACGGAGCACTTCAATACTTTGCGCTATGAGGATATTTACGAGATGCTGGACCGCAATTATACCTATGAGCACGGCTATTATCTGGCTGAGGGAATCAAGGTGTTCCCGGGCATCGAGGTCGACATTAAAGAGACGGGACACATTCTGATCATCGGCCGGCGGGAAAACGTGCTTGAGCTTAGAAGCTGCCTTGAACCGCATACGGAAAAAGGGCGGTTCGTCGACTTCCGTACCTTGCTCGACTGGAGCGAAGAGGGAGAGTTCTTGAGAATCGGAGCTCATCCGTTCCGGGAGGGGACGCCGCTTCATCATTTGCCCGATGAATTGTTGCGCCGCCTGGATGCCTTTGATCTGAACGGCAAAGACGTCTATGCCCAGGGACTCGAAGCTTACCGCGCCAAAATCGGAGAGTTCGCAAAACGACTCGGCCGCCCCGTGGTCGCCGGAAGCGACACGCACCAGTTCATGCAGTACGGTTGCGTCCTGAATGAGTTTGACCGGAACTTTGAAACCGTAGAGGAGCTCAAGACATTGATTCGGGAGGGAGCCTACCGGATCGAAGTTTCGCCGGCCTTGGATATCAAGGTGAAGTCTGCCAATATCATCAAGGGGCTGCTAAAGAAGAGTCTTTCGCTTCCGGTAGAGGACGACCTGGAGGAGCTTGGAGACCAATCGGCTTAAGGGTTTGGAAGGAGGCGCTGTTCGGGGCAGCTTTCGGCTCACGCAGGCTACAGCCGCAGCGCCCCCGATCATACAGTTCATTTCTATGGTTTGATATTCCGGAGCGAATCTTGCTACAATAAGTGAAGGCAAGACACGTTATGATCAGGGAGGCGCTTAATTATGGCGATTGCGGAAGTAACGGTTATTCCCATCGGTACAGGGTCCACCAGTCTCAGTTCCTATGTTGCCGAGCTGCAACGTGTACTCGAACAGCAAAAGGGTATCAAGTACACGCTCACCTCGATGAGTACCATTATTGAAGGTCCGCTGGATGATATTTTTGCCGCGATCCGGGCGATCCACGAGGCGCCGTTTCAGTCCGATGCCAAGCGGGTATCCACATCGGTCAAAATCGATGACCGCAGGGACAAAGTTGGCTCGTCCGAGCAGAAGCTCCGGTCGGTTCAGGATAAGCTAGGCTTGTAACGGCAAATCCGGAATAAAGTCGCAGTAGCTGGGTGCTGACCGATTTTCCAAAGATTAGCCCTTGCATTATTCCCAAAACGGAGTATAATAATTTTTGTTTCACTTTAAAAGTGAATCTGCTGATGTAGCTCAGCTGGTAGAGCAACGCATTCGTAATGCGTAGGTCGGGGGTTCGAATCCCTTCATCAGCATCCTTAACAAGTCAAGCGCGGCGCGGTCTCTGAGATTTTCCGGGGCCGCGCTTTTTTGTTCAATTCGTGATGTTTCTACCATTTTTCTACCCTTTAGTTAAGTAAAGTGGGTTTTTCAGTAATAATTTGGCTGGTTTGACTACCTGTTATTGAGTCTCCAATATTCTTTAGGACTTGCTTTTGAAGGTTAGGGAGGACGTGCGAGTAGGTATCTAGAGTGACATTAATTGAACTATGCCCTAGTCGCTCTTGAACGATCTTAGGATGTACTCCGGCTTTGAGCAGGAGCGTAGCATGGGTATGCCTTAGATCGTGGAATCTGATCCGGGGGAAGTTGGGATGTTCTTTCTGAATATTCTCAATTATCTGATAATATTGCCTGGACAAATTTCGTGGCCCTAAGGGGGTCCCTACGCTTGTCTGAATGACTAATCCGGAATCGGTATAGAGTTTGTTTGTTTTCTTTTGTTCCTCTTGGGAGTTTATATGATCCTTTAGCAAACGAACTGTATTCTCGAAGAGGGCAATTGATCTGACGCTGCTATCATTCTTTGTATCGCCGAAATCGTGGCCAACTTCGGCAAGTGTGTAAGCTTGCCGCACCGAGATCGTTTGATTAACTAGGTCTACATCCACCCAGCGGAGGGCAAGGATCTCGCTCTGGCGCATTCCGGTAGAGGCGGCTAGTTCAAATGCCAAGTAATATTGCTCATACGAAGCGTAATCCAGAAAAGTTTTTAGTTGTTCTTCATTCCACACCTCGAATTTCACTTTCTTGCCTTGTGGGAGAGTCACAAACTGAGCGACATTCTGTGGTATAAGTCCCCAGACAACCGCACGGTTAAGTGCATCATAAATTATGGAGTGAGCTTTTTTTATGGAGCCGACCGATAGAGTTGTTAGCAACTTCTTATGGTAAAAATCTTGCAATTGCTGAGGCTTTAATTTAATGGCCTGAACTTTCCCTAGGTTGGGGATAATATGTGTATTAACGAGCCACTCGTAGCTTTTCCAGGTGTTGTACTTTACGACTGGCTTTTTATCTCTAAGCCACTCGGCCATCAACTCACCAAAGCTTTTTCGTGTAGGTTCGACGAAAGTTTCATTGTGCAGGGCTTTGAGGATGTCAGGCATTGCGAGCTCCGCTTGGCGTTTCTTTTCAAATCCTCCATCAGGTCCCGAAAGCCATTTCCTTTTTCGATTCCCCGCTTCATCCTTCATATCAACCACTATGTAGTACTTGTTACCCTTTTTAGCAATATGACCTTTCATAATGCCCTCCTACCAAGCGAATTTCAAAACTGCTTCAACATCAGACTTTTCAAGCCATAATAGTTCAGGATAAATCAAATAAGGCCCTTATCTTCATAACGAGGCAACCCCCTTGCAATTAATTGACGATCTAGTTGCTTAAGGATTCGTTTTGTTTCGGGTGACCAACAAGGCAACTGATAGTTTTGATTGTCACCTCGGTCTTTTAAAGTGGCAGTCATCATACTTTGATTGATCCTTCGATGAATTTGGGAAATTCTCTTTTCAGCGAGATGAGAAGAAACCTTAAATTCTTCCATAAGTAGGCACTTAGCTTGATAATGATCTGTAGGAATAACTAAGCGAGAAATCATAGAAATCGGCATGGCCGCATATGTAACAAACTGCTCAGCTTCCAATTCTTGCATCCGTGTAAAGGATTCAGGCATTAGAAACTGGTTTCCAGCATGGCGGAGAAGGTGACAGAGTTCATGAAGAAAGTCAATGCGTTGTTGTTCAACCGGCAGTCTACTGTCTAAGAACATACTGTACATCCCAGAAACGGCTTCTAAAGCACGGCTAGTGACTTCCTCGTAGTGCACCCAGACATTAAGACGTTTGGACAACTCCCTGACGGTAATTTGCTTAGGTTCAGTAATCTTAAATCGGGAATATAGCTTCTCTACAAACTCTTCCAAGATCGTCATTTGATAATGTTTAATCATGATGACAGCCTCCAATAAGGGAATATATGTTCGGTTTTATGTTGAAAATAAAAGCCGTTGCCGGCAAATGAAGATTCTCAAAATATGATTATTCAGGACTGTTTTTGATTTGTTTTTTTTTGGGTGAAGTGGCTATCTTAGACGCAAATTCTGGTTTAACCTCAACACCATTCGTTTTTATTATTAAAGGCTCGGGCTTTGAATTACGAATTGGTCCCGAAAAAACTCCAAATCTAATCATATAATATTCCTCCACTAAAAGAATGTATGTTCGGGTTTTGTTTAAAAAATATAGCCCGGGGGGCTAAATTTTAGATAACAATTCTATTTTTTTGATTTCATAATCTTCTTCAGTAATTAGTTTTAAATCCCTTAATTCACCAAGCTTCTTTATTTGTTCAAATATATCATTTGTTTTTGAAGAAGCCGCTGCGGGTCTTGTATTCAAGTTATCACGCAGTTTATAAATCAAATTCTCTATTGAAACAAATTTATCGTAATCTCCACTTAACTTACTTATCATTACTGTATTTTCATCTTTTGCATAGTCGAATGCTGTGTTGAATCGGTTTGTACGATCATTGTTCCCGCTAGTTATAACTTGGAGATGCCCATTCATCATTAGTCCGGGCTTTTTAAGTTCAATGGATGAAATACTTTTGATAGAGTATGATTTTATAATTTTTCTCTCGATAGTAGTCCCACGAACAATGTACACATTTGAGCTGGTAACAGCTACAAGCCCATTGACTCCCTTTGCAAATTCGATAATGTCGTCTCTACGCACTTTTTCTAAAAGCAGCTTAAGATGCTTTCCACCCTCTAAAATATCAGCATTTTCTGGTGCAAATGCCTGGTGATCCTCACAGTATCCATTTTCAAGTGCTTTTTTTGAACAAACTACTATACTACATTGGATATCCACGGTAAATTCTCCATTTCATCCTCATAGGTTGAGTTATTGGCTATATAACTGCATGCTAATCTTGGCGATCCCCAGGCTTACGGTCCTTTTCTCTCTCCTGTAAGATCCGGAATATCTTCCGCATTTCTTCTTTTCTCTCTTCTGGAGCACTCAGATAGTCCTTAAAGAATATCCCATGTTCCGGATTATTAATAAAAGCTTCGAATGCAGCTTGTTCTTTAGGATCAAAATCTGTAGTTGTTCTCGTAGAACGGGGTTTATTAGTGCGGCCCAATAAATAATCAGTTTCAGTGTCATAAAGGTCCGCAATTTTCGACAGCATACTGGTATCTGGGTCTCGATAGTCTCGTTCGTAATTTGATAGAACGGTATTAGTAATCCCTAATCTCTCGGCAACGTACATTTGAGACCAGCCTCTTTTTTCACGTAATTCCCTTAAACGACTTCCTAAACTCATATTTAAAACCGCCTCATATTTTCTTACCTAAAGAATAACAGTTATTCACCATACGTTAAAGAAATTACACGAAAAGTTAAAAAATGAGTTGACTTTCACTTTTCGTGGAATTATAATCAAACCATAAATCAACTTTACGTGGAATTGAGGTGAATCATTTGGAACTGTTCGAAAGGATTAGAATTATCCGTCAATTTAAAGGAGTAACACAAACATTTGTTGCTACTGAGTTAGGGATGACAATTTCCAACTATAACATGAAGGAAAATGGAAAGCGTCCAATCAAAACATTCGAATTGGAGGCGATTGCTAAAGCACTTGGCGAACCTGTTGCTATTTTTTTTGATGAAAATATCCACGTAAAGTTGAATGTGGGGAAATCTGCAAAATCAGAGAGAAAGGAGGTAGGTTAAGGTGGACCACAACCCGCAGGACATCAAGGATGTATGTGAATCTCGAGATCCAGAAGAGGTCAGTCGGCTACTGAAAGAGGGATGGTTGATCAACTACATCAGCCATGAGCCGAGCCGCAGTCGGTACGTACTCATTAAATTTGATTAGGAGGTGCCTCAAAATGAATCAAATTCAAGATCCATATTCAGAAACAGACGTAATCACAATTCCAGAACTCCGGAGACGTCTTAAGATTCGCAAACAAACCGCTTACGACATGGTGGATGAGCCAGATTGCCCCGTTTACAACTCTGGTGGAGGAAATCGGGTAATCTGGGGTGAGTTTCTGGAATGGTATAAAAAACGATTCAAGAAAGCTTCGGGGACTTGACATGAAAAGGTTCCGTTGGAAACATCAATCCTCTAGAGCAGGGCTCATTTCAGCAGTTGTCACTCGAAACATCATTAAAGGGATGGATATGGAAGCAGCGTTGGAGTTATCGTTGCCAAACTACTCCGCCAATCCAGAAGGTTTGTCTCAGTTGGAGAGAAAACGAATCCTGAAGGAAGCAAAGGAAGAATTGAAAAGGATAGAAGAAACCCGCCGGGACGGTACCGGCCGCCGGCGGATGAGGGGATGAAGGGGAAAAGTATTGACTTAATAACTAAATTCTAACTTACATGCTTGCCACAAATCTATGAAGTTAATGAGCCAATTTGTCCATTTCATCCTCCCCGTTGTTCCAAACAAGGAGGAGATGAGGAAATGTCGATCGGAAACGTAATTCACAAGTATCGAAAAGAGCAAGGGATGACTCAAGAAGAATTCGCCGAACAAGTCCTAATTGATCGTTCATCGATTGCTAAGGTTGAATCCGGCAAGCGGCAAGCGCCGAAAAGCCTTATACGTCAAGCAGCCATTACATTCGATGACCCGCGTCTGTATCTCGCTGCTCAGGAAGAAGTTACTGATGGGGCCAGTGTCCCTTACCTGGACAATGCAGATTTACATAGGGCTGCAACACACATCAAAACTCTTGAAGAGATGGAAGAAGCTAAGGCAGCCATGAAGGCAGCTCCATTAATGAAACGACTTGATCAGATGACAAACGGCGATCGTGAAGTGATCAAAAAAACAATTATGGAATGCGTCGAAGCGATAACTGCACTCACACATCACGTAGCTGTTCTATGTAAAGAGAACAAGTTCAGTTGGCTCGGAATATGGAAAGAACACCGCGCCGAACTGAAAGCTAAAAAATATCTGAATTGAGGGATTGAAATGAAAATCAATATGACGTTGGAAGAAGAAGCACGGTTCATAGCACGGAACGCATCTCGTAACCTCCGGACGATCCGACAGAATCCGGAAATTGTGAACTCGGAAAAACTGAAGCACAACATCACTTACCTCGAAATGATGATCCGCTTGCATAAAGCCGATCTGAAAGCACAAAAAAACGCCCGGCGGGCAGGCCGGACGCTTGGTCTGAGAACTCGGTTAAAGTCTCTTCTGCTGTCTATTTTAGCCGATGAACGGCAAAAGGGCAAGGAGGGAACTGCCAGATGATCGATGTGGAAGGGATTAAAAACCTGATTGGCCGGCCCTTAACGGAAAGGGAACATAGACACATAACCTGGATCAATGGATGGGATAGTGAATCTCGGGAATCATTCGCTAGGCTGATCAAAGACGCATATTGGAACGGGGCCAAGGAGGCCACGGAGACGGTCAAGGATACATCTGCAAATGAAATGTCCACTCAAGAAATCAATGAATTTGCTAAGGCATTGGCAGTTAGATACAAACAAACAATGAGCGACAATGACAAAGCTCGAGAGGAATACTCTGCAGCGGATTCCGCAAATCTTGACCAAAAGAGCTTTCATCAAATCTATATGCGCCGAGAAAGAACCTTGTCTCAATATAAATTATTCGTTGAAACGATTGATATTCTTCCGGTAAAGATTCAACTTCCATTTTACGAACACCTTAAATCAATCGAATAAGACAGAGCTTTGGCCCTGTCTCCCGGCGTCGGACGGTTTCATAACCTTCTCCGTTCGGCGTCGAGAGATGCGGCTGACGCATCAAACAATATCGAAAGGAGGACAAGCCATGTATCCGGTTATTCAACGGCTGACGGTAGTTAGCAACCCAACCCGAATATTTGAAGTTGGAACGGTGATCGAAGGCCGCGAAGTCATTGAGATCAAACAGGTCGGCTATGAGCACGATGGCGGGATGTTTTCCGAGTTTCATGTTCAAGACGAAAATGGTCATCTTATCGCTAGCATCGAGAACTGCCCTGTCATCGTGGATTGGAAAACAATCATTGTTCACGATGAAAAAGAAAACGACCTGCGGGAACAGGTCGTATCTGGGACTTAATTAATTTTCTTGCCCCTATCGTACCAAAATGGGGCCAAACAGACAAGAGGGAGGGCTTTGGATGGGTACAGCTTATTCTGCAGATGTGAGCGGGCAAAACATTGAAGTCGATGTTTTTCCAGCAACTAAGTATTGTTCAGCAGGATTCTCATTACGTGGGAGTTTTGGAGCATTTCAATTATTTGCTGATAACGAACATTTAGCCGAGATTGAGTTTGCTCTTCGGACCTACCTGAATGGGATCCGTTATCCAGAATCACCGAGCCAGCAAGCCATTTTGCACCATGAAAGTAACCAATCCATTAAGGAGGAGAGCGCATGACTAAAATTGAAATCGCAAATCGTTTGTTGCAGCTGCCTGGAGAGATTTCGGTGGCTGAGGATGTAGTTCTTGAAGCAAATAATCAATTGGTTAAAGCAAAGGAAGTTCTGCAACAGAAAGAAGACGATGTGTTACTTGGCAACCTGATCGACGGTAAAAACGCTGAAATCCGAGCGGCTCAGATGAGGCAACATACGGAGTTGGAACGTGAAGACCTTTCTGAAGCTGAACTGAAATTGAAGAACGCTGCCGTAAGGCTGGGGAAACTGAAGGACGAACTCAGGGCATTACAAGCCGCAGCCAGCCTCCTTCAGGGGGTGGCGTAATTGAGCGAAGGAAATTTAACAGTAATGCCCCAACCTTCCGGCGGAAACGCCGGGGGAGGGGCGATCGTCGATCTTGAGTTCGGCAGTGCCGCTGACCTTCGGAGGAAACTGGATGCTATGAAACAAAAATTGAACCTTACGAAAGAGTTCTTCCGCGAAGTCATGCAGGAAGGCGTTGATTACGGGACGATCCCAGGTACAGACAAGCCGACACTGTACAAGCCAGGGGCTGAAGGACTTTGTGAATTTTACAATCTAGCACCAACGGTAGCAAGCAAGGTCGAGGATAAAAATCACGAGACTGGCTATTATGCCATTGACATCACAATCAGGCTTATTCATCGCGGGACAGGCTCGATCATTGCCGAAGGTGTTGGGCATGCCAATACTTACGAGAGTCGTTATCGTTGGCGTTGGTATTCGGAATATAAGTTACCAAAAGGCATCGACAAATCAACGCTTTTTAAAGAAGAGCGAGATGAGTGGAAAAATGGTCGCAAGACTGGAAATACGTACACCATGTACCGGATGGAGAATGACGATATGCATTCGATTTGGAACACGGTGCTTAAGATGGCGAAGAAGAGAGCCCTCGTTGATGCGGTTTTGTCGGCAACAAGATCAAGCGGTATTTTCTCTCAGACGGAAGATGAGCTCAATGCTTATTTGAATGGGAATGATCCAGAAGCTGGGGACCAGGAAGGTCATGTAACTACTCGCAAGGCTTCACAATCTACACAGACCAGCAGGAGCACAACAAGTCGACAATCTGGAGGTTCTAATTCGTTTTCAGACAAGAATCGTGCATTTGATCAGGCCAAGCAGTTCAATGGTGGGACTATGGATTGGAAATGGCTAACTGAACGTGCCGTTGAAGCATTAGGTCGCCCGATTGCGAAGGTAGTCCAGGACGTAGCTGATAATGAATGGAAGCAAGTTGCGGACTATCTTGAACAATATGGAGCTGGTGGAAGCGATCCAGGCGGAATTGACTTCAATGACCTTCCGGAGGATATGAGATGAAAATTGCACATATTGCTGATTCACATTGGGGCTTCGGATATCCGGGCCCCAATCCGGGAGCTCGCTTCGAAGATATTACAAGGACTATGGACTGGGCTGCAGATCGGATTATTGCTGAAGGTTGTGAACTGGTTTTGTTCGCCGGCGACGCCTTTAAAGATGCCCGGGTGTTTATTGACCGGGCGACGGCGGAGATTAAGGCTTTTGTTTCATGGCTTCGCCGGCTATCGGAAGCGGGCATCGAGGTTGTTGTCATTAGCGGTACACCGTCACATGACGCGATCAGCGCCTACCATTTAATTCGGGAGATGCGGATCCCCGGCGTTCAGGTTTTCACTGAGCCAGGGATTGCTTCGCTCCCCAGCGAGGGTGGGCCGCTGATAGCCTGCCTTCCGGGAATGAATCGTTCGTCGTTCGCTCAACAGGATGAGTTCGCCGGCCTACCACCGCACGAGTTTCATTCCAAAATGACCGACTGGATCACAGAAACGTGCCGTGAGCTCCGCAAAGGATTGGCCGGACCGATTATCCTCATGTCTCACCTGACCTATGACTTGGCTGATACTGGCTTTGAGGATGCTTTATTGCAGAACGAGCCTATTCTGACGGACGAGGCGGCAACCATGTTTGATCTCGTTTGTCTTGGCCACATACACCGCCCGCAGCGAGCCGGAACCAACGTGTTTTATTCCGGCGCTCCAGAGCGACATAACTTCGGTGACGAGCATACGGCAACCGGTTTTTGGATTCATGATACGGATATCGGCTCATCGTTGTGGGCAGGGTCGACATTCATCGAAACGCCTAGCCGTCATTTCCGCACTATCGACTGGTGCGACATGGACATCGAAGCCTGGCTGGATGGTCAGGTGGACGATTTTGCGGGCATCAAGGATGCAATCGTCCGGGTTCGATATTCTTGTTCGGAAGAATTGCAAAAGCGATTCGATCGGAGGTCATTAGAAAGGGCTTTGTACGACGCCGGGGCTTACTTTGTTGCCGAGATCCGAGCGGAAGTTGAACGTTCGGAGCGGATCCGGGATGCCGAGGTGACCGAGGGTCTGAATCCACTGACGGCATTAGCCGCCTGGGGAAGTAATCAAGAGATTAAGGAAATGGAGATCGTCGAGCTTCAGGCTATGACGAGTGAACTGATGGAGGGGATCTGATGGCTGAATTGACAGAATCATCAACTGCTGGCGAGTCAAAGAATTTTCTCCTATTTCATATGGATTCGACCGGTACATCTGATGAAATCTCAGAAGAACCGCGTTCCTCAGTAAACCCGAGTTTGACCAAGGAACAAGCTTGGAACGTCTTTTTTGGAGCGATTATTCAAAAAGAGGATCACGAGTCAATTCATTATCTTGTACTTCGGAACATGATTCGAGAATTCGGTTCCTATTACGAAGGGTAGGTGCAAAATGATTCCTTTACGCTTAATCATTAATAATTTCAGAGCAATAGAACATGCCGACATTGATTTGTCGGCTGTGACGTTGGCAGCAATTGCCGGAAGGAACGGCGCTGGCAAATCATCGGCCTTCACGTTGGCGCCGCGTTTCGCTCTATTCGGTGATGTGATCAAAAGTGTCAGCTTGGACGATTTGGTCCGCCGCGGTGCTCAAGAAATGGCTATTATCTTTGAATTCGAGCATCAGGGGAGTATTTACCGGGTCATCCGGACGCGGTCGACAAAGGGCAAGGGTAAATCCACGCTCGAGCTGCAGCAGCAGGTTAGCGGTCAGTGGGAGAGCCGGTCGGCCGAGAAAATCGGTGACACGGAGGCCAAGATCCGAACCTTACTCAACCTCGACGACGATACATTTACGGCTAGCAGCATGATCTTGCAGGGACAGGCTAACGCATTCACCGGCGCAACGGCAGGCAAACGAAAAGAAATTCTATCGCAAATCCTTGGTCTTAACATTTATGAGAACCTGCAGGAACAAGCCTGGCAGCGGGCAGGATTGTTGAATATCAAGATTGAGAAGGACAAGGACAAGCTTTTAATGTTGGATGAACGCCTGAAAGGTAGGTCTGCGAAGAACGAAGAGCTCCAAAGGATAGAAAGCCAGCATGATATGATTCAGGCCAATGTGATTGAAGATGAGCGGGCCGTGCGGGAAAGTGAGGCGCAACTCGCTGTACTCGAAGTGAAACGATCCCGTATTTTGCAGATTGACATCGATACATCGGCTATTGATGACGAGCTGGCAGCACTTCGTAAAGAGAAGGCCGGCCATTTTGAACGCTTAGAGCGAGCTGAGAAGATCTTGGCCAATGAAACTGGCATTACGGAAAAGGCAATCGAACTGGAACATATCAAGCATCAGTTAGCAGTTTTGGAGGCCAGGAAACCGGAACTTGACCGATTACAACGAGATCTCACTGCTACACAACTGGAATTATACCAATTGCAGGACGACTCAGACCGGTTAAGCGAGCGCATAACCGATTTACAGCACCAACTTGCTGGGCGGGATTCGTTACGGCAGCAGGCTGAGGATTACGAGACTGAGGCGCAACGCCTTCTCTCCTTCGAGGAGAAAGCGGAGAAGTGGAACTTGATAGCTACGGAGCTTATAGGGCTTCAATCTCAGCATCAGCGTGAAGAGTCTCGTCTTAAGTTCGAAGAGCAACGTTTAACCGATAAAATCACTGCTCTTGAGCAGCAAGAGGCACATATCCACGACAGCGGTTGCCTTCCGACTTGCAAATTTCAGCAGGCTGCAGCAGTAGCTGTCGCGGAATTGCCATCATTGCGGCAGCAGTTGGAAGAACTAGAATGGAGTGTTCTTATTGGGCTCACAGCAAAGATTACTGGATTAGAGGCCGGCCAAGCCAATTTAGAATATGACAATGCTGCACATCGGACCTGTAAGGCAAGAGTAGACGAATTAAAACAAGCATCATCTCGGTACGCTCAACTTGCTGGCAAGGATGAACTACTACAGCAATTGGAGCAGCAACAGCGCGAAAAAATGGAGAGTATGCAGTCGGCAAGGCATCGATGGGATGAACTTCAATTACAAACGATCGATCTTGAGACAGCACTGGTGCCGTTGTCAGAGTTATCGGCGAAGGCTATCGACCTTGAACGCTGGGCAAGGCTCAAAGACCAGATTCCTGCGGCCCGAGAGGCTGCAGCGAACGCCAAAGAGCGGATTGCCACCATTGACCGGGAAGTCATCGGAAAACGTGTCCGTAAAGATGGTTTGGAGAACGAGAAAAACAGCCTGGTCATTGACACGCTTGATTATGAAAGGTTGTATCGTGATCTGGACCAATTGAAGGTCGTATTACAAGATCGGCGTCGGCAGCTCACTGCACTGGCCGAGCAAATCGGTGGCATCAAGGCGGTGTTGGCCGCGCTCGAGGCCGATCAGCAGGAACGTGACCGGCTGGCCACTGATCTTGAACCGAAGTCGAAGCGGTGGACACAGTATCAAACGTTAATCAAGGCATTCGGCCGTGACGGAATCCCGGCGCTGATCATTGAAAACGCAGTACCGCAGCTCGAAAGGATCGCAAACGAGATCCTTGGACAGATGTCTAAAGGCAAGCATTATATCCGTTTTGAGACTCAACGGGAGCTCAAATCTCGGGATGGCGTTGCGGAAACGCTTGACATCATGATCGGAGATTGGACCGCAGAGCGACCATATGAGACGTTCTCAGGCGGTGAGCAGCTCCGGATCGACTATGCTATTCGTTTCGCTCTGGCTGAACTTCTCGCTCAACGTGCCGGCAGCAAGGTTGAATGGCTTACGATCGATGAGGGTCTTGGATCCCAGGACGCCGAGCACCGTGCTCTTGTTCTTGAATCTATCAAATCGGTTTCTAACCGGTTTAAGAGAGTCCTGGTCATCACGCATATCGAAGATGCGCAGGCTGCCTTCGATCAGGTGATCCGTTTCGATAATGCCGATGGCGGAGTTGAAGTTTTCGTGGCATGAACGATGAATTTGGCCAACCGCTGTTACAAAGTATGATGGGTAACCGGATATGGAGGCTTATGCGGACAGATCGGGAGGCCTTTAAACGGGAGACGCGGCAATATTTCGCCAAAGCCTACCCGGGCTGGACGGTGGTCCGGGTAGACTACCCGATAGTATTTTTAAGGGACGATAGGGGGCGTAATGAGTGACGGAGCAATGTTTAGGGGACAAAGCTTGGAAAGATAAAACGATGAGGGAGCGGAGCATATGAGCATGACCACTGAAGAATTATTCCGACGCACAAATGAAATTGTTGATTTTTTAACAAACAAGAATGAAGAGGCAAGAGAAGCCGGGGAAGAACAACATGCTCATTTCATTACATCAGTTGCACACACTCTTGGCTCGATAATTGGTTTTGATCTTAAGCCACAGGGCTATGGCCCGATGCTAGGGACAGTGATGGAATCACTCACAGATGGCCTGCAGATGGCAGCCACTCATAAAGGTGTAAAAGGAACATTTATTAAGATCGTTCGTGATTAGCATGTTTCGTGGGAGATGATTTGATGCCTGGAGGCAGTTACCCTTTTCCGATTTATTCCGGATTGTTGGAGCCAGAACACTACAATCAAATAGGCAGCGCGATATGGCTTTTCCTTTGGTGCGTAAGCTCCACAACAAAGGAGACAGTGGAAGAAGGTACGACTTGGGGCATCGTCCTTGGGAATAAGCCTATGAAACTATCAGAGATATCCGAAAGGTTTGGAGTCAACGATAAGACCGTGAGCCGCTGGTTGGACACCTTAGAGGAACATCACTACATACGAGTGACCAGGGCTCCGAGAGGGTTGATCCTTTGGGTCAGAAATTCTAAGAAGCATCCGGACAAAAATGTCCAATCACTTGAAAGTGATAAGACACATATGTCCGATCACCTCGACTCTGATCAGACAAAAATATCCGATCAGTCAGGTAGTGAACAGACAAAAATGTCCGATCACAGCGAAATTCCGCCGAGTGATCGGACAGAAATGTCTGATCTAAAAGATATTAAAGATCTTACTACTATCACTACTACTACTGAGGACTGGGATCTGTCAGAAAGAGTTGAACCCGATCCACAGGAAGATGGAATGATTGGGATCTTGAATGCTTATTGTCGTTTAAACCAAAAACTCGATTTCCATGTTAGGCCAAAAGAGCGCGAAGCCATGGGTAAGATGGTCGCCGGGGGGATGCCGGTACCCTTTACCATCCGAACTATGGAGGGCCTGCTTCAGGCAAAGCGTGAGCGGGAGGGTGAAGGCTTTAAATACCCGACCAGCTTTTTGTACTACGTGGACGGGATCGAAGAAGCTTGGCACAATTCCCAAACTGCCAGTCCGTCGATGGCTGGAGTCGCCCCGGGAACGCCAGAGCGGCAGAAACGAATGACCAAGCAGCAGCGCGAGCTGGAGGACTTGCGCAGGCGTGCGAAGGAGGAACGACAACGTGGAGAAAGCAGAAGTGTTTGATCTGCTAATTGAGATCAAGGAGAATTATCCGAATTTCGATGTTAGCAACGAAAATGTCGAGCGGCATCTAAAATACCTACACGATTTCCCGTTTGACAAGGCAATTCGAAACTTAGACGAGCATATCCGGACAAGTAAATATCCACCGAACATTGCTGAGATCCGCGGAAGCGTTGGTGAGCAAATGGAGCGGGACCGGATGAAGGCAGCGACAGCTGAATACTTCGCGGCCCGGGAAGAAGCAGCAAAGAATGCTTGCCCGCCGCCACTTGGCTGGAAGGAGGAACTTTATGCAAAGCTCGGTTTCTCTTGAAGGTTTGATGATGGATTTGCCTAATGATCTTGCCGCCGAATGTTCAGTACTGGGTGCGATTTTAATACAGCCTGAGACCATCGAATACACAGAGGGAATACCGGTACAAGCTTTTTATCGTGCTGAACATCAAGTAATTTTCAGTCGAATCCGTGAACTGGTCGATGAGGAGCAGCCGATAGATTTGGTTACTCTGACAACTCGACTACAGGACCGCAAGGAAATCGAAGATATTGGCGGAGTAAGTTATCTGGCGAAACTCGCTAAATCCGTCCCCAGTACTGCAAACATAGAGTCATACGTTTCTTCTCTGCAAAACAAGTTTGTTATCAGGGAATATATACGCTCTAACATGGCCGGTATCCAAGCGGCCGCTGCGGGAACAGATATCAAAGGGCTGGTGGAAGCGGCACAACAAGCTGCGTCGACATTGGCAGACCGTGTGGCACCAAAGCAAGATTTTAAGCGAATTAAGGATGTTGTGGTTGAGGTAATCGAGACAACAGAAACCAAGTCAGAGTCTTACAAAACCGGAAAGGTAACGGGGTTAGAGACAGGCTTTACTGACCTGGATGGCATAACTGCAGGGTTGCAAAAAAGCGATTTGATCATCGTCGCGGCCCGGCCATCGGTCGGAAAAACGGCGTTTGCACTTAACGTAGCACAGAATGTGGCCATTCGTAGCAAAGAACCGGTTGCGATCTTCAGCTTAGAGATGTCAGCGCCCCAACTTGTTACCCGGATGGTAAGTGCGGAAGGGAATCTGGAATCGAGCCGGCTGCGTATTGGGGATATGGGAGAAGAAGACTGGACAAAACTTGCTGAAGCTGCTGGTGTTCTCGGAGCTTCGAATATTTTTATCGACGATTCTCCAGGAATCACGGTTCATGACATCCGCGCCAAATGCCGCCGATTAAAGAAACAAGAAGGATTGGGACTGATCGTGATTGATTACCTTCAGCTGATAGCCGGTCGAAGCAATGGCCGCCGGGAGGAGAACCGGCAGCAGGAAGTATCCGAAATATCACGGATGTTGAAACATTTGGCACGCGAACTGGATGTACCGGTAATTGCTCTTTCTCAACTCAGCCGGGGCGTAGAACAGCGGCAGGATAAACGTCCGATGATGTCGGACCTTCGGGAATCCGGTTCAATCGAGCAAGACGCTGATATCGTAGCGTTCCTTTACAGGGACGATTACTATAACCAGGAATCCGAGAAGAAAAACATTATCGAGATCATCGTTGCCAAGCAGCGGAATGGGCCGGTCGGAACTGTGGAACTCGTCTTCCTGAAGAATTTTAATAAGTTTGTTGATTATGATCGGCACCACGAAAACCGGGGACCGGAACCACCGGCGCCAGC
The DNA here is from genome assembly GCF_046559655.1 of Fontibacillus forbon. Taxonomy (NCBI): domain Bacteria; kingdom Bacillati; phylum Bacillota; class Bacilli; order Caryophanales; family Paenibacillaceae; genus Fontibacillus; species Fontibacillus forbon. The sequence goes on along the minus strand of NZ_JBKGFV010000004.1, from coordinate 222,116 downwards.
GAAACAAATTCCGGACATGCATAGGGGGAATTGGGCGTCATGAGAGAACAAGTCGCGATAGATCCCTATTATCAAGACGTTCCTTGGGACTTGATTTACGACGATAACGGCAAACAGATCGGTGAGGTTTATGTGCTGCTGGGAACAGCGAGAAAGGAGGCAATGCCACAACATGAGGATTATGGGAATAGACCACGGAACAAATTTCGCAGGATGGGCAATTATGGAGCGAGGGAAGCCGCTAGAGTTTGGCCTTCGTGATTATAGCAAAATAAAAATGCCGTCTGTGCTTGATGCAATTTACCAGGACACAATTGGACTGATCAAACAGCATCGTCCCCAAATAATCGTTTTGGAACGTCCTGTACATTTCAAGAATGCAAACAGTGTCATTGCCCTTGTGGGAGCCTACTCAATGGTGACATTGGCTGCACTTCACATTGGGATAAAAATAGCTGAAATTCGACCGTCCGAGCTTAAAATGCAGACCGGCAAGGGGAATGCGGATAAGGAAACAGTTGCTATGGAAATGCAGATGTTGTTCGACTTGGATTACGACGAAATTGCTGTGCCGGTCTTATATAAACAAGATGATCCTAAAGGGAAATACAAGGTTGGGGATGTCAAAGAACGACTCTTTGATCCATCGGATGCTGTCGCATTATGTTGGGCTTATCATCAAAAATTTATTAAAGGGGTGGCGTAACTATGAAGGACCATGCAAAATTCACAGCAGAAATCGCAAAAGGTATCAATATCAAGGAATCCAATGTTGAGCTGAAGCTTCTTATTCCGCTGAAGTCGGCTCAAGAGCATTTGATTTTTCTGAGCAGCAATCAAGGTGAGAAGGTGAACGTGTTCTTGGGGGATCCGCAAGTATCTTTTGATTTTGGTGACGAGGATCCAATGTATCAGAAACTAACCGGTCGTTTTGTGACGACTGATAGTTCCGGCATCGTGACCAGAGTCGAAAAGCCGGATGGACATGAGGAAGACGAGAACCAGCAAACGTTGTTTGACCAAAATCCAGAACAGGAGGGGGATTCCGCCGCCGGTGAGCCTGAAGGTGATGATGACTCCAATCCAAATCAATCTGGCTCTGGATTGGATGAGGAAGTCCCGGACTGGATGAAGGGTGTTGATGGTGAGGGAGAAATGGACTTCACGGAAGATGGCGGCTCTCAGGAGCCGAGTGATTCCGAAGGAGAATTGACTGACTACGAACAAGAGATTATGGGCGAATCTTCGGGGGATCAACCAGAAGGGACGCAGGATGTTGCTGGTGATGTTGAGATCAGCAAAGAGGCGTTAGAGGAGTTTATCCTTGCGAACCGCCCAACATGTCCGGACTTGGAGACTGATCTCGACTTCCCTGCATTGTTGGAAAAGCGCCGAAGCGGAGACACTTGGATGGGAATTTCAAAGGAGATCGGGATTCCAAGCAGCCAACTAAACGCTAAATTCAGAAAGTATAAGGATCACGTGAAAAAGATCATGAAAGACGGAGGAGCGGCCTAAGCCGCTTCCTTCCATACCCGGGTCAAACGGATGGGGTGGGGCATCGCTCACCCGTTTGACCAAACATATGATCTTATTCTTTTAGTCTTCTGTGAGCTTGAAGTCTCCTAGGTGCTTGCACTTGTAGCACTTAGTGGTCAAGGTATAGGTTTTCTTCTCATTAATTGTGAGTAGGGATAAGAACTGGATTATGAAACCAGGCAAAGATAGTCCTGCAAGGATCAGTGCAAATCTATTCATTATTGCTGTATTTGTGACAACCTGATCATCGATAAATGCCAAATATAGCATTAGTCCAAAAATTCCAAAAAAGGCTAATACAAAAATAATGAAGATTAATCCAAAAGTAATTCGAGCCCACGCTTCATTTTTCTTATGTTCATGAAATCACCTCTATTAGTATTACGGTAAATATAGGTTTTTGATTCATAGATAGGAAGGGGGGACGAAGGCATGAATATCGCAGAAATAACCAATGAGGATATCGAAAAACATAGGGGAATGGTCCATAAACTGGTTATCAAATACTTTAGTCAAGTACGTGATCCTGCCATCGGCTATGAAGATCTGCTGAGTGAAGCAAATATAGGGTTATGCAAGGCATACGAGCGATTTGATTCTGCCAAGGGGTTCGCATTTAGTACATTCGCTTTCACGACTATATCGGGTTATCTGCAAAGTTTTCTTGATAGGAGAGGTAGCCCAATTCGATACCCAGCTAATATTGTGCTTCTTGGCAATAGAATCAAAAAGCAAGAATTGACTGGTCTTGAACCGGAAGAAATTGCAGAAATCGTGGGCGAATCTGTTGAGCAAGTTGAGTCTGCTATCCAGTATTTACACCGGCGAACAACCATTTCACTTGATAAGCCACTTCGAAACAAAGCAGGTGAAATAGATCCGGATACGACACATGAGGCGCTTGCGATGATTGAAGATGATTTGAGTGGAGTACTCACAGAGGAATTTATATGCCGACTAAAACCGAATCAGCAGACTGCAGCCCGAATGCGTATGGAAGGATACACATATTCCGAAATAGGAACTTTTATGGGGGTATCCAGAACCCGAGTGTGGCAGCTTCTTTTAAAAGTCGGTGAGCGCTATATGAATATTTATTCCCGAGAGGAGAAAATGGGGATGACCAAAGGGATAAAAAGTGAAATCAATATGACCAAAGAGCAGTACCTGCAAGAGCGCTTGAGCGGAAAAGCCAGGACTCAAATTATGAAGAGTGTGGGCGGGGGATCGGCAGCCTTTTATAAATTGCTCAAAGAATGGGGCATTAAAGAGATTGATGCTGAGGAGCGCGAGATGGAACTGCTAGCACCTGCGAAGCCGGCATCTGAACCTCCTATCGAGGAAAATCCAGTCACCAATCAGGAGCAAGAATTGGCGTCGTTGCAGGCGGCTTTGGCGCTTTGGAAGAACGATGCTGAACGCAAGGGCGAATATATTGCAGATCTTGAAAGTGAACTGGGGAAGGCTCGTGAAAATGCTGAGAATGTGCATAGTCGGTTTATGGCCGTGTCGGAGGAACAGGCTGCGGAGATCTCTCGATTAAAAGAAGCTATGTCCGGAGCTACTGTCATTGCTAATCAAGCCGGTGCCCGCCTCTCGGAGCTGGAAGAGGAGAATACTCGCTTGAAGTTGGAACTTTCAAATGTTGGTCAGGCAAGCAAGGTTGTGGCGCCGATGTTCGGATCCTCGGTTTCATTGCATGTTCCTATAATTACCGGCACTGATCCTATACGAGAACGTTTGAATGTGTATCACGGGCTTGATGCACTGGGCGAAACCTTCGAATCTGCCGGCTTAGATCGAGAACGGATCATGCGAGAGTTATTTTCTCTCCTGCAGACGGTTGTCCGATTCGTGGCGACGGATCTTGCTGAGCTCCTTCCTGGTCAGGACGTGACGGAGCATGTGCAGAGGTTCTTCCAGGAGCATAACCGGCAGGCCTATCGTCAGCAACAAGAAGCAGTATAGGACTAACAATGGCCATCATTATCGATTACCGGGATATCTTTGATCAACTGAAAGGCATCCCGGCCGATCGTTTAAGAAAGGAACTGGATACTATTGAGAAGCTGTACCAATGGAAATTGAACGACAAAAGGGAGAGGCTGAAACGTGGGAACCAAACCATTAACAAGACGCCAGAGTGAGGCACTTGATTTTGTAAAGTCATTCGTGGCCAACAAAGGCTATCCTCCTTCTATCCGAGAGTTAGCGGATGGAATGAATCTGCTATCTTCTTCAACTGCTTTTAATGTCTTGGAGCAGCTCGTTAGAAAAGGATATATCAAGAAGGGAAACGGCCCAAGGGAACTGCAAGTTGTCGGATTCGATGCGGTGGCGGAGAAGGATGCGGAGATAGCACGGTTTAGGGAAGCATTGGAACGTATTGCAGGGATGGATATCATAGGCAGTTCAGCAATCACGATGAAGAAAATTGCAGCCAGAGCGTTGGTACCAATTGGGGATGAGACACCATGAAAGCCATAACGATTACCCAGCCCTGGGCGACGCTGTCGCACTTGGTGAGAAGCAGTTTGAAACTCGAAGCTGGCCACGAAGCACCACGGGGAGCTGGAGATCCACGCCAGTAAGAAGATTGCTAGAGGTTACGCATTGCTGCGTCTGGATGGATACAAGGACGCCTGTTCGAAGCTTTACGCAGCTGCTTGGAGGTCAGCGCGCGCTATGGGCTTATAACCGATGATTACCTACACGCTCAAGAGCGAACCAGGAACGAGCCTCAGGGCGGCAGGCTGGAAGGTGATCGGTGAGACTCAGGCACGAAAGAATGGCAGGAATACTCCAACAAGACCAAAAGGTAATGGCAGAGCGGTATCCGACAGAACAAAAGTCGTTGTGGGAAATAAGTTAATGAACAATTTGATCCTTACTAATAAACTTGGCCGAGAATATCCCTACTGTAAATATCATATGGAATGAGGATCACTCTTCCCGTAGGGAGTCTTAAATACTCATCATCATAGGGATCATAGATAAACCCTTCGTCTTGAATTACAAAGGACTTCCATTCTTCATAGGATAACCTTAACGAAATCCGGTATTTAATGGCCATAATTTCTTCATCGGTATATCCTAGTGCTTTCACATCGTTCTCTAGATACGAACTCATAAACTGCGCCACCTTTTTTCTTTTATTGTAGCAGGTGGTGTATAACTTTTCCAAACTACTACACAGTACGAAAAAATAGCGCAATGGGGAGATTCGATGCTGGACAAAAACATGAAGCGAGAATTTTGGACTCAAGAGCAAATCGAGGAGCATTGCAAGCGGATTGGAGCGGATAAACCGCCGGTCATAGTTGTTAGTAGCCGATTGGATACGACGGCACCGCAAATGGCCATGAAGAGTGGCCGGTACCACAAACGGGGCGGAGAGTATTGATTGTCAAATTTACCTGAAATTATTCCATAAGTTATTCAATAAAAACAAAGACCCCCATAACCTTGGCCGGGGCAGGGGTCAATCGGTAATTAATTCCTCTCAATAAATTATACCATAAAGGGGATTGAGAGGAATGGCGATGGCATGGGGACAAGGGGAACTCTTTCCAAAAGCTTCAAAACAGGAGATCCAACGTACAAAGTTCCTGCTCATGAAATATAAAGAAATGACTATTCTGATGCAGGATTTTGAAAATTATGAAGAGGAACTGAAGCAAACGGCAGTCGATGGGGAAACGGCGCGCCGGATCGATCAGGAAGACCTCCATGCGGATAAGACTGCGAACGCGGCAATCCTGATCGAAAAACAACGCTGGGTGTATCAACAATATAAGTTCTATACACAGCAGCTGCGGCGGGCCTGGGGGCTTATTTTAGATTTTGAAGAGAAGCGGGCGATTGATTATAGATATATACAGGGGTATTCTCGCAAGGAGACTTTGTTGTTTTTTCGGCACAGTATGAGTGACAGCACAATCCGTAGAAAGATTGATGATGGAGTAGTGAGTATTGCGAATACGTTGAAATTAATCGGATTCTTTGAGCAAGATATTTCAGAGTTTTAAGAGCGGGTTTTACTTTACCCGCTCGTTTAACCAAACCATGCATACAAATTTGAGCAAAGAAATAGCCACGACCCAAGGCATTCCCTCGGAGGTGGCTAAGTCTACGAATAATTCCACAATCTCATCATAATGTAACAACATTTTCTGAATACACCAAACCATAATTTTTTTCATTTAAAACCACTACTTTCTATAGAATGATGAGGGCATTCCCCTCTCGTCTCTAAGGGGAACTGGCAGGCAACTTTACAAGCCCTCTCAATTTAGAAAGTGATTTACCATGAGGCAATTAAGGTTTAGGACCAACGGATTTTATGACCTAAAAACGAGCGCTATTTGGACTTAATCTGACTTTATGTTGAGCACCATTTGACGGTTTTCTAATGATAAGATGTAAGTATAGAAAAAGGCGGGAATGACACGCACGGCCGCATGAATGCGGCATTGAAACCGGGGCGTAACTCTTCTCGCCTTTTCTGTCTTCTTGCAGGAATAAAGTCCCATATGTCGAATATTGAGGCATAATACTCGATGGGGGATTTTCAAATGGCAAGAAGAAAGAGCAAGGCAAAGCAGCAAGAGGAGTTTATCCAGGCGTTATTCGGTCTTCTTATGTTCGCATCAATTTTCGGGACATTTGGTCTGACGAAATCGTTTCAGGCTACCATTATCGTCACTGGTCTGGCCGTGGCCGTGTTCATAGCTGTACTTATCATGATTGGTATGAAGCGAACTGAACGCTTAAAGCGATCCGGGATTGCAGACATCGATAAGATGGAGGGAGTTCAGTTTGAACAATACCTGGGCCATTTATTTCAGGCACAGGGATATAAGACTCAGGTGACAAAGGCTGCAGGCGACTTTGGCGCGGATTTAATTCTTCAAAAGTCGAGCAGCAAGATAGTCGTTCAGGCGAAAAGGTATAGCAAGAACGTCGGGATCAAGGCGGTACAAGAGGCACAGGCCGCTATTGCTCACTACGGAGCTGCAGAAGCTTGGGTGGTCACAAATAGTGATTTTACTGCAGCTGCTTATGACCTTGCAAAGTCGAATCGGGTCCGCTTAATAAATCGTGAAGCGCTTGTCGAAATGATCCTTACTATGAATCCTGGATCCGCACCGACACCAAAAGCGGTAATGGCGGCGGCACCGGTGGACGCGATGACTTGTCCTAAATGCGGGAATAAATTGATCCTTCGGAACAGCGCAAAAGGTCAGTTTTATGGTTGCAGCAGCTTTCCAAAATGTCGTTACATGAAGAAAAGCCAGGTTGGATAATGAAATAGTGAGTAAAAAGGAGATTCCTTCACGCGAGCGGGGATAAACTTAGGGATTCAGTGATTTCGGCTTTTGACCTTGCTCTTCAACGATCAATATAATGGTCTTGTCATACATATCTAGTTACTAGGTACGTATTCTTTTAAGCAAAGAGCGCAGCGTTTTTGCGGCGGCCGGCACGGTCGCAGTGATCCGTCAGATCTCTTTGCAGAACAGTACAATACATAAGTCGAAGTCGTTCCTTCCAGGAGCGGCTTTTTAATTTGCACGAAAGGGTGGATCTCGTGTGAATGACCATTATAAACAGTTGTTATGCGAAAGCGTCGCTTCTTATCTTGCGAAACGGCATGCTCTCAATAATAAGGAACAGCGACTGCTCGCGTATATGTTGAATGACAACAACAGCGCGATCATCGGCGATATATGCAAATCGCTTAAGACCACGACTTTGACATTGCTTACCAAGACAAGGCCGGAATTGTTCCGGAAAATAGGCAACATTGGATCGGAAGCGTGGGAGAAGAACATTCAGGAGGCTCTTGATTCGGGATCAATGCCTCAGTTCGTAACAAGCAGAAACATTCATTTTTATCAGGGGAAGGGAACTGATTATGGCGGAAAAGAAGAATAACATATACCTCTCACTCAAGGACCTCCCGAAACCGCCTACGAAGTGCAAAAGATGCGTGTGGGGTTCGTGGACCGGGACGAAGCAATTCTGCAATAAACAGCGATGTGTAAAGCAGGGAAATCCTTCCTGATGTCGAAATGTGACTTGTTAAGGAGGGATAGGTTTGGCGATTTTTTTCAATAGTATTGATGCAAATGCATGGATTCAGACACTCGGAGGAATTATTGGTGGTTTTCTTGCTGGTGGAATAGCTATATTTCTATTCAAAAGACAAGCAAAACTTGATGCTAAACGAATCAGAAGAAATGAATTACAGAACTTTGTAAAAAGCTATTATGTTATTGATATTCAATTATCAAACGCCGCTGCACTATTGGGGGTTGTTTTAAAGTTAATGGACATGGAGGAGGGAGAGTTTAAGGAGGAGCAGATCAATCATCAACTCAGCTCCCTTCGGCTATGCCTGGCTAGCTTAAATAATATTAATGATGATTACATCCCTCAAGAAATTTACAAGGATTTCCTAGCAGTGAAGTCTTGGTTAGACTTAAATATTTGGCATCTTGATCTAAATGAAGGTAACGGTAGAACTATTTTCGCACCTGGTCAACTTGCTGGTTTCTTTGATAAATATCGTGAAAAAATAACGTCATTTGGTGAAGAGAAATCTAATGAACTAGAAAAACTGTTGAAAAAGTATAAATATTAATTGGAATGAAGAAATGTAAACTATTTTTGTCGAGCACCTGAGGGTGCTTTTTCTTTGCTCAAATAATCGAACTACAAGCTTAATACAGGCATTTTCGTTCTGGGTGTTCGAATGTAGCAGGAATATCATAGAAGGGCAGGCAGGGGCCACGGCGAAGCCGTACGGCCCTGTTTTTGCATACCCGTATACGAAAACCGACTCAACTCAATGTTAAGGTGGGTCACGCACGAGGAACACCTCACTTTCTCAATGTGATTTTTACTTGTTGTTCTTGGCTAGCAGAGTTGCGTAGACGAACATTGCGAAAAAGAGAACCATTGCGGTCGTCATGTTCGATTCCTCCTCTCTCTGTTTATTCGGTGTAACTATCGGAATGAGATGGCTTTTAGTTGCAAACTCTCTCGTAATTTTTATACGAGCCGTTAGTGGGAGATTTAAGGACAGTTAATAAAATATTTGGAGGTACAAATGAACATCAGAATCATACCTATCGATCAAATCAACGCAGCAACTTATAACCCTCGGATTGACCTTCAGCCTGGAGATCCGGAATATGAGAAGCTTAAGCAATCTATCCTTTCGTTCGGCTACGTGGAGCCGATTGTCTGGAATGAGAGGACCGGCAACATGGTCGGCGGGCATCAGCGGTATAAAATCATGGTCAACGAGCAAGGACATACGGAGCTGGCTGTCAGTGTCGTTGACCTGGACGATCAGCAGGAACGGCTGCTGAATATTGCCTTGAACAAGGTTTCCGGCCGTTGGGACGAAGATGCATTGGTTCAATTACTTTCGGAACTACGAGAATACGGCGCCGACATTGATTTATCTGGATTTGATGAGGTGGAATTGAAGCAGGTGCTTGGTGAAATTGAGGTCCCGAATTTCAATGAAGGAACGGCGGATGACCAAGGAGACTTGGGGGTTTTGAGTTCCAAACTGGTAACTTGCCCGCATTGCGGAGAGGAGTTTGAACGGGAATGACCGAGTTAAAAGTTGCTTGGGCAACGCATGAGGCGGCGAAGTTCGCGTGCGAACACTTCCACTACAGCAAGTCTTTGCCCGCAGGGAAATCCGTAAAGGTCGGGGCTTGGGAGGATGGTCAATTTATCGGCGTGGTGATCTTCAGCAGGGGTGCTACGCAACATATTGGTTCACCATATGGCCTGACGCAAAAAGAATGCTGCGAGCTGACGCGGGTTGCATTAACAAACCATAAGTCGTTTGTTTCGGAGATTTTGGCCAAGGCTATTAAGTTCCTTAAGGAGCAATCCCCCAACGTTCAGTTGATCGTAAGCTACGCTGATGTTGAACAAAACCATCACGGCGGCATTTATCAGGCGACTAACTGGATCTATGAGGGAAAAACCGATGGCGAGCATTATTTCATCATCAAAGGTAAGAAAACTCACCCGAAGTCGATCCATTCAAAATACGGTAAGGGGAGCCAAAGGATAGAGTGGATCCGGAACAATTTGGACCCCAATGCAGAAATATATATCACAGTCGGCAAGCACAAGTACCTCATGCCGATGAACAAAAAAATGCGTAAGAAGATTCGTCATCTGCATAAACCTTATCCAAAATAAAAGGAGGACGCGCGAACGTCCTCCCATTCATCCAGGGTATCCCCCGGCTGAGATAGCGGCGCGCCACGCGTGGCATTTCCAGACATCCGCTATCTCGCATTCCATCATAACGGAAAGCCGAGGGGAACGACAATGGGAACACCAGAAGAAAAGGACATCCTGCTGCAGCATGAACTTGCGGTGATGGAAGGAATACTGGAGTCGAAGGCGCAGTACCGCAAGATCATTAAGGCGGGAATTGCCAAGTGGGTCAAGGACTTTCAGGACGGCCGTATTGAGATCAAGACGGTGGATGACCTGAAGAAGCTTATCGAGATAGATATCGAGCTGCAGAAGGATGAACTTTGACCGTAAGAATTCTATTATTCTAATACTTCATCAATGAGATTTATGATGATTGTGTATGTAGCACACTGTTTATAGACCTTGCTATTAATATTAAGAAAAATAGTCAACAATCCTGTGATGCTTAGCAAGAGGATTAAGTAAACTATCGCTAGGGTACCCTTATCAATTGTACTTAAACTAAATGATACTATTGCGAAAGAGAGGACGATGGCAGTGATCGCTAATGAATTTGATAATGCAGGCGGGGTGACTAACTGGCTCTGATATTTTATTTTCGTATTTTTCAGTTCTTCCTTACTGATTTGATTGTGGTTTAAATAATTCTGCAACTTGATTTTTGCATCTTCAATATCATCTGGGGCAACTACTTTTATCGATCTCAGTTCCTCTTCAATTTTGTAAATTCTAGTATATGACATATGTTTATCCTCCATTATTTTTATGATTATATCGGTGTATATGAAGCGAAATATTAACATTTACGGGGGTGGTGATACATGTAATGGCCAGAGAGCGTAGCCCTGAACGGGATAAGGCAAAACAAATGTGGTTGGAGAGCGGCGGGACGATGAAGCTTAAGGACATCGCTACTGCTCTTTTTATTGCGGATAGCAAGGTCCGAAAGTGGAAGGCACTGGACAATTGGAAAGCTGAACTGAAAGGGAGCGCTCCACTTGAATCCAAAGGGAGCGCTCCACGTCGTGGAGCTCCTAAAGGGAACAAAAATGCTGTCGGTAACCGCGGCGGTGCTCCTCCGGGCAATCAAAATGCGAAGGGGAACAGCGGCGGGGCAGGCGGGCCCTATGGTAACAAGAAGGCGGTCACTACCGGTGAATATGAGACGATCTGGATGGACGCGCTAGAAGAAGATGAACAGGAGCTGGTTGACCAGATTGATACGGATCCGGTCCAACAGGCCGATGAGGCTATTAAGCTGCTGACGATCCGAGAACGACGTATGCTACAACGTATCAGTAAGTTGATGAACGGTCTGACGGAGAAGCAACGGCGAGTATTGTATGAATTGAAGGCGATCAAGGAAGTTATGACGGTACATGATGAGAAGACCGGCATAACCAAGACGATCCCTGTTACAAGGAACGACCTGGTAGAATCACAGATCGAAGAGACTTCCTACCGGGCTATTGAAGATATCATATCCTTAGAAGAAGCTCTGACCCGTGTCCAGGACAAAAAGCTGAAGGCGATCGATCTGAAGAATAAGCTTGTGGCAATCGATGAGGAAAAGCGGGTCCGGACAGCCATCCTTCAGATAGAGCTGCAACAACTTCAAGGTGGAGCCGGTGCAACGCAAAGCTGGACCGATGCCCTGAAGGAAATCGCCGAGCGGCGTAAAACACGCCGTTCTGAGGTGGTCACAAATGAGTAAGCCTTATAATGTCGTTGCAGATATTGTGCAGCTCCTTGACTTATATTGGGATGACCCGGTTTCATTTGGAGAGGACATGCTCGGCTTTGAAGCAGACGAATGGCAGCGGGCAGCCATGATGGATGTGGCCAATTATCCGCTGACCAGTGTGCGGTCCGGGCAAGGGGTTGGGAAAACTGGTTTCGAAGCAGTGTTGGTAATTTGGTATCTGTGTTGCCGGCCAAATTGTCGTGTTGTCTGTACTGCACCTACCAAGCAACAGCTCAACGATGTGCTTTGGGCTGAAGTGGCAAAATGGTTAGAGAATTCTATGGTAAAGAACCTGCTCAAATGGACTAAGACTAAAGTATATATGATCGGCCATGAAAAACGCTGGTTTGCAACGGCCAGAACAGCCACAAAGCCCGAGAATATGCAGGGCTTTCACGAAGACTACATGTTGTTCATCGTGGACGAGGCTTCCGGCGTAACTGATCCGATCATGGAGGCTATTCTTGGTACGTTGTCAGGTGACGAAAACAAACTATTGATGTGCGGTAACCCCACTCGAACGAGCGGGGTTTTTTACGATTCACACAACCGGGATCGCAGCCGCTTCCGGACGCACAAAGTCGATAGCCGTGACAGCAAGCGAACTAGTAAAACGAACATCCAAATGCTCATTGACAAGTATGGAGCTGAGAGTGATGTTGTTCGCGTCCGGGTATATGGGGAGTTTCCAAAGGCTGAGGCCGACGCTTTCATTGCGTTGGAGTTGGCCGAACTAGCCGCTAATGCAACGGTGCAACCTCGTGGCGATACTCTTCATCTCGGTGTTGACGTTGCACGCTTCGGTGACGATGAAACTGTCATAGCACCACGTGTTGGTATGAAAGTATTTCAGTTGCTTTGCTATAACAAGCAAGACACAATGGCGACTGTTGGGCGTATAGTAGCGGCGGGTAAGGAAATGCAGGCTGAGGATCCAAACTTGCATTTTGTTGAGATCAAAGTCGACGATAGCGGCGTTGGCGGCGGAGTAACAGACCGACTGAACGAGGTCATCCAAGAGGAAAGGTTGATCGGGTGGAGGGTAATTCCGGTTAATAACGGAAGCCGGCCATCAGATGACAGCGAGGAACATTATGAGAACCGAGGGACTGAAGCCTGGGCCATCATGCGGGACTTGCTCCAAGAAGCCTTTTCGAAACATTTGCAGGGCGAACCAGTCAGTATTGAGCTGCCGTCTGATGAGCGTCTTGTTACACAGCTCACTCAACGGAAATACCGGATGACAAGCAAAGGACGGCTTGCGCTGGAACGTAAGGAAGACATGAAGAAGCGTGGGCTTGATTCTCCAGACCGAGCCGATGCGGTCATTTTGTCATTTGTAACCGAGCCGGAAATGGTATACAGCAATCAACGGCCTGCGGGCTGGTAGTATGGTAATATGGAGGAAAGGAGTGATCAGATGAAGCAGAATATCGATATTCAGCAATATTCTGAACTAGATGATGTTCAGAAGCGAAGAATGCTAGAGTGGTGGAACCCTATTCGAGGAGATTTGTTCTTTTTCACAGATCGTAATCTTGTATTAATTGTGGAAGCTGCGTCAGATGAAGGGATTGAATCAATTGGAGAACTTATTCCTAAACAGAAATGCGAGCCGCTTCTCTCCATTGGACAAATGATCCAATATATTTTGAGCAGATCGAGGACGTGGCAATTTATCAGCGACTGTATTCAATATGACTGCATTCAATTTAATCGTGAATTTGCGGATTCCTTATGGGAAGCTGTGAAACTTGAGCTAGCAAATCCAAATTATTAACAAGAAACTCACGAAGTCGCTTAAATGAGCGACTTTTTTTATTTGCTCTGAAAGAAGGTGATGGACGTGACAATCGTATATTCGAATAGGAGCTTTCCGCCGCCGCCCTACGACCAAGAGATCGGTATGATGCAGTATTACCGGCTGCTCTACGAGGGAGATCACTCCGAAATCTTTCCGCGGGCTCAGACGGTTACGAAGGAGCGGCGGTTGGTTCGGCGACGTGTTGGCGTCCGATCTTGGCGCCAAGTCGAGAAAGTGTTCAGCGCCGACAACCAGTACATCGTCGCCAACTTCAGCAGCCTGGTTGCCGAGGTCCCAGCGGATCTGCTCAACCGATCGCTCGGGAATATCTCGGCGGACGTGGAAGAAGGGCCGGAACTAGAATTTATTTCTTCCGTTGTGACGGCCAGCAAGCCGAACGAGAAAATTTGGGCGGCGGTCTCGCAGCACCAGGTCGACGGCATAGTCGCTTACCGAGTACGGCGGGATGAATCCGGCGCCGTATGGTTTGAATGGATCCTTGGCGACAAGTATCTTCCACATGATGATGGGCGCGGCGCGGACATCGCTTGGATCGAAGAATGGGGTGATAACGACCGGAAAGATCGGTTCCTCCGTGTCGAACGGCAACGGCTTGAATCTGGTGGGCTCGCGATTCAACAGCTCGTCTTTAAAATGGAAGGCGACAATGTTGCGGATGAGATGGAGATCGAGCCTTACGCCACCGATCATGGTCTTGAGATTCCTGAGGATACTCTGCTCACTGGCGTCAACGAGCTGCTTTGCGGTGCAATTACCAACGATGACACCCTACTCCATCCCCGGGGCCGGTCAGCTCTTAGGAATATTGACGTGCTGCAGGAGGAGATCAACTGGACGATCACCCGGGATTCTATTGTCTTTGAAAAGCATGGAAAGCCGAAATTAGCTATACCAAAGGGGCTATGGGACACAGTTGCCAATCAGAACCATCGGGATTATGGCGGCCGTTTTGTTCGGAGTTCTGACCTTGAGGTCGTTTCCTTTGATGAGAAGACCGGGGCAGTGCCGCAATACATCACCTGGGACGCCAAGACAGCCCAGTCCTTTGAACATGTTACCAGGCTGATCCAATACATGCTGGCAATCAGTAAAACATCCCCGCAGGCAGCCGGGCTGGAAGAAGGCAAAGGAGACTCCGGTGTTGCGCTGCTGTATCTCTGGATTCAATCAGTTATTAAAGCCGAAGCGATCCAGTCGAAATTCGATGCAGCGATTAAGGACGCCATCCGTAAGTGCATGCTGTTGGAGAACGCACTCGGGTCTGGCGGACTTAAGGCGGAGAATCCAGTGATTGAATGGGGAGATATGCTGCCGAAGGCTGAATCTGAAAAGAACGACGAAGAGCGGAAAAATTACGCTGATGGCGTTCAATCGCTTGAGACTACAGTTCGCCGGATGCATCCGGATTGGTCAGAGGAGGCGATCACGGCTGAAATCCAGAAGATTCAGGACGAACAGGCAACAGGCAGCTTGAACCCAACCTATACGCAGCCGCCCCGAGTGAACCTGGGTGGTAGCTAATGGCGGACGCTGAGAATCTAATCGCGCTTTATACTCGGGCCGGTGAACGGTTACTTGAGCTCATAAGATCGCTGGAGGAAGGGAATTACAGCCGAAGGCGCAAGGAAAGTCTCCTGAAGGAAGTGGACGAGATACTGGCCGGGCTGACCGACGGGGCGGCTCAGAGCATGTCTGAACTGATCTCCCAAGCGTACAAGGAAGGTGTCAGCGAAGCGGCGGACAGTATCTCGGCTCAAGGTGTGCCTGAAGAACGGATTAACACTGTACTGGAACCGCTGATACACCAGCAGGCAGTTCAGGCCATAATGGATGATACATTTTTCCGGATCCTCGAAGCTACCGACAACATGTCCCAGGACGTTAAGCGGCGGATTGAGGAAAGGGTCCGAACGGCTACGGAGCGAATGCTAACGGAGGGTTTCAACCGGCGGCAGGCGACAAAGGAAGCCGTTGCCCGCATGACGGAACAAGGAATCACCGGGATTGTGGCCAGAAATGGCGCGCGGATTCCGGCGGACAAGTACATGAACGGTGTTGTCCAGTACAACCTGCGTAAAGCGCATGTCACCGGGGCCGAGAACACGATCAAGCAGAACGGGCTCGACCTGGTCTATGTGAACTTTGTCGGAATTACTTGCGAATACTGTGCCAAGTACCAAGGGCGCGTTTACAGCATCAGCGGGGCGGATCCTCGTTTCCCGAAGCTTGATATTCGTCCGCCGTACCATGCACATTGCGTTCATTCAATCAGTACTTGGATCGAGGAGTACCAGCCACCGGAAGAGGTAGAACGAATGATCGCGACATCTAACCGACCCTTTACGGACAACCGGACGGAAGCGAACATCCGAAAGTATAACGATATCCAGCGGGACAAGGCCCGGAAGAACGAGACCAGGAAGCAATGGATGCGGTACAAGGCGGTACTGCCGAATGATACTCCGGATCTTCGTACATTCGCCAGTTTAAAGGCAAGAGACGGTCAGACATTCAAGAACCTGCAGGAATTTTACCGTAAGGCCAACGTAATAAACAAGGAGATGCTCTTGCCCAAGAACAATGTGGCGATTAAAAATTTTGGCCGAAATGTTATAATGGTGAAGAGTTCAGTCGCATCGACAGGGCTGCAGTGGAAGCGGCAAGGACTGGCAGAATCGCATCTAGCCAAACGCATAAAGAGAAAGCATGTTCCACAAGATTGGACAATGCGAGAGTATGATGGAAAAATCACGCAGTTAATCACTAATCCATCCAGTCAAGTCTATCGGTACCATCAGGAAGG
Organism: Fontibacillus forbon; assembly: GCF_046559655.1. Taxonomy (NCBI): domain Bacteria; kingdom Bacillati; phylum Bacillota; class Bacilli; order Caryophanales; family Paenibacillaceae; genus Fontibacillus; species Fontibacillus forbon. Next base: position 205,946 of record NZ_JBKGFV010000004.1, on the reverse strand, counting down.
TTTTGAACAGAATTATTATGTTTTCGGAGACGGCGACAAGTGGATTGCAATCCTTGGACAGGACGGGAAGATGGAGACGGCTTTCCCGCACGACTCACCGGCGAATTACCGAAATTATCTGACCGTTGACAAAGGATACACATACCTGGGAACTCTGAAGGAGGTGGAAGAAAGTGTTGAAAAAGGAGTTTGAAGATTATGAGGACGCGGCCACAGGCGAGTTACTGAGCATGCCGGAGTTTCAGGTTTCACTTGTGAGTCGGGATTCATTGTACACCGCCTCATTGGCACCAGTTGACCGTGAGCAGGTAGAATTGCTGGACGAACAGTTCCTCAGCCGAGCTCTCGAGGTCAGAGCTTTCGTTGCTAAATACGGGGATCCGGATATCATCTTTGCGGAGCATCCCCCGCAGCGGTGGTGGTGGCATCTGCCGCGGATCGCCGCAGGTAAAATGTCGGTGAACCTGCGGGATCGGGTCGTTACTGTTGATCAAACTGAATACAGCTACTGAAGCGCCCTTCACATGTGTGAGGCGCTTTTTGTTTGCTGAAAGGGGTGTTGAACTATGAAGTCGCCGAATAGGCGGCTTTTTCTTTTGTCCAAAACACCGTGATGACGTTATAAAAGCTGCGGTAGGCAGTCCACCCGGACTCAAACAGGAGGATAAAGATGAGCAAATATATCGAAAAATCATTGCATTTCCCTTTTCGTTACCCATTAAACCTGCAATTGTTTGCTGAAGGCGGCGAAGGAGGAGAAGGGGGCGATGGCGGTGATAATGGCGGTAATGGTGGCGATGGCGGAGGCGGCAAGACGTTTACCCAATCTGAAGTTGACGCTATGTTCCAACAACGCCTGCCGCGAGCTGAAAAGGCCGCACAGAAGGCACTGGCAAAGGAACTGGGCTTTGATTCGGTCGATGCCATGCAGGCCGCCTTGAAGAAGGACAATGGAAGCGACAAGAAGGATGATGGGAAACTTGACCCTGCTGATGTCGAGAAATTATTAGACGAGCGAATCAAGGAGCGGGAAAAGGAACAGAACCAAAAGACCTTCAACCGCTTGCTTAATGCCGAGGTAAAGGTATTGGCGAATGAACTCGGATTCGCTGATTGGGAGGATGCCCGGGCCCTGGCCGATCTGACCGCAGTGAAGGAAAACGACAAGGGCGAGCTGGAGGGCGTGAAGGAAGCTCTCGAAACTCTGGCTAAGATTAAGCCACATCTGCTCAAATCGCGGCAGGGCGGCGGTCGGTTCGGCGCTGATATCGGCGGCGGAGCGCCCGGGGACAAAAAGAAACGCCAAGAAGAAATGATTAATTTAGCTAAAAGCCGCGGGACAATCGGCGGACAAGCCGTAAATGACCCTTGGGCGAAAAACTAAGGAGGGAAAGAATCTATGAGATTGCAACCAAGACCACGTGTTGTTGTACAGGACGAGCCGGAAATCCTGGCATCGTTCGAAGTGATCCGGGAGGTTACGAACGGCATCACGATTGATTCTGCTGCTGTTACGGCTGACGCAAACGGAGACAAGATTATCAAAAAAGGCATGCCAATGGCGAAGCTGACTGCTAGCGGTAAGTTTGTTCCATACAATTCGGCCGGCACTGACGGCAGCCAGAACCCGACCGTCATCCTGAAACACACGGTCAACGTTAAAGACGGGGATCATGTAGTTGGCGGCTACGAAGTGGCCAAGGTCATTACCGAGCGGATCCCCGTCACCGTTGATAACACTTTGCGCGGCAAGATGCCGCACATTGTATTTGCCTAATCAATGAACTAAGAAAGGATGAAAAATAAATGACAGAGAAACATATTATTTTAGCACTCGGCGGGACTCCGAAGTTTCGCTTTAAGCTGGATCTCCAAACATTTGCGGACGATCCCATTGATCTGACGCTTGAGGAGGCACTGACCGGTGACGACTTGTTGGTCTACTCTCGCAACCTCGAGACTTCGAATGAATATCTGCATCCGCTTCTGTTTCCTCCGCACGAAACGGCAGAGCTGACGGTCGATGTCATTCAGGAAGAGTCGCCGCGGCTGCCGGTCATGGCCCAAATTGCCGAGCTTGGTACTGAAGTCGAGTACGGTTCCCGGGAAGGCTTGAAGGGATCTCGAATCGAGATTCCGAAGATTCAGCGCGGTCGTTATATGGACGAAAAGCTGGTCCGTTTAGCCTTGCAGGCGTCCCAAAGCTTTGGTCTCCGTAATGAGGAGCGTAACCAGCTCCGCACCCGGCAACTGAACGATGCTCAGTATGCCGTTGACGCAATCCGCGCTCGCCGTGAATGGATCGCCATGACATCCATTTGGAGCGGCAAGGTGGTCTATACCGAAGGCAACGTAAAGGTAGATGTCGACTTCGGCTATACTTCCGACCAAAAGCCGGTCCTGTCCGGCACCGATCTATGGAGCGACATCACCAACTCTACGCCGTTGGATGATATTCAACTTTGGGTCGATCAATGGAGAGCTAAGGGCATCCGTCTCCGCCGCGCGATGACATCCCAGAAGATTATCACGCTGCTTCGCCGGAACTTGTCGGTCCGGAAGGCATACCACGGCGATCCAAGTGGTAGCGCACAACCGCCACAGCTTACTAAGGCCCAACTGGATACGGTATTTGATTCCATGGAATTCCCGACGCTTGTCGCATACGATGCGCAGGCCCGCACCGAGGACCGCGCTCTGACCGGCGGCAAGCTTTCCCTTACGACGATCCGCATGGTGCCAGAAGATCGCTTTATCCTTCTTCCAGAGGGTCCGTTGGGTAACTACCTGTGGGCTAAGACGACGGAGGAAATGATGGCCGAAATCGAGGCGGAGCAAACCGGCGACATGGGTTTGTTCGTCTTCCGCGACGTCACCAAGAACCCGATCCGTCTGCGGACCGCTGGTGTTGCTCTGAACTTCCCGGCGTTTGCCTGGGCTGATTCGGTCGTATCGGCAAAAGTATTGTAGGAGCTCTTTTTTCGAGGGCTCCTTTTCTTTTTACTAAAACGGAAAGGGTGAATGAAGTGGATATCAAAGTAACCGGTACCGTAAAGCATAACGGCAAATGGTACGGCCCGAATGATGTCATTTCTGGCTTGGGTGAGGTGGAAGGCGAGCGCATCATCGAGATCAGTGCCGGCATCAAGGTAGAAAAGACTCCTGATCAGATCGCGGCGGAAGAAGCGGCAGCTGAAAAGGCAAAAGCAGAAGCGGAAGAGGCTGAGCGGAAAACCGCAGAAGAAAAGGCGAAGAAAGAAGCCGACAAGCAGCTTAAGAACCTCCGCAAGAAAGCCGCTGAACTCGGTATCGAGGGTGTCGAGGATAAGGATGCCGAAACGCTGGCCGCTGAAATCAAGGCTGCTGAGCAAAAGTAGGTGATTGATGTGGAAAGGCAAGAAGTTGCTGACTGGATCGCCGCCAACATGCTGGATACAGATGCTTGGGACCGGGCTTCCGAACAAAAGCAGGCTGTCGCTGTCGTCCAGGCCGAGCGAAATCTCGCTATCTGGTATCCGGATATCCAACCTATGGCCGTTTCCATCGTAGCGTTTCAAGCGGTCTGGGAACTGCAGGGCATTGATCCGGCGCTCAAATACCAGAAACAGGGCGTCAAAAGCGTCACAGACGAGGGTGAACAGGTCAATTTTAGGGATGTGCCCCGTGATGTCGTTGCCCCGGATGTTCGGCAATTGCTTGGCCCTACTGCTGATGAGTTGGCCGAGGAAGAAGTCGCGGGGGCGTTACAGCCGCAGTATGGCGGTGCATTGATATGAGCCTGTTTGGGTATCCGGCGACGGTTATTCATTACCACTCTGAGGTGGATGATTGGGGGCGGCCGTTGCCGCCTACCAGCACCGCTAGGGCTGCCAAGGTCGATGAAGAACAGAAATTGATCAAGAATGCCAAGGGTGAAGAGGTTCAGATCGCCTACGAAATCCATGTGGAAGGTGCTATTCCGATCGGCTTCGATGACTACTTTTTTTATACCAATGCTCTTGGTCTTGAGATCCGCTGCGATGTCGCTCATTTCGAAGTGAAGAAATACCTCGGCACCGACGACGTGAAGAAGGTGATCGTTTATGGCCGACCACAAAATATTTAGCTTCAGCCTCGAGGGGATTGAGGCTATGATCGATCGTTTGGATCGGCTGGAGGATGATCTGGATCGCCGTCTCGAAGAAACGCTCACTAGTTTAGCGTTAAAGGTAATTGCTGATGCTAAGAAGTTGGCACCGATCGACGAGGGTGATCTTGAAGCAGCTCTCATAGTCGGTGAGGTAATGCAGACCATTGCTGGCATGTACATCGATCTCGGAACGAGCCCGGAAGTCGACGACTACGCCGTCGTGCAGCATGAGGGCTTCCGAAAAACGAAGGGCGGCAAGCTCGTCGAAATGACGCCTGGTCCGAAGACTATGAGTAAACCTGCTCACGGTGGTTACATGCCGGGGAAAAAATATCTGGAGAACGCTTTGAAAATGAACGAAGAGCTCATTTTGGAAGAACTCTCCAAGGTACTGGAGGGGTGATGCGTGCTTGCAGATGACTTGATCAAATTTCTGACCGGGGCGGGATTTACCGTTTATCCGGATGCGAACTTTATCCCGGCGGACCTACCGGAGACGAAGCTACCTTGTCTCTTTGTGTTTGGCAGCGGTGGCTTTGCTCCGCATGATTATGTGCCGACCGAGCGGCCGACCTTCCAAGTCATCGTTAAGGGGAAGTCTTACAAAACGTTGCCGGCGAACATAGCAGCAGCGGAGAAGCTTGCGAAAAGCCTGGTCAAACTTCTTCACCGCAAGCCAAATTATAAGATCGGCCAAACTCATGTGTTTTCGAGCAAAGCCATGCAGCAGCCGATTCCACTTGGTCTGGACGATAAGGATAGGCCGACGTATTCGACCAATTTTATGTTTTATACGAAGGAGGAAAAATAAAGATGGCAGACGTAGATAAGATTTATGCAGGTCCTGGTATTTTTACTTGGGGGGTTAAGGAGGACGGCACACTAGATGTCGATGCTGTTGTTTTCGACCTGACACAAGGCGGCATCCGGTTCTTTACGGAAACAACGTATTTTGAACCAACGACCGACCAAACCGGGACGGCGCCGGTGAAGTCATTCACGACCGGGACTGTGGGTAGAGTAGAGTTTGATACCCCTGATACTGATTTTGAGAAAGTCGTAAAGTTTAACGCCAACGCTTCCAAGGTTACGGATGCTACGAATCCGGATAAGGTGAAATACCAAGTCACTGGACTTGCCGGCAAGGAGTTGCCTCGGAAACGGGCAATGATTCAGCCGCAGGGAGTAACAGACCCTTCTCGATTTATTTATATCGAGTCTTGTGGTGTGAAGTTCGACGCTAACGCGAACTACCAACTTGATGACAACCAGAAGTTTACAATCAACGCGACGGCGTATCCGGATCTCAGCGCAACACCGCGCGGGCTGCTTTACACATGGGGAGATATCACAGCTACGGTATAATATAAATTCAATTCACTGAACAAGGGGAGGGCTCGTGCCTTCTCCTTTTCTTATTTCCTTGGAAGGAATGATGAAAATGTTCAACCTTGGTAAAAAAGACGTTGTAATGCTCGGCACTAAACGTGTTCAGGTTCCTAAACTGACCAGAAACCGATTGAAGAAATTGACCGATCACATCGGATCGATCGGCGACTACCTCGTAAAGTTATTCCTGACTCCTGAGAAAGATCGTGCGGTGTTTATTGTGGCGGCTGCGGACGTTTCCATAGATGAAATTTACGAATTAACTTCGCTCCTGAGCGATCTACCTATCGAATACTTGGATGAGCATGCTGCATTTTCGGAATGTACCGAGTTTCTTCGGCTTGCTTGGGAGAAGAACGATATGAATGAAGCCCTAAAAAACTTAGGCGGCCTGATTCCTCCGGTGGCTCAACAGTTCGTCCAGAGCATCGTCAGTCGGATGAATCGGGCCGAAAAGTAATCACACATGATGATTTTGTGCTCCGGTGCTGTGCTGTGCTCGGGAAGACGCAGCATGAAGTTGAGAATGAATACAATTTTGTGGACCTGCCAGAACTGCTCATGCTGAAGGACCAGATCAGAGCATCGGAGTTGCTGGAGAATATTGATATTGCTACCTTCCCTCATCTTACTGAAAAGAAAGATAGGGAGGCTATAATCAAGCGGATTACGAGTCCGCTCCCGAAACCGCCGGTAGAGCCGCCGAAGTCGGCAGAGGATCAATACCAAGCGCAACTGGCGCGGATGAAAGGACGGTGAGGTTATGGCTGTTGAAATTGGTGAACTTCGGGCACGAATGACTGCAGAAGCTCAAGAACTCAAGGCTGAAATAAGAGCGACGAAGAAAGATTTTTCCGATTTAGGAGAGCAAGGGAAAAAGACAGCCGATGACATTGATAATTTGAACTCGTCTCTTGGACAGTTGGGGAATAACAAAGATCAAATCAACCGCCTCACGTCTGTACTGGAAAACGTGAATGCGAAAATTGAGATCCAACAGAGAAAACTCGCCGAACTCAAACAATCCTATGAAGCGACCTTCGATGAGGCGAAAAAGAGTAAGCTGCAAGAGCAAATCGTAAACACAGAAGGTGTATTGATCCGGCTTACCCAAACGTCTGATCAAACTGCCCAGAAAATTTGGGCTTTGGAGGATAGCTTGAATCAGGCCGGCGCAGGTGGTCAGCAAGTAGCGGCTCAATTGAATACACTTGATGATGCCCTGAAAGGAATTGGACTTAACGCAGATCAAATCAAAACCATAAAGAGGCATCTTGATGAAGCGGATCCGGCAAAACTCGATCGTCAACTGGATGAATTAAGTGCTGCCCTTAGAAAGCTTGGGGTTGACAGCAAGCAGATTGAAAAAATCACAAATGAACTACGTGAGTCTGAGCAAGAGGCCTATAAGACAAAACAAGGTATCAGCGGGTTAGCTTCTGGCCTTGCTTCACTAGGAGCCGGTGCCGCAACGGTAAAACTTGCGAATGTCATGAAATCGTTGGCGAATGAAACTAATCAATTGGCCAACTCTTACAGAGGTCTTTCTGTTGTATCCGACAAATTCAATGTTGATTCACAAGAGTCTGTTGAATTGGCTGATAAATTGGCCGATCGCTGGGGCCTGAATAAAGCTACCCTGGCGGACACTGTAAAAACGTATTTGAGCATGAACCTCACTCTTGCAGATACTGAAAAGCTCATCACGGCCACAGCAGATGCCGCAGCGTACAATAGGCAAGCTCATTTATCTTGGGATGAAGCGATTAAGCAAGTTGCTGAAGGTATCAAATCAGGGAACTCCAATTTGACTGACGCAGCCGGTATCACGACGAATCTTTCTGTAATGTATGATCGTTTCGCCAAGTCTATTGGGACGACGGCGGGGAAGCTGACGGAAGCCGGAAAAATACAGGCGGTTTACAACGGCATGCTCCAAGAAGGAGCAATCTTTGCCGGGAATGCTGATTCAGCAATGACAGGTTACACCGGAACGCAAGCGACATTTAACCAGACCATGCAGATGGCTCGGGTAGAACTAGGTGAGGCGTTCCTTCCTGTGATCCAGAAAATTACGGAAGAAATCGTGCCGATGGTTAAGGGGTTTACCGAGTGGACGAGTGAAAACAAGGAAGTTGTTGCAGGAATGGGAGCCGCAGCCATTGCGATTACTGCACTAATTGCAGTCGTCGGAGCACTCTCGGCAGCGTTTCTCATGCTCAATGCAGCTATGGGTCCAGTAGGATGGATCCTAATGGCAATCGGTGCTGTTGCAGCTGGGACGATAGCATACAGCCAAGCAGCTGATGCTGCTTCAGGCTCTGTATGGAAATTTGCGCAGAGCCAAGAAGAACTCAACAAAAAATTAGCTGAGTCCCCGTTAAATAGGTCTCAACAGGACGTCAAGAATCTTCAAGCAGATTATGACACGCTTAATAAGTTATTGGAGGAACGCGCCAAGCTCGAGGAAGAGATCCTGAAGAAGCAAATCGGCCTTCAAGGTGCAGGTCAGGCCCGAGGAATGAACTCAGATCTCCAAAAACGAATGAGCGAATTAACGGAGCTCCAAACGAAACTGGAGGACATCAATGATGATCTGAAAGTGTTCGGTGCCGAGACGCCTGATAAAGCCAACAAAGTGCTGGCGGATTTAAAGAAGCAAATGGACGGAGCCGTCCCTGCCTTAATCGATATGAAGCGAGCTGAGTTGCAAGACCTCGCCGCCAAGAATCAGAAAATTTCTTCAATGGAGAAGTTGGTTACTCGATACAATGAGCTGAGCGGGGTACAAAAGCTGGATCAGACTCAGAAAACCGAATTGATCAGCATTACCAATCAGCTCAAATCAGAGTATCCAGACCTACATGCCCTTATGGACAAAGAAGGCCAGATCCGGATCAAAAACATCGATTACATTGAAGAACAGATCGGCGTTGAAAGAGGACTGATTCAGGGCTCTGTCGATTCGGCAAAGGCTTACATCACCAACCTGCAGAAGATGGCGGACGCACAGCGAGTTTCCGTTGAAACGCAGATTAAGAATTACGAGAAACTATTGCAAGCTATGCAGGCTGTGTCCGGCTCAAAGTCTAGTACATCGCTTCTCAAACAGGCGAATCCTCTCTTGGGGAATTACACTGAAAAATATGCAAAAGACAATCTTCAGCCGACGAAGGACAAGTTAAATGAATTGTACGATGAACATAATGAATACGCCAAGGCTCAACTTGAATTAAGGAAAATTGCAAGTTCGTTGGATTCAAGCGGTCTTGATTCCTTCCTCCCATCAAGCGGGAGTGGGAGTTTGTTTGAGGAAAACGATAAGAAGAAAAAGGATAAGAAAGGGAAGACAGCAGCTGACCTCAGGAAAGATGCATACGACGCTGCCATTGCCACGGTGCAATATCAGGCTGAAATGTACGATTGGACAGCAGAGCAGCAGATTGCCGCTTATGAAAAGATACGGAAGCAACACAAGCAGCACCTGAAGGAAACTCTTGAAGACGAGCGGCAGTTAAATCTTCAGATCAAACGCCTGCAGGAGGATAGCATTAAATCTCGGTATGACTTTTCGAGCGAGTGGATCACCAAGGAAGAGCGTCGAATGGAGGAGTCCGGGAAGACGGAGATCGAGATCGCTCAAATGAAGATCGATGCATGGACCCGAGTGCGGGATCGGTACGCCAAGGACAGCGAGCAGTATAAACAGGCTGACGAAGCGTTATATCGAGCTCGAAAGGATCTGGTCAAGCTTCAGGAGCAGGCCGAGAAAGAAGCGACTAAAGCTCGGGAGGAGCGCGTTAAGGAATACCAGAAGCAGAACGACGACCTCCTTAAATCTGAACTCAAGGCTATCGACAAGGCGAAAAAGGCTGAACTGGATGCAATCGATAAGCGGAAGAAGGAATACGTAGCTGCTCAGGACGAAAAGATTGCAGCGATCGATGCTCTGATCAAGAAGGAAGAAGAACTCAATGCAGACGCTGACTATGAGACCCTCCTTGCTGAAAAAGTGGCTCGTAAGGAATTGCTCAGTACCGCAGTATCCCCGGAAGGCCGAAAGGAACTGGCTGACCTTATCGCCGAGATTGAGCGCATGCAACTCGAACATAGCCGCGAGCTACGGAAACGTGACCTCCAAGACCAAAAGGACAAACTTGAGGAAGAGAAGGACGAAAAAGAAGATGCCTACGATGAAGAGAAACGACTCACAGAGGCACGTTATGATGCGCTGACCGAGGCGTTACAAGAACACCAGGATGATATCGAGTTCATCGAGTCGGCTATTAAGAATTTCCGTATTGGTGCGAATCAAGAAGCCAATACTCAGATCCTGTCCGATCTGGATCTATTCGTTTCTGAATACCGGAGCCGGATGTCAGAAATTGTTTCGATTTCCGCAGTCACAGGGACCGGTGGCTCTGGCAGTGTTGGTCCGTCATCTTCCCAGGCTTCCCTTGATCTTGCAGAGTACAATGCCAATAAGGACGCCTGGGATGCAGCGAAGGCGCGCGGAGACAAGACCGAAATGGCCCGATTGACGGCTCGGAATGAGGAGATACGGAAGCTATATGGTATTGAAAAGGATACTGGAAAGCTCCCGAGTTTTGATGTGGGCGGTGTGGTCCCCGGTCCGATCGGAGCACCGATGCAGGCGATCATTCACGGCGGGGAGATTATCACAAACCCTAGCCAGTTTGAAAACATGTTCCGCCGGTTGACGGCGCCCATCGCTTCTCCGGCATTGAGCCAGCCGGCTACACCTGTTCAGCAACATATCGAAAACCACTTTGATATGTCAGTCGGTACGGTACAGATCGAAGACCAGCCGGATGCTCAAATTTTGTACACCGAACGCGAGCGGACAGCACGTCGCCTTGCGACGATAGGAGGCGGGAAGTAGATGGAAGACTTTGATGTATCGGTTAATGGTGAATGGATCTCTGAGATTACTGGGGCGGTACTGGTTAGCCGAAGTATCCCAGGGCTTCCGGAGACCAAGGATAACACGGTGGAGGTTGCTGAGCGAGATGGAGAGATTGATTTCGGTAGCACGTATGGAGCCCGGCCAGTAGGCCTGGGCTTTTTTATTGTCGGTGACTATGATTCTACCGTCTCGCTACTTATGCGAAAATTCAACATCCGGAGAGGCGTGCTAGATATAGTCTTTTCTGATCGGCCAAAGAAACATTATTTTGCTCAATACCGCGGTTCCATGAGTTGGGACGAATCGACCGGGAACCGGGTGATCGATATCCCGCTTAAAATGTACGACCCGTTTCCAGAGAGTGATGAGAGGATCGAAGAACTGGAAATCACAAGATCACCGCAGGTGGTATCCGTCCAATCTCTTGGTGATGAGCGGGCCAGCCCGATCATTGTACTGACCAATGTCGGCTCAACAACGCTAAATGGTTTTACCATCAAAAACGAATATAAAACCGAAATATAAAACCGAATAGGAGGATCAATCATGGCAGACGAAATTTTGCTATCTAAATCGAATTATTGGAAAACGGCCTGTCTGAATGCGGCACTTAGAGGCACACCGTTTACGCCTCCATCCAAGGTCTACATTTCTCTTTACACATCCGACCCAACAGATGCTGATACAGGGCAAGAAATCACTGGCGGGGGATATGCCAGGGCGGAAGTTGTATTCAGTGCTCCAACCATCGTAGCTCGTAGAGCTGTAACCAGTAATACAGCGGATGTGGCGTTCCCGGTTGCTACCGGCGATCAAGGGATTGCGTCCTTTGTCGGTATCCGTGACGCAGCCACGGGCGGAAAATTGCTCTATCACGGAGCTGTTAAAAAACCGCGGACTATCCTGGAGAACGACTTGATTCGCTTTTTAGCCGGACAACTTGTAATCGATGAGGGGTGATTGACCATGCAAAAAATGTTTGAAGCCGTTGTAAACTCTCCGAAGACAGAGCTGGTTGTGGCGATCACCGAAGTTGACACTGAAATCGAAGTATCCGATTCATCCGTATTACTCCAGCCTGAAGGTCTGGCAGTTATCGGAAATGGCGAAGGCGCAGAAACCATCAGATACACCGAAGTGGATGGTAATGTCCTTAAGGGCTGTATCCGGGGATTTCAGGGGACTGCAAAGCCTTGGGCGACAGGGACCAGGCTGGCTCGAAACTTCACGGCCTACGACCATAATACTTTTAAGGCGAACATTGAGAAGCATGATACGGACATCACGGCGCTCTCAGACCGGCTCGACATCGCGAACACTGACCCGGTAACGCTTCAGCCAGGCTTACAGGTGATCCATGCTGAACGGGACGCTCGGTTCCGGCTGGGTGAGATTAAAGGCCGGACGCTGATTAATCTGTTGGGGAATGCTGGGGACTGCGAATCAGCTTCATTTTGGACAGCGGCAAACCCGGCAATTGTCGTAGTAGACACGAACAACAAGGTGAGTGGTAGTAGTAGCATAAAAGTTACAATTGGAGCATCAACGACAATTGGGTCTGCTAGAACTAACATGCTTTTTGATATGAGCACAAGTAAACACTATTTAATTTGCGGATGGATTAAAAATGGGACCGCAACCAGCGGAGCGCTTGCTATTTCAGGAAGTCAAGCCAACATTGATGCGACAAAAACGAGTGTTGTAACTGATACGACGAAGTTCAACTTCGTCTATCGCAAAGTTACAGGTTTTTCGGCATCCGGCGTGAGTGTGGCAGTTATTGCTAATGGTGCGGCAGGGCAATACGTTTACGGCGACGAGATCCGTATTTATGAAATTAACGCAACACAATACGCTGAAATCGATAGCATGACAGCCGAGCAGGTCGCGGCTAAATACCCGTACACAGGGTCCGGCATCGTCGGCGTCGAAAATCCGTATGCCATCGGTTACGGGGAGAACTTGCTGCCACCGTTCTATGATTCATGGGCCGCATCCACAAACGCAAGTTTGTCGATTATATCTGACTATGAAATTGTATTAAGAACATCCGGAACCGCTCAAGAGTTCGTACATCTCCCATCATATCCAGTTTTGAGGAATACAACATACACTTTTTCCGCAGAGCATAACGCCGGGCTGAATATACACGCTCCAGGAAAGGGAACTATAGCTTCCAATGTAAGAGCTGGTTATGTTACGTTCAACTCAGGCGATGCTACAGCGATAAATATAGGTTTCGTGGACGGTGGGGCGTCCGGCGGAGTCGCAGGAGAATATAGGATTAAGAATCCGATGCTCGTCATAGGTTCCGAGCTGAAACCATTTAAGCCGCAGCGGAACACGATGCTCGCGCTACAAACGGAGTTATACGCGAATCCGGCGGACGGCAGCGAGCCTGATGTATTGTTCGAGCGTGAAGGGCAATATTTCAAACTGGCTAAGTGGAAAAGAAACACACTGGACGGTTCGCTGAACTGGATTCACTCCTTAAATTTAACAGACGCAAAAGTATTGCGATCTCCATCCTATGCAACTAACGCATTGAATGCTCAGGGCCAAGGAACGCTTGTTAAGTGGAATGGGGTAAGGATGGGAAATTTGTTTGGGTCGGTCGGCTTGTCTTGGAAAGTTGCAGACTTATGGCAAATAAATGCGGGAGATTTGTGGATTTCTATATCTAACTCTGAAAGTGGGTGGGGTGTTGATTATATACCTACAGCAGACGAGATTAAGGCGTATTTTATGGGCTGGAAAATGTGCGTTGCCGGGGGTAGCCGGATCGACCCGTATAATGGGACTGGCACAAAGAATTGGTATCCAATTACGCGAATTAACGACGCATACGATGCCCAATACAATCGAACAACAGTACCTACAGATCAAGCGCCCAATAAAGACGGATACACGCCTTACCAACTCCTCTACCGTCTCGCAAAGGAAACCGTCGAACCTGTCGTTTCCGAGGGTGCGCTCCGGTTGAATGAAGGCGGAAACCTAATTGAAGTCGGGACGGTGATTGTGCTAAGGGAACGGGCGAATCCGAAGCTAGAAAGTGGTACAAACCAATACTGGATAAATATCGTAGATAGCCTAACATCTTTGGCAAATCAGCTAGAATCTAAAACCGGTAAGATATTAGCCGTTTATAGGGATTCTAGACAAGACTTTAAATGGAACATTGCAGCGGTATCTCCGTATTCTTACGGGGCTGTATCAGCGGTTATTCTTGCTGCAAATTTTGATCCTTTCGCCGCATACTCCGTCACATACACCAAACTCGACAAATCTCCGATCCAGTCGATCACTGGTAGCCTGGCCACGAATGAAAAGGCGCAGATCAGCGACCTGACGGCGGGAGTGGCCGAGGCGTTACAGCGCGTTTCCGTTGTCGAACAGAAGAAGGCGGAGAAGGACTCTCCGGCTCCGGTATGGATCACGCCGACGCTGCTTAACGGGTGGATCAATTATGATTTAAGCCAATATGATCCTGTCGGTTTTTACAAGGATTCTTTTGGGGAGGTCCATCTTAGAGGAATGATAGGTGGTGGTGCAGTTACACCAGGAACAGTCTTGTTTCGATTACCTGAAGGATACCGCCCAAAGAAACATAAAGCATTGCAAGCCATGGGATCAATTGACGGACTCACAGTTAGCTCGACGTTCCTGGTTGTTACGCCTCTCGGAGAAGTAAATATACTTAGGGGAGCCAATAACGGATATCTGTCATTATGTATCCCTACATTTTCGGCCGAACAATAAGGAGGGTTCAAATTGAAAGCAGTTCCTAAAATAAACATGGACGGCCTTTATATCGAGGACGTAATCGTGGACGATGCCTTTTCAGGTATCGTCCCTTTTTATGCCGATCCACCTGCACCGGAACCTGACTTGTCGCCTGAAACCGATGAAGATGCGGCGGAAGAGCAGCCGGAAGAGGAGAGGGAGCCAGCCGGTTATATTGTCGGAGTGCCGGTTCCGTCCGGACTGTATCTGCCGCGCTTTGACTTGGTGGGATGGCTGGCGTATCAGGATGCTATTGCCGAGGCAAACGACGAATATCAAGCTGCATATGCCGAATGGTCCTCGCAACCCGAGGATGAGCGCGGGGAGCCACCGGTATATATTGCACCAGCTCAGCCTGAGTTATGGGCCGAAGGTTTGACACCGGAGGAGATCGAAGCACTGCATCCACCACAGGAGCCGACCGAGTTTGAGCAGTTGCAAACGGAAGTCTCGGACATACGGCAGCAAAACGAGCAGCAGCAGAAAGCAATCGACAGCGCAGGATTGGAACTGGAGCAAGTGAAGTCGGAGAGTGAAGAACAGCAGCAGACAATCGGCACGCTGGGAATGGAGCAAATTAAGCAGGATCTATCGACCCTTGACCTCAAACAGCAGAACGGTGTACTCGGTGCTGAACTGGTCAAAAAGGATATATCGATCCTCGATTTGTACATGCAAAATCAGGTTCTCGGGCAAATGCTGGCGGCACTAGAATTAAAGCTCTTAGCAAATGGAACAGGGGGCGAAGTGAATGTTTAATAGTGACTTCGAACGTTTGTCTTATTTTTACGAAAAAAAGTGGGTTTCCGATGTACAACTCAAGCTCTATGTTCAGTTTGGAACCATTTCAGCATCGGAGTTCAAGGTAATCACTGGCAAGGATTATAAGGCTTAATGATGCAAAGGAAAATTTTCCTTACCTGAAAGGAGGGGGGAGATGTTTGGCGGAAACTTTAATGATTTAGCCTTTAACTCAGCTACAGAGGATGCGGTAAACATCGTGGATATGGAAGCCCGCTTATCCGGAGAGGGCCGAGTGTTGGTTGATAAGTTTTCAATGGAAATGGCCGCGACGGCCCACCTGTCTGGCGATGGCCGGATAACTGCTGAATACATCCGGGAATATTCCCTGGATCCAGAGCGGATGTCCGGTGAAGGTCGGTTATCAGCTTCCTTTATCCGGGAGATCAGGCATTCGGCCCGATTATCTGGGGAAGGACGTTTAAGGGCGGAAGCAACGAAGTACCATGTAGATTACATCGAGTTCACGGATACCTTTAAGCCTGGTGATGTGATTATCATAGACAGCGGGAAATTAAAGATAACCCGGAACGGCCAGAACGTCTCCCATCTATATGAAGGGGGCTTTTTTGACCTGAACCTCGGCACCAACAATTTGACCTGGACTGATCCTGCCACTGGGCGGACAATCCTATTCCGGATTACTCACCGGGATAAGTTTCTGTATTAAGGGGCTGAAAAGATGCCTAAAACAATGCAAGTATTCGATAAAAATTTCAAGCGCACCGGTACTCTGATTGATGCTTATAGCATCGAACGAAGAAGACGGCTCAATTCCGATTATGAGCTGTCTTTTTTAGTACCTATGACCTCAGATGATTATCTGGAGAAAATCCAGATGAAAGGTCATTTCCAAGACGAGCGCGGCCAGTTTTACGTGATTAACAGCCGGAAGCGGGATCGATCGAAGAAAACCCTGACGGCTATGATTACGGCCACGCATGTTATGTTCAAGATGAACGATTACAAGGTACCGTATGATGATTACATCACGGAGGCATATGGTGTCCATATATCGACGTTGCTGAACAAAATCAGCGCGTGGACCGGAGGACGGTTCACATTCCAGGTGCATGACACGTTTGACCTTTGGGACATTAAAGATTTTGGCCGGACGACTGTACTTGCCGCGCTTAACCAAGTGATAAACACATACAAAGCGGAGATCCGCCCGGATAACTTCGTGATTCATATCCACAAAAAGACCGGCTCTCAAACGGAGAGGTACGAATTCCGGACAAAAAAGAACATCATTTCCGATTCGTTCAAAGACGACGGGACCGGGCTTGTTACCAAAATGCATGCTCAGATGAAAGATGGCCGGACATGGGTCGGGATGTCCGCTGACAATCTTACGGCCGAGGAACGCAGCTTGCTCCAGTCCATCCCAGGCGCGATCCAGAACGGGAAGGTCATGGTCAATTACCTTCTTTCCCCTTACGTTAATTACTGGGGCAGTGACAGCGTTCCGTTTTTCGCCGGTGAAAACATCCAGCAGGACATTGAGGATCCGGTGGAGCTCCTGAAATCTACCCGGGAAGAACTGCGTAAGAAGGAAATGCCGGAGTTGGAGATCAACCTTAGCGCAGCCGATCTACACAAAATCGACCGAGACGAGCGACCTCCGGATCTGGGTGATGCAGCGACAGTTTACGATCCGGAGATGGAAATGCACCGGATCGCTGTCCGGATCGTGGAATTGACCGAGTACCCGTACTCCATTGACCAGCACTCGAAGGTCACGCTGGCCAACTTTGCATTGAAGGATGACATTGATCTACTCGCAGATTTAGAGAAATCGCGAAAGGTGATGGAGAATCTTCTTTCCGGCGGCCGTATCCGCACGGACGTATTTGAGGCATTCGCCCGGCAAGCTATAATCGACATCGATAACAGTAAGACTGAATTAATTTATCCGCCAGAGGGCGGTATCCTCGCCCAGGAGAAGACGAATCCACTAGAACAAGTCCGTTTGACCTCCAAGGGACTCGGAATATCGACAGATGGCTGGAAGACAATCAGATCCGCAATTACCGCCCGTGGGGTACTGGCTGAAACTGTAATTGGTCAGCTCGGTGCATTTGTATCGATGTTGATTGGAAGCGGAAATGACGTCACTCAGATCAATACGAAGGGCATAGCAGCCGGCCACGCTGACTTCAACAGCGCTCCGTTTCGCGTCGATATGAAGGGGAACCTGATTGCAAACAAGTTGACGGCCAATTCGGCACAGATCAAGAGCTCAAATTTCTCCGATGGCGAAATTCTTGGCTCATCCATCAACGTGGGGAACGGGAAATTTATTGTAAGTAAGGCGGGGTACGCTTATGCAGAAGGTGGACTGTTCTCTGGGGGCACAATTACAGGGGCTTTGTTCAGAACCGCAGTAAGCGGGGCTCGATTCGAAGCGGATTCGTCCGGATGGCATACCTATGACTCGAATAACCGTGAAAGAATTAGTATTTCCATAAATAACTCGTACGGGATGAATGCAATTAATTTCAATAAATCTAATGGCAGTGGGTCTGGAACAATTAATGGTACCGATATTGGCCTAACACTTGAATCTTTTGGAACATTATTTTTAGCATCTTTAGGCGGGAATGTCCAAGTGCAAGGAAGTACGTATTTCAGAGACAGCGTTCAGTTCAATAGCAGTGTAAGTGGAATTGGAATGTCTAGTATTTCTGGACTTCAAACGGAGTTATCAAACATAAGGTCGCTAGTAAATGATAAACCTAATAGAAGCGAAACAGCTAAAAATATGACATTCGACCCTACAACCAGAAACTTAAAACTTTACAGTATAACCGGAGACACATTAGCTATAGTTAATATCCCAAAGTGATTATATATAAGGTATACTACCGGTAAACATGTCGATGGAGGTAAATTCATGAAAAAGATTGTTTATTCGTCAATTATTTCGTTATTACTTTTGGGATCATTAGCAGTGGGAGTTTCGGCAGCGACAAACTCTTTAATCGGGAAAAAGGTGCAGTCCGTTGTCTCTGTAAAGGTAGATGGGAAACAAGTTAAGGATGCAGTGGTTATTGACGGAACAACTTACGCCCCCGTACGAAGTTTCTCTGAAGCCTCCGGTTACTCTGTAAAAGTAGGGAAGGGAGAGGTTATATTGACAGCACCTGAGACAATTAATCGCACTGAGGATGAAGTAGTAAGAGAATTGAAAATTGAAAATCAAATTAGCATATTGCGTGGGAGTATTACGTTTTGGAAAGCGTCTTTAGTGGGATATGAAGAAACTGCCGCTCAAGCGCGAAAATCCATCGAGGAAGCGATTGATTGGAATGCAACTAAACCTGCTGACGCTCCTACAATGACAACAACCGGTTCCCAAACGAAATTAATTGAAGCCGAAACGGCCATTGACGATCTGCAAGCTAAAATCAAAGCCGCCGAAGCTGAAATTAAGCAACTTGAAGCACAGATAAAATCGATTAAGTGATTTTGATAGGAGGAGGGAATAGTGAGCTTTGTTTCAGTAGTTGGTTCTAAAAGTTTTCTTACAGTTATGTGCGACGGAAGAGTCGTAGGTTTAGAAGACGAGGTTCTAGAAGAAGACTATCAGAAGTTCGTAAGAATAGGGAAAAAGTCTTTTATAGCCTATGCTGGAACGCGACACATTTGTGAGTCTATTGCCAATAACTTCAAGCATTATGAAGGAGAAAAAGAAGATTATACCTTTTGGTTAGAGAAAATAAAACTGATTTTAGCTCAGAATCAAGTTGCTTTGAAGCAGTCAGGTTACAAAGCAATACTGGCTTTTGGGGGAATCAATTTAAATGGGGAAATTGAATTCTATGCAATAAGTTCTATCACCCTTGAATTTCAACGGTATTTTCCTCAAGCTGATAATTTATCCTACACATTTTTATTAAATTCTGAGGATTTTGAGGATGAGTTAGGAAATGGAAGATTAGTAGAAAAATTAACTGAGTTTCTAGGGCAAACAGGGTATAGTACACCCTCTCAGGTTATACAATCTCAGCGGTTATTGAATAATTATGTGGCTGATATTGATAAGGTGTATGTCAATAAAAACACAAGCCGGTTAGTAATAAAGAATGCTTGATGTGAGCCTTTATTAATAATTGAAAAAAACTAATTGTCTTATTAAAGAAAACCAACTCGCCGAATACGACGCCCTCATTGAAAAGGCGACTGAGGAACTACGGTTGGTGAATGAAGCTCTGGAGGCGCTTAAAAATCAATAAAGTTAAATAGCAAAAGATAGGAGTCTGCGATCCCCGCAGGCTCTTTTGTTTTGCCAGAAAGGAGGAAGATCCTTGGCATTAATAACAAAGATAGACGTTTCACTGGACTTGAAGCAGCCGGCTCAGGAAGTAATTGACGTTATTACGTTAATTCTGAGCATGTACCCCGGCCGAGAGATTGAAATCTTGCGCCAGATCGACGAGGAGGTTGGTATGGCGGTGGCGCAGTTGGAAAGATCACAGGAACAGCAAACCGATCAGTCCGATCAAGCAAATACAGATAAAGGCTAAACAGAGAGAGGGGAGCGAGGTGATGGGACAAGAAGAGATCAATGGGGTCAAGGAGTTCTTGCCGCTCGCCGAAAAATACGGTCTGGCGGTGGTGCTTACTTTTATCCTACTGGTTATCCTGGCTGTGTTGGTCAAGATGATCATCAAGGGGGACCTAGTACCGCGGAGTCTACTGGATAAAGCAGAGGATGATCGGGACCGCCTGCAGGCGATCTTGGACAAAGAGCGGGAAGGATTTATGGCACCGCTGCTGGAAATGGTTAAAAACTTAAAGAAGGACGAGGACAGGGGAGGATGAACATGTTGACAAAACTGTTTCAGCGCCTGTTCCCCCAACACCGCGACAAGGAGATTGAATTGAGCCGGGCATCCAGCAGCGTGTCATTATCCATCAGTCGGTACCAGAATGCATCTATGGAGCTGCAAAGGGAGATAGAGAGAAACCGGTTTGCGCGGTATTTGCTCTACGATAAGGGGGATAGTCATGGGGGTCATTGATATCATTTTGCTGTTGCTGTATGTTGTGGCGATCGGATGCTCGGTTTTTATTATCCATTGGCACAGGTCCTACTATCAAGAAAGATTCAGGTCGGGCGTTGTCAGCGTGTTTATGCTGGCGATGCTCTTTTTTTTGGCAGCATATACGTTCAAGATGATGATCGTGCTCTTGATGCGTTCAGCCATCGCGTTTAGGTTTAATTCGCCGCAGCTAGATGAGTGGCTACTTTATGGATGGACGGCTGCCCAGATTGGCACAACTGCCGGCCTAGCCTCGTTGGCCTGGCTGACATGGCGGAAGCGGTATGACCTATTCCTGTTTTTGCGGAGGGTCGACAAGAAGGGAGAGGATCAAGTTGGACAAGAACAAATATCCGATTGAACGGCGCTATATCAATAAACGTCCGAATGTAAGGCCAGGCACCCGACTTAAAACGGGCAGCCCGGCCTTTTTTGTTGCCCATGATACCGGGAACCCCGGTGCGACGGCCGACAATCATTACACATATTTTAACAAACTGACGGACCGTTCGGCATCTGCGCAGGTGTTTATCGATGATACAAAGATCCTGGAGATTATTCCTACAGGTACAGGTTCGGAACCGACAGAAAAGGCACACCATGTCATTTATAACGTCACAACAGATAACGATCGCTTTGGATACGATGCCAATGACGCTGCGCTTGGTGTGGAGCTGTGCTATGGGACCAACAGCAAGGGCAAAGCGATCAATTTTTCTGAGGCGTACAAACGCTTTGTATGGTACCTGGCTTACTGCTGTGACAAGTGGGGCAAGAACCCCTCCATACACATTGCCAGCCATAAGCAGCTGGACCCGGGCCGAAAATCAGATTGTGAGCAGGCGTTGGCTTCCGCCGGAAAGACGCTTAAGGACCTGATCAACGATGTTGCGGCTGAGCTGGTCGCTCCGATAGTGGTCCCTGACTTTGTAAAACTGCCGGCAGTGGTGGCACAGCATTTGATTGACACGTATATTTCCCCGGCTTGGTATGAATCGCAGCGAGCAGGGGATGAGGTCGGCAAGACGCACTTTCATAATCTGGCCAACAACCTCCGGATGGCTGCAGGTATTCCGTTGCTTCCTGGTAAAGCAGCGCTACCGTTACAAAAGCTCCACAAGAGCAATGCTCAGGAGATCATCTTCCGGTGGCTGTCCCCAGGCTGGTTTAAAGCCAAGGCCGATGGCAATACGGCACTGGCCAATCAATTTAACGCAAACGCAAATCACCTGCGGCGGGCTGCAGGAATTCCAATCGAATAGGGGAAAGTATTATGAAAAAACAAAGATGGCGGAACTATGCGTTATGGATCAGTATCGTTTCCCAGGGGCTGCTGCTCCTACAGTTACTCGGTCATTTGACTAATCTGTTTGAAATCACCGATGTGCTGAAGCAGGACATCTTGACGATCGTAAACGTAGTACTAGGTCTGCTGGCCACTCTTGGCATTATCAGTAACCCTACTAAGCCGGACAGCTCCGGATATAACCTGTAGACAGCGTTTCGATACACTTGAATCTTTTAAATAACTTCTGATAATAAATCCGAAGGCATCGGTAGAAGCCCCGAGAGGTAAATAACTCTTGGGGCTTTTGATAGTAATTCTATAGAAAAGGAAAGTGCTCTCAAATATTCGATTTCGCTTAATAAGAAACAAGCAAAACAAAATTGTAGAAGAAGGTTGATTATTAGTAGATGCATATAGGTAAATCTGCCTATACAATTTAAGGAATTGGAAATATAAGTTTAGATTTTTCCTATAATCTGGTATAAAATAAAAAAAAGACCAGAACCATAGGCCCTAGTCTATCCGTAAATTTATTATATACTTTTTTTTTAGGGTCTTCAACTAAAATTGGAGGCAAGTAAATGGATCCGTATGATAAGGTACCTCAAACTATTGTCAGAAAACTGGCTAAAGCAAAGAATTTAAAGAAATTAAACGGCAAATCTAAGGAAGAAATAATTGACGATCTTATTCAATCTGGTCACAAGAATGACTTAGATTATTTGGCCACCGAATTTGCTTTTACCAAGAGTAGTTGTGGATTAATTATCGAAAGAATGCTAGAGCCCTTTCCAGAAGAGGCCAACACTCCAGAAAAGTTTATTAAGCTATTACTTGAAAGAGAAAAGATCTCCACCGATTCATTAAGTAAATTAAATTGGGAACTTCAATATGACGATAACGTAAGAATCTGTGGCATACTCCATGTAGGAGATGTCATATATTTAAACACAGTACAGAGGAAATATACAAGCGTAAAAAGTGGGTGGAATGGCTCAACCACAAACTCTTATGCTGATATCATACCAGTTGCAATCCATTTCTCAAATTCAATTATTGAATATCGCACAACTCCAACTTATTATGCAAATGTTAAAAAATTTGTATTAGATCTTCTTGAATACAAAGAAGATAGCAATATCGAGTGTGAGACATTAACAAAAGTTACAACTACTGATGCCAATGCAATTAAAACATTACTTCAGGCAAATTACTCTTCTGAGCACATAGCTCTTCCTTCTACAGTCGGGAGTGTTAGACTTAATAGCTCAAGAGGAACTTACGATCTTGAAAATGATGAATTGGCCATAAAGATTCGAAAGTTTTTTGAAGAGAATCAGCTTCCATCAGACGATCGCATGGATGTCACATGTCACCTGGATGAATTTGAAGACAGAACTACAAAAATAACATTTCCTGTGACCTTTGACATAAATATAAAATCGGGTAGTATTAAATTTAAATCATTAGTTACACAATCAGTAATTGATCATGTCTTTGATGCCATAGTTACTGTGTGTTTTTTAAACAAGCAAGCTACTCTTGATAAAAATGAGGCAGAAGAATTGATAATATAAACATTAGACAGGAGGTGTCTTTGTGGGCAAACCAATTGCAATAATTAATGATTTGCTGGAGTCCTGGGCTACTTTGACACCTCCTGTAATTGATTTCACCGTTGAAAATGTACTTTATGCTATAAAGTACGAAGCAACCTATGACTACGTATTAAGGTTCTTAATGTCTAAAGAAGGGTTTGAAATTAGTGCGGGTAGAATCTATTTATGCTCTGAAAATCACAAAGCTTACCTGTCTGATTTGGAAGAGGAGATAGACGAGTTCGATCTTCCCCGCTGCCATATTTGTGGTAAGGAAATATTAAATGATTTAGATCATAGTTTCATTGTTTTTAACTTTAACAAAGAGTTCATCGAAGATGTTAAAAAAAAAGTCCAATCACGGTTGCCTTTGAGAGGCCAAAAGAAAACTTTGATTCCACAAAGAGTATAAAGGATCTTATAATTGAAGAGATGTTTAAAATATTTGACCCAGAACAAGGAGTGGTCGTCATCGATAATAGAAATTTTAATATAAGTGGATTGTCTGGAAATAATCAAAACTTTAACTTTGGTGATCACGGGAATATCCAACAAAAAGTAAATGGATTAAGTGAAATTGAAATGGAAAGGCTTTTCAAAGATTTGCATCGATTTGCATTAGATAATTCCGATGAAAGAGATTTAAAGTCTATAGAGTCTATTAAGGAAAATGCTAAAAAAGGCCAAATGAACACTGCTAAGACTCTGTTTGATCTGCTTACAAAAACTGTCCAAGCTTCATCTGCTGGGGTGGCTATTGCCAAAGCGTTTGGTTGGGTTTAACGAAAAACACTCAATTAAAGAAAGGCCCACTAACCTATATGGTCAGTGGTCTTTTTTGCGTTTAAGTTATGTACGATAGTTACATGTTCTACCTCATCTAGCGGCACCCAAACCGTTGTGTCTGCCAACTTTATCCGCACTCTGCTCCGATCCACACCCCAGCTCGGAAACCCGGAAATCTTGGATCCATCTAACAACGAAAAGATGACTTCCTGGTCAGCTTTTATTGCCTTTACTAAACTTCTATACAAAGTTCACAACTCCTTCTTAAAGGAGCCGCTTTCGCGACTCCCTATTTTGTTTCATTTTACTTCTTTAGCTTCTTGATGATACTCGTTTAATAGTCGATCAAGTTTTTGGCTTAGGATTAATATTTCCCGGTCGGCCAGGCGTTTGTACACAGCGAGTTTATTCAATTCCAACCGGAGCTCTTCAATCATGCGGATTAACTCCACGGCGAACACTCCTGTTAATCAAAATATCTATGGAATACGTCCGCTGTGCACTGGCGAGCGTTATCGCGGATCCCACTAAAGACCTGTCCGCACCAGACTAAAGTGGTAGTACAATTTTCGATGAGTTTATACAATTATCCTCCTTATTAGATATATTCTGTAAAATTTTATCTCAAGAAAGAATGAAAATGTTAATTTAAAGATGCTTACTGTTGAGTTAAGAACGCAAGTTCGTATATAATACAAACAAATGTTCTTACTTTTGAGGTGTATAGAATGCTTAGCGATCTAGAAAGAAAGCTACTCCGAGTATTGGCGAACTTCAATCTTCGAACCAATCGAATACCAGCGAAGGCAGAGCTAGAACGAATGATCGGGCGGAGGTACAAAGATATCGAGCATGGTTTGACAGGCCTGGTAGAAAAGGAATACATATTCTGGCCAGACAAGCCGGTGCTGGATACGATCGTCATCTTGGAGGCGTGGGAAAGGGATACAACCATGGCGAAATCGACTGCTGAGCGGAAGGGTGGAAACACCAGCTATTGGACCAGTTATTAGTTGCTCGGTTTATAACAAAACTGCTAAAATAAGATCTCACTCAAAAACTCATAACAACGGTAGCCTACTAAGGATATTCTTTCTACCAAATCTTCTACCCATATCGGGAAACACTAGGAACTGATAGGGGGATGATGGTTGCTGGAAAAACTAAAAAAGAAGCGTTGCGGGGATATGGGGAACCTAAGGGAAATATATCTCTACGCATTCGTAATGCGTAGGTCGGGGGTTCGAATCCCTTCATCAGCATCTTAAAGATTCAAGCACGGCGCGGCTTCCGGAATTTCCGGGGGCCGCGTTTTTTGTATAGAATGAGATGAGTGAGATATAAAGGGGGTTACGTCCATGAGTGATGCAAAAACAGATAAACGCATTTCCCGAAGCACGGCCGCGCTTAGACAAGCCTTATTGGATCTGATGTCGATCAAAGCTTTTCATGCCATTTCGGTCAAGGAAATCGTCGAGATGGCGGGATATAACCGGGGAACGTTTTACGCCCACTATGAAAGCAAAGAAATGCTGCTGGACGATGTTTTTTCGAAATTGATCGATGAACTGAAGCAGTCCTTCCGCGCGCCGTACGAGGAAGCGGAAATATTCCGGATCGACGAGTTGCCTGCGAATTCGGTGAAAATATTTGAACATTTCTATCGGAACTCTTCCGTTTATACGATCTTGTTTAAAAGCGAGGTATTGACTAAGTTCAAAGAGAAGATATTCGCCTCGCTAATGCAGATCGCCGCGGAGGATTTGGACTATACCCATGATTCGATTAACCGGGAATTCCTTTTGATCTACTCGATGAATGCCCTGTTAGGCCTTGTCTTCCACTGGATTGAGAATGGATTCAATTATTCGCCGGATTATATGCAGGATCAGTTGGTCCGAATGATTAACTGGAAGCCGACTTCCACCAAAATTAATAAAAGATAATGTACAAACCATCATATGATGTCTGTTAATGAACATTTATTGAGCGATTAATGATTGTGGAGGAATTAGGCTTTATCTATACTGAAGATGCATAACGCAATAACATTATTCACAGTCTAACCTATGAATTGTGAATATTTCGGGAGGTATTTGAGAGTGAAACTTCAAAACCAAGTAGCGGTAGTAACCGGTGCAGCTTCAGGTATGGGTAAACAAATTGCTCTGCTTTTTGCCAAAGAAGGAGCGAAAGTGGCGGTTTCGGATTTGAACCTGGAAGGAGCTCAGGCTACGGTAGAAGAAATCAAATCCCAGGGCGGCACGGCGTTTGCCATTAAGACAAACGTGGCCGTTGAAGAAGACATTCAGAATTTGATTGATACGACAGTACAAAATTTTGGCACCGTTGATATTCTTGTCAACAACGCCGGAATTATGGACGGCATGGAGCCGGCTGGTGAAATTAACGATGATAAATGGGAAAGAGTTTTTGCGATTAACACGACCAGCGTGATGCGTTCTACCCGTAAAGTGCTGCCGATTTTCCTTGAGAAGAAAAAAGGGGTCATCGTCAACGTGGCTTCGGCAGGCGGACTTAATGGTGCTCGTGCAGGCGCAGCTTATACGGCTTCGAAACATGCCGTTGTCGGTTTCACCAAAAACACGGGTTATATGTATGCTACCGAAGGTATTCGTTGTAATGCGATCGCTCCGGGCGGCGTGGAAACGAACATCGGGGCCTCCATGCAAGGTACTAGCCAATTCGGCTTCGGTAAACAGCAACTCGGCATGGCAATTAATCCGCGTGTGGGCAAGCCCGAAGAGATTGCCAAGGTGGCCTTGTTCCTTGCGTCGGACGACTCCGGTTTCGTGAACGGAACAGTGATTACGGCCGATGCCGGCTGGACCGCGTATTAATAGAAGTATTCCAAAAAATGGGCATAAGAAGCGAGGCCTCCGATCTTCACGGAGACCTCGCTTTTGTTTATATCCTTCGGGCTATTTCAGATACGGACCGTTTTCGCCGATCTTACCCGGAGCCGGGTTGCCCGGCAGATCCAGCACGTAGACGCGAAGGTTGCCAATACCGGATAAGGAAACGGACAAATTACCGTTCGTCACGGTTTTCACGTCGCCTGTAATGGCGTCTTTATAAGTGCCGTTCGGAATACCGTTGAAGGTCGCGGATTCGCTGATCGCCACAAGCGCAAAGCTGTCGACGCCTTCGGCGGCATTCGTGTATCGGCGTTTAAACGCCATTTTTCCCGTAATGCCTTCGGTTGAATACTGGCCTTTCTGTAATGCAGGAATCTGCCTACGGATTTGGTTCAACCGCTGCAAGTGCTTGACCAGCGGTTTTTGCAGCGTATCGGCGACCTTGCCGGAAGCGGAAGCCACCTTGCCGAAGTCGCTTGCCACCACGGTTCCTTCAATTTCATCGCCGAAATAGGCGCGGCGCGTTTCTTCGAGCGGGCAGGTCGGCCCACAGTCGATTTTTTCACCCGCCTGGAATTCGATTTCATCGCCGTACATGATGGTCGGAATGCCCCGGAACGTCCACATCAAGCTCATGTTTTCCGCCCAAGTGCCGGTTCCCCCATTGTAGGCCGTGCTCGATTTGTTCGGACCGAAGTCGTGACTGCTGACGTACACCACGTTATAGGTGGCGTCATTGGTCGAATCGTCCGAATCCTTGCCGTTATGGAAGGCATTGACCGCTTCGCTGAAATTCATGTGCATCCGCATGTCGATGATGTTCATGCCGGAGAACTTGCTGTGGTCGGGCTCATGATAATTGTTTCCTCTGAGGAAAGCATTGTCCGAGGTAGGCTGATTGGCCGTCCCGAGCTGATTTTCGTAATTGAATTGCTCTAAAGCCGCGACTTCATCGTTGGCGCTATATTCTTTGCGCTCTTTCCAGGTGAAGAATTGGGCGGAATGGTTGACCGAGCCGCGATTCCACTTGTCGTTGACGAACGCCCCGACCTCGCCGAACATGAAGAAGTTTTCTCCCTTATCGCCGAATTTCGCAGCGGAGTGCTCCTGGGCGGCAGGAAGGAAATGTCGGTTCCACGTCACCCGCGGTATGTGGACGGCGGTATCGATCCGGAAACCGTCCACGCCCATATCGATGAAGTTGTTATAGGCTCCAATCAGATAATCCTGCACAGGCTTGCTTTCCGTGTTGAAGTCGGCCAGATCCTCGTGGAGCCAGCAACTGCGGGAATCTTCGCCTTCCCAGTTACCGATCCAGCATGGATGATAGTATTCGGTAGGGAACATACCGGAAGTTGCATTAGGCCACTGGCAGTTGTAAATACGATAACCTTCCTTGCTGTAGAACTGTGTAGGCGTTCCCCAATTCTGACAGGTGTTCCCGGCAGGCTCCTCCGTTGACCAAATATCGCCGTTGTAAGCTTTGGCGGAAACGTCATTCGGATAAAGGCCGTCATACTCCAGGCCAGGAATTTTCTCGTCGTAATACCAGCTCCACTGCGCATCGCGAATACCAAAAACGGTAGGCGTGAACAAGTCCTTTGCTCCCCACCGGCTGGAGTGATTGTATACGACATCCTGAATGATCTTGATTCCCTTGTTATGGGCTTCGTTGATCAGATCCTGATAACTTGCGCCGCTCGACTCCAGACGAGGATCTACCCGGTAGAAGTCGTAACCGTGATAACCGTGGAAATCATAATCCGAGCGGTTCAGCACGACGGGCGTAATCCAGATCGCCGAGAATCCGAGAGCTTTGATATAATCGAGTTTTTCCATCAATCCCTTAAAATCGCCCCGGAACATAGGGTCATTGTTGGCCGCATTTCCCGAAGGTACATTATACTGCCCGCCGCGGTTATTCGAGGAGTCACCGTCGTAAAAGCGGGCGGTCATGACAAAGTAAATAGAATCTTCGCGGGCATCGCCTCCAAGCGGCGTCCCGCCGACTGGAGGAAGCGGAGCATCGCCCGTCTTGGCGGAGACCGGCTGGCTGGCAGCCGACTTGTTGGAAGGGACCGCCTTATCAAAAGCTTTTACCGTATAGGTGTACGTCGTTTGCGCTTCAAGTTTCGTTTCCGTGAAATCGGTCCGGGTAGTCGTATACACCTTTTGGCCTTGAGTCCCGCCTGTGCGCGTGATTTCATACCCGGCTACGCCTCTTCCGTTCTCATTGTCGACCGAAGGACTCCAAGTCAAGGTAACGCTAAGGTCTTTTGCAACCGCATTCACGTTTTCCGGTACGGAAGGGGGCAGTTTGTCTTCGGGCAAAGGGGCGCACGGGCTGATCGTATTGGAAGTAACTACACCGTCCTTGACGGTGGTAATTCCCGTACCGATAACATAATTCTGGCCGTTGTTATTGTCCCAAACCGAACCGTTGTTAAACGTGGCCTTCATGCTGGTTGCTTCCCCAAGATCGATCGTGATTTTGGTCCAATCGCTGCAGGCTTCTTCCGCCATTTTCACTCCCGGAGGAGTCGTCCATGCGGCTCCGGCAGGGGAGTAGTGAATGTTGACCTGCGACCAGGCTCGCGTCTTGGTGTAATAGTAGACGATAGCCTGATTCCCGGCGCCCGCTTCTGAAGTTGTCACGGAAAGAGGGGAGGACTGGGAGGATTTATTCCCCGCTTTGTCTTTGGCCAGTACCGTAAACGAATAAGCGGTAGAGGCCGTCAGTCCATTAAATGTATAAGATGTCGCTGTTACATTGGCATCCACCAGGGTATCGTCCCGGTAAACCTCGTACCCTTGAAGGCCGCTTCCGCCTTCATTATCCGAGCTTTGGGACCACGATATTGCCACTGTCGAAGAGGTCTTGCCCGTCACGGCCAAATTGGCCGGCACGGCGGGAGGCGTGGTGTCCGTCGAACCGCCGGAAGGAGCGCCGGGGGTGATTACTCCAGCGGAGTAAGTCCAGGTTCCGGGATTGAAAAAGTAATTGTTGCCGTTGTTGCTGTCCCATTGCCCGCTTCCGTTGTTGAAACAGGCCTCAAGCCGGGCCGCGGCTCCAATATCGATAATCGATTTGGCATATCCCGGCATTTCGGCATTCTCCATTTTGATGCCCGGGACTGCCGTCCAACTGCCGCCAGCAGGCCGGTAATGGATGTAAGGCGTTGCATAACCGATTTTGTAGTAAATGGTTACTTGGTTTGAACTCCCCGCGGGATTGGTAGTCACCGATAAAGCATTGCTTTCGGCGGACACGTTTCCCGCTTTGTCTTTCGCTTTAACCGTGTAGACGTAATCCGTCTCGGGGCTAAGCGCGGTGTCCGTAAAGGTGGCAGCGGCTGTTTCCGAGCCGACTTGCGACCCGTTCCTGTAGACCAGATAACCGGACAAGCCGCTGCCTCCGGCATTATCCGAGGCGGGAGCCCACGAGAGCGTTACGGTGGTGTCCGTTTTGGTCGTGCTCGTCAAGCCGGAGGGTACATCCGGGGGGACCGTATCTGCGGCATCGGGGTTGCTATCGCTCCAATTATTTCCGTCATACCATCCTTCTTTGTCCCTAAACATACCGGGCTGGCCGCTCCCCGGCGTCTGATTGCCGTTGCTGTCTTTAAAAATCACCCTCGCACTGGCGACTCCCTCAATGGTGTAACCATACCAGTCTCCTTGTTCCGCATTCATGGCCGGAGATGATTGCCAGGCGGGCTCGGTGACGCTTGGACTGGTTTGGTAGTAATAAAGTTGGGGAGTGCCCCAGCCTCCAGGTTTTTTGAAATGCACCTTTAAACTAGCCGACGCCGCTGCTTCATTCGATGCGGTGATCGACTGATCGACTGGATCGGCCGGATCGGCGAAGGAGGGGGTGAAGGTTGATAAAACAAGAATGAAAGCCATGAATATGCCAAACCATGCTTTTCTGAATTTCATTGCGCGTCATCACTCCTCTTATTGGGCTTAATTACATATAATGCGCTTTCAATAATGATTTTGTATAAATCCTGGTCCCTCCTTTCCGAATATAGTTGTTTTACTGGGAAGATCATTGTTCTCGCCAAGGCGTGACTGCTTTGGAGGATATTAGAGCGATTATGGGCCAATCCGTCTGCAGGCTTGTTCGTTCAAGAAGCTAGGCGCCATAGATGTTGAACAATTGCAAGATGGATCCGTCGCCGGAGGGCAGCCAATAACCGTAGCGATTCATATTTTGCAGTTCAAATCGTAGAGCAAACGTTTGCGCAAAAGGGAAAGCAAGATTCCATACTGGAGCGGTTTTAGAGAGGAGTTACGTAGTTAAGCTAATGCGTATGTTATACTGCAAATTTTAATTAGTCAATCAAAAAATTGGGGAATAATCCCAAAGAACTATATGGAAAAGCCTTGCCCATTTTTGCGGAGAGCTGACATAATAGGGGGAACGGCGGCAATTCAACTGCATGAGGAGGCGTAACATGATTATTGTCAGCTCTTGCCTGGCAGGAATGAAGGTACGTTACAATGGTAAGGACTGCCTGGATGAAAGTATCGCGAAATGGGTTGCCGAGAAGAAGGCGATCACCGTTTGCCCGGAACTTTTAGGCGGTCTTGCCACGCCGCGGGAGCCGGCCGAAATTGTCGGCGGGACCGGGGAGGATGTGCTCCTGGGAAAAGCAAGAGTCGTGAACCGCTCCGGTGAGGATGTCAGTCATCAGTTCATCCAAGGAGCTTATGAAGCCTTGAAAATCGCGAAAGAAGCAGGAGCGACGGCTATCGTCCTAAAAGAGTCCAGTCCTTCCTGCGGAAGTTCCCGGATCTATGAAGGAAGCTTTGCAAACGGCGTAATCGCTGGCAATGGAGTTACGGCTGCTTTGCTTAAAAAAGAGGGATTTAAAGTGGTATCGGAAGATCAGCTGCATCTGGTCTTTCCTGACGATGAAGTATAGAGCCTGGAGCAGTGGCCGATAGCTTTTTCGACTAACTTATTAGCAGTAAGACTATGATTACAGCTGAAATTATGAACCGGACTAGATGATGTTTGATATTAATTTTATTGTACAAATGGAGTCCGTTAATTATGGTTAGAATGTGAATCGACAATAGGCATCCAATGAGCAGCGCCAATAATTGTGGATACCGATTTAGTAATAGGGCAAAAAACGCAACACTAGCTCCCGAGATCATCATGCCTGCAGCAGACCACAAGGCGATCTCTCTTTTTTTCATCTGAATGATACCGCTGAATCCGCACAATAGTCCATAAATCACGGCCAAAGCTGCACCGGCTACCCAAAATAAAGTCATTTGATCCACCCTCTCAGAATTAATAAGTCATGAATCCATTAAAGGGCGTGGGGTAAACCCCGCGTCAATGTCTTTTTTAGGGGAGAATAAGATGAAAATCGGTGAATTCGTAACGTTGCTGCATACGACCAAAGATACGGTCCGTCACTATGAAGAACTGAATTTGCTTACCCCCGCATGGTCCAACAATTATAGGGAATACGGGGAAAAGGAAATCTCGGATTTCGGCGTCATTATCGAACTAAAGGAGTATGGCTTATCCCTGAAGGACATTCAGATTTTGTTTGATCTGAAGCGGGCATTTCATTGTGGCGATCAGAATTTTATTACGCAGGTCTATGACAAGTTAACAGCGCATGTGAATGATCTGAGGCAGCAGGAAGAGGAATTGCATAGCCGAAGGATTAAGCTGGAGAATGAGTTGACCGCGATCAGAGGTCTGATTCCTTATTCACTCAACAGTGGCCCGGACAACGAGGGCAAAAGCTAAAGAGCCTGCGTTTGCAGGCTCTTTACTTATTATTTCATTGGCGTCAAAACTACGTCCCATAGCGCCGTAGACGGATAAGTTGTTCCCGATGAAGTCTTGGCTACAATGATCTCGAGTTTTTGAATACCGCTGACGTTGATTTTGAATTCTGACGGCTTCGTTTCTTTGGTAACATTATAGGATTCGAATAAATTCTTTCCGTCGCCTTTAATAATAAAGTTTGCCCCATAAGTAAGCCCTTGCGAATTGAAATTGGTTACTGCAAAATTACCCTTCAACTCTTCGTACTCCCCGTTCAATTGATAAACGGCCTTCGCTTCTTCCTGACCGGTACTTGTCGTCAGCAAGTTGACGGACGGTTGTTTTCTTTCTTCTTGCACAGCCACGGAGTCAAGCAGTTTGCTCCAGGTCCAGTTGGAAGAGCCGCTATTAAGATTAAACTGGTCCAAGTTTACCGGCTTTTCCGTAGCTTTGACAGCGCCAATGGTTACCGTCTTGGTTTGCTGATTCCATTCGACATCTTTGCCGAATCCCGCTGCAATCCCTCTCAATGGAAGATAGATCGTGCCATCCACTGTAAACGGCTCGATTTTTTGGCCTTTTTCATTCGTCGGGTTTACTTCAACTCCGTCAATAATCACCTTAATGTTGTTGTAGACTGCATTCAGTTTTTTGGTGAACGGATATTGTGCCGCATAAGAGACACCCGAGGTTAGCAGCAGCGTTGCAGTCGTTCCGATAATAACACCTTTTAATAAGTCTTTTGATCTCTTCATAACAATAATTCCTCCAGACGTATGTAATTTTACTCCCACTAATATATAAAGCTAACTTGCTAATTAGAAAACATAATTTATAAAAAATTTTAATTTAATCGAAAATATTGCTTTTATGCTTAAAAGCGCACGTTAAAAAACCCGGGAAGCTTCCCTCCCGGGTTATCTTCCAATAAGGCTAGCGGTGCTCGATCAGATCGATGGCGCCGAGCACGATATGGGCCAGGCCAAATCCTAGAGCTCCGGTTGCAGCAAGTTTGTACTTGCTTCCAAGCAGTGATGCGGCAGAAGCGGACACTACGGCTCCAAGAACGGTAGGAATCAAACCTTCACGCATGCGAAACACCCCTTTGGACTGGTATGGAAAGACATCGTTATTCTGGGAAAAGGGACCGCGAATTATTCATCCCGGATTATAGAGCCTTGTGCTATAAAAGCAGCTCCCGCCAAACCGATCAAAGCCAAGAGCTTCACAATTCCATTTGAGGCTAGCCCCGCTGTTAGACCAAGCGCAACAATAATAAGCAGCAAAATGCCAACCCGTTTATAAGTAACCTTCTTGAAGAAATCCGGCATACCTTTCATCCTCCTGTAGGATCGGTGCTTTATGAGAATTTACGCATTGAACGACATCCAATTCCGCTATTGTCCAGATTCAAGCCTTTGACTTCAAGGGTAAAAAGAGGTCAAAACAGTTAGCTAAGGGGTGAGACCTGGATGACATGGAGAAAGACGTCCCAGCAGATACAGCAGTTGGTGTTTGTGGGGCCTTCGACGATATTTTTCGTATTGATCGTAGCGGTCCCGTTTTTTCTGGGCTTATATTATGCATTTACGGACTGGAACGGAATATCCAGGCAAGCGGATGGAGTCGGTTTGCGGAACTTCATTCATGTTTTTACAAAAGACCCAGCCTTTTTGAATTCGTTCTGGTTTACGGCTAAATTTACAGTGCTGGGTGTTTTGCTCACGAATGTAGTAGGCTTCGCATTGGCCTATTTTTTAACGAAGCGGTTGTATACGCGTAACGTGATGAGGACGGTCTTTTTTATGCCCCATGTAATCGGGGGACTGCTGCTCGGTTTTATCTGGCAGTTTATTTTTGTCCGCGGTTTTGCCTCGATCGGCGGAGCAACCGGGTTATCTTTTTTTGAATTACCTTGGCTTGGAACCGAAGCGACCTCCTTCTGGGCGATCGTCATTGTCTTTGTATGGCAAAACGCAGGCTATCTTATGGTCATATATATTTCCGCAATCAATAATGTGCCCAAAAATTTGATCGAGGCCGCCAAAGTCGACGGCGCCGGACGAGGGCAGGTGCTAAGAAACGTCATCATCCCGCTGGTCATGCCGGCGGTGACGGTTTGCCTGTTCCTGGCGATATCTTGGTCATTCAAACTGTTTGATCTGAACCTGTCCCTGACCAAAGGCGGACCGTTCAAATCGACGGAATCTGTGGCGCTTAACATTTACAATGAAGCTTTCAATATCAGCCGGTTCGGTATGGGTTCGGCAAAAGCGATCATCTTCTTCATTATAGTCGCGCTGATTTCGATACTTCAGGTCCGGGCGACCAAGAGCAGGGAGGTTGAATTGTGATGGAAACAGCCAAGCGTTATCGTGGCGGAATGATCCTGATCGAGGCGGTACTGATCCTCGGCGGATTGGTGTTCCTGGTTCCTTTTTACTTCCTGATCGTCAACTCCCTGAAAAGCTTTGGCGAAATCCTGACCGATTCGGCCGGATGGCCAAGCATTTTCCAATGGGGGAACTATGCGGAAGCCTGGGAGAAGACCTCATTTCCGAAGGCGTTCGGCAATTCGCTGCTCGTCACCGTGGCCAGTAACTTGCTGCTGGTGCTGATGTGCTCGATGGCCGCGTACCGGATGGCCCGGAAGCCGACCCGGTATAACCGGTTTCTGTATGCGGCTTTTGTCGCCGCGATGGTTATTCCTTTTCAGGCGATCATGATTCCGTTAGTGAAAGTGTCCAGTCTGCTGGGCATCATGAATTCAACCTGGGGATTGGTGATCTGTTATCTGGGCTTTGGCGCCCCGTTAACGGTGTTCATG
Source organism: Fontibacillus forbon (assembly GCF_046559655.1). Taxonomy (NCBI): domain Bacteria; kingdom Bacillati; phylum Bacillota; class Bacilli; order Caryophanales; family Paenibacillaceae; genus Fontibacillus; species Fontibacillus forbon. The sequence goes on along the minus strand of NZ_JBKGFV010000004.1, from coordinate 170,688 downwards.
CTGCACGGATTCGTCAAATCCGTTCCGGTGGACATTGAGGAAGCGGGCCGGGTCGACGGATGTTCGCCATACGGTATCTTTTTCCGGATCATTCTACCGCTGATGCAGCCGATCGCAGTGACCGTTATCATTTTGAATACGCTATGGATTTGGAATGATTACCTGATGCCGTCGCTGATTTTACAGAAGCCGGAGCTCTATACGATCCCGATTGAAACGTTCGCCTTCTTCGGGCAGTATACGAAGCAATGGAACCTGGCGCTGCCGGCCCTGGTGCTTGGCATTACGCCGGTCGTGATCTTTTTCCTGGCCATGCAAAAATACATTATCGAAGGCATCGCCCAGGGCTCTGTGAAGGGATAAGGCTATCGCGCATTAACGCTAATAAAGCTTGATAGATAAGCAAGAAAGGCAAAGGAGGGTGACGAGAAATGAAACTGGGCAAACAGGCATTGCTCCTGCTGGCGTTGGCGCTGCTGGTTGCCGGTTGCGGCAAAAGCGGACCGGAGATGGACGGGAAGCGCAAGGTGCTGCATATATTTCAATTCAAGGTGGAAATTGCCGAAGCGATGGAAGGCCTGAAAGCGGAGTTTGAAAAAGAACACCCGGACATCAAGCTGGATATCCAGACCGTGGGCGGAGGCAGCGATTACGGCGCTTCCTTGCGATCGAAATTCGCTTCCGGCGAAGAACCTGATATTTTCAATATCGGCGGGTATACGGAGATGGAAATGTGGCAGGAGTATCTGGAGAATCTGTCGGATGAGCCTTGGGTAAAGGATGTCAAGGAAATCGCCAAGGAGCCGATGACGAAAGACGGGAAGCTTTACGGCCAACCCATGAATCTTGAGGGGTACGGCTTTATATATAATAAGGATTTGTTTGCCAAAGCGGGGATCAAGGAGAAGCCGGTAACTCTCAGCGGATTGAGAGAAGCTGCGGAAAAGCTGAAAGAGGCTGGGATTACGCCGTTTTCCAACGGGTATCAGGAGTGGTTTGTGCTCGGCAACCATAACGTAAATGCAGCATTTGCGAATCAGGAGGATCCGGCGGGGTTCATCCAGGGATTGAGCGATGGCAAATACAAGTTTGGAGACGATCCGGTGTTCAAAGCGTGGACGGAATTGCTCGACCTGACGCTGGAATACGGCAATGACAATCCGTTAACAACCGACTACAACACCCAGGTGACGATGTTTGCGGAAGGAAAAACGGCCATGCTTCAGCAAGGGAACTGGACTCAGGTACAACTTGACGGAATCAATCCCGATCTGAACCTGGGCATCCTGCCGATGCCGGTCGACGATTCGGCCGAGGATAACGACAAGCTGTTTGTCGGCGTGCCGAACAACTGGGTCATTTACAAAGACTCGCCCGTGAAAGAAGAGGCCAAGGCGTTTCTCAACTGGCTGGTCACTTCCGATACGGGAAAAAAATACATCACCAAGGAATTCAAATTCATTCCCGCGTTCGACAGCATTCAGGGGAACGAAGAAGATCTTGGCGCGCTTGGGATGGAAGTGTTGAACTATACGGACGCCGGCAAAGCGCTGACCTGGAACTGGTTCCGGTTCCCGAACGGGATGGCGCCGGAAATCGCCAGTAGCATTCAGGCTTATATCGGCGGGAAAATCGATAAGCCGAAAATGTTGGAGCAATTCCAGCTCAACTGGGATAACCTTAGCGTAGAGTAAGCGTAAAAAGCCGGAAAATGGACGCAAGCGTCAAACGGGTGACTTCAACCGCGTGACGCTTGCTTTTTTGTTTCTTTGTATATTCCCGCATGGGAGTTATATTGCAACCCGATCCTTCATGTACACGTTGAAGGTGCAACGATTTGGTTCCTGCCTAGACTACAACCGCAACTGTTTAACGGTTTCCAAAACAACAAAAGCCCTACCTCTCATTTGTCCTTGCGGCTCCGATGACCGCGCCAGTATGAATCAGAACTACACGAAATTTCTTACTCTTTGGGTCAATCAAATAAGGAATTTTATACCGATTAGGTATTAGGAGAGTTATAATCTTTTGAGGAACTACTATAGGGGTTTAACAATCTAATTCATAATTTTACTGCAAATTTCATGAAAAGTCAAATCATCTGTTTTCATAGCCGGAATGCGACGCAAAAAACCTCCGCTTCTAGAAGCGGAGGTGCGTAAGCAAACTGCGTTATTAGCCGATATAATCAGTTAGCAAACGTATAGTCGCCGTTTGTTTTTTCCAGCAGTTCCTTGAATCCGGAAGTGGCATACAGCTTCTTGTCCTTGGTAATGAACAGGACTTCCGTATTCGGAGTGTTCTCGGCAAACTTCAATCCTTCTTCGATGCCCATGATCAGCAGGGAAGTATCCATGGTGTCCGCATCGGTGGAGCGGTCCGTTACAATCGTTACGCTGCTGATGTTATTATCGACCGGGTATCCGGACCGGGGATCGATGATATGCTGGTACAGCTTCCCGTCTTCAATAAAGAAGCGTTCGTAAATTCCGGCGGTGACCACGGTTTTGTCTTTTATGCGTACCGATCCGATCGGGTTGCCGCGCTCCTGGTCGGGATCCTGAATGCCGACGTTCCAGGTCTTTCCGCCCGGCTTGCTGCCCATGGCGAATATGTTGCCTCCGAGGTCGATAATGGCGCTATGAAAGTCCTGCTCGGCCAAATAATCATAAATGGCATCCGCCGCATAGCCTTTACCGTAAGAGCCAAGATCGATTTCCATGCCCTTGGCCTGCAAATAAATCTCGTGTTTCTCCGGGTTCAATTCGATTTTGCGGTAGTCCGTCAGCTGCTGTGCAGCAGCGATTTCCTCGGCCGGCGGCACGTGCGCACCCTCATGGCCAATGTTCCAAAGGCTGACGAGCGGTCCGATGGACGGATCCAGCAGGCCGTTCGTTTTCTTGGCGTAATCGACGGCCAGCGAGACGAGTTCGAACGTGTCCGGCGACACCTCGACAGGGGCGATGCCGGCCTGTGCGTTTACTTGGTGAATTTCACTGTCCGGATTTGTGCGGCTGATCTTGTTGTCGATATTTTTCATCAGCGCTTCGAGTTCTTCGAAGTTTTTGGTAGTAGCCCGGTTATCGTAGATTTTGACATTCACGACGGTATCAAATATAAAAAATGTCTGGGACAAAGGTTCCACGACCTGATTTTGGGACGTCTGGGCATTAGCGCCCTGCGGGTCCGCAGAGTTGTCGCTTCCGGAGCAGCCGCCTAGAAGTGCAGCGAGCATGGAACATGTCACCAGCAGGATTGCCGATTTGTTTTTTTTCATATGCGTAGCCTCATTTCTACCTGTCATTTCGTCCTTGATTTTAGCAGAAATAATTCGGCTCTAAAAGTACTTTTATTCACAAAGTAATAATTATTCCATTAAATCGTCTCTTAAGTGAGGATTTTGTGAAATGGCTCCGCGAATGAGATAAATGTCACACGGGAGTGAGGAATGTTACAGGTATAATGAGTTCATCTAAGATTTATATAATTAAAAAATAAGGGAGTTAACCATGAAACGCGGAGATATTCTACTGATCGGGTTAATTGTAGTCATTGCGGCAGTGTTTTTGGTCCCCAGGTGGCTTGATGGGGAATCAAGTGAAAAATATCACAACGAGCCTAGAGTAGCCAAAATCACGGTGGATGGCAAACCGTTCCGCACCGTGGAGTTGACCGGCGAAGAGCAGACCATTGAAATCAAAACGGAGTTTGGATACAACTTGCTGAAGGTGCACGATTACGGCATCGAAATGATCGACGCCGATTGCCCCGACAAAGTGTGTCTGACATTCGGGTTCATAGAGCGGAATGGCGGGACGATCGTGTGCTTGCCGCATAAGCTGCTCGTAGAAATAGAGGGAGCATCCGGAGAAGGAGATGATATCGATGCCGTCGTTAAATGAACAATCCAATCTGGCCTTGAAAAGAACGGTTATCGTGGCTATTTTCGCCGCGGTTGCGGTGGTACTCAGCCTGGTTGAGTCCCTGATTCCCGTCAATATGAGCGTACCGGGCGCCAAGCTGGGCCTGGCCAATATTATGGTACTGACCTGTTTGTATTTTCTTCGGGCGCGGGACGCCCTCATGATGGTGCTGCTCAAAACCTTGCTTACCGCATTCATATTCGGAACTTTTTCCAGTTTTCTGTTCAGCATTATGGGGGCGTTGTTCAGCTTTGCTGCGATGTGGTTCTTGCTGGTTGTCGGCCGGAAGCGGCTAAGCGTCATCGGCATCAGCATTATCGGGGGGATTGCCCACAATATCGGACAACTTACGGCAGCTTCCTTGTATTTTAATACTACTAAAATCTTCTACTACTTACCGATGCTGCTCATTATGGGGGTACTGACCGGGATTGCCGTCGGCATTGCCGTCAAGTACCTGATTCCTTCGCTATCCAAGCTGTCGCTGTTCGAGGGATTCCTGGCAGAAACGGCCTAGGTTTAACGAAGTAGCGGTCGTGAAGAAGGGGGAAAAAGAGTATGGAAGGGACCGGGCTCGCTTTCGAATTGCAGCATGTGTCTTTTGCTTATGGGCCGGAACATCCGGTACTCAATGATGTAACTTTCAGCATCCGGAAGGGAAGCTGGGTGTCGTTGGTTGGACCCAACGGTTGCGGAAAATCGACGCTCGCTAAACTTCTCGGCGGTCTCCTCGCCGTAAACGGCGGAACTATTATAGTAGAAGGAACTCAGCTACTAAAGGAAACCGTTCAGCAAATCCGGCCCCGGATCGGGATGGTATTTCAAAACCCGGATAACCAGTTTATCGGGGCAACCGTGGAGGAGGACATCGCCTTCGGCCTGGAGGGCCGCTGTTTGCCGCGCGAAGAAATGGTGGATCGGGTTAAGCGTTATGCGGAAAAACTGGAAATCGGCCACCTGCTGTCCAAACATCCCGCGGAATTGTCGGGAGGTCAGAAGCAGCGGGTTGCGGTCGCGGCTATTTTGGCGATGGAGCCCGGGATAATCATCTTTGACGAGTCGTCATCTATGCTGGATGAGAAAGCCCGGGGTGAACTGCTGGATATCGTGCGCGAGATGAAGCAAAGCGGAAAATACACGATTATATCCATCACGCATGATGCGGAGGAGATTATGGCTTCGGACCGGGCGATCGTGCTCCGGGAGGGGGAAATCGCGGCCGACTTGAAGCCGTGGGATTTATTTCATGACGGAGAGCTGCTGGACTCCTGTCGCTTAATTGCTCCCTACCGGGTCCGGTTAGTCCGGGAGCTCGGCAAGCAAGGCATCCCATTGCCGCTTGACCGTTCCGGCGAGGAGGTGGCGGAAGCGATATGGCAATACGTTTCGAGCAAGTAAACTTCGCTTATGACGAACGCAGCCTTTGGCGCCACAGTGCGCTGGAAGAGGTCGACTTGGAACTGGGCAAGGGCGTATTTGCGGCAATTGCCGGCTCGACAGGTTCCGGAAAATCCACTTTGATGCAGCATTTTAACGGCATTTTGAAGCCGACCGGCGGAAAAGTCACGGTGCTTGACTTCACATTGGAAGCCGGGGCAAAACAGCCGCCGTTACGTGAACTTCGGCGGCGCGTAGGCCTGGTGTTCCAGTTTCCCGAGCAGCAGCTTTTTGAAGATACGGTGGAGAAGGATTTATGTTTCGGACCGCTAAATTTCGGGATGACGCCGGCGGAGGCGAAGGAACGGGCCAGCAAGGCGCTTGCGATGGTCGGGCTGGACGATTCGTTTTTGCCGCGCAATCCGTTTCATTTAAGCGGCGGTCAAATGCGCAAAGTAGCGATAGCCTCGGTGCTGGCGATGGACCCGGAGGTAATCGCGCTCGATGAGCCTACCGCGACGCTGGATCCGCAAAGCCGGGCCGAGCTGGCCGAGCTGTTGTCCCGGCTGCACCGGGAACAAGGGAAGACGGTAATCGTCGTCACGCACCGCATGGAAGAGATGCTTCCCTATGTGGACACCTGGATTGTGATGAAAGACGGCATGAAAGTATTTCAAGGTTCCGCCGCCGGGCTCGTTCGTGAGGCGGGCAGGCTTGAAAGAGAGTTCGGGCTTGCGGTTCCGGCCTGCATTACGACCTGGAACGAAATTGCTGCCCGGTTTGGCCTGGAAGCTGAAGAGCCATGCCTGACACCGGACAGAATGGCCGCGCGGGTAGCGAGACTGCTGGATGTAAGTATGGATATAAGTAAGCAAGGCATCAAGAGGGAAGGGAGCGGATAACGATGCGGAACAAACTGCTGTTCGGACGGAGCATCGATACCGGTTCATGGGTCCACGGCGTGGATCCGCGCGCCAAGCTGACCGGCATGGTCCTCTATCTGGTTGCCATCGTTATCGTCAGCTCCTGGCCGGCACTGGGCATTGCGGCCGCTTTCTCGCTGGCGTATATGGCAGCGACCAAAATTCCTCTCAAGTATTATGCCAAGGCGGCTAAGCCGCTTTGGGTGTTGATGGTGTTTATTTTCGTGGTCCAATGCCTGACGGTGAAACAGGGGAACGTGCTCTGGCAAGTGGGCTCCTGGGGCCTCTATACCGGAGGTTTAAGCAGCGGATTAATCGCCGCTTCGCGGATGGCGCTGCTGGTTTCTTTTACCGCGATCCTGACTTTTACAACGACTCCGGGATTGCTCAACCAAGGGCTCGCCGGGGTGCTGGCGCCGCTCCGGAAGATCGGAATTTCGGCCCAGCGCCTGACGCTCATGATGAGCATCGCGCTGCGGTTTATCCCGACGATTTTGGATGAAACCCACAAAATATTAAAAGCCCAGGCCGCGCGCGGCGCGGATCTCAAGGAGATGCCCTGGAAGGAAAAGGGCAAGATGCTCGTTTCGCTGCTGGTCCCGGTCACGGTCAGTGCCTTCCGCCGAGCGGAGGAACTCGTTCTGTCCATGGAGTCCCGCGGTTATATCATAGGCGCCCCGCGTTCGGAGTATCACTTGCTGGGCTGGCGGCTTCGGGATACCTGGTTTGTATTGTCCTATGTCGTACTTGTTGCGGTTGTGCTGATGATTAAATTGAACTGGCAATAAAGATGCGAGGCGGTTTTTTTTAAACAGAAATGTTTACTGCCAATGCAACTTTATCGCAATCCGGTTCATTTTAAGCAAATTTATATAGACCGGCTATTAAAGCGGAAAAATGGAGGAGGAGAACACTGTGGCACGCTATTTTAACGGAAAAGAAGTCGAGCTGCTTGCACCGGTGGGAACGTTTGAGATTTTTAAAGAGGTAATCAAGGCGAACTGCGATGCCGTTTATTTCGGCGGACCAAGTCTGAATATGCGGCTTATGCGCAAGGGGTACAATTTTACCTTAGAAGAGATTATTGAGGCGGTAAAAATTGCCCATTCCCTGGGGAAAAGAGCTTATGTAACGGTCAACAACCTGCTGAATGAAGGAGAAATCGAGGAGGCGGCCGAATATCTCCGGTTTCTTGAAGGGGCGGCCCCCGATGCGATCATCGTGCAGGATTTTGCCGTGCTCGCTTTGATCAAACAACTGAATTTGAAGATTCCGGTGCATTCCTCGGTCATGATGAATGTACATAACGTGGAGATGGTCAAGGCGCTCCAGGAGATGGGCGTAACCCGCGTCGTGACTTCCCGGGAAATGGACCTGCATACGACCCGTTATCTGCAGGCCGCTACCGGCATGGAACTGGAGTATTTCGTCCATGGCGATATGTGCTCGGTTCACGGGGCGAACTGCTACTTCAGCTCCCTGGTGTTCGGGATGAGCAGCAACCGGGGGAAATGCCTGAAGCCGTGCCGCTGGGATTACCGAGTCAAGAAAGACGGCAACGTTTATCCTTCCGAATATCCGCTGGCCGTAAAAGACATGTTCATGTACGAGCATATCCCGGAACTGATTCACGGAGGAATCACGTCCTTTAAAATCGAAGGGCGCATGCGGGACAAAGAATTCGTCGTCATGCTGGTGAATGCCTACGGCGATGCGATCGACCGCTACATCAACGATCCTGCCGGGTTTGAGCGCAGCAAGGACACCGAATTGCTTTATCAGAACCGCAAGCGCGATTTCTCGACGGCGTATGCCTTTGGACGTCCGGGTCTTTCGAACATCAACAAGCGGTACGAAGGAACGGGGAAATTTTACAGCACGGGCAAGGTGTTCAGTACTCCGACGGAAGAGCGGGAGCTGGGCGTGAAACGGCTTGACGAAATCCGGGAGAAATTATCCGGTGCCGGGAATAAGAATGCACTGGCCGTACCTCAAATTTCGGTACATGTGAATAACGTGAAGCAAGCCAAGGCCGCGCTGGAGGCGGGGGCCGACCATATCTATTTGTCGGGCGACGTCTTTGAGCCGGATCGTCCTTTTACCAAGGCCGAAATTTTGGAACTCGCGGCGGTCAAAGGCATGGCTAAGCTTTATGTGTGCGTGCCGCGGATGATGACGGAGCTGCAATTCGATATCTATGATGCGCTGTTGTCCGGGGAACGTCTGCCGATCGATGGCGTCATGGTGACCAATCTGGGTGCCGTGCGCAAATTCGCCGGCAAAGGCTATCCGCTGGTGGGCGACTTCAATCTGAACGTTTATAACCGGCTGTCCGCCGGATTCTATAAGGACCTTGGCGTGGAGCGCTTGACGGCATCGCTGGAGTTGCCGCTGCTGGACTTTACGGCATTGCTTGAGAACTCGCCAAGTCCGCTGGAAGCGATTGTCCACGGGTCACCGGCACTTATGTATATGGAGCACGACTTGTATGAGAATGCGGATGTCTTTCAGCCTATTGGCGAAGAGGATAATCATTTCGTCGATAACAGCGTGCTTGTGCTGATGACGGACAAAGGCGAAAATCCGGTTTACCGGGACGCCTACGGACGCAACCATTTAACTTTGGCCAAAGAGCTTTGCCTTCTGCCGCTTGTGAAAGAGCTGAAGGAAGCCGGATTGTCCGTCTTCCGGATCGAAGGGGCGACCTATAAGCCGGAACAACTTCGTCACATCGTCGCCACCTATAAAACCGCGCTGGCCGAGCCGGAGACGGCGGTTGAGCTGTTTGCGGGCCTGGCGCCGGTCTATGCCGGTTACACGCTGGGGGCGCTGCAGTTTGACGGCGGCGCGGCCGGGGGTGTCGGCGGAGCCGGTGCCAGCGCCGGAAGCGCAGAGGCGAACGCCGCTGCCGGCGAGCCCGCCGGCAAGGACGCAAGCCTGCAAGCGCCCGTGAGCACGGGCGTGTAGGCGGGCCTAGCCGTCGGCTGTCGGCGCGGAAGGCTAGGCCGTCAGGCCGCCGCAGGCCGCCGGGCAGTCGAAGGGGCTCCAGCTTCAGCTACGAAGGCTGAAGGCGCTGTGGAAGCAAGATGGCGGCAACTCCGCCGTCGACAAGTTGGGCGTTGGCTGTTGACTGTTGGCCGTTGACCGTTGGGCGTCGAAGGCGGATAGCCTTGCTGCCTGACGCAAAAATAACTGGAAAACCTCCAGTTATTTTTGCGAAAATCCATCGTTTCGAATAATTAACTGGAAAACATACAGTTAATTTATGTAATTACAGCCCAATTCGTCAGATTAGGGATAATTAGCTGGAGTTTTTCCAGTTAATTTATAGTTCAGGTCCTATCGAGGAGAATTAGCTGTAGGAAATCCAGTTATTTTTAATAAGTTGAAGAGAACAATTGTACAAAGCGAAGAGAGGGGCGGTAAAAATGGAAAACTATATCGGACCGGAGGGCGTGTTGGCCAAACGCAGGCAGTACTTCTACCCGTGTACCAGTCATTTCTACCGGAATCCGCCGCAGTTGGTCAAAGGCGAGATGCAGTATTTGTACGGGCATGACGGTACTTGTTATACGGACTTTTTCGCCGGGGTTTCCGTGGTCGCTAGCGGACACTGCAATCCTGAAATCGTGGAGCGGACCGCTGAGCAGCTAAAAACGCTGCAACATACTTGCACGATTTATTTGACCCAGCCGAATGTCGATCTGGCGGAACGGCTGGCGGGGGTCATGCCCGGCGGGCTAAGCCGGACATTCTTTGTAAACAGCGGCTCGGAAGCCAACGAGGGCGCGTTGCTGCTCGCCCGGCTTCATACCGGGCGGAAGGGCTTCCTCGCGCTGGAGCAGGGCTTGCACGGCCGTACGTACTTGACGATGAGCGTCACGGGCCTGCGGATGTGGCGCTCCGATCCGCAGCTCGCGGAACTTGGCGCGGATGGGGACGTGACGTTCATTCCGCGGCCCTACGAACGCGGAATGAGCGGGGATGAAGCGGCACGCCGCTCCATCGAGGCCCTGAAGGCTGCGCTTGCGGAGAAGGGCGGCGAGATCGCCGCCATGATCGTGGAGCCGATCCAGGGCAATGGAGGCATGATCGTGCCGCCGGACTGGTATTTCCCTGAAGTGAAGGCGCTGCTGGAGCAGTACGGCGTACTGCTCATCGCCGATGAGATTCAGACCGGCTTCGGCCGCACCGGCCGCATGTTCGCCATGGAACGCTGGGGCGTCACGCCCGACATCCTGACTATGGCGAAGGCGCTTGGAAGCGGCGTGCCCGTAGCCGCGTTCGCCACGACGGACGACATTGCCGCCAGCTTCACGCGGCCTTCGGCCTCCACGTTCGGCGGCAATCCGGTCTCGTCCGTCACCGCGCTTGCGGTGCTCGATTACATCGAAGCGCACCGCCTGCCCGAACGCGCCGAGCACCTCGGCGGCCTGCTGCTCGCCGGGCTTCAAGGCCTCGCCGCCCGCTTTCCGCAACTTGTCTCCGATGTACGCGGCGCCGGCCTGATGATCGGTGCGGAGCTGTGCGCGGACGATAGCGAACGCGGGGCCCGACTGGTCGACGACGTGCTCGAGGAGATGAAGGACCGCGGGTTCATCATCGGTAAAAACGGCGTGGGCCGCAACGTATTGGCCTTTCAACCTCCGCTTGTCATTACGGAGGATGATATTGCCGAAATGCTTGCCGCGCTCGATCAGGCGTTGAATGCCGTGCATGAAGCCATAGGGGGGAACGACTATGGAGTACGCGCGTAAGGTCGGTGCCAAGATCAGACTGTACAGCGAACTGGTAATGTTCTCTCATACGCTATTTTCGCTGCCCTTTGCGTTGATCTCGATGATCTGGGCCGCAGAGGGGTTCCCGTCCTGGCGGGTGATGCTGTGGGGGCTGATCGCGCTTATCGGCGCACGTAACGGGGCAAATGCGTTTAACCGCGTGGTGGACCGCACTTTTGATGCACAAAACCCGCGCACGGCGCATCGTCATCTTCCGCGGATGCTGCTCGGCGAGAAAGAAGTGCTGCTGTTCGTAGTCGTCAACTATGCAATTTTCATCTTTGCCGCAGCGATGCTGAATCCGCTTTGCTTTATTTTATCGCCGGTGGCTATTTTCTTGATCTCATCTTACTCCTATACGAAGCGATTCACTTATATGAGCCATTTGTATCTGGGATTCACGATAGCATCGGCGCCGATTGGAGCCTGGTTCGCGGTTACCGGCCAATTTGCCTTCACGCCGTTCATTCTCGGCACGATTGTCATGCTGTGGATTGCAGGTTTCGATATCATTTACGGGTCCCAGGACATTGAATTCGACAAGAATCATGGACTGTGGTCCATTCCCAGCATTTTCGGCTTGAAAAACGGTCTCCGGATCGCCGCAGGTCTCCATTTGATTATGGTACTGCTGCTGATCGTGCTGATTCCGATACGTCACCTGGGCTGGCTGTACATCGCCGGAATTGCCATTTCCATTTTGCTGTTGATGACGGAGCACAAAATTATCAAGCCGTCGAATCGAAAAGTAATGAATGTGGCTTCCTATAATTTAAATCAGGTAATCAGCATGGTGATCTTGTTTTTCACCCTTGGCGATTTCTTTCTTAGCTAAAAAGTAAACGATCGAAAGCGCGGCAGTCCGGAGACGAAACCTGTTCTCTGATGACGGCCGTGCTTTTTTAGAATTACCGGCAGCTAACGGACATGAGGGACGTTAACTCCGTCCATTTCCATGATTATTGAATTTAACGGACACCAGGAACCTTAATTGGCCGGATTTGCTTCGATTCGCATTCTATTCATGCCAATAAGGGCCACCATGTCCGTTAGAAGAATTGGCTACCTGTTAGCGAGTTAGCTCAAGAGCGGTTTGTTGATGGAATGCTGAAGAATCACAGGTTACTGGTAGGCAAGTTCGCGGTTTGAGGTACGAAGCGTGGAAGACGAACTAAAACAAAAATCGCCCCGCCCGTTCAAGGAACGGGGGGACGATTCGGTTCATTCGGTAGCCCATCATGGCGGGGTCGGGACCAGGATCTGCGATCGGTAGGCTACGCAGGCCTCTTAGTTGTCGCGGCCGCCGAAATAGTTAAGCAGCGCTTGCAGATCGCGGTGCGCGGGATAGCGGCTCAACTGGGAGATGATGTCCTGGGCTTCGTCCAGATACTGGCCGCTCAGGCTTTCGCTTTCTTCGAGCGCGCCGGATTGCTGGATGGCCGCGATAACTTCATCCGTAACCGCAGGAGGCGTATCGGCCGTAACGGCCCGGATGGAAGGGGCCAGTCTTTCGTTCCGTAAAGCATAAAGGACAGGGAGGGTAACCTGGCCCTTACGCAGGTCGCTGCCGGCGGGTTTGCCGAGCTTCTCCGCGGACTGGGTGAAATCAAGAATGTCGTCGCGGATTTGGAACGCTATGCCTAGCTTTTCTCCAAAGGCGTAGAGCAAATCCGCCACATTCTCATCCGCTCCGGCGGATTGGGCGCCGATTTTCAAGCAGGTGGCCATCAACTGGGCTGTTTTATTTTTGGATTTCTCCAGGTATTTCTCCAGGGTAACCTCATAATCGTACAGATGGGACAGCTGCTGGTATTCCCCCAAACAGAGTTGCGTAGTTGCGAGGGAAGAAAGATCGTATACATACCGCTCTCTGTCTGCGGAATAAGAGGAGATCAGTTCGATAACCCTGGCGGACATGTAATTGCCGACATGCAAGGCACCATGAACGCCAAGCTTGATATGGAGCGCTTTCTGCCCGCGGCGGACCGGGGAGTCGTCGATAATGTCATCATGAATCAGGGAGGCGGCATGGATGAATTCCGCTGCGGCAGCGAGTCGCCATGTTTTGCGTTCATCGGGGGACGGGCCGAAGCGGCTGCCGACGATAACCATAAGGGGCCGGACTCTCTTGCCTCCGGAACGAACCAGATCGAGTATGCTTTTGGCGAGCTCGGAAGAACGGGGAACATCCTTGTCATACTTAACCATGTTTTCGATTTCCCGGTCGACGGACCGGAGCGAGATGCCTAATGCATCGTCCAGCTTGATCTTCATGGAAAAACCCTCCTTGTTCATGTTGATGGCTTGCGGCAGGCAGAGGCGGTTTCCGCTTCAGGGCGGGGGTAATAAGTGCAGCTATCATTTATGAAAATGAAAATATTACAAATGGCAAGGTAATGAGCATTTGGAAAATTTATAAGGTCCCACGCCGGTGTGAACGAATACCGTCTTAGATAGCCCGGCTCTGCCGGGAGAGGTTGTTTTCAAGCTGTAAAAACAATTCCCAGCCTTTGAGCAGACGTTCGTCTTCCGATTTACCGCCGGCCCGTTTGATTTGAATCTGCTTGATGACGGGAGCCAAATGGATGAGAAGATCGATCTCCTGCCACCCCAGACAAAGTTGTAGATAAAAGCTGTATAAATAGTCGCCGTCCAGCACCTTGCGGGTAAGGACTTCTCCGCTGTCGGATGACTCACAGTCACCGTGGCGCTTAAGGGCGAGCTTGATTGCGATGTAAATGGACAAAAGGCGCTGCCGGCGGATTGCTGGCATGTCATATTGCTCCAATAGATAGATAAAAGGCCGTGCATCCTGATCGGAAATCGTTACCCGAATGCCGGTTTCGGGCGATAGCTCGCTTTGCAACAAGTGACAGGCGTCTTGGATGAGCTCATAGTTCATAGGGGCACACTCCTCGGCTGAAATGCCGCGATAGTTAAAATCTTAGGTAATATAGTAAAAATTAGAGTAATGTGCGGCTACGCACATTACTCTGTTTGCAATCAGTTACAATACTTAATGTTTCGTTTATAACGCTATTCGGTGTATAAGTACCATCTTCGCACAAGCGGGATTCTCTTCCATTGTTTCTTGAGCCAAGGCAGAACATAATAGTCGAGACCGAACGCGCTGCCCGAACCGCCGATCAATGCGACGCCTGCGGTCATGTACCAGATCATTTCCGTGGAGGCCATGCTGGACGACCAGATCATGATGCCTAGCGCCACGGTGGCTGCGGAAGCTACGGCTGTGAACAGTCCGACGATAATCATGATGCCGAGGGCGATTTCCATGAATACCATGAAGAACTGGAACACGGAGGCCAATGCTGTGAAACCGCCATCCGAGGAATAGAAGAAGATATCCATGAACCAGTTGACGATGCTCTTAACGAATCCTGGCACCGGTAAAGCGGTAACCGCTGTGGAAGCACTCTCGACAGCCGAAGCTGCGGTTTGCGCATCTACGGCTTGCGTAACGTTCGTAGCTGCTTCACTGGCTGCGGAGACAGCGTCACCCGCATTCGGATTAGCCGGAATCAGGAAGATATTCGATGGATCCTTGAAGATCTTCGGCAGCTTATCCAGACCTTCTTCCAGCCATTTGTATCCGACGAAGACACGGAGCGGAAGGAGCCAGAAGTTAGGAGAGCGTTTGGCGAAATGTCCGCCGACAAAGCTTCTCCGGTTGTTTACATGGAAGAATTCGTGCATCATGTAAGTCCAGACTTTGGCGAAGCCTGCTACCGTAAACAGGTAGTACATATTAATCAAGTGCTTGGAGAACATCGCCATAAAACCGGTGAGCATGAACATCTTGTTCGGTAAACCCACGTTGGCGACGCCGTACCGGCTGCCGATACATACCATCGTACCGTGGAAGCCCGGTTTGTAGGATTTCTTAGGTTTGTTATGAACATCGGCATGAATGTTATGAGCAATCAACGGGCCGGCTTGTTCGGCGTTTTCTACCATTTGCGGTACAGGACGAGTTTCGCCTTCCGGAATGAAGAAAATGTTGTCGCCTACGATGTAAACATTTTCGTGATCGACGCTTTGCAGCTTGTCGTTCGTAACGATCCGTTTACGGCCTTCTTGTTTCACATCCAGCTTGCCTACCAGTTCGGAACCTTCAACGCCTGCGGTCCATACTACGGTATCCGCTTCGAGTTCTTTGTCACCGAGTACGACACCGGTAGGGGTTACGCCGGTAATTTTGGCGCTGGTGATGATTTCGACATTCATTTTGTGAAGACGTTTTGCTGCTTTTTCAATCAGCTTATCAGGTAAGATCGGCAAAATTTTCGGCGCCATATCCGCCACGACGAGACGAACTTCACTAGGATCAATGAAGAATTCCTTACAGAGTTCATCGCGGAACTCCGCCATTTCGCCGACCAGTTCGACACCGGTAAAACCGGCCCCTACGACGACGAAGGACAACATCTTCCGGCGTTTGGCCGGATTGGTTTCTTTCGCTGCCAGCCCGAACTTGTTGCGGATCTGTTCTTTCAGGCGAACGGCATCTTCATAGGACCAAAGGGTCAGGGAATGCTCCTCGGCGCCCGGAATGCCAAAGAAGGTTGGCTTACAACCGGTACCGATGACCAGGTAATCGTACTTATAAGTGTTTTTCTCGGAACGAAGCTGTTTGGAAGCGAAATCGATTTGATCGATCGAGTCCAGCACGACATCTACTTTTTGACCGGCGAAAATCTTCTTTAATTCGATCTTTACCGAATCTTCCGGTGCGCGGTTGGCTGCGACTTCGTGAAGCTCAGTCAAAAGAGTATGGTAAGGATTGCGGTCAATCAGCGTGATTTCTACGTCTTTATCTTTTTTGAACAGTTTGGCAAGGTGCTTGGAAGTAACGACACCGCCATAACCGCCGCCTAGGACGACTATCTTTTTCAAGAGACTCACCTTCTTGTATTAGGGTGTAATCATGAAGCAATGATGACAATTATTTCGCTTGTTCGAGGGCTTTAGTTACCAGATCGAAGTAGGATTGCAAGCTGATCGTTACGCCCGAAATAGCGTCTGTTTTACCTTCTTCATTGAAAGTGAGAGAAGCTGGGTCTTGTTTTTCAACCAGATAAGCTTCGGCGGTAGCAGCTTCTTCATGCCATTCGGCTTGCGATCCGCCATTGGCTTTCATACCGTACTTGCCGTCAATGGAGTTTTGTTTCTTGTCTTCGCCGGCTTCGTTCACGCCGCTGAAGTTGACTTTAATGATTTTGCCAGCTGCGATAACTACGTCGGCAGTTTCTTTCCAGCCGGAATGCTCATCGAATTTGTCGCCTTCGGCATGATAAGTTCCGTCTTTATATGTTCCAGCTTCAACAGGGCCAGCTGTCAACGCTTTGTCGGCCAAGTCGAAGAATTCGTTCACGTGTACGGAAACCCCGGTGATTGCATCGGTCTTGCCTTCTTCATTCAGCGTAATGTCTTTCGGATCTTGTTTCTCAATCAGGTATTGCTCCGTTTTTTCGGCTTGCTCATGCCATTCGGAAGAAGCGCCGCCGGCTTTCATGCCGTATTTTCCATCTTTGGAATAAGTCACTTTGTCTACGCCAACGGTAGCATTGATTCCGTTCCATTTAGCTTCCGTGATTTTGCCTCCGGAAACCGCCAGAGTAACATAATATTGCCATCCTGTTTTTGCGTCCGGTTCGCCTTGAGCATAATAAACGCCGTCTTGATACTTGCCTTCTTCTGCCGGTGTATTCGTGCTGCTGTTAGCGCTGTTGTTCGCACTGTTCTCAGCAGGGGTGTTAGCCGGTGCAGCGTTATTTCCATCCTTGTCGGAACCGCAGCCAGCAAGCAAACCTATCAGCAATGCACTGCACAGTAGAATAGATGCCTTTTTCATGATAAATGACCTCCAGATAAGTAATAAAATATATATATTAAAATGTGAAGACATTTTAATAACGGAAAGAGCGGAAAGATGGCGCCATTACGGGTTTTTTAAGACTTGAGAGGAGTCCGAAAACCTTTGTTCGATGGAATTTTAGCATATATGCATATGGGTTAATGTGAAAAATATCACTTAGTATGTGACATAAAACAACCCCGATAAGCCCGGCAGGCAAAGCACTGCGCGAAATATCAGGGTTGGAAGCGGTACCTTAATTTATAATAATTTTTTTTAAAATTTTTAATTTATTTTTTAGAGGGAAATTTGGGGCTTTCCGGTGTGCCGGGAATTAGCTCTACCTCGGGAACTAACGGGGCATCAGGAGATTCATGGAAGCTGAAAATAGTCTTGATTTTCTCCCGCTGAGCTTTGGGGCCGAGAATGTACAGGGTGTCACCTTCTTCAATTATAGTGTTGCCGCGCGGAGTGACGATCTGCTCGCCGCGGATAACCGCAGTGACCAGAACCTCTTCGGGCAGATCCAGCCCCTGCAATTCCTTGCCGATGATTTTCATTCCCGCATGGATATGAAGATGGTTGATTTCCGATTTGGTCTTGCCCAGCGCCACAAGCTCCAGCAGAGAATGTGGCTGGGACCCGCTTTCTCCCGCCAATCCGAGCTTTTCGGCCAGCGGTGATATGGTAGCCCCCTGGATGATGGCCGAGGTGAGGATGACGAAGAAAACGACGTTAAAGAACAGGGGACCGTTGGGGAGCCCGCTCATTAGTGGATAGGTTGCGAGTACGATCGGGACGGCGCCGCGCAGCCCGGCCCAGGAAATTAACGTTTTTTCTTTAAATGAAAATTTAGCGAATAGCAGGCTCACATAAACCCCGATGGGGCGTGCCACCAGCATCAGAACCATGGACAAGGCAACCCCCGGTAGCATAATTCCCGGCAATTCGGCCGGAAACACGAGTAGACCTAGCAGGGTAAACATCGTGATCTGCATAATCCAGCCGAAGCCCTTGTTAAATTGCAGGATCGACTGCCGGTAGGTCAAATCCGAATTTCCGAGTACCAATGCCATCACATAAACCGCCAGCAATCCGCTGCCGTGGATAACCGCGGTGACGCCGTAAGTCAGAATCGCAAAGGCAACGGCAATAACCGGGTACAGGCCGGAGGAATCGAAATTAATACTATTGATCACCTTGACGGCGATCCACCCGAAGGCCAGTCCGAGCAGCAGGCCAAGGCCCATTTCCAGAAAAAATGAGAGAATGAGCGGCAGCAGATCGTGATCGGCATGTCCAATCCATTCAATTAATGAAACGGTCAGAAAAACAGCCATGGGGTCATTGCTACCCGACTCGGCCTCCAGCGTCGAAGTAATGCGTTCCTTGATATTTTTGCCTCCGAGAACGGAAAAAACCGCAGCGGCGTCGGTGGAGCCGACAATCGCGCCGAACAGAAGACCTTCCTCCAATGAAACTCCCAAAATGTAAACGGCACTAATGCCGATGACCGCCGTCGTTAACACGACGCCGACGGTTGCTAACGATAACGCGCTAGGGATAACCGGCTTGATCGTGCTGAATTTGGTCTGCATCCCGCCTTCAAACAGAATAACGATCAAAGCGAAGGTTCCTACCAATTGGGCGAGAAACGCATTGTCAAAATAAATAAACCGGCTGAGCAGCATGCCGACTGCGATAAAAAAAACCAGCGCGGGCAATCCGAAACGGCTGGAAAATTTGGTGGCGACTACGCCGATCAGGAGTAAGCTGGCCAGCAGGATAATGATCGAATCGGTGAGTATCGTTAAGTCCATAGCTTTCCTCCTATTCAAATTTTGTCTTTATGAATTATTATACAAATTATTGGAGCTTGCCAACAAATCGCGGACTGTAAATTTTTCCTGATCCTGCCGATAATGAAGTAAGGTGCGGTTTGTTCTACAAAACGCGAGATGGAAGGAATGACTATTCCCTTGACGGTGTACAAGACATTTATTTCTCGCTTGAAGCTGAATTATGCAGCGGGGACGCTGCTTGCGGTTATCGCGGTGGGGAGCCTGATGCTCTTCGCTCCGCTGGATATACCCATGGAACAATACGCATGGCTTATCGGCGTGCTCGTTCTGTCGCTTTGCATCATGTTTACGCTGGGATGGATCGTTTTTTCATTACAGATCCGACCGATCAGAAATTGCTTTTTATCCGAGGTCGACAATTTCTCTGCCTTGCAAAATGTATACATAAGAACTCATAGATTGCCCGCATTGGCCGTAAAACGCATTCTGGGCCCGCATTTATTGGGTTTGTTGTTGCCTGCGGCGCTTCTCACGACATGGCTCATTTACATCGGAAAATTGTCCATTCCCTACTATTATGTATTGCTTGCCTCCATGGGAGTGGTGCTGGTCGCTGGGATGCATGCCCTGATCGAATTTTATTTGACCTCCTGCACCATCCGTCCGGTATTGCTCGAATTGAGCGGCTGGTCACTGCGTTTGTTCGGTAAAGAACTAACCTTGGGAGGAAGGGTTCTGATCTCGATCCGCCGCAAACTGAGATGGAGCTTTTTCCTGATTGGGGCTTTCCCGCTCTTGCTCTACAGTTTGGCCGTTCAATTTAGAATGGGCGATTGGAGCGTCTCCGGTACTTCCTATTGGCAATGGGCCGTCTATATCCTTCTGGTGGGTCTCGGTTTTTCCTTTATCGGCTCATGGCTGCTTACCCGGGAGACCGTACTCCCGATCCAGTATCTTTACGAAAAGATGGCCGAAGTAAAAATCGGTTATCTGCGAACAGGCGCCAGCGATTTATTCTCCGATGAATTTTCGCGGCTGATTTCGGGATTCAATCACATGCTGCGCGGCATTAAAGTACAGGCGGAACGTAACAATCAACTGTTGGAGAGTTACTTTGCAACGTTAGCGGCGGCGTTGGATGCCCGTGATCCTTATACGGCGGGCCATTCATTGAGAGTGGCGGAATATGCGGTGGGCATAGGCCTGTTGGCCAATCTCCCGGAAGATGAAATCCATGATCTGAGGAAGTCGGCGCTGCTGCATGATATCGGCAAGATCGGTATCCGGGATGCGGTTTTGCTAAAAGAGGGTCGTCTGACCGAGGAGGAATGGGAGCAAATTAAGCAACATCCGGTGCTTGGCGAGGCCATTTTGAAACAGATTGAGCCGGCGGATGCCATGGCCCCGTTTTTGCCGGGCGTGCGGTCTCATCATGAACGTTATGACGGAAACGGATATCCGGACGGATTGCAAGGCGAAGATATTCCGCTGTTCGGGCGAATTATCGCGGTGGCCGATGCCTTTGATGCGATGACTTCGGACCGCCCTTACCGGAAGGGGCTGGATGAGCAACAGGCGATAAAGATTTTGGAGGAAGGCCGAGGAACCCAGTGGGACCCCCATTTTGCCCAGTTGTTTGTGGATTCTTACCGAAAAAACAGAGAAAAAAAACAAGCTACGTAATTTTACGGAGCTTGTTTTTTTATTCGAAGCTTTGGCTCGCATCGGCAAATGATCTAAGGGGAGAGTTTCCCAGCCGGAATGCATACGGTTCAAATCAGGCGCTGAAGGGTATTTACAACATACACGGAAATGTTTTTGCTGCTCATGCAGCCTTTGAATAATTTTGCAAAGAGGAGTTGACCCGAGATGGACCACAATGTATTTAAAGGAAAATGGAACCAGATTAAAGGTGAAGCGAAGAAGCAATGGGGCAAGTTAACGGACGATGATTTGGACGTCATCGATGGTGAAAAGGACAAATTGGTGGGCAAGCTGCAGGAACGTTACGGACACACCAAGGATGCCGCAGAGCGCGAGTATAACGATTGGGCCCGTAGCCGCGAATAGCCAGATCATCTTGCCTTAACATAATGGAGGCGGAAGCGACATGTATGTTTCCCGCATAGTTACCGGAAGGATCATCGAAATGCGGGGAGATCGCGTGGTGACGGTCCAAGGCGATACGGTTGCCACCTACAATCTCCGCTACTACACGCTCAGGGACCCGGAGCTCGAACTTGAGTTCCTTGCGGAAACCGAGCTTAGCCCCGAACAGGGCGGATTCGTGAACCGTTGGAAACGCTGGAGGCAGAGAGATACGGGCGTTGCGTATCTTCCTTGGTCGTTATTTTGGAAAAAAGACGCAAATCGTATCTGATTTGCGTCTTTTTTTGCGATGAAAAAAGAAATCCTCCCCAAAAAAATGTAAATCGGCTCATTTTCCGGAACTCCGCTTGTGTTAGAATGAGGATAGACACAGGAAGAATGACTAGACCTACGGGAGTGAGCATATGGGCTTTGGCATGATGTTTTTGCTCAATTTGGGAATGTTGATCACCGTTGCCTATTTGGCCAATGTAATATATAAGTACGCTTTTACAAGAATCTCTTTTCGAATCAACTACGTTTTATCGGTAATTCTGTTCATTTTCGGCGGATGGATCTGCATGAAGTTCGGATTTCAGTTAAGCGACAACGTTATTTTTGACCTGCGAGTCGTGCCGCTGATTATCGCATCGGCCGTATATACCCAGCCGTTCACGCTCCTGATCATCGGGTTTGGCATCGGCCTGGCCAGACTGACCTTTGGCGTAAACGATGCCGCTATTGCCGGACTAATCAATTTATCGATATTGGGAGTCGTTTGCGCCGGCCTGAATATCTGGATGAGACGAAGCAAATTCCGGCTTATGGTAAAGGGACTTATAACGATTGTTATTGTGAACATAATTAACACGATTAACATCTCGGTGTTCGGCGTGATCCCGGTAAAACAATACATGCTGGAGATTATGCCGATCACTTTTCCGTTGACCTTAGTGCTTAGCATGGCGTTTGCGCTGATTCTGTGGGACTTCCAGCTTGAACGGAGACAGACGCTGGAGCTAAAATATGCGAATGAATTGCTGCGTAAACAGACGGAGGAACTTCGGACGGCAAAAATCGTGCTGGAAGAGCGGGCCAGGGAGCTTGCCCAAGCATCACAGTATAAGTCGGAATTTTTGGCCAATATGTCTCATGAATTAAGGACGCCATTGAACAGCATCATCAATCTGGCCCAGATTATTTCGGAAAACGAGGCCGGGAACCGATCCGATGCCGAAGAAGATACACCGAACTACGGGATGATCATTTATAAGTCGGGACAAGATCTGCTGGGATTAATCAATGATGTTTTGGATCTCTCCAAGGTCGAAGCCGGTAAGCTGGAGGTCGTCCAGGAAGAAGTGGTCATTGCAGAAATGGCCCAGATGATGGAAATGCATTTTGAGCATTCGGCAAGCCAGAAAGAAATTGACTTTGAAATCAGGATCGAGGCCGGGCTGCCGTGTACCATTCTTTCCGATGCCCAACGGATCGGACAAATCTTACGGAATTTATTGTCCAATGCATTCAAATTTACTCACCGCGGACAAGTCAAGCTGGAAATCCGGAAAGCGGGGATGGATGAAATGCAGCGGGGGGAATGGATTATTTTTACCGTGACGGACACCGGAATCGGGATATCGGAGGATAAGCACGGTACGATTTTTGAAGCTTTCCGTCAGGCCGATGGTTCCATCAGCCGAAAATACGGAGGGACCGGACTTGGACTGCCGATTAGCAAGGACCTTGCCCGCTTGCTTGGCGGCTTCATCCGGCTGCAGAGCAAGGAGGGACTAGGGAGTACTTTCTCCCTGTATTTGCCGTTGACGACGGACCCTAGAGGGAATGAAACTGCAGGCGCGGGTCCCGGAAAGAGCGATGCGGTTGCTTTAGATAGGCGTTCCTAGCTACAATATAAAGAAACTTTAAAAAAATGAGGGATAGCAATGACAAAACAAGTTATATCTACTAAGGCTGCACCGGGCGCAATCGGACCTTATTCCCAGGCCGTACAAGTCGGAGAGCATGTGTTTACTTCCGGACAGCTTGGTCTCATTCCCGAAACCGGAGAATTGGCCGAGGGAATACAGGAGCAGACGGCTCAAGCGCTGCGCAATGTGAGCGCCATATTGGAAGCGGCCGGAACCGGCTTGGATAAAGTCGTAAAAACCACGGTATTTCTGCAGGATATGAACGATTTTGCCAAAGTGAATGAAATTTACGGCAGCTTTTTTGCCGAACCTTATCCGGCTCGCAGCGCGGTTCAGGTGGCCCGTTTGCCCAAGGACGGCCTGGTGGAGATTGAAGTAATTGCTCTGAAGTAGTGCGGGGATTGAACCGGAACCTATCCCAAATATGAAAAAATAATGGAGTACAAACGTCACGGTTTGTACTCCATTTTTTTATATGCGATAGTTAATCCCGGTCTCTTGCACTAATAAAGAGCAGGCCGAGGGCAAACGCCAGCAGGATGGCCGCAGCTAAACCCGCGGTGAAAAATACTCCCTGTTCTTCGTTGTGCTTGAATGCAATTGCGGTGTATCCCCATGCCAAAGGAAGCGGAAGGGCACCGTCGCGTGTCATACTGGCGATGAGAATAACGGCAAGAGTGCCGATGATGAGCAACGTAATAGCCACTGGGGATTTCGGAAGATCGTTCGAAAGACCGGAGTGCTCTAAAACGACTTGCAGGTTGACCAGGGTAGCCGTGCAGATCCAGCCCAAATATAAACTGAAAGGTAATCGGAGAAACCAGGTTTCTCCTAGGGTCGGATGCTCGATTTTGCGCGTAAGGCGGTAGGAAGCGGCTACCGTGATTAGCAGCAGTACCATTGCAATAAATGAAAGGATAAGATATTGATAATGCCAAAGTACCAGCCAACTCATATTAAACAGGCAGGACAGGACAAACCAGAGCGTAAAAGACTTCATCCAACGTTCTCCGTTGTCCCTGCGACGGAAGAGATAGACTACGCAGCATCCGATCAGAACATAAATGACATTCCAGATCATAAAGGCGTAACCGGCGGGGGTCAGCAGGGTATAATAACGCTTTGACAGTTCGCCCGTGTTTGCCCCGCCTAAAGGGAGTCTTTCCGCAACAATATTCATGGCTATAACGGCCAGAAAGAACAGACAGTTCAACCCTTGCAAAGCTCTGGTTTTGAACATGGAAGTTACCTCCTCTGAACAGTTATAAGACGGTTGTTCGCGTTTACTATATGAATATACCCATTATTGAAGAAATAATTTCCGCGCCTGCGGAAAAGAGCCGATAAGAAATGAGTTGCGGTTTTATATAGGAACGGTTTCGTATAAGATAGAATTAATGCGTTTTTTTAGGCCCATGGCCAAGAATCAGGAAATGACGGGAGATCACCATGAATCAACGCCTTTATGGAATTTGGCTCGGAGACGTGCTGTTTTGTTTCTCCGGTGAAATATCTGAAACCAAAGTGGACGCGTGGACGGCGGCAGTTCGGCCGCTGGAACCATCGGCTGGAGTACGCCCGTTTCAGCATGCCGCCCTGCGGCTTGCCGAAGTCAGGTATCCGGTTTCGCCGGTACGCAGAGCGGCGGGAAACGGTGAACGCAAGGGGCTGCTTGGAAGAACGCTCGAAGGTCTTGCTTTGCCGGTTAAGGAAACCTGGGCGTTATTGTTGGATTGGGACGAAAGTTATTATATAACCCGTGGCGTACAGCCAGGCCCTGAGCTGGGATATTGGAGTACGGCGGCCCGGTTTGCTCTGGACCTGCTGCTGCGGGGGAAAATTGTGCCGGGGATGAAACAGGGATTGGGAGCCCACGGACGGCGGCGCGGTACGCAGGCATCCATCGGCGCGGTATGGGGGCCGCTTCTGGATGAACCAAATGACGAAGAACGGTTTCGTCAACTGGCTGCGTCCATGCCTCCATTAGCCTTGGCTGCAGTTCAGCCTTTGGCGGGTTTGGACAACGGCTCTCTCGGCGATCGCAGCCTTTCTTTACTGCACTCTTTTTTGACGGCGATGATAGATTTTGAGGTCCGCAAGGCGGTAGGCGAGTTGGGACGGAAGCTGAACCCGGTGCGTGCCGATTACCGCAGGGGCTACTCTCCGCTATCGGAACTTTGGTGGAATAGCCTGCTTAATGCAGGAACGCCGCCGGAAATACAAGGCAGCACAGCCGAGATCGAACAGTTGGCCGAGGATATTGCTTCTGCGGGAGGAGAACGGCCGCGCATGCCTAACGAAGATGCGGAGGGGAGCGAAACCGGTTCGCTGCGGCTGTGTCTGCGAATCGAACCGTTGAAGGAAACCGACGGCATGGAACGGGGGAGCAATCTCATGTGGCGGTTGTCCTTATGGGGCGAAGGTGCGGAAGACCCTTCCGTTTTGCTCCCGGCGGGATTGATCTGGAGTTATCCCGCTGCGGATATGGATATTCGCGGGCGCAAGTATAAGAACGTACGTCAAAATCTGTTGCTTCGCCTGAGGAAAGCGTCGGAATTATCGGCCGAGATTGCTGCGATGATGAAGTCGGCACGGCCTGAAGCGGTGAATCTTTGCCCGGAAGAAATGTACGAATTCCTTAGCCGTTCCGTGGTTTTGCTGCGGAAGCACGGAGTGACCGTGCAGATGCCTTCCCGTTGGACGCGCGGGGGCCGGCGTTCGGCCGGCGTCAAAATCAAAGCGTCGGGCTGGGAGGAGCCGTACGGGGATAAAGGGGCGGAAGTGGGGCTTGGCGTTCAGCAACTGGTGGCCTTTGATGCTGCTGCGGTCCTGAACGGGGATGAAGTAAGTCTTGAGGAGTTGGCTACTTTGGCATCCTCTAAATCGCCGCTGGTCTTATTCCGCGGAGAGTGGATTGAGATTGACGTCAAAGAGCTTCGCCAGGTATTGAAGTTTATGAAGCGGCAAGAAAACGGCACTATGACATTTCGCGAGCTGATGTATCTGGCTTCGGGAGCCGATCAGGATAACCGGTTTGACGGATTGCTGGTGGAACGCGTGGAAACGGAAGGGATGCTGGCCGTTTTGCTGGCCGGTGAAAGTCTGCGAGGCACATTATCGCGGCGCGTTCCCGAGTCGCTGAACGGAACGCTTCGCCCGTACCAGGAAAGAGGGTTTCAATGGCTTTCGTCCATGCGGCAGCTTGGCTTTGGAGCGTTGCTTGCGGACGATATGGGGCTCGGCAAAACGGTGCAGGTCATTACGGAGCTTCTGGACGGACTTGAAGTATCTCCGGGTACGAGCCTGATCGTTTGTCCGACCTCTCTTCTCGGCAACTGGCAGCGTGAGTTGGACCGGTTTGCTCCGGAGATGCAACTGTACGTCCATCATGGGAGCGACCGCCTGCATGGAGAAAGGCTTGTTCAGGAGTACCGGAAGAGCGACGTGGTTCTGACGACGTATCAACTGGCCGGACGGGACGGTAAAGAGCTCCGTGATCTGGAATGGAAAACCATCGTGCTTGATGAGGCGCAATATATCAAGAACTTCGGCACGAAGCAGGCTCAGAGCGTGATGAAGCTGAGCGCACCCCAGCGGATCGCGATGACCGGCACGCCGGTGGAGAACCGGCTAAGCGAACTGTGGTCGATTTTTCAGTTTTTAAACCCCGGTTATCTGGGTACCAGCGCTTCATTCCGCTCCAGGTATACCGGATCCGGAGAGGTTCAGAACGTTGAACTCGGCAGGCTGAGGAAGCTGGTTGCCCCGTTTCTTCTCCGACGGTTAAAGAGCGACCCGGATATCCGCAAGGATTTGCCGGAAAAAATCGAGATCAAGTCGTATTGTACCCTGACTGCCCAGCAGGCCAGAATGTATGAGACGATAACGGCGGACCTGATGTCGAGAATCGGACAAAGCGGCGGAATCGCCCGCAAGGGCCTGGTATTATCTTCGCTTACGCGGCTTAAACAGATTTGCGACCACCCGCAGCTAGCAGGCGGAAGGGCTGCAGCCAGTGCAGAGGCCGGGATGGAACGTTCGGGAAAAATGGAGCGGTTAACAGATTTGTTGGATCTCATTATTGATAATGGGGAAGCTGCGCTTATTTTTACGCAGTATGTGCAAATGGGGGAGATCCTTCGCGAGCAGCTTGCCCGGCGTTACGGCACAACTCCGTTTTTTCTGCATGGCGGCGTTGTAAAACAGGATCGTGACGATATGGTCAGAGCCTTTCAGGAAGGCTCGGGAGCGCCGGTGTTCGTCCTTTCTCTCAAAGCGGGCGGCGTAGGGCTGAATCTGACGCGAGCGAACCACGTCATTCATTACGACCGGTGGTGGAATCCGGCGGTGGAGAACCAGGCCACAGACCGGGTATTCCGGATAGGACAGCAAAAAAATGTGGAAGTCCACAAGCTGATCTGCCAGGGAACGCTGGAAGAGCGGATCGATGAGTTAATCGAACGCAAAAAATCGCTCTCCGAGCAAGTAGTCGGTTCGGGCGAGCAATGGTTGACGGAAATGTCCGATGATGATTTGCGCAGCCTGATTTCGCTGCAGTCCGAAAGTATTATGGAGGAGGACTCGAAATGAGCCGGAGGCTTGATATTCCGCGGAATATTCATATGGAACGGGTGCCGGAAGGGTTGAGGGTCGACATTCCGGCTGAAGCAGCGACGGCAGCCCAAGGCGGGAGAGGTAGCGGACGGGGGCGATCGCGCAAAAACACGGGCGGGGCCGCTCAGGCCGAGGTGGTAAAAGACGGTACCGACCGTGGAACCGTTGTCGCAGGGGCAACGGTCTTTAGTGTCCTGCTGCCTGGCGAAACTCCCGGAGGTGAGGAGAGCCGGGCCTTGCTGCAGCGGCTGGAAAGCCAGCCGCTCGTGTTGGCCGGGCTGCTCGAAGAGGGAGCGGAGGCTCTCGACGCTCTCCTGCCGGAGCAGCCGCCTTGGCGGCGGCTTCAGCAGCTAGGCCGCTCCTGCGAGGGAGCGGGCGACGAAGGCGAGGAAGGCGGCGGTCGGTTGCACGGCGCCGCTGCTGCCGCCGCTGGTTCAGGGCTGACGGCAACGGCCGGGGCTATAACGGCCGGATCCGCTGCCGCCGCTGAATCTGCGGCACGGCCGGTATGCTCCTGCGGCGCATACGGCTGCGGCCATGCCGAGCTCGCCATGGCCTACGGCGACGCCGCCTGGGCGACCGACGCCGGCCTGCGGCTGGCGCTGCTCGGCTGGACGCCGGAAGCGCTGGCGGCCGCCGTGCTGGACCGGTGGGCAGCGCTGCAGCCGCTGCCCGACCCGGAGGAGGCCCTCCGCCAGGTGGCGGGAGGGCCGGAGGCACCGGCGCGCGGAGCCGCGGGCGATGGGCCGAACATCGCGGAGTGGCTCGCGGAGATGGCCGGGCAGGGGCGGCTGCACCTGCCCGGGCCGCAGTTCCACGACGTGAAGGCGGACCTGCAGCAACTGCAGCGCGTCCGCCCATCCAGCGTGGAACAAGGCCGCGAGCCGGGCCCCGATTCGGCCCCGTGGGCAGCGATGCTCCCCGGCGTCTCCGGGGCGGCAAGGGGATTGTCCCTGGTCGCCGCCCGGGTCATGGAGCGCGCGGCCGAGCTCGCCGCCGCAGGGCGCAAGAAGCCGCAGCGTTGAGCATGCGGCCTTGGGTTAAACAAAGGGCTATCCCCGCCATGCTGTGAATGGCGGGGATAGCCCTTCTTTTACTAATTTTACCGAGCGCGTAAATTAACTGTATTTTATGCATCTATTTTTTTACTATTTGCTCCCCGGGAGAATATAAATGGAAAACATACAGTAAATTCTCCCGTATATCTATGATTGGGGCAAATATGATGAAATTAGCTGTAGTTTTTCCAGTTAATTCGAGAAAAAGGGCCAATTGCCTGAAATTAACTGTAGGTTTTCCAGTTAAAGTGCCCGTTATAGGCGTTCTTACGCTTAACTGCCCTGGTAAAGGGGATGAACCTAGTAAGAAGTAGCTGAACAAGTACAGTAACTCCAGCGGTATCAAGTAACTCCAGCGGTATCAAGTAACTCCAGCGGTATCAAGTAACTCCAGCGGTATCAAGTAACTCCAGCGGTATCAAGTAACTCCAGCGGTATCAAGTAACTCCAGCGGTATCAAGTAACTCCAGCGGTATCAAGTAACTCCAGCGGTATCAAGTAACTCCAGCGGTATCAAGTAACTCCAGCGGTATCAAGTAACTCCAGCGGTATCAAGTAACCCCAGCGGTATCAAGTAACTCCAACGGTATCAAGAAACTCCATCGGTATCAAGTAACTCCAGCGGTATCAAGAAACTCCAGCGGTATCAAGAAACTCCAGCGGTATCAAGTAACTCCAACGATACAAGTAACTCCAGCGGTACAAGTAACTCCAACGGTACAAGTAACTCCAACGGTACAAGTAACTCCAACGGTATCAAGTAACTCCAACGGTACAAGTAACTCCAACGGTACAAGTAACTCCAGCGGTATCATGTAACTCCAGCGTTATCAAGTAACTCCAGCGGTATCAAGAAACTCCAGCGGTATCAAGTAACTCCAACGGAGCGAAGTAACTCCACTGGTACTAAGCAACACCCCTGCAAAAGGTCTTTAAACCGCAAGAAGCCGCCCCTAAGACCGGTTTGATCCAGGAACAGCTTCTTATTTGAGGGAACGGGAGCTAGGGGCATCATTTGTTCAAGGGCGTGCCGCCGCCGTATCCGGGGTGGTTATAGTCCGTGTTTGTTAAGTTGCTCAGTACGCCCATTTCTATTATTGACTTGCGGGTACGTTCGCTTCCGGTACGGTAAAGGAGCACGTATAGTTCGGTCAGCTGCCGGTTGAAGTGTTCGGTAGCCTCGTCATGGTCGGTGGACTTGTACGGGACGGGGGCGCGCTTGAAGGTATATTCGTCCTCTTTTGACAAGCCGGCGATTTTGTCTTGGAGTATGGCGAGGTCCTCGTCGTCGAGAAGTACTTCGAATTCGGTGGAGTCGTTCGGTATTTCCTGAATGAGACGGTGCGTCACGGATACATAGTAAGGGGTCTTTTGAATAGCCAATGCCAAATCCTCCTCTCTGAAGAACTATGCAATCTACTCTTTTTTACACGAAGCCTTTTCCCCTGAATCAAAGGGCTGATTTTCACAGAAGCTCCAAATCTGGTATGATTACTTCTAGAATTTATAATCATACATGGATATTGTAAGGAAAGGCGGGGAGTTTCCTTGCCGGTGAGGTTTTAAGGAAACGAATGAATGGGAGGATTTCAGTCATGAATTTTTTACAGCGAATTAAAGACGGTGCTGGGAAAGTGACCGATCGAGCGCAAAACGCGGTGGAAATCGGGCGTCTGAACACACAAATTTCGAATATCGAACGTGAGATGGGACTTTACTTTCAAAGAATGGGCGAGGTTTTCTACGAGGGATACTCCCGTAAGGATATGTCCAATGCGGAAAAAGAAATGATAGAACTCGCCAAAACCTGTGATCTGCTTTCGGAGGAACGGGATGAAATCCGCTCGAAGATCGCCGAATTGAAAAATGAACGCCTTTGCGGCGCCTGCGGCAAAGCGATTACCGAGGATGCGCTGTTTTGCCAATACTGCGGCCATAAGCTGGAGAGATCCAAGCCCGCTGCTACGGTTGACCGGGTAAAAGAACCGGAACACCAGCATGAACCGGCGAAGGAGCCGGTGAAGGAAGCGAAGCCGCTGATCGATCCGCTTGCTTTGTTTGAAGGTCCTGCGAGCGATGACACCATTATCTACAGAGAGCCCAAGGCACAACCGGAACCGGTGGACGAGGAACAAGAAGCCCGGCGCCAGCGCGAATTGGAACGGGAGCGGGAGCGCCAGGAGGAACTGGATCGGCGCATACGTACCTGGAAAGAGGATGTTGTGCCGAGGGATCAGGTTTCTTCGACTTTGGAGACGGCGGTTCCGACGGTAAGTTGTCAAATCTGCTCTGCGGTGCTGGTAAAAGGAACCAAATGGTGCCCGCACTGCGGTTCGGAGCAGATCTAAGTACGTCATTTTCCTGAAAAATTCACCAAGTTGTAATAAGTGGCGCCCCGTGGCTTGGGAGTTAAGCCGTAGTAAGAATTAGGCGCAGATATCGCCGGCACGGAGATCAGAGAATTTTTCTCTGGCACCGTGCCGCTTGCGTTTCTTGTCCGGAAAATGGATCACCAAGGATGAGGCGCGGCAGGCGGGGGAACGCTTATAAAGTTAGTGTTGCCGTCCGCGTATGATTCTGCGTTGAAAGTTGACGCGTAGAATAAGCATTTTCGATTTAGGTTAATGCGGTTATGAAGCATTATTTTGAAAGGGGAGTTTAAGCAATGGAATGCATTGTTCATTTTGAGGTGCACCATCGTGACGAAATCAAAGAATTAAGAGGACTGATCTTTCTGGAGGAGGGAAAAACTCCATCCGAGAATGATTTTCTGACGATGTTTGAAGAAATGGGATATAAACTCCGTTTGGAAGATAAGGTAAATCTGGTATTCATCCCGGTAGATCCTGCTGCGAATTACAGTAAGATACGGGTGAAACGCCTTGACACAGGCGAGAAGACCTATCAGGAAGATAAGGAACTGCGATCGCTGCTGGGCAATCTGCTGCCGGGCGAGTCCAGACCGCTGTAATTGCAAAGGGATTAGGCAGTTTAAAAAATTTCCTCTTTATTTCCCCACCCGGTTTGCGTTATACTTCTAACATTGCATGAAAAGATAACTTTTATTTTCATATATTTTTCTCGTATATGTGCAGGAATTGGCCTGCATGTCTCTACCTGATCACCGGAATGATCGGACTACGGGGTGAAACCACGGTTGTGGCGGCTGGATTGAGCTGTGTTTTGCAGCAGCTTAAACGGAAGGCGGCAACCTGGTTTTTTGCCTTTATCAGTCCATTTTCCGGTTAAGGAGCCGGGAGATGGGCTTTTTCATGCTGTTAATGTGACTTTTTGAACAAGCAATTGTAGTAACGATTATCCACATGAGGAGGAAACGGCAGATGAAATTGTTGAAAGACAAAGTAATGACGGAGGGCATCGTGCTCGGGGATCAGGTGCTTAAGGTGGATTCTTTCCTGAACCATCAGATGGATCCGGTTTTGATGAGGGAAGTAGGCGGCGAGTTTGCCCGGAGATTTGCCGGAGAGGGTGTAACTAAGGTGCTGACGATTGAATCGTCGGGTATCGCCCCGGCGATTATGACTTCGCTGGAACTTGGGGTACCGATGATTTTCGCCCGGAAACATAAATCGCTCACCTTGAAAGACGATATTCTGGTCGAGAAGGTATATTCCTTCACGAAGCGAGAGACCAATGAAATTACGGTGTCGAAGAAATTTTTGCATCCGAATGACCGGGTGTTGATTATCGACGATTTCCTGGCTAACGGAGAAGCCGCATTCGGATTGGCCCGGATCGCGGAGCAGGTAGGAGCCAGCGTCGCGGGTATCGGGATCGTGATCGAAAAATCGTTTCAGCCGGGGGCCAGACTGCTGGAGGAGGCCGGTTACCGGGTGGATTCGCTGGTACGGATTGCTTCTTTGGAGAACGGCACCGTTACTTTTGTGGAAGAAGTACATGAGCAGCTATAACAATAAAAAAATAAGCTAGATCATGGGGGACCATGGGGAGGAGTATTACTACAATGGAACGCGAACGTATTTTTCAAAGAAACCGGCATCCGTTCAAAACGTTTTCGCTGGGGATTCAGCATGTGCTGGCCATGTATGCGGGGGCTGTCATCGTACCGCTGATCGTCGGCGGAGCTTTGGATTTTACTCATCAGCAATTGACTTATCTGATCTCGATCGACCTGCTTGCCTGCGGGGTAGCCACCTTATTGCAAGTATGGGGTAACCGCTTCTTCGGTATCGGACTGCCGGTGATGCTGGGTTGTGCGTTCCAGGCCGTATCTCCGATGATTGCTATCGGGGGGGAAGCGGGGATGGGCGTTACGGCCATCTATGGAGCTATTATCGCTTCAGGGTTGTTTGTGTTCCTGTTCTCCGGCTTGTTCGGCAAGCTGATCGCCTTCTTTCCGCCGGTCGTTACCGGATCGGTCGTTACGATCATCGGGGTGACTTTGATTCCTGTAGCTTTAACCGACCTAGGCGGCGGGGACTTATCGAAACCGGATTTCGGCAGCCCGAGTAATCTGGCGCTGGGCTTCGGGGTACTTGCCTTTGTCATTTTGATGAACCGGTTTGCCAAAGGTTTTTTGCAATCTATTTCCGTTCTGCTCGGATTGCTTGCAGGGACGCTGGTGGCAGCTCTAATGGGCAAAGTGGATCTGACGCCATTAAAAGAAGCAAGCTGGTTCCATATGGTCCAACCGTTCTATTTCGGCGTGCCGACATTTCACGCCTCGGCCATCTTGACGATGATCCTAGTCGCGATCGTCAGTGTCGCGGAATCCACCGGGGTGTTTATGGCCCTGGGCAAAATCGTGGATAAGGACATCACCTCAAAGGACCTTACGCGCGGCTATCGTGCCGAAGGCCTGGCCATTATGCTCGGCGGGGTGTTCAACTCTTTTCCGTATACAACTTATTCCCAAAATGTAGGGCTTGTCCAAATGAGTAAGGTAAAAACCCGCGACGTCATCGCGGTGGCCGGCGGCCTGCTGATTCTGATCGGCTTTGTGCCGAAAATTGCCGCCCTGACCCAACTCGTGCCGACATCCGTGCTTGGCGGAGCAATGATCGCCCTGTTTGGACTGGTGTTGTCCTCGGGGATCCGGATGCTCGGAGACCAGGTCGATTTGAACCGGCACGAGAATCTGCTGATTATTGCTTGCTCGGTCGGTATGGGGCTCGGCGTTACGGTAGTTCCGCAAATTTTTGACGCTTTGCCGGCTTGGCTGCGCATCTTGGTCGACAACGGGATCGTGGCGGGAAGCTTCACGGCGATTGTGATGAATTTATTGTTTAACGGCTTAAGTGGTGGAAAACAGAAGGAAGCCCCTGTTGAGCAATAGTCCTGTTGCCCGTGCCCGTGGGTTACATGCGGTTTAGTTGCTTCTCGGCCAATTCGCCGATCCATGGGAGTTTTAACCATTTACCCTGCAACGCGGCCAGCATCAGAATTACCCACAACACCAGGCTCAGCACGGAGAGCAGCAGATTGACGACAACGCCGATAATCGGTAAAAATCCGGACAATGCATGCGCGACCATCAGCCCGGCAAACAGGATGACGGACTGCAGGGCATGGAACAGCACGAAACGGCTGCGGCGTTCA
Source organism: Fontibacillus forbon (assembly GCF_046559655.1). Classification (NCBI taxonomy): domain Bacteria; kingdom Bacillati; phylum Bacillota; class Bacilli; order Caryophanales; family Paenibacillaceae; genus Fontibacillus; species Fontibacillus forbon. Next base: position 136,739 of record NZ_JBKGFV010000004.1, on the reverse strand, counting down.
ACGGCCAGAAAGACGACGCCGCCGACGAAGGCGAATAGATAACATAAAAAACCGGCTACATTTTCGTAAAGCCCTGTTGAAGATTTAAATGGGGACACGGTAAACACCTGCTTTCAATAACGGATAACCTTCCTTAGTCTCAATGTATGACGAGCCTAGGGTCGGCAGAACCGATCGGGTCAGGTGTTTTCCTCCCTTCGGGGCGAAACCACGTTTCTAAAATATCATTCACAATTACCTCCGCGGCATCCGGTTTGCGGAGGTTTTCCATTTTGGCCCGGACGTCGGACAAACGTTCTCCGTCCAGGAGCAGGGCATCGATCCCTTTGCGAAGCGAGTCGGCATCATCGGCAATGGCGGCGATCCCTTTTTGCTGCAAATATCGGGCGTTATTAAGCTCTTGGCCCGGAACAGGCCGGTATAGAAAGATCGGCAGCCGGCAGGCCAGCGCTTCGGACAGCGTGATTCCGCCAGGCTTCGTAATAATGCAGTCGCTGGCTTGCATGAAGTGAGCAACCTCATTCACGAAGCCGAATGCGTGAAAGTCCGGATGGTCACCGTACACAACACCCAGCTCCTTATACAATTCCTCGTTCCGCCCGCAAACGGCCAAAACTTGGTACTTTCCCCCCTCGAGGAGCGCTTTGCAGATATCTTTGTTCCCTTGCATGACTCCGTAAGCCCCTGCCATCAAAAGTACGGTTTTTTTAGCGGGGTCCAGCATTTTCTCGCGGAAAAAAGCTGCCGACTCCTGAATCTGATGAAAATCCGGACGCAGCGGAATTCCGCTAGCCAGCACGCGGTCTCCGGAGACGCCCCGGCGCATCATCTCCGTTTTCATATCTTCGGTCGCCACGTAATACCGGTCGACGCCAGGGTGGATCCACCGGGCATGCACATCGAAATCGGTAATAATATTCACGACAGGCATGGACAAGCGATTCTTTTTCAAAATATCCGGCAAAGCCATCTGAGGGAAGGTGTGTATGAAGAGATCCGGTTCATGCCGGAGCATGGCTTCTTTCAGCTTGGTTGTACCGAAAGAATTCAACGCCCGCAGGAAGGCAGCCTCGGGGGGCAGATCCTTGGTCATTTCATAGGCGGCCCCGTAAATGGACGGCAACACCTTGAAACTGCTCTGATAAATGAATTTCGTCAGTTCGTTCAATACAGGATGCGCTTCGGCCAGTAGATCAATCAGGACAATTTCCTCGATTCCCTTGCTTTGAAAGCATGCCTCCATCGCTTTGGATGCGCGGTAATGGCCGTCTCCGTAGCTGGCGTATAAAATCATGATTTTCGTCATTTTGGCGCTCAAGAGAAAACCTCCTGTTCACATGGGATGAAGTGCGGGTAAGATGATTTTTTCCAGCAGCGCTTTTGGATTTTTAAAACGGTTTACCCGTCTCTCGGAAGTGAAAACGACGACTGCTTCGAGATCGGGAATGATAAAAATTTGCTGCCCCCCATGTCCGTGGGCGTAACTGTAGCGAATGCCGCCGCTTTTCGCGCTCCACCAGTGAAACCCATACTGTCCATATCCGTTAAAGGACGGACCATGAGGCGACATCGAACGGTCGAGCCAATCACGCGAAAGAAGGGTCCGGCCTTCCCAGCACCCGCCTTGAAGGCATAGGAGGCCGATTTTCAGCAGGTCTCTAGATGTCATATAGAGTCCGATATGTCCGCTGGAATGACCCTCCGGGCTTGACGTCCAGATGACATTGGAGATCCCGAGCGGATGAAACAAGTAACGGCGCGCGTACTCCAAGGCGCTGAATCCTGTCCATTTTGTAAGCAGGACCGATAGCAAGTGCGACCCGGCGCTGCAATACTGGAATTTCCCGCGTTGCTCCGGTATGACCGGGAGTCGCAAAATAAAATCGGCCCAGTTTCGGCTGAGGTGAAACCGGCGGAGAAACCGTTCACCTAATCTGGGGCCGGTTTGCCAATACAATCCGGTCGTCATTGTCAGCAGTTCACGGAGCGTCAGCTCGGACCATACCGGATCGGGGCGTCTCGGTGCGTGGTCATTGACGCTGTTCCAAACCGGTTGGTCCAGGTCGGGAAGGTGGCCATGGGCGTCGGCAATTCCCAGCAAAATAGAAAGTACGCTTTTGGTTGCGGACCTAAGGTCATGCAGGGTTGAGGAATGATTTCCGTTATAATAGGCCTCAAACCTTGCTGTTCCGCCTTGAGCAACAAGAAAGCTCCGTATTTTGGGATAACCTTTGCGGATTGCTTCATCGGCCGCGATCCAGGCATCATTTGCAACGGCAGAGTTCATACGCATTGTGTCCTTCCCCTTCATGTTACGGCGGAATAATTAACTCCGGATTAAAATGGGAGCGAATAAATGCCGATATAAACTTATCTTAACCAGAGTTGTCAAAACCAAATAACAAAGATTAAACTGGAATAAGAAATAGGTATTTGGAAGAAAGCTGTAACAAGAAGCTGAATATGTTACAATATGGGAGGTAGAGGTCTTTTCCACTTTTTCATCAAGACATACTAACAATTGCACGAAGCTGTTCTAACCATGCCCTGATTCACCGGGAGTTTGTTCGGGTATGTATAGTGTCATGCGCCAGCTGAATTGGTTTAACGCAGGCTGACTTCATGAATAACTGCTTTTTACGCATTCTCGAGATCGGAGCATTGAACTAGAATCGTTCTGGGAGGGAATTTGGTATGGCAACGAAAGGGCACAATGAGGTGAAAGAAAGTTTGCGGGAAATGACCCGGATCTTCAAACCGAAAGACCCGAAAAAGTTCGTGAAAGAATACGTCCGCAAATACCGGATTACCGGAGGGTATGAGGAAGAATTGACGCATCTTGTTGAAATGGAGATGGATAAGCTGGATTCATCCGTTTCCTGAAGGACTGAACAGGTTATGACAATCAATCTAAATGGTTAACTACCGTCCCGGCGATAGCCGGGGCGTTTTTTCATTGGATTCTACATATATTAGAATATCGAGATTGAATTTAATGAGCTACATCAACAGCTTTGTGTCGCGAAAGGAGTTTGAATATTGAAAATCAACTTAAAGTCAAAAGAAGAAATCGCGCGGATTCGCGAGGCAGGGTCCATTTTGGCGGAGTGTCATAGGGAGATCGCCAAGCAGATTGCCCCTGGAGTTACGACTGCGGAAATCGATGCCTTTGTCGAGTCGTTTTTGGCCGGGAAAGGGGCGACCGCCGAACAGAAGGGCTACCGGGGGTTTCCTTATGCTACTTGCGCATCAATTAATGAGGTGGTTTGCCACGGGTTTCCCGGTGAACGGAAATTGCAGCAAGGAGATATTGTAACGATTGATATGGTTGTTAACAAGAAAGGTTGGCTTGCGGATTCGGCATGGTCTTACCGGGTAGGAGAAGTAAGTCTGGAGGCCGACCGACTGCTAAAAATTACCGAGAAGGCGCTCTATGCCGGAATCGCGCAGGCGCTTCCGGGCAATCGCGTCGGCGATATCGGGTACGCTGTCCAGCGGGTCGCCCAGGAGGCCGGAATCGGGATTGTGAAGCCGTTGATCGGGCACGGGATCGGTCAAAGGATGCACGAACCGCCGGATGTTCCGAATTTCGGCCGGCCTCATACCGGCGCCAAGTTGCAGCCCGGCATGGTCATTACCATCGAGCCGATCTTTACGCTTGGCGACACCGGAGCGGTGCTTTGGGACAATGACGGGTGGACGATCCGGTCGGCGGATGGCAGCCTGGGGGCTCATTATGAACATACTTTGGCAATTTTGGAAGAGGGTCCAGTAATACTTACGTCCTAATCAGAGAGCTATGCTCTCTTTTTTTTGTTTTTCGCTAATAAAGTTTTGGGAAATGTCAAAAATGAATGAAAAGTGTTTTTCGCCGAAAACGGGGAAACGACGATTCGGTTCAGGAGTCAATCCGGAGGGTAATCCATAGGTGAAAACGCTCGCAAATCCCTTTGTGACGCGCCTTCTCGGCTTTTTGAACATTCTGTGAACTCGCCTTGAATCATTGACAAAACAGGGGTTCGATCATATATTTAATAGGTGATTGTTTTAATTGACAGGAGTGCAGTTTCCGTGCTAGGGCAGGTAGCTTTTAACTGGATATACTTAAAGCCTGTACATAATCGGGAAGAAAACGGAAAAGTGGGGTAGATCAATGATGAAACCGTGGAAGGCTGTAAAGCGGCTCGTACCTCTGTTTGTCGGCTTAATGCTTTTGCTGTCCGCATGCGGCCGCGAAGATCTTTCGGTGCTCAGACCACAGGGGACGGTAGCGGAAGGACAATTAGGCTTGATTAAACTTTCGATCACGATCATGGTGGCGGTTATGCTCATCGTATTCGGAATCGCGGCCTATGTTTGGATCAAGTTCCGGCGGAAACCGGGGCAGAACGAAGTGCCGAAACAAGTGGAGGGCAACTTTAAGCTGGAGATCATCTGGACGGCTATTCCGCTGATACTGGTACTGATTCTGGCTGTTGCTACCGTGCAGAAAGTGTTTGCGTACGGAGAAAATTATTCTGCCGATAAGAACGCCGTGAAGGTGAAAGTAACTTCTCATTTATTCTGGTGGGAGTTTTCCTACCCGGACTACGGCGTAACGACGGCTCAGGATTTGATTATCCCGACGGGCAAGAAAATCGCGCTTGAGCTGAAGACGGCTGATGTGCTGCACTCTTTCTGGGTGCCGTCGCTAGCCGGCAAGACCGATACCAATACGGACGGAACGATTAACAACACTTGGCTTGAAGCTAAGAAGGAAGGCGTTTACCTCGGCAAGTGTGCCGAACTTTGCGGACCTTCCCACGCATTTATGGAATTTAAAGTGAAGGCAGTCAGTGAAGAGTCTTTCAAAAGCTGGGTGGATGCGATGAAAGCGCCTGCGGTGCTTCCTGAAGATCCTGCAGTGGCCGAGGTATTCAAAAATCAATGTCTGACTTGTCATGCTGTTGGCGACCAGGGCGGTCCTATAGGGCCAAACCTTACGGGCATTGGCAGCAGAGAGTCTGTGGCCAGCATATTGCTCAACGAGGAAGGTTCCGGGAAACCGGTCGGAGGCAAGCCGGTCAAGGATAATATGGTGGAATGGCTGACCGATCCGCAAAAAGTGAAGCCGGGCAACAAAATGCCGCAGCCGAAAGAGGACCTCGGTCTTACGGATGAGGAAATCGATGCGATCGCCCAATACTTGGCCGATTACAAATTATCATATTAATCTTTGGTGCCTCTGGCGGCATTGATGGTATAGGAACTTAAAGGGGGTACAAACCTTGGCTCACGCTCACAGTGTCAAGCGTCACAAGGGTTTGATGGACTGGCTGACAACGGTCGATCACAAAAAAATCGCTATCCTGTATTTGGTAGCGGGCGGTTTGTTCTTCGGTATCGGCGGGATAGAAGCGCTGCTGATCCGGGTGCAGCTTGCCAAACCGATGAATGATTTCGTAACGGCCCAGCAATTTAACGAATTGATTACGATGCACGGAACGACCATGATTTTCCTTGGGGTTATGCCGGTGATCTTTGCACTCATGAACGCGGTTATTCCGCTGCAGATCGGCGCCCGCGACGTGGCATTTCCATTCTTGAATTCGCTCGGATTTTGGACGTTTCTGTTCGGCGGCTTGCTGCTGAACCTCAGCTGGATTATGGGAGGGGCTCCGGATGCCGGATGGACCTCCTATACGCCGCTGTCCTCGACAACCTACAGTTTGACGCACGGCGTGGATTTCTACACGATCGGTTTGCAGATTGCGGGTCTGGGTACGCTGATCGGGGGGATCAACTTTCTGGCCACGATCATTACGATGCGTGCTCCAGGGATGTCCTTCATGCGCATGCCGATGTTTACGTGGACTACATTCGTAACTTCGACGATGATTTTGTTCGCATTCCCCGCAATTACGGTTGGTCTGGTGCTCCTGACCTTTGACCGGATTTTGGGCGCCAACTTCTTTAATGTGGAAGCCGGCGGTAACCCGGTGCTTTGGCAGCATATTTTCTGGATCTTCGGTCACCCTGAAGTATACATCCTGATTCTGCCGGCATTCGGGGTTATTTCCGAAGTGGTCAGTACTTTCTCGCGCAAGCGTCTGTTCGGTTACAGCTCGATGGTTTTCGCTACGATCCTGATCGCTTTCTTAGGCTTCATGGTCTGGGCGCACCATATGTTCACGACCGGGATGGGGCCTGTGGCGAACGCGTTGTTCTCTATCGCAACGATGTTGATAGCCGTTCCGACGGGGATCAAAATCTTCAACTGGCTGTTCACGATGTGGGGCGGACAAATCCGTTTCACTACAGCGAATTTGTTTGCGGCCGGATTTATCCCGACGTTCGTTATGGGCGGGGTAACCGGGGTGATGCTCGCCTCGGCACCGGCGGATTATCAGTACCATGATACTTACTTCGTTGTGGCGCATTTCCACTACGTTATCGTCGGCGGCCTGGTGCTCGGCCTGTTTGCGGGTCTACATTACTGGTGGCCGAAAATGTTCGGCCGCGTGCTGAACGAAAAGCTTGGAAAAGTGGAATTCTGGACGTTCATCATCGGCTTCCATTTGACGTTCTTCCTGCAGCATTTCCTTGGACTGATCGGCATGCAGCGCCGCGTATTTACGTATTTGCCGAACCAGGGCTTTGATACGATGAACCTGATCAGCACCATCGGGGCCTTCCTGATGGGAGTTGGCGTGATTATTTTCCTGGTCAATGTGGCCATATCGTTCAAACAACCGAAAGGCGTGCCTGGCGACGTGTGGGAAGACGGCCGTACGCTGGAATGGGCGATTCCTTCGCCGCCGCCGGAATATAACTTTAAACAGACGCCGCTTGTTCGCGGTATCGATGCCTTCTGGAAAGAAAAGATGGCCGGCAATACGGAGATGACTCCGGCAGAACCGGTTGGCCCGATCCATATGCCGTCCCCGACGATTTTGCCGTTCGTGATGTCGGTCGGTTTGTTTATCGCAGGACTCGGGTTTATGTTTACGAATGATGATTTCGGCAACAGCCTGTTGAACTTCCTGTTCGGCAACTACATTATTACAGGCATCGGCCTGGCGATTACTTTGGGTTCGATGCTGCTTCGCTCGCTCTTTGACGATCACGGCTGGCATATTGAACCGGAAGAATTGAATGACAAGGGGGTTAAAGCATGACGACACCTCATGCACAGCAGGCTTCCGGCGCGCTTCCCCATGAACCGGAGAAAGCGACGCTGGAAGGGCGTAACAAAGTGCTTGGCTTCTGGCTGTTCCTTGGGGGCGAAGCGGTTTTGTTCGGCACCCTGTTCGCTACCTTCCTGACGCTGCGGAACCAAGTGGCCGACGGCCCTTCCGCCAGCGAGTTGTTCAGTCTGCCGATTACGGCGGCGGCTACGTTCATCCTGCTGGTCAGCAGCTTGACGAGCGTCTTCGCGATCCAGGCGATGCATCGGGGCAACCGGACGTCCCTGGCCCGTTGGTTAGGGGTTACCGTCTTGCTCGGTCTTGCGTTCCTCGCGCTCGAAATTTACGAGTTCGCGGAGTACATTATTCACGATGACTACGGAATGACCACGAGTGCTTTCAGCTCCGCTTTTTACACGCTGGTCGGTTTTCATGGTGCACACGTTTTGTTCGGGATTCTCTGGATTTCGATTCTGATCGGACAGCTGTACAAAAAAGGATTGACCGTGGTTACGGCACCCAAAGTATATGTATCCGCCATGTATTGGCACTTTATCGACGTCGTGTGGGTATTCATCTTTACGGTGGTGTACCTGCTCGGAAAGGTGGTAGGGTAAAAGATGACAAACCACGATTTGGATGACGGGAGCGCGGTTAAGCACCGCCATCGTCATGAAGGACCGCAGAAGCATGTCATTGCTTTCATCTTCTCCATCATCCTCACCCTGATTGCTTTTGCGACGGTGGCCGCGGGCGGCGTCAATACCGCATTTACGGTATTGCTCCTGCTGGTCATGGCCGTGCTCCAGGTACTCGTTCAACTCGGGTACTGGATGCATCTCAAGGATAAGGGCCATATGATACCGATCGTATTCATGGCCGGGGGATTTTTCGTTGCAGGACTTGCAATTATTGCCGCACTATATTGGATGTGGTGGTAAAATAAAAAGAGGTGGGCTTGATATCAAGCCGCCTCTTTCATGCTATTAAGGACCTGTTCACAATTTGGACAGAAAAACAAAGTGGCGGGAGGAGGGTTAAGCGTGTTGGGGTTAGAATACTTTAAATTTGCGGATGTTTGGAGCCCTGTGTTCCTGGCGGCCATGCTGCTTGTTACAGCAGGTTATTTTTTGCTGACGGGACCCCTTAACGAAAAATACGGACAAGGAGAGCCAATTTCCGCCGGCAAAAAGTGTTTGTTCTTGCTGGGCATGGCGTTTTTGTATTTGGCCCAAGGCGGTCCGGTGGAACTGCTGGGACATATGATGTTCAGCTTCCATATGGTTAGCATGGCGCTTTCTTATCTGGTCGCCCCGCCGCTTCTGATGCTCGGCCTGCCTCGCTGGATCTGGAACGCTGTCGTTTCATTCCTGGGACGCAGCCCGCTGCGCCGCTTGAAATTTCTGAATCACCCGATTGTAGCCGCCGTCGTGTTCAACGGGCTGTTCTCTTTTTATCATATCCCGGTTGTGCATGACTACGTGATGCTCCATTTCGGAATTCACCGGCTGTATTACGTCGTATTGTTCTTAGCCTCGCTTTTGATGTGGTGGACGCTGGTCAAACCGTTGCCGGATCGTGGGGAGGCACAGGGTCTGAAGAAAATGGGCTTTATTTTCCTCAACATGGTGCTGCTTACTCCTGCGTGCGGCCTGATTATTTTTGCGCCCGATACTTTATATGCCACTTATAGTGATCCTGGCGTCTGGGCCAAGGCTATGGGCTATTGCATTTCGGGGGACCCGAGTCTTTTGCTTGGCCAATTCGGCGGACCGGAGTTTTTCGGCTATCTGGAGCCGCGGATCGATCAGCAGGTCGGGGGGATTTTAATGAAATTCATCCAGGAGATCATCTTTGCCTCGATGCTGGCCTATGTATTTTTCCAATGGTACAGGCAAGAGAACCGGGAGGATGCAGACGGGCCAATGTCTGAAGAAGTTGAACTGAATCGGATTTAAAAGTGAAAGACTGAACGAATGAATCGTTATTTGAATTTGATGGGTGTCATGTAATTTGTAGTCTGGACAGGAGGATTTACATGGATTTGTTTACCTTGTTTCCGACGATCAGCACTTCGTTTATCGTGATCAGCGCAGTGCTTGTCGCGATCGGCTGGGGCTTGATTATTAAGGGGAAGCGGGAAGCGCACAAGAAGACCATGATCGCGGCGGCTGTCGCGGCGATGCTCTTTTTTATCATCTACATGTCGCGTACCGTGTTTATTGGCAATACGTCTTGGGGCGGACCTGATCATCTGCAGCCTTATTATCAAATATTCCTCGTTTTTCATATCGTATTGGCCACGGTGGCGGCGGTATTCGGGATTACGACTCTGGTTCTCGGTTTCAAAGCAAAATACGCGAAGCACCGCAAATGGGGCCGGACCACCTCGGTGATTTGGTTCTTCACGGCGATTACCGGCGTGATGGTATACGTGCTTCTGTACCTGTTGTATCCCGGCGGCCATACGAAACCGGTATGGCAAGTCATTTTCGGGTTATAGAATTAAAAAAAGGAAAGACAGCTGGCTGAACGCCGGGGCGATTTTTCGCCCCGGCGTTTTTTTTGTATGGCTAGCTGAGTCAGAGGTGGGTGAGGGAAGCGAGGAGCGTACGGCGAAGAGGGTGATATGGACTCTTGTGGTTGTGGGATACCGGAAGATTCGATTAGTGGACTAGAGTTGGGATTCGGTTAGCGGGCTAGAAATGGTGGGGGCTCGATAGAAGGGCAAAGGGCAGAGGGCAGAGAACAGAGAACAGAGAACAGAGAACGAAGGGCAGAGGACAGAGAACAGAGAACAGAGAACAGAGAACAGAGAACGGTTGCCTTCCTGCTCTAACGGACACCAGAGACCTTAAATCCTCTGAAATTGCCTGTTTCAAAATCTAACGGACACCAGGGACCTTAATTGCGCCTGACTTCCCTTTTATGGGGGATTTATCGGGAATTAACGTCCCCTGTGTCCGTTAGGCGATTTCAAATCCCGAAAAGTGGCTTTTAACGTCTCCTGTGGCCGTTAGAATTGGATGTAACTATCCGGCAATGGACCTGCAATATTTTTTTTGTGGAAAAAACAGGGTTGACGACGAAATAAGCACAGTATATACTGTGTATAAAGATATAAACAGTAAGCACAGTGATAAGCACACCGAGTAAGCACAGTGATAAGCACACCGAGCAAGCACATCGAGCAAGCACACCAAACAAGCGCACCGAGCAAGCACACCAAACAAGTGCACCAAACAAGCACACCGAGCAAGCACACCAAACAAGCACACCAAACAAGCACACCGAGCAAGCACACCAAACAAGCACACCAAACAAGCGCACCGAGCAAGCACATCGAGCAAGCACACCAAACAAGCGCACCGAGCAAGCACACCAAACAAGCGCATCAAACAAGCACACCAAACAAGCGTACCAAACAAGCACACCGAGCAAGCGCACCGAGCAAGCACACCAAACAAGTGCACCAAACAAGCACATCAAACAAGCGCACCAAGCAAGCATACCGAACTAGCGCACCACATAGCCACAATAAACCGGGGGCCATCAATACACCGGATAATTTTCAACAAAGAAGGGTGATCGCAATTGAACACGTGGAAGGACGCCTGGGCTATTTTCCTAAAGGATTTACGCGTGGATCGGATGTATCTGATCTGGAACGTCATCTTCATGATATATACAGGAGGGATGATCGGCCTGATGCTCCGAGGCCGGGAAGAGGCCGGACATGTGCTCGATCCGATGGCGGATTTTCTTATACTGATCCTTATTCCTTTTTTGGGGTTTTACTTCTCCAGAAGATCGTTCAGCTATATCAAGGAAGATTCGTATACGCAAATGCTGCTTTATTACCGGACATTGCCGATTTCGGAGAAAACGATTATGAAAAGCCGGTTAATTCAGCTTGTTAGCGCCCTGTTGTTTAACGGTCTGATTTTATTTTCAGTAATTTACTCCATTTTCCTTGTTTTTGACATCGAAATCACGTTGGTCCAATATCTTACTTTTGCGTTGACCTGGATCGGATATTCCCTCGCGATGAACGGGCTCTTTATCCATCTGGAATTTACGAGAAAAGGCCGCACGTATTTGTGGTTGACGTTCCTGCTTATGTTTATTGTGGGGCTGGGTACGGTGGCTATAGCCTGGTTCGACGGCAGCCTGCTTGATATGACCATGGATTTTTCCAAGCGGTACGGACTGCGCTCCCCCCTGATGTGGGGAGTTTTGGCCGGCGGCATTGTCCTTCTGGGCACGCTCAGCTCGATAACCCGTAAGACGATGCACAAGAGGGACTTGGCTCGATGAATAGGAAATGTGAATTGGTTAGAACCGGAGGTGAGTTTGGAAGGTGTGGATTCCTATACAAATTAATGAAAATAGCGCCGAACCCCTTTATCACCAGATAGAGACGCAGCTCAGGTCGCTGATCGTAAGCGGACAGATCGATGAAGGAACTCTGCTCCCCTCCATCCGCGAATTTGCCGGAAGTCTGAACTGCAGCGTCATTACCGTACGCAGAGTGTATCAGGATCTGGAGAATGAAGGTCTGCTGCGGACGAGACAAGGTACCGGAACGTTCGTAGCGAGTGTCGGTGCGGGAGAACGGAATGAATATCGGCGGACCGTTGTTCAGGAAGCGGTAGAGGTAGCAGTGGACAAGGGGATATCGGTCCAGTACGGAGAGGATGAGTTGAAACAGCTGTTTCTCCAGATTTTAAAGAAAAAATACAATGAGGCTGAAGGCGGGAGGGAATCCAAGTGATAGGATTGTCGGATCAAAAAATAGCCATTGAATTCGCCGGCGCGGTAAAAAGAGGACGCAGAAAGCCGATCGGTCCTCTGAATCTCCGGATTCCGCAAGGGTATGTAGTCGCTTTGGTCGGTCCCAATGGTTCCGGGAAAAGCACGATGATGCATCTGATGCTGGAAACCATTCATCCTGAGGAGGGAAGCATTTCCTGGTTTGGGGAAACTCCGAAGGAAGGTTTACCGCTAACGCTCAGACAGCAAATCGGATATGTTCCGGAAAATCCGGCGCTGGAAGAAAATTTTATGACGGCGGAGATGGCGGCAGAGTTCAGAGCCCGCTGGTATCCGACCTGGGATCAGGAGCGGTTCGAGGCACTGATGACCCGGTTTGAGGTGCCGCGCCGCGAGCGGCTTAACCGGATGTCCAAGGGGGAGCGGCGCAAGTTTGAAATTGCCGCCGTCCTCGCGGCGAGACCAAAGCTGCTGCTGCTGGATGAACCTTCGTCCGGGCTCGATCCGTTCGCCTGGAAGGATATGATCGATGAACTGAGAGCCCTTCTGGACGAGGAAGACGTGACGATCGTGCTGTCCACGCACATTGTCGATGAAGTGAAGCGGCTGGCTGATTTTATCGTGCTGGTGCACCAGGGCAAGATTGTGGGAATGGCGGAGAAGGATGATCTTTTCGGCAGCTGGAAAGAGGTCTGGATACGCGGAGCAGGACCTGAGGAACTGAAAACGCTGCCCGGCGTATTAACCTTCCGTGAGGACGGACCGTCCATCATGAAGCTCGTCGTAAACGACAGCCGTGAATTTGACGAGTGGTGCTCCGGCGGGACTATTCAGCTCATCAAGAGCCGCAGCCTGGAACTGGACGAAATCTTGGGGCTATGGATTCAGGGACACCAACCTGGCCAATTATTATAGGAAACGAGGGGTAAGCAATGACTAAGCCATTAATTTTAGAGCAAGTGGTCAAGCAGTTTGGCGAAAAAACGGCAGTCGATCAAATATCGCTGCAAGTGGAGCAGGGAGAAATTTACGGGCTGCTTGGTGCCAATGGTGCAGGGAAAACGACAACGATGCGGATGGTGCTTGGGCTGATCTATCCCGATGGCGGGAAGATTTTGTACAATGGCAAGCCCTACGGAAACGAACTTCAGCATCAAATGGGATACTTGCCTGAAGAGCGCGGTTTATATCCGAAAGTTAAAGTTAGCGACCAAATCATTTATTTGGCCCGTCTGCGCGGGATGTCCGCCTCGGAAGCCGACAAAAGCCTGAAGTACTGGCTCGACCGGTTTGAAGTACCGGAGTATTACAACAAGAAGATTGAAGAATTGTCCAAAGGGAATCAGCAAAAAATGGGCTTTATCGCCGCCGTCGTCCACAAACCGCAGATCGTCATTATGGACGAAGCGTTTAGCGGGCTGGATCCGGTCAACGTGGAGCTGCTGAAGGCAACGGTCAAAGAATTGCGCGATGCCGGAACCAGCATCTTGTTTTCCACTCACCGGATGGAGCATGTGGAAGAACTTTGCCGGAACATTACGATTCTGGACCGGTCCAAAACGGTGCTGCAAGGTAACTTGAGCGAGATTAAGAAGCGTTATCCGCGCGAGGAGATTCTCCTGCATACGGCAAGCGAAGTGTCAGGCCTGGAATTGATTGAAGGCGTGAGCCGGGTGGAACGCCGGGAGCGGGGGTATTTGATCCGGATCACCGACGTCGGTGCGGCCAAGAACATTTTGCGTACCGCGATGGAACAAAGCGATGTCGAGCATTTTGAAATCAAGGAGCCGACTTTGAATCAAATATTCATTAAGGAAGTAGGTGATTCGAATGAGTAAGATGAGCACGGTCATCGGGTTTACTTTTTTGAATAAGGTTAAAGCGAAATCATTTACGATTACTACGCTGGTGCTGGCCCTGCTGGTTACAATCGGTATGAACGTACCGTATTTTATCGACAGGTTTACGGGGAATGACGACGGCCCGACGGCGATCGGAATCATACAAAGCAACCAGCCTGAACTCGCGAATTCGCTGAAGGCTTACCAGGATAAACAGCAGCAAGGCACGGCCGGTTTTGCTCTAGTTGAGTATGAACAGGCGGATGAGCAGGTACTCCGTAATGATATGGAAAACGGAAAAATTGACGGATATCTGCAGTTCGGGGACGGTAATGAGGGAGCCTTTCCTTCAGTCACGTATGTTTCCGAGAAGGACAGCATCCCGCAGGGACTGCAGACCTCGCTGCAGGCTGCGCTGCAAAGCGTGAAGGCCGAGTACATTACGAAGGGAACGTTGAGTGACGAGCAGATTGCCGCTCTGACTTCCCCCGTACAAATCGAAGCGATGAAGCAGGCGCTAGCGGGAGGAGAAGGTGCAGGCTCCAATGAAGGTGCGAAAGCGGAGAAAGCCGCAACTATCAACTACGTGATCGTCTACGTGCTGGTCATCCTGTTCTTTATGACCATTATGATGACGGGGAATATGATAGCGGCGGAAGTAACGGCGGAAAAGAGCTCCCGGATCATGGAGATCCTGATTACGAGCGTGTCGCCGCTGGCTCAAATGTTCGGGAAAATCCTCGGCATGTTCTTGATCGGATTGTTCCAGATCGTTATTTTCGCGGCGGTTATCGCGATCAACGTGGCGTTGCCTCATAACCGCCCCGTTCTGGCCGACTTTAATATGGACTTATCGCAGATCAATATTGGAGTGCTGGTGTTTGGCTTGATTTTCTACATCCTCGGATACTTCCTGTATGCGACCTTGTTTGCCGCAATCGGTTCGCTCGTAAGCCGTACGGAAGAGCTCGGGCAGGCGATCATGCCGATTACCATGTTGTCGCTGGCCGCTTTTTACATCGGTATTTTCAGCCTGGCAGCTCCGAATTCCACGCTGTTGAAGGTAAGCAGTTATATCCCGTTCTTCTCTCCGGTTTCGATGATCGTGCGGATCGGTGTTGGAGACACACCGGTATGGGAGATTCTCATTTCAATCGTGATCCTGGTCGTTGCGATCCTGATTTTCGGATGGCTGTCCGCAAAAATATATCGCACGGGCGTGCTTCTGTACGGCAAGCGTCCGTCGTTTAAAGAACTTCGTAAAGCGATGAGAGCTTATAAAATTTAAGGAGGAGTATTCGATGACAAAGTCCGAGAATATAGGTTCGATCCTCAATCTGGCCGGCATGCTGTTGATCTGTGCGGCGATCCTTCTGCGCCGCGGCGATTACCATGTGAACGATTTTCTCATGGGCCTGATGAACGGAGCGGGAATCGGATTCATCCTCCTCGGCCTGTTCCAACTCGGCCGCAAGCGGTCGAAAGCATAGTTATAGCAATGGTGTTTGCATATTGCGTTTGGGAGGGGCTCATGCTTATGGCGTGGGCTTCTTTTTTTTGCAATTGAAAACCGGCTATACCTAGAAACTCTTTACATAGCTCATCAAATTTTGTATTCTGTGAATAAATGATGATTTTATTCATTTAATCACGTTAGGAGGCAATAATTTCATGCCGAGAAAATTCTCCGAGCAACAACGAGAGTGGGTATACCAAAAATTGTTGTCGGAAGGACGTCGCAGTTTTGAAATTTTCGGGTTGAAGAAAACCAGTGTAGAAGAATTAACGAAGGCCGCCGGAATTGCGCAGGGAACTTTTTATAAGTTTTTCAACTCGAAGGAGGAATTGTTGTTCGAAATTATTCAGGAGGATGAAAAGAGAATCCGCGATATGCTAATGGAATCCCTTTCGGCGGAAGCGGCGACAAAGGAAGGCATCAAACGATTTTTACTGCAGTCATTCCAACTGATGGAAGAGAGTCCGATATTGCGGAAAATGACTCTAAGCGGAGAAATGGAGCAGCTTACAAGGAAATTGCCTCAAGAGGCGTTAGAACGAAATTATAAAGAGGATAAAGATTCGCTGATGCCCCTCATTAAAATCTGGCAGTCGAAGGGGATTATGACAGGTGTGTCCGCTGAACTCATTGTCAGTTTGATCCGGGCAGTTGTACTGCTTACGCTGCACAAGGAAGAAATCGGGAGTGAACGGTTCTCATCGACGATGGAGCTTTTGGCCGAAGTGTTAGCTTCAGGTATCGTAACCGCAAACATACAGCGGGGAGGAATGGGTGAAGCATGATAGAAGTTAAGCAGCTTCAGTTCTCCTATCCGGATCGAAAAGAACGTACGCTGCAGGGGCTTGATTTTGCGATCCCGAAAGGCGAAATATTTGGTTTCCTGGGTCCGTCTGGTGCAGGGAAAAGCACCACTCAAAAGATACTGATCGGTGTTTTAAAATCATACTTCGGCAGCGTAAAAGTCATGGGAAAGGAAATTAGAGACGCTGGCCCGGACTACTATGAGCGGATCGGAGTAGCTTTTGAATTCCCGAATTTTTACACAAAGTTTACTGCTCTTGAAAATTTAAACCTGTTCCGATCGCTCTATAAGGGGAACACGGAGGAGCCCAAACAGTTACTGGAAATCGTTGATCTTGCCCATGCTGCAAACGTAAAGATTTCTCAGCTGTCGAAGGGAATGAAGATGCGGCTGAATTTTTGCAGGGCGATCTTGAACGATCCGGATATTTTATTTCTGGACGAACCTACGTCGGGTTTGGACCCTGTGAATGCGCAAAGAATGAAGGACCTGATCCTAGAGAGAAAAGCTGCTGGCAAAACGGTCCTCATAACGACTCACAACATGAAGGCCGCCGAGGAAATCTGCGATCGCGTAGCGTTCATTGTTGATGGTCAAATCAAACTGATCGACTCTCCGCGCGAGTTGAAACTCCGTGAGGGCAAAAGAAGCATTCGGGTGGAATATCGGGAAAAGGGAGCAATCGGACACGCGGATTTTTCAATCGAGGGACTCGGAGAAAACGAGCACTTTCTGCGACTTATTAAGGAGTGCTCCATAGAAACGATGCATTCCATGGAATCGTCACTAGAGCAAATATTTCTTGATGTAACAGGGAGACGATTAACATGAGAGCGGCTGCTGCCTTTGTGTTTGATGTCCGATTTCAATGGCGACACGGTTTTTATTTTGTTTACATGATTGTTTGCGCAATTTATTGGGCGCTGCTTCATTTTATTCCGGAACCTTATTTGGAAAAGGCGACTGTTTTGTTGACATTTAGCGATCCAAGTGCACTGGGGCTAATTTTGGCAGGAGGTATAGTCTTACTTGAAAGAGACCAAGGCATACATGATCCGTTATTCATCACGCCTATACGTATTAGGGAATACTTGGTGGCCAAGGCTGCATCCTTAGCTTTGATTTCCCTGTTGGCAGCTTGGGTGATTCAACTGTCATCAATAGGGATTCCGGCATCGCCAATGATCTTTTCTATTGGCATTGTATTGACCTCGAGCTTCATGACACTCCTGTCGATCGGAGTTGCAGCACGTTATCGGACCATTAATAGCTTCATCCTCATGTCTCAAGTATATGTAATGCCGTTTATTCTTCCATTGCTAGATTACTTGGAGGTATGGGAATCGAAGCTATTCCTGCTTTTGCCGACGGAAGGCACATTAATGTTACTGCTATCGGTATCTTTCAGTCTTACATCCATGAATATTCTATATGCATTGTGTATCTTGTCTATCTGGAATTATGCCGTTTATAAGTGGGCCTATCGTTCGTATGAGCGCCACATTTTAAACCGGATTGGTAAGGGGGCCTTGTAAATGAGAAGGTTCCAGGCGCTACTTCTAAATGATATCCGACACACATTCATCGACCCGGTTCTCATGGCGGGTATTTTTGGACCATTAGCTCTTTTGCTTATAACTAGATTCGGATATCCAACTGCCGACATGTGGATCGAAGCACAGTATTCGTTTGATATTGAACTTTACTCGGATTTTACCGTCACATTACTGATTTCGGTGATTCCAATGCTAACCGGAATGCTAACGGGGTTGCTTATGCTCGACGAGCGAGATGAAGATGTAATATCTTACTACGCAGTTACTCCGTTGATGCGGAAAGGTTATTTGATATATAGGTTTTGTTTGCCATCCATGCTATGTTTGGTGTTTTCGATGCTTTATTTGCTATTTTCAGGAGTATCCAGGATTGGGGTGGAGAGTGTGTATGTACTCTTTCTGCTGGCTCTTGAAGCACCATGGTTTGGGTTATTTCTTGCGGCTTTTTCCGCGAACAAGGTAGAGGGGTTGGCTTTGTCCAAAATCGGAGGACTATTCATTGCCGGGCCTGTTATTGCTTCTTTTGTGCCTGGAGCCTGGAAACTACTAGGCGCCTGGATTCCCACCTATTGGCCGGCTAAAGTCCATTTGGCAGGTGTAGCAGGGAATTTAACCGATGCAGCGGGCTATTTTCTTGCAGGGCTCGCAGTTCATGGTATATTAATTTACCTGATGATACGGATTTTTATAAAAAGAATGGATTAGCTTAGTTTCTTGGCACTCATTGGTGTGTTGATTTACATTTCATGAGAAGATAAGGGGAGAATAATCGAATTAAGGCAGCCATAGGTAATGTAGGCGGGGAGGACTCGGAGCCTCTTTATTGTTGCAGCCATGTACGGTAAAAACGGGTAACCGATTCGCTTTGAGCAATAGTTGAAGTTCGGATTTCCACTTATGTTACTATTAGTTATATTAGCAAGCATTATATCCGATCAAGGAGGAATTTGATTGATGCTGACATATCAATTTAATCCGGATGTGGTTCAAATCAAAGAGATCGATAACGAAAAAGATGTGGAATTCGAAATCCGGGTGTTAAATGAAGATGCGCTTGTTCATGAGTTAAGACAAATTCGAAAATGGTTTGAAAACAATGATGTGCATACAGATGTTCTGTTCTATGGTTATCCTAACCATACTTTTAAAGTGATTGTCCGCCGTGATTATTATGTGGAGTTTATATTGGAATTAATGAAGCATCGGCTTCTTCAAAGCGTGGAATGGAAAAAGTAAGGATTTTTTTGGGGCTTCCGGCTAGGTCTCCTCTTGGGACAAACTTGTTGAATGCATCTGCCTATAGTAGTATCTGACATGAGGTGAGAAGAAATGGATGACAACAACAAAAAAATTGGCGTCTTGTTCGTCTGCCTGGGGAATATTTGCCGATCTCCGATGGCTGAGGCGGTGTTTCGGCATTTGGTGGTTCAGGAGAATCTGGAGCGGGCATTTCTGATCGATTCCGCCGGAACCGGAAATTGGCACATCGGGAAGCCGCCCCATCAGGGAACGAGAACGATTCTGGATCAGTACGGCATCTCTTACGAAGGGCTGCAGGCCCGTCAGGTGGCGGTAGATGACTTTACGCGGTTTGACTATATCGTGGCGATGGATGATCAGAATGAACGCGATTTGAAGGCGCTGGCGCGGCAAGCGGATGCGAAGATTATCAAGCTGCTCTACCTGGTTCCCGATTCCCTGCTCAAAGAGGTCCCGGACCCCTATTTTACGGGGAATTTCGAAGAGACTTACGAACTGGTAGGCAAGGGTTGCAAGGCGCTGCTTGAGCGGATTCGGAAGGAAGCGTTCTGAGAAGCGGGAATAGAATAGAAGAAGCGCTCTTTGTCCCGCGGCTAGAAGTTGGGGACAAAGGGCGCTTCTTTTACTTATAGGCTTCTTTCTTACGATTGCGGTTCTTCAGTTTCAGCACAATCCCGGCGCAGAGAAGGAGAACTGCGATACCGGCCATGGCGGCGCCGAGGGTGGATAATGCGCCATCTCCCATGAGTTTTATACTATAGTCCGTGAAAGGAGCATGATGCCATAACGATTGTTCCTGATCCACAAAGCTGAGGTTGATTGCAACGCGTTCCAATCCGTCCGGCAACCCTGAGGCGAGGGGAGTGAGCAGAAGCAAAACGACCAGAACGGCCAGCCAAGCGGAATGCTTCTTAATTTCATGCCGCATGACGGTTCACCTCCGGCATGGCGGGAGTGAGGGTACGCCGCTCCGCGATGCGTATGACAAGCACGGTGGCGACGCCTTCCGCCAGGCCGATCCACATGTGCCAGCCGAGCATGGCCGGGACGACCGA
This sequence comes from Fontibacillus forbon, assembly GCF_046559655.1. NCBI lineage: Bacteria > Bacillati > Bacillota > Bacilli > Caryophanales > Paenibacillaceae > Fontibacillus > Fontibacillus forbon. Next base: position 116,767 of record NZ_JBKGFV010000004.1, on the reverse strand, counting down.
CCCGAACGGGGCCGTTCCGGAGGCGGCCAGGTATAGGCCGGTAGCCAGCGCGGCCGCGGCGACCGAGCCGATCCCCGCCAGTATTAGTGCGGGGACTCCGGCTTTGCCCGGCAGCCAGCGGCGCGTGGCCGCGAGGATCCCCCAGCCGGCGAGCGGAGCGATAAGCGCCATCGACAAGATGTTGGCGCCAAGTGCGAGCAGCCCGCCGTCGTGAAAGAGCAGGGCCTGCACGATGAGGATGGCCGTCATGACGAGGATGGCGGCGGAAGGGCCGAGCACGGCCGCGGCCAGCACTCCGCCTATCAGATGGCCGGAGGTGCCGCCCGGGATCGGGAAGTTAAGCATTTGGGCGGCGAATATGGTGGCGCCCACCAGCCCCATTTTTACAATATCGGTTTTGGTGCCTCTAAGTTTCCAGGATGCGATGCCTACGCCTGTCAAAGCTAAGCCGAGCGTTGCGGCGCTTACGGCCGGCGTTAGAAATCCGTCGGGAATATGCATAACCGTTAGTCTCCTTTCATACCGTCAAATAGTGTTCGAATTGTTCCATATCGATCTGCTCCGGATCGCCTTCGGCCACGATGGTGCCCTTATCCATAACGTAAATGTAATCGGCGACGCTGCGGACAAAGTCGATGCTCTGCTCGACAAGGATCACCGAGGTGTCGCCCCGCGCTTTTATGCCATATATGACATCGCGGATTTCCTCGACAATGGAAGGCTGGATGCCCTCGGTCGGTTCGTCGAGCAGAAGCAGCTTTGGCCGGGAAGCCAAGGCTCTGGCGAAAGCGAGCTGCTGCTGTTGGCCGCCGCTCAAATCTCCGCCTTGGCGGTGATACATAGTCGGCAGTATGGGGAACAGGTCCAGCACATCCTGGGGAAAGGTTTTTGATTTTGTCGTGCAGGGCTCCAATCCTAGCAGCAGGTTTTCTTTTACCGACAGCATCGGGAATATTTCACGTCCCTGTGGAACGTAGCCGATGCCGTTTCTGGCACGGAAGACGGAATCCCACCCGGTCGCGTCGGCATTGCCCAGTGTCATCCTGCCGCGGCGGATTTTGAGTTGCCCCATCAACGTGCGCATGAGCGTCGTCTTGCCGACTCCGTTGCGTCCGATCAGGCACACGACCTGGGAGGAACTCACTCTTAAGCTTACATCCCGCAATACCGGGCTTTCTCCGTATCCCGATTCAATGGCTTGAAGTTGCAGCATGATCGTCCCTCCTTTTCCCGAGGTACACCTCGGCAACCGCGGGATCGCGCTGAATTTCCGCCATCGTACCTTCCTTCAGCAGTTTGCCTTCATGCATCACGGTGACTTTGGCGGCGAACGAGCGGACGAAATCCATATCATGCTCCACGACGACAACGGAGCATTCTTTGGCGATTTCTTTCAGCAGTTCCCCGGTTTTGACGGTTTCGTCATCCGTCATGCCCGCCACCGGCTCATCGAGCAGCAGCACGGATGGTTTCTGCAGCAGCAGCATGCCGATTTCCAGCCACTGCTTCTCGCCGTGAGACAGCGATCCGGCCCGGGTACCGCTGCGTCCCGAAAGCCCGATCCGCTCCAGCACCCGGTCCATTTCCACCGTCATTCCCGCGTTTCGCCGGGTTCGGAGAGATGGCAGTACCGAGCGGTTGCGGTTACCCGCGAGCTCAAGATTTTCCTGTACGCTTAGATTTGAAAAAACCGATGGCGCCTGAAATTTGCGTCCGATGCCCAGAGAGGCGATCTCGAATTCGCGTTTTCGACTCAAGTCGGTTTTCCCGTCCAGCATAACCCTGCCGGAGGCGGCCTTGGTTTTGCCGCAGATTACATCCAGCATCGTCGTCTTCCCGGCACCGTTCGGGCCGATCAAAAAGTGCAGCTCATGCTGGCGAAGGGCCAGGCTCATCCCGCGGACCGCCATAAAACCGCCGAAGGAGACGGTGATGTCTTCTGCCGCCAGTACGACCCGAGACCGTGTGGTCTCCTGGATTTGAAAGCGCACGGCGGTAGAATAATCAACCTTCTTTGCGAATGACTGCATGTTCCGCACCTCCTTTGCGCGATAAGATTTGCACTGCCTTGTTCCAAAGCCCGATCAATCCGTTCGGCATCCAAACGACGACGGCAACGAACAGCGCGCCGAGTACAAGCAACCATCCTTCCGGATAGGCTTCGCTAATTCCGGTTTTGGCTGCGTTCAGGAGCAGCGTTCCAATGATCGCACCGATCAGAGTGCCTCTTCCGCCTAGAGCGACCCACAGCACCATCTCAATCGAAGGTACGATGCCCATCATGGAAGGGGATATGATGCCTACCTGGAGAACGAAGAGCATGCCTGCCAAACCGGCAAGACCGCCGGATACGGCAAAAGCGAAGGTCTTATAGCGGGCGGGGTCATACCCCAGGAAGCGGACCCGGTTCTCACCGTCGCGCGAGGCCTCAAGCACTTGCCCGGCCCTGCTGCGAACGATGTAGCGGCAGAGAAGATACGCGAGGATCAGAGCGACCAATGTAATGAAGTAAAGAGCGATCCGGGTCGTCGGATCATGAAATGAGAACCCGAAGATGCCGTTATAGCCGGTGATCCCGTTTGTTCCGCCGGTCCATTCCTGTTTACCGATAAACAAAGTGACCACGATCATGACCAGCGCTTGCGTCAGGATGGTGAAATACACGCCGACGATCCGGTTACGGAAGGTGAAATACCCGAGAATTAGCGCAAGCCCTGCGGGGATCAGAATACCCAACAGGAATGCGACCGGAAAATAACGAAACGGCTCCCAAAAGAAAGGGAGGGAGGTGAGGCCGCTCCAGTTCATGAAATCGGGAATGGAACTGCCGCTGGTGCTAAGCTTCAAATACATGGCCATTGCATAGGCGCCGAGGCCGAAGAAGACCCCATGACCGAGGCTGAGAATCCCGCCGTAACCCCAGATCAGATCCAGGCCGACCGCCAGAATGGCAAGCGCCAAAAACTTGGTGAACAGTCCGAGCCTGAAGGGGGTCGTGAACAGGGGGGCCATGATCAGCGCGGCAAAAATGATGGCCCATATAATGCGAGCCGTACGAGTTTTGCCGCCCGGATTCATCCATTTCATCAACATGTCTATTCCTCCTTTTAATCCAGGCTTCGGCTACGCATCGCGACTAATCCGCGTGGTTTCCACTGCAAGAATGCGACGATGCAGGCGAACACCAGCACTTTGCCGATCGATGCGCTGGTGTATGTTTCGAACAGGGTATTAAACAAGCCGATTCCTAATGCTCCCGCTACCGTTCCGATCAGTTTGCCCACGCCGCCCAGAACGACGACCATAAAGGCGTCCACGATGTAATAAGTTCCGATCGATGGGCCGATAGGGCCGAGAAGCGTGAGTGCGCAGCCGGCGATCCCGGCTATGCCGGAGCCGATGGCAAAGGTAAGTGCGTCCACCCGCCGCGTGGAAATTCCGAGACAGCCTGCCATATCACGGTTTTGCATGACGGCGCGCATTCGTCTGCCCGAAGCGGTTTTGTAGATATACAGATACATGGCCGTCAGGACAACGGCGACGAGAACAAGAATGAACAAACGCTTGTAGGGAAGGACGATGTTCGATGTCACGGCAAGCCCGCCGTTAAGCCAAGAAGGGCTGGTGACCGCCACATTCGGAGCACCGAAAATAAAACGGGCCACCTGCTGTAATGCCATTCCCACCCCCCAGGTAGCGAGCAGGCTGTCAAGCGGGCGTCCGTACAAATGCCGGATGAGCAGCACCTCAAGCAGCCAGCCGATAACTGCGGCAATCAGGAAGGAAAAGGCCAGTGCCGCAAAAAAGTAAGCGTCATACCATGCTTTAGGCAGGTAAACGGCAAAAGCGTTTTGAGTCAAGTAAGCGGAATAAGCTCCGATCATGATCAATTCGCCATGGGCCATATTGATCACGTTCATCAATCCGAAGGTGACAGCGAGACCGAGCGCGATCAGCAGCAGGACGGAGCTGACACTGAGCCCGTTAAATGCTTGCGAAATTAACATTTCCATATATGTCTCCTTTCCTGGCGGGCTCCGCTGGCCCGCCAAGATTGCTCTGAAGCTGGTTGAATCTCCTCTGAATGCCGGGGTTTCTGACTATTGACCGTCGCTTAACCCGGTAGCCCATTCATAGGATTTAAGATAAGGATCGGGTTTGACCGGCTCGCCGGAATTCCAGAGTTCCTTGAATTGACCGTCGGCGCCTACTTCGCCGATTCGAACGGTTTTATAGATATGCTGGTTATCGCCATCGACCGTCACTTTGCCTTCAGGAGCGGCAAATTCGATTCCTTTGGCCGCTTCCTTCACCTTGGCCACATCGGTGGATCCGGCTTTTTCAACCGCCGCTTTCCAAAGGTATACCGCAGTATACCCGGCTTCAATAGGGTCGGCGGTGACGCGGTCGCTGCCGTATTTTGCTTTGTATTTCTCGACGAAGGTCTTGTTTTCCGGCGTATCGGTGGTTTGGTAATAATTCCATGCCGCCAGATGTCCTTGCAGCACGTCAGCTCCGATGCCGCGGATTTCCTCTTCGGCTACGCTGACGGATAGCGTTGTGAGATCTTTTGAGGTAATGCCGGCATCTTTTAATTGCTTGAAAAAGGCTACATTGCTGTCGCCGTTCAACGTGTTATACACGATATCCGGTTTGGCTTCTTTGATTTTGCTGATTACGGTGCTGTAGTCGGTATGTCCGAGAGGGGTGTATTCTTCGCCGGCCAATTCGCCGCCTTCGGCTTCAAGCTGAGCTTTGATGATCTTGTTGGCCGTTCTGGGGAAGACATAGTCGGAGCCTAAGAGGAACATCTTTTTGCCGCGGTTTTCCAGAAGCCAACTGACGGAGGGGACGATTTGCTGATTGGTGGTTGCCCCGGTATAGAAGATGTTTGGCGAGGATTCAAGTCCTTCGTATTGTACGGGATAAAATAAAAGACCGTTGTTTTGTTCGAAAACCGGGAGCATGGCTTTGCGGCTGGCTGAGGTCCAACCGCCGAATACGGCGGCTACCTTGTCTTGCTGAAGCAATTTGCCTGCCTTTTCCGCGAATGTCGGCCAGTCGGAAGCACCGTCTTCAAGAATAGGCTCGATCTGTTTGCCGAGCACCCCGCCAGCCGCGTTGATCTCTTCAATAGCCAGAAGCTCCGCGTCTTTGACCGATACTTCACTGATGGCCATCGTGCCGCTTAAGGAGTGAAGGATGCCCACTTTAATGGTATCGCCGGATGCTTCGGCAGAGGGCGTACTGCCACCGGAATTTGCCTTCGGAGCCGCTTCTTTTTCTGCCAGGCAGCCGGATAGTACGACAGTCGCCGCTAAGAGCACCGCCAAGCTTTTGCTTATGATTTTGTTAAACTTCATAGTCCCCACTCCCTTTTTTATTTCCGAACATTCTCGTTCGAGGTTAATGACCCCATTCGCCTTTAAGCTATGTTCGTTATTCCACATTATAGGTGGGGGAAGAAAATTATGTCAACAATTCTTACATGAAAATAATATAAAATTAAATTTCTTTCCACTACATTGACATAATTACGATTTTTATGTAAGTATATTTAACATCAAAATGAAATGTGAAAGATATCCAGTTTGTTTTTTTGAGAGTTGTGTGATATTTAGTGACGTATTTTGAAGAGGGGGGATTTATACGCATTGGACGGAACAAGAAAAAGAAAAACTGCTTATTACTGTAGCGGCCCAATTGGCATTGGCCCGAAAAAACAGGGGACTTAAGCTCAACGTTCCGGAAGCGATGGCCATTCTTACTGCCGAAGTCATGGAGCGCGCCAGAGACGGGATGAGCGTTGCCGAGCTGATGCACTACGGGGGGACTGTGCTGAAGCGGGAGGATTGTATGGAAGGGGTACCGGAGATGATTTCCGAGGTGCAGGTAGAAGCTACATTTTTGGATGGCACTAAACTGGTGACCGTTCACGAGCCGATTCGTTGACGAATAGCGGCATTTGGGAGGTGTTGGGCTATGATTCCTGGAGAATACAGGTTGCGTCAAGGAGACGTCATATGCAATGAAGGACGATCCAGCATCAGCCTCAAGGTAAGAAATTGTGGTGATCGGCCCGTACAGGTAGGTTCCCATGTTCATTTTTATGAAGTAAACCCTGCTCTGGAATTTCCCAGGATCCTTGCATATGGAAAACGGCTAAGCATACCGGCCGGTACGGCAACCAGATTCGAGCCGGGGGAAGAGAAGAGCGTGTCCTTAACCTCGTTCGGCGGGAACCGGATCATCCGGGGGTTGAATCATTTGACGGACGGACCGCTGTCCTCACCTCCTTCGGAAGAGAAGTTAAGCGTCTTTCTGGACGATTCGCGAAAATCTAGGAAAAGAGGTGAATGAGTGATGTTTCAAATGACGCGCTCCCAGTATGCTTCCATGTTTGGCCCGACCGTAGGCGATGCCGTTAGGCTGGCGGACACGGAACTGTGGGCGGAGGTCGAGCGGGACATGACCGTCTATGGCGATGAGTGCAAATTCGGAGGCGGCAAGGTGATCCGCGACGGTATGGGGCAGTCGGTAGAAGCAACCCGGCAGTCTGGCACGCCTGACACCGTCATTACGAATGCGCTGATTATAGATCATTGGGGTATCGTAAAGGCCGATATCGGAATTCGGGACGGGTTCATTTGCGGCATCGGCAAGGCCGGAAATCCGGATACGATGGATGGAGTCGATCCGGCGCTCGTCATTGGAGCTGCGACGGAAATCATCGCAGGCGAGGGACTGATCGTAACGGCGGGCGGAATTGACGCCCATATCCATTTTATTTGCCCGCAGCAGATCACGGTCGCTCTGGCCTCCGGCATTACGACGATGATCGGGGGCGGAACGGGGCCGGCCACCGGAACGAATGCGACGACCTGCACGCCCGGATCATGGCATATCGCCCGCATGCTGGAAGCGGCGGAAGCTTTTCCGATGAATATCGGATTTCTTGGCAAAGGAAACAGCTCCAGCCGCGAGCCGCTGGCTGAACAGGTGATGGCCGGAGCCATCGGACTGAAGTTGCATGAGGATTGGGGATCTACACCTGCAGCAATCGACGCCTGTCTGTCCGTTGCGGACGAATTCGATGTGCAGGTAGCGATTCACACAGATACATTGAATGAAACCGGCTTTTTGGAGACAACGCTGGAAGCCATAGGGGGGCGCACGATTCACACCTATCATACGGAGGGAGCCGGCGGCGGCCATGCTCCGGATATCATCCGGGCCGCAGCCGAGCCTTACGTGATTCCATCCTCTACCAATCCTACGCGTCCGTTTACCGTGAACACGGTTGAGGAGCATTTGGATATGCTCATGGTCTGCCATCATCTTAACCCGGATATTCCCGAAGACGTTGCTTTCGCGGATTCGCGCATTCGTCCCGAAACGATCGCGGCGGAAGATATTTTGCACGATCTGGGCGTATTCAGTATCATCAGCTCGGATTCCCAAGCTATGGGCCGAGTGGGCGAAGTGATCATCCGGACCTGGCAGACGGCCGACAAAATGAAGCGTCAGCGGGGGCATCTCTCACTTGGCGAAAGTTCGCCCGGCGATAACGACCGGATCAGGCGCTATATCGCCAAATACACGATCAATCCCGCGATTGCGCAAGGAATCAGCCATATCGTCGGGTCGATTGAAGTCGGCAAATGGGCTGATCTGGTCCTTTGGCAGCCCAGCTATTTTGGCGTTAAACCCGAGCTGGTTCTTAAAGGGGGGATGATCGCTTACGCGCAGATGGGTGATCCTGGCGCTTCGATACCGACTCCTCAGCCGGTGTATGGCCGGCCTATGTTTGGAGCCTATGGGAAAGCCATTGCGGCGGGTTCGATCACCTTCGTTTCCAAGGCTGCTTATGATGCGGGAATCCAGGAGACACTCGGGCTGAACAAGACGGTTAAACCGGTTCAAAACTGTCGTTCCATCGGTAAAAAAGATATGGTTCTGAACGACGCCACTCCGAACATTGAGGTAAATCCCGAAACCTATGAAGTTAAAGCGGACGGTGTTCCCTTGACTTGTGAGCCTGCGCAGGTGCTGCCCATGGCTCAGCGATATTTTATGTTTTAGGCTTATTGGATGCTTAACGAAAGGAAGGCAGGTGTCGTTCATGGAGAGTCTCCGAATGCTCCGGTTCAGCCAATTGTTGGATTCGGCGCTGCCTGTCGGCGGGTTTTCGCACTCTTTCGGACTGGAAACCTACTGTGTTGAGGGAAAGATTGTAACGGGGGGCGATTTGGAACAGTACCTGCTCAGTCAACTTCAATCGGGATCGGTGTCGTTGGAGGGGCTTGCCATGAAAGGCATCTACGAGGCCGCCGAAAGACGGGATTCCGGCGAAATGGCCCGGATCGACCATATTTTACACGCGCAGCGGGGTTCCAGAGAATCCAGGGAAGGGGTTCAAAAAATGGGAAAGCGCCTTTTGAAGCTGAGCCGATCTCTGTATCCCGAACTATCCTGCCGGCTGATGGATGAAGCGGTGTCGCTGCACAGGACTCCCTGTACTTTTCCGGCGGTATTGGCTTGGCTCGGCAAGGAACTGAATGTCCCTGTCCAGGATACGGTCTGCGGATATCTCTATATTTCTGTGATGGGTGCCGCCAACGCCGGGCTTCGATTGATGTCCATCGGGCAGACAGAGGTTCAGAGCATCATCTCCCGCGTTCTGCCGGAAATTTGCCGGGAGTGGGAACGCGTCAGGGAACGGACTTTGGATGATATATCTTCGATCGGGGTGGTTCAGGAGATCTATGCCATGCGGCACGAAACGCTGCATTCCCGGTTGTTCATGTCTTGATAATCCGGATTAATTAAGAGGGGGAATTTATATGTGTCAAGGAAACGGGCATCATCATCATGCGGAATGGGAGCGGAAGCAAATCGACACCAGCAGGCCGCTGCGGGTCGGAATCGGCGGACCGGTAGGCTCCGGAAAAACGGCACTTGTCGAGAAGCTGTCGAAAGCAATGCGCACCAGGTACAGTTTGGCCGTAATTACAAATGATATTTATACCAAAGAGGACGCCGAAATTTTGCTCCGTCAAAACGCGCTGGATCCGAGCCGGATTATCGGCGTGGAAACGGGCGGATGTCCACATACCGCGATCCGCGAGGATGCTTCGATGAATTTCGAAGCGATTGAAGAACTGGAATCCCGGTTCGCAGACTTGCAGATGATTCTCATCGAAAGCGGCGGGGATAATCTGGCTGCCGCATTCAGCCCGGAACTGGTCGATTTGTTTATTTACGTGATCGATGTGGCCCAAGGAGAGAAGCTTCCTCGCAAAGGCGGTCCGGGAATTACCCGTTCGGACCTGCTGCTGATCAATAAAACGGATTTGGCTCCGTTTGTCGGCGCCAGTTTGGAGGTCATGCGGCGGGATACGGAAAAAGTACGCGAAGGACGACCTTATGTCATGTCCAATCTGATGAGCGGTGAAGGAGTCTCCGAAATCGTGCACTGGATTGAACATCAGCTCCTTGGAGAAAATACCGAACCGCATGCTCATGTCCACCATTGAGGCACATAGCTCGCCTTCTCCGAAAAAAGAGCGGTTCAGCGAGCTTCGTGCCGGATTTTCCGTGGATCGGAATGGGAAAACTTGCTTCTCCGAACGTTATTACACGGCTCCGCTCAGAATCAGTCGCGCGTTTCGCCCCGAGGGAGGGACAGGAGAGTTGTGCGTATACACAACGGATGTTTCTCCCGGCGTGATGGACGGAGATCGCTACCGATCCGAGTGGAATCTGGATAAAAAGGCGCATGTCATCTTGGGCAGTACTTCGGCGCTGCGGCTGCATCCGACGCCCTACCTTCCATCTGCTGTTGAGCAGTCTTTCCAATTGGCGGGAGGGGCCGTACTGGAATATTTCCCGGAATGCATCATCCCCTTTCGCGGCTCCAGTTGCATGACGAACACCATTTTTCATTTGGGTCCGGATGCCGTGCTGGCGTACGGCGAGATTTGGTCGGCCGGGCGCATTCATCACGGAGAGGTGTATGCTTTCAGTTCTTATAAGTCTGCGACGGAAATATGGAGAGGTCCTGATTTGGTGGCTTGGGATTCTTTTGTTCTGGCGCCGGGATCTGGATTCAGCCCGCATGGCGGACCGGCGGCCATGATGGATTATACGCATACAGCGGCTTTGTGGATTGTGGCTGAAGGCTTGGGCAAACCGGAGCTGGATGCGATCGATAACATTCTCGAGGCAGCCCCGCCTGTGCTGGCAGGTGCCAGTACTTTGGCGGGACAATCCGGCATAATCGTACGTATGCTGGGATACTCTGCGGAGGAACTCCAGCAGTGCTCCTTAGCTGTCTGGAATGTGCTCCGCCCGATAGTTATCGGCAAACCGCCGCTTCGGCTTCGCAAGTAATATGACCTGCCCCGGGCTTGTATGGGGCGGGTCTTTTGTGTCTATAAGGATATGTGTAGTCGAGATTGACAATGGTCTTCTTCTTTATTATCATTTATACCCATAGGGGTATTCTATATAGCATGGAGGGACTCCGATGGCAGATCATGAAGTTCATTATTCGGAAGACTTGAAGCGGCGGTTGAAGCGGATTGAGGGCCAGGTCCGCGGTGTTTTGCGCCTCATGGAGGAGGGCAAATCCTGCAAGGACGTCGTCAGCCAACTTTCCGCGGTCCGCAATGCATCCGACAAGGCGATCGCGCAAATCGTGGCGGATAATTTGCAGCACTGCCTGCTGAAAGAGCAAGCCGAAGGCCATACTACCGAAAAGCTGGTTCAGGAAGCGGTAGAGCTGCTTGTGAAAAGCAGATAGCATAGAACAGAGAATACAGAACGTACGTTTAAGATTCAACCAAATCCACCAAACTGATGTCAAGGAGTTGACCGAGATTATGAGTTTTCAACCCGACAGAGAAATTTCCGCCCATGATTTAGCCGAACGGCTCGAACGTGGGGATGCCTTGAATATTGTGGACGTAAGGGAGCCCGTTGAATGGGAAGAAGGCCATATCCCGGGGGCCAAGCATATTCCGTTAGGGCAATTGCCCGAGAGATACGAAGAGCTCGATCCCAAGCAGGAGTGGTTTATCGTATGCCGCAGCGGAGCACGGAGCGGACTGGCCTGCGAACTGCTCTCCGAACGTGGCTATAACGCCGTGAATATGGTCGGCGGTCTGCTCGCCTGGAGAGGTGAACTGGTTTAATACATGATGATATGGATATATACCGTTCTGCTGAGCGCTGGCGCGGCGGGCTTATGGCTGGTGCGCCGCTTTTGGCCCGTGAAAGGGTTGGCTTACGTGGAAGCGAGCAAGCTCCGGGAGACGCCTGAGTTGACGGGTCAGGCCAAGATGATCGATGTCCGTGATGCGTTCTTTTATGAACAGTGTCATGTTAATGGCGCGATCAACATTTCGATAGGACGGCTTCCGTACCTCTGGGACAAAGAGCTGTCTCCGGATGAACCGGTAGTCATCCTCTCGGACAGCCTGCTTCAAAGTAAAAAAGCAGCCAGACTTCTGAAAAGCCGGGGTTTCCGGGAGATTTATGCGGTGCGCGGAAGATTTTGCGCATAAGGCCGCTTTTCAAAATCAAGAAGACATCAGTCCCTTCAAACAAGGGATTGGTGTTTTTTATTACTTAAGGGTTTACAACAAATTGAACAATGCAGTTGCCACTGCTTATGGCACTGATCCGAACACTGGCAGCCGAATGCGATGTGAATAACAGTCTAGTGAAATGAAACTTTTATCTTCTGCCAGACGTTTACATGAATAGCATGTAAATCAGTAAGCAGTTAGGAGAGTAAGTATGCAAGTTATGCAGCCTGAGCCCACATCGCTGCCCAGCCGTTCTTCGGCAAGAAAGGGAAGCGGGGCTAACAAACGTAAACGTAAGAATAAGCGGCGTAAAGGAGGATTTCTCCGGTTTGTCGGCAGGATGATCACCTTAATGATGCTTTTAGGAGTATTGGCGGTGATTTGGTTGTTCCTTACGCCTTCAGGCAACAACATGCGTTTTCTCATGGCGGATACCTTGATTACGACGCAGCATCGCCATTGGGCGAAATATATAATCGGACAAGCGGAGCTGGATAAGAGAGTGGCGGCTTACCAGAAACAGTTTGACGATATGGGCACGGAAAAGGACACCCACACGATTACGCTGCCCGCTCAGGAAGATGAAGAGAAGGCACAGGAGGAGAAGCCGCTGATCGAAGTAGAGGAAGTGTCCGGAACCGGATATCACGGTTACGTGCTGACTGTAAACGATCCGACGAAAATCCGGCTGGGCGTTCCCGCCAAAAGAGGCAAAGGGGAGAAGGTATCCAGCATGGTTGCCCGAACCGGCGCTGTGGCCGGAGTGAACGGTGGCGGCTTTGCCGACCCGAACTGGAAAGGCAACGGCTTTAAGCCGATCGGGGTCGTCATCTCGCAGGGGAAGCTGTATTACAACGGAATCAGCAAAAACGCATCGACCCAGGTGGTCGGGCTTGATAAGCAAGGGAAGATGATCGCCGGCAAATATACGCTCGACGAGTTGGATAAGCTGGGCATACAGGAAGCGGTGACCTTTCAGCCGCGGATTATCGTTAACGGCAAGGGTCAAATCCGCAGCCAGAAAGAAGGCTGGGGAATAGCGCCCCGTACCGCGATGGGGCAAAGAGAGGACGGCGCGGTCCTGTTCGTCATCATTGACGGCCGCCAGCCGGGATACAGCATCGGAGCGAGCCTTTACGATGTCCAGCAAATCATGCTGGACCACGGCGCGGTCATCGCCGCCAACCTGGACGGGGGATCTTCCTCCGTACTGGTAAAGGAAGGCGGAGACATTGTCAACAAGCCGTCCTCCGAGTACGGCGAGCGCTATTTGCCGACGGCGTTCCTCGTGTTCGAGGATCCGGAGGAGGTAGACATCCCGAACATTTGGGAGGGCTTGCGCCCACAGGATATTGATGCGGGGAAAAAATAAACCGGCGCAAAAAAGCGCGTTGCTCTCAAAGCACCTGGTGCTTTGGCGGGCAGCGCGCTTTTTGTGATTTGGGAGAGTGAATCCGATAAATTAACTGTATTTCCTGCATCTAATTTTCACGATTGGCCTTCTACAAACTAATTAGCTGGAAAACCTACAGTTATTTGGATCCAATCTGCCCGGAAGCGCCGAAAACCGGAGAATTAGCTGGAGGTTTTACAGTTAATTCGCAAAAAGCTTACCTATCTCGCGAATTAACTGTAGATAATACAGTTATTTGTGCCGCCAGGGGGTGGGCACGCTGAAGCACAGGCACAACAGGCTCATCAGTCACCGTAGTCATACCAGTCACACCAGTCACACCAGTAGTCACACTAGTCACCGCAGTCACCGTATTCATACCAGTCACCGTAGTCATACCAGTCACACCAGTCACACCAGTAGTCACACTAGTCGCACCAGTCGCACCAGTCACACCAGTCGCACCAGTCACACCAGTCGCACCAGTCACACCAGTCACACCAGTCGCACCAGTCACACCAGTCACACCAGTCGCACCAGTCGCACCAGTCACACCAGTCACACCAGTCGCACCAGTCACACCAGTCACACCAGTCACACCAGTCACACTAGTCGCACCAGTCGCACCAGTCACACCAGTCGCACCAGTCGCACCAGTCACACCAGTCGCACCAGTCATACCAGTCACACTAGTCACACCAGTCACACCAGTAGTCACACCAGTCACCGCAGTCACACCAACCACCCGGCCACACCAGCCTCCCAACCACACTGGCTCATCAGCCAGTACGGCCTCCACGCAACTTTATCCTACTTGATAAACACGCCGCCGAACGGAATGGCTTCGCGCAGGAACCGTTTAACGATCCCGTCGTTGTTGTCCAGATCGCGTTCGAGCTCCCGGCTTCCGCCGCCGGATTGGATCAGCACCGAGCCGTGGCCGGTGATCTTCCACTGGTATTTCATGTGCTGGCTTGCCAGATGGTTGCCGTATACGGATAGCTCCAGCTTGGCGTTTTCGGGATAAGCGATAACGCAGCCCGCTTCGACATACAGCGGCTCATCCGGTTCGAGCGGGAGTTCGAGCACCTGACCCTGCGTCAGGATTCCGATTTCCCCGTCTCCGGAAAATTTCATCTTTATGGCATCCCGGGTAATCATCATATTTTTCATGCTGAGCAGCCGGGACTCCATCTTGACACCGTCCGTATAAAAAAAGAGATGCCTGAAGTCGTACAGCAGATCGCTCCCGGATGTCAGCTTGATGGGCTTAAGGGTGATGGACGGAGGCATCGCGGCCACGAATTGGCAGGCTCCCGTGAAATCGGCCCGGATCAGTTTCTTTTTCCGGTACATGCCTTTCATATTCATGAGCTTGTCGGTGCGGCTGCCGGAGGGTCCCTTGAAGGCAATGATTTGGGCCGGATGCAGGACATGGAGTTTTTCGCCTTCGTAAACTTCGAAGGTAACGGCTTGTCCCCCATAGCCCGAGGGTTCTATATCATAAACAATTTTCATCGTGCAGATCCCTCCTTATTCATTTCTCTAGGGAAGTCACTTGGTTCCGACCGGATAAACTTGCAATACAATTATCGACGGAGCACCAAGCGAATGACTCGAAGCAGGATAAAATATCCGGCAAGCAGAAGCACACCGGTCAGGATTAGGATCCGCGTCTTTCGGGCATTCGCCTCCCGGGCTTGCTGGGCTTCGGTTAGGGCAGCTACCGAGGCGCTTAGTTCGCGGTTCTGCTCCAGCAGTGCTTCGTTTTGCTGCCGATACGCTTCCATGGTCGATTCCGCTTCTGCAAGCTTGTCCTGCGTCATTTGATAGTTTGCTTTAAGCTCGTTTACCTCGCTGGGGAGTTCCGACAGTTCTTTTACCCCTTGATACAGATCGCTGAAGTAGCCGGCGTAGGCATGGGGTTGGCCCGGAAGAACCAAACCGCAAACCAGCAAAGCGCAGACCGTTTTTTTATAGATGGAGCCCCGAATCATCCGTACCACCTCCGCCAATGTGTAGTAGCCTCTAATTCATTATTACGAACCGGTTTCCAAAAAAGTTTCCGTATCCTTTATTTACACCTAAGCAACAGGGGGATAAGCAAAAAAAAGGCCGTCCCCCATGCAGAGATAAATTCCCGGCGGGAGACGCGCCTTTCTCGGTCAATTTTTTTGTGAAAGACCAGCTTTTTTGGTTTCGTAAGAAGGTTACATGATATACGCTTTATTGCGCAAATACATGATAGCTACGGTACGCGGTCCGCAATGGCACGAAATGGCGCAGCCGCCTTCAATTACGGCGACCTCCCGGGTATCCGTCTTTTCGAGCAGCGTGGTTCGGATATAATCAGCCGCTCTTTCGGCCAACGTTTGGGCAACGATAATCAATTCCCGGTCAACCTTATGAATATTTTCCGTGAAGTGCTGTAGCATGCGTTCTACTGCTTTTTCGGTTTTGCCTCTATATTTATCGGCGGAGATGACGAGCCCTTCCTTGATGCGCAGCACGGGACGGATTTTCAGCAGGCTACCGATCATATGCTGCACATTAGAGACGCGCCCTCCCTTATGAAGGTAATCCAGGCTGTCGACCAGCACTTCGATTTCGACCCGGTCTCGGAGATCCTCCAGCATCGTAACGATCTCGCCTGGACTTGCTCCCGCTTGGGCTGCCTGAGCCGCCTTTATGACAAGCAGGGCAACGCCTCCTGACACATTGAGTGAATCTACGACGATGACGCGTCCCTCAGGCAGCTCATCCGCGGCGATCAGGGCGTTCTGGTAAGTTGAGGAGAGCTTGGAAGACATGCTGATAAACAGGATCGTATCACCTCGCTCAATCCAGGGCGTGAAGGCCGCAATGAAGTCTGCGGGGGACGGTGCCGACGTGCGGGGCAATTCCCCGGTTTCGTCGACCCGCCGGTAAATATCGGTCGTGGTGATTTCAAGTTTATCCTTGTAGGCCTTTTCACCGAACACGACATAAAGCGGAACAATTCCGATATCGTACTGAATCATCCAGGATTCCGGGATATCAGAGATGCTGTCCGCGAAGATTTTCACTTGTGTCAACGCATTTCCTCCAGTAATAAATTATTAGATTAATAGAATGGCTTTACTTGATTATAGAGGAGCGCCGTCCTATACGCAAAATAGTTGGACAGGTAATAATTGTCGAGGTCCCTTGATCTCAGGTTTAAGGCTTGTTCCAGGCGAAACGCTGCCGGTATTTCCGGGGTGACATCCCTTCGAACCGGGTGAAGCTGGCGGTGAAGTAGGCGGCAAGATTAAAGCCGACTTCTTCGGCGACGCGTTCCACTGGCAAATCCGTTTGAATCAGCAGCAGCTTGGATTGGTCGATCCGCAGCCGGAGTAAATAGGTGGACGGCGAGCAGCCGAATACTTTTTGCATGCAGCGGGCGATGTAGACCGGATGAAAGTTAATGGCCTCTCCCAATTTTTTTGCCGAAAAAGGATCGCGGTAATGTTCGCGCAAGTAAGAAGCCGCACGTTCGGCGCAGGCGGACTGGGGGGATGGACCATCGGCCCCTAGCGAAGCTGACAGCAGCATGATGACTTCCTGAAATAATGCTTGCTGTTTCAGCCGGACGCTCGCCAGATGTATATTCCGGTTCATCTCGTTTAATTCGTTAATGGCCTCAGCCATTTTTTGCGGCTGGGCCAGTTTGGTGAATTGGGGAAGAGCCACCGTGTAGGAAGTAACCGAAAAAGGGGGGAGCGATACATACCCCTGTTCTCCTTCGGAATGCCGTCCTTGGCTGAGATGATATTCTTCGTCGTCGATGACTCTCCATTCCCCGAGAATTTGAAAATGAGTCCAGTAATGAAGCGTCTCCTCTTTGCAGCCCTCATAAGAGTAGTGGTAGCTGTCGGGAAGCAGAATTAGTGCATGCCCTTCCGTAATTTCGTACTTGTTTCCGCTCTCTTCGACATAGAGGCAACCCCGGACTACGACAAGCAGGTCGAATGCGCCGATGTCTTTGCGGCTGAGGTGTTTGCCGCCGATCGGAAGCGGGGACAATCCGCTGGTAATATAGTGGGGGAGCGGCGGAGCGGTGAATTCAATTACAGGCGGCATATGACACCTCCAGTTATTTAATGATTAAGGTTTGAATAATGAAAGATTGAGTTGATTAACTGATACATTAATTTTACTATACCATCTATAATTTGTTTCATGCTAAAAGTTTAATGCGGGCAGGTAGAACCGTCCCCGTTCTACAGGAGGTTGTAATAATGATGAAAAAAAAGGACAGCGAGAAAAACAAATTTTCCCTTTGGCTGCTCGCATGGCCCATCTTTATCGAACAGTTTTTGCAATTTTTGCTTGGATCGGTCGACACGCTGATGGTGAGCCGGATTTCGGACAACGCGGTTGCGGTGGTCGGGTTTTCCAATCAGCTGTTTAATGCCCTGATGACCCTGTTTGCCACGGTGGCAAGCGGCGCGGGGATTGTAATCGCTCAAAAAATCGGCTCCCGTAAAGAAGAAGAGGCGCGCACCGTTGCCATAATCGCGTTTAAAGTAACGGTGGCCATCGGTCTTCTCCTTAGCATCCTGCTGATCGCGGCACCCGGGCCGATCGCCAGAATGCTGCAGCTTCCGGAGGAATTGCTGCCGTTAGCGAAGGTGTATATCTCCGTAGTCGGCGGCGGCATGATACTTACCGCCGCGATGGCGGTGCTCGGCACGGCGATCCGGAATACCGGCAATACGAAGGGGCCGATGATGACAGCGATCGGCATGAACGTCATTCATATTATCATGAACTATGGCTTCATCTTCGGAGAGTTCGGGTTCCCGCAATGGGGCTTGACCGGAGTGGCGATTTCCACTGTCATAAGCCGGCTTTTGGCCACGATCGTATTATTCATCATTTTCCTGAGTTCTTTTCAACGAAAAATCGGGCCTCGCGATTTTTCAATTTTTGACCGCAAGCTGTTCAAGGAAATTTTGGTCATCGGCTGGCCGCTCGGCGTCAATTCGGCAAGCTGGGTGTTTTCGCAATTGGCGATCTTCTCCTTCCTAGCGATGCTAGGCTCAACGGAATTGGCCGCAAGGACGTATATGAATACGCTGGAATCGTTTTGTTTCTTGCTCGGCTTCTCGCTGGCTCTGGCCGCGCAGATCCAGATCGCCCATCTGTATGGAGCGGGCAAGACCAAAGAGGCTTACCATGCCGTGTTTAAAGTGCTTAAGGTCGGTTTGCCGCTCGTGATTGTCAATGCATTTATTCTGGTTCTGTTCGGCCGGAACGTACTTGGATTGTTTACGAAAGATACCGATATTCTGAATCTTTGTACGGCACTGCTATGGTTAAACCTGTTGCTTCAACCCGGTAAAATGGTCAATATGGCGATCGGTAACTCGCTTAATGCGGTAGGCGATACCAAGTATACGATGAAAATCTCGCTGATCTTCATGTGGGTCGTCGCCACCGGCTGTTCGTATGTATTCGGCGTTTCCCTGGGCATCGGCATCATCGCTATCTACTCCTGCATGATTACCGATGAATATGTACGGGGCGTGCTTTCCTTCTTCCGCTGGCGGAGGCGCAAATTTTTGCGGATGAAAGAGGACGATCTTCGGAAGGAGAGAGAGCAGGAGCAGAATCGGTGCAATGAAACTTTAGCCAGTCCGGCGCTTTAGAAGAATTGAAAGATTTTATCTAGGGAGAAAATCAAATTAGGCTGCCCTTTAAGCTTCTGGCTGCAAAGGGGCAGCCTTTTGCATAGAATGGAAAATTACGTAATTATAGACCTGTTTTTCTTTGAAATACACCTTAGGCATGCGAAAAATACAATCTATAATTTGGATATCCTGGTTTATTCAGGAGATTACAAACGAGGTGGAGGTGGAATTTATAGACGATGTGTCACACGAAAATTGTAAGCGCTAACAATCGGTGGGGACGGTTCATGTGAATTCTCGAATCCAAATTATTGAGGAGGAGAATAATGCGCAATAAATTGTTGGTCTGGACGGTTGTCGCAACTATGTTGTTCACATCTTTGTTCTTGAATGTCGTGCCTTATTCCGCAGCATTTGCGGAAGGCAATCCCAATTTGACGCTCGGTAAGAATGTCACGGCAAGCAGCTATGCCGATGTGTATGAAGCGAACAATGTAAAGGACGGGAACCAAGGCACTTATTGGGAAAGCGCAAACCATGCATTTCCGCAATGGATCCAAGTCGATCTTGGCGAGAGCACCGGCATCGATGAAATCGTACTGAAGATTCCGGCGGGGTGGGAAATGAGATCGCAAACGCTGGACGTTCAAGGCAGCACAGACGGTTCGACGTTTACGAATATAGTAGGTTCCTCGGATTATACTTTTAATCCTGCAGACAATAATACCGTAACCATCTCTTTTCAGGAGACAAGCACTAGATATGTGCGGCTGAATTTCTCGGCCAATTCAAGCTGGCCGGCAGGTCAGCTTTC
This sequence comes from Fontibacillus forbon, assembly GCF_046559655.1. Lineage (NCBI taxonomy): Bacteria > Bacillati > Bacillota > Bacilli > Caryophanales > Paenibacillaceae > Fontibacillus > Fontibacillus forbon. The sequence continues at coordinate 97,315 of NZ_JBKGFV010000004.1, read as the reverse complement.
CGAATTCGAGATTTACGGAACAGACGAACCGACGCCGGAACCGGGCGGGGACAACCTGGCGTTGGGTAAACCCATTACGGCTTCATCTACCATTCATACGTTCATTGCCGAAAACGGCAACGACGGGGACACGGCTACCTATTGGGAAGGAAACGGAAATCCCAGCCAATTGACGGTCGACCTTGGCGCAAACCACGACATCAGCTCGGTCGTCGTGAAACTGAACCCGTCTTCCGTATGGGGAACAAGAACACAAAGTATTCAAGTATTAGGGCATGATCAAAGCACTACATCGTTCAGTAATTTGGTTGCCGAGCAATCCTATACCTTCAACCCGGCTTCCGGGAACTCGGTTACGATTCCAGTCTCGGCACTGGCAAAGCGCATACAACTAAATATTACGGCAAACTCGGGCGCTCCTGCAGGACAGGTTGCGGAATTCGAAGTGTACGGGACGGCAGCGCCGAATCCGGACTTGACGATTACGGGCATGGCCTGGTCACCCTCATCTCCCGCCGAGTCGGATAACATTACGCTAAGCGCGACCGTCAAGAACCAGGGGAACGTAGGATCCGCGGCGACATCGGTTAATTTCTACTTAAACAACTCGCTCGCGGCATCCTCACCGGTAAGCGCTTTGGCAGCCGGAGAAGAGGTTACGGTAACCGCCGGGATCGGCGTGCTTAACGCCGGTTCCTATACGCTGGGTGCCAAGATCGATGAGAATAATGCCGTGGCCGAACAAAATGAAGGAAATAACAGCTACAACCATAGCCCTTCCTTGGTGGTGGGCCAGGTTCCAAGCTCGGACTTGGTAGCAACGGCCGTGTGGAATCCGAGCAATCCGAGTGCCGGCAATACGGCAACGTTTACGGTAAATCTCAAAAATCAAGGGAACGTCGCTACTTCCAGCGGTCCCCATCCCATCACCTTAATGCTTCAAAATGCGCAAGGAGCTACCCTCCAAACATGGAATGCTTCACACATCGGAGCTTTAGCCGCGGGAGCGTCGGTCAATGTCAGCTTGGGGACGTGGACGGCAGCTAACGGAAGCTTTACCGTATCCGCCTCCGTTGCCCCGGACGAAAATGAAGTAGCAGCCAAACAAAGTAACAACACAAGCACAACAAGTCTTTATGTGGGCCGCGGCGCGAACATGCCGTTTACAGTGGTTGAAGCGGAGTCCACCACGAATAGTACAAACGGCACCGTATTGACTCCGAACTTCAAGCCGGGCGATTATGCAGGCGAGGCTTCGGGACGTTCGGCGGTTTATCTGGATTCTAACGGGGAATACGTGGAGTTTACGCTGACGGCTCCGGCCAATGCCTTTGTGCTTCGTAACGCCGTTGCGGAGAATACGAGCGGAACGGTCAGCATTTATGCGGATGGAGAAAGCGTAGGAAAGTTCAGCGTAACTTCGAAATTCTCTTATTTGTACGCGACGCCGAGCACGCTTGGACGGCTTGGTTACGATAATCAGCCCGGGGCCGGATTAACGGCTTATTGGCTGTATGAGGACTCCCAGTTGCTATTGGACCAGGTTTATCCGGCAGGAACCAAGATCAAGATTCAAAAAGATGCAGGGGACGTACCGTGGATCTATGTAGACATGATCGAAACCGAAAATGTTGCCGCGGCTGCATCCAATCCGGACCCGGGGAAATATGTTGAAGTTTCAGCCAGCAAATCCATAGAGCAGGCGCTGAATGAATTCAGGCAAGATACCTCCAAAAAAGGGATCTTCATACCTGCCGGTGAATGGACGATCAGCAATAAAATTTACCTTTACGGACGCGCGACCGAAATTATCGGTGCCGGCCCTTGGCACACCAAATTGGTCGCTCCGCCGAATCAAAGCAATACGGACGTGGGCTTTAATATCGGTTCATCGGCGAACGGTTCTACGATCAGAGACTTGTCCGCCTGGGGGAACTATGTGTACAGAGTGGACGGCCCCGGCAAATTTATCGACGGCGACGGCATGCGGAACGTAACGATTCAGAATATTTGGGTCGAGCATTTCGTCTGTTTATATTGGGGCGTCAAGTCCTCCAACAACACGTTCATAAACAATCGCATCAAAAATACGTTCGCGGACGGAATCAATATGACGAACGGTTCGTCTTATAATGTAATCGACAACAATTATTCCAGAGGCGCCGGGGACGATGCTTTTGCTTTGTTCAGCGCCATCGATTCCGGGGGTTCCTACAACGTGGGCAACAAGTACACCAATCTAACAGCAACCTGCGTAAGGCGGGCGGCGGCGTTCGCGGTATACGGCGGTTCCGACAACCTTTATCAGAATCTCTATGCGGCGGATACGCTAACCTATCCCGGACTCACGATCAGCAGTTTAAGCTTTGGATATAATACTTTAGGATTCGGCGACAAGGATACGGTCATCGATGGGGTTACCTTGGACAGGACCGGCGGAGACTTTTGGACCAGTGTCGGAGCCGATGACAAGATCAACGAATACCAAAATTTCGGAGCCGTTTGGTTTCATGGCGGAGACAGAGCCTTCAAGAACATCCTGGTGAAAAACGTGGATATCAATAATCCGGTTTACTTTGGCTTATTGTTCCAGACAAAATCGCCGGAGAATCTGGCGATGCAAAATGTCCGCATAGAAAATGTCAACATCAATAATCCGTCCCGCTACGGCATTAAACTTGTAGTTCGTGCCGAACAAGGCCAAGGGCCGGTTGTCGGAGAAGCGCGATTCACGAATGTGAAAGTGAATAATCCAGGAATAACGGCGATTTACGGTGAAGACCAGACTCCGAATTTTAACGTTGTAAGAGTTTCGGGAAATAACTGGTAAGGTTTATGCATCAAAAAAAGAGATGTACGGTCAACCCGTACACCTCTTTTTTAATATTCAATTATTCCGATTCTTTCACCCGGTCGGGAAGCTGCTGCACATAGCTGTCGGACATCCGAAGCAATTCGAGCGCCCGGTTATATTCGTTTTCCGTCGTCAGAGCTTGGCTAACGCCGTCCTCTGCGAACGGATACTGGGTTCCGTCCTCGTACCAGACGCCCGGCATAAACAGGGCCTTGTCGTTGAGGAAGGAGCCGGAAGGCAGGTAATAACGCTGCGGAAGCAGGTTATAGCTTTGGTTCAGAATATCTTCGCCGAAGTGAAGGTGATCCTCTAGCGAGATGCCCATCAAGTTGGCGACCGTAGGCAGAATGTCAACCTGTCCGCCCACATTGTCAAAGACGGTCGGTGAAGTCATGCCCGGTGCAGAAACGATAAGCGGGATGTTGATCATATCAATATAGCTGTAATCGCGTCCATAGATCTCATGCATCAGTTCCAGGCCGTGTTTATCCAGCGAATACATCGGCAGGCCGAGATGGTCGCCGTAGATGACAACGACGCTGTTGTCCCAAATTCCTCTTTGTTTCAAATCGTCGATGAATTGGCCTAACGCATAGTCGGCATAATTCTGGGAGCGGATATAATCGCCCACCATATTGTCCTGGAAGCGTTCCGGCAGCGTAATCCGGTCTTTATCATGCGGCATCGTAAACGGATGATGCGCGGTCATAGAGATGACCTGGGAATAGAACGGTTTGCCGGACTGTTGCATTTTATCCAGTTCCTCGGCGGTTTTCTTGTAAAGTACTTCATCGGACGGTCCGAAGAATACCGTATCTTCCTGTCCGAAAAACTTCTGATCGTAATAACGGTCGAAACCGATGGCTTTATACAGCTCGCCGCGATTCCAGAAATCCACGACGTTCGTATGGAATGTTGCGGTATCATAGCCCGCCGACTTCATCATTTTCGGAAGGCTCGGCAGCTCTTTATCCGGATAGTTCTGCGTTGCCGCTTCGTTGTAAGGAATATAGAACGAAGTGTTGACTACGAATTCGGCATCCGAGGTATTCCCCTGGCCGACCATTTGATAAAAATGTTTGAAGTACAGGTTATCCTTCACCAGCGAGTTCATATTCGGCGTAATTTCCTGTCCGTCGATCTTCAAGTTGATCAGGAAGTTCTGGAAGGATTCCAGCTGAATGATAATTAGGTTCTTGCCCTTGGTCGCTCCGAAAAATTTCGGGTCTGCCGGTTGCGTGACCCCTTTTAACTGGTCGATCTTGGCTTGAGAAATCTGATTTTTGTCCACCAGATCTTCTTGCTTGCTGGAGAAAATGGCATAGGTTTCGTAATTGAGAATCCCCATTTGCTCGGCTTGTTTGATCTCGTTCATGCTGGCCCGGTTCGGCCAAACGTTAAAGATACAGAGCGCGATGGAAATCCCGAAAACCGTAGCTATAGCGCCGGTACGCAGTCTTTTCATATTGAAGTAAGCTTTCAGCTTCTCGGCTCTTTTTTTCCGCAGCAGCCAGAAGCCGATCACGATGATGTCCAGGAAGATCAGCAGATAGTAAGGCGCCAACAGGGAGAAGACGCTGTTACTGACCGCCGTCACCTGATTGACTTGTTGAAGCGCATGATAAGTGACGATAACGCCATAATATTTATGATACATGATAGCCGCGAAGAAGATCGCCGTTACGGCCAGGTTGACCGTCAAATAAATGCCCATTTTGCGTTTGGATGAGAACCATTCAATCAGACAGAACAGGACCCAGATGAACGGAAGCTCCTTTAGCAGCGGACCCCAAGGCGGAATGCCGTCAAAAATGGAGATCCAGGCAAGATACGTTTTAAGAATCATGATCAGGGTGAAAAAAACGAACGGCTTTGTATTGCCAAGCCTGATACGGTTTAAAGCGGACACAGTATGATCCTTCCTTTCGGTTTATCTCTATTTATTATTTAACACCGCAATTACAATTCAAATACCTCTAATATAATACATGAAATGAAGCAAAGATGAAAATAAATCAATTCACTCAATTAACAAGAAATTCCATGTTAATGTCAGGAAAATCGGAGCAGGCCGGTGTTATTGACTTTTAACCGCTGTTTTTGGTAAATTAATGACATCTGCAAGTAATAGGAGAGATTTTGATGTCGGTGAACGTTCTTAACTAATTAATTTCATATGGACTGTAAATCTGGTCAATCGGGAAGCGGGCCTTCATTTTTTTGAAGCACGAAGTGCCCTTTATTTTTTGCACCTGTTTTCAGTCTGTGGATTTAGTTAAGAACACACGCAGAACATCATTCAGCGCTCTCAGACCGCTGTTTGTTCCTTCGGAGTACGAACCGAAGCCGTGCTGTTTTCAGCACGGCTTTTTTTGTTACTTTCGGATCATGAACAGACATATTTACATTGCGGAAATGAAAGGGCAAAGGATGGCATTCGTGCTGTCCTTTGCCCTTTTTTCGTTGGTCAATACACAATTCAAGGAGGCATCCCCATGGAAAAATTCACTTTACACATGCTGGAATATGAAAGCATTAAACAGGATCTGATGACGTTTGCCGTTTCTTACGAAGGCCGCGCAAGGATTGCGAAACTGGAACCGATGGAGGAAAAGAGAATGATACAGCGGGCGATCGGAGAAACGGCTGAGGCCCGCGAACTTATCGGGAAAGGCTCCAGCATCCCCCTTCCGTCCCTGGACGGGATCGAACTGGTCATGTCGCTGATGGGAACGGGGTATTTGTTCACGGGGCAGGATCTGATGGCCGTGCAGACTTTTTTACAGAGCTGCGGCCAGTTGAAAAAGTATATGGAATCCAAGGGAGATGCGGCTTGGCAAATCGGCGTTTACGCCAGTTCGCTCCGGGATCTTCCAGCGGTGAGACAGGAAATTTTGCGCTGCATCCGGCATGGCGTCATCACGAATGAAGCGAGCCGGGAACTGGAGAAGGTGCGCAGGAAGATTGAGATGGTGAAGGAGAAGATCAACAAACGAATCCAGTCCGTCATGTCGCGTTACGCATCCATTTTGCAGGAGAACATCGTCAGCGTGCGGGGAGGGCGGTACGTGATCCCGGTGAAGAAGGAATTTTACCGGCAAGTCAAAGGCCGGATGCTGGACCAGTCGACCAGCGGGCAGACGGTGTTCATGGAGCCGGACGAAATTTCATCTCTGCAGGGAGAACTGGAGGCGCTGCAAGGCGAGGAGGCCAGAGAAGAGTCTAAAATTCTCGGGTATTTGACCGACCTGGTGGAAAAAGAAAGTGATGAGATTGCCCGGAACATCGAGATCACGGGAACCTATGATTTCATTTTCGCCAAAGCGAAGTATGCGGCCTCCATTGGCGGCGTACCCGTTGAACTAAGCGCGCACGGCGATACCGTGCTGCGGGGAGCTAAGCATCCGAAGCTGCTGGGAAGCATGGTACCGCTGGACTTGGAGATCGGCTCCGACTATAAAACCTTGATTATTACGGGGCCTAATACAGGCGGTAAGACGGTGGTGCTAAAAACGTTCGGCCTATTGGCGCTAATGGTGCAATCCGGATTGCTCGTGCCCGTGAGCCCTGACAGCCGGTTTGCGGTTTACCGCGGTATTATGGCCGTGATCGGAGACGGGCAAAATCTGGAGCAGTCGCTCAGCACCTTTTCGGCGCAGATTCAAACCCTGGTGTCGATGTTAAGGGACGCAGGCCCGTCCACCCTGCTGTTAATCGACGAACTGGCCGCAGGCACCGATCCGGGCGAAGGCATAGCTTTATCGATCGCCATTCTGGAGGAGTTCAGCCGCAAAGGGGCCACGGTTCTTGTGACGACGCACTTTAACGAGCTGAAGACGTTTGCCTCCAGGGCGGAAGGGTTCCAGAACGCCCGGATGGAATTTGACGCCGAGACGCTGCGGCCGCTGTACCGGTTGACGATCGGACTGGCCGGCCAAAGCTATGCGATTGAAATCGCCAGAAAGCTGGGGATCACGGCGGATATTATCGCCAGGTCGCAGCATATCGTTAGCCGTCAGATCGGAGAAGGCGGCAAGATGTCGCTCTGGGATGAAATCGTTCCGGAGCGGGAATTTAACGACCCGGTCACGCGTTCCGGTGTTTCTAACCGGCCAGAAACCCGAGATAAGGCTGATGATCATACCAAAGAGAAATCTGAAGAGATAGGCGATGCTAAACCGGCAAAGACGGTGTTTGAAATCGGAGACGCCGTCTATGTCACCGCCTTTGGAAAAATCGGCATCGTTAGCGAACCCGAAGATTCCCGGGGGATGGTCGGCGTCATGATTCAGAAACAGCGGGTGAAGATAAACCGGAAAAGGCTGAAGCCTTATCTCAAGAAAGAGGAGCTGTATCCGGAAGAATATGATCTGGATATTGTCCTGGACACGAAGGAGAACCGTAAGAAACGGAAGCTGATGGGAAAGCGGCATGTGGAAGGGCTGGAAATTATCCGCAGACCGGGTGAACACTAAACTACCGGACCGGCGGGAGCGACGGAACGAAAAAAAGCATAGTTAGAATCAAAAAAGGGCCCTATTGGAGTCGAGTTGCATCCAAGAGGGCCCAATTTGACCTGACATAGACAATGCGCGATTCGACTTAGAATTAGAATAGCGAGAGCGGAAGCTCTAACTTATCCGTCAGCAACCCGACAAAGCGTTCCAGGAAGGCCTGATCCAGTTCGTCAAAGCGGCCTTTAAGCGGGCTGTCGATATCCAGTACGCCCAGAAGCTGGCCTTCTTTAACGATCGGAACGACGATTTCGCTGTTCGAAGCCGCGTCGCAGGCAATATGCCCCGGAAAGTCATGGACGTCTTCGATGCGCAGCGTTTTCCGTTGCTCCGCGCTCGTTCCGCAGACTCCCTTTCCAAGCGGAATTCGGATACAGGCGGGAAGCCCCTGGAACGGGCCAAGCACCAATTCGGCCCCGTCAAATAAATAAAAACCGACCCAGTTGATGTCTTTTAAAAAGAAATGAAGGAGTGCGGAAGCGTTGGCCAGATTGGCGGCTGTGCTTCGTTCCCCCTCAATGAGCGCTTGCAGCTGGGACAAAACGTTATTTTGCTGCTCCTCACGGGAACCTGTAAGATCACCGGCATGAAACATAGCTGGCATTCCTCCTTTGTATGTACAACTTATTATACTGAATATGCGCTGTTTCCGCCTACTTTCCGACGGGTAATTTAAAACTGGAATGATTTAACGCCGGAAAGGGGATAACACCATGCGCGCCGACGTGCAAAATCTGTTCATACGAATTCATATGCTCCATCAGGCTACACGCGAGGATCTTACCGTCAGCGATACGCTGCCGCTTTTGGAGGCACAAGGGTATAAGGTGGGAGAACGCGAAGTAAAGCAGGAGCTGGAACGCTTAACGGAAGACAATTTTCTCACTTCTCATGACGATGTATATTCGATGACCGGCGCCGGGATGGAAGAAATAAAAGAAATTCGTGCGGTGCTTGGGAAGCTTTGCGAAACGGTAACTCAGCCTGCTAACGACAGCAAGAACAAAGCAGGGTCGGCCTAATGCGCCATATTCGTCAAAAAACCGCCCGGACAAAATCCGGGCGGTTTTTTACACTCACCGACAAAGAGTGATAAATTTTTTAAAATTTGCAAAATATGTTTTTTGGCATCATGCGCTACAATGGGCAGTAAGAAGAAAAAGAAGGTGAATTGAATGGCTTATCCCTCCTTCAAAAACTTCAATCGGAACCAGGGACGCCCGAAAGTTAGCGGCGAATTGAAGGAAATGATTGAGCTTTTGCGGTCCGAACTAGTGATAGCGGCGGAACACGACAATTTCAACAGCGATACGGTGGTAGAATTGAGCCAGCGATTGGATCAATATATTGTAATGGCACAGAATCAAATGCTTGGCAGATAAGCGAATCTACGTAGCTGTAGCTGTAGCCGCGGCTGTGTTGGAACTGCCGTACATCGGCTCGGCGTCTGCTTGATAGGCTTGCGTTTCCAACGCGCTCTGAATCAAGGCATGAACTTCCTCGGCATAACGTTTGCGATCCACGCTATAGGCATTGGCATGAACAGCCCCTTCCACCAGCAGAAGCTGCTTGGGCTCCGGCTTCCGCTCATATAACTCCTTGCTCATATAGGTCGGAACATAATTATCGTCGGTTCCATGGACGAACAGGACTGGCATCTTGCTGTGTTCCACGGCTTTGAGCGGACTGACCTGCTCCATTTTGAATCCCGCTACGCGCTCCATCCGCCGGTTGACTAACCTTAATAACGGGAAGGTTGGAATCTTATTGAGCACGCGCATCTGGTGATGCATTAAAGTCATTAGATCGGAGTACGGGCAGTCCGCGATGACGAATTTGACATGATGATCCGCAATTGCAAGGTACTCCAGCACAGTTCCCCCGCCTAACGATTGTCCGTGCAGACCGATAACGCATTCCTCCCCGTAATGGTTCAAAATCCAATTGACCCATGTCTCCACATCGAATTTTTCATGGAAGCCGTAGGTGGTATATAAGCCTTGGCTGTTTCCGTGTCTCCGTTGGTCGATTAACAGCATATTAAATCCTTCACGGTCAAACATATCGATATACTGGGCGGAGACATGCAGGGATACGGTATAACCATGGACGATAATCATCCACTTATTCTCCCCGGGATGGGTTTCCAGAGCATAACCGCTTAGCGTTAATCCATCTTTTGATTTAGTTTGCACTTCTTTTTTCTCCAGGCTGTTGAAACGCTGCCGGGAATAAACGCCCGTAGATTCCAAGTACTCGAAGATCTTCTCGTACGTCTGCAGCTTCATCTGGGTAATCTGGCGAAAGGCAAACCTTGTCATCCCGCTTACCGCAAGAGGTAGCGTCACCGTGATCGCGATAATAATCATGGAGTACATCATAAGTAGGATCCTCCTTTTCCAGTCCACTCATTTCTGTTTTTTATCTCTCTAAATAGTATCACCGAAAGGCGGGCGCTAAAATCGCGGTAGCCGATTTTTCCTGCACATCGATCTTTGACGGCTTACAGGCTTTGTGATTATATAAGTGAATAGGGCACGGAATGAAGAAAGAACGGACGTCAGGGGGAGACCGATGTATAAGTGCGGCGGTGAAATTCCGACTTTGGAAAGCGAAAGGCTGCTGCTGCGGCGAATGGAGACGGAGGATGCGCGTGAGTTGTACCGGTTCTGGAGCGATCCCGAGGTGGTTCGGTACATGAATATGCCGCCGTTTGCTTCCGTCCGGGATACTCTCGAGATGATCAATTTGCTCAATGGGCTTGCGGAGAGCGAGGATACTTTACGTTGGGGCATTGAGTTGAAGGAATCAGGCAAACTGATCGGGAGTTGCGGCTTTAACGTTTGGGAGCTTGCGGGCGCTTACCGCGGCGAGATCGGTTACGATCTTGGACGTGAATTTTGGGGTCATGGGTATATGTCGGAAACCTTGCGCATGGTGCTTCCCTATGGATATGAAACGATGGGGCTTAACCGGATTGAGGCGCTGGTCGATCCGAGGAATGCGGCATCCAAGGCGCTGCTTCAGGCATTCGGTTTTCGGGAAGAAGGACTGCTGCGCGATTATCAGAAGACGGAAGAAGGTTTCGTTGACCTGTTGATGTATTCTTTGCTTAAAAAGGAATACGGCATGCCGCGAAAGAGGGGATGGGATATCACATGAGAAGAAGCCGATATCCCTTGCAAGCGCTGGACCCGCTCAGTAAGCTGATTGCTGTATTCAGCATAGCGGTGTTGGCGATGCACTGGGATACGCCCGTTCCGCTCTGCATTATGCTGCTTCTGCTTACGGCTACCGCCATATTCGGGGCGGGAATGTCCTGGGGCAGGTTTTCCTCGCGGATGATGTTCATCGCGGCTTTCGGGCTGCCTTTATTCTTGCTTACGGCGCTAACCTCGCCTGCAGGCGAGGTGTACATGGAATGGGGCGGTCTGCGGATGTCGCGGGATGCGCTGCTTTATGCGGCTGCGATTACGCTCCGGATGTTCTGTATGTTTTTGTCATCGCTGATTTATATCGAAACGACGGATCCGCAGGATTTTGTGGTGATGATGACGACCCGGCTGAAACTGCCGTACCGGATCGTATTTGGCGTATCGATGGCGCTGACGTTTCTTCCGCTTTTGGAAGACGAAGGTAGGAATGCCGCAGAGGCCCGGAAAATCAGGTTCGGCCGCAAACCCCGGGGGTTAAGGGAATGGCTGGCGATCTGGCGCGGAAATCTGGTTGCGGTATTCGCGGGGGCGATCCGCCGCGTGGAGCAAACCGCTGGTTCTATGGAGAGCAAAGGCTTCGGGGCTTATGGCAGACGCACCTTTTTACGCGAGGTCAGGGTTACTGCCGGTGGATACATCCTCATGATTCTGAGCATTGCAGCCGTGGCCGGAATATGGTTGTTGTGAGGGCCCTCCCCAAAAAGGGTCTTGACGAATTCTAATTGTCAACCTATATTTTAAAACATGGTTAACAATTAGACCGAGAGGATGACGAAACCTGTGAACATGAATGATCGAGTGAAAAAGAGGATTTTTCCTTTTAAGGCTTTTACCACCCTGGATATCGTGCTGATGGCGATGCTGGCTGCCGCCAACGCCGTAATGACGGTCTATCTATCGCCGTTAAATCAGGCGCTGAACGGCTTGGGAGGACCGATTGCAACCTCTACGGTGACGGGATTGTACATGATCTACGGATTGCTTGCCTGTTATATTATCCGTAAACCGGGTACGGCGGTGATCACCTATGGGATAGGAGCGGTGGTTCAGGCTTTTATGGGTTCGGCATACGGGATTGCTTCCTGCTTTGTGGCTGCGGCCTGTTATATGGTCGTTGCCGAAGCGGTATTCGCCTTTTTCCGGTACAGAAAATGGAACATGACCGTAATGCTGTTTACCGGTGGAGCCCTGGTGCCGATTTGGTTTTTCTTCGCTGCCCGGATGTTCGGTTATACGAAATGGGGAACCGACATCCTGTTGATTGCGCTGGTTGTCCGCATTTTGAGCGGGATTCTGTTGTGCGGGATGCTGTCCAAGCTGCTTGGCGACACGCTGGCACGCAGCGGTCTGTTGCGTCGCTTCGCCGTGAAGCAGGGGGCGGAAGGCTAGATGGCGGATCCTTGGATTTCTTCTTCCGAACCGGAGCAGCCGGACGGTGGAATCCCGGCAATTGAAATGCAGAACGTGACTTATGCCTATGAATCCGGAGCCCGTCCGATCATTGATGGAGTTTCGCTTACCATTAATGCGGGAGAGTGGGTGACCGTCACCGGGCCAAGCGGCTGCGGAAAGTCGACTTTGGCCGGGCTGCTTAGCGGATATTTGCCGCGTGCGGGAGGGGGGATCCGGACAGGCGAGTCGACGGTGAGCGGACTCGATCCGGCTACGGCGGAAATCGCGGACATGGCGGGCTTGATCGGCATTGTTTTTCAGGACCCGGACGCGCAGCTTGTACAAGGGCGAGTAGAGGACGAAGTAGCTTTCGGCCCGGAAAATCTTTGCTATCCGCCCGAGGTTATCGAGGGGCGGGTAACTGCGGCCCTGCAGGATGTGGATCTGCAGGGGCGCCGCCGGGACAGCGTGAACAAGCTGTCCGGCGGAGGGCGCCAGCGGACGGCGATTGCGTCCGTGCTGGCGCTGGAGCCGCCGATCCTCGTGCTCGACGAGGCGGCGGCAAGTCTGGACGCCGCGGCCCGGCGGCGTCTGCTGGCGCTGCTGCGCCAGCTTCACCAGCGTGGCCAGACGCTGGTGACAGTAAAGGGGCGGCTCGACGAGCTCGCCCTGGCCGCGCAGCGGCTGGTCGTGCTGGACGCCGGCCGCGTCGCAGCGGACGGGCCGGCGGCGCAGCTGCTGCGCGAGCGGCGCCCGCTGCTGGGCAGCCTGGGGCTGCTGCCGGCGTCGCCGGGCGACGCCACAGGCCGGCCGCCCGCGGCCCCGGCATCCGGCGAAGCGCCCCAGGGGGCCGCGGAGGCGATCCAGCCGGGCCGCTCCGATACCGCCGTCCAGGGCGCGGCCGTTAGTATGGCCGGGCTTAAACCGGCATCCGCTCCGCTGCTGGAGATCGCCGGGCTTTCCTTTGCCTACGGGTCAAAATCCCGGCGGCAAAGGAGCGGGAGGCCGGTTCAAGCGGTGGAACCGACCGCCGTGCTGCAGAACATCCATATGCTGATTCACGAAGGCGAATGGCATATTTTGCGGGGTGAAAACGGCTCAGGCAAAACGACGCTCTCCCGGCTTATCCTGGGATTACTGCAGTCACCCCCGGAATGCATCTACTGGAGGGGACGCGATGTTTCGCGGCTCTCGCTGTACGAACTGGCAGCCGACATCGGCTACGTATTTCAGCACCCGGAACGGCAATTCGTGTCTTCGACCGTGATGGACGAGCTGCTTTACGGGCCGCGCAGCGCTTTGAGGCTGCGATCTGGCCAGAACACGCCGGAACCCGTTCTTCGGCAAGCCCGGGATATGCTGCGGCTGGTCGGACTGGAAGGCCGGGAGCAAATGTCTCCTTATCTGCTAAGCGGGGGAGAGAAACGCCTCTTGAGCGTTGCGGCGTGTTTTATGTCGGGGAAGAAGTTGATCCTGCTGGATGAACCGACGGCAGGTACGGATTATGCAGGAGCAAAGGTGCTTTCGGAGCTTTGCCGCAAGGCGGTTGCGGACGGGGCAGCGCTGATGATGATTACACATGAGCCTGAATTTTTTTCCGGGGAGAGCGCCAGAATCTGGACGCTCGATAGCGGTCGGTTACGGGAAGAATAGGTATGAGGAGGACAGCAGGCGCTGAGCTAAGCTCAGTGACTTGGTGTCTTTCTTTTTCAATGGGCTTCCTATATAATAGTAAACTTGTGAATGTCCGTTTGGGGAGAGAAAGGAAGTCATCATTTTGGGTACGGCTTTAAAAAGAAATTATATTTTGATCGGGTTACTGCTTTCCACGTTCCTCGCCGCGATTGAAGGAACGGTAATCGGCCCTGCCGGGCCGAGAATCGTAGGGGACTTGGGCGGGGTTGAGCTGCTGAGCTGGGTATTTACGGCCTATTTGTTAGCGATGGCCGTCACGACGCCGATTTTTGGCAAAATCAGCGACTTGTACGGGAGAAAACCGGTGTTCGTTATCGGATCGGTTCTGTTTTTGGCGGGATCGCTTCTGTCCGGGCTTGCGCAGAGTATGGAGCAGTTGATCCTGTTCCGGGCGATCCAGGGGATCGGCGCGGGTGCATTGACCCCGGTCACGTTTACGATCATCGGTGATATATATTCGATCGAAGAACGGGCGAAGGTTCAGGGATGGATCAGCTCGGTCTGGGGGATATCCTCGTTGGTCGGCCCGTTGCTGGGCGGATATTTCGTGGATTCGCTCAATTGGCGGTGGGTATTCGGGTTTAATGTGCCGTTTGGCTTGTTGTCGCTTATCTTTGTCATTAAATACTTAAAGGAAGACATCCAGAAGCGTAAAGTGAAAATCGACGTCGCCGGAGCGGTGACCTTTACGGTCGGTGTAACCGCCCTGTTATTCAGTTTGGCTACAGGAGGCCAACAGCTGGCCTGGAGCTCGCCGCTGCTGATCGGGATGCTCGTCCTTGCCGTCGTATCGATTGTATTGTTCTTTATCGTGGAGAACCGGGCGGAAGAACCGCTCGTTCCATTGAAATTATTCCGCATTCGGGATATCGCATATTCCAATGTAGCCAGTTTACTGGCGAGCGCCTTGCTGATCGGGCTTACTTCCTATTTACCTTTGTGGGTTCAAGGGGTTCTCGGCAAAAATGCGACGATTTCCGGCCTGGTGCTCGCCCCGATGTCGATCAGCTGGATGCTGGGTTCGGTCATCGGCTCCCGCTGGATTATCAGCCGCGGGTCGCGGCTTACGTCGCTGGTCGGGATGCTGATTATCGCGCTGGGTGCCGGCGGGATGGCGTTTATTCATGAAGGCACGCCGATTGTTGTGATGTTGATTTTTAATGCGCTATACGGGCTCGGCTTCGGCTTTTCGTTTTCCGTGTTCACGATTATTGCCCAGTCGTCCGTCAACTATAATCTGCGCGGGGCTTCCAATGCGCTAAATTCATTCACGAAATCGATCGGCCAAACAATCGCCGTGACGGTGTTCGGTGCGTTAATCAATCTGGGAATCGTATCCCGGACGTCCAAAGGCACGGCATCAGGGGCGCAGGTATCGCAGGATGACATCAACAACCTGCTTTCACCGGAAAAAGTTCATCTGCTTCCCAAAGAATTGTGGGGAGAACTGAAGCACGTGCTCGGCGGCAGCCTGCATACTTTATTTCTTGTCATGGCCATCCTGGCGGTTCTTGGCGTTCTGTCCACGCTTGGACTGCGCAGCAAAGCCCCTGAACCGGAAGAGGTATAAAACAAACGTCTCCTCCACACCATAACGGGAAAGGGGAGGTGTTAGGATGAATGAGGACATGAATCTGGATCAACACTCGCTCGTCCATGCTTGGCAGCAACAGTTGCCGGACTATCTGGAGCCGGGAGACTCGGTTCAGGTTGAAGCCGATCTTGGTAATCCGCAAGGACTCCGTATCCATATCAATGCGTCGGGGCGCCAGTTTTATTCTTTCGATTTTGAGTGTTCTTATAAGGATGCGCGTGAAGTTTCCGTGCAGTTGGTCGATGTGGAAAGAGACGGAGTAACCGTCAATGAACGCAGCGATAAAATTCAGGAGCTGACCGAGGACTACGTCCGCCATCTCCATGAATGCGCGCAAGCCCTGCATCGGATTACAAAGCCTAATTGATTGAGAAAGCGAGGACTGCCGTATGACGAGAGCCAATGAGTTTCCCGGGGATAAAAATCTGGGGAATGTCGTTCACGATTTGGAGCAATCGCCCGTAAACAGCCATCAGGCACAGCAATTGCAGCAGGACGTTAATGACCGTCGCCGCCATGATGTCCGCAATCATAACAAGGAAAGAGATATGGATCCTTCGCATTAGCATTAGTATCAAACAAAAAAACGGCCTGACCGGAGTAAACCGGATCAGCCGTTTTTTGTTTATTAGTTCGTACACAGTACGGCCCAACCACACACACTGGCTGCCGCTGCCGCACGCAAAATTAACTGCATTTCCTCCAGCTAAATATAGCTAAATTCCTCGTTCCACCGATTTAACTGGAAAAACTCCATCTAATTTCGCCGAAAACTCCCCAATCAAACACGAACGTCTAATTTAACTGTATATTTTCCAGCTAATGCCGGACAACTGCGCAAAATTTCAGAATTAACTGCATATTTTCCAGCTAACCGGGAGGCCTGAGCTACACGCTATGCATCTATTCCCACGAGGAGAAGCCAGACCTAAATGTCCGCTCATATTGCAGCCGGAGATGGCTGAATAATTTATTTGCGGGCCAGGGGCGCCAATTTTTCGGCTTCGCGTCCCATTTTTTTGAGCAGTTCGATCATGACTTGCTTTTCGTCCTCATTCAGGCCGCTGAGCGCATGATCGATCCGGTCGGAAAATTCCGGGTACAGCTGGTCCATCAATTCTTTGCCCTTTGGAGTAAGTTCGGCAAAAATGACCCGGCGGTCGCGCGGGCAAGGCGTGCGATGCAGGAATCCTGCGGTCTCCAGTTTGTCGATTACGTAAGTGACATTGCCGCTTTGCAGCAGCAGCTTGGCTCCGATTTGCTGAATCGGCTGCGCGCCTTTGTAATAAAGTACTTCCATTACGGCAAAAGCCGTAGGATTAAATCCTTGTATTTTGCTTCCCGTCACGGCATGCTCGTTGACGCTTTTGAACGACTTGGCAAATACCCGGTATAGATGTAGCGACAAATCGGTTCCGCGTTCTTCGGTTTTCAACATGTTCATCCCGCCTTTTTCTATATTTTTACAATGTTTAAAGTAGTTAGGATCATTGTTATCTTAGAACACGTCAAGTTTTAAAAAAATATAATTTATCACAATTTTCAGATTTAATTTTTAAAACTAACGGGTTCCGTCTGCAGACCTAGCGGGAATTCATTCCGGAGGTCTCCGCATAAATCATACAATCGGCGGATGGAGGCGGGAGGTCGTTTATTTAAGATAAATCCATAAGATATTAATGGATAGGTGGATGATAAACATGGTGCAACAAACGGCAACGGCGGAACAAGGGCTGCTGAAAAACCGTCCTTATCTGGCCTTAATGGCATCACAGCTCGTATCAAATTTGGGAGATTGGCTGCATGTCCTTGCTCTGCTTACGATGGTCGGTTTAAAGTGGAACGCAACGCCATGGCAAATCACGACGGCGATGCTGTGCATGCTGCTGCCGATGCTGTTTGGCGGACCGGTCGCCGGTATGCTTGCCGACCGCATGGAACG
Organism: Fontibacillus forbon; assembly: GCF_046559655.1. Taxonomy (NCBI): domain Bacteria; kingdom Bacillati; phylum Bacillota; class Bacilli; order Caryophanales; family Paenibacillaceae; genus Fontibacillus; species Fontibacillus forbon. The sequence continues at coordinate 80,109 of NZ_JBKGFV010000004.1, read as the reverse complement.
CAAAAAGTTGATGATCCTGTCGGACATAGCCAGAATATTTATCGTACTCGGCTTGGTTTTCGTGACGCAGATCTGGCATGTCTATGTGCTGTTGATCGCAAAAAGTATTTTCGATGTGCTCTTCTCCCCGGCAAAAAACGGAAAAATCAAGGAAGTAGTCCCTCATGAACATTTGGAGAAGGCTGTTTCCTACAGCGCAATGATTGAGCAGGGTACCAAAATCGTAGGACCGGCGATCGGCGGGATGCTGGCCGTAGCCTTCGGGGTCACGTCCTGCTTTATTATCGATGCGGCTTCCTTTCTTGTGTCAGCCGTCATTTTGTTCGGAGTTCCGGGCAAAAGGGCAATTGGAGCGGAATCTGCGGAAGGCGAAAAGGAGAGTGGCGCTGCCAAGTCCGGATTTTGGGCGGAAATAGCGGCAGGCATGAAGATCATTGCAGGAATCCCCATGATCGCTTTCGGTTTGTTGACCCTGGCGATGGCGCTGCTCGTACTTCAACTGGCCGATTCGCAAACGGTTGTTCTGTTCCGTGAAATTCCCGGCATACCGGAAAATTTGCTTGGCTGGTGTATCACGCTCAGCGGTGTGGGATCGCTTGCGGCAGCAGGGATCTCGCAACTGCTGCGCGGCCTTTCTCCATTGGTGAAAATGGGGGCCGGCGGAACGATGCTCGGCGTCGTGTTTGTCGCAGCCGGGTTCTTTGCCCAGCATGGGCCTTTTAACGGTTTGGGTTATTCGTTAATGCTGATCATATTTTTCGTCGCCGGCTTGGGTGCCGGACTGACGTTCATACCGTTTCAGGTCGCGCTTCAGCAGCGAACGCCTGAAGCGTTGACCGGACGGGTATTCGGAACCGTTACGAGCGTAACTTCCGCGGCAGCCTTCATCGGTCCTGTATTGGGTGGATATCTCGTCACCGTTTTCGGGCCGCAATTCGCCTTTGTTTTGTCCGGTGGATTGATGGCGTTGATCGGAGTGCTGCTCCTGATGTTCAAACCGATGATCCTCAAACGGGATAAGGCAGCCACTGCCGTACAGCCGGTTGCCAGCGCCTGAGGATGAAACTTTGGGAACCCGCTGAGCGTATTAAAAGTACGCATGTTCAAAATCGGGTTATTATTATAGAAAAGTTATCGGCATAAGCGGGGAGAGCCAATGATGGAATCACTTGAAGGACCATTCAAAGAAATATCGAAAGAACCGTTCAACGAATCGTTTCAAGAACCATTGCTGCAGGTGGAGATCCAAGAAGCCGGCTACGAAGCCGGAAAGCCGAAAATCGAGCATGTTTCCCTCGAAGTCAGGTCCGGTAAATTAACGGGCCTGATCGGCCCGAACGGGGCGGGGAAGAGCACGACCCTGAAGGCTATTCTCGGATTGCTGCCGGAAACCAAGGGGGATATCAGGTTTGCCGGAAGCTCGGACAAGTACGCCTATGTCCCGGAGCATCCGGTTTTTTACGATACATTGACCTTGTGGGAGCATTTGAGCCTGGCGGCCGCAGTATACGGGATGGATGAGCGGGACTTTGAGCGCGAAAGCGGTCTGCTGTTGGAGAAATTCAGAATGACCGAGGTACGCAATCATTTGCCGGGGGGATTTTCTAAAGGTATGCGTCAAAAAATGATGCTGATGATCGGTTTTCTTCTTAGACCGGACGTTTACATCGTGGACGAGCCTTTTATCGGCCTTGATCCGCGGGCGACCAAAGATTTTCTCGGGCTTTTGGAAGAGGAGCGGCGCCGTGGAGCCGGTGTGCTGATGTGTACGCATGTTCTCGACACGGCGGAGCGGATTTGCGATGACTTCATTCTGATGTCGGGCGGAAAAGTGGCGGCAAGCGGAACGCTGGAGGAAATCCGGTATGCCGCGGGGCTGCCGGAAGCCTCCTTGTTCGACTGTTTCGATGTGCTGACATGACGACGGGGAGGGGAGTTTTTTGATTCGGATTACACCAGACATAAGCGTTCGAGGATTATTTTTTCGCAGGTGGCTCGATCACTTCCGGAAACAGCTTGACATACTTCGCTCAACGTTCGACGGGATCGTCCTGCTGTATATTGGCATACCCGCTCTGCTTCTGTTGGGGCGGGTTTATTTCGGTCTGTGGAGGGAAGAACTGCCAGAATGGATGCTGCAATTGCCGTTAGCCGTGGTTCCTGCTCTACTGTTGCTTTTGATTTACGCGCTTGGCGGGTTGGTTTTGTATATTGAAGCGGCCGACGTGCTTTTTCTGAAACAGCGCCCGCACTGGAGAAGGGGGCTCCTGCTAAGAGGCGCGCTGGCCGGAATGGCCAGCAGCTTCTTGACTATCGGGGCCATCTTCGTGTTGATCGCCCCGATACTGAACAGAGTATACGGTATGGGGATGACTGATATCCTGCTGCTGTTTGCCGTAACTTGCGGCTTTAAATCCGTCCACTTGCTCGGAGCGAATTTGATCGCGATCCTCTGGCCATCAGGCTGGAAGTCGGCCGTGCTTCAATCGGCTGCATTCAGCATAATGGGGAGCGGCTTTACAGTGTGGGTTCTTCTGGGCAACGAACGCCCGGCATCCGCAATCTTTCCGCTCACCATCTGCCTCGGTTTGACCTGGCTGCTGGGCCGGATCCGTCTTCGGCTTAACGGAAGATTTCATGCCGAAGTGCGTGAGGACGAACGGCAAAAAACGCTGCTGACCGGCCTGCTGCTGGCGGGATCCGTGGATCGCCCTCCCGTCGTTCGGGCGCGGCCCTGGATATTCCGCCGAGGCGGCCGCCTGCTCCGTTCAAGCAAACCCGAGGACCGCATCGCCGAGGCAACCTTTAAATCGTTTTTCCGCGGCGGGGAGTTTAAACTGTACGCCCAGTTTGTATTATACGGTTGTCTGGCGGTTTATTTTCCGCCGTATCCGGTAAATCTCATCGTGTATGCAGCCGTACTGGCGCTATTAGCCTACTGGTTAAACGGGCACCGCCGCGCCTTTTTTACCCGGGATCTGATGTCCATTCTGCCGATGGAGGAGTTCACCGAATACCGGGCGGCGTCCCGGACAATGAGAATGCTGCTCTATCCGGGTGTAATTCTGATCACCGCCGTGATCGGGGCAGCCGTGCTCCGCACCTGGTGGGGAACGCTGTTTGCGGCCCTGGCCGGTTTGCTCATCACCATAGTGCTCGCTCCGATGTGGAAGCTGCTCGCGGGAGGATATCGGCGGGGGAGGGGGTTATAAATCCCCCAGCGCCGATTTGCCGGCGTGATGGCCGGCGGTATAGCCTGTGGCGAATGCAGCGGTAATATTATAGCCGCCGGTATAGCCGTGGATATCGAGCACTTCGCCGCAGAAAAATAAGCCGGGCATCAGCTTTGAGCCCATCGTCTTCGGGTTGATTTCCTTCAGGTTGACGCCGCCGCCCGTAACGAATGCTTCTTCGAACGGACGGGTGCCGCTCGCCTGAATTCTGAAATTCTGCGCTGCAGCAACGAAGGCAAGCCAAGCTTCCTTGGGTAGATGCTCGTATGTCGTTTCGCCCGGCAGTCCGGCTCGTTCGAACAGGAGCGGGAGGAGGCGTTCCGGAATCGTTCCTTTAAGGACGTTTTTCAGTGCCTTTTTGGGCTCGTCCGCAGCAAGTTTGCGAAGAAATATCTCCAGATCCCCGGAAGACCGGTCGGGAAACAAGTTGATAGTCATGGTCACTTGGGAAACGCCGTGCTTTTTTTTGACTCCGCGAATGAATCCGCTGCAGCGCAGGGCAATCGGTCCGGACAGGCCGAAATGAGTGAAGATCATGTCCCCCCGGTGGGAAACGACGGTCTTGCCTTTCGGGTCAAGGACAGACAGCTTTACATCGCGTAGCGAAAGTCCTTGAAGTTCCCGGTCCACAATAAATTTTTCCTTCGAGATGATCGGGACCTCGGTGGGAAACAGCTCCGTAATCGTATGGCCTGCGGCTTCCGCCCACGGATATCCGTCTCCGGTTGACCCCGTATGGGGTACGGACTTCCCGCCGGTAGCCACGACGATCGATTTTGCCGCAAGCTCTTCTCCGTTAGCCAGCGTAACTCCCTTTACGCCTTCGGCTCCGTAACGAAGCTCCCGGACGGGATGATGGGTCAGAAGCTTAATCCCCAGCGATCTTGCTTTGCCGACCAAGGCATCAACGACGGTTTTGGCTTTATCCGATACCGGAAACATCCGTCCGTTGTCCTCTTCTTTTAAAGCGATCCCCAGGTTTTCGAAAAAGTGTATGATATCCCGGTTGCTGAACAAAGCGAAGGCACTGTGAAGAAATCGGCCGCCTCCCGGGATAAAGGTAATCAATTCATCGATTTCTTTAGCATTCGTAACATTGCAGCGTCCGCCTCCGGAGATGCCGAGTTTGCGCCCCAGCTTGTCCCCTTTATCCAGCAAGGCCACCCTGGCCCCCTGCTCCGCGGCTGCGATGGCCGCCATCAGGCCCGACGGTCCGCCCCCGATCACAATAACCTCAAAATTTTCCATAAAAACTTCCTTTCCAATTTGTACTTTTTTCACAAACAGGCATTGTTCCTTTTATCTAAAACAAGAAATATTGTAAAACTTTGTCGCCTATGATTTAATCGGAAATAGAATAATTCTTCCGCCAGAGGAGGGAGAACGTGGGGGAGATAAAAGAAGTTCTGCTGCAGATGCTGATCGCTGGCGTACCTGCATTTTTGTTCCCGCTGACCTATGGGAATTGCGCCTCCAATTTGATGTCGAAGGAGAGGGGCTCCAGCAAAAATTCACATTCCGTAGGGCTGTTGTATACTTGCACGGTAAGTATGCTGTTGTGCTCGATTTTTTCCACCCGTTTATGGGATGAGGTCCCTATCAATTACGGTATTTTGCCGCTGTTTGCCTTAATGCTATATGGCCGGTTGCGCGACGGTATCGCGCTTGCACTGATTCAACTGCTCCTTTATCCTTTATTTGCATTAAACTTCACTTTTTCCGGAATGATTCTGGAAACGGGCATGCTTTTGTATCCCATGGTGCTTCTGGCATCAAATTATTTTAAAGTGACGACAAGGCACGGGAAGGTTGTAACGCTTTCCGTATTTTTTGTCGCAGGCGAGTTAATGATCACGTCTTCCCCGTTCATGACCGGGACGGAAACGCTTCGAACCGATTTATATTCCCTTGCGGCAGCGGTTGTCAATATCCTCGTTACTTTGCTGATCGGAGCATTGTTCATCTATATGATCGAGCATACGCTGGAAAAAGAAAAGCTCCGCCTGCAAGTTATGCAGTTGTCCCGTAATTATTTCCGCGAAGCCGAAAAGCTGCAACAGAGCCTCGACGCCGCTCCGCTCAGCATTATTTTGCTCGACCGGGAAGGGGATATTATGGCGATCAACGAAACGTTTCTCCGCCTGTATCGCCGGAGCGATCCGACAGCTACGCGTGAAAATCTCATCAGGCATAAGCTGAATACCGTACTTACGAATATCCAGTTCGAAGTATTAATTTCCCGGTCCGCCCAAACGCTCGAGGGAAATGCGAAAACCCGCGAACTGCTCCAAAGCGGGGATCAAATCTATTTTACCAGTACGTCACCGATCAAAAAAGGCCACACCGACGAAACGGTCGGGGCTGTACTGATTATTCAGGACATTACCGAGCTGGAGACGTTCCGCAAGGAACTGAACCATATCGAACGGTTAAGTCTTGTCGGGCAAATGGCTGCGGGAATTACCCATGAAATTCGTAATCCTATGGCGGTTGTCCGGGGATTTCTGCAATTGATGCGGGAAAAGAGTCCTTCTTCCCTGGATCATTATTACCGGATCGTGATGGAGGAACTGGACCGCGCCAACAGCATTATAAACGACTTCTTGTCCCTGGCACAGAACCGGTCGGTCAAAATGGAACTGTGCAGCTTGCATGAAATCATCAAGGAGTTGACGCCACTGCTTTGGGCGGACGCCAACCTGCGGGGTCAAAGTATCGAGGTCATGCTGGATGAGGAAGTGCCGGAGCTGCTGTTGAACCAGAAGGAAATCAAGCAGTTGATTCTGAATCTGGGACGTAACGGGATGGAAGCGATGGATGAAAAGGGTCAACTGATCCTGGAGACGAAATGCGGTACGGACGGCGTGGAATTGTATGTTAAGGATACCGGCGCCGGCATTTCCCCGGCTCAGCAGGAGAGGCTGTTTGAACCGTTTTTCACGACGAAATCACAGGGGACGGGCTTGGGTCTTTCGCTATGTCTCAGCATTATGGAGCGCCACAGCGGAAAGATCAGCGTTGATTCGGAAGAAGGAAAGGGCACCACGTTTACCGTCTTCTTTCCTTTTACTCAAACAACTCCTTCTTCTCAGCGCCTTCGCGGCAGCACCCTGCCGCCGCTTGCCGATTAATCGGAATTCTTTTGTTTTAGGGGACGATACCTGTCCATGGGTACATAGAAACGTTCATACAAAGTTGCTTTCCTTCCTTATGAATGTATAATTATATATAGTTTTAATAAGAAGTGTGTGATCACGCTTCCGGAACATAAGTTTTATAAGGAGTGAAGCAGCTATGTCAATGTCGTTTGATCAATATATGAGAGACATGGTTCAACCGATGCGGGATGAACTGACCTCTCTGGGAATCCAGGAGCTTCGGAGCCCTGAGGATGTGGAAGGAGCGCTGCCAACCGCGAAGGGAACGGCGCTGGTCGTAGTGAATTCGGTTTGCGGATGCGCAGCCGGACAATGCCGCCCGGGCGTGGCCAAAGCGCTGCAGCATGATTTGACCCCGGACCACCTGTTTACCGTATTTGCAGGTCAGGATAAGGAAGCAACGGCAACGGCCCGCGAATATTTCGCACCATATCCGCCGTCTTCGCCTTCTATTGCGCTGATGAAGGATGGCGAGCTTGTTCATTTCATCGAACGCCATCAAATTGAAGACCGTTCCGCTGAAGAAATCGCTGCCGATCTGACCAGTGCCTTTGACCGCTTTTGCCGGTAAGACGTTCAGGAAGACAGTTCATAACGATTAGACCAGGCGTCCCGCAAATCGGCAACCACAGCGACTTGCGGGGCGTTTTACATATGTCTGCGGAAAGAGCGGAGGGATGACGGGATGAGTTTACAGCAGGAAATCATTGACCGATTAAGGGTAAAACCCGTAATCGATGTGGAAGAGGAAGTCCGCAAACGCGTGGATTTTTTGAAGGAATACGTAAAAAGCTCCCGCACCACGGGACTGCTCATTGCGATCAGCGGCGGTATCGACAGTGCGGTAGCAACCGGCTTGTGCAAGCGGGCAAGCGATGAATTGTCGCAGGAGTCGGGCCAAGAGTATATTACGCTCGGCGTATTTCAGCCTTACGGGGATCAGGAGGATATCGCGCATAGCTATGAAGTTGCCAAAGCTTTCGAATTGAGTCATACCGTGGAGACGAATATCGAGGAAGCGGTCGACGAAATCGCGCTGGAAGTGGAATACGGGCTTAAAAACATCGGGCAATTCCGGCATATGAGCTATCAGGGGAAAGGCAATGTCAAAGCACGGACCCGGATGACCGTTCAATATGCGCTGGCTTTCGAACTCAATTTGCTGGTAGTCGGTACGGACCACGCTTCGGAAGCAATCACGGGTTTCTATACCAAATGGGGAGACGGGGCGGTCGATATTGCTCCGCTCAGCTCGCTCAACAAGCGCCAAATTCGTCTGCTCGCCGCTTACCTTGGCGTACCGGGCAGCATTATCGACAAGGCGCCGACTGCCGGGCTGTGGGAAGGACAGAGCGACGAGAAGGAACTGGGAATCAGCTATGAGGATAATAGCGATTACCTGGAGGGCAAGGAGGTCGATCCCGCAATCCGGAAGCGGCTGGAGTCCTTCTACCGGAAGACCGAGCACAAACGCAGCCCGATTCCGGGAATTTAATAATTACTTATGCATGTTAACGGTAACCGCTGGAGTTAAGGGCTCCGGCGGTTTTTTGTCATGTGCAAAAAAGCGCAATCTTCGGAATTTGGCAAAGTTTTCAATACTTTATTGAATCTTTCATGTCTCTCATTGCGTATATATACTAGCAGCTTTTTTATACATAATTTATGAAGCGTGAAAAAAACGGGAGTTAGGGAGGATTTTATTTGAAAAATTTATTTACTATTTTTGTCTCGCCCGAGGAAACGTTCAAGAGGGTTAGAGACAAAAGTAAGACGGCATGGCTTATTCCTTTTATCTTGCTCATCGTAATTTCCCTGGCATCGATTTTCCTGCAGATGCCTGTGATTGAACAAACCGCCAAAGATAGCTTACAGGTAAGCGGCATTGCCGATTCCGCCACCGTCGACACCGTCGTGGCCGGCGCCACCATCGGCGCGATAGTTATGTCTCCGATTAGCATTGCAGCCGTTACTTTTCTCGGTGCGCTTCTGTATATGCTGTTGAATCTGATCGTCAGGGGCGAGGCCAAGTACATGCAACTGGTCACGATGGTATCCTATGCGGCTCTGCCCGGCACGCTGGGCGGACTAATTACGTCAATTATTATTTTTGCTACGGATGCGCAATCATTGACCGAGGTATCGCTCAGTTTGGCTGCCTTGGTGTCGGATAAAACGAGCACATTATACCACCTGCTGTCGCTAGCGAATCCTTTCGGCATTTGGGGATTGGCCTTGTACGTGATCGGCGCCGCGGTAATGATGAAGCGTCCCCGCAAAACGGTCGGCATGTGGATCATCGGAACGTGGCTTGTATTTTCATTGGGTTCGCTGCTGCTGGTTTGATCAGAGTCTTCAGAGAATAGGATAGGGTGATGGATGTGTTAAAGAAAAAATGGATATGGGGCGTCATTCTTGGCGTGGTTGTGATCGGCCTCGTGCTCGTCAATATCGTAAATACGAATCGGGCTGCGTCGGTTAATACAGTGGAGGTCTCCGAGGGTTCCATCGTCGAGGAAATCTTCACCAATGGCAAGCTGGAGCCCGAGAACACGACGGAGATGTATTCTCCGGCTAACGGGGTTGTTGGGGATTTAAAAGTCAAGCTCGGGGATACGGTAACCAAAGGTCAGGTATTGTTAACCCTGAAAATGGAAGAGATGAAGGACCAGCTTGAGAAGGAACGGTTGAATCTGCAACTGGCGGAATCCGAGCGCCTTCAGGCGAAGAAACAGCATTTTGAAAACTTCAAAAAGTTGATGAACGAGGATCCCGGACAAGACGTGGAAGATCTGGATTTGACGTCCTATGATCTGCGCATTGAAAGCAGCAAACTGACGATCGCCTCCTTGGAGAAAAAGCTGAAGAACAGCGAAGTTCATGCAACGGCTTCAGGTGTCGTTACCGGCTTAACTGTCAATAAAGGCCAACTGATCGCGGAGGGCAGCTCGGTCGTTTCGATTTCCGACCTGTCTTCCTACAAAGTTCGCGCTTATTTGAATGAGCTGGATGCCGGCAAGGCCACTATGGGCATGAAAGCCGTCATCACCGGGGAATCGTTCGCAGGGACCTATGACGGCGAAGTCACTTATTTGGCTCCGACTGCGGAAATTGTCGATCCCGCTTCCAAAGATGCCTCGGTGGAGATGACGGTAGGTCTGAAGACAACGTCCGCCGAGCTTCGCTCCGGTTACAATGTAACGATCGCTATGGTAATTCCGGACAAGCCTAGGCTGCTGGTGCCGATCAGTGCCGTGCAATATGAGGGTGAGCAGGCTTTCGTCTTCAAAACGGAAGACGGGAAAGCCGTTAAAGTGCCGGTTACAACCGGGAAAGAAGGCGATGAGCAAATCGAGATCGTTAGCGGGGCCGCGAAAGGGGACCGGATTGTGGTGGAAGGCGCGGACTCGCTGCGGGATGGCGATAAGGTGAGCGTTCAATGATTACGCTTGGCGGGATCACCAAAGTATACAAAAACGGACCGCTTGAAGTGGAGGCGCTCAGCCAGATCGATCTGCAGATTGAACGGGGCGAATTCGTAGCCATCATGGGCAGTTCCGGCTCGGGCAAGTCTACGCTGATGAATATCATCGGGTGCCTTGACGTACCGACCTCCGGCAGTTACTTGCTGGATGGGGAAGAAGTTCATGCGCTGAACGAAGACGAATTGGCCCGGGTACGTAACCGGAAAATCGGGTTTGTGTTTCAGAGCTTTAATCTGTTGGGACGGCAAACGGTGCTGCAAAACGTGACCCTGCCGATGATGTACGCGGGGATTTCCAGGGAGAAGCGCCAGGAGCGGGCGCTTGACCTGCTGGATAAGGTCGGACTGAAGGATCGCGTGAAGCATCGTCCCAATGAACTGTCCGGCGGGCAAAAGCAGCGGGTGGCGATCGCCCGGGCATTGACGATGGATGCTCCTATTTTGCTTGCGGACGAACCAACCGGGAATCTGGATACGAAGTCCTCCCATGATATCATGGCCTTGTTTAAAGAGATTCACCGGGAAGGAACGACGATTGTACTCGTTACGCATGAACCCGATATTGCCGAGCATGCGGATCGCGTACTTCTGTTCGGAGACGGCAAACTGCTCAAGGACACGCGCAAAGGAAGTGTCCGCCAATGAGCATTTGGGAGAGCATATGGGTTGCCCTGGACAATTTGCGGATGAACAAGCTCCGCTCCTTTTTGACGATGATCGGTATCGTGTTCGGGGTTGCCGCGGTCGTGACTGTAGTATCGATCGGGCAGGCCGGACAGTCGTCCATCATTTCGATGGTCTCCAATTACGGAGACGGTTATTTTGTGATTTATCCGAATTATAACGACGAAACCAATGTGGAAAAGGCCGACTTCCGGCAGCGGGATATGGCTGAAGTTCGCAAGGTGCCCGGTGTTCGTTATGTTTCAGCTTCCATGGGCTATGGGGTGACGACCAAGCTAAAGCAAGAGAAGCTACGCTTCACCGTAACGGGCACTACCTCGGAGATGCCCAAAATGCAAAAAGTCGATATGGAGGCAGGCAGGTTTTTTAAATCGGAGGAAGAAAGAGGCAGGCAGAAGGTCGTAGTGGTCGACGCCAAATATGCCGTAAAAGCTTTTGGGTCGGCCAAAGCAGCCGTCGGCAGAAGAGTCGTTCTGGGGAACGATACCTTCCGCATTGTCGGCGTATACAAAACGCAGGAAAATATTTTGAGCGGAATGGAAGGCGAACGGTATACCGGGTATGTGCCGATCACGGCTCTTTCATTCGGCGATACCGGGAACAACGGGCGGCTCGGGATGCTGGAAATTATGGCCTCCTCTCCCGATCAAATGGATGAGACGATCAAGACGCTGAAGAATTGGCTGGCAGACCGGAAGAATGTGGAGCCGGACTCGTATATTACCGAAACCGGAAAAGATGCCGAGAAAATGGTCTCCAGCACCTTTTCCATTCTACAGACGATTATTGGATCCATTGCGGGAATTTCCCTCCTGGTCGGGGGCATCGGCGTCATGAACATCATGCTCGTGTCGGTGACGGAACGAACGAGGGAGATCGGAATACGCAAAGCGATCGGGGCGACCCCGGGAACGATTATGCTGCAGTTCATGATCGAAGCGGTCATCCTCTCGTTTATCGGGGGGACGCTAGGCGCGCTGCTGGGGCTGCTTGCGGCATATGTGTTCGCCCTCATCTCGGGCTGGCCATTCGTCATTTCGATTTGGGCCATCTTGCTTGCGTTCGGGTTCTCGGCCGCGGTCGGCATATTCTTCGGCCTGTATCCGGCCAATAGGGCATCCAAGCTGCATCCGATCGAATCGCTTCGCTACGAATAACGGATCTCATAAAAGAAGGACTTTCCCTCGGGGAAAGCCCTTCTTTTTTATTTCGCTTCCGCGGGTTGAACCGGGATGTAAATATCGATTTGTTTGTCTTCCTTCGGCCAGCACCGCTGATCGTACCATTCGAAGTCGGGGGCGCAAGCCTGTTCGTATCCCGAGGAAGGGAACCATTCGCTGAAAATTTGGTTCCATGTTTCTTGAATGGATGACGTGAATTCTTCCTGGCTTGCGGGCGGAGTCGTGAAGATCGCGTAGGTGGCTTCCGGGATCACGTAGTCTACCATTCCTTCAGGCACCTCGGTATCGTTATCCGTCTCAAAACCGATAATGTAGCGGAATGTTCCGTCTTCGTCCATGGCGGTGCAAATGCCGAGCTCTACGTCAGGACGCTTTTTGCCGGGCACTTTTTCGCCTAACCGATCCTTCATGTAAGTTTGCCAGAAGGCCGGGATCTCCGTGCTATTCTGTCCGTCTACTGAGGTCGTTTGAATCGCATAGCCGATAATTCTCATAGTTGGGATAGTCTCAATCCGATATTCCATGTTAACTTCTCCCCGTTCCAAATAGATTTTTTCATCGAATAAAGGTTGCAGCTCGGCTTTGGCGACGATGTATGGAGGGCGTCCCAGTCTGCGGCAGGCCGACGGCAAAATACCGTACATCTTCCGGAATGCCCTCGTAAAAGCCTCATGGGAACCGAAGCCGCATTCCAGCGCGATGTCGAGCAGCTTTTTGTTGCTGAAGGAAAGCAACTCGGCCGCTTTGGACAGACGCCGTTTCCGGATGTACGAGGTCACGGTATCGCCTACCATATACAGAAAGGTACGATGGAAGTGGTACTCCGAATAATGCATCGCCTGGGACACTTCCTTTAACGTCAACTCCTCGTCAAGCCTTGATTCGATATATTCGATGCTTTGCTGAATGACTTCAAAATTGTTCATGAACTTCCTCCAGACCGGTCTATGGAATAAGTATAGCGGACGGGGGAGCGATAAACTTGATCATTCTTGCTTTCCGTCATGGTGGGGAGATGATGTTGCGCCAACGGTGGCCGTAATGAAGGACTGAGTGGCCTGGAGCGCCTCCGAGAAAGGTTCCGTAAACCCTTGAAATGGATGGACGGTGCCGAACGTATGATTGCCTCCCTGGATTTGGATCCAGGAAATATCCGGACGCCGCTTGATCAGTTCCGCCGATCCTTTACGCAAATGGGCACTGTCTTCGGAGCCTTGAATCAGAACGACGGGAAAATGAGAACTGGCCATCCGGCCCAAAATATCGTATCGATTTCGCTGTAAATCCAGATCGTCAAGGATGACCCGGTCGAGAGGCATTTGCTGCCCGGTCCGCCCGTTCAGTACGTAGCTTCGTCCGGCATGGCGCATTTCTTCCTTCTGCTTGTCGCTAAACAGATCAAGGTTCGTAATGCCGTTCCAGGAGATGACTCCGCAGACCTGTCCGGGATGATCGAGGGCGTGGACGAGGCAGACGCCGGCGCCCCGGCTGTGACCGAGCAAAAACAGCGGGAGCCCGCGGAACTGAGGGTCGTTTTGCAAGTGAGCGATGAGGCTGTTTAAATCGGACAGTTCCCGGTCATAGGTGTTTACGGCGAATTTCTCCAGTTCGGTGAATTGGTCCGTTTCATCGCCGATTCCGTTATGGGAGAAGTTAAACGTGACGACTTCATGATTGCGGCTTAAATAATCGGCGGCGTGCGGAAACATGCCCCAGTCTTTGAATCCTTTATATCCGTGCGCGATGACAATCAGGCTCTTGGAAGTGCCGGGAGTTTGTGCCGGAAAGTGCGAACATCTCAGCACGGCCCCTTCTTTAAGCGGGATTTGGAAATCGATCGCCATAAGTGATCCATCCTTTCTTAAGACCGTCATTATGCGCTAATTATAACATAGGAAATTTTACCGGACTCGCTTCAGTAATGCTTCCCTGTTACAATGTGAATGGGATGTAGGGTAATTACGAATAGGGAAATTGCGATTGAGCCAAAGAAGATAAAGAGGAAGAAGGACAGCCTTTTGATATATGGAATCGGTCATGATGTAGTGGAAATCGGGCGTATGCACCGCATACTGGAAGGAGCGGCCGGCGAAAAGCTGAAGCAACGGGTATTGACGCCTGCAGAGTTGCAGCTTCCCGGATGCGCGGCGCGGCCCGCGGAATTTCTGTCCGGACGGTTTGCCGCGAAGGAAGCGGTAAGCAAGGCGTTCGGCTGCGGCATAGGCCAAGTGCTTGGATTTGCTGACATGGAAATATTGCCGGACGACAAAGGCAAGCCTTTTATCGTGCTGTCTTCCGGAGCATGGGAACGTCTGGGACTATTGCCTGGGGAATACGTCGTACATTTAAGCATCACCCATGAGCGCCAGTTGGCTTCGGCTTTTGCCGTGGTGGAACGTTTGCGTTGAACTTCAATTCTTGAACAGCTATTTAAAGGAGAAACCGATGCGGGAAAGTATAGACAGCAAAAAATATTTCAGTACAGAATTGCTTGAATGGTACGAATGTTCCAAAAGGGATTTGCCCTGGCGCAGACAGCGTGACCCTTACTATATATGGGTATCGGAAATTATGCTGCAGCAGACGCGCGTTGATACGGTGATTCCGTATTTTCATCGGTTTATCGAGCGTTTCCCGACGCTGAACGATTTGGCGGAAGCGCCGGAAGAAGAGGTGCTCAAATGCTGGGAAGGGCTCGGGTATTATTCCCGGGCCCGCAATTTGCAGGCGGCCGCACGGCAGGTAGTGGAGCGTCACGGCGGGGTAGTTCCGGCGAATAAGGCGGAGGTGGCTGCGCTTAAGGGAGTCGGTCCGTATACGACCGGCGCGATCCTCAGCATCGCCTTCAATCAGCCGGAACCGGCCGTTGACGGCAATGTGATGCGGGTGCTGTCGCGTTATTTTCTGATTCGGGACGATATCATGAAAACCGGTACGCGCACCCTGATGGAAGAATTGGCCGCCGGGCTGATTCCGCGGGGAAGAGCCGCGGATTTCAATCAGGCACTGATGGAACTGGGCGCGCTGGTGTGCACGCCCAAGTCGCCGCAGTGCCTGGTCTGCCCGGTCATGGCCCATTGCGCGGCCCGAATCGAGGGCGTGGAGGATAGCCTGCCGGTGAAGAGCAAGGCGAAGCCGCCGCGGCCGGAATACCGGCTCGTCGCCCTCGTGGAGGGCGACGGGGAGCACGCCGGGCGCGTGCTCGTCCGCCGGCGGCCGGATGCGGGGCTGCTCGCACGGATGTGGGAGCTGCCCCACATCCCCGCAGCCGCGGTCACCGGCGAAGGCGCCGGCCTGCCGGACGGGCCGGCGATGGATCGGCTCGCCGCGGGCCTTGCCGCCGCGGGGGTAGCCGCGGAGCCGGTGGATGCGTTTATGGACGCGGAGCATACGTTCAGCCACATCCACTGGAACCTCCGCGTCTTCCGCTTCCGGGAAGCGGCCGGCTCCTTGGCCGGCATTGCGGCGGCCGCCTACGAGGCCGGTCTCGTCGAACCCGGCCGTGCTCAGCCCGGCAACCGCCCTGCGGGCTCCGTTGCCGCCGAAGCAACGGCTGCCTACGAGCCCGGCCTAACCGCCGCCGAAGCAACGGCTGCCTACGAGCCCGGCCCCGCCGTGCCCGGGGCAATGGCCGCCAGCGGCTCGTCCCTAGCCGCCCCAACCGCTGAGGATTCCGCGGAATATCGCTGGATTACGCCGCAGGATATGGAGGAGCTTGCGTTTCCCAATGTATTTCTGCGGATTTTGAAACAATACGCTCCATTATGGAAGTGAATCTAACTATGAAAAGGGTTGGATGAGAGGCAAGTCTCTCGTCCAACCCTTTTTGCATACGTGAATCACTCATTCTATCTGAATTAACTGTAAAACCTCCAGTTAATTTTCGGAAATTTCCTGGTTCCGAGAATTTAACTGTAAAACCTCCAGCTAAAATGCTGCTTTGTGCTCTTTTAGAAGGAAAAGGCTAATATTAACTGCAGGTTTTCCATCTAATTTGTTCCGCTGATCCGTATAACGAAAATTAGCTGTAGGAAATCCAGTTATTTTACGGAGGAATCCCCAAAAAAATAGCATGCCCGGCTCAACGTAAGAAGTTGGGCCGGGCAGACATTAGGCGGGATGCTCCTGCCCTCGAGAGGACTTAGATCATCCGGTTTTCCGTATCCTTCATGTTGTTTTGCTGGTCGGGTTCGTGGTGCTTGTCCGGGGAAACTTGACCATTATCGACCGGGGTGTTACCGCTGACGCTGCGTGCAAAGTTCGTGAACTGCTGTTTTTGCTTGTCGGCTTCATGTTTGTGCTTGAGCAATTCCTGCGGGTCGTTCGTCAATTCAGGTTGATTGTCCGTAGACATAGAAATCCCCTCCAGAGTTTATTTTTTCGCAGCCTCATAGCGTTTGTTCACTTCATCCCAATTAATGATGTTCCAGAATGCGGCGATGTAATCGGGACGTTTGTTTTGATATTTCAGGTAATAGGCATGCTCCCAAACGTCGAGTCCAAGAACCGGAGTCAATCCTTCGGATAAAGGATTATCCTGATTCGGCGTGCTGGTGACGGCGAGTTTGCCGTCTTTGCCGACTATCAGCCAGGCCCAACCGCTGCCGAAACGAGTCGTCGCGGCTTTGGCGAAATCCTCTTTAAACTTCTCGAATCCGCCCAGTTCGCGTTCTATGGCTTCGCCGATAGCCCCGGTAGGAGTGCCGCCGCCGTTCGGTCCGATGATCTGCCAGAACAAAGTGTGGTTGGCATGTCCGCCTCCGTTGTTCCGAACCGCCGTACGGATGTTTTCCGGTACGCTGTCCAGGTCCGAGATCAGGTCTTCCACGCTTTTCTGCTGCAGATCCGTTGCGCTCTCAAGGGCTGCGTTCAGGTTGGTAACATAAGTATTATGGTGTCTGTCGTGATGAATATTCATCGTCTGTTCATCAATGTGAGGTTCCAGTGCGTTTGCGGGATAAGGTAAAGCCGGCAGTTCATGAGCCATGTTCAGAATACCTCCGTTAATTTTGTGTTTATTACTTTAGTATTATTAACCTTTTAGGGGTTGTTCAAAAAGTTACCGAGAAATCACCCGCGCGGAAATCATCCGCGGATTCCAAAAATGTTGTCGAAAAAAATCAGAGGAATGTAAAGCCAAGATTAACAATCCTATTATTGGAAGAGACGCTGTTTTTATGCATTTACATTTCCAATATTAGAAAATTTTTTTAAAATAAATAATGTAAACGCTTAATATTAAGCGCTTTCAGAAGAAAATTGATGTATTCTGGAGATATATATGTTTTAATGGACAAGGAAGCAGTTTTTTTCTCGTTTTTGTCTGGATTCAATTATTCGGCCGATGTAAAAATCGGTCGTACATTTTACATGAATCTATCATGTGTAGAGAAAAGGGAGATCATAGCATGCGTATTCGTTCCTTCCAGTTGAGCGATGTTAATCAAGTGATGGAGCTTTTGCAGGAAGCCTTAATGGAGGATTGCTACGAAGACACTAAGCGGGCGTTTGCCAGACAGCTGTCTTGGGATTCGGAATTAATTATGATAGCTGAAGTGGACGAGGAGATCGTGGGCATTTTGATCGGAACGATCGATCAGAATACGGGCTTCATTTACCGTACCGCAGTTCATCCGGATTACCGCCGTCAAGGAGTAGGCAAAAATCTCGTAACTGCTATGGAACAGCGGTTTGAGCAGCGCAATATTCGTCAAATTATGATTGCCGGAGACCCGCACAACAAAGCGATTGCTCCGTTGTACGAGGCTATGGGCTACGGAGCCAGCAAATTTTTGGAGGCATTCCAGAAACTTGGCATCGCCGCTGTAAGTTCGCTGTCCGGATCCAGATAAAGAAGGAACACTTTAGGTACTTTGCTTATATTTGCAGATCTTAAGCATATCTTCCGCCCGTTGCAAATGGGTGCAGGATATGCTTTTCTATTATTAGACTGTTTTAAATTTAATGATAAGTTATATTTCGCTTTTTAAAACGCTAAGATGAGGTGCTTCATGGAACCAGTTTTACCTTCCCGGCATGAAGAGGACTTGATAAATAACGAGCAGGTGAACCACACCCTTGTAGCAGCAGAACCGTTACTGCCCAAGAAAGGCTGGGTGACCGAATTCTGGGATCTGCTCAAAACCGTAGCGATCGCTTTTGCGGTGATGCTGCTTTTGAATGTCTTCGTGTTCAATCTGTCCATGGTGAAAGGGCAATCGATGGAACCGACGCTGGAAGAACAGGAGCGGCTGTTCGTGGATAAGATCGTCTACCGGTTTACAGAGCCGCGTGCGGGCGAGGTAGTTGTGCTAAGAGATCCAAGTACGGGTTCCGACAAAAAGCCGTTTCTTGTCAAACGGGTCGTTGCCGTACCGGGACAAACGGTGGAAATCCGGGATCATCAACTGCTGGTCGACGGACAGCCGCAGAGCGAGCCTTATACGGACACTGCGATCGAAGATAGCGATTTGGCCCCGGTAACGCTGGGGAAAAATGAGTATTTTGTGATGGGAGACAACCGCCATGCGGGACGGAGTAAGGACAGTCGCTATTTCGGCAGCGTGAAAAAAGGGAGTATTGTGGGCCGGGCGGAGTTCGTGTTCTGGCCGATTGCGAAGATACGAGGTCTGTAAATGATTGTAGTCGAATTTTGGAGGTCGCTAACTTGAAAGAAATTATGATTTATACCGACGGTGCCTGTTCGGGAAATCCAGGACCGGGGGGATGGGGCGCCGTGCTTTTATACCATGGTCATCGCAGGGAAATGTCCGGCGGAGAGCCGATGACAACGAATAACCGGATGGAGATCCAGGCTGTGATCTCGGCGCTGAGTCAGCTAAAGGAGCCTTGCAAAGCGCAGGTCTATAGCGATTCCGCCTATGTGGTCAACTGCTTTCAGAAGGGCTGGATCCACGGATGGTTAAAGAACGGCTGGAAGAACAGTAAGGGACAACCGGTGGAGAATAAAGAATTGTGGCAAGAATTATGGCGGCTTATGGGAATTCACCAGGTGGAATATATAAAGGTCAAGGGCCATAGCGATAACGAGCTTAACAATCACTGCGACCTGCTCGCGCGGGAAGCGATTAAACGCCTGTCATTGAAATAACGGACAGTTACACCACGATTTGCACAAAAGGAGGAGAGATCGATGGCGAAGGCCAACAATTTAACGAGCGAAGCTTGGAAGCCGGGGCAGTCCGCATGGGACGATTTGAAACGGGAAATCAAGGCAGTCGCGCCATCGTTCGGTATTGATGATATCGGGTTTGCTTCCGCAGACCCGTTTTTGTCGCTAAAGTCCATTTTGCTGGATCGGCGCGAAAAAGGGTATGAGTCGGGCTTTGAAGAGCCTGATCTGGACAAGCGGATCTATCCGGAATTGTCTTTAGAGCAGCCGGCATCGCTGATATCCATCGCTGTTGCCTATCCTTCTAAAATGGATAATCCGCCGAAGTCGGAACCGGGACAACGTCGCGGCATTCTCGCCAGGTCGGCTTGGGGACAGGATTATCACCAAGTACTCCGGCAAGCGATGGCCAAACTGAAGGAATTTATTCTGGAACGGGTGCCTGACGCGCGGATCGAAGATATGGTTGACACGGGGGCTTTATCGGACAGAGCGGTGGCTCAACGCGCGGGAATCGGGTTTCATGGCAAAAATTGTGCCGTCATTTCTCCCAAATGGGGCTCCTGGATTTACCTGGGTGAACTGATTACGAATATTCCGTTTCAGCCGGACACCCCGGTAACCGAGGATTGCGGCGAATGTACAAAATGCCTGGATGCCTGTCCCACGGGGGCGCTGGTCGGTCCGGGGGAGCTCAATGCACAGCGCTGCATTTCTTTTCTGACCCAGACGAAAGGTTTTCTCGAAGAAGAATTCATGGTGAAGATCGGGAACCGGCTTTACGGATGCGATACTTGTCAGGTCGTCTGTCCCAAAAATAAAGGGAAGTCATGGGCTCACCGCCCGGAGCTGCAGCCCGATCCGGAAACGGTGAAACCGCTGCTTCTGCCCATTCTCGATCTGAGCAACCGGGAGTTTAAAGAGAGATTCGGCGATAGCGCGGCGGCCTGGAGAGGGAAAAAACCGATTCAGCGCAACGCGGTTATTGCGCTCGGGAACTTCAAAGATCTCTCTTCCGTACCGAAATTAATAGATATCATGGTAAACGATCCGCGACCGGTGTTGCGGGGAACCGCAGCCTGGGCTTTAAGCCGCATCGGCGGGGAGGAGGCGTTGGCGGCGCTCGCGAAAGCGGCTGGAAGTGAAGCTGATCCCGAAGTGCTCGAGCGCATCGAATCCGCCCGCATCAAACTGGAACAAGTCGTTACCTAGGGGGAGAAGACATGAGATTTATCAGCATTGAGGATATCGAACCGGGTCAACTATTGGGTAAGACGGTATATTCATCTAACGGAACGGTGCTCTTGTCGTCGGGAGTTCAGCTTACGGTCTACATGATCAGTACGCTGAAACGGATCGGCGTTTCGATGCTTTACATTAAAGACCCCGATTATGAAGATATCGAAATAGAAGACGTACTTAGTGAAGCGACGAAACAGGCCGTATTCCGGGATATGAGCGAGACGCTGGAAGCGGTCCGGTCGGGGAAGGAATGGAGTCCCCGGAAAATCAGCGTTTCCGTCGACAGTTTGCTTACGGACGTATTGAATCATAAGGAAGTGCTGGTTCAACTGAGCGAGATTCGTACGGCGGAAAATGCGGCCTATCTGCATGCCGTAAATGTTTGCCTTGTAGCTTCGATGATCGGGCTTAATCTGGGGCTGAATTACGGTCAACTTAAAGATCTGGCGATCGGAGCGCTTCTTCATGATATAGGCAAGAGCATTCCGCTGCCGGAAGACGCCGATCCCCAGGACGCCAAAAACCACCACACCTGGCGGGGGTTTGAAATCTTAAAGCATAAACGGGAATTCAATTTGCTCATTGCCCACGCGGCGTTCCAGCATCACGAGCGTTTGAACGGGACAGGCGTGCCGCGCGGATTAAACGGCGAGGCGATCCATTTATTTGCGAAGATCGTCGCTGTTGCCAACATGTACGATAATTTCATCGCCGGGGAGAACGGGACCGGACGCCCCATGCTGCCGCATGAGGCTTGCGAACAATTGATGGCCTGCTCCGAGCAGGTGCTCGACCGCGACGTGCTGGTGGAATTCACGCGCATCGTTTCCGTGTATCCGACCGGTACCGCGGTTCGATTGTCGACCAAGGAAACGGGCGTCGTCGTACGCCAGCACCGCGGTCTGCCCGGGCGTCCTGCCGTACGGGTCGTTCAAGGGACGGGGGAACTGCTGGAAGTCAAAGAGGTCGATTTGGCCAGCGAAACGACGGTGTTTATCGAAGCGGTTCTGGCTTGAATCGCATCTGCTTGAATGCTATGATATGTTGAGTGCGCTAGCTGTATGGCTTGACGCAAGGAGATTTTATACAGGGGTGGCTTAAGCATGGATATCGTAATTCCTATTATTACGTTAATCGTCGGTTTGGTCGGCGGCTTTGCAATCGGGGTCTTTTATTTGCGCAGACAACTGACGAAGATGCAGAATGATCCGCAAATGTTGCAAAAGATGGCGAAACAAATGGGGTACAATTTGAATGGCAAGCAAATGCAACGTGCCCAGCAGATGATGAAAAATCAGAATCAAGTGCCTCAAGCCGGGGGAAAACGCAAAAAGAAATAAGCTGCTTCAGATTGCGGCATAATTACTTGAAAGGAGGAGGCGCTAATGGCTGGAGTAAAAGATTATGTCAACACCCGGGTAGGGGACAACAGAGAGCAGATCGAGCATCACGTTCGCGAAATTCTCAAGCTCGTCGGGGAAGATGTGGAACGTGAGGGACTGCTGGAAACGCCGGCGAGAGTAACCCGGATGTACGAGGAGATTTTTGGCGGATATGAAGTCGATCCCCGGGATGTTCTCGGAGTTACGTTTGAAGAGAACCATGAAGAGCTCGTTATTGTAAAAGATATCGTGTATTACAGCCAATGCGAGCACCATATGGCGCCTTTCTTCGGCAAGGTGCATATTGGATATATTCCAAGCGGCAGAATCGCCGGTCTCAGTAAACTGGCACGTCTGGTGGAAGCCGTGACCCGGCGTTTGCAAGTACAAGAGCGCATCACGTCGCAAATCGCAGACATTATGGACGAGGTGCTTAAACCTCAGGGTGTCATGGTCGTCGTCGAAGGGGAGCATTTATGCATGTGCGCGCGAGGCGTTAAGAAGCCCGGGAGCAAAACCGTGACCTCGGCGGTAAGAGGAACGTTCCGTAAGGATGCCGCTTCACGGGCTGAATTCCTTTCTTTGATTAAAGAGTGAGCAAGAAACGAGAGTACAGTCAAGCCTTTGCTAAGGGCGGTTCGGCCGCCTTTAACAAGGGCTTTTTTTGGCGTCTCTCCTTGAATTTCAGATCAGGGGGGGTTATTTCAATTAGAGTTCCAAAGGAAATGTAGCGGAATGTGTCGAATAAGGTCGGTAGCTTAACTAAATGGAGGGGACATGTTGAGGAAAAGAGTTGGAAGTAGAATGGGTAGAATGATGATTTTTTTGCTGTCGCTCGGGCTTGTCTGCGGGCTTGCGTTTCAAGCGGCTCCGGTTGCCGAGGCGGCGGGGAAGGATGCCAGCGGAATACAGTGGTCGACCTTATCCGCACTGGAGTCCAACGATTTGAAGGATATTGCAATTAACAAGGATCAAGTTTATGTCGCAGTGGGGGGCGACGGTACGATTCTTCGCTCCATGGACGGAAAGCAGTGGACGTCTTCCAAATCACCGACCATCGGCGATTTGGAGTCGCTAGCAACGAATGGAAGCCAGTTTGTAGCCGCAGGCAGCGACGGGAGTCTGCTGTCTTCCAGGGATGGGGCAGTCTGGTCGGTGGGCCGACTGATGAATCCGCCGGCGCAGCGGGATTTTTACCGGT
Organism: Fontibacillus forbon; assembly: GCF_046559655.1. NCBI lineage: Bacteria > Bacillati > Bacillota > Bacilli > Caryophanales > Paenibacillaceae > Fontibacillus > Fontibacillus forbon. The sequence goes on along the minus strand of NZ_JBKGFV010000004.1, from coordinate 57,412 downwards.
ACTATGACGCCACCTACCCCAAACTCTATACCTCGGTAGGTTGGGGACAGAAAGTTAGACTGGCCGATTTGCATTTTAGCCATGTTATTTGGGACGGGAAACGTTATGCCTCTGTGGGAACCTGGAAGTTGGCGGTAAAGAAAGATTCCCCTACCATAGTTGTTCAGGCGTTTACGGCAACGTCCGCGGATGGCATCCAATGGAGCATCGCTCCCCTTAAATATGATGCCAATAAGCTGAAAAAATTGAATTCGGGCATTTATCCCTCGGATCCTGAAAAAATAGCTTTCAACGGCTCCAAATATGCAGTTATCGCAGGTCAGGTAACTTTCACCGCACCGGCTACGGGCGGGGTCTGGGAGGCAAGAATTCCTGCCGGAAATAAAGGGCTCCGGGATCTGTTTATCCATAATGATAGCTTTATTGCGCTTGGAAATAACGATGCAGGGGCAAACGCCCTGTATTCTTCCACAGACGGCCTTCAATGGAAAGTATTCAAAAGCGATTTGTCTTCTAACGGAGAAGTTGATTCGATCGTATGGGATGGCCAACAGTATTTGGGACTGGGCGAGTTTGGTACAACGCTGCGGTCCGCCACGCTGGAAACCTGGCAATCGAGCGACAATTATGTAAACTACGAAAATTCGCTAGCCGGGTTTATTAACCAAGTTATTTATAAAGTAATCTTTGACGGAAAACAGCATATTGCCGTTGCCGAAGACGGGCTGATCTTGACCAATGAGCATTTCGGCGAAAATGTGGAAGGTGCAGCGGACTGGAGTCTTGTCCGTACGAAAAAGCCGGTCGATTTCACGAATCTCGTCTATGACGGTAAAGGACGGTATGTAGCAACGGGGTCGCAGTACATCAGCTTTCTTGTCGATAAGGGATCCATTTGGGAATCGAGTAATGGGTATGACTGGACGCTAACCGAGATGGAGGACGTGCCTACATTCATGTTCTGGTCCGAACTGGCTTCCGGAAACGGAACCGTAATTGCTTACGGCTACGGAATGACTACCGGCGGAGGGACGACGGACCGCAGCCAGTATTATTACTCCCCCGCACCCGGGGTATGGGAAGCGAAAAAATTCCCGTCCGGCGTAAAAACGGTATTCGGCATCTCTTGGGTGAACCAGCAATTTTATGCTGCTGTGAACGGGGGTTATATCACCTCCAAGGACGGGGTCAATTGGAGTAATGTGACTTCTTCCGCAATCACGATGGAGAAAATCGTTCAAGGCGGCAGCACCCTCCTGGGGTTGCGCGCGCCTAATCCGCAAGGGGAAAACGGCGGCTTATTGTATAGTTCGCCGAATACCGCCTCCTGGAAAAAGGTCAATATTGATTTAAACACCAAGAACAATTACTGGGGGCCTGACGATACCTTGCGGGATATCGTGTGGAACGGGAAACAATTTGCCGTCATCGGCGCCAACTCGACTGTGGCCGTTTCCGCCAACGGGGTGAACTGGAAGGTCAAGCAAAATGATAAACGCTTAAGCAATTTAGCCTGGAACGGTAAGCTTTACGTTGCTTCGGCGTGGGGCGACGGAGAAGATCACGGGAAGATGTTCTATTCCTATGACGGACTGAATTATACCCCATCGGTCCAAGTCACCAAGCGCGATTTGACCACCGATGTGATCTGGGACGGGGAGAAGTTTATCGTCGCCGGGGAACAAGGGACGATGCTGATCGGAAAGCCGGCAAATTGACCATCCGCCGCGGGGCGTCTGGGAGCGAGCGATAAAAATGGCAGCCGTTAATACGGCTGCCATTTCAATTCTCTTGCCTTTTCGTAACGGTACGCAACGGCCGGCCAATAAACGACGTTCCACCAGTCGGTGATGTAATCCTTGCGGTTGTTCTGGTGCTTCAAATAATAAGCGTGTTCCCAGACATCCAGCGGAAGGAGCGGTACGACGTCCCATTGCGACAGGTTCTGATGCTTCTCCGCCGTAAGAATTTCAAGCCGATGGCTGCGCGGGCTCCAGACCAGGATCGCCCAGCCGCCGCCTTCGACCTTTTCGGCAGCGTTGGAAAATTGCTTATGGAAAGCTTCGTAGCTGCCAAAATCGCGTTTGATTTGCTCAAGCAGTTCGCCTTCCGGTTTACCGCCGCCCTTCGGGTTCATGATGTCCCAAAAGATCGTATGCAGATAATGTCCGGCACCGTTAAAGGCAAGCTCCCGTTCCCAGTGTTTGACCAGATCGAAATTGCCGGATTTGCGCGCTTCCTGAAGTTTTTTCTCCGCTTTGTTCAAATCGTCGACATAGGTTTTATGATGTTTGTCGTGATGGATGCGCATCGTTTTTTCGTCGATATAAGGTTCAAGCGCGTTGTAGGGATAGGGAAGCGGAGGAAGCGTGTGCCCGCCGATAGGAACGGGGCGATTGTTGATCCGGGCTTGCTCCGATCCCGCGGGGTCAGCGGAATTCTCCGTTTCGCTGCGGCCGTATTGCAATTGTTCCTGTGCGAATGAAATGGTGGCGGAGGCGGATTGGTGACTGGAGGCAAGTGTTTCCTCTTGAGCGGAAAGCGAAGAAATCGGTTCCTCTGTATCAGGCCGGTAAGGATCGATAATCGAAGGGGAACCCTTCATGTGATCGGCAAGCTTTCCGGGGCCGTTGAGCGTTTCCAATACTCCAAGGAAATACTCCGATTCGCGGATGATGTGAAGCAGTACGGTTTTAGCCAACGGGATGGATTTCGCCGCTGCGCTTTGGTCAAGAATGAAGTACAACTGCCGGATAAACTCCTTGGACTGGCGGACCGACGCTTCCAGAATCCGCTCCGTTTCTTTGATCAGTTGGGGATCGCAAGCAGCTTCTTTAGAGGCAACTCCGTATTGGAGCAGACGGTCTGCCGCCTCCTGGGTGGAGGCGAAAACCTGCTTCCACTCATCCAACAGCTTGACGAAATTTGGCTCCAAAGTGGGAATGATCGCTTTGATTACATCGGTGTGTTCCGTTTCCTGCTCTTTCCAGAAACGGATTTCTTCCAGGATGCGGACAGGCAAATAAGGCCCGTAAACGAACAGCATCGGTTAATACCTCCTCGGAATGTAATCGTTGTAACCAGTCTATTCCGGGGATGGGTTGGCCTATGCCAGTTCGATACGAGCCTTGACGGTAAAACGGTATGGTACGAAGCGGATGGTACGGTCTGTCCGCCGCTTGCCCAAAGTCTAATTACCGCTTCCCGCAGAGCTTTGACCTGCTGCCTGGAGCTGGCCGACTTGGCTGAGAAACGTAGATACGAGACGCAGATATTCTTTAGGATGTTCGCGGAAAATCAGCTCATGGTGCGATCCTTTTACGATCCAGACCCCGGATGCCGGATTAGTCTGGTTTTCCGCCAGTTTTTCGGCAATCGGGTAAGGGGCTTTTTCATCTTCCGTTCCATGGATAAAGAGAACCGGGAACGGATAATCCTGTGACTTGACCGCGGGATATGGAATTTGCCGCAGACTCGTACCGTTTAGTACCGGCAGCAGCATTCCGATAATCTCCAGTGAAGGATGCCGGGGAAGATCGATATGCTGACGGATATTATGATACATCGTATCCGGTTCCAGCAGGAAGGTGCTGTCCAGAATCATTCCGTCGATGTCTTTGCTGGTCAAGGCGGCCTGCAAGGCCGTACCGGCCCCCATGGAGAATCCCCAGACGATGATTTCCTGGCTACCCTGCTGCTTTACGAACTGAATGGCTCCCAGCAATTGCTGCGCTTCCTTTTTACCGCCGGTGGCCACTTCCTTGCTGTTTTGAGAGGCGAATCCGTAATCGAACATCAGCACATTGAAATTCAGTCGGTGGGCGTAATGGGCAAGATCGTACATCGGAATCCAGGTTTCCTCGCGGTTAGCCCCGTAACCATGGCTGAATACGATCGTTTTGCCGGAATCCGCAGCTGGGATATACCAGCCCTGCATCATGCGACTACCGTCCGCAGCGGGGAAGGCAACATCTTCGTACTCCAGGTTCTTCGAAAGCTTCGGGTTGGAATAAAGCGGCGCTACCGTCGGATTGGACAGTACCCAGGCGATATATCCGTGGAGGGAAATGAAGCAAAAGATCAGGAAAAACAGAACCGATAATAACAAAGCTACGATAATATGTTTAAAGCTGATGTGCTTGATTTCGAGCGCGGGAGCCTCGTTCCCTTTTAGTCCTGCGGACAGGGGAAGATCGCTTCGGCTGCTCTGGCTCATAGTTCCCCCTCCTCATTCAAATCGTATTTTATTATATGTTCCGGAAAGCAAGGCTTCCCTTTGAAAAAGAAATGTTCAAATTTAATAATTAATACATAACCGAATTCAAGCAGAATAATCGGAAAATGTCGAAACAGGACGAATGATGCATAAAATTATCGTAAGACGAGGATGTCATTATGTCAATGCAGGGGGTATATTTGGCTGGGCTTTCATTGACGAAACCCCGTCTTGTTCTTTATAATTTATGTAACCGCGTTTCATGTAGTGAAACTTATAGAGGGGTGGTTTCCTGATGGAAGATCGGAAGCTGACTGTGCGCGCCGTAGAACGGGCGCTTGATATATTGATGTGTTTTACCAAGGCTGACGATCTTGGTTTGACTGAGATTGCCGGGGAAATAGGGCTGCATAAAAGCACGGTTCATCGTTTGTTGACCACGTTGGAGGACAAGGGATTCGTCATCCGCAACTCGGCGACGGAGAAGTACCGTCTCGGGCTGAAAATATGGGAGCTTTCGGCACACCTGTCCCATAACGATGACCCGGCGATTTTGCTCCTGCCGCAAATGGAACAGCTTCGTGACCGGCTCGGGGAGACGGTCAGCCTTTATTTGCGTGACGGAACCGACCGGCTGCGGATTCAGGCGGTACAGAGCAACCAGGCGATTCGCCGGGTCGCTCAGGTCGGGGCCCGGCTGCCGCTGTATGTCGGTGCGTCCAGCAAGGTGCTCGTCGCCTACGAAGAAGAGGCGATCATCCGCACCGTGCTGGAGGTTGCCGACTGGCCGGCGGCTGTCGATCGGACTGCGTACGTGGCGCAGCTCCAGGAAATCCGCAAGCTGGGCTACGCCACCAGCTATGAGGAGCGGGAGCCCGGCGCAGCTGCAGTGTCGGCTCCGATCTTTGACCGGACAGGCAAGATCGCCGCGGCCCTGTCGGTTTCCGGGCCGGTCAGCCGGCTATCGCCGCAGACGCTGAAGGAATTCGCCCCGGTCCTGATCGAGGCGGCCCGGGAAATGGGAATGATGATTCATACTTAATTTCGTAACATATCCAAGAAAATTAGCAGGCTGTCGATCCACAACGGAAATGCGGAGGACAGCCTGCTTTTTTGCGTCCGCTCGTTGGCTGATGGGAGCGGAATGCGTGAAGTGTATTGATTATGCGAGGGGAATGGTAATCGTGAATATCAAAGACGAACTAGCTTTCGAATTTTCATTTAAAATAACTGTATTTTCTACAGTTGTTTTCCCTGGAAGTTCCCGGATCGGATAAATAGATAGAAAATATACAGCTAATTTATCGGGTTACGTTCGAAATGGCCTTATACTTTGAAATTACCTGTAGGTTATACAGTTAATCTTCAAAAATGGTCTTTTAGGTAGGAATTAGCTGGAGGTTTTCCGGTTAATTTGGCAATTGTAAGATTGGTGAAGTGTTCTATTAACAAAGAAAGCAAACAAGCCCTGTACGCGGGGCTTGTTTGCTTTTATTAAATGCTTATTTCGTCTTCTTCACCCAAGCGGCGATATCGTCAATGATTTTTTTGGAGACGTTGGAAGGCTGGTAATATTCCGTACCGGTTGAAATACCGTCATACTCGGCCAACAGATGGTTGACCTTCGGGTAGGACTTGTACTCGACGTCGGAGCGACCTTTCAACGCTTGCTTCCAGCCGTCAAGCTGCTTTAACGGGACCTGCCAGTCGTTCTCTCCTTGCAGGATGAGAAGGGGGCCGGTTTGCTTCTTGGCGAGCTCGGACGGCACGTAATTTTTCTGCTCAAACCACCAGTAAGCCGGTTGGAGCGGGAAGTTGGCAGGCATGTTATCGACCGTGTATTGCGGGTCGTTTACCATATCGGCAATCGCCGTATATTGGGCGGCTTGCTGTTCGTAAAGCGTGGCGTCCTGCCCGGATTGTTTAACGCGGGACACGAGTTCCTTCTGCTGCTCCGCCAGAATATCGGCAAATTTGCCGCTTGGGCCGGAGAGCAGGATGGCGCCTGCGATATCGCCGCCCTTATCGCCGTCCAGAATCAGCGGCATCACGAACGCGCCTTGGCTATGACCGGCCACGAAAATCCGCGAACCGTCGATCTTGGCGGTTTCCTTCAGCAATTGCACCGCGGACAATGCGTCATCCGCGCTTTCCCGCTTCAGGGTGAATTTCGGATCCAACGAAACCTTGAGGGAATGCTCATAGGTCACCTTATCATATCGCAGTACAGCGATTCCTTGGGAAGCAAGCCCTGCCGCAAGGTCGCGGAAAGGCTTGGCGTCGCCGATGGAAGAGTCGCGGTCATGCGGCCCGGAGCCTTGGACGAGTATGACCGCAGGGAACGGTCCGTCTCCTTTGGGCAGCGTGAGCGTGCCCGGCAGTGCCAAGGTGCCGTCGCCCACGGTAACTTCCTGCTCGGTATAAGCATCGGTGTTGTCATAAGCCGGCTTTTGATACAGCGAAGGAGTCGCCGCTTCAAGGTAGACGTCATCCACTTGTCCTTCCGGATTCATTCTCAGGACAAAGTTGAACGGTGCGGCGGCCGCTTGGAATGTGTAGGTTACGTTCCGGTGAATGGCATTGTTTTTTTCGGTACGTGCAGTTTGCTCGCCGATTTGGCCGAATACGTTGGCATAATTGGACCAAAGGATGTTAAGGAGTTGAGGCGAAAGAACCGAAGCCGAAGATGGGCTGACATATTCCGCTGCTTTGGCACCCTGGCCGGATTTAAGCAGTTCCATAAAGACATCGGCGGGATCCCCCGGCGTTTCGGCGTCCGCGAGCACTTTTGAGATAAAAGCGGAATCGACGAGCACATGGCCGGACGCTACCCGGACTGCTTCATTTAAAGTTACTGCTTTCCCATCCAACAAAGCCTGCTTTTTCCCTACATGAAGAACAAGTACATGGCCTCCTTTCTTAATGGTAACGGTTTGCTCATGTTGATTCCATTCGACAAGTGCTCCCAGCCCGGCAGCCGTTTCGCGCACGGGGACAAGGGCCGTGCCGCTTTGCGAGGCGGCGACAGGGGAAGCAGCAAAGGCCGATGCCCCCGGAAGCGTCAGGCTCAGTGCCAGCGTCAATGCGGCGGCGGAATGCATCTTTTTCTTTTTGGACATGAAGTTTCCTCCTAAAATGAGAATATATAAATGATGGATTACACCGAAAAAATAAGGGAGATCGCGATGGCGATCAAAACACCGCCAAGGACGATCCAGCCGGCGGGATGGGCGAAGTTCATCGTCCATCCGATGCCTGATCTTTTTTCCACGAAGATCGAGGGATCTTGGGGATTGAAATAAATGCTGCCTAATTTCCAGAAGTCGTCGTCGTTTACCGGCTGCACTTTGGAGCCAGGGTCACTCTTGGCACGACCGATCCGGCTACCTCCTTGACCTGTGTTGAAAGAGAGAATGCCAGCGAACAGCACGACAAATGCGGGAATGAGGATGCTGACGAACAGCATGACGCTCGTTTCCAACGGATGGAGCATATTGATCTGAATGAAGGAGAATAACAACACCATGGCTAATCCGGACAAAATCGTAAACAACGACCATCTGCGACGAAACAGGGTGTTTTGGCGAATGGAACGCTCCGGATCTCCAGCGTAGGTTTGTTGTTTACTTCTCAAAATACTCCAGTTAATGAACAAAAACAATAAAGTCATCAAAATCTGCGCAACATTAGGAAAAAGAACAGTCCAGTATGATTTGGCCACGCTGTTGACGATGTGTCCCTGAAAATCGAATTTCATCGCGATCGTGGCGGGAAGCTTGTCGTAATTCAGCAGCACCATAAGCATGCTGGCTACGATGACGGCGGCGTGGATAAGAAACCAATAGTTTGACAGAATCAGCTTGTTCCGCCGGAAGCCTGTATCTACGGCAAGTACGGATTTGCTCGCCGGGATTGATGGGAGGGAGAGGCGAAGTTTTTTCATTTTAAAGTGAAAAATCAGGTTTAAAGCGATCGAGACGACGACCATGCTGGAAATATAAATGGCGACGGCTCCGTTTTGCTCCAAGTTGCCTTTCGATTGAACCGCACTGTAAATGCAGAGCAGGAACAAGACGGTATAGATGCCTAGGCTGATCAAAGCATACGCTTTGCGCATGCGGCGAAGCGGCTCGCTGCGGTAGGTCTCTTCGCTGACGGATACGCCGAAGCTGACCGTCTCCCTTGTCAAATAAGGCATAAACGCCAGGGAAGCCAGAACCGGTACGAACATCAAGACAAGCAGTAGGGCGGATAGGATATGCATCATTTATTTCTCCTCTCATTGTTGTGTAATGTCGTTGTAGAGGCGATCTACAATGTCCAGCAACTGCTCTTTGCCCATCCCCCGGCAGATCGCTTCGGCAATAATGGGTCTAAGCTCACGGTGCTGTTTATCGGAAAATTCCTTCGTGACCGGCGGCATTCCGTCCGGGTCAACGACGACGCCGCGCTGGCGATGAATCTGAATGTAGCCGTCCTGCTTGAGCAGGGTGTAGGCTTTATTGACCGTGTGGAGATTCACTCCGATATCGGAAGCGAGACTGCGTACCGAAGGCAACGGTTCGCCAAGTTGAAGTTGCCCGCTGGCGATCCCCTCAATAATTTGGTTGACGAGTTGCGTGTATATAGGGACTTCAGACTGTAAATCAAGCTCAATAATCAAGAGAAGCCTCCTTTGTTTGTTCTAACTGTTATACATATAATATAACAGATGTAACTATAGGTGTAAATGCTTGATATTCAATCCGCGAATTATTAATATGGGGGTATGATAGAACATAATGCAGCTTCCATGATTAGTAAAATTAGAGATGCCGTGAATAAAAAGATCATAGCCGAGCTGGAACAGAATGGCGTTGTGGACATTGTCCCCTCGCACGGCGACATTCTTTCATTGCTTTTTCATTCGTACGGAATGCCGATCAGCGTGTTAGCCGAGAAAATTAACCGTACTCAGCCTACAGTTACCGTTTTGGTCAGAAAACTGGAACAGTTGGGGTATGCGGAAAGGAGAAAGGACGAGCAGGACAAGCGGGTGACTTTGATCAGTCTGACCGAAAAGGGGGAGCAGCTCGGACCGTTGTTTCGCGCGGTTTCAAATCAATTGAATGAGGTCATCTACGGCGGTTTGACCCTGGACGAACAAGCACAATTGGAAGATATGCTAAAACGCGTCCTCAAAAGGTTCTGAATATTTTTTGCGAAAGTATATAGACATCTATGTATTAATCGAAATAGAATAATTCATAGCTATCTATATTTATATCGCGAGAGGGTGTTTATTTTGGAATGCGTTCCGGATTCGATTACGATAGACTATGAAACTCATGGTTCAGGTCATCCCATTGTGCTTGTACACGGATTTGGATGCGATCGGCGGTTGATGATCGGCTGTATGGAGCCTGTGTTTAAAGACCGGCCAGGCTGGCAAAGGATTTACCTTGATTTGCCCGGCATGGGGAGGACGAAGGGAGCGGATTGGATTCAGAGCACGGACGAATTTTTAGCCCTTGTGGAACAGTTCGTGGATAAAGTCTTGCCCGGTCAACGCTTTGTGCTGGCGGGAGAGTCTTATGGAGGGTATTTGTCCAGAGCGTTGCTGTCCAAAAGGCCGGATCAAATCGACGGTATGCTCTTAATTTGTCCTACGGCAGGGATCGCGCTGCATGATGCGCCACCTTTTAACGCGATTTATAAAGACAAGTCCGCACTTGCCCGGCTGGAGAACGAACCCGGTATCGATGAATTTCTCGGAATTCAGGTGGTACAGGACGAGTATAACTGGGAGCGGTTCAAAGCTGAAATTTTTAGCGGGCTTCAGGCAGCGGATCAAGACTTTTTGGATCGAATCCGCCGTCGTTATGATTTGACCTGGGATGCGGAGTTGCTTCAAGAGCCCTATATGAAACCCGTGCTAATTCTTACCGGAAGGCAGGATCATGTAGTCGGGTACAAGAATCAGTGGGAGTACGCCCAACAATATCCTCGGGCCAGCTTTGTGATGCTGGACCGCGCCGGACACAATTTGCAGATCGAGCAGCACGGTCTGTTTCAGGCCTTGGTTAGCGAATGGATCGACCGGGTAATGGAATGTCGTGCCGGGGGTTGAGCGTGGGGATAAGGGTTGAATGAGGTTTGGATACAAATAGAAAAGGCTGCTCCGTTTCATAGAAACCGGGCAGCCTTGTTTTATGTCCGTATGAGGCGAGTTGATACATTCTTATAGTTTCAGAGGCTCACCAGAATAGTTTCGCTTCGATAGGCGCGGAAGCACCAAATTAAAGCGAAAAGTAGCCGTGCAGGTTTAATACCCGCACGGCCACTTTGGTTTTAATATGCTGCAGCGGTTATTATTTGCCTTCCGCGATCATTTGACGCAATACGGTTTGCAGAATGCCGCCGTTGTGGTAGTAGTCCACGTCGACCATGCTGTCGAGGCGGGCGGTTACCGGGAATTCGAACTGCGTTCCGTCCGTGCGCGTGGCGATGACGGTCAGTTGTTGACCCGGCTTCACTTCGTTGCTCAGACCGACGATGTCGAACGTTTCGGTGCCGTCTATGCCGAGCGTGTTCCAGCCGTGGCCTTCCTGGAATTGCAGGGGCAGTACGCCCATGCCGACCAGATTGCTGCGGTGAATCCGTTCAAAGCTTTCCGCGATGACGGCTTTAACCCCGAGCAGGTAGGTGCCTTTGGCAGCCCAGTCGCGGGAGCTGCCCGTGCCGTATTCTTTGCCGGCGATGACTACCAGGTTCTGACCATCCGCCTGATAGTTCATCGAAGCATCGTAAATCGACATCAGCGTATCCGTTGGCAGATGTTTCGTTACGCCGCCTTCCGTACCGGGAGCAACCTGGTTGCGGATACGGATATTCGCGAACGTGCCGCGCATCATGACTTCATGGTTCCCGCGGCGGGAGCCGTAGGAGTTGAAGTCTTTGCGGGCGACGCCACGGTCGCTCAGATAAATGCCGCCCGGGCTGGTCGGCGAGATGTTGCCAGCCGGCGAGATATGGTCGGTCGTGACCGAATCCCCAAGCAGGGCAAGCACGCGGGAGCTGCGGATGTCGGCGATTTCCTGCAAGCCGTCGCTAATCTTTTCGAAGAACGGCGGATTTTGGATGTAGGTGGATTTCTCGTCCCACTCGTACAATTCGCCTTCCGGAACCGGAATGGCGTTCCAGCGCTCGTTCTGGGTAAATACGTTTTCGTACTTGGCACGGAACATTTCCGGGCTGACGGACAAGCCGATCGCTTCCTTGATTTCCGCGGAAGAAGGCCAGATGTCCTTCAGGTAAACTGGCTGATCGTTTTGATCATAGCCCAGCGGATCGTTTTGCAAATCGATATTAACCGTGCCGGCAAGGGCATAAGCTACAACAAGCGGAGGGGAAGCCAGGTAGTTTGCTTTGACCTGGGCATGAACCCGGCCTTCGAAGTTCCGGTTCCCGGACAATACGGCCGCAACGGTCATATCGTTTTCCGCGATCGCCGCGCTGACTTCGTCCGGCAACGGACCGGAGTTCCCGATGCAAGTTGCGCAGCCGTAGCCGGCTACGTGGAAACCAAGCGCTTCAAGCGGCTTGATGAGATCGGCTTTTTGCAGATATTCCGTAACGACCAGAGAGCCCGGGGTTAAGCTGCTTTTCACATAGCCCGGTTTCTTGAGGCCGCGTTCCACCGCTTTCTTGGCCAGCAGGCCGGCACCGAGCATAACGCTCGGGTTCGAGGTGTTCGTACAGCTGGTAATCGCTGCGATAACAACCGCGCCTGTGCTCAGAACGCTGGACTCGCCGTTCGGGTGCTTGACCGGTACCTTTTGTTCGATTTTGTCGTCGCTGAGCCCGTATCCGCCCTTATCAACCGGGGTGCGGATAATGCCGTTGAAGCTGTCCTTCATCTCGGTCAGCTCGATCCGGTCCTGCGGACGTTTAGGTCCGGCAAGGCTCGGTACGACGGAAGCAAGGTCCAGCTCGATAAGATCGCTGAATTCCGGATCTTCCGTTTGGCTCGTACGGAACATGCCCTGAGCCTTGTAATACGCTTCAACCAGCGAGATCTGCTCTTCGGAGCGGCCGGTGCTGCGCAGGTAGGCCAGCGTCTCTTGGTCGACAGGGAAGTACCCGACCGTTGCGCCGTATTCCGGTGCCATGTTGGCTACGGTTGCGCGGTCCGCAAGACTGATGTTGGCAAGGCCGGGGCCGTAGAACTCGACAAACTTGCCGACGACGCCTTTTTTGCGCAGCATTTGCGTTACCGTAAGCGCAAGGTCGGTCGCCGTAGCCCCTTCGCTCAGACTGCCGGTCAGCTTGAAGCCGATGACTTCCGGCGCAACAAAGTACAGCGGTTGTCCCAGCATGCCGGCTTCGGCTTCGATACCGCCGACGCCCCAGCCGACGACGCCGAGACCGTTGATCATAGTGGTATGGGAATCGGTACCCACGAGGGAATCCGGGAATACGACCGTTTCGCCGTTAACCTGCTTTGTAGCGGCTACGGAAGCGAGGTATTCCAGGTTGACCTGGTGCACGATCCCGGTAGCCGGAGGTACGGCACGGAAGTTGTTGAACGCCGTTTGCGCCCAGCGCAAGAAACGGTAGCGTTCTTCATTGCGTTCAAACTCGACGTTCATATTATATTCGAGCGCTTCGGGAGTTCCGAAGGCATCAACCATAACGGAATGGTCGATAACCAGGTCCACGGGAACAAGCGGATTGATCTGTTTCGGATCTCCGCCCGCTTTCTTTACGGTGTCGCGCATCGCGGCCAGGTCGACCACGACCGGAACGCCGGTAAAATCCTGAAGGACGATCCGTGCCGGAATAAAAGGAATTTCTTTGTTCTCATCGCGGCCCTCGCTCCAGCCGGCGATTTGCTTCACATGTTCTTCCGTAATCGCTCTTCCGTCAAACTGACGGACGGCGGCTTCAAGCAATACTTTAATGGAAAACGGCAGTTTGCTTATTTTCCCCAGCCCTTGCTGCTCCAGAGCCTGCAAGTCATAGTAGCGATAGCTCTTGCCGCCGACTTCGAGCGTGCGGCTGCTGGAGAAAAAATCGTTCTTTGACATGAATGAACCTCCTTGTTTCACTAGATGAAACACTATTTCAAAAACTCACTATATTAAGTATACCGTCCTCCAGACGGGGAGTAAAGAACTTTTTGTTCCCATTTTGTCTGCGGATTGCCGAATTGGCGCGGGTGAATGGGCTTACAGTACATCCGGTACATACTCGGTCCATCGGACTCATATAAATCTTATGATGGGTACGGTTGTGGACTAAAGGAGGTCAAATGATGGCGGATGAATGGAAAAAAACGTTGTCCCTCTATGTGAACGAGTTCAATCAGGATGAGGTCGATTATCGGGTCCGGAGTGAGAGTACCTTGATTACGGATCTGGATTATTTAATACGCCGCGGAGAACAGAAACGGAGGCTGGAGATGTGGTATCAGGGCCGGGGCGCCGTTCCGCTCCGCTGCGAAACCCGGGCACGCCTGCTGCGGGAGATCGAGAACCGTGAAGGAGAACTGGAAGTGGAGATGCTCCTGGCGCAAAAAATGGACTATGAAAAGGGCGGTGCCCGCCACCAGGAAGAGCGGATCGTCAAGCAGCGCCTGACACTGCAGCGCGAAGGCAACGAATGGAGCATCACCCGCGTGATCCAGCCCGTTCCTGAACGGAGCGCGTCAACAGCCCTGCCTGCCGGCTTCGGAAACGACGATTCCGGCGGGAAATCACGTACGCCTAGGCCGTTTCTGAACCGTGAAGTACTCGGCGGGGGTGGACTGCGCAGCACGCCTTACCGGCGCGAAGATGCCGTTCTGTATGCGGACCGGTGGTGGGACGGTTTCAATCCGGAATTCGCCGCTTTTGAGGTGGACTGCACCAATTATATCTCCCAGTGCCTCTTTGCAGGCGGTGGCCCAATAAACTATACTGGAAAAAGAGAATCGGGCTGGTGGTACAAGGGATACGTCGGCGGGCGCGAAGCCTGGAGCTACAGCTGGTCGGTCGCCAATGCGCTGGAACGATTTTTGGCAAACAGCGGATCAGGACTCCGTGCGGAACTCGTGAGCCGGCCGGAACAGCTGGAGCTTGGGGATGTCATCATTTACGACTGGGACGGCAATGGGTCCTACCAGCACAGCACGATCGTGACGGCGTTTGATGCAGGCGGCATGCCTTTGGTGAATGCCCATACGGTGCCAAGCAAACACAGGTATTGGGATTACCGGGACTCTTACGCCTGGAACGAAAATACGGTGTATCGTTTTTTCCATATTGCGGACCGGTTCTGACCATACTATGAGGGACGCGCTTTTGGTTCCGTTACAATTATTGAAAAGAGGATGCACATGGGACAGGAAAAATTAACTGTAGGGCTGATTTACGGCGGAAAGTCGGGCGAGCATGAAGTTTCGCTGCAGACAGCCTTTGCGGTTTCAAAAGCGTTCGATTACGCGAAATATGAATTACTTCCTTTTTATATTACGAAACAGGGAGAGTGGAGAGTCGGCAGCAGACTGACCTCGCCATTCGCATCGCTGGAGCAGCTCCAACTGAATGCGGAGAACGGCGGCGGGACCAATGAAGCGATCAACCTGCTGTTCAGCGGACTTGCCACCGGCAAACCGGAGATTGACGTCGCTTTTCCGCTGCTTCACGGTACGAATGGGGAAGACGGGACGATTCAGGGATTGTTTGAAATGGCGAACCTGCCTTATGTCGGTGCCGGGGTACTGGCTTCGGCTGCGGGCATGGATAAAGTCATCATGAAGAAACTGTTTGCGGAGGCGGGGCTGGAGCAATGCAAGTACTGCTACTTCACCGCCTCGGAATGGGAACGGCACAGCCATTCTCTCCTGCAGGGCATGGAGGAGAAGCTGGGGTATCCTTGCTTCATCAAGCCGGCGAACCTGGGATCCAGCGTGGGGATCTCCAAAGCGAGAACGAGAGAGGAATTGCTTCAGGCAATCGCCTTCGCGTTCCGTTATGACGTGAAGGTCATCGTCGAAGAATTCGTCGACGCCCGTGAAGTGGAGGTCGGCGTGCTGGGCAACGACGAGCCGTTGGCATCGGTTCCGGGAGAAATTGTCTCCTCCGGTGAATACTACGATTATCAGGCGAAGTACTTGGACGGGAAATCGCAGATGCTGATTCCGGCCCCATTGGATACGGAACTTGCAGACCGGGTCCGCGAACTGGGAGTCAAGGCGTTTAAGGCCATTGCCGGCAGCGGCTTGTGCCGCGCTGACTTTTTTGTCAAAAAGTCGGATGGCGCGATCTGGATCAATGAGGTCAACACGATGCCCGGCTTTACTCCGTTCAGCATGTATCCGTTGCTCTGGCGCGAGACCGGCTTATCCTATGAAGCGCTGCTCGACCGGCTGATCGAACTTGCCTTGGAACGCTTTGAAACGCGGCAAAATCTGAACTTTGAAAACGGGGTTTAAGCATACCTTCGTTTCACTGCATCCAGATTCCAAAGAGAAAGGAAGAGAGACGATGGGCTTTCAAACGGAATTCAATTCGGTATGCAAATTCAAGAATGAACAGGAACTGTACGATCTGCTGGAATACGGACGCGGCAAAATGCGGAAGCAGGGGCTGCGGATATTCCCTACTGGGCAGAAGGTCATAGCCTACACGCCGGACAATAAAGCGGTAGCCATCGTCAAGATCACGGCCTGCGTGGCCGAGATCAATTTTAACGGTGAAGAAGTTACGGCGGTGGAGCTGGATCTGGTTCGTCAATTGACCGATGAAGAATCCGCCGTCCAGACGGCGCTCGCCTATGAGATGTTTTTCGGGGAAGCCGGGTCCAAATGATCGTCCGGTTCGGCTATGTCGCCATGTCCACGGTGGTAGGAAACGCTTCGCCATCCCGGACGATGACTTACAAAACCTTTAGCGGCCTGTCGGACCGGGAAGCTGCGGTCCGCCGGCTGGAGTCGATTGCAGCGGAGAATTTGCGCAATACGCTGCGGTTGCTGCGTCACAATGTGGCCCATGACATCCGGGTATACCGCTTTTCTTCAAAGTTGATTCCGCTGGCTACCCATGAAGCGCTTCGGGACTGGAATCCTTTTGAAGCGTTGCGCGAACCGTTTGCCGAGGTTGGGGAGTTTGTTAAGCGGCATGGGATTCGGGTATCGTTCCATCCGGACCATTTTACCGTATTCAGCACGCCGCGCCCGGAAGTGCTCCGCAGTTCGGAGCGGGATCTGGGGTACCATGTCGACATGCTGGAAGCGATGGGGATGGACGGCAGGGCGAAGAACAACATCCATGTGGGCGGAGCCTACGGGGACAAGCCTTCCGCCGGAGCGCGTTTTAAGGAACAGGTTTCGGCCCTGCCGGACCGTTTCAAACAACGGTTGACGCTGGAGAACGACGACAAGACGTTCAACGTGCCGGAAACGCTGGAAATCTGCGAAGCGCTGGGCCTTCCGATGGTGCTTGATATTCACCATCAGTGGGTGAACAATGAGGGCGAGGACCCGGCGGAGCTGTGGCCGCGGATCATGCAAACTTGGACAAGCCCGTTTGCCCAGGCAGGTTCCGCGAAAGAAGAACCCCTTCCGCCGAAAATCCACGCCTCCAGTCCGAAAAGCGCGAGCGATCCCCGTGGTCATGCGGATCATGTGATTGCCGGGCCGTTGCTGCATTTTCTCCGGAACATCGCCGCGAAAGGAACGGAGGCGGTCGATGTGATGCTGGAAGCGAAGCTGAAGGACGGCGCGCTGTTCGCACTGATGGAGGACCTCGCCCGCTACCAGGAAGACGGTGTTGAAATACTGGATGGGGCCAGCGTGCGGATTCAACCTTGAATCCGTACTGCTCACCCTTGAAATAGTTGGGGAAATGAGGTAAGTTGAACAAAACGAAGCGGCAAAGATGAAAAGGAGGCCTTTTATTCATGGGAGATTTGTTGGCAGGAAAAAATATTATCGTCATGGGCGTTGCCAATGACCGCAGCATTGCTTGGGCGATTGCCCAAAGCCTGGCGGAGCAAGGTGCCCGCCTCGCGTTTACATACGAGAGCGAACGGGTAGAGGGACGCGTACGCAAGCTGGCGGAAACCATACCGAACTCGCTCATTCTTCCGTGCAACGTGACGGTCGATGAAGAGATCGACAAGCTGGCGGATACGCTGCGGACTGAATTCGGCGTGCTGCACGGGATTGTTCACAGCATCGCTTTCGCCAAAGCCGAGGATTTGGCGGGCGGATTCGTGGATACGTCGCGCGAAGGGTTTGCGCTGGCGAACGATATCAGCGTTTATTCGCTCGTGGCCGTGTCGCAGCGGCTGGCTCCGCTGATGACCGAAGGCGGAAGCATTATGACCATGACTTATATGGGCGCGGAACGCGTTATGCGCAACTATAACGTCATGGGCGTAGCGAAGGCGGCGTTGGAATCGTCCGTCCGCTATCTGGCGAATGACCTTGGGCCGAGCAATATCCGGGTCAACGCGATTTCCGCCGGCCCGATCCGGACGCTGGCTGCAAAGGGCATCAGCGATTTCAACTCCATTCTGAAGCAAGTTGAGGAAAAAGCTCCGCTCCGCAAAACGACGGAAACGGCGGAAGTGGGTGATACGGCAATGTTCCTGCTCAGCCATCTGGCCCGGGGCATTACCGGCGAAGTCATTTATGTGGACGGCGGATACAATATCGTCGGTGCCTAAACCGAGACCATGAAGTTCGTGAAAGTTCGTTTCCGGCTTTGCTGCTTGCCAGCATACCGGGTACGGACTTTTTATATAATGTCTGCCCGGGTCCCCGGACAGGCCGCCCTTTTCCGCATCGGGCAGACAAAAAGGCGCAACTTTGCATACCGGGTGGCGTATAGTTTAAAAAAGGGAAATTTTACAAGATTCATAGAGTACGAGCAGAAAAAAATAAAGAAAGTAGTGTGAAAGAAGTGGAATCCAAACCTAGTATTCCTTATGTAGTAGGCAGCAAAAGCTCGATGGCTGTGGCGATCAATTGCGCGGCCAAAGCGGGGGAATGGATTAAGAGCCGGCTAGGCCTGGTTAAGGATTTGGCCACCAAATATTCCCCGCAAGACCTGGTAACCGATGTGGACAAGGGAGCGGAGACGATGATCCGCAAGCTGATCCTGACCCATTTTCCGGACCATGATATTTTGGGGGAAGAGGGTGTCGCTCCGGGAGCGGCGGCTTCCGCGCAGGCTGTAGCCGAGGCTAAGAAATCCGAATATTTATGGATCATCGATCCGGTGGACGGAACGACAAACTTTGTGCACGGATTTCCTTTCTTCTGCGTGTCGATTGCGCTCGCTTACAAGGGTGAAGTGATCATAGGGGTCATTTACGATCCGGTGCGGGACGAAATGTTCGTCGCGGAAAAAGGAAAGGGAGCATACATGCACGGAAATCCGACCCGGGTTTCGGAGGAGAAGCTGCTCGCGGAAAGCGTGATAGCCGTCGGCTTTAACCCGGACCGCGAGGTTGCGGCCCCAATAAATCTGAAAGGCATTACGACACTGTCGGAGCAGACCCGCAGCCTTCGCGCCGGAGGCTCGGCCGCGCTGCATCTCGCGTATGTGGCGGCCGGACGGCTGAGCGGTTACTACGAAGTAAACCTGAATTCCTGGGATACGGCAGCGGGAGCTCTGCTGGTTACGGAATCCGGCGGAATAGTGACGGATACCGCAGGCCATCCTTATCACATCGGAGTCCGGAACGTAATCGCAAGCAACGGCAAAATCCAGGAGCAATTGGTGAATGCAGTTACAGCTGCCGGTGCAACGGGGTTATAGAGTATTGGAGCGGACTCGTAAGAATTCACTTTTTCCGGAAGGAGCGTCCACGAAATGAGCGATAACAAAGATCTCGAAAGAGAACTAAGCGAAATGCTGGAGGACCCCCAGTACAGCAGTGAGGAAGAACGCCGGGAAGAGGAGCGGAGGAGGTTGTCCCCGAAATATGAAATCCGGGTGCAGACCACTCTCGATCCGATTGTGGAAGAGACGCGCAAATATCGCAGTATGGCCAAGGAAATTGACGGGCGTTATGACGACTATTTGAAGAAAACGGAACATACGGATAAAGGGAACAACCCGGATTGACGTATGATTCCGCCTTGCAGTTTTTAGTCCCGGGGCACCCCGAGTGAGCGCGGGTGCCTTTTTGGTGTCCTAGCAAGCTATCATTTTATTTCATAGAAGGAGTGAACTTATGAATTACAACAAAGTCAAACATAAAAGCCGCATCCTGGTTTCCGGCATGCTTACCGCTGCCCTGGTGCTGGGCAGCGGGGCAGCGGCGCTAGCATCTTCCACCCAGTCCCAAGCGGACGTCCCGACCGGGAGCGGGGCTCAGGCCGGAGCTATCCAGTCGGACAGTCAATTGATCGTGGCGCTCGGCGATTCCATTACGGCGGGATACGAGCCGGGCATGAACGAAGCCTCCGTACCCTATGGATATGTGGAACGGTTGAAGGAGCAGGCATTGTTCCATGGCCGGGCCGAAGTGGTTAACTACGGAATTTTGGGATTGAAGACGGACGGCTTGCTTAACTACGTATCTGCCATCAATGAGGGCAAGGCGGTTACCGCTAGCGACATTCAGGAAGGTTTGCGCGATCCGCGCCTGGCCGGTTTTGCCGCCGGAGCGGCTGAAGCCAAGTCCAAGCTGGAACAGGCGGATGTCATCGCGATTACGATCGGCGGTAACGATGTGTCGGCGCTGATTTTGGAAGCGAAGAATATGACGAATGACGAGCTTACTGCCAAAGCCGCAGAACTGCTGAATACATACCGGACAAATGTGCAGCAGACCCTGACTCTTTTGACCGAGATCAACCCGAATGCGCAAATCGTGTTGGCCGACCAGTATCAGCCGGTGCCGAAAGTGGCGGGGGCTGCGGTCTATGACCAGCTGATTAAAGCGTCAGGCAGTTTTACCGCCGGCGTGGATGAACTGGCAAGCGCGTTTGCGAAAGAAGGCAAGCAGGTAAAGGCGGTTCATGTGGCCGAAGCCTTTGTCGGGAAGGAATTGTCGCTGACGCATATTTTCAATGAAGATGTGCATCCCAATCAGTCGGGCTATGAAGTAATCGCCAAAATCATGGCGCAAAACATTTGGGGCGGTTTCCTGGAGACGGCGGCAAAATCGGGCAAAGCCGAAATCTCGATCGTCGTAAAAGGCAAGGAACTGTCCACGCCTTATGCGCCGGTGCTTAAAAAAGGCCAGACCTTCGTCGCCTTGAAAGATATCACGGACGCCGTCGGCGGCCAGTCCCGTTGGGACTCGAAGGCGGGTACCGCAACG
The DNA here is from genome assembly GCF_046559655.1 of Fontibacillus forbon. Lineage (NCBI taxonomy): Bacteria > Bacillati > Bacillota > Bacilli > Caryophanales > Paenibacillaceae > Fontibacillus > Fontibacillus forbon. The sequence continues at coordinate 36,894 of NZ_JBKGFV010000004.1, read as the reverse complement.
ATTACCTATGCGGGCCGGACCGTGGTGATTCCGGTAGGCGCAAAACAAATTTCGGCGGACGGAGTCAAGGTGGATACGGCGACGCCTGCATTCTTGCACAAAGTGGGTCAAGAGCAGAAGACCTATGTTCCGTTGGCCGTGCTTATAGCCGGCCTTGGGCTTGATGTCCAATACAGTCCGAAAATGAAGACGGTATTTATAAACTTATAACCTATACAGATCATAAAAAACACGGCTTTCCGTATCCTCGGAAAGCCGTGTTTTAATTTTTACTGCCGCTTTACGGCCACGATCCGCAAACGTACGTAATCCGCATACCAGCTTCCGTCCCGGAACAACTCCTTTTTAGCTAGCTTCGCCACCTTATGAAGAACGTTATTTTTCTCGACTTCCTCAAAGCTCCCCAAAAACGGTCCGGCGGCGAATGCGTTCAGCCAATGGATCAAGCCGTCTTCGTCTTCTCCCAGCTTGGTAGGCCGGTCGAAATGCGCCGCATAAGATATCCGGAATCCAAGCTCCTCAAGCAATGCGCTGTATTCCCCCAAGCTGGGAAAATACCAGGGATTGAGCGGCCCGGCATCCATTCCGTAATCTTGTTCCAGGACCGTTCCCAAGCTTTGGACAATCGCAGCTACATTCCCTTTTCCTCCGAATTCGGCAACGAACCGTCCCCCGGGTTTTAAGGCGTTCCAAACCGAGGTGGCTGCGCCCCGGGCATTTTTCATCCAGTGCAGGGCCGCATTGGAGAACACCGCATCCACCGGACCGTCCAGCTCAAAATGTTCGGCATTGCCCACTCTGAAGTTAAGTTGCGGATATTTATTCCTCGCCTGTTGCACCATCGGTTCCGACAGGTCCATGCCCAGCACTTCCGCGCCGGACCTGAAAATTTCCTGAGTCAGATCCCCGGTACCGCAGCCCAGATCGAGAATCCGTTCGCCCGGTTTGGCGCCAAGCAGCTCCACGACGCCTTTTCCGTATTCCGCTACAAAACCCAGTTTTTCATCGTACAATCCGGCCTGCCAAATCTGTTTTCCGCTCATTCCCGTTTCCTCCTCGGCCATGTCATGAGTTCATTATGCGACACGAGCAGGAATTGGTGAAATATATAGTTCGAATCATCTTGATAGGTTACTCCTATAATTGTTCGGTTCCGGACTAAATGCTGAAATCTTCGGTTTCATTTCTTTTATGGTCCAGATGCCCCAAAATCACGGTTCTGAACTCCTGGAAGGCCTTGCTTGACCGCTTGCGGGGATAGGGAAGATCGATCTGGACGACGGCCTTGATCCGGCCGGGCTTGGCATCCATCACTACGACCTTCGAAGACAAAAAAACCGATTCGTCAATGTCATGAGTGACGAGGACCATGGTCGTTTTGTTATTTACCCAGATGTCATGCAAAGCTTCCTGCAAATGAGCCCGGGTAAAGGCGTCCAAGGCGCCGAAAGGTTCATCGAGCAACAGAACTTTCGGATTGCGGAGCAACGCCCTTGCTATGGCGACTCTTTGCGACATGCCTCCGGATAATTGGCGGGGATAGGCACTCTCAAATCCCGTCAAATTTACTAGCTCGATCAATCGATCGACTCTGGCCCGGACTTCCGGATCCCGTAACGGCAAATTGCCCGCGATATTTTTCTCCACCGTCATCCAGGGAAATAAACGATGCTCCTGAAAGATAAATCCCCTGTCGATCGAAGGACCGTGGACTTCGGTATCCCCAACGGTAATATATCCGTGAAAATCGGGATCCAGGCCGGCGATCAGCTTGAGCAGCGTGCTTTTTCCGCAGCCGCTGGGTCCGATGATGCTAACGAATTCGCCTTCTTGAACGGACAAGTCCAGTTGATCCAGTACGTGCACCCCTCCGTGATCATTTTTAAAGGTTTTGCTGACCCGGTTAATTTCCAATGTAGCTACCATGCTTGTTCCCCATCCTTTCTTATCTTGATTGGAATGAAAAAAAGAGACTCGGCAAAATGGCGGGCGCCGCCATCTTTCCGAATCTCCAGTGGGACTGGTCGATTTCTGAAGCATAATGAATTTGAATTGGTAATAATTTAACATTTATTTCATTAGGAATCAATACATAAAACCAACTAATTTCATTGGATTAATACAATAAATGGACTGAACCTTGGCCGTTTCCCTCATCTCCGTATGATCGCACATAAGGTCATTAGACTTGGACATTGGGCCGGTAAGTCCTCTTGGGCTAATCTGGAGAAGAACTGACTGCCTTGGCTTGGTTCATCGGCAGATAGCAGATAGATGCAAAGTAAAAGTATAAAGGAGTGGGAGCAGAGCATGCCGAAAATCGCGGATAAATACTTGGTGGTTGATCCCTGGAAAGTGGTGGAGGAAGGATTTGATCCGGCGCGCAACCGGGTTTCCGAATCGATTTTTTCACTGGGGAATGAATATATGGGCGTCAGAGGGTACCCGGAAGAAGGATATGGCGGGGATACGCTGCTCGGGAGCTATTTTAACGGCTTGTTTGAAGAGAGCAAAGTAGAAGCCCACTATAAAGGCATCATTAAATCGTTGCGTTTTATGGTAAATGCGGTGGATTGGCTGCATACCCGGATTACGATGGATGGCGAAACCTTGGATTTGGCCACGAGCCGGTTTTCCGGTTTCCGCAGGGAGCTGGATTTCAAGAGCGGCGTTTATTCGCGTGAACTGGTCTGGCATTTAGGGAACGGTAAGGATTTGAAAATCGTGTTCGAGCGGTTTGTCAGCATGACCGTCTCCAATTTGGGCTGTCAGCGGATTTGGTTCGAGCCGCTTAATTTCTCCGGCCATGTTCAAGTCAAGACCGGTCTTGATTTCTCCGTCCTGCATGAAGATCAGGGTCGTAGTTATTGGGGTACGCTGAAACGGCAGGAAGCTGGCGGGATGGCCGGCATTCTCGGCCAAACGGTAAATACAAAGAACCGATTGTTCTCCGCTTTCCGGGTGGAGGCACCCGCACAACTCGACAGCAAGCTGGTGGAGAGCGACCGGTTCATCGGCCGCGACGTGCTGCTCAAACTGGAAGAGGGTAAACGTACTGCCCTGGACAAACTGACCGTGAATTATGCGGAAAAAGATCTCAGCCGCGATCACGAGAACGTATGGCGGAATGGCATGGAGCTGGCGGGGCAATACGCGGACCTGTCCTATGATCAGGCGGCCTTGCAACAGCGAGAGTATTGGACCAGGGTCTGGAACGCCTCCGATATTATTATTGAAGGGGACCCGGAAAACCAGCAGGGGATCCGCTTCTGTATTTTCCAAATGTATCAGACTTATCACGGCGATAACCCTGGTTTCAACATCGGGGCCAAAGGGCTGACCGGTGAAGCTTACCGCGGCCTGGCTTTCTGGGATACGGAATCGTACTGCCTGCCGTTCTATATTTTCAACAATCCGAAGGCGGCCAAGAGTCTCCTGGAATTCCGCTATAAATCGCTTCCTTATGCGCTGCAGCGGGCGAAGGAGCTGGATTGCGAAGGCGCGTTCTATCCGATCGCCACCATCGATGGTACGGAGAGTTGCGACTTGTGGCAGCATTCCAACCTGCAATTGCATGTAGGCACCGCGGTCGCTTATGGCATCCGCCATTACGTCAACATTACGGGCGATACCGCCTTCTTGCATGAAAAGGGCCTGGAAATGCTGATTCAAATCAGCCGTTTCTACGCCACTCGAGGGCAATTCGGGCAAAAGACCGGCGAGTACGGTTATTTTGGCGTCATGGGTCCCGATGAATTCCAATTGATGGTCAACAACAACTGCTATATTAACCTGATGGCCAAAAAAATGTTCGAATACACCCTGGAGTCGATCAGTGAAATGCGCGCTGTGAACGCAGCTGCTTTTGATGAGCTTGCGGAGCGGCTGGTGTTGACGGAAGAGGAGCAGGCCGACTGGGCGGCCAAGGCCGCACGCATGAAGATTCCGCAAGACCAAGAAAGCGGGATTTACGAGGAGCATGACGGCTTTTTCGATCTGCCGCATCTCGATATCCACTCTATACCGGTAACCGAGTTCCCGCTTTATTCGCATTGGTCTTACGACCGCCTGTACCGGTACGACATGATCAAGCAGCCGGATGTGCTGATGTTCATGTTCCTGTACAGCGGGCAATTCCCGCTGGAGGAGAAGCGCGCCAACTACGATTATTATGAATCGAGATGTATTCATGAATCGTCGCTATCGCCATCGATCCACTCCATCATCGCAGCCGAGATCGGCCGGCCGGAGGAAGCATACAAGTTCTTCGAATTTGCGACGCGACTCGATCTGGACAACTATAACCGCAATACCCGCGAGGGCCTGCATACCACGTCGATTGCCGCAGCTTGGATGAATATCGTATACGGCTTCGGCGGTATGCGCTCGGACGGAGAAAAACTCGTGTTTAATCCGAGCATCCCTGAACGGTGGGGTCAATACAGCTTCCCGATCACCTTCCGCGGAACGAAGCTGGCCGTGGAAGTGAACAAGGAGTATGCGTACTTCCGTGCCGAGTCGGGCGAACCCGTGGAAATTTGTCTGTACGGTCATAGCTACCGGGTCGGGGCCGAGGGCATCAAGGTCGCTTTGGAACAAGTAAAGGCAGGGTGACATGGTGAATTGGAGAATACGGGAGCAGGGGTTCGATAAATACCGGATTGCCGCAAACGGCAATAAATTCATGATCGGTAACGGATATATGGGTTACCGGGGCACGATGGAAGAATTCGCCCGGGAAGAGCTGACGGCCACGACGTTGGCCGGGCTGTATGACCGGGTGGAAGGGAAATGGCGCGAGCCGGTGAACGCGCCGAACGGCCTATTTACAGTCGCAGAGTATGAGGGGACGCCGCTTGGCGTCCTGTCCTCGGAAGCGAAGGTGCTGGAGCACGAGCAGGAGCTTGATATCCGGCAGGCGGTGCACCGCCGCGAGACGGTGTTCGGGATTCCCGGCGGAGCGGAAGAATGCCGGGTCACGGTTAGCGCGGAGCGGTTCGTGAGCGCGGAGCGGCTGAACCTGCTCGCCGCCAAAATCTCGGTCACGGCTAGCGCGGATGGCGAGCTGGTGATCCGCACGGGCATTGACGGCGAGGTGTGGGACATCAACGGCCCGCATCTCGAAGGGTTAGCCGGGCGCGAAGCCGAAGGCAGCTTGATACTTGCCGGAACGACACAGGAACTGAAAGTGCCTGTGGCTGTCGCGGAAGCGGCAAGCTATGACTTTGACGCGGAAGCAGTCATAGCGGATACAGTGGCAACCCCGGGATTCATGTCCCGGGAAATCCGTCTGCAATGCCGCGCGGGCGAGACGTATACGATTTATAAATACGCAGCGGTGTTTACCGGCCTTGATGGTGTCGGCGATCCCGGCGAAGCAGCGCTGCGGCTAATCCGGGAGGCCGCCGCCCTTGGATATGAAGAGCTGCTGCGGGAGCACGCGGCGCGATGGGATGAGAAGTGGAGCCGCACCGATGTGGTGATTGAAGGCGACGAAGAAGCCCAACTGGCGCTACGCTACAGCCTGTATCAGCTGCTGATCATCGCGCCGGAGCATTCCGAGAAGCTGTCGATCCCGGCGCGCGGATTGTCGGGCCAGGTTTATAAAGGCGCGGTGTTCTGGGATACGGAAATGTTCATGCTGCCGTTCTTCTTATACACTCAGCCGGAAACGGCCCGTAATCTGATGATGTACCGGGTGCATACGCTGGACGGCGCGCGCAGGAAAGCCGCGGAATACGGCTATGAAGGCGCGTTTTACGCGTGGGAAAGCCAGGAGAGCGGCGATGATGCATGCACGCTGTTCAACGTCAACGACGTGTTTACCGGCCGGCCGATGCGTACTTATTTCCGCGATAAGCAGGTGCACATCAGCGCGGACGTGGCTTACGGGATCTGGCAGTATTACAGCTTCAGCGGAGACGGTAGCCTGCTGTTGAACGGCGGAGCGGAAACGGTATGGGAGTGCGCAAGATTTTTTTACTCCTATGCCTATTTCAATCCCGGCAAACAGCGCTACGAAATTCTCGATGTCACCGGGCCGGACGAATATCATGAGCGGGTGAACAACAATGCGTTTACGAATGCCCTGGTCAAACGATCCCTATACATCGCCCTGGAAGCAATGGATTTCCTGCGCACGTATGACCCGCAGCAATATGAGGCGCTCGTTAAGGGAAGCGCGATTCAGCCGGAACATATCCGCGATCTGCATGATCGCCTGTACGTGCCGCAGCCGGACGCCGAGACCAAGTTGATCGAGCAATTCGACAGATACTATACGCTTGAAGATGTTCCGTTGCCGGAACTGAAATCGAGAGTGTTGAATAAGAACGAATATTGGGGCGGCGGAAACGGCCTGGCAACGACCACGCAAATATTGAAGCAGGCTGATGTGGTGCTGATGCTGCATTTGTTCCAGGACCGATATGACCGGGAAACAAAGAAAGCGAACTGGGAGTATTATGAACCGCGCACCGAGCACGGCTCGAGCTTGAGCTCCTGTATCTATGCCCTGGTGGCCGCGGATATCGGTTCTTCGGAATGGGCGTATCCTTACTTCCTGCGAACGGCGACCATTGACCTGACCGGGGATTCCAAGCAATACGTCGGAGATCTGTATATCGGCGGCACGCATCCCGCAGCCAACGGGGGCGCCTGGATGGCGGCGGTACTAGGGTTTGCCGGAATCTCCTTCGACGGAAAGACGGCAAGCATTAATCCGTCGATGCCGCAGAAATGGCAGGCGGTGGAACTTCCACTGATCCTGAAAGGCCAATCCTTCAAGGTTCGCGTCATGCCGACCGGCGTTACTGTAGAAGCTGGGGGAGATAACGGCGAAGCGGTAGCGTTCAAGATCGGGACTCGTAAAATTCAGGTCGCGCCCGGCGAGACGGCTAGGGTAGAGCTGTAAAAAAATAGAACCAGGCAAGGAGAGAACATCATGCTGGAAACGATGAAAGGCGCGATCTTCGATTTGGACGGAGTGATCGTGGATACGGCGAAATACCACTACCTGGCTTGGCGCTCCTTGGCGCAGCGGCTCGGGTTCGAATTCACGGAGGAAGACAACGAACGGCTTAAAGGGGTCAGCCGGACGGAATCGCTGCAAATTTTACTGGAGGTCGGCGGCGTCGAAGCCGATGAGGCCGAGCGGCTCGAAATGGCCGACGCCAAAAACAAGGAGTACGTGGACTATATTTCCCGGCTGGAGCCATCGGAAATTTTGCCGGGGGCCAGGGAGTATTTGCTGTTGCTGAGAAGCAAAGGAGTTAGGGTTGCGCTCGGCTCGGCGAGCAAGAATGCGGAGTTCATTCTGAACCGGCTCGGGATAGCGGAGCTGTTCGACGCCATCATCGATGGTACGAAAGTATCCAAGGCCAAGCCGGACCCGGAGGTGTTTCTGGCGGCCAGTGCAGCGCTTGGGTTGGAGCCGTCCGAATGCGTCGTGTTCGAGGACGCGGCGGCCGGAGTACAGGCCGGAAAATCGGCCGGCAGCAAGGTGGTCGGCATCGGCAGCGCCGATATTTTGGCGGCGGCCGACCGCGTGATCGGCGGTTTATATGAGCTCGTTTGAAAATCAAACCGGACTCGAAACGAGACCTGAGGCGAAGCCTCGGGTCTTTTTCATGTCTTCCGTTTAATTTTTGCTGGCAAGCCGCCCGAAATCCTTTACACTAGGGAGGAAAAGGCGCGCGGAGCGAAAGATCCCATCGGAGAAACGCTCATGATGTGCGTAGAAATGCGCATACTTGCCGGTTTTTAATCTTGCTACACTTAAAGTGCGTGTTCAAAAAGTCGACTTTTCAGCACCGGGAAGGCCCGCCTGAATGCAAGATTCGATGCGGGTATGCAACCTGGAATACTTCGTGATCAAAAGATGACTTTTTGAACTACCTCTTAAGGGGTCAGGGGGCAAATTCGTTGAAATTTAAACTTACCAATCCGCTCAATAAAATGAACGTAAAGCAGCAGTTGTTCCTGCTGTTTCTCGTGATCATCATTCCGCTGTTTGTGTTGAACTCCTATGGCAATTACCGGGCGGGGCAAATTTTGAAAAGGCATGTGACGAATGCCTATATCGAGCTGAGCAAGCAAAATTTCCGGCTTATCAATCGCGATATCGAAGCGGTGAACAAAGTCACGTCGACCGTGTTCCAGAATTCGCTGCTGCAGCAATTAAATCCGATCTCAAGCGAGGAAACCGTGCTCGAACGGGTGAAACACTACGAAAAACTGGAGAACCTGCTTACCAATTATTCGCAGGAAACGGACGAGCGCGAACCGCTGTATTATTCGCTCTATGTCTATGACCCGGAGAATACCTATTTCTTCGCGCCATTTTATCCGGGACCGCGAAAGTCGGGGGTGTACTTCTTCTCGGATGAAGAAAAGCCGGAATGGTTCGATGAAGCGGTCGAGAAGAAAGGGGAGGGATACCTCAGAACGGTCGAGCATTTATCGTTGCCTTCCAAAGGACAGGAGAGCCAGAGAACGCTCGCCTACATCCGTGCGATCAACAGCATCTACAAGAACGGGACGATCGGGGTGCTGGTCGTGACGAATCTGGACGGACGGATCGGCGAATCCCTGCAAACCGTTTCCCTGCCGGAAGGGGAGTTATATTTTACGGATTATGATAACCGGATCTTGACCTCCCGGACAACGGAGCATAGCGCGGTACTGGAGTTGCCTCCCGAAGCGGAGACTGGCGATACCGCTATCGGCGTGAAGGATATCATCACCGATAAATTTATTTATGTCATTAATTATAATCGCATCATACAGCAAAAGCTGGTTTACAAGGTGCCGGTTCAAGCTTTGCTGCAGCAGCAGAACGAGATCAAGCAGGTCATTCAGCTGATTTCGATCGTTTTTTTTGCCGGCAGTCTGATTTTCATGCTCTATTTTTGGCGCTCGCTCATGATGCCGATCCAGAAGCTGGTTTATTTCGTCAGGCGGTATGAACCCGGAAACGTAGTGCCGGAAACGCCGCGGCGAAACAAGAACGATGAGATCAGCGTGCTGATGTTCACGATTTATGACATGGCTCGCCGCCTGAACGATTTGGTTCATTATAAATACGCGATGGATTTGAAGCAGAAGGAATCGCAGTTACAGATCCTTTATCAGCAAATCAACCCCCATTTGTTGTACAACACCCTGGAGAGCATTTACTGGAAAAGCTCCATGGAAGGGAACAACGTCTCCGCGGAGATGATCAAGGAACTTTCAAAGCTAATGAAAATCAGCCTTAGCCGGGGCAGGGAACTGATTACGCTTGAGGAGGAACTGGAGCATGCATCGGCTTATATCAAACTCCAGCAGCACCGTTACGACTATCAATTCCGGGTCTCGATCAGCATCCCGGAAGACTTGCTTCCGGTCGTCATTCCCAAGATTTCGCTTCAGCCCTTGATCGAGAACGGGATTATCCACGGGGTGAAGCATATGGGCGAGGACGGGGAGATCGTGATCAGCGCCCATGGAGATAAGGCAAACATATACCTGCTAATCGAAGATAACGGATATAAGCCGGTGGACTATGACATGATCAACCGGCTGCTGGAAGAGGAAAGCCCGAATCCGGCGTCCGGATACGGCATCCGTAACATCCACCAGCGTATCCGGCTGCATTTTGGACCGGACTACGGTCTGTCTTACGAGGTACGGCGGGGAGGCGGGACGAAGGTGACCCTTCATCTTCCCAGATCGCTTCCGTCGCAGGAATAAGCAACCAGGAGGAATTTAACATGTACAATATTTTGGTCGTCGACGACGAACCGTTGATTTGCAAAGGCTTGGCGGGACTGCTAACCTCGTCCGGACTAGGAATCGGAGCGATTTATACCGCCTATAGCGGCCATGAGGCGCTGGACTACATCCGGATGGAAGAGATCGATCTGCTGGTCACGGACATCCAGATGGGCGAGATGAACGGCATCGAGCTGATGCATCAGGCTAAAATGATCAAGCCCTGGGTGCAGACGATCATTATATCCGCGCACGAGACTTTCCAATATGCGCAAATGGCGCTCCGGCTCGGAGCCAGGGATTATTTGATCAAGCCGCTGGGCAGAGAACAATTTCTTGATTCGGTCAGAAACACGCTGCTTAAGATGGATAAGCCGGTGCCGCAAATCGATGATTTTCTGTTGCAAGGTACCGAGCATTTTCATATGGAGGAGCTCCGGCCGGAACAAAATGAACGCTTAAAAACATTGCTCATGACATCCTCGCCGGCGGGGGACGATGTCGAATTGCGGGAATTGGAGTATGAGTTGGGAGTCCGCGGCCCTTATTTTTCCGTCATCAAATTGAGCCTGGATCACCGCAAAGCAAGCGGCGAAGCCAGGAACCCCGCATATACCGACAGGGACGCCAACCTGTTCCGCTATGCGGCCTTGAACGTAGCCAAAGAACTGCTGTACAAGGAGTGGAATGCGCTGGCCTGTTATTCCGCCGATCGGGAAATCAGCATCCTGCTGCAATGGAATGAGGCGGAGTACGCCGAGTTGGACGTGAATAAAATCAACCAGCTTGAGATGATCGGGCGCAGCTTGCACCATCATGTGAAGAAATATCTCGGTATCGAAGCGACGGTCGGCATTAGCCAGATTTTGAAAGGCGCCGAATTTTTGGCCGTTCTGAGCAGACAGGCGGATAAAGCGGTCCTTTGGGGCGCGGATCAAGGAGATTATCACGTTTTTTATTACGGCGATTTCAACTGGACCAACCATGCCCAAGATCCTTCCGCGGAAGAATTGTCCTCGCAGAACAACCGGATCGTTCAGAGTGCCAAACAATATATCGAAGCGAACTACAGCCAGAAAGGATTAACCATTCATGACGTGGCCAAGAAGAATCATGTCAGCCCCAATTATCTCAGTTATCTTTTCAAAAAAAATACCGGTTACAATCTATGGGAATATGTCATCAAGCTGAGAATGGAGGAGAGCAAGTCCCTGATTCTGAATACGGATCTGCGCCGCTATGAGATCGCCGAGCAAGTCGGTTACGAATCGCCGGAACATTTCAGCAAAATATTCAAAAAATATTTTGGCGTCAGCCCCAGCGAATTGAAGAAGTAGTAACGGCTATACTTCACATAGTATTACACATGTTCGAACTCTCCTCTATTTCTTAAAATGAAAGCTGGACACTAAAGAGGAATGAGGGAGACTCATGGAACAATCGGTGATTTCACCAGGTAACAGGGTAAAGGGGCCTGAGAGAGAGACCAAAAAGCTCAAACGGACGTCAAACTGGAAAAAGTATATGTGGGGATATCTTTTTCTTGTTCCGGCTATCGTCATTTTTATTATTTTCTTATGGGTTCCGATCATTAAAGGGATGGTTTACAGTTTTTACAACATCGATTTCGTAAAAGGCAATACGTTTGTCGGGTTCGATAACTATATCAAGATTTTTAATAATCCGGACCTGTGGATCTCCGTAAAGAACACGTTATATTTTATGTTCCTTACGCTCATCATCGGTTTCTGGGTGCCGATCGCGGCAGCTATCGCCATTTCGGAGTTGAAGTTTTTTCAAGGCTTCGCCCGGATCGCGGCCTATTTGCCCTTTGTCGTTCCGGGAGTCGTTCTGTACGGCATGTGGAGATGGATGTATGATCCGGTAGGACCGATCAACGCCCTGTTGGGCTGGTTTGGAGCCGATCCGGTGTCGTTTATTTCCGACGGGCGATTCTCCATGATATCCATTGTTTTCATGGAAACGTGGCAGCAATTCGGATCGGCGATGTTAATCTATCTGGCCGGCGTGCTAAGTATCCCGAGAGATTGGTATGAAGCGGCCGAAATCGACGGGGCGGGGGTTTGGAGCCGGATCAAATATATTACGCTTCCTTCCATGCGCAGCTTGATCATGTTAATGCTCATTTTGCAAATCATCGGTACATCTCAAGCCTATCAATCCCAATTGGCCATGCTGGATGGGGGGCCGAACAAAGCTACGCTGACCTATGCGTTATTTACGGTGAAAAACGCATTTACTCAGCTCGATTACGGAGCCGGTACGGCGCTTGGTGTGCTTATGTTTATCGTCTTGGGTATTCTCGGCATCATTCAATTCAAGCTTAACAGGGAGGAATATTAAGATGGAGAGAGGTATCCTGTCGCCTTCGGACTTGCAGAAACCCGTCAACAAAATCGTCTATGGCTTCATGGTTTTATGTATAGCCGTCATGGCCTTTACAATGTTATATCCGATTGCTATGACCATGTTTAACGGTTTGAAGAGCAATCCTGAAATCAACACGTTCCCTCCGAAGTTCTTTCCGACGAAATGGCATTGGGAGAACTTCTCCAAGGGTTGGAACTATATCCCCTTGCTGGTATATCTGAAAAATACAATGTTTATTTTTTTAGGCAATCTCATCATGACCATTATGGTACTCGGACTGGCTTCGTTCAGTATTTCGCGGATTCGCGTTCCTTACAGCCGAGCCGTATATTTCTTCATTTTGTTGACGCTGTTTATTCCGGCAGCCAGCTATATGATTCCAAACTTCGTAAATCTGAAAGAGCTGGGGCTGCTTAATTCTTATTGGGCATTCTGGCTTCCGGCCGGAGCAAATGCGTACTTTTTCTTATTGATGAAGAACTTTTTCGACGGCATTCACCCGGAAATTTTTGAAGCGGCCCGGATCGACGGAGCGTCGGAACTTACCAGTTATTTAAGAATTGCCATTCCGTTGTCGATTCCGATCTTCGCGACATTGTCCATCTTTATTTTCTCCACGGCTTGGAACGATTGGTTCTGGCCTTCGCTGGTCATGCAAACGGAAGATAAGTACACGCTGGCAACAGCCATCTATAAATACGTGATCAACGCCCGAAATTTGGACAGCAGCATCAAGTTTTCAATTCTGTTTATGGTCATGGTGCCGCCGATCTTCGTATTCCTGGTCTTCCAGAAGTTTATTGTGCGCAGTGTCAGCCTGACGGCGGTCAAGGGATAGCGTTTACATTTAGCGTAGCGCTGCGCATGATCGTCATATGAATGCACATCGTCGGTTACCGGTTTCTCTTCTAAGATAGAAATGTAACTAAACGAGGATTAAAGCCTCGATAACATTTATGAAAAGGGGAGTTTGAATGCGCAAGTTCTCAGCATTATTGATGTGCCTCATGCTGTTCGGTTCGCTGCTTGCAGCGTGCGGCGGAGGCAACAAGAACACGGAAAGTCAGACCAATAACGGAGGGGCAGCTTCGGGTAACTCGAACGGAGGCAATGCGGCTCAGTCGGAAGAACCGGCTGACGATATTACGCAAAGAAAAGTAACGCTTAAAATTCACTATCCATTACCGGATGAAACTACGCTTCGCGCTCAAGAAGACGATAAAATCGCCCGGTTCCAAGCCAAATATCCAAACGTGACGATCGTAAAAGATGACTGGCAATATAGCGTCAATGAGATCGGTGTGAAAATGGCCTCCAATGAAGCGCCGACTTTCTACAACACTTGGGCGACCGAAGCGCAGCTGCTCGTGGAGCGTGGTTGGGTAGCCGATATTACGGAACTTTGGAACAACTGGGAGTACAAGGACGATATTAATCCGGTTCTGCAAAATCAATTTATCGTCGACGGTAAAGTCTACGGAATCACTCAAAACGGTTATGTTACGTCCACGGTTGTGAACAAGAAGCTTCTGGAAGCGAAGAACCTCGAAATTCCGGCTCTCGACTGGACTTGGGACGATATGTACAACACCGCTAAAGGAGCAGCCGATCCGAAAAAAGGCATCTCCGGAATTGCTCCGATGGGCAAAGGAAATGAAGCGGGCTGGAACTGGACGAATTTCCTGTTCGAAGCCGGCGGAGATATTGAAACAAACGCAGATGGCAAGGTTACGGCCGTATTCAACTCTGACGCCGGAGTCAAGGCGCTGGATTTCTATAAGAAGCTGAGATGGGAAGCCAATGCGATTCCGCAAGATTGGGCGCTGGGCTGGGGCGATGCCATAAGCTCGTTCCAACAAGGCCGGACGGCCATGGTGATCGCCGGAGCATTTGACGTAGTTCAGGCGGCATTGAACGAAGGCGGAATGAAGCCTGAGGATGTCATCGTTTATCCGATGCCGGCTGCGGAAAAAGGCGGCAAGCATTTCGGGATTTTGGGCGGTAACTATCTTGTAATCAACCCGAACGCAACGAAAGACGAACAAGAGATGGCATTCCGTTACATTACGTTCGACTACTTTACCGATGACGCGCTGAAATCTGCTGAAGACACCATTCAAGCTCGTAAAGCGGAAGGCAAATACTATATTCCGACTCCGCTTGAATACTTCAGTGAAGATTCCGAATATGCCAAGAAAATTCAAGCGATTTACGACAAGTACGACAATGTATACAAATATGATCCAAACCTCTTTGGTCTGCTGGAAGGCAAACCGGAAGCCCAATTTGGAACCCAGGACTTCTATGCGACGATGTCCAACGTGGTGCAGGAATCGTTCTCCAAGAAAGGTACGGATTCTAAGCAGCAGCTGGATGTAGCCGCAAAATATGTGCAAGAGAACTTTTTTGATAAAATTGAAGCCAAATAAGGGAATGCAATAATTAAAGGCTGCCCGTCGTAGTTTTGCTACGGCGGGCAGCCTTTTTATCGGTACTAATTATTTTGAACTTATTTCCTTGAACGACGCCTCGGCAGCCTCCAGCGTGAAGTCGATATCTTCTTCCTTATGCGCCGTCGTCAGGAACCAGGCTTCGTACTTCGACGGGGCGAGATTGACGCCCCGGTTCAGCATGGCGCGGAAGAACGCGGCAAAGGCTTCGCCGTCGGTATCCTGCGCCTCGTCGTAATTCGTGACCGGATGGTCGCAGAAGTGGGTGGAGAAGGAGCCGCGAATCCGGTTGATCGTGAGCGGCACGCCATGGCGCCGGGCGGAATCGGTCAAGCCGTCTGTCAGCTTGACGGTCAGGCGTTCCATCTCTTCGTAGACGCCCTCACCCCTCAGCACTTCCAGGCAGGCGATACCCGCGGAAATGGATGCAGGGTTACCCGCCATCGTCCCGGCCTGGTACGCCGGTCCGAGCGGAGCGACCTGCTCCATGACTTCCTTGCTGCCGCCGTAAGCTCCGATCGGCAGGCCGCCGCCGATGATTTTGCCGAGTGCGGTCAGGTCCGGCTTGATCAGGTCATGATTGGCAAGACCGGCATAGGTTTGAGACGATCCGTAATGGAAGCGAAAGGCGGTGATGACTTCGTCGTAAATGACGAGCGCGCCATAATACCGCGCAAGGCGGCAAACTTCCTCGAGGAATCCCGGCTCAGGCATGACCATGCCGAAGTTGCCGACGATCGGTTCGACCATGACGGCGGCTACGTCGTCCCCCCATTGTTCGAGAGCATCTCCCAGTGCCTCCGCGTCGTTGAACGGCACCGTGATCACTTCTTGGGCGATGCTTGTCGGAATCCCGGCGCTGTCCGGAATGCCGAGCGTGGACGGCCCGGAACCGGCGGCCACCAGCACCAAATCGGAATGGCCGTGGTAGCATCCGGCAAATTTGATGATTTTGTTGCGTTTCGTATAGGCGCGGGCCACCCGGATCGTCGTCATCACGGCTTCCGTGCCGGAATTGACGAACCGGACCTTGTCCATCGAAGGAATGGCTTCCTTCAACATGACGGCCAGCTTGATCTCCAATTCCGTCGGCGTTCCGTATAACGTGCCGTTTGCGGCCGCTTCCTGAATCGCTTTGGTTACATGCGGATGGGCATGGCCCGTGATGATCGGTCCGTAGGCGGCAAGGTAGTCGACGTAACGATTTCCGTCCACGTCCCAGAAATACGCGCCTTCAGCCTTTTTCATAAAGACGGGCGCCCCGCCCCCGACCGCCTTGAATGAGCGGGAAGGGCTGTTGACGCCGCCGACAATGTGTTTCAATGCTTCTTCGTACAGAAGTTCCGATTGCTTTCGGTTCATATAAGTAAAACGTCCTTTCAGAATAGGTTCGGATGAACAAGATGTTGTCCTGTTCACCGCAAGGAGCCGCAGCTTAAATCACAACTTGAGGCTTAGGCAACTTCCTCCGGCTCAAGGTCCGGTGGAAGTTGTTTGCCCGTTATCGCTGTCTCCCGAACCGTTTGCGCTTCCGTCAGCCGAGTTGTCGCCTCCGCCGTTTTCCGTTCCGGAAGTGCCGCTATCCGTTTCAGTACCCGTATTAGTTTCGGTTGTTGTTCTATTAAATACTTCTTCCACGTAAGCTTTGAGCTCCTCCTCGCTGCGAACGCCCAATACGGCCGAACCTCCGACCGTTTTTTCCACGAGCAGTTCCATTGGCGGAATCTGTTCGCTGGAGCTCATATCGCTAGAGTAGCCTACCGTGGCGAGCTTCCACATATCTTCGACCGACAGGTTGGTATCGATATACGGATTCACTTTGTCCAGAATCGACGGGAGCTTCATAATCGAGGTGGTCGATTTCATTTTATCCGCTACGGCTTTCAGGAAGTTCCGCTGGCGCTCCGTCCGGGTAAAGTCGGACATGGCGTCATGACGGAAACGCACGTATTGCAGCGCTGTATTGCCGTCGAGGTGCTGCTGGCCTTTTTTTAGATCGATATCAAACTCGTGGTTATCCGCTTTGCTGGTATAGTGCATATCTTTTTCCACGTAAAAATCAACCCCGCCAACGGCATCGACCAGCTCTTTGAACCCCTGGAAGTCGGTGTATACGTAATATTGGATCGGAATGCCAAGCAGATCGGATACCGCCTTCATGGCCGTGTTCGGTCCATGCGTGATCGCCGTGTTAATGCGGTCCGAGCCGTGTTCCGGAATTTCCGTATAAGTGTCGCGCATGATGGAGAAGAGATAGATCTTTTTGGCGACCGGATCAAGCGAAGCGACTAGCATCGTATCGGAACGGGGGATTTCCCCCTTTTTCAGGCCGCGGGCATCGACGCCCATCAGCAGGATATTGACGCGTTCGGTTCCTTCCCATTTCGGAGGTTCGGGAACTTTCGTTTCGGTCGGTTGTACCTTATAAAATGGAGAGTCTTCGCCGGTCTTTTGGAAGTCGTCGACCTGGTTGTAAATGGCGGTGAAGTAATAAGCCACGAAAGCGGCGACGGCGACCAGAACTCCTACCACAGACCAGATGATCGCTCGTTTAGTGCGTTTTGTCATTTTGTTCGTCCTTTCAGAGAAAAACGAATAAATTCGCTTCAAAAATGGATGTCTTCATATCATTACATTATAATTTCTTTTATAATTACAATCAATTTATCATATTTAGGCAATTTTGAATGTAATGAAGGAAGATTCACAACGATATTGGAGCTGAAATTGGATAAGGAGAGAAACCTATCATGACAGAGAAACAAGTTCAACCGGGGCAACCCGTTCCCGATTTCCGGCTTCCGGCGAGCGGCGGGGGAGAGGTGTCGCTGGGCGATTTTCGCGGGCGCAAGGTCGTCATTTATTTTTATCCGAAAAATATGACCCCGGCCTGCACGCAGGAAGCTTGCGATTTCCGCGACCGCAGCGTGCAGCTTCAGAAGGAAGGAGCGGTCGTGCTGGGCATCAGCGGCGATCCGGTGAAATCCCATGACCGGTTCAAGGAGAAGCAGAGCCTTCCTTTCCCGCTGTTGTCGGACGAAAACCATGAGGTTTGCCGCTTGTTCGGTGTATGGCAACTTAAGAAACTGTACGGCCGCGAATACGAGGGGATTGTACGCTCCACTTTCCTGATCGACGAGGAGGGCACGCTAGTTAAAGAATGGCGCGGAGTCCGGGTTAAAGGTCATGCGGATCAGGTGGTGGAGGCCGTTAGAGCGCTGCGATAAATAGAGAATGCAACGAATAATATAAGGATCGCCAGCTTGTCGGTAGGACATGCGATGGCGGTCTTTATTATTTTTAGGGAATTATTTCTCTTCCTCGTTTGATGAAGTCTATTTTCTCTTCTACCTTCATACAATCTACCAGAAAGCAAAATGATTGATATAAACGGCGGAGGTAGAAATAAATGAGAAAAAGATGGATGTCGAGTTTAAAAAAGTTTCGCATAGCGGCAATCGTAATCATCGTGATCCTCACCGCAGTTTCGATCTATGGGGAGAGGGAGACCGCCATGCCCGCGGTATCGGCCCATTCCTTGACGGCCGTCCAGAATCCGGAGCGCGCGGTCGCTGCGGAGACAACTGCGTTGCCTGTGGCATCCCGCGTGGAGCTTGCAGCGTTACCGGAGGAGGAGACGGAGGCAACGGCTAAACTTTTACCCACCGTCTCAAGCTCAAAGTCAGACAAGGCTGTGCCCGGGAAAAAGGAAAATGAAAATGAAAAGGTCGTCTATCTGACTTTTGACGACGGGCCAAGCAAGCTGACGGATGAGGTATTATCCATATTAAAGGAAGAGGAAGTTACCGCCACCTTTTTCGTGTTGGGCGAGCATGCCAAGCAATCCCCGGAGATTATTCGGCGTACGGCGGAAGCCGGACATGCTATCGGAAATCATACCTATAATCATGAATATAGCGATTTGTACAGCAGTTTTCCCCGGTTTTGGAATCAGATCAAGCAGACGGAAGAAGTGTTGTGTGAAATCACGGGGGAACGTCCCGTTATGCTGCGGGCTCCGGGAGGGACTTACGGCCATTTTGATGAAACTTATTTCAAGTTGCTGGAACAGGGCGGATATAAAGTGTTCGATTGGGACGTAGACAGCGGGGACTCCAGACGAAAAGGGGTACCGGCCGCGGAAATCGTCAAAAATGCAACCTCGGAGAAGCTGAAAAATGAAATGATTGTTTTGCTGCATGACGGAACGGGACATGCGGAGTCCGTAAAGGCATTGCCGGAAATCATCAAATTTTATAAAAAACACGGTTACGTGTTCCGCGTACTCACTCCGGAACAGACACCGGTTCAATTCAGTTTGGCCGCTTCGGTCAAGGGCAAAACAAAGTCAGCGCCTTCAGCCGCTTGGATTGAGAATCATGTCTTGCCGAATGCGGCGTTGTTCGGACCGGGTCAGCCGTTGTACGTGGAAGCCGGAGGAGTCCAAACGAAGCTGGAATCGGGGGAATACGAACTTAGCGACGGCCAGTATATGGTACCGCTGCGGCCTTTGATGGAGCGTCTGGGAGCCAAAGTGAACTGGGATGGGCAAACCCAATCCGTACTGGTCATTTGGGGAGACACCGCGATTACGATAGATCCGCGCAAGGAAACTCTTGTGTCTCAAGGGGGGAATCTGCCCGCCGAGACCCTGCCGGTGACTTTCAGCCGGAAGTACGATTCGCTTTGGATATCTCTTAGGCCGTTGCTGGAATCGACCGGTCATCCTATCGTTTCGTTTGACTCCGGCCAGCATGAACGGAGAGTCAAGGCTTTATAAGTCAAGGAAGGCATGATGAGGCACACTCTTTCTTTTCTTTCTAGCGCATGTCTATGACGACTAGTTTTTGGGGAAACTGGTTGATAGATTTGTTGTTTCTATGGAGGGATGAGAGATGATTCACGAGCAGGCCCGGGAAATATTGGAGAGACTGGTAGGGCGCGTGGAGACTGTTGTGGTGGGGAAACGCGAAGAAATTGAGCTTGCGGTCGTATCCGTACTTTATGGCGGTCATATTTTGCTCGAAGATGTACCCGGGGTTGGCAAAACATTGCTGGTAAGGACGCTTGCCGCTTGCATGGGCGGTTCATTCGGGCGGATTCAATTTACTTCCGATCTTCTGCCTACGGATGTAACGGGCGTTACGGTATATCAGCCGCAAACGGGTCAGTTCGAGTTCCGGCCGGGTCCGGTGCATGCCAACTTCGTGCTGGCGGATGAGATCAACCGCGCGGCTCCGCGGACGCAATCGGCACTCCTGGAAGCGATGGAGGAACGCAAGGTAACCGTGGACGGCATCACCAGGGCGCTGCCGCAGCCTTTTTTGCTGCTGGCTACGCAAAACCCGCTTGAGTATGAAGGAACGTACCGGCTTCCGGAGGCCCAACTCGACCGTTTTTTGATGCGTTTATCCTTGGGGTATCCGCAACCGGAGCAGGAGGTCGAAATGTTGGGGAGGATGCAAGAACCGGTCGCGGAAATCAAACCGGTACTGCTCCCTGATGAGATTAAGCATATGCAACACAAGGTAAGATCCGTGCTGGTAGATGAACGGATTAAACAATATCTGGTTTCGGTAGCCCATGCTTCCCGGCGCCATCCCCAGCTCTCGCTCGGCATCAGTCCGCGCGGCACGCTAGCCTGGATGGGAGCCTCGCAGGCGATGGCTTATTATCGCGGGAGAACCTATGTGATCCCGGATGATGTCAAAGCGGTGGCCGTAGCGGTACTCGCCCATCGGATCGTTTTAAAGACGGAGGCGGCACTTTCCGGAGTCCGTGAAGCGCAGGCCGTTGCGGAATTGCTTAACCGAGCTGAGGTGCCAATGTTCAGCAGGGAACGGGCTTCGGGTGGATCGTTATGAAAAACGGGCTTTGGATATGGCTGTTTTGTATTCTGGCAGTTGGATCGCTTGGCGTGCTTTATGGTTGGAAAGGAGGCAAGTCGCTTCTTTTTCTGCTGCTGCTCCTGGTCATTGTTATCGTTCAGGGCGCGGTGGCCCAGTTGTTCGGACCTAAACATGCGAAAGTGGAGCGTTCTTGGTATCCCTTGAATCCGCGGGCCGGAGAACCTGTTGTCGTCACGCTGACCATTAAGCTTTCCGGAGGATTTCCTTTATGGGTGCAGGCGGAGGATGCCTGGTCGGCTTCCGGGGACAGGGGGGCAGGCAAAGAAGGGGAACCGCAAGGAGGAAAGCTGGTTTTCGGCGGTTGGAAACGTGAATTTAAAGGCATTTATTACATGAAAGAAACGAGTCGGGGGTTCTATATCGGGGAACCCGTGCTGATTACCTGGGGGGATTCCTTCGGGTGGTTCAAGCGTTCTTTGCGCGTAGCGGCGAATGACGTTCTCGTCATTCACCCTGCGCCGCTGCCCGTTGATCCCGCCGGACAGGAGATATTCCAACCGGACGGGGAGGGGCTACGCTCTGGTCGGGCAGCGGCGATTCAGGGCTCGCTCTATACCGGACTGCTGCGGACGTATGAGCCGGGAGATCCGCTGCGCCGGATTCACTGGAAGAGTTCCGCCAAGAAGGGGACGCTGTTGACTCGCCTCCCCGACCTTCCCGACTCGCCTTCCCGCTATCTGGTTCTGGATACGGCTGAAGCATCGTATCCCTGGAGCGGGAACCGGCCGGGAAGCGTTGCGAAGCAGCGCGGACCCGAAGGCGGGTTTGAGCTTGCCGTTTCGGCTGCGGCCGTCTGGTTCGGCCGGGAGCTTGAATCCTCCGGTGAAGTAGGCTTCAGCCACGGGGGGATGGGACAAAGCGGCGAATCGGGCTCCCGGGCCGCCACGATTTTCTCTGGCCGTCGCGGGCTGAAAGCGGCGCTCGACCTGCTGGCCGGCGTGACTCCGGCGCCCGGCCTATCTGGAGCGGAACTCCTTCGTTTCGTGCATGCGTCGGAACAGGTACGTGCCCTGACTTTCGTAACGGGCCGTTTGACGCCGGGACTGGCCGAGGCCGTGCTGCACTTTGCCGGGCACGGCACCATGCTGGAAATTTGGTGCGCCTGCGGAATCGGCGGAAATATGGATTCGGCCTCCCTGGCGAAGACTTTGCGGGAATGCGGTGTGTCCGTTGTTGATCTGAGTCATTATTCCGGCCTACCGGAAATGACGCATAAGGGAGGGGACAGACATGGAATCGCTTAGTTCGCCAGGCGAGGGTTCGGCTTTGAGCCCGTCTGCAGGTCCGTCTGCAGGCCCGGCAACAGGTTTAGTTGCAGGTTCAACTTCAGGCCCATTAACCAGCCCGGGTTCCATGCTACCCCATGAGCCCACCGCAGCTTCCATGACAGACCACCGTGGAAGGCTCAGCCAAACCGGACAGCGATTTCTTCTTTCCGCGCTCCTGCTCGGGATGTTCGGAGAATGGCTGTACCCGTTGCATTCCTTTTTGGGAGGGGAGCCGACCAAGCTAATCGCCTTGTTTATGAGCGTTACCGGGATCTTGCTAGTCTCAGGCTGCTTGCGGCTCCCGTCATTTCTGCATGCTCTGCTTCCTCCGTTCCTGGTGGCCGGCTCGCTATTATTTTTATATGGGCAAGGAGAAGGGATTTCATGGTTCACCGGATACGCCCAACAATTTGCCGCAGACTTTATGGAGATTGTTCATTCCGGGAGGCTGTACGGAATCAGCGAGGAATCCCGTGCGCTATTGCTGTTGGTCGGGTGGACGCTGCTGGTGGTGTCGGTGCAGATGTTGGCGCTCAACAAGCATAGTAATTTGCTCTTTTTTTTGGCAACCTTGCTTTATCTGATAGCCCTCGAAACAGCCGGAGAAGTATCGGTATTTCCGGGACTGGTACGTTCCGCAGCGCTGGGGCTTGCGCTTCAAGCTCTATTACTCCGTAATTATCTGGGCGAGGATGCCCAACGGAATTCGAAAGGAATCGGGACCGGTGCCGGTGCCTTCGTTGCGGCAAGTTGCGTACTGGGTGCTCTGCTGCTGAGCTCGCTGCTGCCGGTGCAACCGGTAAGGGATATTCCCTGGAACCGGGTTGTAGCGGCTCTGGAAAAATGGAGCGGCTCCGAACTGGGAGGCCGTTCAGCGGAAAGCTATGCCGTGTCGGGATACAGTAAAGACGACTCCCGGCTAGGGGCTCCGCTGCGCCTTCGCCACGAGACCTATTTTACGGCGGAATCGCCGCAAAATACTTATTGGCGCGGCGAAAGCAAAAGCGTATATACCGGCCAAGGCTGGATCACCTCACCTGTGGATGCCCCGGACATTACGGAAGCCGTCGAAATGGAGGCCGAATCCATGTCGGCTGCCGCCGCAACCGCGGGAGTTACCGAAGCTCCAAAAGACACGGGGACTGCTGGATCAGTCGAAGTTGCCGAAACAGCGAGAAACCAGGAGGCTAACGAGGGTACGGAAGTTGATTCCGGACGCCCGACCGCCGTCATTAAGCAGAGAGTGTTGTTCAAGCTGCCGGTGACAGGAACGGTACCTTTTTTTAACGGAGGGAGTCCTGTGAAGATTGAGCATATTTTCGCGGGACATCCGGAATCGGGCTCAAAGCAAGTCGGCACCCGCCACGATCCGGATTCGGATGCCGTTTACTTTGAACGGGTTTATTTGGAACAGGAGATTTACGGATATGAGCTGACCGCCAGATTGCCGTCCAGCTCCTCAGACCGGTTGCGTCTGATCCAGGGGGGAGATCCCGTAGAAATCAGTAACCGGAATCTCCAGCTTCCCGATGATTTGCCTGACCGGGTACGCCAGCTAGGTGCAAGTCTCGTGGAGAACCGGCCGAACCGATACGACGCCGTGTTGGCTGTGATGGACTATCTGGAGAAGCATCATATTTATAGTCTGGATACGGAGTCTCCCCCGGAAGGAGTCGATTTCGTCGACTATTTTCTGTTCGGACAGAAAATAGGCTACTGCGATCACTTTTCAACGGCAATGACCGTGTTGCTCCGAAGCGGCGGAATTCCTGCCAGATGGGTCAAGGGGTTTGCGCCGGGAACGCCGGTTACCGGAGAGGAGAACCGATATAACGTCAGTTATGCGGATGCGCATGCCTGGGTGGAGGTCTATTTTCCCGGAGAGGGATGGATTCCTTTTGACCCGACTCCGGGGTATGAGTCGGTCGTTGCAGCAGGTACGGAAGAAACCTCGGAGGCAAGCGGCGGAGAGCAAAAAGCGGGTTTGTGGCGCAATCTGCGCGTTTCCTCGGAAGTGCTCAAGAACGGAATCCGCGATTTGATCTCGCAAGGCTGGACTGCGCTTCAAGGAGCCCTGTTTTTTTGGACCTGCATTGTGTTGGGAGTGGGGTTTGCATTATTTGCGGCCGTGATTTATCGGAAAACATGGTTTCGGGAAAGTCGCTATCTTCTATGGCTCTTTATGCTGAGACGGCGCCGGAAGTTTCCTTCAAGGAACGAATTGCTGCTGGCCGCCGACCGCGTCTGGCAGGAACTGCACCTTGCCTTCGGACCGAAGACAAGCGGTATGACCGCGAGAGAGTATGCGGGGATGATCGCTGCACGAAATGGCGCTCAAAACGAAAATTTGGAAAGCTTTGTCTCGATTTGGGAAACCCTCTATTATGGAGGGGCCGGATTGGACCGGACCGAGAGCAGGGACTTCTTGAAACTTTGCCGGAATTTGGCGTTTCAAAGCCGATGATTTACCGCCGGGTCTTCCTTGACGAGCTCTTTTGTCGTTTCGTATAATTAGTTTCATGAATTAAGGGAGGCTCGGTAATGAATAAGCCAAATGAAATAATTGTCGTTCTTGATTTCGGTGGACAATACAACCAACTGATAGCAAGACGAATCCGGGATTTGGGCGTGTATAGCGAATTGCTGCCGTTTAACACGCCGTTAGAGAAGATCCGCGATCTTGCGCCGAAGGGAATCGTGTTTTCGGGCGGACCTTCCAGCGTTTACGCGGAGGATGCTCCTCATAGTGATCCGGCGATATACGATGTCGGCGTGCCCATCTTCGGAATTTGTTACGGCATGCAGCTCATGGCCCAGCAGCTTGGGGGTAAAGTGGAACGTGCGGCAAAACGCGAGTACGGGAAAGCGGATGTGGATTTTGCCGAGCATTCGGCATTGACGAAGGGCCTGGAATCGAAGCAAACCGTATGGATGAGCCATGGTGACCACGTGGTTGAGCTTCCGGAAGGTTTCGTAGTGGATGCTTCGACCGATCACGCCCCGATTGCCGGTTTCGCTCATGAGCAGCGTAAAATTTACGGGGTACAATTCCATCCGGAAGTACGCCACTCCGTTCATGGCAATGAAATGATCAAAAACTTCATCTATGATATCTGCGGTTGCGAGGGCAACTGGAGCATGGAGACGTTCATCGAAGATAAAGTCCGCGAAATCCGCGAGCAAGTCGGAGACCAGAACGTGCTTTGCGCACTCAGCGGCGGCGTCGATTCTTCCGTCGTGGCTATGCTGATTCATAAAGCGATCGGAGATCAGCTCACTTGTATGTTTATCGATCACGGGCTGCTTCGCAAAGGTGAGGCTGAGAGCGTCATGGAGACTTTCGTCGGCAAATTCGACATGAAGGTCGTCAAGATCGACGCCCGTGAACGGTTCCTGTCCAAGCTGGCGGGAGTCGATGATCCGGAACGGAAGCGGAAAATTATCGGCAACGAGTTTATTTATGTCTTCGATGAAGAGTCGGAGAAGTTCGACGACTTTAAATTCCTGGCGCAAGGCACGCTCTACACGGATATCGTCGAGAGCGGCACGGCTACCGCGCAAACGATCAAGTCTCACCACAATGTGGGCGGCCTGCCGGAGGACATGAAGTTCTCGTTGATCGAGCCGCTGAATACCCTGTTTAAGGATGAGGTTCGCAAGGTCGGCGAAGAGCTAGGTCTGCCGCGTGAAATCGTCTGGAGACAACCGTTCCCTGGACCGGGGCTGGCCATCCGGGTGCTTGGCGAGGTAACCGAGGACAAGCTGAAAATCGTACGCGATTCCGACTTCATCCTTCGCGAGGAAATCGCCAAAGCCGGTCTCGACCGTGAGATCTGGCAATATTTCACCGCGCTTCCGAACATGAAAAGCGTCGGCGTCATGGGCGATGCAAGAACCTACTCCTACACGGTAGGCATCCGTGCCGTAACTTCCATCGATGGCATGACCGCCGACTGGGCGCGTATTCCATGGGATGTGCTGGAGAAAATCTCCGTGCGCATCGTAAATGAAGTGGATAACGTCAACCGTATCGTATATGACGTTACGTCCAAACCGCCAGCTACGATTGAGTGGGAGTAGGAACGGGGAAACTCAACGCCGCCAACCGCTTGGAATCCTTGATGCATATGGGGTTCAAGTGTTGACGGGATTGAAATCCTGTGTCACCTACAACAATAGATTTCAAAATTACTCTCTTTTATCTGCGTCGTTTAGCAAATAAAAGGGAGTTTTTTTGTGACCGGATTTGACCGAGGAGATCGAAAAACGGCATATACGCCATTGGCTACATTACACCAGTTCTCAAAGTTGGGGTAATTTACTTTTTTTTCTACATAACCAACAGAATAATTGATAAAATGTTTTTGACTATTTATTTATCATTTACGGAGTTGAATAAATTTGAAGAAAAAGAAATATAGTGATAGTTTCTTCGAGAAGATGAGCAAAATAAATATTAGTAAGTTAACATTGAATTTATTTATCATTTCATTGGCGCTCATTTTATTAGTCGGCGTCCCTATATTTATTAATGAACTCTACAAGTCAGAGCCAAAATATGTTACAAGATGGGAAGCCAGTGATGTATTGGCTTATTATGCTACAATTCTTGGCGCACTAGCTACTATTTTTGCAGTAGTTATTACAATATTATATACTGAACGTTCTAAAAGGATCGACAGGATCAAACAGATACAGCCATTAATCGATTGTAGAATAGAACCTATGTCTGCCGATGATTTCAAACTACATGGTTTAGACGATAAATTAATAGTTCTAGATTTTATGGATGTAAAAATTGTGAGAAAAATTGAAAAAAGCATGGTAGATAATGTTCGGAAAAATAAAGCTTACTATTTCGAATATAGATTAACTAATGTAGGTTCTGGAAATGCTCTACTAATCAAAATAAACATCAACGGTTATAACTATCGGGAATTTAATTTATTAGTAAATCAAAGTGAAATATTTCGATTTTATGTCGCTCCTAGTTATTATGATGAGGAAGGCAACACAATCTCGTTTAGAATTAAGTATATTAATATGGATCAATCTCAATACTATCAGCAAGACGAATTTTTCCATCTTCAAAAATATCAAAACAAGTCACTGTTCTTAAATGTTTCGGATAGAGTATTGGGGCAAAAGACAATCAGTAAGCCAGAGTATCTAAAGAGTTAAATAAAGTAAACAAGAATCAGTAAAACTTGTGAAGTTAAGACTGGGAACCTTATGGTTCCCGGTCTTTTTTTGTGCAATTTGCCGAATCCTGTCAATCAAAACGGGCACACTAAGCTCGAAAATGGAGATAAATCATTTAAAATTAGTGTAAATAGCGAACAATCGATCCTTATATGCGAAATAATATTCGTTTTTTAGTTGACAATCCTCTCGTTGTTACCTAGAATAAGTCATGTAATAGGTCTTGAGTTCAAGACTTGTTCGGAAATAATCGACAAATTACAGTTTTATGCTTTTCGTATAATTCCGGGGATAGGCCTGGAAGTCTCTACGAGGTCACCGTAAATGATCTGGCTACGAAAAGAAGAAGCGCTGATTTTATTGAAATAAGTTTGAGACTCCGGTTGCATGAATCCGGTACTTCGAAATTGTTTCTTTACGCTTCTTCTGGCTGCAACGGTACCCGGGGATAAATATAACCTCGGGCTTTTTGTCGTTTCCGACTCATAATAAGGAGGAGTATTTGAATCATGGATCGTTTTTTTAAGCTAAAACAGAATGGTACGACGGTTCGTACGGAGATTATGGCCGGTCTCACCACGTTTATGGCCATGGCTTACATCCTTACAGTCAACCCTAACACACTAACGGCTTTCGGTCAGATTGATATGGGCTGGTATTCTGTTTTCTTGGCGACGGCTCTGGCCGCTGGTATCTTTACGATCGCCATGGGTCTCTTTATTAACTTCCCAGTAGCACTTGCACCAGGTATGGGTCTGAACGCTTATTTTGCCTCTGTAGTGCTTTCGTCTGCTTCCACGGATCATCCTTTCTCTTGGGAAATGGGCTTGACCGCCGTATTCATTTCCGGTCTGATTTTTATCCTGCTTACGGTAACCAAGATCCGCCAAATGCTTCTGGATGCGATTCCTGATGCACTTAAGCATGCGATTACGGTCGGGATCGGGTTGTTCGTTACTATCGTCGGTTTGAAAAACAGCGGTCTGATGACGATCGGCGTAGAAGCCGGTAACGATATTCCGGCACACACGTTTACCGATGTCTTGTCTTTTGAAACTGTAATCCATCTGGGCAGCCTGGAAAACACCGACGTGCAACTGGCTATTATCGGCTTGCTCCTGATCGGCGTTCTGATGGTGCTTAAAGTTCGCGGAGCTATTTTGTTCGGGATTCTTGGAACTACGATTATTGCCATGCTGATGGGTGCCATAGACTTTAACTCGGTCTCGACAAGTCAGGCCAAATGGATTCCTGATTTCTCCGAACTTAATTTCATGAAGTTCGACTGGGATGGCATTATGCATACGGGTATTGTTTCTGCCATCGTTACGTTTACATTCGTTGAATTGTTCGACACCTTCGGCACGCTGGTAGGTACAGCGACTCGTGCCGGAATCATGAAGGATCCTGTGGATGGCAAAAAACGCGTTGGTAAAGCAATGCTCGTTGACGCAGTTGCCGTAACAGGCGGCGCTATGCTCGGTACTTCGACTACTACCGCTTATGTGGAAAGTACGGCGGGGGTTGCCGAAGGTGGACGAACCGGCTTGACTGCAGTAACTACAGGGGTCTGCTTCCTGCTTGCGTTGTTCCTGGCACCGATTGCGGCGCTTATTCCCGGCTCCGCTACTGCGGCTGCATTGATTATCGTCGGCGTATTGATGCTTCAATCGATTCGCGAAATCGACTTCCATGACATGGTTGTCGCGATTCCAGCGTTCTTGACGATCACCATGATGCCTTTCAGCTACAATATCGCCAACGGGATTTCTTTCGGGATCGTATTCTATGTCGTGCTTGCATCGATCGCAAACTTGCGTGAGAAGAAGAAATACAATGTCCACTGGCTGATGTGGGTACTCGCCGTACTCATCGTTCTCCGTTACGTCTTCCTTGGCAGCCAAGGCTAAACTTCTATATTAATCAAGAAGCCCGCTATACCAGTTTTTCTGGTGGCGGGCTTTTTTCTATTTCGTCATAACCTTTGTCCCTTCGCAATATATTTTTAAAATAGTTATGAATTCATGGAACCAGTATGAAATCCGGGGTGAAGGATGCACGTGTTAAGAATTGCAAAGATGGCAATAGTTGCCCTAATGATTTGGATACTAGCTTTGCTGCCGGCCGGGGCGCTGCACGCAGATGGAGAAAACGTACTGCAAAACGCCGGTTTCGAGACTATTTCTACGGATGCTCCGGATTTGTGGAACCGGGATGTTTGGTTGCTGACAGAGGGTGCCAGCTATCTCGGAATCGCCCAGGATCAAGCCCATTCGGGGAACGCCTCCGCTGTGGTGGAGAATATACAGCCAAACCATGCGAAATGGGTACAGCAGGCAAACGTGAACCCTGAGACACATTATCTGATTTCCGGCTGGGTTCAGGTTGCGGAAATGGGTAGCGGCGAAGTCGGAGCTACTATTTTTCCCCTAGGCGTTGGAGGGATGTTCCCGCATCTGAGTGAACCGGGCGAAGAGTGGAAGCAATTGCAATTCTATGGAAGAACCGGGCCTGAGCAACACGAGCTTACGATCGCCGCCGGAATAGGCGGGTACGGACATCTCAACACCGGTAAGGCGTATTTTGATGACCTGGAAGTCAAAGAAGTCGATGTGTTGCCGGAAGGAGTGAGTCCGGTCTCCCTGGAGCAATCGGCAGAGCCTCCGCAAGGCGGAGATTCAGGAGATGCTGCGGTTACCGAAGACAGTGAAGAGACGGTAGCACAACCTGTGTCGATACTGACAATCATGCTCTTCTCCGTCTTGTTCAGCCTCTTATTCGCCTTTTTATACCAGAGGGTGCTTCGGCGTCAAAATGCCACTCTAGGGCAATCCGTAAGCCAGAGGCATATTTGGTTTGGTTTGCTGCTGTTGACGTCGTTTCTCCTTCGCATCTGGATCGCTTTGACAGTAGAAGGATTTCAGACTGACATGAGCACCTTTATGGCCTGGGCCCAGCATTCGGTCGACCAGGGAATCGGCGGTTTCTACAACGAAGGCATGTTTGCCGATTATCCTCCGGGATATATTTATATCCTTTATGTCATCGGTTCAATTCGCAGCGTCTTTTCCATGGACTTTGGAGCCGCCGGCACCCAGTTGCTTTTTAAAACGCCATCAATCCTTGCGGATTTGATCACGGGCTTCTTGATCTATCGGATCGCCAACAAAAACCTCGGCGGCAGATTCGCCATCGCTTTGTCTATCTTGTACCTGTGGAATCCGGCCATCCTCGTCAATTCCTCGGCATGGGGACAGGTGGATTCTTTCTATGTGCTATTTCTCCTCATATCCATCATGACATTAACCGAGCGGCGCTTTGAACGGTCTGCCGTCTGGCTGGCTGTCGCTGCATTAATCAAACCGCAGACGCTCATTTTCGCGCCGGTATGGCTTATTGCTTGTTTTTATTACCGGGATGGAAAACGAATCGTAAAAAGTTTGCTGTACGGGATTAGCGTCTTTGGGCTGCTTGCGCTTCCGTTTTTCTGGAACCAGGGCGGGCTCGTCGGACTTATTGATTTGTATCGCACAACCCTTGCTTCTTATCCTTATGCCTCCGTAAACGCGTTCAACATCTACGCCTTGTTCGGGCATAATTGGTCTCCTTTGGATGCCGAATGGTTATTCCTTTCATTTCGTGTGTGGGGGGTTATCGCCATCCTCGGAGCGGTTGCTTACGTGGGCTATATCGCCTTTAGAAAACAGGGGCAGGGCCGTGATTTGTCCAACTCTTATTTTCTGGCCATGGCACTGATCGTCATCGTGTTCGTTCTCGGGACAAAGATGCATGAGCGTTATCTGTTCCCGGCCCTGATTTTAAGTCTGTTCTGTTTTATCCAGGTCAAGGATCGTCGCTTGCTCACCTTATTTATGGGGTTTAGCTTAACCCAGTATGTTAATACGGCATATGTCTTGAAACATTTAAATCTGGGATCAAGCCCCGAAACGGACGGAATCGTTCTTATATGCTCTATAGCAAATGTAGCTCTGCTTGTTTATATGGTGTACCTCGGATTTGATATATACGTAAAAAAAAGAATCAAGCCGCTGAAGCTATGGACGGAGACCGAGCAGCGGCTAGAGGATCGGGCATTGCTCGCCGAGTTGTCATTGCCCGCGGAAACCTCGGGGGCTTCCAAGCCGCTTTCTATTTTAAAACGTGCCGAAGAGTGGAAATGGATCGGCTTGATCTTGCTGTTATATTTGGCGGTAGCTCTATTTCAGCTTGGTTCGACCAAGGCGCCGCAGACCGTATGGACACCGGAACCGGGTGAGAGCAGCTTCTATGTGGACTTCGGCGAGATCAAACGGCTTGAACAAGTGAATATCTTCGGCGGTACAGGCAGCGGAAAGTTCAAACTGGAATTCGGAAACGATGCTTCGGACTGGGAACATCCGTTTGAAGTCACCGAAGATGTCGGCGAAGTATTCGCCTGGAAGAGTTATCCGGTCGGCCTTGAGGCCAGATATGCAAAAGTTACCGTAATGGAAGCCGGATTCTCGCTAAACGAGATGGTTTTCTATGAAGCGGACAGCAAAACGCCGGTACCTGTAATCCAAATCCACGATGCCACTCTTGGTGCGGTCTTGACCGAAAATAAAGCAAGCCTGCTGTTTGATGAGCCTTCGACGGCAGAGTACAAAGCCGATTCCTATAACGGTTCGTACTTTGATGAAATTTACCATGCGCGTACCGCTTATGAATATTTGAATGGACTGTCAGCTTATGAAAATACGCATCCTCCGCTCGGCAAGGTACTCATAGCTGTCGGCATCCAGTTGTTTGGGCTGAATCCGTTCGGATGGCGCATCATGGGTACCTTGTTTGGAGCAGCCATGCTGCCGCTCATCTACGCGTTTTCGCTTCATCTTTTCGGCCGACGTAAATACGCCGTCATGTCCGCCTTGCTTTTTACTGCTGAATTTATGCATTTTACGCAAACCCGGATCGCTACGATCGATGTATATGCCGTATTCTTCATCCTTTTGATGTTCTACTTTATGAGCCGTTATTTCAGTCTGAATTTCCATCGGATCGGGGTCGGCAAGACGCTGTTTCCGCTGTTTTGGGCCGGCCTGTTCTTCGGGATTGGAGTCTCGGCAAAATGGATTGTCGTTTACGGCGGGGCCGGGCTTGCGGTAATGCTCGGCATTTCGATCTATATGCGTTGGCGGGAGTACGCGGCTGCCAAACGAGCTTTGGCGGTGGAGACGGTTCTAGGGCATGAAGATAACAGTGAAGATGAAGGTGGTGGTGAAGGAGAATCGGCCCCGCTTTCGCTTTATCGTAAAACGGTAGCCCGCTTTCCAAGGAATACGCTCATTACGCTCGGGTCTTGTCTGGTCTTTTTCGTTCTGATTCCCGCCATCATCTATGCTTTGTCATTTATTCCGCCACTATCCGCTTCGCCGGAGGGATTCACCTGGAACAGCCTGATTCAGGCACAAAAGAACATGTTCGATTATCACAGCAGTCTGGTGGGGAGCCATCCCTTTGCCTCGTCCTGGTGGGAATGGCCCTTTATGAAAAGACCCGTCTGGTATTACAGCGGGGAAGGTGATGCTTCGGGACTCGTATCATCCATCGTTGCTATGGGGAATCCGCTAATTTGGTGGAGCGGCGTATTCTTGCTGATAGCAGCATTATGGCTGTCGTTGAAGCGGAAAGACCGGACCGCCTACGTCATCTGGATCGCATATTTTGCCCAATATGTCCCTTGGATGCTCGTATCGCGGGAAACGTTCCTATACCATTATTTTGCCATGGTGCCGTTTCTGATTCTGTCGATTGTGTATATAGCGAAAATACTGGAACAAAAGCGGCCGCAATTGAGTTGGATCGGAAAAGGGTACACCGTCTTGGCGGTATTGTTGTTTGCTATGTTCTATCCGGTTTTGTCCGGCGTACAGGTGAACTCGTTCTATGTGGAGCATATTCTGCGCTGGTTTCCTTCATGGTTATTTTGAGTTTTGCTTTTCCTGGCGGGAGAGCACTAAGTTAATGGATGAAAAGGAGGAATTGTGATGGCGATCGGCTGCAGTATAATTGTTCCGATGTATAATGAAGAAGAAGTGATCCGGCATACGTATACCCGCTTGAAGCAGGTCATGGATTTCTCCGGAGAAAAGTATGAGATTATTTTTGTGAATGACGGAAGCATCGACCGGACGGCGGAGATCGTGGAGGAAATTTGTCAGCGGGATTCCAATGTGCGGTTAATCCAGTTCTCCCGGAATTTCGGCCATCAGATCGCCATTAGCGCAGGCATGGATTATGCTGCTGGTCGATCAATTGTGATTATTGACGCCGATCTTCAGGATCCGCCGGAAGTCATTCTGGAAATGCTTGATAAGTGGAAAGAAGGATACGAAGTTGTTTATGGCAAACGCGTAAAACGGAAGGGCGAAAGTTTGTTCAAGAAAACTACGGCGTTGATGTTTTACCGCTTGCTCGGGAGATTAACCCAGGTCGATATTCCTTTGGATACAGGGGATTTTCGATTGATCGACCGTAAAGTATGCGACGTGCTTAAAGGGCTAAAGGAGAAAAACCGCTTCGTTCGCGGGCTGGTCGGATGGGCCGGATTTCGTCAGGCCCGGGTGGAATATGTGCGCGAGGAGCGGTTTGCGGGGGTGACCAAATACCCTCTGCGCAAAATGCTGCGTTTCGCTGCGGACGGAATAACTTCTTTTTCCCATAAGCCGTTAAAAATTGCTTCTTATATAGGGTTTGTGCTCTCGTTCTCCAGCTTTGTATACTTGTTTGTCGTGCTACTGCAAAAATGGCTTAAGTTAGGCATGGTTCCCGGATGGGCCTCGATCGTAGCGATTAATCTTTTTTTCAACGGGATCGTACTGATGCTGCTCGGCGTGATGGGGGAGTATATCGGCCGAATTTATGATGAAACGAAAGACCGTCCCTTGTATATTGTTCGTGAGAAGCTGGGGTTTGAATTACAAGAGGGCGGAGTTTCCGGAGCGAAATCATCTTTTCCCGATGAGAGATTGAGGGAGCAGGTTGAGGAATATGCCGGTTAAGTGGCTTAAACCGTCTTTCTTACAATTTATTAAATTCAATATGGTCGGTTTGCTGAACACTGCCGTGGATTTCGCGGTTTTTGCAGTATTGACAGGATGGGGAATCGGAAACGGAGCAGCTCAGATCGTATCTTATTCGGCAGGAACGGTGAACAGTTTTTTTATGAATAAAGGGTATACCTTCAATGATCGAAGAGTTAATGGAAGGAAAAAAGTATTTGAAGTAAGACAATTTCTCCGGTTCGTGATCCTTAATTTAATTGTACTGACTATTTCTCTGGCCTTGCTGTCAATCATGGCTTCATATGCCGGGGTTCATGCTCTAATTGCCAAATTTGGGGTCACTTGCGTCACGCTTATCCTAAATTTTTATGGAAGCCGAAAGTGGGTCTTTCGGGAGCGGCATTATTCACCCGGAGATTAGTCTGTCGATGAATTAATAAAAAATATTATCTTCGTTTGATTATAAATAGTCATAGGGCAAGCCTTAGTCCAATACAATAAATTGATTTTAAGTGTGGATTTTGCAAGATATCAATTGTACTGGAGTGGGCTGAATGAGGATGAGAGCAAGAACGGCTATTGCGGCGACATTAGCTGCCGGATTAGCATTGGGCACGGCAAACGCTGTAACGGCAACCTCCGATGGACAGACGGAGAATCAGGGGGAATCGGAGTACAGTACGTTTGGGGGTTATCACCCGTATCCTACTAAAACGCCGAAGCCAACACCAACGCCAACACCGACGCCGAAACCAACCAAGACACCGAAGCCTACACCGACACCAACGCCTACACCAACGCCGGAACCTACCAAGACACCAAAGCCTACAAAGACGCCGAAACCGACGCCAACGCCGAAACCGACGCCAACGCCGACACCGGAACCTACCAAAACACCGAAGCCGACAAAGACACCGAAGCCTACCAAGACACCTTGCCCACCGACACCGACACCGACACCGACACCGACACCGACACCGACACCGACACCGACACCGACACCGACACCAACACCAACACCAACACCAACACCAACACCAACACCAACACCGACACCGACACCGACACCGACACCGACACCGACACCGACACCGACACCGACACCGACACCGACACCGACACCAACACCAACACCAACACCGACACCAACACCGACACCGACACCGACACCAACACCAACACCAACACCAACACCAACACCAACACCAACACCAACACCAACACCAACACCAACACCAACACCAACACCAACACCGACACCGACACCGACACCGACACCGACACCGACACCGACACCGACACCAACTCCAACATCGAACCCAACGCCGACACCATCATCTAACCCGACACCAAGTCCGTCAACAACGCCAAGCTCGACCCCGACACCAAGTCCATCAACAACACCGAGTTCAACTCCGACACCAAGTCCATCAACAACACCGAGTTCAACTCCAACACCAAGTCCGTCAACAACGCCAAGTTCGACTCCAACGCCGAGTCCGACTCCGGTTGTTTTGGTAAATGAACCTGTGGAACCGCCAGGGCCTGGGAGTTCTCCGGATAAAGAGGGAGCGGCTGAAGTAAAAACTCTTCCTAAAACAGGAGAAAACAGTTCACTACCTTTTTACATCATTGGTTCCGCCCTCACTGCATTGGGAATCATTTTTAGAAAAACTGCAAAAAGAAATTAATTTCATATTTTCTATGAAAGAGAAGTAAAGAGATCAACTCTTTACTTCTCTATTTAGGCTGGAGGGAATCGCAGGTATGCGTAAAATGGCTTATTTGTTGATCGGAATCGGTATCTTGATTATTTTGTTTCCGAAAACGAGTGAATGGATCGACGATAATAAACAGCAGAAATTGTTGGAAGCCGTGAAGACCAGCATAGTCTTGGAGGAGAACGGAGCTGAAAATGAAAGTCTACGTAATGAATATTTGGTTATGTCCCAAGCATTGGAGTCTCAATCTAATGAGATCGAAGTGAAAGCAAAAACAACAAAAAATCAGACCATTCCAAAAGAAAAAAGTAGTAAAACTGAACATAAGCGGGGGATTGGAGTTATAAAAATTTCAAAAATTGATCTGGAGTTACCAGTTCTTGAAGGTGCGACAAAATCCAACATGAAATATGCGGCTGCTCATCTGAAAGAAACCACATCATTGGGGGAGGCAGGAAATGCTGCAATTGCGGCTCACAGGGCCCACACTAAAGGCAGATTGTTCAATCGTCTGAACGAAATGGAAATCGGCGATGAAATTAATATAGAAGTAAACGGAAGCCTGTTTGTTTATACAGTAGATAAAATATCAATCGTAAAACCTACAGATGTTTCTGTATTGGACATCGAGAACCCCGAGGATAAAGTCTTAACCTTGATCACTTGCGATCCTCTTGTAAATCCAACCCATAGATTGATAGTCCGTGCAAAAATACACTCGTAAAATAACAGCCATCAAGAATCCAGATTTTTCAATTTGTAATTAAGCTCAATGTTTGGTATAGTAATACATGTCGCTTTTGGCGGGCGGGTTTTCGACAAAAAGTAAGTAATTTCAACAAATAAAAAATGCTTGCTTTCTTGGTCAGGGCCTGATATAATATAAAAGTTGCCGCTGATGAGGCGCTAATGAAAACGAAGTTGATCTTTGAAAACTGAACAACGAGTGAGTATTAAAATGAGAATTAATTTTCTCGTCAGTTTCAAAATGAGCAAGTCAAACACTTTGATGGAAAGCCACTCCCCTTCGGGAGAGTAGATCCTTCCATCTTTATTGGAGAGTTTGATCCTGGCTCAGGACGAACGCTGGCGGCGTGCCTAATACATGCAAGTCGAGCGGACTAATGGATTCCTTCGGGAATCCGTTGGTTAGCGGC